>NZ_JALGBI010000001.1:0-1200000 GCF_022809125.1 Variovorax terrae | reverse complement strand
GCTGGCCTGCACGCCGCAGCCCTCCAGCGCCGCGCCGATCGAGGGCGCCGTGGACCAGGCCGAGGTCGAGTTCAGCCACCACATGCAGGTCACGCGCATCTATGAATCGCCGCGCGTCACCCAGCCCTACACCGACGCGCAATGGGCTGCCGTATTGGCGCTGGGCGAGGCTGTGGACCGCGAGCTGATGGCCGGCGACGTGCGCCTGACCATGGGCGGCGAGCCCACCTATGTCGCCACCGACGACCGCGACGCGGCTGAGTGGAACACCGATGCGCTCGGCCCCACCAAGCGCGGCTACGCCACCGAGCTGGTGCACCGGCTGCGCGCCGAGTACGGCCAGGGCGGCTTTCTGCATTTCGGCCAGGGCAAGTGGTATCCCGGCGAACAGCTGCCGCGCTGGGCCCTGAGCATCTGCTGGCGCGCCGACGGCCAGCCGGCCTGGAACAACCCCGCGCTGTTCGCCGACGAACGCGAGCCCTCGCACTACACCAGCGAAGATGCGGAACGCTTCACCCAGCGGCTCGCAGCCCGGCTGAACCTGAGCCCCCGCTACATCGAGCCCGGCTACGAGGATGTCTGGTACTACCTGTGGCGCGAGCGCCGCCTGCCGGTGAACGTGGACCCGTTCGACTCGCGGCTCGATGACGAGCTTGAGCGCGCCCGCCTGCGCCGCGTGTTCGAGCAGAAGCTCGACGCCGTGGTCGGCTATGTGCTGCCGCTGCAGGTCAACCCGGGCCCCGGCGCCGCCGGCGCGCCCCGCCTGTCGGGCTCGGTGTGGAGCACCGGCCCCTGGTTCTTCCGCGACGAGCGCATGTACCTGATCCCCGGCGACTCGCCCATGGGCTACCGCCTGCCGCTGGACTCGCTGCCCTGGGTCAGCAAGGCCGACTACCCCTACCTGATCGAGCAGGACCCGACCGCCCCGCGCGATGCCCTGCCGGCGGCCGCCATGCGGCAGGTGCGCCAGGCCGCCGGCGCACCGGGCGACGAGCGCAGCGCCGTACCCTACCTCTCGGGCGCCGGGCCGCAGGGCGAGGCAGCCCGCGTGCAGCAGGACGGCCTGGGCCGCTTCGCCACCCCGGGCAACGCGCGCGAGGCGGGCCAGCCCGAGCCCCGCGGCTTCGTGCGCCCGCCGGGCCGCTTCGAGTCGGCCCAGGGCCACACCCGCACCGCGCTGTGCGTGGAAGCACGCGACCCGCGCCGCGCCAACGGCCCGAAGGCCGAAACCGTGGGCCGCAAGTCCTGCCTGCTCTACGTCTTCATGCCGCCGCTGGCGCGGCTGGAAGACTATCTCGACCTGCTCGCCGCCGTGGAAGGCACGGCCGAGGAACTGGGCGTGAAGATCGTGCTCGAGGGCTACCCGCCGCCGCGCGATGCGCGCCTGAAGCTGCTGCAGGTCACGCCCGATCCCGGCGTGATCGAGGTCAACATCCATCCCGCGCACCACTGGGGCGAACTGGTGGCACACACCGAGTTCCTCTACAACGCCGCTTTCGAGACCCGGCTGTCTGCCGAGAAATTCATGACCGACGGCCGCCACACCGGCACCGGCGGCGGCAACCACTTCGTGATGGGCGGCGCCACGCCCGCCGACAGCCCGTTCCTGCGCAAGCCCGAGCTGCTGGCCAGCCTGATCCTCTACTGGCACAACCATCCGTCCCTGAGCTACCTGTTCAGCGGCATGTTCATCGGCCCTACCAGCCAGGCCCCGCGCGTGGACGAAGCCCGCAACGACCAGCTCTACGAACTGGAGATCGCGCTGCGCGAGATCCGCCGCAACCGCGAGATCCACGGCCAGGACATGCCGCCGTGGCTGGTGGACCGCACGCTGCGCAACATCCTGATCGACGTCACCGGCAACACCCACCGCAGCGAGTTCTGCATCGACAAGATGTACTCGCCCGATTCGGCCACCGGCCGCCTGGGCCTGCTGGAGCTGCGCGCCTTCGAGATGCCGCCGCACGCGCGCATGAGCATCGCGCAGCAGCTGCTGCTGCGCGCCCTGGTTGCGCGCTTCTGGAAGGCGCCCTACCAGGCGCCGGCCACGCGCTGGGGCACCGAGCTGCACGACCGCTTCCTGCTGCCCAGCTTCGTGAAGATGGACTTCAACGACGTGATGACCGAGATGCGCGAGGCCGGCTACGCCTTCGACACCTCATGGTTCGCGCCGCACTTCGAGTTCCGCTTCCCGCTGGTGGGCGAGGTGCAGTCGCGCGGCATCGAGCTCACGCTGCGCAACGCGCTGGAGCCCTGGCACGTGATGGGCGAGGAAGGCGCGCCCGGCGGCACCGTGCGCTATGTGGACTCGTCGCTCGAGCGCATCGAGGTGCGCGTGACCGGCCTCAACGAGAGCCGCTACGTCGTCACCGTGAACGGCCAGGCCCTGCCGCTGCAGCCCACCGGCGTGGCCGGCGAGTATGTGGCCGGCGTGCGCTACAAGGCCTGGAACCCGCCCTCGGCGCTGCACCCCACCATCGGCGTGCACGCGCCGCTGACCTTCGACATCGTCGACACCTGGATGAAGCGCTCGCTCGGCGGCTGCCAGTACCACGTGGCCCACCCCGGCGGACGCAACTACCTCACCTTCCCGGTCAACGCCTACGAGGCCGAGAGCCGGCGCCTGGCGCGCTTCTTCCGCATGGGCCACACGCCGGGCACGCTCGAGGTGCCGCCCGCCACGATCCATGTGCCGGGCAGCCGCGAGTTTCCGTTCACGCTGGACCTGCGGCGGAGCTAGGCGATGGCCACCATCCTGGTTCCACTCCCGGCCAGCGACTTCGACCCCACCGAGGCCGCCGTGCCCTGGCAGGTCTGGCGCGCGCTCGGCCACACCCTCGTCTTCGCCACGCCCGACGGGCGCATGGGCGCGGCCGACCCGCGCATGGTCACGGGCGACGGGCTGGGCCTGCTCGCCCCGCTGCTGCGGGCCGATGCCAACGGCCGGCAGGCCTATGACGCGCTGGTGCAGAGCCCCGAATTCCAGAACCCGCTGGCCTACGGCCAGCTCGCGGCCACGGCCTGCGATGCGCTGTTCCTGCCCGGCGGCCACGCGGTGGGCATGAAGCCCTACCTCGAATCGGTGCTGGTGCAGGCCAAGGTGGCGGCGATGTTCGAGGCCGGCCGGCCGGTGGGCGCGATCTGCCACGGCGTGCTGGTGGCCGCCCGCTCGCGCAACGCCTCGGGGCGGTCGGTGCTGTACGGCCGCAAGACCACCGCGCTGACCCGGCAGATGGAGCTGACAGCGTGGAACCTGACGCGCCTGTGGCTCGGCGACTACTACCGCACCTACCCGCAGACCGTCGAAGAGGAAGTGACCCAGGCCCTGGCGCAGCCCGGGGACTTCATCCAGGGCCCGCCGGCCCTGAAGCGCGACCACCCCGAACGCCTGGACCTGGGCTTCAGCGTGCGGGACGGCAACTACCTCTCTGCCCGCTGGCCCGGCGATGCGCATCGCTTGGCCCATGATTTTGCGGAGCTGTTGCCCGGGCCGTAGCAGTCATCAAAGCGCCGAGCCTCGTCAAAAGGGATCGCCGGGCTCCGCCAGGCGTCCGCCACGGAGGCGGATGTAGGCCGCAATCCGCTCATTCAGGCGAGACGGCCAGTTGGTCATGATGCCTCGGACGCCCATCTTGAGGTAGTCGTCCATGGACGAAGCGGCGTCGATGGTCCAGACATAGTTTCCCTGGACCTGGCCCGCCTTCTCGGCGGCCACTCCAACTTCCATCTTGGCCCCGACCCGGCGCTCCAGGTTGGCCGATATGCCATAGCCATACACGGCCTTGTTCCCTGCAATGGAGTTGATCAGCGCAATGGTGCTTCTAGCCTCTTTCGCCACGAACACCCAGCCACCGCCATCCTCGTCGAACGAGAAATAGATCCTGTCCCGGTATGGGGAGCTTTTTGCGGCCTCCACGGCGCCGCGGATGTAGGCATGGTCCTTCGAGTCGGCGACCCCGACCACCACTTTGCCTCGGTAGCCGGCGCCGAACAGGTGCTGATTGATGGCCGCCACGACGTTGCGGCCGGCCGCGCCACGCACGACATCATCGTTTTTGTTGAAGGAGCGGGCCACCTTCGAATCGATGATGAACAGCGCGATCGATGGATGCGCCGCCAGATTCCGGAGATAGCTCGTGGCGTTTTCATACACGTTGCAGGCAGAGGCTGCGTCCGTGACGCGCAGGGTGACGCTGCTCGACGAATCCGGTTTGTATTCCGGATCCTCATGCATCATCCGTTTGCAAATTCCCGTTTCCTTGAACAGATGGATTGAAATATCAAAGGGCTTGATGCCAATGGTCTGGCATTCGCACATCGTCCTGTGCTGGAAGGTGGTGAGCGCGCCATCCTGCGCAAAATTCAGGTCGGCTTCGATGCCGTTGGCTCCGCCGGCCACGGCCCAGCCGATGTAGCGGGAGTTGTTGATGGCGTGAGCGATGTTGTAGTACAGCGGCTGGGCCAGCGCCTGCATGGACAGCAGCAGGGACCACAGGGCGAAAACAAGGGGGCGGCAATACTTCATTTTTATCTCCCGCCCTCACTCGGTACTGGCGCACGACGTGAATTCGCCCGCCTTGTCGAGCGGACAGCCGTAGACGGCCCCGTTGCTGAAGCTGACGATGTACGCGATCAAGCCCCCCTGCCGGGTGCCGATGACCATGTCGGTCGTGTACTCGAAATCCTCGATGGTGAACACGGAGCAGGCGTTGAGATCCCCGCCCTGGCTCGCCACCGTGCAGACCGAGATCGTGCTGTTCAGCGCATTGGCCGCATAGGCGCGTTTCCCGGCGGGATCGAACGACAGCGCGCTGACCGCCGCAAAGGTGCCCTCGCCATCCGAGTTGCGGCACGACACCAGCCCGCCCGTTGCCGACACGCCGCAGATCGCAATGCTGTTCGTGTCTGCATTCGCAATGTAGGCGTGGCTTCTGGCCGGATTGAAGGTCATGGAGGACGGGGCCGTGAAAACACCGTTCCCACGCTCGGCCACACAGCGCTCAAAGTTTCCGGTGGACGGCGAGACCGTGCAGACCGAAATGGACGCATCCCCACCGCTGTTCAGCAGATAGGCATATTCGCCGGAGGCCGTGGCGAGCAGCCGGAGGGTGGCGGGCCGCCCCAGTCCGCCGGGAAGCGGCACCGTGGCACAGCTCTGCAGGACGCCGTTGCCGGCCACCGCACAACGGACGACGCGGCTGTCCGCCAGGACGACGTAGGCCTGCCGTCCGCTCGCATTGAACGCCACCGACCGGGCGTCCTGGATGGCGCCGCCATCGGTGCTCGGCTGGCACGCGGCGAGGCCCAGGCCCGCATCGAGCGCGCAGCTCGTGAGCGAAGCCCCCGCCGCCTGATCGAACAGGAGCGTCTGGGTCCCCGGGTGGATGGCGACATGGTTGACGGCCGCGAGGTGGGGGTTCTTGCGGTTGCTGCAAGCCGCCATGGAGCCATCGGGCTGCAGGCCGCAGGAGGTCAGTGAGTCGTCGTCATTGACCACGAAGAGACGCACCGCCTCTCCCGCGGCGTCGGCTTGCAGGGCGATGGCCTTGGGGCGATAGAACACGCCATCCTCCTGGCTTGAAAAACCACCGGAGTTGCCGTCCCCCCAGCATCCTGAAATCGACAGCACCATGGAAACCAGCCCCAAACAGCGAGCACGCCACCTCATCTTGAATTCCCTCGTCCCACAACCACTTTTAGAACCATTTTCTATACTTCTATAGAGATGGATTTTTCAAATCAAAACAATTGAGCCATGCAGCTTCAATATCGTCAACCCGGCTTTTTCGCATTGAAGGGAATCGCGCTTTGAATGAAGCATCTCGGCGCCGTGGCTGCTTGCTGCAGCGCATGGTGCATCTCCCATGGCGAGGCCGCCCGGGGCCGAGCGCCGCAAAAGTCGCTTTGGCACAACAACTGCATGAGCCCTGTGGCCTGCTGTTTCGGCGGCTTTACACCTCGGTGTGACAATCCAGCGACAAGTGGAAAAACACAACACCTCCCTCTTCGAAGCCGGCGCGCTTGAAGCCCCCGCCCAGTTGGCCTCGGCCCTGGCGGCTCCTGCCGCGCCCGGCCACTACGACGAACTGCGCGGGCAGCGCCGCGACGATGGCCAGGGCGCTCCCAAATCAGTAGCAGAAAATGACCCGCTGGCGCGGACCTGGAGCCAATTCTTCGAACATCTTGGCACCGACGGCTTCGGCGACCTGGACCGCCGCACCGCCAACCTGGAGCGGCAGGTGCGCGACAACGGCATCACCTACAACGTCTATGCCGACCGCCACGGCCCGCAGCGGCCCTGGTCGCTCGACCTGTTTCCGCTGATCCTCTCGCCCGAGAGCTGGCAGCAGATCGAGGCCGGCGTGCAGCAGCGCGTGCGCGTGCTCGACCGCGTGATGGCCGACGTCTACGGCCCGCAGGAGCTGCTGGCCCAGGGCCTGCTGCCGGCGGCGCTGGTGCAGGGCCATCCCGGCTACCTGCGCGCCATGCATGGCGTGCCGCCGGTGGGCGGCACACACCTGCACATCGCGGCCTTCGATCTGGCGCGCGGCCCCGACGGCAACTGGTGGGTGGTGTCGCAGCGCACCCAGGCGCCCTCGGGCCTGGGCTATCTGCTGGAAAACCGCATCATCACCTCGCGCCTGTTTCCGCAGGCCTTCGAGTCCATGCAGGTGCAGCGCCTGGCCGCGAGCTACCGCGCGCTGGTCGATGGCCTCAAGCAGATGAGCCCGGCCGGCGCCGACTCGCACATCGCCCTGCTCACGCCCGGCCCCTACAACGAAACCTATTTCGAGCACGCCTACCTGGCGCGCTACCTCGGCCTCACGCTGGTCGAGGGCAGCGACCTCACGGTGCGCGACCAGCGCCTGTACCTCAAGACCCTGCAGGGCCTGGAGCCGGTGCACGGCCTGCTCAAGCGGCTGGACGACCAGTACCTCGATCCTCTGGAGCTGCGCTCCGACTCCACCCTGGGCGTGCCCGGGCTGCTGCAGGCCATCCGCGCGGGCAACGTGCTGGTGGCCAACGCGCCAGGCTCGGCCTTCCTCGAATCCACCGCGCTGCTGGGCTTCCTGCCGGCGCTGTCGCGCCACCTGCTGGGCGAGGAGCTGCTGCTGCCCGCCCTGCCCACCTGGTGGTGCGGCGAGCGCGCGGCCCTGGAGGAGGTGCTGCCGCAGCTGCGCGACTGCGTGATCAAGCCCACCTACCCGGGCTCGGCCAGCCACGGATCGTTCAATGCCGTGGTGGGGCGCACGCTGTCGCGCCGCGGGCTCGACGAATGGAGCGGCCGCATCCTGCGCCAGGGCGACGAGCACACGGTGCAGGCCTACCTGCCGCTGTCGCAGATGCCCACCTGGCAGGACGAGCGCATCGCGCCGCGCTCGGCCATGCTGCGCGTGTTCGCGCTGTGCGACGGCCCGCAGTCCTGGCACGTGCTGCCCGGCGGGCTGGTGCGCATCGCCACCGCGGGTGAGGAGATCGCCTCCATGCAGCGCGGCGGCAGCAGCGCCGACGCCTGGGCGCTCACGCGCGGCGAGGTCGACCACACCACGATGCTGCAGCCGCCGCTGACGCCGGCCGCGCTGGCGCACCGCAAGCGCCTGGTCACCAGCCGTGCCGCCGAGAACCTGTTCTGGCTGGGTCGCTACACCGAGCGCGCCGAGAACACCCTGCGCCTGGCGCGCCTCACGCTCGAATGCCTCAATGGCGAAGACCAGTCCTCGCCGCCGCTGCTGGCCTGGCTCAACGCGCTGGCCACCGGCAATGCCCTGGTGCGGCCCGGCGTGCCGTCGGCCGCCCAGGCGCGGCGCGTGTTCGAACGCTCGCTGATCGCGGGCCTGGGCGATGCCGACGTCACCAGCGTGGGCTACAACCTGCGCGCGCTCAAGGGCGCGGCCTCGGCCGTGCGCGAGCGGCTGTCGCCCGAGCAGTGGAACGTGATCGTGCGCGCCGAGCACGAGTTCTTCCTGCGCTGCGCCGGGCAGGCCGAGGACGGCGACTACTCCCCGGTGGAGGCATTGCGCGTGCTCGAATCGGCCAGCAGCTACATGGCGGCCATGACCGGCGCGCAAACCGACCGCATGACGCGCGACGACGGCTGGCGCTTGCTGTCCATCGGCCGCCACCTGGAGCGCCTGGGCTTCCTCGCCTCGGCGCTGGCCGAGGGCTTCGAGACCGGCTCGGTGCACGGCGACGGCGGCTTCGAGGCCATGATCTCGCTGTTCGACAGCACCATCACCTTCCACGCGCAGTACCAGCAGCGGCGCGACGTGGCCGCCCTGCTCGACCTGCTGGTGCTCGACCGCGACAACCCGCGCTCGCTCGGCTGGGTGGCGCAGACCCTGCGCGGGCGCCTGGCCAAGCTGGCCGGCAGCGCGCCGGGCGAGCTGAGCGAACTGGCCCTGGGCGTGCCCGACCCCGGCGCCTGGGCGCTGGCGCCGCTGTGCGAGCCCGGCGCCGACGGCGCCCACCGCGCGCTGGTCGAGCGGCTGCAGCAGTGCACCGCGGCGGCCTACCGCGTGTCCGACGAGATCGGCTCGCTGTACTTCACGCACTCGGGCGAGGCCCGCTACAGCGTCGGCGCCTGAGCCCCCCGCGAGGCCCACCATGCTGCTGCACATCGTCCACGACACCCGATACGCCTACACGCCGCCCGTGGAGACGGCGCAGCACATGGCGCACCTGAAGCCGCGGCAGACCGCCACGCAGCAGCTGCTGCGCCACACGCTGACCGTCGAGCCTGCGCCGGCGCAGCAGACCGAGGCGCTCGATGTCTACGGCAACACGCGCTCCTTCTTCTCGCTGCAAAGCGTGCACGACGAACTGCTGGTGCGCGCCGACAGCGTGGTGTCCACCCGCGCCCCCGCGCCGCCCGCGAGCAGCCCGCCCTGGGAGCAGGTGCGCGAGCGTTTCCGCTACCACGCGGGCGCGGCCTACGACGGCGCGGCCGAGTTCGTGTTCGCCTCGCCCTGCGCGCCGCGCCACGAGGCCTTCGCGGCCTATGCGCGGCCGAGCTTCGGCGCCGGCGTGCCGCTGCTGCTGGCCGCGCACGACCTGATGGAGCGCATCCACGGCGACTTCACCTACGAATCGCAGAGCACCGAAGTCAGCACCCCGGCGCTGGAGGCTCTGGCGCAGCGCAAGGGCGTGTGCCAGGATTTCGCCCACATCATGGTGGCCTGCCTGCGCGCCATGGGCCTGAGCGCGCGCTACGTCAGCGGCTACCTGCTGACCGAGCCGCCGCCCGGCCAGCCGCGCCTGATCGGCAGCGACGCCTCGCACGCCTGGGCCTCGGTCTACGTGCCCGGCGCCGAAGGCGGCAGCGGCGTCTGGTGCGACTTCGACCCCACCAACAACCGTGCCCCGGGCGAGGACTACGTGACGCTGGCCACGGGCCGCGACTTCTCCGACGTGTCGCCCGTGCGCGGCGTGATCCACGGCGGCGCGCGCCACACGCTCGACGTGGCCGTCACGGTGCAGCCGTTGGCACAGCCGCTCGCGCAGGCCCGGCCTACAATCTGACGCACCGCCCGCGCTGCGCGGCACACCCGGACTGCTATCGATTCAATAGCAACCGATGACCATCCGGCGCGGACATCCGGCCGATTTCATTCAAAAAAGGAAGCATCATGAGCGTGTACGACAAACTCAAGGAACTGAACATCAGCCTGCCGCCCGTGGCCGTGCCCGCCGCCGCCTACGTGCCCTTCGTGCAGACCGGCAACCTGGTGTTCCTGTCCGGCCACATCGCCAAGAAGGACGGCAAGGCCTGGGCCGGCCAGTTCGGCCGCGACATGACGACCGACGAAGGCAAGGCCGCCGCGCGCGCCGTGGCCGTGGACCTGCTGGGCACGCTGCACGCCGCCGTGGGCGACCTGAACAAGGTCAAGCGCATCGTCAAGCTCATGAGCCTGGTGAACTCCACCGGCGACTTCACCGAGCAGCACCTCGTCACCAACGGCGCGAGCGAGCTGTTCGGCCAGGTGTTCGGCGACAAGGGCGCGCATGCGCGCAGCGCCTTCGGCGTGGCGCAGATTCCGATGGGCGCCTGCGTCGAGATCGAGCTGATCGCGGAGATCGGCTGACACCCGCGCCTGGAGCGACGTGGTGTCGCCCGACGCCATTCGGGGCACGCACCAGAGCATCTGCTCGCGCTCCTTGCCCAGGCGCACGCAGCAGCACCTCACCTGAAAACTACCCCTTGCGCTTGCGCTCCAGCGCGCGCTTGACCTGGCGGCTCTGCTGGCGCTGCGCCTCGGCCTGCTCGCGCGCGCGGCGGCGCTTGCCGACCACGGTGGCGATGGTGCGGGCAATGCCGAAGGCGATGGCGAAGCCCAGCGCGGCCACCACCACGCTCGACAGGCTGAGGCCGTCCATCATTCCACCCTCGCCACGGTCGTGGGCTTGAAGCCGAGGTCGGCCGCCTTGCCCTTGCGCCCGCGTGCGGCGCGGGCGTTGTTGAGGCTGCGGATTTCGAGTGTCTCTTCGCGCTCCTTGCCGCCGCGGCCGATGCCTTCGATGCGCACGCTGCGCGTGTAGGCCGCCGCCCCGGCCAGGGCGTCCTTGGCATCGAGGTCGATCAGCATCAGGCCGCGGCCGCCCTTCTCCATGGCCTTGAGCTCGGCGATCTCGAAAGTCAGGATGCGCCCGCCGGTGGAGGCGCAGGCCACATGCGTGGCCGCTGCCAGCGGCTGCGTGCCCGCCGCGGTGCTCACCGGCAAGCCGGCCACTGGCGAGGGCCGGCACACGGTCTCGCCTTCGCCCACGCTGATGAAGGCCTTGCCACCCTTCTGGCGCGACACCATGCTCTCCACCGTGGCCAGGAAGCCGTAGCCGCCCGAGCCCGACAGCAGCAGCGTGGCGCCCGCTGGGCCCGCGAAGTAGTGCGCGAGCTGGGTGCCCGATTCGAGTTCGATCAGCGTGGTGACGGGTTGGCCGTCGCCGCGCGCGCCGGGCAGCATCGCCACCGCCACCGAGTACACGCGGCCGTTGCTGCCGAACACCAGCAGCTGGTCCACCGTGCGGCACTCGAAGGTGCCGTACAGCCCGTCGCCGGCCTTGAAGGCAAAGCTCGCGGCCTCGTGGCCGTGGCCGCTGCGCGCGCGCACCCAGCCCTTTTGCGAGACCACCACGGTCACCGGCTCGTCCACCACCTTGACCTCGGCCACGGCCTTCTTCTGCTCCTCGATCAGCGTGCGGCGCGGGTCGGCGAACTGCTTGGCGTCGGCCTCGATCTCCTTGATCAGCAGGCGGCGCAGCGCGGCCGGGCTGCCGAGGATGTCTTCGAGCTTCTTCTGCTCCTCGCGCAGGCCGGCGAGCTCCTGCTCGATCTTGATGGCTTCGAGCCGTGCGAGCTGACGCAGGCGGATTTCAAGGATGTCCTCGGCCTGCCGGTCGCTCAGGGAGAAGCGCGCGATCAGCGCCGCCTTGGGCTCGTCGGACTGGCGGATGATGGCGATCACTTCGTCGATGTTGAGCAGCACGAGCTGCCGCCCTTCGAGGATGTGGATGCGGTCCAGCACCTTGTTCAGGCGGTGCTGCGAGCGGCGCGCCACCGTGGCCTGGCGGAACTCGATCCACTCCACCAGCATCTGGCGCAGCGACTTCTGCACCGGCCGGCCGTCCAGCCCCACCATCGTGAGGTTGATGGGCGCCGAGGTCTCCAGGCTGGTGTGCGCCAGCAGCGCGGTGATCAGCTCCTGCTGTTCGATGCGGCTGGTCTTGGGCTCGAACACCAGGCGCACCGGCGCGTCCTTGGAGGATTCGTCGCGCACCACGTCGAGCACGGCCAGCACGCTGGCCTTGAGCTGGATCTGCTCCTGGCTCAAGGCCTTCTTGCCAGTCTTGACCTTGGGGTTGGTCAGCTCCTCGATCTCTTCGAGCACGCGCTGCGAGCTCACGCCGGGCGGCAGCTCGGTGACCACCAGTTGCCACTGGCCGCGCGCGAGGTCTTCGATCTTCCAGCGCGCGCGCACCTTGAGGCTGCCGCGTCCGCTGCGGTAGGCCTCGGCGATGTCGGAGGCGCTGCTGATGATCTGGCCGCCGCCCGGATAGTCGGGGCCGGGCACCAGCGTGAACAGCTCGTCGTCGCCGAGCTGGGGGTTGCGGATCAGGGCCACGCAGGCCTCGGCCACCTCGCGCAGGTTGTGGCTCGGGATTTCGGTGGCCAGGCCCACGGCGATGCCGCTGGCACCGTTGAGCAGCGCGAACGGCAGCCGCGCGGGCAACTGGCGAGGCTCCTCGGTCGAGCCGTCGTAATTGGGCGCGAAGTCCACCGTGCCCTCGTCGATCTCGTCGAGCAGCAGGCTGGTGATGCGAGCCAGCCGCGCCTCGGTGTAGCGCATGGCCGCGGCGCCGTCGCCGTCGCGGCTGCCGAAGTTGCCCTGGCCGTCGATCAGCGGGTAGCGCTGGGAGAAATCCTGCGCCATGCGCACCAGCGCGTCGTAGGCGGCCTGGTCGCCGTGCGGATGGAAGCGGCCCAGCACGTCGCCCACCACGCGCGCGCTCTTCACGGGCTTGGCGCCGGTGTTGCCGTTGGGCCCGCCGAAGCCCAGGCCCATGCGCGACATCGAGTACAGGATGCGCCGCTGCACCGGCTTCTGGCCGTCGCACACGTCGGGCAGCGCGCGGCCCTTGACCACGCTCAGCGCGTATTCGAGGTAGGCGCGCTGGGCATAGCTGGCCAGGTTGAGCGAGTCGTCGGATTCGCCCGAGGAGAAATCGAGAGTCGGTTGGTTGCTCATTGAAGAATCAGGGCCTGTTCACACGGTCCATGCCGGGAGACCAAGGCCTGCTCACACTGTTTTTTCAGTGCCCGCAGGCCCTAGTCGCGTTCAATCTTGAATTCGGAAGACACGGGCGCCGCGCTGACCGCGCCGCCCAGGGGGGCCACCATGTTGCCGCGCCCGGGCACGCTGCCCGGCAGCTCCATGCGCACGCGCCGGGGCGTGGACATCATGGAGGGCGGCTTCAGCATGGTGTAGAGCTGCATCACCGTCTTCACATAGTTCTGCGTTTCCTTGTAATTGGGAATCTGGTTGCCCGCGCGCTGCACCGCGCCCTCGCCCGCGTTGTAGGCGGCCAGCGCCAGCTCGAGCCGGCCAGGGAACATGGCGATCAGGTCGCTCAGGTAGCGCGCGCCGGCGCGGATGTTGATACGCGGATCGGTCAGCTTCTTCTCGACCGGGGCGGTGCGGTCGCCCTGCACGCCGTAGCGCTGCGCCGTGGCGGGCATGATCTGCATCAGCCCGACCGCGCCCTTGGGCGAGACGGCGCCGGTGTCGAAGCCGGATTCGGTGGCGATCAGCGCCTGCAGCAGCTCGTAGTCGATCTTGTGCAGGTCCGAGGCCTCGCGCAGCACATGCTTGATCGCCTTGTAGCTCGGCGACACCTCGAAGAAGGCGATCAGCCGGGGCCCGGCGGTCGGCACGCTGACCGCGCGCGGCGTGCCCGCGCCCCGGGCCGCCGCGCCGGGGGCCACGCCCTGGGCGGTGTCGAAGCTCTCGTCGCCGCGGAAGAACAGCTCGTAGCGCTCGTCCTCGCGCTCCGCGGCGAAATGCGCCACGCCCTTCTCGTCGACATAGCCCCACACGTCGGCATGCGCCGGCTGCTGCAAAATTGATAGCAATCCAAGACCCGCCAGCAAGGACCTCCAGCCTATTTGATGCCAGAATCGGCTCATGCGAAGAGCTCCCGGCCGAGGCCGCGTCGGGCGGCGAATTCGGGCTGCAGCATGGACATGACGATCAGCGAGTCGTAGCCGCCGCCTTCCGAGCGAGCCACGCGCACCGCCTCGCGCAGGCGGCCCTCGACCACGAAGCCCTCGCTGTCGTACAGCGCCTGGGCCCGGGTGTTGTGGGCCTTCACGTCCAGCCACAGCCGGTGCGCGCCGAGGTCGTCGAACGCCACCTTCTTGGCCACGCGCAGGGCGGCGCGGCCGAAGCCCGCGCCCTGCGTGCGCACCACCATGCGCTTGAGCTCCAGCGACTGGTGCGGGCTGCGACAGCCGATCAGGATCAGGAAGCCCTCGGCGTCCAGGTCCGGGCCGCCCTCGATGATGAAGTGCCGGAAATCGGGAAAGCGGATCGCCGCCTCGTGCTGAGTGCGCTCCCAGGGCGTGATGAAGGGCTGGTTGGCCTGGTCCTGCTCGAGCGAGAGCACGAACTCCAGGTCGCTCTGCATGGTGGGGCGCAGGCGCACACGGCTGCTCATGCCACGGCCCCCTGCCGAGGGCGGGCCAGCCCGCCGAGCACCGCCAGCAGGTGCGCTCCGACGGCCTCGACCGCGTAGCCGCCCTCCTGCACCAGCAGGCAGGGCAGGCCCAGCGCGGCCAGGCTGCGGCCGATGGCGGTGAATTCGTCCGTGCCCAGCGAGAAGCTGCAGATCGGGTCGTCGGCGCTGGTGTCGAGCCCGAGCGAGACCACCAGCAGCTCGGGCGCGTAGGCGCTCACGCAGGCCAGCGCCTCGCGCAGGGCCACCAGCCAGTCGGCGTTGCTCGTGCCGGCCGCCAGCGGCAGGTTGAGGTTGCAGCCCAGGCCCGCGCCTTCGCCGCGCTCGTCGGCATGGCCGAGGTAGAACGGGTACTCGGTCAGCGGGTCGCCATGGAGGCTCACGAACAGCACGTCGCTGCGGTCGTAGAACAGGGCCTGGGTGCCGTTGCCGTGGTGGTAGTCGAGGTCGAGCACGGCCACGCGCGCCGCGCCGCCGTCGAGCGCGGCCTGCGCCGCCACGGCCGCGTGGTTGACGAAGCAGTAGCCGCCGAAGAAATCGCGCCCCGCATGGTGGCCCGGCGGACGCGTGAGCACGTAGGCGCTGGCGCCCGCCCCTTGCCCGGCCAGTGCGTCCAGCCCGCTGAGCGCGGCCTGGGCGCCCCAGTAGGCGGCCTCCCAGGCGCCGGCGGTCAGCGGCGTGCCGTTGTCCATGGAGTACAGGCCGAGCTGGCCCGAGAAATTGCGCGGCTCGATGTCGTGGCGCAGCGTGCGCACCGGCCAGACCGCCGGAAACGCCTCGCCCGTGCCGCCCAGCGCTTGCCACTGCGCGTAGGCGCCCTGCAGGAAGCGCAGGTAGGCCGGGCTGTGCACGCGCTCGAGCGGCGCCAGGCCGTGGTCGCGCAGGGGCCGCTCCGTGCCCAGGCCGCTGTGCTGCAGCGCCTGCCACAGTTGCGCGGCGCGTTCGGGCCGGTCCACGGCAGGCACCAGCCGGCCGCGGAAAAATTCCTGCTGCGGCGCATGGGCGGCGTGCCTTGCGTTGTAGACGATGTTCATGCGGGGCGGTTCTCGCGTGCGCTCAGATGTCGACGTCCACCGCGTCGCCGTGCAGCTCCATGAGCTCGCGGCGGGCGGCGGCTTCGCCCTTGCCCATGAGTTTGGTGATCAGGTTCTCGGTCTGGCCGAAGTCCAGGCTGCCGAGCTGCACCGGCAGCAGGCGGCGGGTGTCGGGGTTGAGCGTGGTTTCCCACAGCTGCCCCGCGCTCATCTCGCCCAGGCCCTTGAAGCGGCTGATGCTCCAGCTGCCTTCGCGCACGCCTTCCTTGCGCAGCTTGTCCAGGGTGGCCGCCAGCTCGCCTTCGTCCAGCACATAGACCTTGGAGGCGGGCTTCTTGCCGCGTGCCGGCGCATCGATGCGGAACAGCGGCGGGCGCGCCACGAACACGTGGCCGGCCTCGATCAGCTTGGGGAAATGCCGGAAGAACAGCGTCAGCAGCAGCACCTGGATGTGCGAGCCGTCGACATCGGCATCGCTCAGGATGCAGACCTTGCCGTAGCGCAGGCCGGACAGGTCGGGCGTATCGTTCGGGCCATGCGGATCGACGCCGATGGCCACCGAGATGTCGTGGATCTCGTTGTTGGCGAACAGCCGGTCGCGCTCGACCTCCCAGGTGTTGAGCACCTTGCCGCGCAGCGGCAGGATGGCCTGGCTCTCCTTGTCGCGGCCCATCTTGGCGCTGCCGCCGGCGGAGTCGCCCTCGACCAGGAAGACTTCGTTGTGGCTGGTGTCCTTGCTCTCGCAGTCGGTCAGCTTGCCGGGCAGCACGGCCACGCCCGAGCCCTTGCGCTTCTCGACCTTCTGGCCGGCGCGCTGGCGCGTCTGCGCGGCCTTGATGGCCAGTTCGGCCAGCTTCTTGCCGTAGTCGACGTGCTGGTTGAGCCACAGCTCGAGCGCCGGGCGCACGAAGCTCGACACCAGGCGCACGGCGTCGCGCGAGTTCAGGCGCTCCTTGATCTGGCCCTGGAACTGCGGGTCGAGCACCTTGGCGCTCAGCACGTACGAGGCGCGCGCGAACACGTCCTCGGGCAGCAGCTTCACGCCCTTGGGCAGCAGCGAATGCAGCTCGATGAAGCTCTTCACCGCGTTGAACAGGCCGTCGCGCAGGCCGCTTTCGTGCGTGCCGCCGGCGCTGGTGGGAATGAGGTTGACGTAGCTCTCGCGCACCGGCTGGCCGTCTTCGGTGAAGGCCACGCACCAGTCGGCGCCCTCGCCTTCGGCGAAGTTGTCGGCGTTCTTGTCGGCATGGCCGCTGCCTTCGAACAGCGGGATGACGGGGTCGCCATTGAGCGTCTGCACCAGGTAGTCGCTCAGGCCGCCCTTGTAGAGCCACTGCTGCGTTTCCCTGGTCTTCTCGTTGACCAGCGTGACGCTCACGCCAGGCATCAGCACGGCCTTGCTGCGCAGCAGGTGCGTGAGTTCGCCCATGGGCAGCGCGGCGGTTTCGAAATACTTGGCATCGGGCCAGGCGCGCACGGTGGTGCCCTGCTTGCGCTCGCCGGCCTCGAGCTTGCGCACCTCGAGCGGCTCGATCACGTCGCCGCCGCTGAAGGCCAGCCTGGCGGCCGAGCCCTCGCGGTGCGTCACCACCTCGAGCCGCTTGGACAGCGCGTTGGTCACCGACACGCCCACGCCATGCAAGCCGCCCGAGAAGCTGTAGGCGCCGCCCGAGCCCTTGTCAAACTTGCCGCCGGCGTGCAGCCGGGTGTAGACCAGCTCGACCACCGGCGCCTTTTCTTCGGGATGCAGGCCGAAGGGAATGCCGCGGCCGTCGTCCTCGACGCTGACCGAGCTGTCGGCATGCAGCGTGACCTTGATCTTCTTGCCGTGGCCCGCAAGCGCCTCGTCGGCCGCGTTGTCCAGCACTTCCTGGATCACATGCAGCGGGTTGTCGGTGCGGGTGTACATGCCCGGGCGCTGCTTGACGGGCTCCAGCCCCTTGAGCACGCGGATCGAACCTTCGGAATAGTCGGAGGGCAGTTTGCCTGCCTGATTCGTAGCCATGGGGCGGATTGTAGTGGCTTGCCGCCCAAACCACTGGATACAAATACAGCCACCTGGCCGGCACACCCCGGAGGCCGCCTGCAGCCTCGGCCCGAAATCGCTACATTCTGCGCATGAGTTCACAACCCAAACAACTGTCGATGGCCCAGCTGCTGGTCTGCGGCGCGGCCATCGTGACCCTGTCCATGGGCATCCGCCACGGCTTCGGGCTCTGGCTCCAGCCGGTGACCCAGGCCAACGGCTGGAGCCGCGAGACCTTCGCCTTCGCCATCGCCCTGCAGAACCTGACCTGGGGCTGCGCCGGCATCTTCGCGGGCATGCTGGCCGACCGCTTCGGCGCCTTCCGCGTCATCATCGGCGGCGCGCTGCTCTATGCGCTGGGCCTGATGGGCATGGCGCATTCGCCCACGCCGCTGCTGTTCGCGGGCACGGCGGGCGTGCTGATTGGCGCGGCGCAGGCCGGCACCACCTACGCGGTGATCTATGGCGTGATCGGCCGCAACGTGGCGGCCGACAAGCGCTCCTGGGCCATGGGCATCGCGGCGGCGGCCGGCTCATTCGGCCAGTTCCTGATGGTGCCGACCGAGGGCTTCCTGATCAGCAGCTTCGGCTGGCAGCAAGCGCTGACGCTGCTGGGCTTCGCCGCCCTGCTCATGGTGCCGCTGGCCTGGGGCCTGCGCGAGCCGGGCTTCGCCGGCGGCGCCGCGCCGCGGCGCGAGCAGACCATCGGCCAGGCGCTGCGCGAAGCCTTCAAGTACCCGAGCTTCCAGCTGCTGATGGCGGGCTACTTCGTCTGCGGCTTCCAGGTGGTGTTCATCGGCGTGCACATGCCCAGCTACCTCAAGGACAAGGGCCTGTCGCCCCAGGTGGCCAGCTACGCGCTGGCGCTGATCGGCCTGTTCAACGTGTTCGGCACCTACATCGCGGGCACGCTGGGCCAGCGGCTGGCCAAGAAGAACATCCTGGCCTTCATCTATTTCGCACGCGCCGTGGCCATCAGCCTGTTCCTGCTGGCGCCGCTGTCGCCGGCGAGCGTCTACCTGTTCTCGGCCGTGATGGGCCTGCTGTGGCTGTCCACCGTGCCGCCCACCAATGCGGTGGTGGCGCAGATCTTCGGCGTGGCGCACCTGTCGATGCTGAGCGGCTTCGTGTTCTTCAGCCACCAGATCGGCAGCTTCATGGGCGTCTGGCTGGGCGGCTACCTGTATGACCGCACCGGCAGCTACGACGTGGTCTGGTACATCGCGATCGCGCTGGGCATCTTCGCGGCCCTGGTCAACCTGCCGGTCAAGGAAAACGCGATCCGGCGCACCGCGCCCCAGGGGGCTTGAAATGAAACACCCCCGAAGCGCCTGCGGCGTGATGCCGCTGCCAGAGGCAGTGGCTCTTCGAGTCCGTCCAGACCTGCGCAGGCAGGTCTGGAGCCGCGGCCTCTCAGCCCCCTCAAGGGGGCTCACCCAGCGGCCCGGCCAAGCCGGTTCCGCGGGTGCACTGGCATGGCCTGCTCCGCGGCCTTTGGAGCCGCTGCGGGCGGCGCGTAGCGCTCATGGAGCGCTGAGATGACAACAGGCCGCAAGCTGCTGGCCTACGGCACCGCGCTGGCGGTGCTGCTGGCAGTGTTTGCCCTGTACACGCGGCCCGACTTCCTGGTCACACTCGCCAACCAGGTCTGGGCCTGCTTTTAGGGCCTGGTTCAGACGTTTTTGGCCTGAGGTCCAGGCAGATAGGTCATTTCCTGCTATGAAAACCATAGTGATCACCGGTGCGTCGGATGGCATCGGCGCCGAGATGGCGCGGCAACTGGCGCGCACGCACGGGGCCGGCGCGGCCCTGGTGCTGGCGGCCCGCAACGAGGAGGCGCTGCAGGCCGTGGCCGCGCAATGCCGCGAGCTGGGCGCGCAGGTGCTGGTGGTGAAGACCGACGTCTCGGTCGAGGCCCAATGCCGCGCCCTGATCGCGGCCGCCATGCAGGCCTTCGGCCGGCTCGATGCGCTCATCAACAACGCGGGCGTGTCGGCCCAGGCGCTGTTCTCGGACGTGCGGGCCGAGGACCTGGCCTGGTACGAGAACCTGATGCGCGTCAACCTGTGGGGCAGCGTCTGGTGCACCCACGCGGCGCTCGCCCACCTGAAGGCCACGCGCGGCCAGATCGTCGCCGTGTCTTCGCTGGCCGGCCTGATGGGCGTCCCGGGGCGCACCGCCTACAGCGCCACCAAGTTCGCCATGACCGGCTTCTTCGAGGCGCTGCGCGCCGAACTCAGGGGCGCGGGCGTGAGTGTCACCACGGCCTACCCCGGCGTGGTGGCCACCCAGATCCGCTACCGCGGCTACAACGCCCAGGGCGTGGCCGCCGGTGCCAGCGGGCTCAAGGAGGACGACGCCATGAGCACCGAGGAATGCGCGCGCCTGATCCTCGAGGGCATGGAGCGGCGCCAGCGCGAGGTGGTGATGACGGCCAGGGGCCGGCTCGGCCGCTTCATGAAGCTCGTGGCGCCCGGCCTGGTGGAGAAGATGGCGCTGGCCGCGCTCAAGGACGAGGTCAAGCCGCATTGAGCACGCAGTCTCCCGCCCCGCCGCCGGCGCACGGCAGCGAAGCCCCCTCCGCCTGGGTCCGGCGCTGGTCGCACCTCGTGCCCGCGCACGGCACGGTGCTCGACGTGGCCTGCGGCCTGGGCCGCCACATGCGCTGGTTTGCGCAGCACGGCCACCCGGTGGTCGGCGTCGACCGTTCGCCGCAGGCCATCGAGGCCGTGGCGCCGCTCGGCCAGGCCCTGCTGGTCGACATCGAAGGCGGGCCCTGGCCCCTGGCCGGCCGCCGCTTCGAGGGCGTGGTCGTCACGAACTACCTCTGGCGGCCGCTGCTGCCGGTCATCGCCGCCAGCGTCGCGCCGGGCGGCGTGCTGCTCTATGAAACCTTCGCAGCCGGCAACGAAACCGTGGGCAAGCCCGCGCGCCCGGATTTCCTGCTGCGCCCCGGCGAACTGCTGCAGGCCTGCCAGGGCCTGCGCGTGGTGGCCTACGAAGACGGTTTCCTGGAAGCGCCCGCGCGCTTCGTGCAGCGCATCGCCGCCGTGCGCGAAGGCCCCGCCGGGGAACCGCCGGCGCGACACCGGCTCTGAGTAAAATGCTCGTTTACCGTTCAAAACTGCGGACATGACACCCATTACCGGCAGCATCGTGGCGCTCGTGACCCCGATGCTTGATGACGGCAGCGTGGACTACCCCACCCTGCGCAAGCTGATCGACTGGCATATCGCCGAAGGCACCGACTGCATTGGCGTGGTCGGCACCACAGGCGAATCGCCCACGGTCAACGTGGAAGAACATTGCGAGATCATCCGCGTCTCGGTCGAGCAGGCCAAGGGCCGGGTGCCCATCATGGCCGGCTGCGGCGCCAATTCGACGGCCGAGGCGATCGAGCTCGCGCGCTTCGCCAAGAGCGTCGGCGCCGACTGCCAGCTGCAGGTCGTGCCCTACTACAACAAGCCCACGCAGGAAGGCCAGTACCAGCACTTCAAGGCGATCGCCGAAGCCACCGGCGACCTGCCGATCGTGCTGTACAACGTGCCGGGCCGCACCGTGGCCGATATGGCGCACGACACCGTGCTGCGCCTGGCCCAGGTGCACGGCATCGTCGGCATCAAGGAAGCCACGGGCAACATCGAGCGCGCGCAGTGGCTGATCCGCGACGTGCCCCAGGGCTTCGCCGTCTATTCGGGCGACGACCCGACGGCCGTGGCCCTGATGCTGTGCGGCGGCCAGGGCAACATCAGCGTGACGGCCAACATCGCGCCGCGCGCCATGCATGAACTGTGCGTGGCGGCGCTGGCCGGCGACGCCCGGCGCGCCATGGAGATCCAGTTCAGGCTGATGCCCGTGCACAAGCACCTGTTCGTGGAAGCCAACCCGATCCCGCTCAAGTGGGCCATGGCCCGCATGAGCCTGTGCGGCGGCACCATGCGCCTGCCGATGACGCCGCTGGCCCAGGCCAACGAAGCCGTGGTTGAAGGCGCCCTGCGCGCCAGCGGCCTGATCTGACAGTACCGACCCTTCCGAGGAACACGACGTGAATCATTTTGCAAGAGCCGGGCTGCTTGGCCTCTCGATGGCGCTGGCCGCCTGCACCATCATGGACGGCGACAAGATCGACTACAAGAGCGCCGGCAAGGCGCCCTCGCTCGAGATCCCGCCCGACCTGTCCCAGCTCTCGCGCGATACGCGTTATGCGATCCCCGGCGGCGCCGTCACGGCCACCAGCATGCAGGTCGGCAGGGCGGTCGATCCGTCCACGGCCACCGCGGCCACCGCCATCGGCGACGTGCGCATCGAGCGCGACGGCAACCAGCGCTGGCTGGTGGTCAACCGCTCGGCCGACCAGCTCTGGGGCCCGGTGCGCGACTTCTGGCAGGAAAACGGCTTCCTGCTGACGCTGGACCAGCAGAACCTCGGCATCATGGAAACCGACTGGGCCGAGAACCGCGCCAAGCTGCCGCAGGACTTCATCCGCAACACCATCGGCAAGGTGTTCGATTCGCTCTACTCCACTGGCGAGCGCGACAAGTTCCGCACCCGGCTCGAGCGCACGCCCTCGGGCGGCACCGAGGTCTACATCAGCCATCGCGGCATGGTCGAGGTCTACACCTCCGAGAACTCGCAGAAGACCGACACCCGCTGGCAGCCGCGCCCGACCGACCCGGAACTCGAGGCCGAATTCCTGCGCCGCCTGATGGTCAAGCTCGGCGTCTCGCAGGAGCAGTCGAAGGCCCTGGTGGCCGGCGGTGCCGTCAAGGCCAGCGCACGCGTGGCGACGCTCAACAACCAGCCCGTGGTGCAGCTCGACGAGGACTTCGACCGCGCCTGGCGCCGCGTCGGCCTGACGCTCGACCGCACCGGTTTCACCGTGGAAGACCGCGACCGCAGCCAGGGCACCTACTTCGTGCGCTACGTCGATCCCACCACCGACAAGAAGGAACCCGGCTTCTTCAGCAAGCTGTTCAGCTCCTCGCCGACCACCCCGCCGCTGAAGTACCGCATCAAAGTGCAGAGCCAGGGCAACGCCTCCACCGTCGCCGTGCTCAATGCCACGGGCGCGCCCGAAACCTCGGCCAATGCCCAGCGCATCGTCCAGGTGATTGCCGACGACCTGAAGTGACCCCTCGAAGCGCCGGCGGCGGCGCCCCTGTAAAGGGGTGCCACCCGCGGCCCGGCAGCGCCGGCTCCGCGGTGTTCCGGGCCTTGCCCCCTGGCAGCGTGCCGTCGAAGGCCTGAATGCTGCGCTTCAGGAGCCTGGGCAGCGGCAGTTCGGGCAATGCCACGGTCGTCGAAGCGAGCAGCGGCCTGCAGACCACGCGCCTGCTGATCGACTGTGGCCTGGGGCTGAAACATCTCGACGCCCGGCTCGCGCGGGCCGGGCTGTCGGCCGGCGACATCGACGCCGTCTTCATCACCCACGAGCATGGCGACCACATCGGCTGTGCGCGCGCCTTCGCGCTGCGCGGCCGCCTGCCGGTCTGGATGAGTCACGGCACCCATGCGGCCCTCGGCCTGCCCGACTTCGACGGCCTGCTGCACGTGGCGCGCGACGCGACGCCGATCGATCTCGGCGCGCTGCAGCTCCACCCCTTCACCGTGCCGCACGATGCGCGCGAGCCGCTGCAGCTGTGCTGCTCGGACGGCGCAGCGCGGCTGGGCGTCCTGACCGACCTCGGCCATGCCACGGCCCATGTGCTGGAACAGCTGGCGGGATGCGATGCCCTGCTGCTCGAATGCAACCACGATCCGGACCTGCTGGCGGCCTCGGGCTACCCCGCGTTCCTGAAAAGGCGCGTGGGTGGCGCCTATGGGCACCTGGCCAACGCGGCCGCGGCCGCCGTGGCGCAGGCGGTTCATCATGCGGGGCTTCGGCAGGTGGTGGCGGCGCATCTGAGCGAGCAGAACAACCACCCCGAACTGGCGCGCGCTGCGCTGGCCGCGGCGCTGGGCTGCCAGCCGGCGGACATCGGCGTGGCCGACGCCGCGGCAGGCACCCCCTGGCTGACCGTCTGAAGCCCTGCCAGCGGCGGGCGAGCGCCCATGACAAAGCCCCCCACGCTCCGCCGCTGCGCGGCTCACAGCGGGGGGCTGCCTTTCATCTTGGGGCGGCCCGGCAATGAAAAATGTCCGCTGTCAAGTCCTTGACGGCGAAGCGTTGTAAGAAAAAAACTTAAACCCGGCAATGGGTTAGGCCAGTTCTGGGCATTTTCGCGCAGCCTGGGCAACGGGAGCTAGGGGCCGCATAGGTGCGTGGCGACGGCAAAGCAAAGAGCACTACGGCGGCTACTGGCAAACTTACCTTGAACCCGCCTTTGGCTGGCAGGCAGCGAACCTAAGGCGGTTTACGAGGGTCAGACCGGCCAATATTGCCAAGATTGGCATCAAGATGCCAGCCCAGTCGGGGAGTCCTCCCTGAGCAGCGACCCAGACATTGAGGGCGGCAAACGCGATTGCGCGGTCAGCCTTGCCCAACGGGCCCTCGCATCGACGGCCAGCGCCCAGCCAATCGCTGCACACCCCCGTGAGTTCGCCCGCGACCGCCAGCGCCAAGACCAGCGCCACCTGCGAAGCCGTGAACGGACTGACCAGTGCCAAGGGAGCGTAGAGCGCGATGTCAGAAGCAATGTCCCCCGCTTCATTGAGGAATCCACCAATTCTGCTCTTCTGTCCAAAACAGACGGCGAGTGTTCCATCCAACGATGCCAAGACCGTGCGCCCCACCAGCCACAGCGGCACAAGGGCGTGCAAGACCGGTCGCCCGGGATTGAGCGCCAAGCATGCGCCCAGCGCAACTGAAACCACGATCGACAGAACGGTGATCTGATTGGCTGTTACGCCTTGCTGTGCGAGCGCGCTTGCCAACGACATGAGCGCGCGTCGCAGCCAAGGCTTGAGCAACGACAGCGACGTGGCGGCCATCCACGCCATGCGTGGCTGAATTTCTCGCTCACTCATCATCGCCCCGGCCTGATGACAGGCGAACAAGTTCCCGCTGCAAACCCAGTGGCTCACCTAGCGTCGTGGAAGATGACGCCCAGTGTGTGCCGCTGGCCCGAGTGCAGCCGGCTGACCCCATGACGTAGGCTCGACCGATAGAAGCCTCGCGCGGAACGCACGGGCCGGTGGTTGACGGCCAGCACCACGGCATCGCCTTGGCGCAGCGGCACCACGTCCGCGCGGCCGGGCTGCTTCGGGTTGCTTTCCGTCAACAGCAGTTCGCCCCCCTGGAAGTCGCGCCCTGGCTCGTTGAGCAGGAAGATGACTTGGAACGGGAAGACGTGATCGCCGTACAAATCCTGGTGCAGGCAGCAATAGTCATTGGCCTGATAACGCAACAGGAGCGGCGTCGGCCGCTGCTGGCCGGCGGCATGGCAGACCGCCCGGAATTCGTCATGGGTCGCCGGGAAGCGCTCGTTGATCTTCATGGCGGTGTGCCAGCGGTTGGCGATGGGCGCCAGGTGCGGATACAGCGACTGGCGCAGTCGCCCGACCACATCGGGCAGCGGGTAGCTGAAATACTTGTACTCGCCCCGGCCGAAGGCGTAGCGCTCCATCACGATGCGGCTGCGAAAACGCTCCTCCTCGAAGAAGTAGCCCGCGATGGCGTTGCACTGCTGCGGCGTCAGCAGCGCGGGCAGCACGGCGAAGCCGTCGCGTCCCAGATCGTCCTCGACCGCACGCCAGTCCGCAGTGTCGATGCCGGATTCAAGTGCGCCGCTCGGTGCATGGATTTCCGCATCTGCGGACGCGGACAATAGTGCGCTCATGGGCGGGCCTCTTTTTTGGTTTTGATGGGCTGGGTCTTCTTCCATGCCGCGTACTCCTGCGGCATGCAGACGGCGCACGGCCGGTAACCGGCTGCGATGGCCGTCGCCTCGTTGGCGAAGAAAACGCGGTGCTTCACATAGCCGCCACGGGCAATCGCCTGTAGCGCTGCACGGCAATCCAGGCGGCCGTAGAGTTTGCCGCCCCGGTGGCCGCCGAACGTTCCAGGCGCAGCGCTCGCATACGGCTTGCCGTTCGTCCCGAGCAACGTGAATGCCTTGTTTTGAGTGAGCACGTGCAATCCTCCCCAGGTATCACGGTGCATTACGGCGCATCGTGGAACGACAGTTCCAGGCCGATGCGCTCTCCTTTGCGCACGCGACTGATGGCGTGCTTGAGATTGACGCGGTAGTGGCCCTTCGTGCCCTTGAACGGGCGTTCGGCCGTGGCGATGATGGCCAGATCGCCGAGCTGAAGCGGCAGCACCAGCGGACGCGACTGCATGCGCGGGCGCTGCTCCGTCATCACGAACTCGCCGCCTTGGAAATCCGTGCCCGGCTCGGACAACACCGCAACGACTTGCAGCGGAAACACCTGCTCGCCGTCACTGCGCTGGTGCAGCGGCACATGGTTGCCCATGACGAGCCGACTCAGATAAGACTGCCCGCGTGTTTGACCCGCCTTCTGGTTGCGCCGCTGGAATTCCTCCAGCGCGGTGGGATAGCGCGCAGCGATGCCCAGGGTTTCGTTCCAGCGATTGGCAATCACGGCCAGGTGCGCGTAGAGCGCCGTGCGCCACACATCCAGCGGCGCTGGCAGGCTCGCGCCGAAGGAGAGCAAGTCAGCGCCGCCCAGATCAGCCGAGTGCAGCGGCTCTCCCTTCGCATGTTTCTCCGTCCGCATGTGCTGCGCCAGTTTCCGGGCAACGTCAGCGCCCAGAAGACCGGGCAGTAAGGCGTAGCCTTCGGCATCGAGCTGTGCTCCGATGTTGGCCCAGTCCAGGTGGTCGATAGTGGTGTTGATCGCAGTCATGGCAGTTCCCCCTCAAGCCTGCGCTTCGCGGCGCAGCAGTTCGCGCTTGCGATCCACGCCCCAGCGATAGCCCGAAATATCGCCATCGCGCCGCACGACGCGGTGGCAGGGAATGGCGACGGCAATGTGGTTCGTGGCGCAGGCCTGGGCCACGGCGCGCACCGCCGTGGGCGAGCCGATGCGCGCGGCGATGTCCGCATAGCTCACCGTGGTGCCCGGCGGGATTTCGCGCAGCGCGCGCCAAACGCGCTCCTGGAAGGCCGTGCCCTGCACGTCCAGCGGCAGATGCAACCCCATCGAAGGCGCTTCGATGAAGCCCACCACCTGGGCGATCAACTGCTCGAACTCACCGTCGCAGCCGATGATCTCGGCCTTGGGGAATTGATCCTGCAGGTCGCGCACCAGCTTGTCAGGGTCATCGCCCAGCAAGATCGCGCAGATGCCGCGCTGGCTCTGCGCCACCAGAATGGCGCCCAGCGAACATTGACCCACCGCGAAGCGAATGACCGCGCCGGCGCCGCCGGCCCGGTAGTCGCGCGCACGCATGCCCAGCAACTGATCGGAGGCTTCGTAGAACCGGCTGTTGGAATTGAAGCCGCTGTCATAGATCGCGTTGGTGATCGACGCATCCGGGCTACTCAGTTCCTCGCGCAGCTTGCGGGCTCGGTAAGCCGAGCTGTACGCCTTGGGCGTCAAGCCGGTTTCGGCCTTGAAGAGGCGATGGAAGTGGAACGGGCTCACGCCCACTTCGACTGCCAGGTCGTCGAGCTGGGGCGGCGTCTCCGAGGTCTCGATCATGCGGCAGGCGCGCGCCACCAGCGCCGCGCGTTCCGCAGCGACACTGGTCTGGTCACCATGTGCGCGGCGGCTGCCACGGTAGCCCGCTGCTTCGGCGGCTTCGGCGGTATCGAAGAACTCCACGTTCTCGCGCTTGGGCAGTCGCGCCGACGAGCTGGGCTGGCAGTACACGCCGGTCGTGCGCACGGCGTAGACGAATTGGCCATCGGCGCCGGCATCGCGGGCCTGCACGGCCGCCCAGCGCTCGTCGTCGGTTTCGTAAGCAATGATCGTATTCATGGCAGAAATCCTGTTCTCGTCAATCACACCGTCAGAGTACGCAGGCCTTCCGTCGCAAGCACTCCGATTCTTGCTGTCAATCTCTATCGAGCGGGAAGGCGCCACAGATACCAGGCCGCCACCGTCCGAAACGGACTCCACGCCTCGCCGATCTCGCGCATCTGGCGCGGTGTGGGCGCCTTCTCCAGTCCCTTGAGGCGTCCATAGCCTTCCCGCACGCCGAAGTCGTCCACCGGCAGGATGTCGGAGCGTTCCAGCGAATAGATCAGAAACATCTCGACCGTCCAGCGCCCGACACCCCGCAAGGAGACCAGGCGCTCGATCAGGGCAGCATCGGGCAGGCCCAGTGCCTCTTTCAGGCTGGGCACAACGCCTTCGACCGTCGCCTGCGCGATGCCGCGGATGGTCGCCAGCTTGGTGGCAGAGAAGCCGCAGGCGCGCTGCGTCTCAGGGTCACTCGCCAGCAATTGTTCAGGTGTAGGAAAGGAAACACCCGGATAAAGCGCCAGCAGGCGGCCCAGGATCGCATCCCCCGCCTTGGCGTGCAGTTGCTGGTAGGCAATCGCACGCACCAAGGCTTCGTAGGGCTCTCGCGCAGGCTTGGCCTCATGGCGGCACGGGCCAATGGCGGCGATGTGGCGAGCCCAATCCTCGTCCAGCTCGGACAAGAACTTGGAAGCTCGCTGATAGGCGCGTGGAGAAATGTCGGCTGCAATGGTTGCGCTCAAGATCAAAACCCCAGCAACATGGCGGTCTGCGGCTCTTCCTCCTTGGGGGCGATAGCCTTCTCGTGCTCCAGCAACCAGCGCTTGCGATGCAAGCCCCAGGCATAGCCCTTGAGGCCGCCGTCGCTCGCAATGACACGATGGCACGGGACAATGACGCCTATCGGATTGGCGCCGTTGGCCGCCCCGATGGCGATGGCTGCACGCGGATCGTCAAAGCCCAGCTCCTTGGCGAGCTTGCCGTAGGTGGTGGTCGTGCCCGCTGGGATGCGGCGCAGCGCCGCCCAGACCCGGCGCTGCAGCTCCGAACCGGCGGTCGCCGTGCGCAGCACGTTCAGCGCCTCCAAGTCACCATCGAAGTAGCGGGCCAGGGCATCGGCAATCTCGGCCGGGGCCGGAGCCTGGGCCAGTTCCACCTCGCCATAGTGCTCGCGCAGGCCGCGATGCAGCCGCGCCTCGTGGTCGGCGAAATCGAGCGCACGCACCACGTGTTGCGCATCGGTGACGAGCAGCATCGCGCCCAGCGGCGAATCCAATTGGCTCAAAAACAGTTTCATGATGCACTCCTTGTTGAATCGATGAGGGCTTCGTTCAATCACCTCAGCCGCGTCACCCCGAACTCGCCAAACAGGTACGCTTCGCCACCTTCCATGTGCAGCTCGGTGTACCCGTCATCGTTGATGCGCCATTGCGCTTCGCCGGTATCGACCAGCGACTGGCAATAGGCTTCGACCTGGCTGCGCGCGTCGGACAACTCGCTCGGCGAGTCTGCGGTAATCGTGTTCATGGGAAACCTCGGCTACTGGGGTCACTCTAGGGATGTCGCCGCAAGAAAAAACTCCGTCTCTTGCGGTTGAATTCCGAAGGTCAGCCCGCCTTGCGGAAGGTGAAATTGATGCGCTGACTCCCGAGCAGCGCATGGGGCTCATCCTTGAGCGGCATCACGCCGTGGTAGCGCAGGCGGTCGGCACCGCCCCACACCACCACGTCGCCGTGCTGCAACGGCACCTTGACCGTGGGGTCGGTGCGCGCATGGCCACCGAACAGGAACGTCGCCGGCATGCCCAGCGACACCGAAACGATGGGCGCGTCGTAGTCGCGCTCGTTCTTGTCCTGGTGCAGCGACAGCCGCGCGCCCGGCGTGTAGCGGTTGACCAGGCAGGCATCGGGCTCGAAGCTGTCGAAGCCTGCCGCCTTCGCGGCCTCGCTCGCCAGCCGGGCGAACACCTCCGGCATGACTGGCCAGGGCTCCCCGGTATCAGGATCGACCGAGGTGTAGCGGTAGCCGCGTCGGTCGGTCGTCCATCCGAGCGCGCCGCAGTTCGTCAGCGCCACCGACATGGTGAAGCCGCCCGGCGTCACCATGTGCCGGAACGGCGACATGGCATCGATGATGTCGATGGCAGGCATCACTTCCTGCACGTAAGGCAGGGCGAAGCCCCTCAGCACCATCGCGGCAGGCCCCAGGCGCTGGCGCGATGGCCGCGTTGGAGCCTCGAAGAGTTCGAGCGTTTCCATGCTCACCTCGCGTCGTGAAAGATCAGGCCCACGGTGTGGCGCTGGCCGCTACGGATGCGGCTGACGCCGTGCCGCATAGCGACCTTGCGGGTGCCACGCCGACCCATAGCGGGCCGTTGGTTAACGGTGAACACCACCGCGTCGCCCTTGCGCAGCGGAACCACATCCGCGCGCTGGCCCTTGGGTGAAAACTCCGTCATGACGAACTCGCCGCCGGCGAAGTCCTGGCCAGGCTCCGACAACAGAATGGCGACCTGCAACGGGAAAACGTGATCGCCGTAGAGATCCTGATGCAAGCAGTTGTAGTCGCCTTCACCGTACTGGAGGATCAGTGGCGTGGGCCGCGTCTGGCCCGCCTCGTGGCATCGCCGCAGAAATGCCGCCAGCCCGTCGGGGTATTGCACGTCGATGCCCAATTGCAGATTCCAGCGATTGGCAATTGGCGCCAGCCAGGGATAGAGCGCGTGGCGCAGTTGTTCGAGCAACGGCGGCAACGGGTAAGCGAAGTATTTGTACTCGCCGCGCCCGAACCCGTGGCGGGCCATGACGATGCGCGTGCGGTAGCCTTCCTCTTGCGGATAGAGGGCAGCAAGGCCATCGCATTGCTCCGCCGTCAGAAGGCCGGGCAGCACGGCATTTCCATGCGCATCCAGCGACCGCCCGATGCCTATCCAGTCGTAGGCATGGGGCTTCATGATGCTGCTCTGATTCTCCGTGACTTTCACGCTGCCAGCTCCGCGGCTGCAGCCGCTTCATCGGTCAGCAGCGCACGCTTGCGATCCACACCCCAACGATAACCAGAGATCGAACCGTCACTGCGCACCACGCGATGGCATGGAATGGCGATGGCTAGCACGTTGGCCGCACAGGCACCGGCCACGGCACGGACGGCCTCGGGCACCCCGAGGTCGCGCGCCACGTCGCCATAGCTGCGGGTCTTGCCTGCCGGGATGCCGCACAGCGCATGCCAGACCTTTTGCTGAAAGAGCGTACCGCCGATGTCGAGATTCACGACACCCTCGGAACTGTCCTTGTCGATGAAGGCGACGACCTGGCTCAGTTCGCGTTCCAGCGCATCCTGGCCGTCCTGCAGTTCGATGGCTGGAAAAGCTGTCGCGAGCTGATCGCGCAGCGCCTGGACATCGTTCCCGAGGAGGATGGCACAAATGCCGCGCTGACTACGGCCGACGATCACCTTGCCCAGCACCGTCCGGCCAATGGCGAAGCGGACGGGGCCTTCCACCTGGCTGCCCGGGGCGCGAAAGTTGTACTTGAACGTGGAAACGGAACGGGTTGTCATGGCAGTGTTCCTCTGTAACTATGAAAGTGAAGTCAGTTTAGAAATTCGCTCTCTTCTTGAAACTCCGCAAATTGCGGTTGAATTTTTGTTGCTCACCAGCCGGGGTATCTGGCGACGAGCTGCAGCCACACATCGAGGCAACCCGTGTCACGCATGTAGTGCAGCGCCTCGGACGCTTTCCACGTACAAGGGACACGGCGCAGCCAGATCGAGTCGGGGCCTGAGCGGTACATCCAAACGATGGTGGTTGCCACCATCTGCTGCTCCGGCGACATGGCCCGAAAGTCGGCACGCCAGCGCGCCATCTCTTCCGGGTAGTGCTCACCGATGCGCTCGTTGTACGCAGCCGGGCAAATGCTCCGGTGGTGCTCGCCGTCATGCGTTCTTGCAAACAGCTTGAACAATCGAAGTTGCCGAAGGGCCTGTTGCAAGGTCTCGTTGAAGCACTCTGGGGAGCGCTCGAACGGCGTGTTGGCATCCGCCAGGGAATCCATCTGCGCAGCCTCTTCGATGTCCAGATCGAGAAGACTCAGCACCAGGTCTTCAAGCCGCATTTCATCGAGAAGCGACGTAGCCGCAGCCGGTGGGGGTATGCCCTGCTTTTCTGCCGCAATCCAAGCGAGCAGCGATTGCGCCACAGGGTCGGCGCAGGCGATTTCAGTCATCGTGTAAATCCATTGGGAAAAAGATGAAGCAAACAAGAACGCCGGCCGCAAGCGGCTGTCGTCTGTTCGATTCAGGAAGGAAGCGTTTCGCGCAGCATTGCCGCGACGAGTTCAGGCTTTTCCACGTAGCTGGCATGCCCGGCGCCCGCGATCAGTTCGAGCGGGACACCGCATTTGCGCGCCACCTCGTCGCACCAGGTGGGCGGTGTGACGACATCGAGCGAGCCGCAGGCCACGCGCACCGGCATCGCGGGCGGTAGATCGGAAACCAGATCGCCGCCGCAAAGCAATTCGACGGCCTGGCGGTAGCCGTGATCGTTCAGGCGCGACATATTCCAGCGCACCCATTGCCGCGCGAGTTCGCTCGCGTTCTCCGATAGCAGACGGCCCGAGCGTTGCGCGGCCATGCCAGCAATGCCCAACGTGGCCAAGGTGTTGAGCCTCTCGGTATGAACACGTTGGCGTGCCTCCGCACGCACAGGCGCACCGTATCCGCCGGTCGGATCGAGAAGAACCAGCCGCGTGATGCGCGCGACCAGCGGCGAACCCGCACGCGCGGCGAACGCTGCGGTGAGCGCGCCGAGCGAATGTCCGACCAGTACACAGGAGTCGATCTCCATCGCATCGAGCAAGGCGTGCAGCCGTTGCGCATAGTCCGCAGCGGTGGGCGCCTCGGGTATCAAGGGCGTCGATTCGCCATAGCCGGGCGCATCCCAGGCGATCAGGCGTACATGCGGCACCAGCAGCAATGCCGTGTCGAGCCACGACGCCGCGCCCGAGCCGATCCCATGCAGGCACACCACGACCGGCCCTGCGCCGCATTCACGCACGGAAACCACGTCGCCATTCACCGGCACGCTTCGCGTCGGAAAGCGCGCGTCGAGCCGCGCGACTTCGGACTGAGGCAAGCTCTGCATACCAACAGGAGATGTGATGATCATGATTTGATTCCAGAGGTACTTCGGAACGACGCTTGGCGGATACCGCTGCCATCAAAAGGCGAAAGCAGGTTCCATCGCGGAGGGGCGTTCGCGCACCCGGCGGGCGAGTTCATCGATGTTCTTCAGCGTGCGGCGCAGTGCGCTGCTCGACGTGATCTTTCCGTAGGGGAAGTACACGATCTCCACGCCCAATTCGCCGAAGGCACGTTCGAGTTGGAGGCCCTTTTCGGTGCCCTTCCAGTCGTCGCCCTTGAACATCACGTTGAAGCGAAGGTCTTTCCAGATCGCCACCTTGTCATTCGTGAACGCCGGATGAGCCTCGTCGACGTAGCGCACGTTGCGCACGATCTCCAGCCGCTCAGCCAACGGAACGACTGGCTTCACGCCCTTGTGCTGGATGAGTACATCGTCGGCCACGACGCCGGCAATGAGGAAATCGCAATGTTCCTTGGCTTGCTTCAGGAGATTGAGGTGCCCGACGTGAAAGAGGTCGTAGGCGCCAGGTGCATAACCGATGCGGATCATGGCAGTGGTCTCCAACAAGAGATTGAGGATCAGTGTTTGGAAATTTACTGCCGCGCTCTTTTCAGTACGTTCCGTTTCTTGCTCCGAAATTAAAAAATCACACCACTCAAAGACGAATCCACCAAATTGAAAAGGCCCGCAAAAATGCGGGCCTCTTATGCAGACCAGGGGTTTTATCTCACACCAGAAAGGCGTGAAATACCGCCCCTATTTCGGGAGCATCAAGCGTCGCCGTTCACAGAGGTGGACTTGATGAGACCGAGCTGGGTCAGTGCAGTCACGCCATCGTCCAGACCACGCTCTTCCACGATCTTGCCGTTGACCACCTTCAGCACCGTGGTGCCGGTGAAGTGCATCTTGCGGCCGGTCGCGGCGGGAAGGGCGTCGTAGCCGGGCAGGACATCATCCCAGGCTGCGCCGGTATGGGTGCCGCCACCTTCCCATTGGCCCACGACGTAGTCGCCCTCGGCGATCAGGTCAGCGGTGCCCCAGAAGTTCAGGTCGGGGAACGCTGCACGGAAGTTGGTCATGAAGTCGCGGATGTCCGCGCGGCCACGACGGGGCTCGTGCAGCGAATAGTGCAGCAGCATGTCGGGCGCGGCGATTTCGTCGATCACGGCCAGATTGGGAGTCTTGCCCCAGAACTCGGTGAACCAGCGGCCGACCACGGCCTTGTTGTCGTCTTCTTTGCTCATTTGAAAATCCTCACAAGTAGTTTCGGGACAGTCACCGAAACCGCTCGATGACTTGGACGCAAGAATAGGCATCGAGCCGCTGCCTGAAACTCCGATTCTTGCTGCGCAAATTCGATCTATGACTTGGTCGGAGAGATTGCCCTTTGCTCCTTTCGGCGGAAGCCTCGATCACCTGTCATGAACGCTTCCAGCATGTGCGGAATCAGCGTGACGGCATCCACTGCCTCGCCGTAGGTCTGTGCGTGCAGCGCGGCGTAGCGGTCAAGGTCAGCCTTGAGGCTGGCCGGGCACGAGAACGTGAGCTTCGCGCTCTCAGTCTTGGGCAGCGGCCCGAGTCGCAGCTTCTTGGTCGTGTTCATTGCATTCCGCCCCGTTGGAAGAACATCGGCTGGTACGGCCGCAGCACCAAATCGCGGTTGACGATGATCCGCACCGGCAGGCCCGGCCGCTCGGTCAGCGTCGGCTGGATGTTCATGTTGCGCCGGGTCATCTCCTGGCCCACGTGGTTCACGCTGTCCTGCGCGCTGTCACGCCCGGCGATCACGATACGGTTGCCGTTCTGCCGGTTCTCGGGCGCGGCCAGCTCGGCGCCCACGCCCAGCAGAGTCGTCAACGCCGCGCCGGCGAAGATGCGATCCCAATGCCAATCGACGCCATCCTCCAAACCGGCGTAGCCAGCCGGATCGGTGCCCGCGAGGTTGTCGAGCTTCAGCGAAGACGTGTCCGGCAGGATGATGCGGTTCCACACCACCTGCACGCGGCTTTGCCCATAGCTCACCTGGCTGTTGTACTTGCCCAGGATGCGCGAGCCCTGCGGGATCAGCAGGAACTTGCCCGTGGCGGTGTCGTACACCGGCTCCGTCACCGTGGCGATCACGTCGCCCGGCAGGTCAGACTTGATGCCCGTCACCAGCGCCCCGGCGATCACCGTTCCGGCCATGACCTGATACGGCGAGGACGGCATTTGCAGATTGCCGGAATTGCGGGTTTCCGTAGAGCCGCCTTTCAGGAAAGCCTCTTTCTGGTCTTGCCGGTTCTGCACAGCAGTGGGATCGGCGGGCTGGGCCGCCGTCGAGGCCGGGCCAGCGGCGAGCGGGTCGAAGCCCGCCAAAGCCGATGCCGAGCCGGCCGCCGCGACCTGCGCAGTGGCCGGCGCAGCGCTCTTGCCGGGCGTGCCCGAGCGGAAGAACACCGAGGAAGCTGCGGCTGCTTCGGCTTCCTTGCGCCGCGCATCCTCCGGGTCATGACCCGGTGGCGCATACGTCGGCGTCACCGGCTGCTGCGACTTCACGATGGCCGGGCCAAGATCGCCCGGCAGCGGTGGCCCCAGCTCGGGCACCTTCGCCGGCAGCTTGGAGTAGTCCGAAGGCAGGCCATCCAGCCCTTCCGACTTCGAGATGCGATCCACGTTGTACAGCTCGGTCTGCTCGCCCGCGCCACGCCGATGCGGCTGCAAAGACCAGATCGTGGCCCCGAGCACGGCGACCGACAGGCCACCCGTGAGGATGGCCAAGGTGCGCCGGTTCAGGCGCGTGACCGGGCGCGGTGGGGCGCGCAGCGCCACCGCCTCGGGCGCGACCTTGCCCGCCTGCGGTGCAAGGTCAGGGGAATCATCATCCTGGCTCATGGTCAGTTCCTCCGCACGCCATCCGTGCGCTCAATCCGCACCACGTCGCCCTTGTCGCCACCCAGGCGCAGTTCGGCCGCGCCGAACAGGCGATCCACGATGTAGTACGGCGAGCGGAAGCGGTAGTTCACCAATTGCCCATCGCCCTGCGCGCCGATCACGAACAGCGGCGGCAGCTCGCCCTGGGCGATGCCCGGCGGGAACTGGATGTAGACCTTCTCGCCATCGTCGAAAGCGCGTAGCGGCTTCCACGGCGGATTGCTGCCGCTGACCGCGTAGCGGAAACGGATCTTCTCCAGCGACAGGCCGACATCGACCGGCGCGGCGGCGCTGGCCGCCTGCGACTGGCGCTGCAAAGCCAGCATCTTGTCCTTGGGATATTCCCAGGACACCGACGCCATCCACGTCTTCTCGGTCGAGGTCAGCTCCAGCAGGTACGTCCTGCGGCTGGTGGTGATGACCAGATTGGTCTTCAGGCCGGAGCGGATCGGCTTGACCATCACATTGACCCGCAAGTCCGCGCCGGAACCGCTGGACGTGTCGCCCACGATCCAGCGCACCGTGTCACCGGCGGCGACCGTCACCAGCTCTTCACCAGGCTGGAGCGAAACTACCGTCACGCGCCCCACGGCCGCATAGACTTGGTACAGCGCGCCATCGGTGAAGGGCCAGACCTGAATGGCATTCACATAGCCCTCTCGCGTGGGCGCGATGCGCGCTTCCGCATTGGCGCGCGAGACGCGCAGCTTCTCGTCAGAGGGTTCCGGCGATGCCTTGGCATCCGCCGCGCCGGGCAACGGCTTCATCTGACCGGGAAGCGCGAGCGGCTCGGGCACGCCGACCACCTCCACCGGCTTCGGAGCTTCGGGCAGCGGCTGGGCCTGCACCGACTCATCCAGCGAGATGGACGGTGGCGGCTTGCCCTGCGTAGCGCAGCCTGCAAATAGGACGGTGGATGCCAGCAAGATCACCGGCAAGGCGGATTTACAGAAATGTGCATTCATGGTTTTGCTCCTTCATTCGCTTCCAGTGCGCGGCTCCACGACAGCCCGTTGACGTAGATGCCCAGGGGGTTCTTGCGCACGCGCTGCTCGGTGCGCGGCGTTTGCTGCACGATGGAAACCACGGCGTTCCAGCGTTCGGTGCGATCCAGCGCACCGTTGACGAAGCGCGTCTCCGTCCAGCGCACGTTGAAAGACGTGTCGCTGGCGCGGGTCACGCTGGTGATCTGCACCGTCACCGACTCCTTGCCGATGCGCGCGAACGGATCGTTCACGCGGGCGTACTCGTTGAGCACGACCGCGCCCTTGTCGGTCGTGTAGTCGTAGGCATCGAGCCAGTTCTGCCGCACCACGATCGGGTCGATGGACAGCGAGCGCACCAGGCCGATGAACCGCCCCAGGTGGTAAGCCACCTGCGCATCGCTGGGCCGGTACGGCGTGGCGGCTTCGCCGACGGCACGCACCTGGCCCGCGTTGTCCACCTCGATGACGTAGGGCGTCACGATGGATTGCGCCGAGCGCCAGACCAGCCCGCCCGCCATCAGCACAGCCAGCGTGAGGCAGCCAAAGGCCATGAAGCGCCAGTTCTTCGCCTGCACGCGGGCCGAGCCGATGCGCTCGTCCCAGACCTGGGCGGCGGATTGATACGGAGTAGCAGGCTGCGGCGTATCGGCGTAGCGCACCTGCGGTCGTTTGAATCGCATGGGAGTTCTCCTTGAAGATCAGGAATCGGAATCACGCAGGCTCGGGCCTTGGCTAGAACTGCCGCCGTCGCCGCCGCGCAGCGTGTGGGCAGCAGTCGTCGCGGCATGGGTGAGCTGCTGCCTGCGATGCAGGCGCTTGGCCCAGGCAGGCTGCTTGGCAGACGGAGCCGATCCGGCAGCGTCAGGGCCGGCGGGTGCTGCGCCGGAGCCCGGCGCGTCATCGGGCCGAAAGGCCGCCGCCACGCGCTCCTTCATCGAGCGCGCCCCATCGGCCATCTTCTGCCCAGCCGCCTGCGCGCCGGTCTTGGCAACATTGCCCACGCCGGCGGCGGCACCCTTGAGGCCGCCACCGGCCGAGGCGGAGCCCGCCTGATAGGCCGACCTGGCGCTGTTAGCAGTCGATGCCACCGAGCGAGCGGCGGCAGGTGCCATGCGCGCCCCAGCCGCCACGGCACTCCCTACGCCAGAGGCCGCGGCACCGACAGCAACGGCGGTTCCGGCTGCGCCAATGGCAGCACCGGCCATCGCGCCCGCGCCGAGCTGCGGCCCACCGGACACCAGCCCCGTCGCAATGCCCGGCCCGAAGATGCCCAGGGCCAGCAGGGACAGCGAGGCCAGCATGATGACCAGCGCCCGGTCGATCGAGGGCTCCGCGCCGGCCGGGATGTTGAACTCGGAGAACAGCCCCGAGCCGATGCCCACGATGACGGCCAACACCAGCACCTTGATGCCCGAGGACACCACGTTGCCCAAGACCTTCTCGGCCAGGAACGCCGTCTTGTTCCACAGGGCGAACGGCACCAGCACGAAGCCCGCCAGCGTGGTCAGCTTGAACTCGATCAGCGTGACGAAGAGCTGCACCGCCAACACGAAGAAGCTGACGATGACCACCAACCACGCGAAGAACAGCACGACGATGGGCGCGAGGTGGATGAACACCTCGGGGAAGCCCGCCATCTGCTTGATCTGCTCAAGAATGGGCGCCCCGGCGTCGATGCCCACCTTCGCGAGTCGCCCCGGCTGCAGGAAGTTGCCCATGCTCAGGCTGGAGCCGCTGGCCGTGAGGCCCAGGCCCGCGAAGGAGCGGAACACCACGCTGGCCAGCATGTTGAAGTTGCCGATGATGTAGGCGAAGGCGCCGACGTACAGCACCTTGCGGATCAGCTTGGCGATCACGTCCTCGCCCTGGCCGGTGGCATGGCCCATCGCCCAGAACAGCCCGGCGAGCGTCATGTCGATGACGATCAGCGTGGCTGTGAGGAACGCCACCTCGCCGTGCAGCAGACCGAATCCCGAGTCGATGTAGCGCGAGAACACATCGAGGAAATGGTCAATGACCGAAATGTCATTCATGGCGAGTCCTCCTGCCCAGGCAAGGCCGCGGCCACGGCCACCGCCTCGCTGTCCTCGGCGGGTTCATCGAAGCTGGGTGGAATCGGTGGCAGGTCGGCCAGCGTCCGGTATTCATCCGGCCCGGCTTTGCCGGAGAAAAAGCGGCGCAGGTCGGCCTGGGCCACCTGCGCGCACAACGCGCCGTCGAGCTGGCCCGCGCGGCATTGCTCCTTGAGCAAGCGCAGCCGCGACGGATCTGCTGAGAGCGCATCGACCGAAGGCACCTCCTGCTGGCCGCAACCGGCCAGCAGGAGCACAAAACCGCAGAGAACAGACGCGCGGGTCATGGCAGCACCCGTCAACGGCCGTAGAAATCGACGGACTGCGGTGTGTACGGCGTGCCTTCACCCAGGAAACGCCGGTTCACCTCGCGGCCACGCTCCACAGCGGCGGCCTGCCGCGCCAGCTCCAGCGAAGCGGCACGATCCTGGGTGATGCTCAGGCGCTGCGTCTGGATGGACTGCTTGGCCTGCAAGGCCAGCAACTGATTCATGGCCTGCATCGCTTGCAAGGCACCCACTGCCGATTGGCTCTTGCTCACGAGGTCGGCCAGCACGCCTTCGTCGTCGCTCAGGTTCTGCGACGCCTGGGCCTGCATCTGCATGGTGGTCTGCAGACCGGTGAGCGTGTTCTTCCAGCGTTCCTGCGCGTCGCGGTACATCTGATTGCCGCTGACGGTGGCGGCGTATTGCTCGGGATACAGGCGCTGGAACTCCCGATCCAGATTCGTCACGTCATAGGCCAGGCCCTTGGCCTGCGCGATCAGCCGCTGCGTGGTCGCCAGATTGGCGCGCAACTGGCCCACCACGCTGGACGGCAGGCTGGCGAGGTTGCGCGCCTGGTTGATGAGCATCTGCGCCTCGTTCTGGAGCTGCTTGATCTGGTTGTTGATCTGCTCCAGCGTGCGGATCGCGGTCAGCGTGTTCTGCACGAGGTTCGTGGGGTCGATCACGACCCATTGCGCCTGCACGGTGGAAACGGTGCAGAGCATGGCCGCGACGGCGGCTGCGATAAGACGCTTTTTCATGATGGGCTCTCCTGGGGGTTGGTGGACGGGAACGAGGACAGCAGATCGGCGGCCCAGTGCAGGCCGCGATGGCGCAGCCAGGTGGCTGCGAACGGGGTGGAAGCGGAAGGCGTGGAGGTGGTGGCGGCAGCGAGCACCACGTCGATGTCGCGCTGGTCTTGCGGCGTGGAAGCACCCGCAAAGGCCAAGGTCGCGGCGCCCAGGTCGAGGTCGAACAGGCGGTTGCCGAGACGGGATTGGTAGTAGTAGTCCCGTTTGGGCTGCGCGGTGGCGACGATTTCGATCTGCCGCTGGTTGAGGCCGAAGCCCTCGTAGATCGTGCGAATCTGCGGCTCGGTCGCCTGCGGATTCGGCAGGAAGATGCGGCTGGCGCAGCTCTCAATGATCGCGGGTGCAATGCTCGAATCCTTGATATCGGCCAGACTCTGCGTGGCGAAGATGACCGATACGTTCTTCTTGCGCAGCGTCTTGAGCCACTGGCGGATACGGGCCGCAAACACCGGGTCATCGAGGAACAGCCACGCCTCATCGAGGATCAGCAGCGTAGGCGCCCCATCGAAGCGTTCATCGAAGCGCGCAAAGAGGTAGTGCAGCACGGCCATGACGGCGGCCTTGCTGTGCATCAGCTCCTCCATCTCGAAGCACTGCACGGAGCCAGCGCCCAGCCGGTCGTGATCGGCGTCCAGCAGCTTGCCGTGGGCACCGCCCAGCACATAGGGCGCAAGCGCCTGCCGCAGCGCGTTCGATTGCAGCAGCACCGACAGCCCCGTCATCGTGCGCTGCTCCAGCGGAGCACCGGCCAGGCTTCCCAGCGCCGACCAGATGGCGGCCTTCTCTTCGGGGCCGACGGCCACCCCCTCATGTCGCAGTCGGCCTTCGATCCATTCGGCCGCCCAGGTGCGGTAGCCCTCGCGGTCGATGCGCGCGAGCGGCTGGAAGGCGATTTCGCCATCCGTGCCCAGGTCGTAGTGCTCGCCGCCCAGGCCCAGGATCGTGGCACGCATCGAGCGCCCCATGTCGAAAGCGAAGATGCGCGAGCCGCGGTAGCGGCGGAACTGCATCGCCAAGGTGGCGAGCAGCACCGACTTGCCCATGCCGGTCGGCCCCGCAACCAGCGTGTGGCCCACGTCGCCGATGTGCGTCACCAGCCGGAACGGCGTCGCGCCCTCGGTGCGCGTGACAATCAGCGGTGGCCCGTCGAGATGGTCATTGCGCTCCGGGCCGGCCCATACCGCCGACACCGGCATCAGGTGCGCCAGGTTCAGCGTCGAGACAATGGGCTGGCGCACGTTCGCGTAGGCGTGACCAGGAATGGACGACAGCCACGCATCCACGGCATTGAGCGTTTCGGGGATGGTCACGAACCCGCGCCCCTGGATGACGCGCTCCACCATGCGCAGCTTCTCGTCGGCCTTCGCCGGGTCGGCATCGAGCACCGTCACCGTGGTGGTGACATAGCCGAAGGCGACCTGATCGCTGCCCAGCTCCTGCAGGGCCGCATCAGCATCAGCCGATTTGTTGCTGGCGTCGGTATCCACCAGCGGGGATTCCTGCTGGAAGATGGTTTCGCGCAGCAGCGCGATGACGTTCTTGCGCTTGGCGAACCACTGGCGGCGCAGGCGGGACAGCTCCTTTTCCGCATCGGCTTTGTCCATGCAAAGGAACCGGGTTGACCAGCGATAGCCAAAACCGAGGCGGTTGAGGTCGTCCAGAATCCCCGGCCAGGTCGAGGTCGGGAAGCCCCGCACCGTCGCCACGCGCAGGTGCTGGTCGCCCAGCATCGGCGCCAGTCCACCGATCAGCGGCGCGTCGGCCAGCAGCGCGTCGAGGTGGAATGGCACCTCGGGCACGCTCACGCGGTAGCGCCGCGTGGAGATGGTCGAGTGCAGATAGGTCAGCGTCTGGCTGTCGTCCAGCCACGCGATCTCCGGCATCACGCCGTCGAGCAGGTCGAAAATCCGATCCGTCTCCGCGACGAAGGCAGTCAGGCGCTCGCGCCAGTCCACGCCCTCCGTGGGCCGGTTTTCGTAGAGCATCCCTGCTGCACGGGCGCGGGCTTCCTCCGGCGGCAGGTACACCAGCGTGAGGTGGTAGCCGCTCTCGAAGTGGTTGCCCGAGTCCTCGAAGGCGGCCCGGCGTTCCTCATCGACCAGCCAGGACAGCGGTTCCGGGAAATCCGAGCGCGGGTAGTCAGCCGCAGGCCGGCGCTCGGCTTCGATGAACAAGGCCCAACCCGAACCCAAGCGGCGCAGCGCGTTGTTCAGCCGCGCCGACGTGGCGATCAGCTCGCCTTGCGTCGCGCTGTCGAGGTCGGGGCCACGGAACCGCGCCGTGCGCTGGAAGGAGCCATCCTTGTTCAAGACGACGCCCGGCGCGACCAGCCCGGCCCAAGGTAGCCAATCGGCGAGCAGCGCGGGCCGCTGGCGGTATTCGGCAAGGTTCAGCATGGCGGCATCCCCCTACACGTCCAGCAGCGGCCGGTGCTTGATGTGACGGGCGAAGACCTGCATGAACTGCGGATCGACGCGCGCGCCCCAGACCGCCAGCGAATGGCCGACGATCCAGAGCACCACGCCAGGAATCCACATCTGCAAGCCCAGGCCCACGGCAGCGGCCAAGGTGCCGTTGGTGATGGCCACGGTGCGCGGAGCACCGCCCATCAAAATCGGCTCGGTCAGAGACCGATGCAGCGGAATCTCGAAACCAGGGGCGAAGCCCTGCGTTCCATCGTGTTGGCCGTTCATACAACGGCCCCACCGGAGAAGCTGAAGAACGACAGGAAGAACGAGGACGCGGCAAACGCGATCGACAGACCGAAGACGATCTGAATCAGCTTGCGGAACCCGCCGGAGGTATCGCCAAAGGCCAGCGCCAGGCCCGTGGCGATGATGATGATGACCGCGACGATCCGGGCCACCGGGCCCTGAATCGACTCCAGAATGGATTGCAGCGGCCCCTCCCAGGGCATCGAGGAACCGGCGGCCTGGGCCGTACCCGCGAGCAGCAGCATCAACGCAGCGAGCATCAGGCCCTGCAGGGCCGGGCGAGCCAGGCCATCCAGTCGCGCGGGGCTGGAGCGGCGAAGAAACGGATTTGCGGAAATACGGAAAGCAGGAACGATCATCTGCGTCATGGCAGTTCTCCAGAGTGGTCAGGGGACAGGGAGGAAAGGTCGGACTGCGACAGCAGCTCCGGGAATGGAGCCTCCAGCGCATCCGCCAGGTGGTAGCCCACGCCATCGAAGCCGACGACGCGGGCGATGCTCTCGATGCGGCGCTTGCGCCCGCGCCCGGCGATGTGGATGACCACGTTGACCGCTTCCGCGATCAGCGCACGGGGCGGGTTCACCGCCACTTCGAGAATCAGTTGCTCCAGGCGCAGCAGTGCGCCCAGTGCGGAGCCGGCGTGGATCGTGGCAATACCTCCCGGATGGCCGGTGCCCCAGACCTTGATGAGATCCAGTGCCTCGGCACCGCGCACTTCGCCAACGACGACGCGATCAGGCCGCAGGCGCATCGACGAGCGCACCAGCTCAGTCATGGACACCACGCCTGCGCGCGTGCGCAGCGGTACGTGGTCGCGGGCCGCGCATTGCAGCTCCACCGTGTCTTCGAGCACCAGCACGCGGTCGCCCGTGGCGGCGATCTCGGCGAGCAAGGCATTCGCCAAGGTCGTCTTGCCCGTGCTGGTGCCGCCAGCGATCAGGACGTTCTGGCGCTCACGCACGGCGCGCACCAGCAGGCCCGCCTGCGCGGCGGTCATCATCCCGTCCTCGATGTAGCGCGACAGTGGGATCACGCCAAAGGCACGCTTGCGCAAGGCGAAGGCCGGCCCCGGCGCAGCGGGCGGCAGGATGCCCTCGAAGCGCTCGCCGGTCTCCGGCAGCTCTGCCGTCAACAGCGGCTGGCCCCGATGGACTTCGGCGCCGACATGGGCGGCCACAAGGCGGATGATGCGTTCGCCGTCCGCTTCGGACAGCTCCACGCCCATCGGTGAGCGCCCCGATGAAAGCCGGTCGATCCACAAGGTGCGATCCGGGTTGAGCATGATTTCCACCACGTCCGGGTCTTCGAGCGCGGCGGCGATCAGCGGCCCCATCGCGGTGCGCAGCATCTGGATGCGGCGATCCAGGGAAACGGCGGTGAAGGAAGGAACGGCGCTCATACAGCACGCTCCTGTGCTTCGGCCGTGTCCGCCATCCGCATCGGGTCGGGATGCAGTTCCTCCACCACGTCTCGCACCAGGCTGCGCCCGCGCAGCAGGTGGCGGCCAAGCTGCTCGGTGAACTGCTCGAAGCGCGCCTTGCCCTGGGCACGCGCGGCCTCTTGATGGGCCTCGGGGACGGGTGTGCTGACCGTGAGGTAGTAGCGGATGAACAGCGCCAAGGTTTCGATGGCAATGTTCTGGTCGCGCTCCAGGCGCTCGGCATGGCGCGACAGGCGATCCAGCCGCTTGGCAATTGCCGCTTCGCGCTGGTCGCCAGCGTCTGGAGACAGCCAAGATGCCAAGGCGGCCGCGACGATGGACGATTTGGACACGCCTTTGGTGGCGGCCAGCTCGTCGAGCCGCTTGGCGTGCTCGGGCTGAATGAAGAGGTTCAAGCGGTGCTGGCTCATAGCGCGATTCCGTCGTTGGGGTCGAGGGAAGCCAGCCGGGCCGTGCGTTGCAGGGCCGGGTCAAGCTGGCGCGGAAGGGGAAGCGGCATGTCGTCGTCATCGAGCAGGCCGAGGTCGGCTGCAGGTGCAGACAGGTCGGGGTCGTAGGCGACGGTTTCAGAGAGTTCGGGCTGACGGCGTGGGCCGCCGTCGTCGGCAGTACCGATGCCATCGAAGGCTTCGGTGGCCGATGCCGCTGGAACGGCGGGAATCGCCAATCCGCTCCAGTCGTCGGCCCGCAAGGGCGGCACGTCGGCATAGCGCCCGGCAGCCAGTACAGGCGCCGGCAGCACGCGCCGCTTGAAATTGCTATCGGCGTAGTAGCGCAACTTCTTGGCCTTGATCGGCGCCACGCTGGAGACCATCACCACGGCTTCATCGGGTGGTAGCTGCATGACTTCGCCCGGCGTCAGCAGCGGGCGCGCGGTTTCCTGGCGCGACACCATCAGGTGCCCGAGCCACGGTGCGAGCCGGTGGCCCGCGTAGTTGCGCTGCGCACGCAGCTCGGTCGCGGTGCCGAGCGTTTCGGAGATCCGTTTGGCTGTGCGCTCGTCGTTGGTGGCGAAGGTCACGCGCACATGGCAGTTATCGAGGATGGAATGGTTCTGCCCATACGCCTTGTCGATCTGGTTGAGCGACTGCGCAATGAGGAAGCTGCGGATGCCGTAGCCCGCCATGAAGGCCAGCGCCGTCTCGAAGAAGTCCAGGCGCCCCAAGGCCGGGAACTCGTCGAGCATCAGCAGTAGCTTGTGGCGGCGCGCGATGCCGTCGCTGCCATCGAGCGATTCGGTCAGCCGCCGTCCGATCTGGTTGAGGATCAAGCGGATCAGCGGCTTCGTCCGTGAAATGTCCGAAGGCGGAACAACGAGGTACAGCGATACCGGATGCTCGGCAGCGATCAGGTCGGCGATGCGCCAATCGCAACGCGACGTGACTTCGGCCACTGTGGGGTCGCGGTACAGGCCGAGGAACGACATGGCCGTGGACAGCACGCCAGAGCGCTCGTTGTCGCTCTTGTTGAGCACTTCGCGCGCCGCTGAAGCCACCACCGGATGCGGCCCACCCCCGCTCACTGCACACACCTGCCATTCGGCAAGCGCAGCGCGCAGGCCCTCACCAAGGGCCGGAGGCGTCAGCGATGGAAGCCCGCATGGGGCGAGACTCGCGCAGCGAGGCTCGATGCGCAGCACGAGAGCGCGGCCGACCGATTCATCGGCCGGAGACGCCAAAACTAGGCCGCTGCGAGAAGACGATCATCCGCATGCGATGCCTTCACCAGCGAAGCCAGACGCTCCATCTTGGCGTCACGAATTCCGCTGGCGCGCAGGCCGTCGTAGGTTCTGAACAGATAGTCGGCAGCGCTTCCCAGACCACCGGATGCCGTGGCCAGCCGATGCACCACGATGTCCTCATCAAGGTCTCCCGCGTACTTGGGGCTGTCTGCATCGATGACGAAGGCGATGGCACAGCCGAAGGGTTGCCCGTCGGGGGTCTTCAACTCGACCCAACCAGGTGCGTAGCCGCCGCGACACACCATTTCGCGGCGCCACAGCAAGAGCAATTCGCTCTCGACATCTTCCTCCGCGATCCTGTACGCGGCTCCCTGGCAAGACCCACCCCGATCCAACGCCAGCATCAATCCGGGCCTGTCGGCCGTGGCGCGCAACGCGGTGATGGACATGCAAAACGACCGGTGCCAGCCGTCGATCCTGGCCACGCGCCGCTCCACGGATTTGATCGCCGAATTCCAGATCAGCGAGCCATAGCCGAACACCCACACATCGCCGTGCGGCCGATAGGCCAGGGTCTCCCGCAGCGAGGCCGCGCGATCGGCTTCGGTGAGCAGCTTCAGGTTCGGCGAGTCGATGGCGGCCAGCGCATCGATGTGGCCCCTCTCCAGAAGTTGCCGGGTCAGTACAGGCGATGAATTTCGACCTTCGTGGTTTGCCACCCTTGGCGACGAAAGGCTGCTGGCGCTCATGATTACCTCTTGAACATTTGTGGTCATGCGCGTGGGTTGTTATCCGCACTTGACGCCACTCTGCCGATGAGGCTTCGCCAGGCAACTCCGATTCTTGCGGTGAAAACGAACGAATGAGTTTCCTGGCGCACACCATGCACTGAATACTTCGAGCGCAAGAAACAGAGAGCACTATCGAGGACGGATCACTACGCTTCCTTGCAAGCAGGACATGGAACGTCCTGCTTCCATGAGTTCGGCACGTCAGCCGGCCGTGGCCTCGACAAGGAGTCCGCCATGTCCATTCATTTGACCCAGCCCAGCGCCTACGCCGATCTCGGAGACATTTGGCTTCGCGACCAACTTGCCCGCCTCACGCAGAAGAGTGCTCAGTTCGGAGGGCACTACCGCATTGACGCCGATGCACTACTGGCGCGACTGGCGCAAACCGCCAGAGTTGCGAAAGCAGCGGCGCTCACTGCAGAGAAAATTTCGACCGGCAATCGTATTCGGCGGGCGACGATTGAGGCCATCGAGCACTGCTCGCGTCTGAACGACCACCTCTCCCATGCAGCCGCAGCAACCATCGCGCGCTGAGCGCGGGATGAGATCGCCGTTGGACTCGAACCTGCACGATCTGGCAATGCTCGCCATCCCCAGCGAGTTCTTGCCTATCCATCGGCTCGGTACACCGCCGCATGACGAATGGATGGCAGTGCTCCCCGACAGCACTGAAATCGTCGTCGCCGATGTGAATGGCAAGCCGAGCCCCATCGGGATCGAGAAGGCCATCGCGATCGTGCAGAGCCGTGCCTATCTTGAGGCGCGGGCGCGTCAGCTCCTCGTGCCGCTCGGTAAAGAGGATGGCGAGTGGCGATTGGTCACCATTGACTTCGGCGGCGCAGCGCAGCACCACGACTGCGAGTTTCTGATGTGCTTCGCCTTCCAGGTCACGAAGACCGACCTTGCCGACACGAGCCCCTATGTCGAAGTCGGCTTCGCGCTGCCGGTGCGCTTGAGCGCCAGCCCCAGTTTCAGCCCGATGTTCATCCTGACGATCCAAACGACAGCAGGGCTCGACGGATGATCGCGCCGGATATACGGCGCAAGAAACGGAGTTCCATTGACGCGCTCGTTAGCCAGACTGAAAGTCTTTCATGTTGGATCTGGTGACGCAGGATGCGTGTCGAAAAGCGTAAATCGGGGAGCAAGCGGAATCTTGTGAGCAGCTTCATCACCGCCTTCGTGGGCTCCGGCTCCATCGACAGCGTGTGCATCAAGTTCGCCATGTTCGATGGAACCACGCGACTGTCGTACTGGCAGCCCCGGTGGTTCCAGGCTCTTCACGAGTGCGTCGAGTATTACAGCGGCATGCACTACTACGGCTCCGACCTGCAGAAAACGGCAGAAGAACCGGGATTCGTCGCCAGCCTTCCCAAGCGTCATCCGGTTCGCACGATGAAAGACGAGAAGCCTAGCTTTACCGAAGAAGACCACCAAGCGGCGAAGGAGCAGTTCGCCGTCGCATCGCTTGCGGTGATTGACGAAGGCGCCACCTGCCGCATTGAGTGCGCGTCCATTCGTGGCGACCGCCGGATCGAGGTGTTGCCCGCCTACATTGCGATGAATCTCTGCGGTTCGTTGAAGGCGAGCGTCGATATGGCGCGGTTGATGGGCGCAGAGCCAGCGGGCTCCGCATGAATGTGCTGATTTGATTGCGAGCCATGATCTTTGAGAAACCCGGCACCGATGGCGAACTCGATGTGGTGAGCAGCTACAGGGTTGGGTTCACCTGCACAACCGGCGCCATCGATAGCGTGTGCATCAAGTACACCATGCGCGACGGGATTTGCCGCCTGTCGTACTGGCCGCTCAACGTGTTCCAGGAATTCCTTCGGAGCATCGAGTACTACAGCGAGAGCCATTACGACGGCTCCGACCTGCAGCGCGCATCGGAAGATTCGGAGTACGCGAGGCAGCTTCCGGCTCGGCATCCCGTGCACACGCTGAACAACGAAAGACCGGAATTGACGCAAGAAGACTATTTCACTGCGAGGGACGTCTTCTACGTGGCGTCGCTGGCAGTCGCCGATCAGGGTGACGCCATTTGCACTGAATGCACCTTCGCGAACGGAACTCGTAGAGTCGAAGTGCTACCGGCCTATATCGCGATGAACTTGTGTGGGGCGATGAAAGCGAGCGTCGATCTATCTGGCCTGGTAGGCGCGAAGCCGGGCGGTACGGCGTAGCGGTTAGAGCGCAGGCGCGGCGCACATCGGCCGCCAATCCTTGATGTTTGGCGTGAAAACACCAAGCGCCCTGAACATCGAAGTCAAGACTTCTGGTTGTCGTCCTGCCGTCGCTCGACCTGCAACTCAGCCCTGCGCGTTGCTTGGTGCAGCCGTTCCGCCAACACCGCGCGCGGCGGCAACGCGGTCAGGTACTCGGCAACATGGATGCCCGATTTATCCAGCTCCAGCAGTTCGATTTGCTCGGACTTCTTGCCGGTGCAGAGGATGATGCCCAGCGGGGATGCTTCCTCCGTCTCCCGTTCGTGCTTGTCGAGCCAACGCAGGTACAGCTCCATTTGCCCCTTGTACGCGGCCTTGAACTCGCCGACCTTCAACTCCACCGCCACCAGCCGCCGCAGCTTGCGGTTGTAGAACAGCAGGTCGAGGTGGAAATCCTCTCCGTCGATCTGGATGCGCTTCTGCCGAGCCACGAACGTGAAGCCCACGCCCAGCTCCAGCAGGAAGGACTCCATTTCGCGGATGATCGCCGCCTCCAAATCGCCTTCCTGCCAAGTGTCCCGCAGCCCCAGGAAGTCGAGGATGTACGGGTCGCGCATGACCAGGGCGGGCGACATGCGCTGCGCATCGCGCATCGTCGCCAGTTCCTGGGCGATCGTCTCGTCCGGTTTTTGAGACAGCGCCGTGCGCTCGTACAGCATCGAATCGATGCGCTCGCGCAGCGTCCGCACGCTCCAGCGTTCGGCGCTGGCCATCTGCGCGTAGTAGTCCCGCTGGAGCGGGTCTTTCAGCGGAATCAGGGCGATGAAGTGTGTCCAGCTCAATTCTCGTATCAGTGATACGAGAATCTGCTCGTCGGGGAAGGTGGCCGCGAACTGCACCATCCGGCGCAGGTTCTGCTCGGCAAAGCTGCCGCCGTACTCCTTGACCAACTGCGCGCCCAGAGTGGGCAGCACTTCCTTTCCATAGGCGCCCCGGCGCCCATCTAAGACCTGCGAGCGGATGCGCTGGCCGATGCGCCAGTAGAGCATGGTCAGCTCGCTGTTCACCGTCGAGGCGGCGCGCTTGCGCGCCGCCTCGATCAGTGCCCGAATGTCACCCAGCAGCGCCGCAGGCGCTGTGGACGGCGTAACCGGTGCCTGCCGCCGGATCATGCAGCCACCTCTTCGGCCTGTCGCGCCCCGGTAATCGCCTTGCGCCGGTTCGCCACCAGTTCGGCCGCCTCGCGCACCGGCTTGTCCTCGGTGTGGACGTAGCGCATGAACATCGCGACGGTCTTGTGTGCCGTCAGCACCATGCCCACCTTCACTGGAATCCCCGAGTTGGCAATGTCGGTGGCCGAACGGTGCCGGATACCGTGCGTGCCCACATGGGTCACGCCGGCCCGCTTGAGGATGCGCGTCCAGCCGCCGTAATACTCGCCCGTGGTCATGTGCTGCCCCGGATGGTTCGGAGACGGGAACACGTGCGGGCAATCGTCCTGGTGGGGCGCGGTAGACAGCAGCCGGTAGGCTTCCTCACTCAGAGGTTTGGACATGCCGCCAGTCTTACTGTCAGGCCAGACCACGCGCCGGTTCTCCAGATCCACCCAATCCCATTGCAGCGTGACGATCTCGGAGCGACGGCCCGCGAACTCGAATTGCAATCGGATGGCCAGCGGCAGGATCGCATGATCCAGCCCCAGGCCATCGGTTTCCAGAAAGTCGAGATAGCGGAACAGCTTGCCCATCTCCTCATCGCTGATGAGGTGGGTGGCCTTGCCGTTGGGATACATCGGGACGTGGCGACACGGGTTAGTGCCGTCCGGCCGATAGCCCCACACCTCAGCCAGGTTGAACATCTTGCGCATCACGCTGAAAGAGGTATTGGCGTCTGCCGGCTTGTGCGCCATCTTCATCATCATCGCGGCCACGTCGGGACGCTTCACGTCCTGCACCTTCATGCGCCCGAGCATCGGGATGATGTTGCGGTCGATGACAGCCTGGTAGCCGCGCCGTGTGCTGGGCTTGTTGCGCTGCTTGGAGTGATCCTCCATGAACTTCTTGCACAATTCCGCGACCGTGGGGGCGGCACGGGCCGCAGCCTTGGCCGCGCCGGGGTCACCGCCCCGGCGAACCTCGGCCAGCCACTCTTGCGCCAGCGATCGGGCCTGCTCGACAGTCAATTCCCCGTACAGGCCCAGGGCGGGCTTGCGGCGCTCGCCGGCATTCGTGCGGTACTGAACCATGAAGACCTTGCGGCCCGCTGGTGTAACCTTGCACAGGAAGCCGGGCACCAAGGTGTCCCGGAGTTCGACGGCCTGTGCCTGGGGTTGTGCCGCATCGACTGCGGACTTGGTGAGCTTGATTTTCGCCATGATGACTCCTCGGAAAGACCCGATTCCCAGGAGCCTTCTAGGGGCCAGCAGAGGGGAAGCCGGGTCAGGTTTCGGAAAGCACCGGCATATGTTGAACTCGCCTAAGTTATTGATAAACCTGCTGTATCGGGCTTCGGCGTAGTCCAGCCAAGTTCGGTGCTGGAGTCATGGTGAAATGAAAAAAGCCACCTTGCGGTGGCTTTTTTGTGAATCGCTGAAACGATTACTTCTTGGCGCCAGCGGCTTCGGCAGCCTTCTTGGCGGCATCGGCAGCAGCACCGGCGGCGTCGGCGGCAGCGCCAGCAGCGGCACCGGCGGCGGAAGCGGCATCCTTGGCGGCATCAGCAGCGCCGGCCACAGCGGAAGCGGCGCCAGCGGCGGCGGAAGCAGCAGCTTCGGGGGCCGGGGCGGGAGCAGGAGCGGCGGCGGGAGCCGGGGCGGGAGCAGGAGCCGGTTCTTCTTTTTTACCGCAGGCGGCCAGGGCGGCGGCGGCAATCAGGGTCGCCAGTACAAGCGATTTCTTCATTTCAGGTTCCTTTTATAGCGGGTGAACAATTTCCGGAAATTGTCAAAAGCAACGCCTATCGTTGCCGTGACCGAGCGAAAGGACTCGAGCTCTTCCTACTCAGCCTTAAATTATATGCGGGAAACCCCCAACATGGTGCGGTTTGCCTACCACAAAGCAACGGCCGGTTACAAGCCAAGCGTGGTGCTCGGGAATCCCGGGGTGGCCTCGCGCAGCCACTCGTCCAGTGATTCGCGCAGCAGCACCCGGCGTTCGGGCTCGCGGCCGCTGACGCCGATGCTGCGCACCGGGTCCAGCCGCTGCATCACCCAGCCGGGGCTCCACAGCGCGCTGGGCAGCTCCAGCGCATCGGCCGAGGCGCAGCGCCAGCAGGTGATCAGATGCGACCAGGTCTGGCGCCAGGTGACGAAGCGGGCCTGCTGGCGCACCACCTCGTCGTAGCGCTGGGCCAGCATGATGAAGCGCCTTCCGGCGACACACCAGTCCTGCAGCGCCTGGGCCACCGCACGCTCGCCCAGCGGCCAGTCCTCGAAAGTGGCGTCGCTGACGATGATCTCGCGCCAGCCCTCGCGCGCGGCGCAGGCCAGCGCATCGCGCACCCGCTGGCGAAACTCCTCGCGCCCCGAGAACCGGCCCTGCGGCAGCGCCGCGCCGCCGTCCGTGTCGTCAATGTCCATGCAGCCACCCCGCTTCGCACCAGGAACGCAGCAGCGCGAGCGCGTCCGCCCCGGCGGCCGCCAGATCGGCCGCATCCAGCCCGCGCCGGTCGGCCAGGCGCCGCATCAGTGCGGCATCCCGGCCCGAGGCGCGGTAGCTCTCGCCATTGATGAAGATGTGGTGCGCATCGAACATCATGCGGGTACGCCGGTCCAGCGTGACGCCGCGCCGCAGGCGCGGCGACCGCCCGGCCTCGAACCAGACCTGGGCCTTGGGCTCGGTCAGGGACTCGCCGAGCGCGCGCGGCAGGGCCAGCGGGTCCTTGAGCGCCGCCTGCAGCGCTTCGCGCGCGAAGTCCTGCAGCGCCACGGGAATGCCGCCGGGCGCCGCCACCGCCTCCTGCCGCGGGTCGCGGTAGAGCGCCTCGCCGGCCAGTTCCGGCGCGTCGTCGGCCAGGCGCTGCAGCAGCTCGCGCGCCAGTTCGCCGCGGCCCGGCGAGCGAAAGCCGATGGAATAGGTCATGCACTCGCCTTCCGCGATGCCGTCGTGCGCCCAGCGCGGCGGCAGGTAGAGCATGTCGCCCGGCTCCAGCACGAACTCCTGCTCGGGCGTGAAGTTGGCGAGGATCTTCAGCGGCACGCCCTCGCGCAGGCTGAAGTCGGTCTGCCGGCCGATGCGCCAGCGCCGCCGCCCGTGGGCCTGCAGCAAAAACACGTCGTAGCTGTCGAAATGCGGGCCGACGCCGCCGCCGTCGCTCGCATAGCTGATCATCAGGTCGTCCAGCCGGGCATCGGGCACGAAGCGGAACTGCTGGAGCAGCTCGTGGATGCCGTCGTGGTGCAGGTCGACGCCCTGCACCAGCAGGGTCCAGCCGGGCTGGCCGAGCGGCGGCAGGGCCCGGCGCGCCAGCGGGCCGCGCCGAAAGCGCCAGCCGTCGGTGCCCTGCACCACCAGGCGCGACTCCACCGCCTCCTGCGCCGCCAGCCCGAACAACTCCGCGCGGTCCAGCAGCGGCCGCAGGCCGGGTATGGCCTGGCGCACCAGCAGGGGCTTTTTCTGCCAGTGGCGCTTCATGAACTGCTGCGGGCTCAGCCCCGCGAGCAGGGGCAACGGTTGGGTGGTGTCCATCGGAATTGAAAAGTGCGGTTACCGGGCGCAGGCGCCAAACTGCGACAATTCTCCTATGGAAATCACTCAACAATGCGTGGTCGCGCTGACCTGGACGCTCAAGGACACCCTCGGCGAAGTGCTCGACGTGCTCGACGAACCGGTGGAGTTCCTGGTGGGCGGCGATGACCTGCTGGAAAAGCTCGAGGAAGCGCTGCAGGGCCACGAGCCCGGCGCGCGGCTGGACCTGCACCTCGAACCCGAGCAGGCCTTCGGCGACTACGACGACCAGCTGGTCTTCCTCGAACCGCGCAGCCTGTTCCCGGCCGAACTCGAGGAAGGCATGACCTACGAAGGCCTGCCGGCCGGCGGCAACCCCGACGCGCCCAGGAATCTGCTCTACACCGTGACCGAGATCTACCCCGAGCATGTGGTGCTGGACGGCAACCACCCGCTCGCGGGCATCGCGATCCGCCTCAGCCTGCGGGTGGAAGCCGTGCGCGATGCCACCGAGGAGGAGATCGGGCGCGGCACGGCCGGCACCGGCTTCTTCAAGGTGCAGCCGCAGGCGCCCGGCGGCAGCCTGCTGCACTGAAGGCCCGGCGCCGCAGCGTTCGGCTTACATCCGGAAGATCTGGTTGTTCTCGAGCCGCACGCGGTCGCCGATGCGCAGGTCGCCCGGCGAAGCCACGTTGAACGAGCGGTAGGCGCCGTTGTCCACCTGGATCGAGACGCGGTAGCTGTCGCGCTCCTGCGTCCGGTTGTTCCGCTCGACGTTGTTGCCCACCACGGCACCGCCGACGGCGCCCGCCGCCGTGGCCAGGTCCTTGCCGAGGCCGCCGCCGATCTGGTGGCCGATCACGGCGCCGGCCAGCCCGCCGATCACGGCACCGGCTCCGCTGGTGCGGCCCGGGTCGGTGGTGCGGATCATCTCGATGTTGGCCACGCGCCCGTACTCGACATAGGCCGGCGCGGTGGCCGGTGCCTGGTAGGTGGGAGCCGCCACCGGCGCCTGGTAGGCCGGCGCCGGGTAGTACGGCGTGGCCATCTGCTCCTGCGGCGCCGGCGCTGGCGCCCCGCAGGCCGCCAGCGCCGCCAGCAGGGCGGCCGTCAACACCGTGGAAACAATGCGTGAATGCGTGCGCATGGGAATCTCCTGTGAATGGGTGAACCCTGTGTGCGCCGCAAGGGCCTTGCCGCGCACACGCCTTCACTTCATTACAGGCCAGCCGGCGGCGGCGCGCGGTCAGGCAGCCGCGCCAGCCCCTGTGGGCCGGGGGCACCATGCCTTGTAGGAGTGCGCCGACAGCCGCGGCGCGGCCGGCGGGCGCTCAGCCCTTGCCGGTGGAGCCGTAGCCGCCCTCGCCGCGCTGGCTGGCGGGGAATTCGCTCACCACCTTGAACCGCGCCTGCACCACCGGCACGATCACGAGTTGCGCGATGCGCTCCATCGGCTCGATGGTGAAGGCCACGTCGCTGCGGTTCCAGGCGCTCACCATGAGCTGGCCCTGGTAGTCGCTGTCGATCAGGCCCACCAGGTTGCCGAGCACGATGCCGTGCTTGTGGCCCAGGCCCGAGCGCGGCAGGATCAAGGCGGCGTAGCCCGGGTCCTGCAGGTAGATCGCGATGCCGGTGGGCACCAGTTGCCAGGCGTTGGGCGCCAGCGTGAGCGGCGCGTCCAGGCAGGCGCGCAGGTCGAGGCCGGCGCTGCCGGGCGTGGCATAGGCGGGGAGCTGATCCGTCATGCGCGGATCAAGGATCTTGACGTCGATATTCATGGAATTTTGAAAGAAATCAGGCGGAGGTCCGCATCCTGCGGTCAATCTCTGCTATCAATTTGCGAGCAAGCTCGAGCTTGGGCGCGCGCGGCAGCTCCTGCGTGCCCTGCGCGTCCACCAGCAGCAGCGCGTTGTCGTCCTGCCCGAAAGTGGCCGGCCCGAGGTTGCCCACCAGCAGCGGCACCTGCTTGCGCACGCGCTTGGCCTGGGCGTTGGCGGCGAGGTCCTGGCTCTCGGCCGCAAAGCCCACGCAGAACAGCGCACCGCTGGCCGCGCGCGCCGACTGCGCCACCGTGGCCAGGATGTCGGGGTTTTCGGTGAAGGCCAGCGCGGGCGCCTGGCCCGAGCCGTCCTTCTTGATCTTCTGCTCGGCCGGCGCGGCGGGCCGCCAGTCGGCCACCGCGGCGGTGGCGACGAACACCGTCGCCGCCGGCACCTGCTGCTGCACGGCCTGCAGCATCTCGCGCGCCGAACGCACGTCCACCCGTGTGACGCCGCGCGGCGTGGGCAGGCTCACGGGCCCGGCCACCAGCGTGACCTGGGCGCCCGCCTCGCGCGCCGCGCGCGCGATGGCAAAGCCCATCTTGCCGCTCGACAGGTTGGTGATGCCGCGCACCGGGTCGATCGCCTCGTAGGTCGGCCCCGCCGTCACCAGCACGGTCTGGCCGGCCAGCGGCTTGGGGCTGAAGAAGGCGATGATGTCCTCGAGCAGCTCGGGCGGCTCCAGCATGCGGCCGTCGCCGGTTTCGCCGCAGGCCTGGAAGCCGCTGCCCACGCCGAGGATGGTGGCGCCGTCGGCGCTGAGCTGCGCCATGTTGCGCTGCGTGGCCGGGTGCGCCCACATCTCGCGGTTCATCGCGGGCGCAATCAGCAGCGGCACCTGCTCGATCGGGCGCGCCAGGCACATCAGGCTCAACAGCTCGTCGGCCCGCCCATGCAGCAGCTTGGCCATGAAGTCGGCGCTGCACGGCGCGATGAGAATCGCATCGGCCTCGCGCGAGAGGTTGATGTGCGGCATGTTGTTGGCTTCGCGGCTGTCCCACTGCGAGCCGTAGACCGGCCGGTTGCTCAGCGCCTGCATCGTCACCGGCGTGATGAACTGCTCGGCGGCCTCGGTCATCACCACCTGCACGGTGGCGCCGGCCTTGATCAGCGCGCGGCACAACTCGGCCGCCTTGTAGCAGGCGATGCCGCCCGTCAGACCCAGAACCACGTGTTTGCCGGCAAGCTCGTTCATGGGCAGGAATGTATCAGTTTGACGGCCGCAAGGCCTTCACGGCGAAGGGAACAGGCGACCCGCCTATAATCTCGCTTTACCACCTCCCCGAACCTTGCGTTCGACCCTGACATGACCAAATTTGTCTTCGTCACCGGCGGTGTGGTGTCCTCCCTGGGCAAGGGAATCGCCTCAGCCTCCTTAGCTGCGATTTTGGAATCGCGGGGCCTCAAAGTCACTTTGATCAAGCTCGATCCCTACATCAACGTCGATCCGGGGACGATGTCGCCGTTCCAGCATGGCGAAGTGTTCGTGACCGATGATGGCGCCGAAACCGACCTCGACCTCGGCCACTACGAACGCTTCATCACGACGCGCATGCGCCGTGCCAACAACTTCACCACCGGCCGCATCTACCAGTCCGTGCTCGAGAAGGAGCGCCGCGGCGACTACCTCGGCAAGACCGTGCAGGTGATCCCGCACGTCACCAACGAGATCCAGGAACACATCAAGCGCGGCGCCGGCTTCGGCACGCCCGATGCGGTGGACGTGGCCATCGTCGAGATCGGCGGCACGGTGGGCGACATCGAGTCGCTGCCCTTCCTTGAAGCCGCGCGCCAGATGAGCCTGCGCCTGGGCCCCAATCAGGCGGCCTTCGTGCACCTGACCTACGTGCCCTGGATCGCCGCGGCCGGCGAGCTCAAGACCAAGCCCACGCAGCACACGGTGCAGAAGCTGCGCGAGATCGGCATCCAGGCCGACGCCCTGCTGTGCCGCGCCGACCGCCGCATCCCCGAGGACGAGCGCGCCAAGATTTCACTGTTCACCAACGTGCCCGAATGGGGCGTGATCTCCATGTGGGACGTGGACACCATCTACAAGGTGCCGCGCATGCTGCACGAGCAGGGCCTCGATGGCCTGATCTGCGACAAGCTGCGCCTGAACACGCCGCCGGCCAGCCTCAAGCGCTGGGACGACCTGGTGCACGAGACCGCGCACCCCCGGGGCGAGGTCACCATCGCGATGGTCGGCAAATACGTCGACCTGGCCGACAGCTACAAATCGGTGAACGAAGCGCTGCGCCACGCCGGCATGCACAACCATGCGCGCGTGAACATCGACTATGTCGACGCCGAAACGCTGGCGCCCGACAACGTGGGCCAGCTCGCCAAGTACGACGCCGTGCTGGTGCCCGGCGGCTTCGGCAAGCGCGGCATCGAGGGCATGGTGCGCGCCGCCCAGTTCGCGCGCGAGAACAAGCTGCCGTACCTGGGCATCTGCCTGGGCATGCAGGTGGCCACCATCGAATACGCGCGCCACGTGGCGGGCCTGAAGGGCGCCGACAGCACCGAGTTCGAGCCCGGCTGCGCGCACCCCGTGATCGCGCTGATCACCGAGTGGAAGGACGCCGACGGCAGCATCAAGACGCGCAGCGAGAACTCCGACCTGGGCGGCACCATGCGCCTGGGCGCGCAAAGCTCCGACGTGGCGCCGGGCACGCTGGCGCACAGCATCTACGGCGACGTGGTGACCGAGCGCCACCGCCACCGCTACGAAGCCAACGTGAACTACCTCGACCAGCTGCGCCAGGCCGGCCTGGTGATCTCGGCGCTGACGCAGCGCGAGCACCTGACCGAGATCGTCGAGCTGCCGCACAGCGTGCACCCGTGGTTCATCGGCGTGCAGTTCCACCCCGAGTTCAAGTCCACGCCGTGGGAAGGCCATCCGCTGTTCAACGCCTTCATCAAGGCCGCGCTGGCGCATCAGGCCGTGGGCAATACCGCCCTGAAGGCCGTGGCATGAAGCTGTGCGGATTCGATGTGGGCCTGGACCAGCCCTTCTTCCTGATTGCCGGCCCCTGCGTGGTCGAGTCCGAGCAGCTGCAGATGGACACGGCCGGCACGCTGAAGGACATCACCGCGTCGCTGGGCATTCCGTTCATCTTCAAGAGCAGTTTCGACAAGGCCAACCGCTCCTCGGGCACCAGCTTCCGCGGTCCGGGCCGCGAGAAGGGCCTGGAGATCCTGGCCAAGGTGAAGAAGGAACTCGGCCTGCCGGTGCTGACCGACGTGCACACCGAAGACGACATCACCGCGGCCGCCCAGGTGGTCGACGTGCTGCAGACGCCCGCCTTCCTGTGCCGCCAGACCGACTTCATCCGCGCCGTGGCGCAGTCGGGCCGGCCGGTCAACATCAAGAAGGGCCAGTTCCTCGCGCCGCACGACATGAAGAACGTGATCGACAAGGCACGCGCGGCCGCCCGGGAGAAGGGCCTGCCCGAGGACAGCTTCATGGCCTGCGAACGCGGCGCGAGCTTTGGCTACAACAACCTGGTGAGCGACATGCGCTCGCTGGCCATCATGCGCGAGACCGGCGCCCCGGTGGTGTTCGACGCCACCCACTCGGTGCAGCTGCCCGGCGGCCTGGGGCAGAGCTCCGGCGGCCAGCGCGAAATGGTGCCGGTGCTGGCGCGCGCGGCCCTCGCGGTCGGCGTGGCGGGCGTCTTCATGGAAACGCACCCCGACCCGGCCAAGGCGCTGTCCGACGGCCCCAATGCCGTGCCCCTGAAGCACATGAAGGCGCTGCTCGAGACGCTGCTGGCGCTTGACCGCATCACCAAGAAGAACGGCTTCCTCGAAAACAACTTCACCGCCTGAAGAACATCCCCATGAGCAGTGCCTACATCATCGCCAACGTCACCGTCACCAACCCCGCGCAATACGAAGAGTACAAGAAGCTGTCCACCCTCGCCATGAAGGCGCATGGCGCCGAGGTCTGCGTGCGCGGCGGCAGCATCGAGGTACTGGAGGGCGACTGGGCCCCCACCCGGCTGGTGCTGCTCAAATTCCCTTCGGTCGAACAGGCCCGCGCCTTCAACGATTCGGTCGAGTACGATGCCGCGCGCCAGGCGCGCCAGGGCGCGGCCGTGATGCGCATGGTGCTGGTCGAAGGCGCCTGAACCCCTTTTCAATTCAAGAGACGGAAACTACAAATGAGTGCAATCGTTGACATCGTCGGCCGCGAAATTCTCGACAGCCGAGGCAACCCCACCGTCGAGTGCGACGTGCTGCTGGAATCCGGCACCATGGGCCGCGCCGCCGTGCCCTCGGGCGCATCCACCGGCTCGCGCGAAGCCATCGAGCTGCGCGACGGCGACAAGGCCCGCTACCTCGGCAAGGGCGTGCTCAAGGCCGTGGAGCACATCAACACCGAAATCTCCGAAGCCGTGCTCGGCCTCGACGCCTCCGAACAGGCCTTCCTCGACAAGACGCTGATCGACCTGGACGGCACCGACAACAAGAGCCGCCTGGGCGCCAACGCCATGCTGGCCGTGTCGATGGCCGTGGCGCGCGCCGCGGCCGAAGAGTCGGGCCTGCCGCTGTACCGCTACTTCGGCGGCATGGGCAGCATGCAGATGCCGGTGCCGATGATGAACGTGGTCAACGGCGGCGCCCACGCCAACAACAACCTCGACCTGCAGGAACTGATGATCATCCCCGTGGGCGCCCCGAGCTTCCGCGAGGCCGTGCGCTACGGCGCCGAGGTGTTCCACGCGCTCAAGAAGATCATCCACGACAAGGGCATGAGCGTGGCCGTGGGCGACGAAGGCGGCTTCGCGCCGAACGTGGCCAACCACGAAGCCGCGATCCAGATGATCCTCGAAGCCATCGAGCAGGCCGGCTACACCGCCGGCGAGCAGATCGCCCTGGGCCTGGACTGCGCGGCCAGCGAGTTCTACAAGGACGGCAAGTACCACCTCGAAGCCGAGGGCCTGACCCTGAGCGCCGAGGAGTGGACCAACATCCTCGCCACCTGGGTCGACAAGTACCCCATCATCAGCATCGAGGACGGCATGGCCGAGGGCGACTGGGACGGCTGGAAACACCTGACCGAGCGCCTGGGCGACAAGGTCCAGCTGGTGGGCGACGACCTGTTCGTCACCAACACCAAGATCCTGAAGGAAGGCATCGACAAGAAGATCGCCAACTCGATCCTGATCAAGATCAACCAGATCGGCACGCTGACCGAAACCTTCGCCGCCATCGAGATGGCCAAGCGCGCGGGCTACACCGCCGTCATCAGCCACCGCTCGGGCGAGACCGAGGACAGCACCATCGCCGACATCGCCGTGGGCACCAACGCCGGCCAGATCAAGACCGGCTCGCTGAGCCGCTCCGACCGCATGGCCAAGTACAACCAGCTGCTGCGCATCGAGGAAGACCTGGGCGACATCGCCAGCTACCCCGGCCGCGCGGCGTTCTACAACCTGCGCTGACCCGCAAGCGCATGGCGGCCACCCTCCACGCCCGCGGCCGTGCCGCTGCACGGCTTCCCGGAGGCCTGGGCCTCGCTGCAAGCGGCCCGGCGAGGACCTGAGCGGCCATGGGCAACCGCCTCGTTCCGGTCATCCTGCTGGTGCTGCTCGGGATCGTGCACGCGCAGCTGTGGTTCGGGCGAGGCAGCCTTCCCAACGTGACCCAGATGCAGCAGAAGCTGGATGCACAGCGGCTGCAGAACGCGCAGGCCCAGCAAGCCAACGACCGCCTCGCGGCAGAAGTGCGCGACCTCAAGGAGGGCCTCGAGATGGTGGAGGAAAAAGCGCGCATGGAACTCGGCATGGTCAAACCCAACGAGATCTACGTGCAGATTGCGCGATGAGCTCCCCCCAGGCTCCGCTTCGCTGCGCCTCCCCCCTGCAGGGGGCAACACCAGCGGCCCGGCCTTCTTCGCCTGATGCTTGAGTGGCTGTTCGCCGAGGCGTTCACCCTCTGGGGTTCGCCCACCACCTGGCTGGAGGTGGCCGCCTTCGTGCTGGCGCTGGCCATGGTGGGCTGCAACATCCGCGAGATCCACTGGGGCTGGCCGCTGGCCATCGTCAGCTCGCTGATGTACTTTGCGCTGTTCTGGCGCCACCGGCTGTATGGCGATGCCTCGCTGCAGGTCTTCTTTGCCGTGGTGGCGTTCTGGGGCTGGTTCCAGTGGCTGCGCGGGCGGCGCGGCGACGGCAGCGCGCTCGCCGTCATGCGGCTCGGCCGCGCGGGCCGGATCGGCACCCTCGCCGCCTGCGCCCTGCTCTGGCCCGCCACCGGGCTGTTCCTCAAGCACTTCACCGACACCGACGTGCCCTGGTGGGACGCCTTTCCCACCGCCGTCAGCGTGGTCGGCCAGTTCCTGCTGGGCCGCAAGTTCATCGAGAACTGGCTGCTGTGGATCGCCGTGAACGCGGTCGGCGTGGGCCTGTTCGCCTACAAGGGCCTGTGGCTCACGGTGATCCTCTACGCGCTGTTCGCGGTCCTGAGCGTGGTGGGCTGGCGCGCCTGGCGGCGCCAGCTCTGAGAACCGCCATGGCATCGGCTCCCTGCCAGATCGCCTTGCTCGGCGCCGAGAGCACCGGCAAGACCCAGCTCGCGCTCCAGCTGGCGGCGCATCTGCGCGCCCAGGGCCGGCCGGCCACCGTGGTGCCCGAGCTGCTGCGCGAATGGTGCGACCGGGAGGGCCGCACGCCGCGCGCCGACGAGCAGGCCGCCATCGCGCAGGAACAGCAGCGGCGCGTGGAGGCGGCAGCCGCCGCCGGCAGCGTGGTCATCGCCGACACCACGCCGCTGATGACCGCCATCTACAGCGAGCTGCTGTTTGGCGACACCTCGCTGTACGCCGCCGCCGAGGCCCACCAGCGCCGCTACCACCTGACCCTGGTCACCGGGCTGGATCTGCCCTGGGTGGCCGACGGCCTGCAGCGCGACGGCGCCCATGTGCGCGAGCCGGTCGATGCGCTGCTGCGCGCGGCGCTTGCGCGTGCCGGCGTGGCCTACCAGGTGGTGTACGGCCTGGAGGGCGAGCGCCTGCGCAACGCCCTCAATGCTATCGATTCAATAGCAACAAATGACCACCCGACGAGGACATCTGGCCAATTTCCTTCAAAAACCGGCGCCTGGGCCTGGGTCTGCGAAAAATGCAGCGACCCGGACTGCGAGCACCGGCTGTTCACTGGACTGCTGGGCTCGAAGGCGGCTGGTCGCCCGGCGCCTTGAAGATCTGCGCCGCGTCCACCGCGTCGAAGCGGTACTGGCGGCCGCAGAAATCGCAGCCCACCTCGATGTCGCCGCGCTCGGCGATGATCTCCTCGGCCTCCTGCGCGCCCAGGCCGCGGATCATGTTGCCCACGCGCTCGCGGCTGCAGGTGCAGGCGAAGCGCGGCCGCTGCGGCTCGAAGCGCAGCAGCTTCTCCTCCCAGAACAGGCGGCGCAGGACGGTGTCCACGTCGAGCGTCAGCAGTTCCTCGCGCGTCAGGCTGGCCGCCAGCGTGGCGATGCGGTTGTAGTCCTCGTTGCGGCCGATCTCGTCTTCGTTGGCCCGGCTGACCAGGCTGCCGGCGAGATTGCCCTCGCCCTGCACCGGCAGGCGCTGGATCATCAGCCCCGCCGCCACCTCGCCGTTGGCGGCCAGCACCAGCGTGGTATCGAGCTGCTCGCTTTGCAGCATGTAGTGCTGCAGCACGTCGCTGAGCCGGTCCAGCTTCTGGCGCTGGTCGCCGAACAGCGGCACCACGCCCTGGTAGGGCTGCTGGCCCGGGAAGCGGTCCTTCGGGTCGAGCGTGATGGCGCAGCGCCCCTGGTTGCCGGCATTCACCATGTCGCTCAGGCGCGCGCCTTCGGGCACCTCGCCCATCACCTTGGCCGTGGCGCGCAGGCTCAGGTCGTGCTGCACCTCGGCCACCGCCACCTTCACCGGGCCGTCGCCGAAGATCTGCAGCACCAGCGCGCCGTTGAACTTGATGTTGGACTGCATCAGCACGCCGGCCGCGGCCATCTCGCCCAGCAGCTCGCTGACCGGCGCCGGGTAGGCCCCGGTCGCGCTGTTGCCGGCGCGCCGGCGCAGGATCTCGGTCCAGGCGTCGGTCAGGCGCACGATCATGCCGCGCACCGGCAGGCCGTCGAACAGGAATTTGTGCAGCTCCGACATCAGGCGATCTTCTTCAGGCCGCGGGCGAAGCGGTGGGCGTTCTCAACGTAGTGCTCGGCGCTCTGGCGCAGCCTGGCGGCCGCGGCCTCGTCCAGCGTGCGCACCACCTTGGCCGGCGCGCCGATGATCAGCGAGTTGTCGGGGAACTCCTTGCCCTCGGTCACCACGCTGCCGGCGCCCACGATGCAGTTGCGCCCGATCTTCGCGCCGTTGAGCACCACGGCCTGGATGCCGATCAGCGTGTTGTCGCCGACGGTGCAGCCGTGCAGCATGACCTGGTGGCCCACCGTCACGTTGTCGCCGATCGTGAGCGGGTAGCCGATGTCGGCATGCAGCACGCTCAGGTCCTGGATGTTGCTGTTGCGCCCGATCCTGAGGGTCTCGGTGTCGCCGCGGATCACCGCGCCGAACCAGACGCTGGCGTTGTCCGCCAGTTCCACCGCGCCGATCACCTGGGCGCTGTCGGCGACCCAGGCGCCGGCGCCGAGTTTCGGCGCTGCGCCGTCGAGTTCGTAAATGGCCATCGCCTGAATCCTCGCAAAAACTAGAATTGTAGGGATGGATCTGCGCCAGCGTGCCCTTGCCGCCCTTCAAACCCCCGATCCGGCCTCCAAAGTGGCTGAAGTCCAGGCCCTGTGGTCGCAGGCAGCTATGTTTTCGATAGCAGGCCAGCCTCCGGCCGAGCCCGCCGGCCTGCCGGGGCGCCCGCCGTGCCCGGCCCTGATCGCCCACCTGCAGGTGCCCAGGCGCTCGCCCTTCACGCCCGAGGGCCGGGCCGCGCTGATCCATTCGATCTGCCACATCGAATTCAACGCCATCAATCTGGCGCTCGACGCGGTCTGGCGCTTCGACGGCATGCCGCGCGAGTTCCATCTCGACTGGCTGCGCGTGGCCGCCGAGGAGGCCTTGCATTTCACGCTGCTGCGCGAGCACCTGCAGGGCATGGGCCACGACTACGGCGACTTCAGCGCGCACGACGGCCTGTGGGCCATGTGCGAGAAGACCCGCGGCGACATCGTGGCGCGCATGGCGCTGGTGCCGCGCACCCTGGAGGCGCGCGGGCTCGACGCCACGCCCCAGATCCAGGCCAAGCTGCGCAAGGTGGGCACGCCTGATGCGCTGCGCGCGGTGGAGATTCTCGACCTCATCCTGCGCGACGAGGTCGGCCACGTGGCGATCGGCAACCACTGGTACCGGCAACTGTGCGCGCGCGACGGGCTCGACCCCGTGCGCCACTACGGCGTGCTGGTCCAGCGCTACGAAGCCCCCCGGCTCAAGCCGCCCTTCAACGAAGCGGCGCGCCGGCAGGCCGGCTTCACGCCGGAAGAGCTGGCCTGGCTGCTGCAGTAGCGAGCAGCGGCCTCGCCTACTCCGGGCGGATGCCGGCCGCCTTGATGATGCGGCCGTTGTTCTCGGATTCGGTGGCGATGGCGCGCGCGAAATCGGCGGCCCGCCCGCCCGTGGGCACGTTGTCGGTGGCTTCGAGCTTGCGGCGGATCTCGGGCAGCGCCAGCGCCTTGTTGATCTCGGCGTTGAGGCGCTCCAGCACGGCCGCGGGCGTCTGGGCCGGCGCGAAGACGCCGAACAGCGAGCTCAGGTTGGCCGCGCCCAGGCCCAGCTCGGCCAGCGTGGGCACGCCCGGCAGCGCGTCCAGCCGCGCCGGCGCCCCCACGGCCAGCGGGCGCAGCTTGCCGGCCTGGATGTGCTGCATCACGGCCGGGCCGGCGTTGGTCGAGAGAATCTCGAACTGGCCCGACAGCGCGTCGTTCATCTGCTGGCCGCCGCCCTTGTAGGGCACGTGCGTGATCTCGACCCGGGCCGCGCCCATGATCTGCGCCAGCATGATGTGCCCGACCGAGGCCAGGCCCGAGGTGGCCCAGCGCACGGCGCCCGGCCGGGCTTGCGCCGTTGCCAGCAGCGCGCGGAAATCCTTGCTGTCGCAGGCCGGCGTGGCCAGCAGCAGCACCGGCGAGTACATGACGCTGGCCACCGGCGCGATGTCCTTCTGCGGATCGAACGGCGACTTGCCCAGATGCGGGTTGAGCACCAGCGGGCTGATGGCCGCGAAGCCCAGCGTGTAGCCGTCGGGCGCGGCCTTGGCCACGGCGTCCATGCCGATGCTGCCGCTCGCGCCGGCCCGGTTGTCGATCACCACCGGGGTGCCCAGCTGCGCGGCCAGCCGGTCGCCGAGCGTGCGCGCCACCGTGTCGCTCACGCCGCCGGCCGGGTAGGCCACCACGATGCGCAGCGGCTTGGCGGGCCAGGCCTGGGCCCGTGCCAGCGCCGGCCCCAGGGCCAGCAGCGCCATGGCCGGCAGTGCGGCCCGTCGGGAAACAGTCATGGAGTCATCCTTTTGAAAAACATCAATCGAGCTGCAGCTTGCGCTCGCGGATCAGCTTGGCCCATTTTTCATTGTCGGCCTTGACGAAGGCCGTGAACTCGGCCGGGCCGCTGCCGTGCACCTCGGCCCCCGCGCCGGCGAACCGGGCCTGGATGTCAGGCTGGGCCAGCACCTTGGCCAGCTCGGCCGCCAGCCGGTCCACCACCTCCCTGGGCAGGCCGGCCGGGCCGACCAGCCCCTGGAAGCCGACCGACTCCATGCCGCCCAGGCCCAGCTCGCGCACCGTGGGCACGTCGGGCAGCTGCGGGTCGCGCTTCGGGCCGGTCACCGCCAGCGCCTTGAGCTTGCCGCTCTTGACCTGCGGCAGCAGCACGCTGCCCGCGTCGATCAGCAGCTGGGTCTGCCCACCGATCAGGTCCTGCACGGCCGGGGCGCTGCCCTTGTAGGGCACGTGCGTCACGTCGAGCCCGGTGGTCTGGTTCATGAGCTCGCCATTCAGGTGGGTGGAGGTGCCGGCCCCGCCCGAAGCAAAGTTGACCTTGCCGGCACGGGCGCGGGCCCAGGCCACGAACTCCTTGAGGTCTTTCGCGGGATGGTCGGGCCGCGTGACCGCGATGTAGCTGCCCTGGCTGATCTGCCCGATGTAGGTGAACTGCCGCACCGGGTCGTAAGGCATCTTCTGCAGCAGGTAGGGCGCGATCGCGAACGGCCCGGTGTTGGCCAGCAGGATGGTGTAGCCGTCGGGTGCGGCGCGCGTGAGCTCGGTGGCCGCCAGCATGCCGCCGGCACCGGGCTTGTAGTCCACCACGATCTGCTGCTTGAGCGCCTCCTGCAGCGGCACCTGCACCGTGCGCGCCGCGAAGTCGATGCCGCCACCGGGCGGGTAGCCCACGATCAGGCGGATGGGTTTGGCCGTGGGCCAGGCCTGGGCCAGAGCCAGGCCGGTGGCGCCGAGCAGCGCCGCGGCGGCCAGAAATTTCTTCATGGAGGTCTCCTCGTTGTTGGTGGCGCCATTATGAAAGCCCCTTCGGCGCCGGGGGTACGAACCGGTAACGAACGGATGTCAACCGCGCGGATGGTGCTGCGCATGCAGCTGCTTGAGCCGCTCGCGCGCCACGTGCGTGTAGATGGTGGTGGTGGAGATGTCGGCATGGCCCAGCAGCATCTGCACCGCGCGCAGGTCGGCGCCGTGGTTCAGCAGATGGGTGGCGAACGCATGGCGCAGGGTGTGCGGCGACAGCGGCACCGTGATGCCGGCGGCCAGGGCATGCTTCTTCACGATGATCCAGAACATCACGCGGCTCATGCCCGCGCCACGGCCCGTCACGAACAGGTCTTCCGTCTGCTGCCCCCCCAGGATGGCGGCGCGCGCCTCATCCAGGTAGCGCTCGATCCACTCGCGCGCCACCTCGCCGAACGGCACCAGGCGCTCCTTGCTGCCCTTGCCCAGCACGCGCAGCACGCCTTCGCTCATGCTCACGTTGAAGGTCTTGAGCGTCACCAGCTCGCTCACGCGCAGGCCGCTGGCGTACATCAGCTCCAGCATGGTGCGGTCGCGCAGGCCCAGCAGCGTGTCCGCGTCGGGCGCGGCCAGCAGCGTTTCCACCTGATGCTCGGTCAGCGTCTTGGGCACGCGCAGGGCCTGCTTGCCCGCCTGCAGGCGCAGGGTGGGATCGGCGGTGATCAGGCGCTCGCGCAGCGCCCAGCGGAAATAGCGCTTGAACACTGTGAGCCGCCGGTTGGCCGAGGTGGCCTTGCCCTTCTCGCGGTAGCGCAGCGCCATGTAGTCGTTGAGGTCGGCCTCCTGGGTCTGCGGCAGCGTGCGGCCCTGCCCGGCCAGCCAGCGGCTGTAGAGCGCCAGGTCGCGCCGGTAGGCGGCCAGCGTGTTGCGCGACAGGCCGTCTTCAAGCCAGAGTGCATCCACGAAAGCATCGATGAAGGCGTCGATCCCGGCGTCGGCGCGGGCAGCCTCGGTGCCCGTCTTCGAAAGCGTTGGCGTCATGATGGCTGCAGCGAGGCCCGTTCCTGCGCAATCCGCGCTTCCAGCCGCGCGATGGCCTGCTCCAGCACCTGGGCGTCCTCGCCGTCGGCCGCGTGTTCAATGGCCTCGCACAGCCGGGCCATCTCCTCGAAGCCCCACATGCCCAGCCCGCCCCCGCAGCGGTGCGCGAGTTCGCGCAGTTCGCGCCGGTCCTGCGCGGCCCATGCCTCGCGCATGGCCTGAACCAGGTCGGCGCGGGATGCGAGAAAGGCCGGCGCCTCGGCCTGCAGCGCCGGGTCCAGCGGCGCCATGGCCCGCGGGGGCCGCGCCAGCCACGGCGCCAATGTGGCGCGCAGCGTGTCGCGCAGGATCGGCTTCGCCAGGAAGCGGTCTGCACCGGCCGCCAGTGCCCACTCGGCGGCCTGCGGCGAATCGTCGGACGACATCATGACGATGCCGCAGGCCGGCAGCTGGTGCGCCGCCTGCCGCGCACGCAGTTGCCGGATGGTTTCCAGCCCGTCCATCACCGGCATTTCCAGGTCGATCAGCAGCGCATCCGGCCAGTGGCGCTGTGCGGCATCGAGCGCGGCGCGGCCGTGCGCCGCCATGTCGATGACCAGCGAGGCGCCCGGCAGGCTGCGTTCGATCACGAGCCGGCTGTATTCGTCATCGTCCACCACCAGCAGCCGGCCCGCCAGCGGGGGCGCCGCGCCTGCCGCTGCGGGCAGCTTGGGCCGCACCGGGCCGGGCACGGCGGGCGCCAGTGCCGGCTCTGCAGGCGCCAGCGACAAGACGACGGCAACGCCCTGCCCCGGCACATGCTCCAGCGCCAGATCGCCGCCCTGCACGCGCGCCATGAGCCGCGCGGAATAGGTGCCCAGCCCGGTGCCGCCCGCCTTGCCCTGGCTGAAATACTTGTCGAAGAAGCTGCGCGCCACCTCGGGCATCAGCATGCCGGGGTTGTGGATGCGCAGCCGCACCGGCGCGCCGGGCTCGAGGGTCACGCTCACGCAGCCGCCGGGCGGCGTGGCTTCGATGGCGTTCTTCACGAGGTTGGCCACGATGGCGTAGCACAGCAGGTCCTCCCCGCGCACGCGCAGCGCGGGCTCGCCCAGCGTGAAGCGGATGGCGACGCCGCTGCCCTCGGCCAGGCCGCGCAGGTCGGCCAGCACGCGCGCGGCCACCGCCGCCAGGTCCACCGCCTGCGGCGTGAACACGTAGCGCCCGAGTTCCATGCGGAACAGGCCCAGCGAGAGGTTGACCATCTCCAGCAGGCGGTAGCCCGCGCGCTCGGCCGCCGCCAGCAGCTCCTGCCGGACGGCCGGCGCGGTCTGCTCCTCGTCGCGCGCCATGCGCAGCAGGCCCAGCAGGCTGTTGAGCGGCGTCTTCAGGTCGTGCCGCGCCATGCGCTCCACGTCCTCGCGCAGCCGGGCATCGCGTTCGAGCTGGGCGTTCTGCCGCGCCAGCCGCCCGGCCTGCTCGGCCACCTGGTCGTGCGAGGCCTTGAGCCCCTCTTCCATCGCCCGGCGTGCGCTGATGTCGATGAACGAGCACAGGTAACGCAGCGTGGCGCCGTCGCTGCCGGTCAGGCTGATGGCCTCGGCCAGCACCCACAGCACGCGGCCGTCGGTGCGCACCAGGCGGTACTCGCTCGGCGGATGACGGACCTCGCCGCTGGCCACGCTGCGGTCCGCCAGCCGCTGCTCGAACTGCTGCACCACGGTCTCGCGGTCCTCGGGATGGACGAAGGCGTGGAAGACCGGCCCCTCGCCCTGGGCGGCTCCGGGCGGGTGGCCCAGCATCTCGCACAGGCGCGGCGAATAGCCATGGCGGTTGAGCGAGCTGTCCCAGTCGAAGATGCCGGCCTGCGTGGTGCGCACCAGCAGGTCGCCGCGCACACGCTGCTCCAGCGCACGCAGCTCCTCGGCGTTGAGCGCGCGCGTGAGCCGGCGCGCGATCACGATGCCCGGCGCCAGCGCAAAGGCCAGCAGCCCCAGCGGCGTGAGGCTGCGCAGCCAGAAGCCCGCGCTGTAGAGCGCGGCATCCACCGCCACCACGAGCAGCAGCACGACCAGGCCGGCCAGCAGGATCGCGGCCTCCACGCCGCGCCGCCGTGCGGCCACCGCCACGGCCCGGGTGATGTAAAGCCCCATGGCCACGCACAGGGCCTGGCCGAAGGGCACGAGGTGGCTCGACAGGCGTGCCGGCGTCACCAGCACCGTGGCCATGGCCAGCCCGAGGATGGCCAGGAACACGCGCACCACGCGCCAGCGCATCTCGCCGGGAAACAGGTTGTGCACCAGCAGCAGGAAGGTGGCCATGCAGGCGTACCACGAGAAGTACTCGATGTGCAGGTAGGTTTCCCAGCCAACCTGGAACGGGAAGGACAGCAGCAGCAGCCGCTCACCCATCATGTCCGAGAACGTGGCCTCCGCCAGGCAGAACAGCCCGAAGAACAGCGGCGTGGCGTCCTTGCGGCGGGTGGCATAGAAGAAGGCCGAGAGCAGCAGCAGCACCGCATAGCCGCCCAGCAGCGCCGCGCTGCTGGCCAGCTGCCGGCGCGCGTCGCGCACCAGGACATCGCGCGGCCCGGCCTGCGGCGCGCGCACCATGCCGCCCAGGCGGTGGCTGAAGTTGGACACCTGCACGCGGATGTCGAGCGGACAGGCGAACGATTCGGAAATCGTGATGCGCGGGCTGGGGGCCGGGCGGGCCGCTTCCGCCTGCGTGCCAGGCTCGCCCTGCTGGGCGACCAGCCGGCCGTTCACATAGAACCGCGCGGCGCTGCGCTCCTGCGGCAGCGCCAGGGCCAGCGATTCACCGGCCGGGCACTGCAGCCTCAGCGCATAGGTGCCCCAGCCGTCGCCCCCGGCCGCCTGCGCCGTGGCGGGCCAGGCGTCGTTCCAGGCACCGGGTACCGCAATGGCCTGGGTGGGCAGTTCGGGCGACGAGGGGTCGAGAAACCGGTGCGCGGCAAACAGCCATTGCCCTTCGAGCGCGATCCCACGCGCCGGCACCTCGTCCAGCGTCATGACGCCCTGGAGCGCGAGAGGTGCGCCCGCCGCGCCGGCGAACGAAGGCAGCAGCCAGACCCACAGCAGCAGCCACCCGGCCCGCCCCATCAGGCCCGGCAGGCGTTGCGGCAAGTTCGGGCCTGGCACGATGTGGAGAGGCCGGCGTCAGCCGACCAGTGCGCCGCGGATCACTTCGAGCAGTTGCCCGGTGTCCGAATGCTTGGAGATGCCCATGTAGCCGCCAAACTGGTCGCCCAGTTCGACCACGGCACGCCGCGGCAGCAGGGAGGTCAGGAACACCACCGGCGTGAAGCGGGTCTGCTCGTCCAGCGACAGCGCCAGGGCCACCTCGTCGCCCGTCATGCGGGGCATGTTGATGTCGCACATCACCAGGCGGGGCTTGAGGCCGCGCACCAGCTCCACCGCCGCCGCGGGGTCGGTCAGCCCGGAAACGCGGTAGTGGCCCGCCAGCCGGGCCCGCAGGGCCACCGCGACTGCGTGGTCGTCATCGATGACGAGGATGAGCGGCAGCCCGGGGTCTGTATCGAAAGCGGTCATGGCGCGGGACGAGAGGTTGTTCGGATGATAGCGGCTCAAAACACAAAGGCCGCCCTGGGGCGGCCTTTGGTCAGGAGGGCAACGCCATCACTCGAGCCGGAGCTTGGCGTCGTCCACCACCTTCTTGTAGACGCCGTACTCGGCCTTGATCTCGGCGGCGAACTGCTCGGGCGTGTTGCCGATGATCAGCGAGCCCGTGTCCTCGATGCGGCGGCGCACGGCCGGCTCCTCGAGCACCTTGCGCACGGCGGCGTTGACCTTGTCCACGATGTCCTTGGGCAGGCCCTTGGGCCCGTAGAGGCCGTAGAACGCCATGCGGTTGACCGGCTCCAGCCCCACTTCCTTGAAGGTCGGCACGTTGGGCAGCACCGCCAGGCGGGTCGGCGCGGCCACCACGATGGGCACCAGGCGGTTGTCCTTGATGAAGGGCAGCGCGGACGGCAGGTTGTCGAAGATCATCGGCACCTGGCCGGCCACCGTGTCGTTGAGCGCCGGGCCGGCGCCGCGGTAGGGGATGTGCGTCACGAAGGTGCCGCTGAGGTTCTTGTACAGCTCCATCTGCAGATGGCCGATGCCGCCGGTGCCGGAGGACGAGTACGAGTACTTGCCGGGCGATTTCTTGAGCTCGGCCACGTAGCTCTTGTAGTCCTTGGCCGGGAAGCCCGGGTGCACCGCGATCACGTTAGGCGTGGCCGCGATGTTGACGATGGGCACGAAGTCGGTGAGGGAGTTGTACGGGATCTTGGGGTTGATCGCGGGATTGGCCGCCACGGTGGAGACCGTGGCCACCCCCAGCGCATAGCCATCGGGCACGGCATGGGCCGTCTCGTTGGCGCCCACCACGCCGCCGCCGCCGGCACGGTTGACCACCACCACCGGCTGGCCCAGCACCTTGCCCAGCGGGTCGGCGATGGTGCGGGCCACGATGTCGGTGGTGCCGCCGGGCGCGAACGGCACGACCAGCTGGATCGGTTTGGTGGGATAGGCTTGGGCAAAGGCCGAGCTTGCCGCTGCTGCAATCGTGAGGGCAATCCATTGACGGCGTTGCATACGAGAATCTCCTTGAGGGTGACGGGACGAATGGGGCATCGTAAACGCAAGAGTCGTTCCCTCATGCTGTGGATTACGCATAAGGGCAAACCCGAAGTCCATGGGTTATTCTCAGCCGGTGAACTACGCCCAACTCCTCTTTCCCGACTTCACCCTCATCCTCTGCGGCTACCTGGTCTGCCGCTACACCGCCCTCAACCGCACCGTCTGGGACCAGGTGGAGAGCCTGGTCTATTACTTCCTGTTCCCGGTGCTGCTGTTCCAGTCCATCGTCAAGAGCCCGCTGGACCTGGGCGAGGCGTCGAGCCTGATCGGCGCCGGGCTGCTCATGGGCGTGATCGGCATCGCGCTGGCCTATTCGCTGCCGCACCTGCCCTGGATCGGCGCGCGCATCGACCGGCGCGAACATGCGGCCAGCGCCCAGGTGGCGTTCCGCTTCAACTCGTTCATCGCACTCGCGCTGGCCGATCGACTGGCCGGCCCGCAGGGGCTGCTGCTGATCGCGGTGCTGATCGGCGTCTGCGTGCCGCTGTTCAACGTGGGCGCCGTCTGGCCCATGGCGCGCCATGCGCAGCGCGGCTTCCTGCGCGAGCTGCTGCGCAACCCGCTGATCATCGGCACCGCCTCGGGGCTGCTGGCCAATCTGCTGGGGTTCCGCATTCCGGTCTGGCTGGAGCCCACCATCACGCGCATCGGCGCGGCCTCGCTGGCGCTCGGGCTGATGGCGGCCGGCGCCGGCATGCAGCTCGGCACGCTGGCGCGGGCCAAGACCCTGGCGGTGAGCGTGCTGGGCATCCGCCACCTGCTGCTGCCGCTGGTGGCGCTCGGCCTGTCGCGCCTGTTCCGGCTCGACTCGGTGCAGACCACGGTGCTGCTGTGCTTCTCGGCCCTGCCCACGGCGTCGAGCTGCTATGTGCTCGCCGCGCGCATGGGCTACAACGGCTCGTATGTGGCCGGGCTGGTCACGCTGTCCACGGTGCTGGGCATGGCCAGCCTGCCGTTCGCGCTGGGCGTGCTGCGGTGAATGCTATCTTTAACGTAGCAAACAATCACCGCCCGATGCGGACCTTCGCCCTATTTCCCTGATATTTCGGGTTTTTCAGATCACGCCGGGGATCCAGAGGCTGACCGAGGGCTCGGCCTGCCCGGTGCCGCGGCCCGCGTAGAGGTTTTCGTAGTTCAGCGTGTAGACGTCGCGGAACACGCTCACCGCCAGCTTGCCGGCCACCACGTTGGGCGTGCTGGCGACGAAGGTGCCGGTCTTGTCGTAGATGTCCATGAAGTACTGGCCGGTTGCCGTGTTGCGCAGCAGCACGTAGATCAGGCCCGTGGCCTCCGTGGAAATGTCGAGGTAGGCCACGGGGCTGTCGATGCTGCGCAGTGCGAACCAGGTGGAAGCCTTGAAGATGCGCACCGGGTTGGCGCCGGTGTCGAAGGCCTGCACGCGGCTGTTGCGCGCCTCCACCACCAGGATGGTGCCGTCATGCATCACGGTGGCCACCACGGGGCCCAGCATCAGCCCGTCGCGCTGGCCCGGGCCGGCCAGGGACTGGGCCAGCGGCGCGTCCGCGTCGGCCACGGGATTCGCCGCGGGCGTGAGCACCTCCATCTTGCTGTCGGCCGAGTTGAAGCTGATGAGCTTGCCCGTGGGGTGGATCAGGAAGGCGTCGGACGACAGGTTGAAGCGCCCCACGGCCTGGCCCGCGCCGTCGAACGCCGCCGGCATGTTCACGCCGGGCGTGGTCACGCGGCGCACCACCGTCTGGCCCAGCGTGGTGTCGATGTAGAAACCGCGCCCCGAGGGGCTGTCCCGGTCATAGGCGATGCGCGGCGGCGTGGAGAAGCCATACGGCAGCCGCGTGAAGCCGGCCTGGGGCGTGTCGGTGACCGACAGCGCCGCCAGGTGGTAGAGCTGGCCCGAGCCCGAGCCGTCGCGCGTGCTCACGCCGTCGATCCGGGCCCGCCAGCCGTAGCCGACCGCGCCGCGCGGGTCGCTCAGGGTGATGCCCATCAGCTCGCAGAGCTGGCCGGCCTGCAGGCAGTCCAGCGGGTTGTCGGGCGGGGTGGCGGTGGCCGCCCAGACGTGGTTGCCGCCGCCATCCAGCGCGGTCTTCTGCTTGTGGGCGTAGCGCGTGCGGCTGCCGATCATCGGCGGGATTTCCTTGATGGTCAGGCTGGCGGCGTTCTGCGTGTTGTCCACCTCGCTGGCCGCGCCGCTGCCCACCAGCTCGCCGCTGGCGGTGAGGAAGGTCACGGTCAGGTTGACCTTGCCGCCCTGCGGCAGGCCCTGGAAGGTGTAGACCAGCGGCGCGGTGCGCGTGGTCGAGGGCATGGCGATGGCTCCGGACTTGCGCGGCGAGGCGCCGTCGCACACGGCAACGAGTTCGTAGCTGGCTGCCGCGTTCGGAAAGCCCGCCGCGTGCGCCGGGTCGTGGTGGATGGTCACGGCCAGGTCGTGCGTGAGGCCGACCTCGATGGCATAGGTCCAGGGCGAGTTGGCCACGTTGATGGAGGTGCGCGTGATCTGCGCCGCCAGGCCGGCGGCCATCACGGCCTGCAGGATCAGCCCGATGCCGAAGGTGGTGGCGCTGGACGCCGCGGCCACGGTCTGGCCCTCGATGAGCGAGTCCGTCATCAGCTCGAACAGCAGCGGTACCCCCTTTCGCAGGACGTTGAGTATCGGAATGATCAGGGAGTTGTACGTACTGGTGTCGTGGTACGTGCCGGACAGGCCGATGGCCACCATGGCTTTGACCACGGCCTCGGCCACCGTCAGCGCCAGGTCGGCGGCGCGCGTGAGCTTGCGGCAGAAGTTGGCGTAGCCTGCGCAGGCGCCAGACACCAGGAAGATGCCGGGCACCGCCAGGCACAGCACCGCGGTCATGATGGCTCCGGCATCGATGGTGGCCGGGTAGGTCTTGCTGCCCGCGCCCAGCCCGCCGGCCAGGATCATCAGCGTGGACGCCTGCGTGGGCAGGGCGATGCTGACGTCCACCACTTCGTCGGAAATCGGGATGCCCAGGATGGCGAACTGCTGGTTGATCAGCCGCAGGAAGCCGTCCAGGTCGCCGTTGAGGTTGGCGTAGGGGTAACGCCGCGCCGCGTCGGCCAACTGGGTCAGCGCGATCGGCTTGCCGGCGGCGTCCAGGAAGCGGGCGTACAGCCCCAGGTAGCGCAGGTAGGAGTTGCGCACCCGGAAGCTCACCGTGCGGTTGGTGTTGCTCAGGTTCTCCACGTAGAAGCCCGCGCCGCCGGAAACGTCGCGCCGCGTGAAGCTCTCGACCTTGTCGGCGGCCAGTCCAGCCCCCGCCTTCAGCAGCCCCGACCCCTGGCCCGCCGCGGTGGGCGTGCCGTCGTTAACGAACCAGCTCTTGCCGCGCAGCGCCTCGGCGGCCTGCGCCGGGTCCAGACCGGTGATGTTGGCCCCCAGGTTGGGGTCGTTCTTGATGAGGCCGGTCACCTGGACGATGGCCGCGCCCATCTTCAGCAGCGTTTCCTGCGAGTATTTCAGCGCGCAGACCTGGGTGCCGTCGGCGTCCAGCAGAGGGCGGCCGGTGTCGCTATCGACGACCGGCTCCAGCGTGGCCCAGCCGCCGGGCTGGGTGGCAGCCGGCCCCTGCGTGAAGATCGACACCGCCAGGTCGTAGACGAACTGGTTGCGGCACAGGATTTCCGTCTGGATATAGCTCAGTGTCGGCGCATCGAACGAACCCACTTCCGGGTGGTTGGACACCAGGGCAATGGCCTGGTCGAAGTAGTCCTTGTACTCGTCGTACTCCGGTCCCACGCAGAACGAGGCGCTGGCCGCCAGCGCCTGGATGCCCTGGGTGGACAGGCCGCTGGGGCAGGCGGAGAAAGCCTGGCGCAGCAGATCGCCCTCGGCCTTGCAGGTGGTGCTCAACAGGGGCTTGGCAGCCGAGGCCGCCGCCTGGGGCACGTGGTAGAACATCGTGTGCAGGCGCCAGTCGGCCGACGAGCCGTCCAGGATCTCCTTCACGTAGCACAGCTGCGGGCTGCTGGCCGTGAGCGAGGCCGACACCACATGCGTCAGCGCATCGTCGGGCAGCGTGGGAATCTCCTGGCGGATGGCCTGCAGGTTCTGCGGCGTGGCGCGCTGCAGCGGCGTCTCCTGGCTGCCCGCCACCAGCACGAAGCGTGAACTGCCGTTGCTGGCCGCCGCCGGCCCAAGGTTGAAGAAATACTGGCGCTGTTCCCGGGCGGCCGGATCGCCGGCCACGGTGCCGTCGCTGCCGCCGCAGCCCTTGAGCAGCGGCATCGCCCCTAGGCCCAGCCCCAGGCCGCCGCCCCAGCGCAGGAAGTTCCGGCGGTCGGTCTGGACCTCGTCCAGGAAACCCGCCATCAGGCGGTCAAACAGGGTGTTGGTGGATGGCATGGCGCTTCCTCTCTCCAGAAATCGCTGGCTAGTTAGTTGTGCAGGGACCAGCAGGTGTTGACGTTCGCGGTGAAGCCCGAGCCGCACAGCGGTGCCGGCCCGGCGGGCGGAGGCTGGCAACCGTCGGAGGCCGCTTTCGAGCCCGGGTCCAGCGCGCTCGTGGCGCCCTGGGGGCTGACCGGCAGCACCGTGGGACGCTGGTACGTGTACCCCACGCAGGTGGATTCGGGCTTGCTCTCGGTGATGCAGGTGGACAAGGACTTGCCCGACTGAAAGCCAGGGAAGCCGAGCAGAGGCTTCTCCAGCTTGAACTGCATGGCGCAGCCGGTCACCGGGTTGGGCTGAATCACCGCCCCCGTCCACCAGGCCGCGCGGATGTCGGCTGCATCCACGTTGCTGAAGTCCACCCCTTGCAGGTAGGCGCCGGCAAAATTGGTGGCCAGGATCGACAGCGGCTTGAGCTGCGCCTGACTCAGGTTGGCGCCCACCAGCACAGCCTTCTCGAAGCTCACGCCCCGGGCCGACACGCCGTCCAGCCCGAGGCCGGCCAGGTAGGCGTTGTCGAACTTGGCCCCGTCCAGGGTCGCGCCCGAGGCGCTAGCGCAGTTGAGCTTTTCGTACACGTCGCACGAGGTGCTGGGCTTGCAGGTGTTCTGCGTGGTCCCGCTGAAGAAGCTGGCGTACGACAGCGAGACGCCCGTCAGGTTGGCGCGCGACAGGTTGGCGTTGCGCAGATAGGCGCCGCTGAGCGTGGCCGGCGTCTGCTGGTCGCCCGAGGCGACGGACGCCCTGGCCTGCAACTGCGCCCCGCACAGGTTGGCCTCGTCGAGGTTGGCGTTCGACAGATTGGCGTGGTGCAGGTAGGTGGTGCGCAGGTCGGCTCCGCGCAAGTTCGCGCCGGCCAGTTCGGCATCGGTCAGGTTGGCGCGGGCCAGCCTGGCGCCGCGCAGGTCCCGGCCCGCAAAATTCAGGCCCGAGAGGTTGCAGTTCTCGCAGCTCTTGCTGGACACCACGACGTCCACCGTGTTGCGCACCACCTTGACCGACTTCACCGCGCCGTCCAGGCGGTGGCAGCCCGGCGACCACACCTGGCGCGAGCCGCCCAGTTCGCTCATGTAGGGCCGGTTGTAGAGCACCGCCTGGGTGGCGCCGCCCAGCTTCATGGAGCCGTCGAAGCTGCCGGCCGAGCCCGGCGACAGCACGGGCAGGTCGTACTGGTCCAGCAGCAGCGCCGGCCCGCTGCAATCCGGCGCACTGAACAGCGCCACTTCGCCCGGCACGGGGTAGGCCGCCGCCAAAAAGCCGGAGGGCCGTAGCCGGTACTTGGCCCGGTAGCGGATCTGCTGCGTACTGGACGAGAACATCGCGCCCAGGAAGAGGTCCACGCCGAACAACGAGTCGATCACCTCGATCTGCCGTTCGGCATGCCCGTACGGCCCCGGCGCGGGCAGGTCGGCACGCAGCCCGAAGGTACGCCCCTGGGGCTCGTAGGCGCTGACGAAGACCGGCCCCGCCGCCGGGTGCAGATGGTAGTACGCATCAATGACATCCCACCCGAAGCCCACCAACGGGAACACGGCTGAATCCGCCACCGCGACCGAGGGTACGGCCTTGTCAGAGCATTTGTAGGGCTTGCCGAGTTGCGACAGCCGGCCTCTGGCGTCTTTCGTGAATTTGAAGAAGTTGGCGCGATCGAAGACGTAGGCCGCGCGCGACTTGGGATGGGTCGCCACCGCCAGCATCCCGGCACACGTGAGATAAGGGTCGATTTCCGTGGCATAGACCACCGCCGGGGTGAACACCCCGTTGCCCAGGGCGGACACCGCCTCGATCAGGTAGTAGTCGTCGTCATCCGCCGATGCCCCCAGCAGGCGCTGCGTCGCCGCCTGCTGCTGGGCCTGCGGCATCTGTACGAACACCGGGCGCGGCTCGTCCTGTCCCGCCGGCAGCAGATGCACCCGCACCTGGTGGACGCCGGACTGGGCATCGAACTGCCCGCAGTCGCCCGCCTGGCTGATCGCCAGCGCCGTGCGGCCCTGCGGGTCGATCACGGTCAGGCCGTCGGCGGCGCTGTCCTGCCCGTCCACACAGAAGCGGTAGCTGCGTTGCTCCAACTGCATCGGGTACTGCACGGTCTGCGCCGATGAGGTGCCGCCCAGCACCACCACCTGGTCCGCCCGCGCCACCAGAGTGGAGTCGCCCTGCAGGTCCGCGGCGTTCAATGACTGCGCCGGCGCCGGCGGCTCGGCATAGCGCCAGGTGCCGCCCGCAATGAGCACGCGCACGTCCTGGAATACTTCCACGTCCATGTGCAGCCGGGGCACGGTCAGCAGGAAAGGCCCGGTGGCGGTAGGCAACTGCTCCAGCGCCGCCGCGGGGCTCAGTGTCGCGTGGTTCTCCAGCGGCCGTGCCTCGACGACCTGATAACCCAGCAGGGATACGCTGCCGTCGTCCGCCAGCTTCAGGCGCACATGGGCGTACCACTGGTCGCCGGCCTGCAACAACGGCAGCTCCAACACGTCCACCGTCGACAACAGACTGGCCACGCCGACCCGTGCCGGCGCATCGCCCGGCCCCGACACGCCGCCCGAGCCGCCGCCACAGGACGACAGCGCCAGGATGGCCGCCAAGGCAACCGCGCACCCCCCCGGCGCGCGTGGCCGCGCCGGGCAGAACTGGGAGAAGGATTGAAGGATGGGCATAGGGGCGTCAAAATACGTAAATATCGTAAAAAACCCCACCGCCACGCTCTTGATGCGGCGTCTCAATGTGGCGGGCCTTCACGACACAGCCGTACATGAGCTCCGTACCGCCATGACTGCCACCCGCCAGCTCGGCCCCCTGGTCAACCGGCTGCCGCACACCCGTTCGCACGCGGGCGTGCCGGGCCAGCTCCATACCTTCTCGACCGGCCCCATTCCCCACCGCGAGCGCTTCGAGGCCGTGCGCGCCGCCCACCTCGGACGCATGACGCTGCAGCGCCCGGACGAAGGGCGGGAACGCCCCTTCGATCTCCACATTCAGCGCATCCTGGGACTTGACACGCACCTGATGGAGAACATCTCCGACGGCCTGATCGCCGAGCGCACCCCCGCGCAAGCGGCGCGCGACGGAGTGGACTACCTGAGCATCAACCTCATCACCCAGGGCAGCGGCTGCGTGGTGGAGCACCAGGGCCAGGTGCAGCGGCTGCGCGCGGGCATGGGCTATTTCGTCGATTCGGCCGAACCGATCCGCTTCCACATGCCGCGCCACAGCACGCTGTCGCTGTTTCTGCCGCGCGAACGGGTGATCGAGGCGCTGGGCCAGGTGCCACGGCAGGTGCCGGCGCAAGGGCTGCTGGCCAGCGGCGTGGGTGCCGCGCTGCGCGCGCAGATGCGGGCGATCGCCGCCAACGCGCGGCGCATGGCGCCCGAGGAACGCATCGTCCTGATCTCCGCCTGCACGGACGTCGCGCTGCTGGCGCTGCGTTCAGCGAGCGAGGCCCACCGGGCCGCGCCGCAGCACACCGGGTTGTACCACGCCGCCTGCCAGTTGATCGAAGCGCGCTGTGCCGACCCCGCGCTGACGCCCGACGCGCTGGCCCAGGCCCTGGGCTGCTCGCGCGCCACGCTGTACCGGGCCTTCCGCCTGCATGGCGATGAGGGCAAGGGCGAGGGCATCACGCAGCGCATCTGGGAAGCGCGACTGGAAGCCGCCGCCCGGCTGCTGGCCTCGCCGGCGAACGCCCGGCTCAGCCTGGCGGGCATCGCCCTGCGCTGCGGCTTTCTGGACGCTTCAGGCTTCAGCCACATGTTCCGGCGGCGCTACGGGATGGCGCCGCGCGAGGCGCGGGCCTGCGGGAGTCAGGGACTGTTCACAGGCGCCTAGCCCAGCAGCAGCGCGTCGTCGGAGACCTTCTCCCCGCGCGTGCGCTCGAACAGGCGCAGCAGGTCGGGCACGTCGAGCCCGGCGCGCTCGCTGCCCGCCACGTCGAGCACCACCTGGCCCTGGTGCAGCATCACGGTGCGGTCGCCGTGGTCCAGCGCCTGGCGCATGCTGTGCGTCACCATCATGGCCGTGAGCCGGCTCTCGCGCACGATCCGGTCGGTCAGCTCCAGCACGAACGCCGCGGTCTTCGGGTCGAGAGCGGCCGTGTGCTCGTCCAGCAGCAGGATGCGCGAGGGCTTGAGCGAGGCCATCAGCAGGCTCACGGCCTGCCGCTGCCCGCCCGACAGCAGGCCGATGCGGTCGGTCAGCCGGTGTTCGAGGCCGAGGTTGAGGATCGAGAGCCGCTCACGGAACAGCTCGCGCAGGCGGCGGTTCAGCGCGAAGCCGAAGCCCCGGCGTTCGCCGCGCGACATGGCCAGCGCCATGTTCTCCTCGATCGTGAGCGCCTCGCAGGTGCCGGCCATCGGGTCCTGGAAGACCCGGGCCACCAGGTCGGCGCGCTGCCAGGCCTGGCGGCGGCTGACGTCCACGCCGTCGATCTCGATGCGGCCCTCGTCCATCAGCAGGTCGCCCGAGATCGCATTCAGGAACGTGGATTTGCCAGCGCCGTTGGAGCCGATCACGGTGACGAACTGGCCGGCCGGGATGTCCAGGCTCAGGCCGCGCAGCGCCTTGTTCTCGATCGGCGTGCCCGGGTTGAAGGTGACGCGAAGGTCCTTGGCGTGCAGCATGTCAGCCCCCCGCCCCGCGCCCGGAGCGCCACTTGCGCCGGAGCATCGGCAGCACCAGCGCGAAGGTCACCAGCAGGGCCGCCACCAGGTTCAGGTCCTGCGACTTGAGGCCGATCAGGTCGCTGTTGAGGGCCAGCGCGATGAAGAAGCGGTACAGGATGGCGCCCAGGATCACCGCCAGTGTGACCCAGACCAGCCGGCGCGCGGGCAGGATGCTCTCGCCGATGATCACGGCCGCCAGCCCGATCACGATGGTGCCGATGCCCATGGAAATATCGGCCCCGCCCTGGCTTTGCGCGAACAGCGCGCCGCCCAGCGCCACCAGGGCGTTGGACAGCGCCAGCCCCGCCATCGTGGCCAGGCCGGTCGGCACGCCCTGGGCCCGGGCCATGCGCGGGTTGGCGCCGGTGGCGCGCAGCGCCAGCCCGATCTGGGAGGAAAAGAACCAGTCGAGCAGCAGCTTGGCCGCGATCACCACGACCAGCAGCACCAGCGGGCGCTCGACATAGTCGGGCAGCAGCTCGGGCAGCAGCAGCGTGAAGACGGTCGGCTCGGTGATCAGCGGCACATTGGGCTTGCCCATGATGCGCAGGTTGATCGAGTACAGCGCCGTCATCAGCAGGATGCCGGCCAGCAGGTCCATGATCTTGAGGCGCACGTTGAACCAGCCGGTCAGCAGCCCGGCCAGCGCGCCCGCCAGCACCGCCACGGCGGTGGCGAGGAACGGGTTGGCGCCGGCGGCGATCATGGTAGCCGCCACGGCGCCGCCCAGCGGGAAGCTGCCGTCAACGGTCAGGTCGGGGAAATTGAGGATGCGAAAGGAAATCAGCACCCCGAGCGCAACGAGGCTGAAGATCAGGCCGATTTCCAGCGAGCCGAGGAAGGAATAGAAGGTCATGTCGCTTGGTCGCCGGAGGATCGGGCCGCGCAGCCGGGCCGGACGCCCGCCGCGCGAGACGGCCGCAGCCTACTTGATGATGGTCTTGGCCGACTTCAGGAAATCGGCCGGCAGCTTGACGCCCTGCTTCTCGGCCGCCGTGGTGTTGACGAACAGTTCGAGCTTGTCGCTGGTTTCGGAGGCGATCGCGCCGGGCTGCTCGCCCTTGAGGATGCGCACCACCACCTTGCCGGTCTGGCGGCCCAGGTCGTAGTAGTTGATGCCCAGGGCCGCAATGGCGCCACGCTTGACGCTGTCGGTGTCGGAGGCGATCAACGGGATCTTGGCGTCGTTGCCCACCTTGACCAGCGCCTCGTAGGCCGACACCACGTTGTTGTCGGTGTTGGTGTAGATCGCGTCCACCTTGCCGATCAGGCTCTTGGCGGCGGAGCTGATGTCCACCGTACGGGGCGCCGCGGCCTCCACCAGCGTGATGCCGTGCGCGGGCAGCAGCTTCTTGAACTCGTTGACCACCACCACCGAGTTGGCCTCGCCGGGGTTGTAGACCATGCCCAGGCGCTTGACGCCGGGCACCACCTTCTTGAGCAGCTCGATCTGCTTTTCCAGCACGAGCTGGTCGGACACGCCGGTCACGTTGGTGCCCGAAGGCTTCCAGTCCTTGACCAGCTGCGCGGCCACCGGGTCGGTCACGCCGCTGTAGACCAGGGGGAGGCTCTTGGTCGCGGCCACCACGGCCTGCGCCGACGGCGTGGCAATCGCCACGATCACATCGGGCTTGTCGCCGATGAACTTGCGCGCGATCTGCGCGGCCGTGCCGGGGTTGCCCTGGGCGCTCTGGTATTCCCACTTGAGGTTCTTGCCGGCCTCGTAGCCCTGGGCCTTGAGCTCATCCTTCACGCCGTCGCGGATGGCATTGAGCGCGGGGTGCTCGACGATCGCCGTCACCGCCACGGCCTTGTCGGCCGCCCAGGCCGGCGCGGAAAAAGCCGCGGCCATCGCCATAGCGCCCAGTGCCGCGCCCAGTGCGGTCTTGCTTGCCTTGAACATCTTTGATATCTCCGGGAAATACAGGGGGAAATCGATCGGGCGGCCAAGTGCGCGGAGGCATGCGCGCGGCCCGCTCGCAGAGAGGGAAAATTATAGTCCGCGGGTGCCGCCGCTCTCGGGCCGCGGCGCTTCCTGCGCGCCGCAGGTGTTCAGTCCGGCGATGCGGATTGCATCAGCGCCCAGTCGAGGTGCTCGCGCACCAGGGGCGAGGCGCTGTGCCGGCGCGCCTGCAGCGCCGAACGCAAGGCCTCGGCTTGCGCCGGGCCCGTGCGCAGCGCGTTGCCCAGGGCCACCGCGATGTTGCGCAGCCAGCGCTCGTGGCCGATGCGCCGGATCGGGCTGCCTTCGGTATGGCGCAGGAAATCCTCCTCGCGCCAGGCCCAGAGCGTGGTGAGCTGCTGGCCGCTGAGCCCGGCCCGTTCGTCGAAATCGGGCAGCGCGTTGCGCTGCGCGAACTTGTTCCAGGGGCAGACCAGCTGGCAGTCGTCGCAGCCATAGATGCGGTTGGCGATCAGCGGGCGCAATTCGAGCGGAATCAGGCCGGCGTGCTCGATCGTCAGGTAGGAAATGCAGCGCCGCGCATCGAGCCGGTGCGGCGCCACGATGGCCTGCGTGGGGCAGATGTCGAGGCAGGCCTGGCAGCTGCCGCAATGGGCCGACACCGGATCGCTGGGCGGCAGGGCCAGGTCGATGTAGATCTCGCCGAGAAAGAACATCGACCCGGCCTCGCGGTTCAGCACCAGCGTGTGCTTGCCGCGCCAGCCCTGGCCGCTGCGGGCCGCCAGCTCGGCCTCCAGCACCGGGGCCGAATCGGTGAACACGCGGTGGCCGAACGGACCGATGTGCTGCGCGATGCGGTCGCTCAGCTTCTGCAGCCGGGAGCGCAGCACCTTGTGGTAGTCGCGGCCCCGCGCGTACATCGAGACGATGCCTTCCGCCGGACGCTGCAGGCGCGCGAACTCGACGGCCTGCCAGCCCTCGGGCGTGGCGGCCGCCAGGTAGTCCATGCGCGCCGTGATCACGCTCACGGTGCCCGGCACCAGCTCGGCGGGGCGCGCGCGCTTGAGTCCGTGCTGGGCCATGTAGCCCATCTCGCCGTGAAAGCCAAGCGATAACCATTCAAGCAAACCCGCCTCGGAGGACGATAAATCCACACCGGCCACGCCAATTTGGGAAAATCCCAGTTCACGGGCCCAGGCCTGGATCTGCCCAACGAGCTGAGGACTGTCGATCTGAGTGCTGCTGAACGTCACCTGCCCATTGTAGAAACCGCTGCCCGCGAAGCGACGGCCACCGTCGTCTGGCACAGCGAGGACGACACCCGGGCCTTTGCCACCCGCCTGGCCGCGCGGCCCGCCCTGCGCCACGCCTTCATCGAACTGCACGGCGAACTCGGCGCCGGCAAGACCACGTTCGTGCGGCACCTGCTGCGCGCGCTGGGCGTGCCGGGCCGCATCAAGAGCCCGACCTACGCCGTGGTGGAGCCGCACGAGGTGCCGGGCCTGGCGATCTGGCATTTCGATTTCTACCGCTTCAACGACCCGCGCGAATGGGAGGACGCGGGCTTTCGCGACATCTTCGCGAGCCCGGGGCTCAAGCTCGCCGAGTGGCCCGAGAAGGCGCAGGCCCACATCCCGCGCGCCGACCTGGCCGTCACGATAGAAACCGCTGCCGATGAATCACGAAAAGTCACCCTCACCGCGCAGACCCCTGCCGGCCTGGAACTGCTGCCATGAAGCGCCGTGACCTGCTCCAGGGCGGCACGCTGGTGCTGCTGCTCGGCGCGCAGCAGATCGCGCGCGGCGCCACCATCGTGGCCGTGCGGGTCTGGCCGGCGCCAGACTATTCGCGCGTGACCATCGAGTCCGACGGCCAGCTGAGCGCCAAGCAGTTCTTCGTGGCCAGCCCGCCGCGCCTGGCCGTGGACATCGAGGGCATCGACCTCAACCCCGCCCTGCGCGAGCTGGTGGCAAAGGTCAAGGCCGACGACCCGTTCATCAGCGGCATCCGCGTGGGGCAGAACGCGCCCGGCGTGGTCCGGCTGGTGGTGGACCTCAAGCAGCCCGTGCTGCCGCAGGTCTTCACGCTGCCCCCGATCGCGGCCTACCAGCACCGGCTGGTGTTCGACCTCTATCCCACGCAGGCGGCCGATCCGCTCGAGGCGCTGATCGCCGAGCGACTGCAGGACAGGCAGCAGGCCGACGGCGCACGCCAGGCGGCCAGCGCCGGCCTCGCGTCGTCAGGCTCGGCCGGCAGCACCCGCGATCCGCTGGGCGAGCTGATCGTGCAGCAGACACGCAAGCCCGCGGCTTCCGAGCCGCGCCCGGCCACTCCTAATTCGATAGCAGACAAAGACCGCGCGACGCGGACATCGGCCCCAAATGACACCAAAAACCCGGCGGAGGGCGCCGTCGCCGCAAAAACCGACCGCCTGATCATCATCGCGCTCGACCCCGGCCACGGCGGCGAAGACCCCGGGGCCATCGGCCCGAGCGGCACGCGCGAAAAGGACGTGGTGCTGCAGATCGCCCACCGCGTGCGCGAACGCATCAACGCCACCACGGTGAACGGCAACAGCATGCGCGCCTTCCTCACGCGCGATGCCGACTTCTTCGTGCCGCTGGGTGTGCGCGTGCAGAAGGCGCGCCGGGTGCAGGCCGACCTGTTCGTGAGCATCCATGCCGATGCCTTCTTCACGCCCAGCGCTCGCGGCGCCAGCGTGTTCGCGCTCAGCAACGGCGCGGCCTCGAGCACGGCCGCGCGCTGGATGGCAGACCAGGAGAACAAGGCCGACCTGATCGGCGGCATCAATGTGCGGGCCAAGGACGCGCAGGTGCAGAGGGCCCTGCTCGACATGAGCACCACGGCCCAGATCAACGACAGCCTCAAGCTCGGCAGCGCGATGCTGGGTGAGATCGGCAACATCGCCAAGCTGCACAAGCCGCGGGTCGAGCAGGCCGGCTTCGCGGTGCTGAAGGCGCCCGACATTCCTAGCGTGCTGGTGGAGACCGCCTTCATCAGCAACCCCGAGGAAGAGGCCAAGCTGCGCAGCGACGACTACCAGGAGCAACTGGCCGACGCCATCATGCGCGGCATCCAGCGCTACTTCGCCCGCAACCCGCCGCTGGCGCGCAGCCGGCCGTTGTAGAGTTCCCCCCCGAAGCGCCTGCGGCGCCTCCCCCCAAGGGGGCGCCACCGGCGGCCCGGCAAAGCCGGTTCCGCGGTGGCCCTGGCCTGCGCCTGCGCCTGCGTTCACTGTCACGGGTGTGCGAAGCACCAACTGATACACGGGCCGGCGGCCCTGCGCCCGTTACATCGCGACACCCACTGATACGCGGTATCGATGTTTTCCTGCGGGTGGGCGCCTTGCCCGCCCTTAGAGTCGGGGCACAGGCGCTGCGCATGCAGGCGCAGCCTGTTCCTTCAACGAAACGGTAGACGAAATGAAAATGAAATTCCTGATGGCCGCGACCGCGGCGACCCTGCTGGCCTTGACCGGCTGCGCTTCCAACCCGACACCGCGGCAGGTGGGCACCGCCGCCGGCGCGGTGGTCGGCGGGGTGGTGGGCAGTTCGCTGGGCCTGGGCACGGTGGGCACGGTCGGTGGTGCCGCGGCCGGCGCGCTGATCGGCAACGAACTGGGAGGCAACCAGCGCCGCCGCTGACCGCCGCACGCCCCGCACGCCCGCGCGGCCCCACCGGGCTCGCGGGCATGGCGCGGCCCTCTCCCGGGGCCGTGTCGGGCCACCCGCTCGCGAAAGGGCGGGATGCGCCCACGGGCCGCCGGGGCCTTCTCCTACAGCCTCCGGCCTGCCCCGCACCTAAAGTCCATGTACAGGCCGGTCGAACCGCCTCGTTTGACGGGACCGGCTCGACCGCTGGCCTGCATGAAACCTGGAAAGGGTGAACGACATGAAGACGAAACTCCTGATGGCCATCGCGGCCGCATCGCTGGTGGCGCTATCTGGCTGCGCCTCCAACCCGAGCCGCCAGCAGATCGGCACGGCCACCGGCGCCGTGGTGGGCGGGGTGGTCGGCAGCTCCGTGGGCCTGGGCACGGCCGGCACCGTCGGCGGCGCAGCCGCCGGCGCCCTGATCGGCAACGAGCTGAGCAAGAATCGCCGCTAAATCGCCGCGGTTGGCCCCAGCGCACCGCTTGGGGTGCCGCCGCTGTGCTCAGATCGGATAGATCAGCGAATTCAGGACCATCTCGCTGTCATAGACGCACAGGCGGCTCCTGAATTTCATCCCCTCCGGGGTCTGCACGATCTCGTCGATGTAGCGGCCCACGTTGTAGACCTCGCTCACCCCGCCGGGCCGCGTCCGGAACACCGCATAGTTCGCCTCGGCCCGAATCACGCCGCCCTCGACGGCCAGCATCCGCGCCGGGCTCACCACGTGCCGCATGTAGTAGGGGCCGTGGTAGATCGTCTGGGTGACGCCATACACGCGGTCCTTCATCATCCCCTGGCTTTCCAGCGCCATCAGCGCCAGCGGCAGCCCGCGGTCGAAGTTCTCGCGCGCCTGCACGGTGTAGCGCCCCTCGGGCACGAAGAAGCCGGGCCAGTCCTCGAAGCGCTGTCCGTCCAGCGCCGCGGCATAGGCGGCGTTGAGCTGATCGACCTCGAACTGCCGCTGCAAGTGTTCCAGGCTCATACCGCCATCACCTTCTTCCAGTAGGCATACATGCTGCGGATCAGCGTCTCGGTGACCATGTGCTCGGTCGCCTCGGTACCGGTGCCGCCGAGCTCGCACAGCGTGGCCCCGCCCTCGCCGCCTTGCCGGAAGCCGTCCTGGCTGAACTCGATCACCTCGCCATCGTCCGCGCTCACGAAGCCGGCCGGGCCGAACAGGTTGGCCTGGCGCAGGCGCCGGCGCGTCATCTCGGGCGTGTCGTCGGCAAAGCCGAAATGCGTCCAGACGAAATCGAACGTCCCTTCGCCGCGCGGCACGATGTGGCGCGTGCTCAACGAGTTGACCTGCTGCTGGATGATCAGGCTCGGGAACAGCGTGATCATGGTCACGGTCGGCATGATCTCGCTGCCCGGATTCGACGGGTCGGGCACCTTCCACCAGGGCTCGGGCACGACGTCGAGCAGCCGGTCGTCGTTCAGCGCCATGTTGGCCTTGAAGCTGGTCACGCCCTCGGTGACGGTCTTGTTCTCGCCGCCGTCATTGCGGCGCGAGATCATCACCGCGTGCCGGCCGTGGGCGTCCATCACCATGCGGCTCTTCTGGTCGGCGCGCCACAGGCCGAAGGTGACGAACCAGGTGTGCAGCAGCCCCGGGTGGTAGGGGTCCTTGATGTTCTCCATCATCAGCTTCCAGTTGCCCGGGATGCGCTGGCGGTTGTAGCCCAGCAGCGTGAGCTGCCGGCCCTGGAAGATGCGGTTCAGCCAGGGCATCACCTGCGGGCCGAGGTAGTCCTCCAGCGGCTCCACCTCGTCGCTGAAGCTGGCGAACACCAGCCCGTGCAGCACCGCCACACGCAGCTTGGTCAAGCCGTGGTCCTTGATGTCGAATCCCGGCGGCATGCCGCCATTGACGCACTCGCCGTCCTTCACGCCGTCCTTGAACGGCAGGCCCGCGAGGTCGCCGTTGAGCTTGTAGGTCCACTGGTGGTAGGGGCAGACAAAACTGCGCGCCGTGCCGTGCGGCTGCTGGCAGAAGCGCACGCCGCGGTGCGCGCAGCGGTTCTCCACCACGCGGACGCCGGTGTCGGTGCCCCGGTCCTTCGGGGCCACGCGGTCGCGCACCATGATCACCTGGCGCTCGCCGACCCAGCTCAGCCGGTAGTCCCCGACCTGGGGAATCTCGACCTCGAGGCCGACGTAGCACCAGTGCTTGCCGTAGAAGATGTTGTCGAGTTCGCGCTGGTAGAGCTGCGCGTCGGTGTAGGCCCAGAAGGGCACGCGGCTGGAACCGGGCTGGCTCCACCGCGACAGGGCCTGCGGTGCGTTCATGAGGGTCTCCTGGTGTCGCGTGATCGGGAAATCATACGCTTACTTAGCAATTACCCCCAACCCCCTTGTTCCCGGCTACTCGAGGCGGATCCCGGCCGCCTTGACGATGCGGCCGTTGATCTCGTACTGGGTGGCGATCTCGTCCGCGAAGGCGGCGCGCGTGCCGCCCGCCGGCACGTTGTCGGCGGCCAGCAGGCGCTGCCGGAAGGCCGGCTGCGCCAGGATGCGGTTGAACAGCGCGTTGAGCCGGTCCAGCACCTCGGCCGGCGTGGCGCCGGGCGCGAACACGCCGAACAGGGATACCTGGTTGGCCAGCGGAAAACCCAGCTCGGTGAAGGTTGGCACCTGGGGCAGCGCGTCCAGCCGCGTGGGTGCTCCCACGGCCAGCGGCTTGAGACGGCCGGCGCGGATGTAGCCGAGCTGGGCCGTCCCCATGTTGGTGGACAGCAGCTCGAACTGGCCGCTGAGCGCATCGTTGAGTTGCTGCCCGCCGCCCTTGTAGGGAATGTGCGTGATCCGGGTGCCGCTCTGGATCCGCACCTGCTCCATCACCAGGTGCCCGGCCGTGGCCTGGCCCGAGGAAGCCCAGCGCAGGCCGCCCGGATTCGCCCGGGCCTCCTGCAGCAGGTCCTGAAAACTGTTGCCCTTGAAGGCCGGGGTGCCGACCAGCAGCACGGGCGTGTACATGATGCTGGCCACCGGGGCGATGTCCTTGAGCGGCTGGTAGCGTGCCGAGGCCAGGTGCGGCCGCAGCGTCAGCGGGCTGATGGCGGAAAAGGCAAGCGTGTAGCCGTCAGGCGCCTCGCGGGCCAGGGCTTCCATGCCTGCGGCGCCGCCCGCGCCCGCCCGGTTCTCCACCACCACGGGCACGCCCAGCGCGGCGGCCATGTCATCGGCCAGCGCCCGCGCGATGCCATCGCTCAGCCCGCCGGAGGGATAGACCACCAGGATGCGCAGGGCGCGCGCCGGCCAGGGCGCCGCGCGCACGGCCAGCGGCGCGGCCAGCAGGGCCGCCAGTGCAGTGCGCCGGAGCATCGCGCTCATGGCCGCAGGTCCCCGGTCCATTCGGCAGCGATCCGCCGCATCAGCGCCAGGAAGCTGGCCGTCGGCCCCGCGCAATCGGCCTCCCGGTACACCAGCGTCAACGGCGCGTCCAGCCGGGCGCTCTCCGCCAGGGCCCGGTAGACGATGGCATGCGGATGCTGGCCCTGCATCGAGGCGGGCACCACCGAGACCCCGACACCCGCCGCCACGAGGTTCAGGTTGGTCATCATGCGCTCCACCTCGGCGGCGACCTGCGGGCGCAGCCCCTTCTCCTCGAACAGCGCCAGCAGGTTGCCGTACAGGCCTGGCGCGCCCGGCCGGCGGACCAGGATGAGCTTCTCGCCGGCCAGATCGCGCAGGGACAGCGGCCGGCGCGTGCCGGGCCGCCCGGCCAGCGGGTGGTCGATCGGCAGCGCCACGACCACGGGCTCGCGCAGCAGGGTCTGGAAGGCCAGGCCCGCGGGACGCGCCACCGGCACGCGCAGCAGGCCGCAATGCAGGCGCGAGGCGGCCACCGACTCCGTGATCTCGGCAGCGTTGCACTCGCTGAGCGCAAGCGCGATGCCCGGATGCTCGCGGCGGCAGGCCCGCAGCGCCGCGGGCGTGAACACATGCGCCGCCGCCGAGCTGGTGAAGCCGACGTTCAGCAAGCCCTCCTCGCCGCGTGCCAGGCGCGCCATGCGCTGCTCCGCGGCAGCCACGTCCTGCAACAGGCGGCGCGCCTCTGCCAGAAAGAGGCCGCCGGCGTCCGTCAGCGCCACGCCGCGCGGGTGCCGCACAAAGAGCTTCACGCCCAGATGGTCTTCCAGCGCCCGGATCTGCTGGCTCAGGGGCGGCTGCTGGATGCCCAGGCCTTCCGCCGCGCGCGTCATGTGCTTCGCGTCCGCCACGGCGACGAAGTACCTCAGATGACGCAGCTCGAGCGATTCCATATCTTAAAAATATCGAAATGACGTTCTCAGTATATTTGACGTACAGCGAAGCCGTGACTATCGTGCGCCTGCCCTCAAGAAACAGACGGAGACACACGATGCCTATCCAGCGCCCTCGCGGCCTGACTCTCACCCTGGCCGCCACGGCCACCAGCCTGTGCCTGATGCTGGCCGCCTGCGGCGGCGGCAGCGGGACCCCGTTCAGCTCAGCGGACGATGCCGGCGGCAGCGGCACCCCGCCCCCGCCGACCGTGCCGCCCGCCGTGGAGCCGGCAGCGGCCTGCGCCGCGCTCAATGGCGCCTCGGCCACGGCCGCGGAGCTGTCGCTGCCCTCGGGCGGCGCCTCGGTGGCGTCGGCCACCTTCATCACGGCCGACGCGCCCGGCAACACGCTGGGCAACTACTGCCAGGTGCGCGGCGTCATCCAGCCGCTGGACGCGACGGCCTCGGTCATCAATTTCGCGGTCAACCTGCCCAGCAACTGGAACGGCAAGGCCATCCATTTTGGCGGCGGCGGCTTCAACGGCCGCCTGATCGACGGCACCGAGCCGATCCGCTTCGGCCCCGCCGACAAGCCGGCGCCGCTGGCGCTGGGCTACGCCACCTATGGCGACGACTCGGGGCACCAGAGCAGCAGTATCACCGACGGCCGGTTCGCGATGAACGACGAGGAGCTGGCCAACTATGGCGGCAACTCGCTGAAGAAAACCCATGACGTGGCGGCGCGGCTGATCCGGGCGCGCTACGGCAAGAACCCCACGAAAGCCTATTTCCTCGGCACCTCCACCGGCGGGCGCGACGCGCTGGCCTACATCCAGCGCTGGCCCGCCGACTACGACGGCGTAATCGCCAACGAACCGGCGCTCAACTACAGTGGCACGCGGCTGAGCAACCTGGCCGTGGGCCGCGCGCTCTACCTCAACGGCGGCGCCGGCTGGGTCAACGTGGCCAAGACGCTGCTGGTGCAGAAGACGGTGCTCGGCGCCTGCGACCGGCTGGACGGCGCGGCCGACGGCATCATCAGCAACGTGGAAAGCTGCCGCCAGCTCAACACGCAGATCCTCAATTCGCTGCGCTGCGCGGGCGGCGCCGACACCGGCAACACCTGCCTGTCCGATGCCCAGCTCGCAACGATCCGCACGATCGAATCGCCGCTGGAGTTCACGCGCTACCGCCTGGCCAACAACGTGACCCGGGCCGGCGGCTACAACCTGCTCGAAGGCGCGCTGGTGGCCGGCCCCTACACGACGCGCGACCTCGGCACGCGCAGCGTGCCCGGCAATCCCGCCACCTCGTCCGACGCCAACATGTACGTGACGGGCGACCAGTGGGCCAAGTACTTCGTCACGCGCGTGCCCGGCCTGGACTCGCTGACCTTCGATCCGCTCGATCCGGGCGCCTACACCCAGCGCGTGCAGGCCGTGTCGGCCCTGACCGACGCCACCCAGCCCGACCTTTCCGCCTTCCTCTCGCGCGGCGGCCGCCTGATCATGCTGCACGGCCTGGCCGACGAGGTGATCAGCCCGAACTCCACCATCGACTACTTCCAGCGCGTGATCGCCACCGTCGGCCAGGCCGCGGTGGACCAGGGCGTGCGCTTCTACACCGTGCCCGGCATGGGCCACGGCACGGGCGTCTTCATTCCCAACTGGGATTCGCTGGCGGCGCTGGAGAACTGGGTGGAGCGCGGCCTGGCCCCCGCCACCATGGTCGCCTATGACGCCGTGGCCGGCACCTATGGCCGCACCCGGCCGCTGTGCCACTACCCGGCCTACCCCAAGTACAAGGGCAGCGGCAGCCTGGACGCCGCCGTCAACTACAGCTGCGTCGCCGATGCCGGCGACCCGCTGGCCTGCGCCAACCTGCCGGTGGCCCTCACCGAGTACAAGGGCGGCAACACGCGCGGCGAGGAACTCACGCTCGCGGTCGACCCCACCAGCCTCAAGTACACCATCACCTTCACCGCCAGCCTGCAGCGCAGCGCCGGCACGCAGCGCACCGGCAGCCTGTTCGCCCAGGGCCACTGCAGCTACGCCAGCGCGGAGAGCGGCGCGCTCTTCACGTTCGGCGCCGGCGGCCTGGTGCATGGCGGCGTTGCCGCAGCCAGCGGCGGCGGCTACCTGCCGCTGATCGCCTTCCGCGACACCTTCGCCAACGCCACGGTCGGCAGCGGCTTCAACAGCATCGCAACCGACTACAACGCCATCGGGGTGGACTACAGCGCAACCGGCACCGCCACGCCCTATGCCGGCACCGGCAAGATCCGCAACGCGGGCACCTGGCAGACCTGCCAGGCCGCCGCGCCGGCGCCCGGATTCATCATGTACGACGCCAACTGCAGCCCGGCCGGCAAGGGCTACCTGCAGTTCGATGCCACGCGCCGCGCCTTCGACCTGAAGCTCACCTCCACCTGCGGCGGCGCCGGCTGCCCGTCCACGCCCACCACCGGCGGCACGGTGACGGGCTCGATCGTGGTCGGCCTGGTCGGCGGCAGCCCGGTGCCGCTGGTGCTCACGCGGGGCACCGACGGCAGCTCGGGGCTGCGCCTCTACGCCAAGCAGGCCACCAGCCTCTCGGGCGGCGGCGACGGCAGCTACACGCTCAACAGCACGGACGGCGGCACCAACCAGGCGGCCTCGGTGGTGGGCAGCGCCTTCTCGCTGGGCGCCTCGGGCCCGCTGAACCTGAGCTACGACACGCCGGTTCTGGGCGTGGCCCAGACGGATGAAGCCCAGCCGGGTTATCTTCTCTTCAACAGCGGCGCGGCCGGCTACTTCTCCAGCGGTGCCAGCGCCTTCCTGCTCGGAGTCCGCAATTGACCGTTCTCTCCACACCGCTTTCGCGCCTGCAGCGGCTGCTGCCCGCCTGCGCCGCGCTGCTGCTCGCCACCGCCGCCCAGGCGGCGGCCGACGGCCCGCAGGCCGCCGCCTGCCCGAAGGAACTGCCGGCCGCCACGGCCTGCTACACCGGCCAGGACGGCGAAGGCGCCTTCTACTGGATCGCCGTGCCGCAGGCCTGGAACCAGGTGCTGGTGATGCATGCCCACGGCGGCCCCGAACTCGGCGCGCCCACGCTGGCGCGCAGCGAAGAAGACCTCAAGCGCTGGGCCGTCACGGTCAAGGCCGGCTACGCCTGGGCCGGCTCCACCTACCGGCGCGGCGGCTACGGCGTGACGATGGCCGCCGAGGACACCGAGCGCCTGCGCCGCATCTTCGTGCAGCGCTTCGGCACGCCGCGGCGCACCCTGCTGCACGGCCAGAGCTACGGCGGTGGCGTGGCCTCCAAGGCCGCCGAGCTCTATGCCACCGTGGACGGCCGGCGCGGCCCTTATGACGGCGTGCTGCTGACCAGCGGCGTGCTGGGCGGTGGCACCCGCGCCTACGATTTCCGGCTCGACCTGCGCGTGGTCTACCAGTACGTCTGCAAGAACCACCCGAAGCCCGATGAGCCCGCCTACCCGCTGTGGATGGGCCTGCCCCAGGACAGCCCGCTCACCCGCGCCGAGCTGGCCGCGCGGGTGGACGCCTGCACCGGCCTGCGCCATCCCGCGGCGCAGCGCAGCGAGCAGCAGAAGGCCAACCTGGCCACCCTCCTGAACGTGGTGAAGATCCCCGAGCGCTCGCTGATGGGCCACCTGAACTGGGCCACCTGGCTGTTCCAGGACCTGACCCAGCTGCGCCTGGGCGGGCGCAACCCGTTCGGCAACGTCGGCGCGGTGTACCAGGGTTCGGCCGACGATGCCGCGCTCAACGCCGGCGTGCTGCGCTACGCGGCCGACCCCGTTGCCGTGGCCGATCTGGCGCGCGACAGCAACCCCGAGGGCCGCGTCAACGTGCCGGTGCTCACGCTGCATGCCATCCACGACCCCACGGCCTTCGTCGAGCTGGAAACCGCCTACCGCGAGACGCTGGAGCGCGCCGGCACCGCGCCGCTGCTGGTGCAGACCTTCAGCGACGAATCCGAGCACAGCTACCTGAACGACCCGGAATACCCGGCCCTGCTGAGTGCGCTGATGGACTGGATCGACAAGGGCGACAAGCCCACGCCGCAGCAGGTGGCGCAGCGCTGCGCGGGCTTCGTGGCTGGCTACGGCGGCGCCTGCCGGTTCCAGCCCGACTACCGCAGCCGGCCGCTGGACATCCGCGTGACACCGCGCCAGCGCTGAGGCGGCAGCGGCATCACCGAATGGAAGCGGAATGAGCGCACGCGATGGGGCCGGTAGAACCAGCCCCCCGCGATCAGCGGCGAGGTGCCGTAGTAGCCGCCCCCGAACGCCTGGGCATTGAGGGCCGCCTGCTCGGGCCCGAGACAGGCCAGGTCCGCCTGGTACTGGGCCTGGGCCAGTTCGGGATTGTCCAGCGTGAGCCCGACCGCGCGGCCGGCAATCGCCTCAGCCTCGCGCCGGGCTTCGGCGCATCCGGCGCCGCCCGCCCAGGCGGCCGCTGCCGCGGTGGCCGCGTCCTGGCGCTGCCGCTCGGCGTCCAGGCTCTGCATGCGCGCCTCGTGCTCCTGCCTCAGGTACTGCTGCTGTTGCGCCTCGCGCGCCCGCTGGCGCTCCTGCTCGATCGCCTCGGGCGACTTGCGCGCCTCGATCAGCCGCGAGCCGTTCGCCGAGCCCACGGGGCAATGTTCATCGGTGTAGGAAATCCGGCCGGTGCCGGCTTCGACACAGCGGTAGACCTGCGCCTGGGCAGCAGCGCACGCGAGGGTGAGCAGGCAGACGGCAAGAGCCTTCATGCCGCCAGCATAGCGCTGAGTTCGCAGCAGGGTTTTTGCCGCTGGCCGCCCACTGCGGGAAGTCGGTTTTTCAGGCTTTGGCGGCCTGGCGTGAGCCGCGCCAGGCGCCAAAGATCGCGATCAGCCCCGGGATGAAGATCAGCGCCCAGATGATCTTGTCCAGGTTGGCCTTGACCCACGGCAGGTTGCCGAAGAAATAGCCCGCGGTGCAGATGCCCAGCACCCACAGCAGCGCGCCGGCCACGTTGTAGGCCGTGAACTTGGCGCGGCTCATCGCGGCCACCCCGCCCACGAAGGGCGCGAAGGTGCGGATGAACGGCATGAAGCGCGCCAGGATGATGGTGATGCCGCCATAGCGCTCGTAGAACGCGTGGGCCTGGTCGAAGGCGCGCTTGTTGAAGAAGCGCGAGTTCTCCCACTGGAACACCTTGGGGCCGAAGTAGCGCCCGATCTGGTAGTTGCACTGGTCGCCCAGCACGGCCGCCACCAGCAGCACCGCCACCGCCAGCGGCAGGTTCATCAGCCCGGCGCCGCACAGCGCGCCCACGATGAACAGCAGCGAGTCGCCGGGCAGGAAGGGCATGACCACCACGCCTGTTTCGACGAACACGATCAGGAACAGCAGCGCGTAGACCCACAGCCCGTAGTGCTGCACGAACACTTCGAGGTACCTGTCGACGTGGAGAATGAAATCGATGAGAAAGCTGACCAGTTCCATGAAGATCCTTGGAGCCTGCTCACAGGCTCTTGTGGCCGGCATTATCCCTGCAGGGTGGCAGGCGGCCGCCTAGAATCCCTTTGTGAACGCCGTCCTTTCCCCTTCCCCCCGCCGCCCCATCCGTGAACTGCCCGACGAGCTGATCAGCCAGATCGCCGCCGGCGAGGTGGTGGAGCGCCCGGCCTCGGTGGTGCGCGAGCTGGTGGACAACGCGCTGGACGCCGGCGCCACCCAGATCACCGTGCGGCTGCTGGCCGGCGGCGTGCGCCTGATCTCGGTCGAGGACGACGGCGGCGGCATTCCGCGCGAGGAGCTGCCCGTGGCCCTGAAGCGCCACGCCACCAGCAAGATCAGCAGCTTGCAGGAGCTGGAATCGGTGGGCACCATGGGCTTTCGCGGCGAGGCCCTGGCCGCTATCAATTCGATAGCTGAACTTGCCCTTCTGTCGCGGACATCCGGCCAATCGAGCGCTTTTTTCCTGGATGGGCGCAGCGGCGAGCTGAAACCCGCGGCGCGCGGCACCGGCACCACGGTCGAGGTCAAGGAGCTGTTCTTCAGCACCCCGGCGCGGCGCAAGTTCCTCAAGACCGACGCCACCGAGCTGGCCCACTGCATCGAGGCCGTGCGCCGCCACGCGCTGGCGCGGCCCGAGGTCGGCTTTGCGATCTGGCACGAGGGCAAGCTGGTCGAGCAGTGGCGCGCCTGCCCCGGCGAGGCCGGACGCGACCAGCGCCTGGCCGACGTGCTGGGCGAGGATTTCATCGAGCAGTCGGTCGCGGTGGACCATGGCGCCGGCGGCGCGGTGCGCGTGACCGGCCGCGCCGGCATCCCCGACGCCGCACGCTCGCGCGCCGACCAGCAGTTCTGCTACGTCAACGGCCGCTACGTGCGCGACAAGGTGCTCACGCATGCGGCGCGCAGCGCCTACGAGGACGTGCTGCACGGCCAGCGCCAGCCGGTCTATGCGCTGTACGTGGAGATCGACCCGACCCGCGTGGACGTGAACGTGCACCCGACCAAGATCGAGGTGCGTTTCCGCGACAGCCGCGAGGTGCACCAGGCCGTGCGCCACGCGGTGGAGAACGCGCTGGCCGCGCCACGCGCCGCGGCAGCGGCCGCCCTGCCGCCGGTGGCCTCCACCAGCGCATTTTTTGAATCAAATCGGCCGGAGGTCCAGGCGCCCTGGACACAATCAGCTATCAATTTAGGAGCAAACCGGGTCGCCGACCTGGGCGCACTGTGGCAGCCCTCGGCACCCGCGGGCCCGCAGGCCGCCGAGCCCGGTGCGCCGGCCTGGGCCGTGCCGCAGGCTGCGCCCTCCCCCGCGCCGGCCTTTGCCGCCCTGCCCTCCGGCGACTGGCCGCTGGGCCGCGCCATCGCGCAGCTCCAGGGCATCTACATCCTGGCCGAGAACACCCAGGGCCTGATCATCGTGGACATGCATGCGGCACATGAACGCATCGTCTACGAACGGCTCAAGGCGCAGATGGACCAAGCCGCCATCGCGAGCCAGCCGCTGCTGATCCCCGCCACCTTCGCCGCCACACCGCAAGAAGTAGCCACGGCCGAGGCCGGCGCCGAGGCACTCAAAACCCTGGGCCTGGAGATCACGCCGTTCTCGCCCAGGACCCTGGCGGTGCGCGCCGTGCCCACCTCGCTGGCCCAGGGCGACGCGGTCGAGCTGGCACGCAGCGTGCTGGCCGAGCTGGCCCAGCACGACGCCAGCACCGTGATCCAGCGCGCCCAGAACGAACTGCTCGGCACCATGGCCTGCCACGGCGCGGTGCGCGCCAACCGCAGGCTCACGCTCGACGAGATGAATGCGCTGCTGCGTCAGATGGAAGAAACCGAGCGCTCCGACCAGTGCAACCACGGCCGGCCGACCTGGCGCCAGCTCAGCATCCGCGAGCTCGACGCGCTGTTCCTGCGCGGGCGCTGAGGGCCTCCAACGGCGGCGTCAGGCCGCGTACCAGAGCACCGCGAAGAAATGGCAGGCCGTGCCCGCCATCACGAACAGATGCCACACGAAGTGGCTGTAGCGCCAGCGCGAATCGGCCACGAAGAACAGCACGCCCGCGGTGTAGGCCAGCCCGCCGGCCACCAGCCACACCAGGCCGGCCGCGGGAATGCTCTGGTACAACGGCTTGATCGCGATCAGCACCAGCCAGCCCATGGCCAGGTACAGGCCGGTGGACAGCACGGGATGCGACATGCGGCGGGTGGCCTTGAGCGCCACGCCCAACAGCGCCAAGCCCCAGACCAGGCCGAACAGCGTCCAGCCCCAGGCGCCGCGCAGCACACCCAGGGTGAAGGGCGTGTAGGTGCCCGCGATCAGCAGGTAGATCGCCGAATGGTCCAGCACGTTGAACACCTGCTTGGCGCGGCCGTGCGGCAGCGCGTGGTAGACCGTGGAGGCGCCGTACAGCAGCACCATGGTGAGCGCGAACACGCTGGTGCCGGCCGTGAACACGGGCCCGCCCTGCCGCACGGCGGACCAGGCCAGCACCGGCGTCCCGGCCAGGGCCAGCAGCAGCCCCATGCCATGGCTCAGGCTGTTGGCGATTTCCTCGCCCAGGGTCTGGGGGCGGTCCAGCGTGGCGGGGGCGGCGTTCATGGGCTGGCATCTTACCGGCGGCACCTGCCGGCGCGAAAAGGCCGGCCCGGGCTTTGCACAACTTCATGCCTGCGTTACGCTTTCAGGCCGAAAACCCCTCACACTGCGAACTTCCCCCGCTGCTTTCACTCTCTCATGGCCATGAAACGCTGGCAATTTGTTGCACATCTGGGCGCCGCCCTCGCGCTGCTGGCGGCGCTCACGGGCTGCGCCACGCTCGACGAAAAGCAGCGCACCTGGATTTTCCAGCCCAGCGACCGCGCCTGGGGCAACCTCACGGCCGAGGGCATGGACGACGTCTGGATCGAGTTCCCCTCCCAGGTCTCGGGCCAGCCGGCCAAGCTGCACGGCCTGTGGCTGGCGGCCGCCGACGAGGCCACCCGGCCTGCCGCGCCGGTGCTGCTGTACCTGCACGGCGCGCGCTGGAACGTCACCGGCTCCGCGCCGCGCATCCGCCGCATGCAGGAGCTGGGCTTCTCGGTGCTGGCCATCGACTACCGCGGCTTCGGCCAGAGCTCGGCCGGCCTGCCCTCGGAGACCATGGCCTACGAGGATGCCCGCGCCGCCTGGAGCTGGCTGGCCGCGAAATACCCGGACCGCCCGCGCTACATCTTCGGCCACTCGCTGGGCGGCGCCATCGCCATCGAGCTGGCCGCCGAGGTGAAGGACGAGCGCGGCACCATCGTCGAAGGCACCTTCAGCTCCATCCCCGACGTGGTGAGAAGCTACCCCTGGGGCTGGCTGCCCGTCGGCGGGCTGATCACGCAGCGCTTCGAGTCGATCCAGCGGGTGCGCGACATCGGCTCGCCGCTGCTGGTGGTGCACGGCTCGGCCGACAGCGTGGTCAAGCCCGAGCTGGGCCGCAAGCTGTACGACGCGGCGCAAGGCCCCAAGGAGTTCGTGCTGGTGCCGGGCGGCTCGCACCACAACACCAACGCGGTGGGGCAGGCCCAGTACCGCGAGGCGCTGCACCGGCTGTTCGGGCTGGACAGCCCGAACCTGAAGCTGGCCGGCCCGTAGCCTGGCCAGAACTCAGCAACAGGCCCTTACTGCCGCACCGCCTGCGCCAGCGCCGCCCAGGCCTTGAGCGTGAGCGGATGCGTGAAGCCGGCGCCCGCCACCGGGTGCGACGAGAGCTTCACCACCACCATCTCGGCGGCCGGGTTGATGTGGATCATCTGGCCATGGATGCCCGAGGCCTCGTAGGCGCCGTCGGCGTTGTGCAGGATCCACCACTGGTTGCGGTAGCTGTAGCCGGGGCGGAACGGCATGCCGCCGGCCTTGAACTTCTCGCGGTCGCCGCCCTTGGCGGTATCGTCGATCACCGCCTTGTCGAAGATCTTCTGGCCGTTGAAGCTGCCGCCCAGGCGCAGCATCTCGCCCACGCGCGCCAGGTCGCGCGCCGTGGCATTCAGGCCCGCGCCCTGCAGCGGCGTGCCGACCGAATCCACCATCACGTAGGCGTCTTCCTCCATGCCGAGCTTCTGCCAGATGTTCTCGCTCATCAGGTCGGCCCAGTGCCGGCCGGTGACGCGCGAGACGATCCAGCCCAGCACTTCGGAGTGCACCGTGCGGTAGGTGAAGCCTGCGCCGTGCTCGCCTTCTTTTTTCAGCGTCTTGAGGAAGTCGTAGATGTTGGTCGCGCCCTGGTAGCCTGGCGGGCGCGGCAGCAGGCCGCTGGACCAGCTGTAGCCGAAGATCTCGGTCGTCGGATCGGTGTAGACCTCGCGGAAACGCACCGCGCCGGTCATGTCCATCACCTCGCGCACCTTCATGTCGCCCCAGGCGCTGCCGGCGAGTTCTGGCACGTACTTCGTCACCAGCGCCTGGTCGTCGATCTTGCCGTCATGCACCAGCTGCGCGGCCATCAGGCCGGTGAACGACTTGGTGACCGAGAACAGCAGGTGCGGCGACGAGGGCTTCATCTGGTTGTCGTAGCGCTCATAGACCACGCGGCCCTTGTGCAGCACCACGATGGCGTCGGTGTAGGTGGCCTTGAGCCAGTCGGCCACCGTGATCTTCTGGCCCTTGTCGTCCTCGAACACATAGCCGTCCAGCGGCTTGGGCGCGGCCGGCAGCGCCGAGGCCGGCGCGGCGCCGCGGCGGATGTTGTGCGTGGGCACCAGCTCGCGCAGGTGCTGCATGGTCCAGCGCAGCTGCGGGTACTTGTAGGAGTTGGTGAGGTCCACGCGCTGCTCGGGCGTGGGCGGGAAGGTGCTCATGTAGCCGAGCTTGTCCAGGCTGACCGCATCGGGCGGCGGCAGCTGGGGCGCCTGGGCGGCAGCGGGCAAGGCGGCAAGGCTGGCGGCGCCCAGCAGGGCGGGCAGGATCAGGCGTTCGGCCAGGGGCCGGCGGCGGCGTGACAGGATCATGAGGTCTCCTTGGTTGTTGTGTCGGGGTAGGTGCCGCCGATTATTGGCGCAGGCCAGTGCCCCGCACCTAGGGATACACCTTGACTGCCTGTCACCGTGGCGACTGGCCTTGGCCCCTCGGCGCAGCACGGCTTTCTGGTACTCTCGCACGGATATGCCCGTGTCTTCCCGCACCGCCGTGGGTGCCCGTTCCGCGTCGTCCTCCATGCAGCCCGGTCTGGTCGTTCTGGCCCTGTCGCTGCTGCTGGGCATCCAGCCCGTCACCACCGACCTCTATTTGCCCGCCCTGCCCGGCCTCACCGAAGGCTTCGGCGCGCCGCTGGCGCATGCCCAGCTCACGCTCACTGCGCTGCTGCTGGCCTTCGGCTGCTCGCAGCTGCTCTGGGGGCCGCTGTCGGACCGCTTCGGCCGCCGCCCGATCCTGCTGTGGGGCCTGTCGGCCTACACCGTGGCCGCCGTCGGCGCCGCGCTCGCGCCGTCGATGGCGCTGCTGATCGTCTGGCGTGCCGTGCAGGGCGCCGCCATGGGCGCGGCCGTGATGTGCGCGCGCGCCATCGTGCGCGACCTCTACACCCCCGAGACCGGCGCCCGCGCCATGTCCAAGGGCCTGTCGGGCCTGGGCGTGATCGCCTGCCTGTGCGTGCCGCTCGGGGGGCTGCTGTCGGATGCCTTCGGCTGGCGTATCGCCCTGCTGGCGCCGGCGGCCTTCGGCGCGGGGGCCCTCGCGCTGATCGCGCTGCGCTTCACGGAGAGCGTGCCCCAGCGCAACCCGCGCGCATTGCAACCCGCCATCCTGCTGCGCACCTGGCTCGCCATCCTGCGCCACCCGACCTTTCTTGCGTTCTCGTGCCTCACCATCGCGTCCTACGGCGGCCTGTTCACGTTCCTCGCTTCGTCGTCCTTCGTGTTCATCAAGGTGCTCGGCTTCACGCGCACGCAGTACGGCCTGATGATGTTCTCGGCCTCCTTCGTCTACATCCTCGGCACACTGATGTGCCGGCGCCTGCTGCCGCGCCTGGGCGTGCGCCGCTCGGTGGCGGTCGCGGGCGGGCTCACGCTGACCGGCGGCACGCTGATGGGCGTCCTGGCGCTGGCGGGGGTGCAGGGCCCCTGGGCCATCCTGCTGCCGTTCTGGTTGTTCATGCTGGCGCACGGCGTGCACCAGCCCTGCGGGCAGAGCGGCGCCGTGGGGCCGTTTCCGCAGGCCGCGGGTGCGGCTTCGGCGCTCAACGGCTTCCTGATGATGCTGGCGGCCTTCGCCATCGGCGGCTGGCTGGGCACACGGCTGGACGGCACCGTGCTGCCGCTGGTCAACGGCGTGTGGTTCTGGAGCGTGTGCATCGCGCTCACGGCCTGGACCCTGGTGCAAAGGCATGGGGACGCCGGCAAGCCCTGACGCCGTGCCAGCACGCTGCATCGCGCTGGCCGGCCCCACCGCCTCGGGCAAGACCGCCGCGGCGCTGGCGATCGCGCGCCACCACCCGCTGGAGATCATCAGCGTGGACTCGGCGCTGGTCTACCGCGGCATGGATATCGGCACGGCCAAGCCCTCGCACGCCGAACTGGCCGCCGTGCCGCACCACCTGATCGACATCCGCGACCCGCTGCAGGCCTACAGCGCGGCCGAGTTCGTGGCCGACGCACAGCGGCTCGTCGGCGAGATCAACGCGCGCGGCCGGCTGGCCTTGCTGGTGGGCGGCACCATGCTCTACTTCAAGGCGCTGTTCGAGGGGCTCGATCCGATGCCGCCGGCCGACCCGGCCATCCGCGCCGCGCTCGAGGCCGAGGCCGCAAAGCGAGGCTGGCCCGCCATGCATGCCGAGCTGGCGCGCATCGACCCGGCCACGGCGGCCCGGCTGCCCCCCGCCGACAGCCAGCGCATCCAGCGCGCGCTGGAGGTGTTCCGGGTCTCGGGCCAGCCGCTGAGTTCTTTCCACGCTACAAAAAAGAGAGCGCCCGAGGACCAGGGGACAAGGACTCCCACCCTGATTTCCCTGGAACCGCAGGACCGCGCCTGGCTCCACGCGCGCATCGCCCAGCGCTTCGACGCCATGCTGACCGCCGGCTTCCTGGCAGAGATGCAGGCGCTGCGCGCGCGCGGCGACCTGTCGCCCGAGCTGCCCTCGATGCGCTGCGTGGGCTACCGGCAGGCCTGGGAGGTCATGGACGCGCACGACGCACGCGGCATGGACGCGCACAGCGCGCGCGGGCTGGACCGTCCGGCACTGGCCGAGCTACGCGACAAGGGCATCTTCGCCACGCGCCAGCTCGCCAAACGCCAGCTCACCTGGCTGCGCGCCATGCCTGGGCGACAGGTGGTGGCCTGCGACGCGCACGACGCCTTGCCGCAGGTGCTGCACCGGGTGGCCCGGCTGCTGGCCCAGAAATAGCGCGCCCCGTGGCTTGAAAGCCGCGGGCAGGAATGCAAGAATGGGGCGCGCGGCGTCCCGCGCCTATCTGAGAGCCTGTTCCCGAGTTTCGACAACAAAAGGAGAGCGCATCATGGATCTGACCGCCTTCGCCACCGCCCTGCAAAGCAGCCTGGGGGCCCACCTTCCCAAAATCCTCGGCGCCATCGCCATCCTGGCGCTCGGCTGGCTGCTCGCCGTCGCGGCCCGCGCCGCGCTGCGACGGCTGCTCGGCCTGCTCAAGGTCAACCAGCGCATCGAGGAGAGCACGGGCGCGCGCATGGACGCCGAATCGCCGGTGGCCGTCGGCGTGTTCTGGCTGGTGCTGCTGGCCACGCTGATCGCGGTGCTCAACGTGCTCGACCTGTCGCTGCTGACCAACCCCTTCGCCAGCATGATGGGCGACATCGTCGGCTACCTGCCCAAGCTGCTGGCCGGCGCCGTGCTGTCGCTGGTGGCCTGGCTGATCGCCACCGTGCTGCGCGCGCTGGCCTCGCGGGCGCTGGCCGCGACCACGCTCGACGACAAGCTCTCGGCCGAGGCCGGCATGGCGCCGATGAGCCAGAGCGTGGGCAATGTGCTGTTCTGGCTGGTGATCCTGATGTTCCTGCCGGCCGTGCTCAGCGCCTTCCAGCTCAACGGCCTGCTCGAACCCGTGACCGCCATGCTCAACAAGCTGCTGGACATGGTGCCCAACACCTTCGCGGCGCTGCTGATCGGCGGCGTGGGCTACCTGGTGGCGCGCGTGCTGCGCGGGCTGGTTTCCAACCTGCTGGCCGCCGCCGGAGCCGACCGGCTCAACGAACGCATCGGGCTCGACCACTCGGTGCGGCTGTCGGCGCTGGCCGGCACGCTGGCCTTCATCTTCGTGTTCGTGCCCTCGCTGATCGCCGCGCTCGACGCCCTCCGGATCGACGCCGTCTCGCGCCCGGCCGTGCAGATGCTCGGCCAGATGTTCAACGCGGTGCCGCACATCGTGGCGGCCGCCGTGATCCTGCTGCTGACCTGGTACGTGGCGCGCTTCGTGGCGCGCCTGCTGGCCAGCCTGCTGGAGAGCGCCGGCGTGGACGGCCTGCCGAACAAGATGGGCGTGCAGTTCGCGCTGTCCGGCGCCACCCGGCCCTCGCGCCTGGTGTCGATGCTGGTGATGTTCTTCGCCATGCTGTTCGCCGTCACCGAGGCGGCCGACCAGCTCGGCTTCTCGCAGGTGCGCGACGTGGTCGTCACCTTCATCCAGTTCGGCGGCGACATCCTGCTGGGCGGGCTGATCCTGGCCGTCGGCTTCTGGGTCTCCAACCTCGCGCACGATGCGATCCAGAAGGCCAGCGGCCGCCACACCGAGGGCCTGGCCGGCATCGCACGCTTCGCCATCCTCGGGCTGGTGATCGCGATGGGCCTGCGCGCCATGGGCATCGCCAACGAGATCGTGCACCTGGCCTTCGGCCTGACCTTCGGCGCGGTGGCGGTGGCCGTGGCGCTGTCGTTCGGGCTGGGCGGGCGCGAGGCCGCGGGCAAGCTGATGGAGCATTGGCTGTCGCGCTGGAGGGATTGACGCTCACCCCCAGGCTGCGCGCACTGCGTGCGCTGCGCCTCCCCCCTTGCAGGGGGCGACACCAGCGGCCCGGCGAAGCCGGTTCCGCGGTGTTCTTGGAATCACCCCCGAGGCTTCGCCTTCCCCCTTCCGGGGGCGACACCAGCGGCCCGGCAAAGCCGGTTCCGCAGTGTCTCGCGAAAAGACATGCTGCGCGGACGGGTAGCATTGCTTCATGCTCCAGGTCCGCGGTCTTGCCAAACACTATCTCGACACCCCTGTCTTCCAGGACGTGAGCCTGGATGTCGCGCGCGGCGAGTTCGTGGCCATCGTCGGCGAGTCGGGCGTGGGCAAGTCCACCCTGCTCAACTGCCTGGCCGGGCTGGACCGCTGGGACGCGGGCACGGTCGCGCTGGCCGGCACCGAACTGGGCACGCTGGATGACGAGCAGCGCGCGCTGTGGCGGCGCCGCCAGGTGGGTTTCGTGTTCCAGGCCTTCCACGTGCTGCCGCACCTGGACGTGGCGCAGAACGTGGCGCTGCCGCTGATGCTGCTGGGCCTGCATGACGAAGCCCGGGTGGAAGCAATGCTGACCGCCGTCGGCCTGGCCGGACTGGGCGCCCGCCTGCCGCAGCAGCTCAGCGGCGGACAGCTGCAGCGCGTGGCGATGGCGCGCGCCCTGGTCCACCGCCCCGCCCTGCTGCTGGCCGACGAGCCCACGGGCAACCTCGACCCGGCCACCGCCGCGAAGGTGATGGATGTGCTGGTGGCGCAGACGCGCGAGCATGAAGCCACGCTGGTGCTGGTCACGCATTCCGAGACGGCCGCCGCGCGGGCGGACCGGGTGCTGCACCTGAGCGCCCACGGCATCGCCTGAACCCGGCGAGGCCGGCCCTCAGCCGCCGCGATCGGACGCCGGTGGCTCAGGCAGCGACGCCCAGGCGGCGGCGGGCGCGCTCCAGCATCCGCGCTGCGGCGCGCGAATCCATGCCGTACATGCCGGCGAAGGCCTCGACGGTCTGGCCGCTGGCCTCGAAGGCGCGCAGCAGCGCCTCGTCGCGGGCCGCGCCCAGCGCCGCCTCGGCCATAGCCTCGTCGAGGACCGCGTTGGCGGCCTCGTCGCGGCTGCGCACCAGCTCGGCATAGGCCTCGCGCGTCAGGCCCGAGGCCTCGAACGCCTGCACGATGCGGTGGCGCAGTTTCGGCCGCAGGTCTTCCGTGGAGCGGCCCTGGCGGCGGCGGAACACTTCGAGCAGCGCGTGGTGCACATGCTCGGGCGCCATGTCCTCCACCGCCTGCCCTTGCAGATCGTGCCGCTTCTGGCCCGCGGCCACGGCCGTGAGGTAGCGCGTGGAGCGCGTGTGCAGCGCCAGCGCGGCCTTGAGGGCATCGCGCTCCAGCACTTGCGGATGCGCTTCCAGCAGGTCCTGGAAGATGCCGCGCTTGAGCGGCAGCGGGTTGTCCCCGAACAGTTGCGGATACAGGCCGGCCAGTTGCCCGAGCAGCGGGTGGCTGCGCGGCGGACGACCCGCAGCGGCCTGGGGAGCGGCGGACGGTGCGGCGTCGGGCCGGCGCGGGCCCCGGCCCTTGCGGCGGGCGCGGTCGGAACGGGGAGCCGCCGCCGGGCCTTCGGTTTGGAGATTCTCAGCGGGGGTGGGCAGGGTGTCGGTCATAGCGCCAGGGAGACTGTCATTGGATTGAAACGGAAAACAACCCTGCATCATGCCAGCCCCGCCGGGCCACGGACAAGCGCCCGAGCCCCGGCAGCTAGCGCGGGACCGCGAAGCCCGCGCGCGCCGCCAGCGCCCGCTCGCGCACGCTGCAGCCTTCGACATGGTCGTTCACCATGCCCATGGCCTGCATGAAGGCATACATGGTGGTGGGGCCGACGAAGCTCCAGCCACGCTTCTTGAGGTCCTTGGACAGGGCCGCGGATTCGGGCGAGGCCGGCATCGCCTTGACGGCCTCGTGGGTGAGGCGCGCGGGCCGGCTGGCCGGGTCCGGCTCGAAGCGCCAGACGAAGGCGGCCAGCGAGCCGAACTCCTGGCGCAGCTCGATCGCGCGGCGGGCGTTGTTGACGGTGGAGACGATCTTGCCGCGGTGGCGCACGATACCGGCGTCCTGCAGCAGGCGCTCGACGTCGCGCTCGCCGAAGGCGGCCACGCGCTCGATCTCGAACCCGGCAAAGGCGTGCCGGAACGCCTCGCGCTTGTTCAGGATGGTGAGCCAGCTCAGGCCCGCCTGGAAGCCCTCCAGGCACAGCTTCTCGAACAGCCGCCGGTCGTCCGCCACCGGGAAGCCCCATTCATGGTCGTGGTAGTGCTGGTAGTTCGGCGTGGCCCGGCACCAGGCGCAACGCGCCAGACCGGTGTCGTCGGCGAACAGGCCGGAGGAGGTGGGGGTGTCATCGGGCATGGCAGTGGATTCTAGGAGGCCACAGCGGCCACAGCGCTCAAATCCCGATCTCGAACTGCGCCTCGCCCATGTAGCGGTTGGGCCCGAAGGCCGCCGTCACCGCGGCGGACTCGGCGGCCTGCCAGTGCGCCAGCAGCTCGCGCTCGGCCGCGGTCAGGGCGTCGGGCGCCGGCGCCTCGCCATGCGCGGCCACGATCTTCAGGTAGGCCGCGTAGACCGGCGCCACCAGGCTGGCGTCGCCCAGGGCCGCGTCCAGCGCCTCGCGAAAACGCTGCTCGGCCTCGCGGCGCTGTTCATCGGTGGCGTCCTCGAACGCGTAGAGGGTCAGGGTGTAGGACATGTGCCGGTTATAGCCGCTCCACAGGCCCGGAGGCGGAGCGCCCACAATAGCCGCCATGCGCGCCCTTCTGAGCACCTTCTCCTGGCAGGAACTGCGCCACCACCCCTGGCGCAGCGCAGCGGCCGTGGTGGCGGTGATGCTTGGCGTGGCGTTGGCGTTCTCAGTGCACCTGATCAATGCCTCGGCCCTGTCCGAGTTCGCGGGCGCCGTGCGCTCCGTCAACGGCCAGCCCGACCTCACGCTGCGGGCGGTGCAAGGCCGTCTCGACGAGACCCTGTTCGCCCAGGTGGCCAGCCGGCCCCAGGTGGCGGCGGCCAGCCCGGTGCTGGAGCTGGAATCCTTCGCCCTGCTCGATGGCGGCCGCCGGCTGCCGCTGCGGGTGATGGGCATCGACGCGCTGGTGGCCGCCCCGATGGCGCCCGCGCTGATGCCGGTTCCCGCGAATGGCGCCGGCCGCTTCGCGCTGTTCGCGCCCGACACCGTGTTCCTCAATCCCGCCGCGCAGCAGGCGCTGGGCGGCGCCACGGCGTTCCGGCTGCAGAGCGGGCTCAGCGGCCGCCCGGTGCAGGTGGCGGGCACGGTCGGCGCTCCGGGCGCGCCGCTGGCCGTGATGGACATCGGCGCCCTGCAGGACCTGTTCGGCCTGGGCGGCCGGCTCTCGCGCATCGACCTGCGGCTGCGCCCTGGCACCGATCCGGCGCAGTTCATCCGCTCGCTGGCGCTGCCTGCCGGCGTCACGGTGGCCGAGCCCGGCGATGCCGCGCAGCGCGTGAGCAGCCTGTCGCGCGCCTACCGGGTCAACCTCACCGTGCTGGCCCTGGTGGCGCTGTTCACGGGCGCGTTCCTGGTGTTCTCGGTGCTCTCGCTGAGCCTTGCCAAGCGGGCCCAGCAGTTCGCGCTGCTGGGCGTACTCGGGCTCACCGCACGCGAGCGGCTGCGGCTGGTGCTGGCCGAATCGCTGGCCCTGGGCCTGGCCGGCAGCCTCGCCGGCATCGCGCTGGGCACGGCGCTGGCCTCGCTGGCGCTGCGCCTGCTGGGAGGCGATCTGGGCGGCGGCTATTTCTCGGGCGTGGCCCCGGTGCTGCAATGGGACGCTGCGGCGGCGCTGGCCTATGCCGCGCTGGGCGTGCTGGCGGCGCTGGTGGGCGGCTGGTGGCCCGCTCGCGCCGCCGGGCGCCTGCCGCTGGCGCAGACCCTCAAGGGCCAGGGGCTGCCCGCGACGGGCCGCCGCGCCGGCTGGATCGGTCTCATTTTGATAGCATCCGGCGCCCTGCTGGCAAGGACCCCGCCGCTGTTGGGCATTCCGCTGGCGGCCTACGTGTCGGTCGGGCTGCTGCTGGTGGGCGGCATCATCGCGCTGCCCTGGGCGGTGTCGCTGGTCTACGAAGCCGGGCACCCGCTGGCGGCCCGGCACCTGCTGGCCCTGCTGGCGGTGGAGCGCGCACGCCGCGTGCGCGAGAGCGCCGCCGTGGCGGTGAGCGGGGTGGTGGCGTCGCTCAGCCTGGCGGTGGCGCTCACGGTGATGGTGGCGAGCTTTCGCGACTCGGTGGCGCACTGGCTCGACGTGGTGCTGCCGGCCGACTTGTACGTGCGCACCGCCGCCTCGGCCGGTGCCGGCGACAGCGCCTACTTCACGCCCGATTTCGTGCAGGCCGTGGCCCGGCTGGACGGCGTGCAGCGCGTCGGCACGCTGCGCGCCAGCCCGCTGCAACTGGACCCGGCGCGCCCGCCCGTGATGCTGGTGGCCCGCCCGATCGACGACCCGGCGCGCGCGCTGCCGCTGGTGGGGGCGCCGCTGCCCGTGCCGCCGGGGCAGGTGGCGATCTATGTGAGCGAGGCGATGGTGGATCTCTACGGTGCGCGGCCCGGCACGGTGTTCACCCGGCTTTCAGGGTCTTTCAGGCCTGATGTCCAGGACGGGCGGTCATTTGACGCTACTTTTTTTGTAGCAGGCGTATGGCGCGACTACGCCCGGCAGTTCGGCGCGATCGCGCTCGACCGGCGCGATTTCGAGCGGCTGACCGGCGACACGCGCGTCAACGACCTGGCACTGTGGCTCGCAGCCGGCGCCGACGTAGCCCGGCTGCAGGAGGCCATCCGCGGCATCGCGCAGCAGCAGTCGGGCGCCGCGGGGCTGATCGAGTTCGCGTCGGTCGGCCAGCTCCGCGCCGCCTCGCTGCGCATCTTCGACCGCAGCTTCGCGGTCACCTACTGGCTGCAGGCCGTGGCCATCGCGATCGGCCTGTTTGGCGTGGCGGCCAGCTTCAGCGCGCAGGTGCTGGCACGGCGCAAGGAGTTCGGCCTGCTCGCGCACCTGGGCTTGACGCGGCGGCAGATCCTGGCCGTGGTCGCGGGCGAAGGCGCGGCGTGGACGGCCATCGGCTCGATCGCCGGGCTGGCGCTGGGCCTGGCCGTCTCGCTGGTGCTGGTGCACGTGGTCAACCCGCAGAGCTTCCACTGGACCATGGACCTGGCCGTGCCCTGGCTGCGGCTGCTGGCGCTGTGCACGGCCGTCATGGCCGCCGGCACGGCCACCGCCTGGCTGGCCGGACGCGCCGCCGCAGGCCGCGATGCGGTGCTGGCGGTCAAGGAAGACTGGTAGCCTGCGCGCGGGCTGCCTGCCACAATCGCGCCATGAGCAGCGCCGCCCCCTCCTCGACCCCCTGGCTGGCCCATGCCATCGCCCGCATCGAAGCCGACTACCAGCGCAGCGCCGACACCCACCTGATCGCGCTGCCGCTGCCCGGCTTCGCGGCGCACGGCATCGACCTGTACCTGAAGGACGAATCCACCCACCCCACGGGCAGCCTCAAGCACCGGCTGGCGCGCTCGCTGTTCCTCTATGCGCTGTGCAACGGCTGGCTGCACGAGGGCTCGACCGTGGTGGAGGCCTCCAGCGGCTCCACGGCCGTGAGCGAGGCCTATTTCGCGCGCATGCTGGGCCTGCCCTTCATCGCCGTGATGCCGCGCAGCACCTCGCCCGAGAAGGTGGCGCAGATCGAATTCCACGGCGGGCGCTGCCACTGGGTGGACAGCGCGGCCCAGGTCTACGGCGAGGCCCGGCTGCTGGCGGTGCGCACCGGCGGCCACTACATGGACCAGTTCACCCACGCCGAGCGTGCCACCGACTGGCGCGGCAACAACAACATCGCCGAGAGCATGTTCAGCCAGATGGCGCACGAGCGGCACCCGGTGCCGGCCTGGATCGTGGTGGGCGCAGGCACCGGCGGCACCAGCGCCACCATCGGCCGCTACACGCGCTACCGGCGCCACGCCACGCGGCTGTGCGTGGCCGACCCGGCGGGCTCGGTGTTCAGCGAATACCACCGCACCGGCGACGCCACGCTCACCGCGCCCGGCTCGCGCATCGAGGGCATCGGCCGCCCGCGCGTGGAGGCCAGCTTCATCCGCACGCTGGTGGAGCGCATGGTCGAGGTGCCCGACGCCGACTCGGTGGCCGCCATGCGCGCGCTGTCGCGCCTGCTGGGGCGCCGCGTCGGCCCCTCCACCGGCACCAACTTCGTCGGCATGCTGGCACTCGCGCACGAGATGCGCGCACAGGGGCAGGCCGGCTCCATCCTCTCGCTGCTGTGCGACTCGGGCGAGCGCTACCTGCCGACTTACCACGACGCGGCCTGGGTCGAACAATCCTTCGGTGACTGCGCCGCCGCGCAACAGCGGATCGACGCGCTGCTGGACTGAGCCCACCGATGACCCTCGGCCTGCCGCGACGAAGCCTGCTGGCCGCCGGCCTGGGCACCGGTCTGGGCACCGGTCTGGGCGGTGCGCTGTGGCCCGCCGCCGCATCGGCCCTGCCGGCGCGAGCGCTGCAGTTTCCGCGCGACTTCGGCAGCCATCCCGGGCTGCGCACCGAGTGGTGGTACATCACGGGCCATGCGGTGGCCGGCGAGCGCGAATTCGGCTTCCAGGTCACCTTCTTCCGCTCGCGGGTGGATGCCACGCAGGCCATGCAGTCGCGCTTCGCAGCCAAGCAGTTGCTGTTCGCCCATGCCGCCGTGACCGACGTGCAGGGCCGCAAGCTCTGGCACGACCAGCGCATCGCGCGCGAGGGCTTCGGCATCGCCTCGGCCAGCGAGGCCGACACCGCCGTCACGCTGCGCGACTGGTCGCTGCGGCGCCAGGACGGCGTGTACGCCGCCGCCGTGCCGGCCGGCGACTTCACGCTGCAGCTGCAGTTCAGCCCGACCCAGCCCGTGCTGCTGCAGGGCCGCCAGGGCCTGTCGCGCAAGGGGCCGCAGCCGCAGCAGGCCAGCTACTACTACAGCCTGCCGCAACTGGCCGCGCGCGGCAGCATCTTCCTCAAGGGCCAACGCTTCGCCGTCGAGGGCCGCGCCTGGCTCGACCACGAATGGAGCGAGGAACTGCTGGACGCGCAGGCCGTGGGCTGGGACTGGATCGGCATGAACCTGTTCGACGGCAGCGCGCTCACCGCCTTTCGCCTGCGCAACAAGGCCGGCGGCACGCTCTGGGACGGCGGTTCGTTCCGCGCCGCGCGCGGCGACCCCTACATCTTCAGCCCCGGCGAAACCACCTTCAGCCCGCAGCGCCACTGGACCAGCCCGGCAAGCCGGGCCAGCTATCCCGTGGAATGGATGATCCGCACGCCGGCCGACTTCTACACCGTGAAGGCCGTGCTCGACGACCAGGAGCTGGACAGCCGCAGTTCCACCGGCGCGATCTACTGGGAGGGCCTGAGCGACCTGTACGACAGCAACGGCAAAAAAGCCGGGCGCGGCTACCTGGAGATGACGGGCTATGCGAATCCGCTGAGGCTCTGACGCACCGCGGCAGGCCCGAGCCGGCACGGTGTCTTGATACACCAGAAGTATGGACTGTCATCCAGAATGAGTATTTCCGAATATGAGAGGCATTGCCTACGATGCACTCCATGACGACACAACATCCCGGAGAAACCCCCGATCCCTGGCTCCAGGGCAAGGCCCGCAACCTGGCACTGGAGCGGCTGCGCGCCGGGCTGCCGGTGGCCGCTTTCGGCGTGCGCCTGTGCCGCACGCCCGACATCGCCCGGCTGGCCCGGGCCACCGGCCACCACGCCATCTGGGTGGACCTGGAGCACAGCACCCTGCCGATCGACGCCGCGGCGCAGATCTGCGCCACCGCGCTGGACCTGGGCATGACGCCCTTCGTGCGCGTGCCCGAGCGCGACTACGGCGTGATCGGCCGCCTGCTGGACGGCGGCGCGGCCGGCATCATCGCCCCGCGCATCGAGACGCCCGAGCAGGCCGCCGACGTGGTGGCCGCTTGCCGCTTCCCCGGCACCGGCCACCGCTCGGCCATCGCCACCCTGCCGCACGTGGACTACCGCCGCCTGCCGCCGGCCACGCTGTACCAGACGCTGAACCAGGCCACCGCGGTCAAGCTGCTGATCGAAAGCCCGCTGGGCATCCGCAACATCGAGGCGATCGCCCGCGTGCCCGGCGTGGACCTGCTGGGCATCGGCACCAACGACCTGTGCGCCGAACTCGGCGTGCCGGGCGACTTCCGCCATGCGAGCGTGCGCGCCGCCCACGAGGCCGCGCTCGAAGGCTGCCGCCGCGCGGGCAAGCCGCTGGCCATCGGCGGCGTTCCCGACCCGGTGTACTCGGCCGAGCTCGTGCGCCGGGGCGCGGCGCCCTTTCTCATGACCGGCATCGACACCGACGTGATGCTGGCCGCCCTGCACGAGCGGACGAAAGCCGCGCTCGACGCGTTCGAGGCGGCGGCCGGAGCCCTCCAGCATGCATGAGCCCGGCACCCCGCCGGTCACGCGCCGCGCCCTGCTGGCGCTGGCGCCCGGCCTGCTGGCCGCCAGCTGGGCCTTCGCGCAGCAACGCCCCTACACGCTGATCGTGCCCACCCCCGCCGGCGGCCCGATCGACCGCGTGGCACGCCTGGTGGCGCTGGAGCTGTCGCCCGCGCTGGGCCAGCCCGTGGTGGTGGACAACCGCATCGGCGCCGCCGGCAAGATCGGCGTGCAGGCCGCGCTGCGCGCGCCGCGCGACGGCCACACGCTGATCGCCGTGTCGCCCTCCATCACCTCGGTCAACCCGGCCATCGACAAGGCCGCAGGCTACGACCCCCTGACGGATTTCGATACCCTGGGCATCGCCGCCACCAACGCGGGCGTGTTCGCCGTGCGCGCAGACCTGCCCGTGGCCAGCATGGCTGAGCTGGTGCGCCACGCCAAGGCGCACCCGGGGCAACTCACCTACGGCTCCTTCGGCGTCGGCACCAGCCTGCACCTGCAGAGCGAGGAATTGCTGCAGGCGCTGGGCATCGAGGCGCGCCACATCCCCTACAAGGGCGAGGCGCAGGCCATGAACGCCCTGGTGGCCGGCGAGGTGGACATGATGGCCTACGTCACCGCGCCGGTCGTGCCCTTCGTGCAGAACGGCCGCCTGCGCGCGCTGGCCGCCACCTCGTCCGAGCGCTGGGCGCTGCTGCCGCAGGTGCCGAGCTACGCCGAGACCGGCCTGCCCGCGCTCGGCGCTTACCGCTACCGCTCGTGGGTTGGCTTCGTGCTGCCTTCGGGCACACCTGCGGCCGAACGCCAGCGCGTGCTGGACGCCTGGCGGACCGCGATGGCCAGCCTCGCGCTGCGCCGCGCGCTGGAGGCGCAGGGCTTCGAGGCCGCGGCGGGCGACGGCGCCGAGATGCAGCGCACCGTGGCGGCCGAACTCGAACGCAACCGCCGGCTGATCGCGTCCGGGCGCGTCAAGCTGGACTGATTCTTCTCTTCATTTCTTTCAACATCCACCCCATGAGCCACGAGATCCTTGTCTCCTCTCCCATGCGTGCGCCTTCGTCGCTCACGCCCCCCGCCTTCGGCATGCCCGCAGGCGCCTGCGACGCCCATGTCCACGTGTTCGGCCCGGCCGAGCCCTACCCGCACGTGCCGCAGCCGCACTACACGCTGCCCGACGGCAACCTGCGGCAACTGCAGGCGATGTGCGGCGCGCTCGACCTGCAGCGCTTCGTGATCGTGCAGCCCAGCTTCTACGGCACCGACAACCGCTGCATGCTCGATGCGCTGGACGCCGCCGGCGACATGGCGCGCGGCGTGGCCATGGTCGATGACGACGTGAGCGACGAGGCGCTGCAGACCATGCACGCACGCGGCGTGCGCGCGCTGCGGCTGGATCTGTTCCTGCGCGCCTCGCTGCCGCTGGCCGAACGCGTAGCCTACATCCAGCGCAGCATCCGCCGCGTGCAGCCGCTGGGCTGGCACGTGCAGTTCTACACCCCGGGCTGGGTGGTACGCGAGCTGATTCCCTACATCGCCGACTTCGAGGTCGACTTCGTGGTCGACCACATGGGCTACATGCTGGAGAGCGACGGCCTGACGCGCGCCGACTTCGACCAGCTGGTCGAGGCCATGCAGCGCGGGCGCGGCTGGATGAAGCTCTCGGGCCCCTACCGCGTGGCCAAGGACCTGAACTACGCCAAGCTGCAGCCGCTGGCCGAGACCATCATCGCCGCGCTGCCCGGCCGCGTGATCTGGGGCAGCGACTGGCCTCACATCCCCGAGGGCGGGCGCGACACCGGCGAGCTGCTGAACCTGCTGGCCGCATGGGCGCCCGACGCCGCGGTGCGCGAACAGATCCTCAGCGCCAACCCGGCGCGGCTGTTCGGCTGGCAAGGGGCCTGAGATGGAGCGCATCGCGCAACTCGACACCCACGGCGCCCGTGCGGTCGAGACCTTCGTGCACGGCGGCGAGCGCTACCTCGTCGTGCCGCAGCTCGCGGCCGACGTGCCCGGCCAGCCGGCCTCGATGATGCTGGGCAACAGCGAGGTGGACACCCTGGTCTACCGCTGGGCTGACGAGGCGGGTTTCACCCTGCACCAGCGCCTGCCGGCGCATGGCGGCGAGGACGCCGAGCATTTCCGCATCGGTGAGCGGCTGTTCGTCGCCATCGCGCACCTGCGCAGCGGTGCCGGCCCGTATGACCTGCGCACCACGTCCGACATCTACGAGATGCGCGGCGATCGCCTGGAGCTGTTCCAGCGCCTGGACACCTACGCAGCCAAGCAGTGGAAGCATGGCGAGATCGGCGGGCGGCATTTCCTCGCGCTGGCCCAGGGCGTGGCGCTGCCGGGCGAACCGCGCGTGCCGGCGCCCTCCACGGTCTACGCATGGAACGGCGAACGCTTCGAGCCGTTCCAGGAGGTCGACTCGGCCTGGGGCTACAACTGGGCGTTCTTCGAGGTCGCGGGCCAGCATTTCCTGGCCTACGCGGACCAGAGCGCGCCCTCGCAGATCCTGCGCTGGGACGGCGAGCGCTTCGCGCCCTTCCAGACACTCGAGCAGAAGACCGGGCGCGCCTTCTGCCACTTCCGCGCACGCGGCGAGGACTGGCTGGCCTTTGCCTGCCTGCACGATCAGACCGTGATGCTGCGCTGGAATGGCACACGCTTCGCACTGCACCAGGCGCTCAGCGGCCCGGGCGGGCGCGAGTTCGAATGGATCCCCGATGCCGATGGCGACGAAGGCCATCTGGTGCAGGTGAATTTTCTGCTCGGCACACGCGAAGCGCCGCAGCCCAGCCTGAACTCGCTGATCCGCCGGCTCGACGCCCAGGGGCAATGGTCGGTGGTGGAGGAGTTCCCCACCTCGGGCGGCACCGATGCCTGCAGCTTCCACGCGGGCGGCCAGCGCTACCTCGTGGTGGCCAACAGCCTGAGCGCCGAAGTGCGCTTTCGCACACCCAGCCACGTCTACCGGCTCTGAGCCGAGGCGCTTCGAAGGAGACAACAGATGCACCAGAACAACACCGTCGGGCCGCAGGACTTCCAGGACCCGGCCTTTCTTGACCTGTTCAACGTCTACACCGGCAACGGCCAGTCGATCGGCGCCCACCTGGCGGAAGCCGCCGAGCGCGCCACGGTCGATGCGCCGCTGCTGGTGGCCACCAACAGCGACTTCGTGCTGTTCCCAGGCGCGGGTGCCGCGCCGCAGATCGAAGGCTACCGCCTCAGCACGCGCGGCTTCAAGGAGCTGACCGCCGTCTCGCACCTCGCGCCCGCGCTGGCCTCGCTGGTGCGCCTGCGCGAACTGGCGCCGGCCTCCGATGCCTGGCGCGGCGAGGCCGAACGCCTGCTGGTCGCCACGCGCGGCGCACGCGCCGCCAATTCGGCCACGCTCTGGCGCGAGCGCATCGCCGTGCCGGCCTATCGCGGGCGCGAAGCGGCCATCGCCAACATGGTTGACTATGCCTGCGCGGTGACCGAGCGCTACATCGAGCGCGTGCTGGCCACCCCGGAACGCTTCACCGCGCACGACCTGCGCGAACAGTACCTGGAGGCGCGCGGCGACCTTGAGGGCGCCTGCGTGCCGATGAACGCGGTGATGATCGCCACGTTCTTCCTGGTCGGCATGGACACCGGGCACAGGGTGATCGACTGGTTCAACCGGCACCGCATCGACTGGTCGCAGGCCATGGTGCTGATCGTCGGCCGCCAGGGCCGCCCTACGGCAGGCGTGACCTGGTCCAGCAACGCCGTGGCGGCCATGATCCTGGCCGCCTCAGGCCACCGGCTCGACCTGTCGCGCCTGTACATCGCGCCGCACGCGCCGCCGTTCACCGTGGCGCGCCCGCTGGACCTGGAGGCGGTGCGCGCGCAGGAAGGCGCCATGCGCCGGCTGTGGAACTACACGCGGGCCATCAGCGACCTGGGCGAGATCATGTACCACGGCTATCCGCACTACGCGGCCAACAGCGCACAACGGCCCGTGCTCACGCCCGAAACCCAGGCCGTGGCCGACCTGCCCGCCATCGCGGGACCCGACGACTGGCGCGCCTTCAACACGCGGCTGCGCGTGATCCTCGAAGACCCGCGCCAATTGCTGGCCGGCTGCGTGGCCGACTATGCGGTGGACCAGCTGCAGGCCCATAGCAACGACCCCACGCGCCTCACGGTGCCGGGACTGGACTGCATGGCCTACCCGGCCGCATGACGCGGCGCCAGACTCCTCTATCCCCGAAGGAAACAAGCATGAAACTACGACGCACCCTGCTGCTGCTCGGCGCGGCCTGCATTGCCGCCGCTCCCGCGCTGGCACAGAAGGACGCCTGGCCGTCGCGGCCCATCAAGATCATCACGCCGACGCCGGCCGGTGTCGGCTCGGACGCCTTCGCACGCATCTACGCCGACCGGCTGTCCAAGGCGCTGAAGGTGCCGGTGGTCGTGGAGAACCGGCCCGGCGCGCTGTCCACCATCGGCACCGACGCTGTGGCCAAGGCGCCGGCCGATGGCTACACGCTGCTGTTCGCCACGGGCAACCCCTTCACGCTGTCGCCGTTCCTGATGCCCAAGCTGCCCTACAACCCGGAGAAGGACTTCGCGCCCGTCTCCGAGGTGCTGCGCGGCGGCTCCTTCGTCGTCGCCAACAAAGACTTTCCCGCAAAGAACCTGCGCGAACTCGTGCAGATGGCCAAGGCCAGCCCGGGACGGATCAGCTTCGCCTCCTACGGACCCGGCAGCACGGCCCATGTCGGCTTCGAGCTGGTGCAGGACACGGCGGGCATCGAGTTGCTGCACGTGCCCTACAAGCAAAGCGCCACGCCCGACGTGATCGGCGGCCAGGTCATGCTGGGCTGGGAACCGCCACCCTCGGCCATCCCGCACATCCGCAGCGGACGGCTGCGCGCCATCGCCTACACCGGCAGCAAGCGCAACCCGGCGCTGCCCGACGTGCCGACCCTGGCCGAAACCTACCCCGGCCTGGAATTGTTCAGCTGGGTCGGCTTCTGGGTGCCGGCCGCAACGCCGGCGGCCATCGTCGAGCGCCTGAACGCGGAGATCGTCGCCATCACGCGCGCACCCGACGTGAAGAGCGCGATCGAGGAAACCGGCAACGAGGCCATCGGCAACTCCCCGGCGGAAATGGCCGCGGTAATGCGGCGCGAGGCCCAGGCCATGAGCCGGCTCATCAAGGCCAAGAACATCCGGCTCGAGTGAAAGCATTGCCAGCGCGGGGCTGCGGGAGCGCAGCCCCGCGCCGGTCGCGCTGGCGCCTCAATCGGCCTTGATGTTTTCCTTCTGGATGATGTCCTTGAAGAACCGGCTGTCCTCGCGCACGCGCTGGCCGAACGCAGCCGAGCCCTCGTAGTCCGGGTACATCGCCGACAGCAGCAGGCTCTGCCGCGCGCCGGGGCTGTTCATGGCCTTCTGCGCTTCGGCCGCCATGCGGGCGATCACGGCCGGCGGCGTGCCGCGCGGCGCAAACATGCCGAACCAGCTGCGCGTGTCGATGTCGAAGCCCTGCTCCTTGAGCGTGGGCACGTTCGGGATCTCCGGGTTGCGCTCGGGGTTGGTAGTGGCCAGGCCCTTGAGCTCCCCGGCCTTCACGCGCGGCAGCGTCACCGGGTCGTACATCACGTCGATGCGCCCGCCCATCAGGTCGGTCATGGACTCGACCGAGCCCTTGTAGGGCACGTGCACGACCTGGATGTCGGCCTGCTTGTGCAGCAGCACGCCGGTCAGGTGCACGATGGTGCCGACGCCGTTCGACGCAAAGGTGTATTTGCCCGGCGCGGCCTTGGCCGCGGCGACGAATTCCTTGTAGGTGTTGAACGGAAAATCCTTGCGCGCCGTGACGAGGCCGTAGCTCGAGGTCAGCTTGGCCACCGGCTCGAAGTCGTCGAGCGTGAAGTTGACCTTGCGCAGCCAGGGCGAAACGGCCACCGTGGCCGTGGGCGCGACGAAGAAGTTGTAGCCATCGGGCGCGGCGCGGGCCGCGAACTCGGTGCCCAGGGTGGCGCCGGCCCCCGGCTTGTTGTCGACGATGACGGGCTTGCCCAGCGATTTGGAGATCTTGTCGGCGACAAAACGCGTGATCTGGTCCGACAGGCCGCCCGGCGGGTACGGTGTGACGAAGTGGATGGGCTTGTCGGGCCAGTTGGCCGGTGCGGCGCCCTGCGCGACGACCGGCCCCGCAGCCAGCATCGCCAGCCCGGAGGCTCCCAGCAGCACGCAGCGCCGCGACAGGCGGTGATCGATGTTCGTCTTCATACCTGTTTGTCTCCTTCATCCTGATGAAAAGCAGTTGACACAAAACCCCGACCCGCACGCCAGCGCGCCAGCGCGCTGTCGATGCTCGAGCCCGTGCTGTCCGGCGCCGTTCCGCGCGCCTGGCTACGGAACCGCGGAGCCATCCCTGGCACGACGTACTCGCCCCGGGTGGTAAACGTCTGGCGTTCGCGGTTATGCGGATGCTTCATCGCCTCGTGCATCGACAGCACCGGCGTGACGCAGGCATCGGTCCCTTCGAAGTGCGCGGCCCACTCGTCGCGCGAGCGCTGCGCGAAGCGCTGCTCGAACAGCGCGCGGATCGCAGGCCAGTGGGCCGGTGAGGCGCGGTCCGGCACTTCATCGGCCTTCAGCCCCAAGCCTTCGAGCAGCTGCGCATAGAATTGCGCCTCGATCGCGCCCACGGCGATGAAGCCACCGTCCCGGGTGCGGTACACGTCGTACCAGGGTGCGCCGCCGTCGAGTGCATTCGATTCACGCTGGTCCGTCCACCGCCCCGATGCGAGCCGCTCGTAGTGCAGCGCCATCAGGCTGGCGGCCCCGTCGACCATCGCCACGTCCACGACCTCGCCCTGCCCCGTTTGCCGCGCCTTGAGCAAGGCGGCCAGCAGGCCGATGGCCAGAAACGCGCCGCCACCGCCGTAGTCGCCCACCAGGTTCAGTGGCGGAACCGGCTTGTCGCCGCGGCCGATCGCATGCAATGCGCCGGTCAGTGCGATGTAGTTGAGGTCGTGCCCGGCGCGCGCCGCCAGCGGGCCGTCCTGGCCCCATCCTGTCATGCGCGCGAACACGAGCGCAGGGTTGAGCTGGAGGCAGGTGTCCGGCCCCAGGCCCAGGCGTTCCGCGGCCCCCGGCCGCATGCCTTCGATGAGCACGTCCGCGCACGCCACGAGTTCACGCGCGTGGGCGAGGCCGGCCGCCTGCTTCAGATCGAGCTCGACCGACACGCGCCCGCGGCCCATCGGCTCCTGGCCCTTGCCGCTGCCGGGCCGGTCAATGCGCACGATATCTGCGCCCATGTCTGCGAGCAGCATCACGCACCACGGCACGGGGCCAATCGCCGCCAGCTCGAGCACCCGCACACCGGACAACACGCCCATGCCCCTGCTCCTCAGATGACGCCAGCCTGCTGCAGCCGATGGATCTCTGCGCGATCCATTCCGAGCAGGCCGCTGAACACGTCTTCGTTGTCCTCGCCGACGCCATGCGCCGGTGCGATGGGTTCGGCGGGCGTCCCCAGCATCTTCGGCACGATGCCCTGCATGCGCAGCGGCCCCAGCTTCGGATGCTCCACGGTTTCAAGGTTGCCGCGCGCCGCGTAGTGCGGGTCCTGCAGGATGTCGGCGACTGTCAGCGCGAGCGAGAACGGGATGCCGTGCCGCGTCAGCGCCGACGTGACGGTCTCGACTTCATTGCTGGCAATCCAGCGCGCGACCCGGTCGTTGAGTTCGTCGATGTGCTCCCAGCGCAGCGTGTGGCTCGCATAGCGCGGATCGTCCGCCATTGCGGGCATGCCCATCGCCTGGCACAGCTTGCGGAACAGCGTGTCGCCGGAGATCGTCATGATCAGGAAGCGGCCGTCCCGGGTCTCGAATGTATTGCCGGGTGCCGCCGCCTGGTGCACGTTGCCCGTCCGCTGGCGCATGCGCCCGAGCTTGTCATAGGCCAGCACCATGGAGTCCGTGAAACGGAACACGGACTCGTAGAGCGCGAGGTCGATCTGCTGCCCCTTGCCGCCGTTCGTGTCCCGATGGTAGAGCGCCATCATCACGGCAAAGGCGCCCATGGTGGCGGTCGAATAGTCCGCCATGCTGGTGCCGATCCGCACGGGAGGACGGTCCGAGTAGCCAGTGATGCCCATGACGCCGCTGAAGGCAAGCGCGATGCGGTCATACCCCGCCCGCTGCGAGTACGGCCCGGTCTGCCCAAAGCCGGACACGCTCAGCATGACGAGCGCGGGATTCACTTCGGAGAGCTGCGCATAGCCGCAGCCCCACTTCTCGAGCGTGCCCGGGCGGAAGTTCTCGATCAGCACATCGGCCTTGGCCACCAGCTTCTTCAGCAGCGCCTGCCCTTCAGGCTGCCGCAGGTCGATCGACACGCATCTCTTGTTGCGGCCTTCGAGCTGCCACCAGAGGCACTCATCTTCGTGGAACGGCCCAAGGCCGCGCAGCGTGTCGCCGCCGCCGGGCTGTTCGACCTTGATCACGTCGGCGCCGAAGTCCGCCATCAGGGTCGCGGCCACCGGCCCCGCGACCATGGTGCCGAGGTCGAGCACGCGCAGCCGCGACAGCGGCCCGCCGCGTTTCTTCTGCTGGTCCGTCATCGGCGCGTCCTCACTCGGGCTTCGCGCCGGACGCTTTCACAGCCTTGCCCCAGCGCTCCACTTCCGCGCGCAGATGCTTCGCGGCGTCTTCGGGGGTGCCCGCGATGATGTCGAGCCCCTGTTTGGTGAGCTGCTCGCGGACCGCGGGCGCCTTGAGCACGTCATTGGCCGCGGCATTGATCTTCTGGATCACCGGTGCGGGCGTCCCCGCCGGCGCGGTCAGCGACAGCCACGACGTCACCTCGTAGCCGGCAATGCCCGCTTCGGCCATGGTCGGCACGTCGGGCAGGTAGCTCGAGCGCCTGGGCCCCGTCTGTGCGAGCGCGCGGGCCTTGCCGCCCTGGACCTGCGGCGTCGTGAGAAGGACGGTGTCGATGACCACGTCGGTCTGGCCGGCGATCAGGTCGTTCACCGCGGGCGCACTGCCGCGATAGGGCACGTGGTTGATCTGCACGCCGGTCGCCGCCTTGAACATCTCCATCGCCAGGTGGGGTGACCCGCCATTGCCGGAGGAGCCATACGACAGCTTGCCCGGGGATTTCTTCGCCATCTCGACCAGGTCGTGCACGGTCTTTGCCGGCGAGCTCGGGTGCACGATCATCACGAGCGGCATTGCCACCACGTCCACGACCGGCGTGAAGTCCTTGAACGTGTTGTACGGCAGCGGCTTCACCAGGGTCTCGTTGATGGCGAACGGTGTCGTCATCCACAGCAGCGTGTAGCCGTCTGCGGGGCTCTTGGCCACGGCATCGGTGCCAATCACGGTGCCCGCCCCAGCCTTGTTGTCGACGATGACCGGCTGCCCCAGCTTCTCCGTCAACCCATTGGCCAGCAACCGTGCGACCACGTCCGAGCTGCCGCCCGGCGGGAACGGGACGACGATCTTGATGGGTTTCGAGGGCCAGGTGCCTTGCGCCAATGCAGCGGTCAACGGCAGCAGTGCGAGCATCACGCCCGCGGCGATGCGACGAGTCACTTTCATGGGATGTCTCCTTGGGACCAAATGAACAGCCGTGCTTCTTGCGGAATCAGCGGCCCGTGAAAACCGGGGCGCGCTTTTCGCGGTGCGAGGCAAACCCTTCCGCGCAGTCTTCGCTGCGTGCGACAGCTTCCGCCTCGAGGCGGTACTGGCCAAACCGCTCCGTGGGGCCGGCGGGAAGAATGTCGCGGGTGACGAACCGCTTCATCGTGGCCAGCACCATCGGCGCCATCGTGGCGATCTCGGCGGCCACCTTGAGCGCCTCCTCCACCTGGCTTCCAGTCGGCACGACCTCGTTGACGAGCCCGACCTCATAGGCGCGCTTCGCGCCGATGACCCTGGCGCGCAGCATCATCTCCATCGCGATCTTGTGCGGAATGCGCGCGGCCAGGCCGGCGATCATTCCCTGCGTGAGGCCGAGCTTCGCTTCGGGATAGGAAAAGCGCGAGTTCTCCGCCGCGACAATGAGGTCGCACATCATCGGCAGGATCAGCCCGCCGCCCACGCACCAGCCGGCGGTGGCCGCGATCACTGGCTTCTCGCTGTGGATGCCGACGGTCGGGATGCAGCGCCACAGTTCCGGCAGATCGTTGACGTCCGCCCCCGCGCTGAAGGCGTCGTTGCCCGCGCCGGTGAGGACGGCCACGCGCTGGGACGAGCTCTCGAATTCCGTCAAGGCCTGTTGCAGCTCGATGGCGGTCTTCGAACAGATCGCGTTCCGGCGCTGCGGCCGGTTGATCGTGATGAGGGTGACGCCGTCGTCGCGGCGATCGACCAGGATACGTTCCACGGATTGTCTCCTGAATGAACTCAACAGGCCGCGCCCGGCGCGGTCAAGACGCCAGCGCCAGGGCCGGCAGGGCGCCGCGGCGTGCAGCGGGCAGCCACTTCACTTCCCCGTGAAGCGCGGCGGCCGCTTCTCGCGAAACGAGGCCACGCCTTCCTTGATGTCGGCGCTGTTAGCGATGCCGTCCAGCATCACGCGCTGCGGGTAGTACTGCTCGGTGGACGACTTGGGCAGCGTGCTGCGCGCAATCGATTTCATGGCTTGAACCACCAGCGGCGCATTGGCGGCGATCTTGGCCGCGATCTCCAGCGCCACCTTCATGGCCTGCCCCTTGGGCACGACGCGGTTCACCAGGCCGATCTCGTAGGCGCGCTGCGCCGTCATCGGGTCGCCGGTCATCAGCCACTCCAGCCCGGCCTTGTACTGCATGCGCGGCGGAAAGCCAGCCATGACGCCGGCAAAGGCGCCGATCTTGGCCTCGGGGTAGATGAACTGGGCCTGCTCTTCCGCCACGGCCATGTCGGCCAGCATGACCATGGTGGCGCCAGCGCCGACGGCGAAACCGTTGACCGCGCAGATGATGGGTTTGTCGCAGGGCACGGACAGGTTGGGCATGGACAGCCAGACGTCGCGCGGCATGTCCTTGAGGTCGGCGCCGGCCGAGAAGGCCTGCTCGCCCGCGGCCCCCAGCACGGCCACCCGGTCATCCTCGCGCGCGAACCGGCGCCAGGCTTCCTGCAGGCCCTGCACGACCTCGTTGTTGATGGCGTTGCGCGCGTCGGCGCGGTCGATGGTGATGCGGGCGATCCCGTCTTGCGAAACGTAGGCGATGGCAGCCATGCAAAGTCTCCTGGTGGTTCTTGAAAAAACGGATTCAGGCCAGCGTCGCGCGGGCGTCGGCCGCCACGATGCGGTCGCCGGCGACGAACAGCGGGTTGATGTCGAGTTCGCGCAGCCGCCCTTGCGAGGCCACGGCCAGCGCGCCCAGGCGCACCAGCGCATCGGCGATGGCGTCCAGGTCGGCCGGCGGGCGGCCACGGAAACCGGTGAGCAGCGCACGGCTCTTCAGCGCATCGAGCATGGCCCGCGCGGTGGCATGCGACAGCGGCGCGGGCGCGAGCTGCACGTCCTTCATCAGCTCGACCAGCACGCCGCCGGCGCCGACCATCACCATCGGCCCGAAATCGGGGTCGTGCTGGATGCCGAGGATCAGCTCGGCATCGGCCTTCCACATCTCGGTGACGAGGTAGCCGTCTAGCACCGGCACGCCGGCAGCCTGCGCCGCAGCGGCGATGCGCTCGCAGGCGGCGCGCACGGCCTCGTCGCCGTGAACGTTGAGCTGGACGGCGCCCACGTCGCTCTTGTGCACGATCTGCGCGCTCACGGCCTTGATGGCCACCGCGCCGCCGATCTCGCGCGCGGCGGCCACGGCCTCCCCGGCGTCGGCGGCCAGGCGCCAGCGCGTGGTGGGGATGCCGGCCGCCTCGATCAGGCGCCGCGCGCCCGGCTCGGTGACGAAGCCCGCGGCCAGCCCCGGCGGAAATTCGCAGGCCGGCCCAAGCACCAGCGGCTGCGGCTCGCCGCGCGAGGCCAGCGCCGAGGCCACCTTGAGCGCGTCATGCGGGCTGTCGAGGTAGCCGTAGCCCGCAGCGCGCAGCGCCTGGCGCGCCACCTCGCCATGGTTGCCCGCACCTTGCACGAACAGCAGCGGCTTGGCCGAGCGGCTACCGGCCGACAGCACAGCCTCCACCACGCGCTCCTGCTGCGGCTGCGTGGTCAACAGCAGCACGCCCGCGCCCACGGCCTCGTCGGCCATGGCGCGGTCCAGCGCGATGGCGACCGAGCCGCCGGCCAGCGCCGGGTCGGGCGCGGCCATGTGGTTGAGCATGCCGAAGTCCAGCGGCAGCTCGCGGTGCGTGGCCGGCAGCACGGGTGCCAGCGCGTCGCGCGTCTGCGCCGACAGGTAGGGCAGCTCCAGGCCGGCGCCCTCCAGCGCATCGGCCAGCAACGCGCCGCCACCGCCCGAGCCCGAGAACACCGCGACGCCGCGCGAGCTGGCGCGCTTGCCGCGCTGCAGCACCTGGGCACCGTGCAGCAGGTCGTAGATGGTCTCGAACAGGTAGACGCCCCAGCGCCGGCAGGTGGCCTCGAAGGCGGGCCAGGCCCCGGCCAGGCTGGCCGTGTGCGAGGCGGCGGCGCGCGCGCCCGCATCGCTGCGGCCCGACTTAGCGATGCACACCGGCTTGCCGGCGGCGGTGGCGCGCGCCAGCAGCGCGGTGAAGCGCTGCGCGTCCTTCACGGCCTCCATGTAGAGGCAGACTACTTCGGTGAGCGGGTCGTCGATCAGGTACTCGAAGAAGTCATTGAGGTCCAGGTCCGACTGGTTGCCCACCGAGACGGTGGAGGAGAAACCCGCGCCCACGTCCACGCCGCGCGAGAGCATGGCCCCCATCAGCGCGCCGCTCTGGCTGGCCAGGCCGATGCCGCCCGCAGGCAGGCGGTCGATGCTGCCCATGACCACGCCGGTGGTGGCCGCCAGGTTATGGTGGGCGTTCATCAGGCCCATGCAGTTGGGCCCAATCAGGCGCACGCCGCCGGCGCGCGCCGTGGCCACCAGCTGCTCTTCGGCCTCGCGGCCGGCCGGGCCGGTTTCGGCAAAGCCCGCGGTGATGCACAGCGCGCAGCCGATGCGCTTGGCCACGCAGTCCTCGATGGCCGCCAGCACATGGTCGCGCGGCACCAGCAGGATCGCCAGGTCCACCGGACCCGGGCAGTCCTGCAGCGCGGCATAGGCCGGCAAGCCCATGAGCTCGGTGGCCCGCGCATTGATCGGGTAGAGCGCACCGTCATGGCGGTGCTTGAGCATGTAGCGCAGCAGCCGGCCGCCCCACTTCTCCTCGCTCTCCGAGGCGCCGACGATGGCGACGGACTTTGGATGCAGGATCTGGCGGACCGATTGGTTGGGTGTGACGGCAAGGGCGGCGGAAAGCGTGGGATTCATGGTGGGCAATGAAGCGGAAGCGATGAAGGAGGTGTGGGATGTCATTGGCTTTTCGAAACGCCGATGGCGGGCAGCAGTTCGCTGTACATCTTCTGGTCGGCCTGCAGCCCGAGCCGGAACTCCTCCGGGGTTTGCCAGGAGGCAATGGAGTTGGCGCGCAGGAACTCCTCCTGCACGCTCTTGTCCGCAAGAATCTTTCGCAGGGCCTCGGACAGGCGCGCCATCACGGCCTTGGGGGTGCCGCGCGGTGCCAGAACGCCCCAGCCCGCGCCCTTGGAGGTGGCGATGTCGAAGCCGGCTTCCTTGAGGGTCGGCACGTTCGGCAGCTCAGGGTGGCGCACCCGGTAGAACGTGGCCAGCGGAACGGCCCGGCCCGCCTTCACCATGGGCGTGGCCGCACCGTCGATCACGAAGTCGATGTCGCCGGCCACCAGCGCATTGACCGCGTCGACCGAGCCGCGAAACGGCACGTGCAGCAACTCGATGCCGGTGTCGCGCGAGAGCGTGCCGCCGTAGACATGGCCGGCCGAGGCTTCGCCGGCCGAGCCGAAGGACAGCTTCTTCGGGTGAGCCTTGGCATAGGCCACGAACTCCTTCATGTCCTTGACCGGCAGGGTCTTGCGCACCGCCATCACCGCGATGTAGTCGGCCACGCCGCCCACCGCCTCGAAACTGTCCATGGAGTACGACAGCTTGCGCAGATTGGGCAGCACGGTGAAGCTCGATGCGGCGCCCAGCAGCAGGGTATAGCCATCGGGGGCGGCATTGGCAACAAAGTCGGTACCGATCTGTGTGGTGCCGCCCGGCTTGTTGTCGACGAACACATTGGCGTTCAGCATGCGGCCCAGGCGGTCGGCCACGATGCGCCCCAGGATGTCGGAGGAACCACCCGGCGGGAACGGCACCACCATGCGGATCGGGCGCGCGGGCCAGCTGTCCTGCGCCCACGCGGGAGCCGTGCACAGCCCCACGAGCAGTGACAACAGCGCCGCCAGCGGCGTGAACAGGCGAAGGTTGGGGAATCGAATCAAGGCAGTCTCCAGCGTTATCGGTGTTATGGGGGTTTCGTCAGTCCCCGGCCGAGGCGGGCGGCGGGCGGCGCAACGCGTCGCGGTAGGCCGCGATGCGCCGGGCCAGGCCCGGCTGCATCGCCGAACGCACCAGGGCGGCCAGGTCGGCATTGCGCCGGTCGCTTCGGGCGGCGGCGCGCAGCGCGGCATAGGCGGGCCGGCCGACACTCAGCGGCGCAAGCTGGCGACGCCAGCCGCCATCCGGCACAAGGCCGGTGGCCAGGCCCTGCGCGAGCGCCTCGTCGATCGGAATCAGGGCGCCGGTGGTGACCCAGGCCAGCGCACGGTCGGTGCCCACCTGCTCGCCGAGCCGGCGCGTACCCAGCACGATGCCAAACGCCGCCCCCGGGAATCGCCATTGCGTGCCGGGCGCGGCCAGGCGCAGGTCGCAGGCCGCGAACAGGTCGGCGCCGGCGCCGAAGGCGCGCCCATGAGCCACGGCCACCGTGCGCAGCGGCGCATGCCAGAGCAGGGACAGCAGGTGCTCGATGCGCACGAAACGCCACAGCAGTGCGCCATCCAATGCGGCAAGTTCTGCCGCGCCGTCAGGCAGCTTGAAACCGCCAAGGTCGAAACCGGTGCAGAAATCATCGCCGTCGGCGGTGATGGCCAGCGTGTGCACGGCTGGGTCGGCGATGCAGGCCTCGACCGCACCGATCAACGCCTCGACCAGCTCCAGGCCGAGTGCATTGCCGCGTTCGCGGCGCATCAGGGTCAGCACCGCGGTGGCGCCTTCATGACGGAGATCGATCATGGCGCCGCCTCGCCGAGACTGCGCCGCATCGCTTCGGAACGGTCCCAGAGATTGGGCACCGCCGTGGACGAATAGCCCGAGACGAAGGACTTGGCCATGCCAGTCTGCGCATCGAACACATGCCGCGCCACGGCCCCGATGTTGGCGCCGTAGACATGGATGCTGATCGAGGTACGGTCGGCATGGGCATTGGCCACCTGGTGGATGTCACCGGTGGCCGGCGACACGAGTTCGATATCGCCAGGCTCCAGGCGGGCCGGCGCGCCGTGCGGCGCCAGCCGGCCATCCGGCGCGTGGCGATAGTGCTGTCCGGTCTCGGCGCCGCGCAGCATGCCGATCAGGCCCCAGACCGTGTGGTCGTGGATCGGCGTGCGCTGGCCCGGCCCCCAGACGAAGCTCACGACCGAGAAGCGCTCGAGCGGATCGCAGTGCAGCAGGTACTGGCAGTAGTACTCCGGGTGCGGCTGGGCCGCGTCTTCCGGCAGCCAGCCATCGGTCGCGATGAGCCGCGCCAGCAGCGGTTTCATGGCAGCCACGCGCGCCGCCTCCTCCAGGGACTGGTCGGCCAGACGGGTGGCCGCCACAACGAATTCACGCAGCGGCGCTATCGCGTCCATCGCGGCGGGAGCAGGCGGCCGATTCATGACGGCTCCCTCGGTGCACCGCCATCTCGGTAGCGGCCGCGCAGTGCGGCGCCGTGCTCGTCCAGCGCAGGCGGCCGGGTGTCCACCGCCACCGGCGCACCGTCCAGACGCACGGGACAGGCCACGGTCCGCGTGGCCACCTGATTGGGCAGCGTCATCGGCTGAACCAGCTCAAGGTGCACGGTCTGCGCATCGGCCAATGCATCGGCATAGTGGTTGATCGGTGCCGATGGCACGCCCGCGGCCGCAAAGCGCTCCACCCATTCTGCAGCACCTGCATGGGCAAACACGGCTTCCAGCAGCTCGCGCAGCTCCGCCTGATGGGCCGCCCGCAGGGCCGGCGTAGCAAAGCGCGCATCTTCCAGCAGCTCTGGCGTGTTGGTCACCGCGCAGACCGACTGCCAGAGCTTGTTGTTGCCCGCCGCAATGGCGAACCAGCCGTCGGCGCAGGCGAAGCTCTGGTACGGCGCATTGCGCGGATGCGCGGAGCCGAGTCGGCGCGGGTTGCGCCCGGTGCCGAAGTACTCGCTGGTCTGCAACGCGCCCACGGCCAGCGTGGTGGCGAACATCGGCACGTCCACATGGCAGCCGCGCGCGCCGGGGCCGCCGCCGCGCAGGCGCGCCAGCGCGGCGCTGATGGTGTAGGCCGCGTACAGGCCGGCGGTGAAGTCGGAGATCGGCACGCCGCACTTGGCCGGTTCCCCGTCAGGGGCACCGGTGACGCTCATGACGCCGGCGGCCGCCTGCATGGTCAGGTCGAAGCCGCCCTCGCCGGCTCGCGGGCCGCTCTGGCCATAGGCCGAGATGGAGCAGTAGATCAGCGTCGGCTTGCGCTCGCGAAACCACTCCCAGCCCAGGCCCAGGCGCTCCATGGCGCCGGCGCGGTTGTTCTCGATCAGCACGTCGGCGTCGAGCACCAGGCTGCGCGCGACGGCCAGATCTTCGGGCTTCTTGAGGTCGAGCGCGGCCGAGCGCTTGCCGCGGTTGAGCGAGGCAAAGTTCTCCGAAAACCCCTCGGTGATCGGTGGCCACTGGCGCAAGGTGTCGCCGTCGGGCGGCTCGACCTTGATGACTTCGGCGCCGAAGTCGGCCAGCAGCATGCCGCAGAACGGCCCGGCCGCGACGTGGCAGAACTCCACCACTTTGATACCGGCCAAAGGCAGGTCGATTCGATTCATGCGTACTCCGCAAACACAGGCAGTTGATAAGGCGTCAGGGCCGGAGCCATGCCCTGGAAGCGCTCCACCTGCACCAGGCAGGTCTGAGCGATGCAGCCTTGGGACAGGCTCGAGGCCCCGATGTCCAGCGTCAGCACGTTGGGATTGCCGTGCTTCTCCAGGTTGCCCGGGCCGCCGGCGCGCCAGTGGCTCGGGTCGAACCAGGCACCGGTAGACAGCTTGGCCACACCCGCGCGGATGTCGTCGGACACGCGCACTGCGGCCAGACAGGCACCGCGGTCGTTGAAAACCCGCACCAGATCGCCGTCGGCCAGGCCGCGCGCCGCAGCATCGGCGCGCGAAAGCGTGAGCGGCTCGCGCCCGCCGATCTTGTTGCCGGTGCTGTAGGCGGCATGGTCGAACTGGCTGTGCAGCTTGGTGAACGGCTGGTCGCTCAGCAGATGCAGCGGGTACTTCGCGGCTGTTTCGCTGCCCAGCCATTCAATGGGCTCGAACCAGCGCGCATGCCCCGGGCAATCCGCGTAACCGAAGCCCGCGATGCGTTCGCTGAACAGCTCGATGCGGCCACTGGGGGTGCCCAGCGGGTGCGCCGCGGGGTCGGTGCGGAAGTCCTGGAACATCACCACTTCGGCGTCGGCGACCGCGAGGTCCAGCAGGTCACCCTGCCAGAACTCATCGAACGCGGGCAAGGCATGGCCGGCGCGGGCGGCCCGGCCGCGCGATTCCTCGTACAAGCGCTCCAGCCACTGGAAGGAGGACAGCCCTTCGGTGAAGACCTCGTGCGTGCCCAGCCGCGTGGCCAGGTCGGCGAAGATGTCGTAGTCATCGCGCGCCTCGCCCACCGGGTCGAGGGCCTGCTTCATCGCCACCATGTAGCGCTCGCGCGCGGCGTAGCCGATGTCGTTGCGCTCCAGCGCCGTGGTGGCCGGCAGCACGATGTCGGCCAGCTTGGCGGCGGGCGTCCAGAACTGCTCATGCACGACGATGGTTTCCGGCTTGGACTGCCAGGCCGCCAGCATGCGGTTCAAGTCTTGATGGTGGTGAAACGGATTGCCGCCGGCCCAGTAGATCAGGCGGATGTCGGCATAGCGGTGGCGCTCGCCGTTGTAGTCGAAGCCTTGGCCGGGCTTTTCCAGCATGTCGGTGATGCGGGCCACCGGAATGAACTCGCGCACCGCATTGCGGCCCTGCGGCAGCGTCGGCCCGCCGAACTTGGCGTTGGCGTTGCCGATCATGTTGGTGGTGCCGTAGCCCACGCCGAAGCCGCCGCCCGGCAAGCCGATCTGGCCCAGCATCGCGGCCAGGGTAACCAGGCCCCAGAACGGCTGCTCGCCATGGTGCGAGCGCTGCAGCGACCAGGCCATGGTCAGCATGGTGCGATTCGCCGCCATCGCTCGCGCCAGGGCCGTGATGCGCCCGGCCGGCACGCCGGTGATGGCCTCGGCCCAGCGCGCGTCCTTGGGCTGGCCGTCGGCCGCGCCGATGAGGTAGGGCAGGATGGCCTCGAAGCCGACGCAGTGGCTCGCCAGGAAGCCGCGGTCGTGCAAGCCTTCGCTGTAGAGCGTGTGGGCCAGCGCCAGGATCAGGGCCGTGTCGGTGTTGGGGCGGATGGCGATCCACTCGACCTCGCCGCCGGTCTCGATGTCGTTGCGCACCGGGCTGATGTTGACAAAGCGCACGCCGGCCCGGGCCAGGCGCTCCAGCGCCTGCGGCACCACATGCTCGGACGCGCCGCCGGAGCCGACCTGGGCATTCTTGGCCGGCACCCCGCCAAAGCTCACGAACAGCGTCGTATGCTTTTCCAGCACGCCCCAGCTGGTGTGCAGCGTGTGCATCTCGTCCATTGGCGCCACGATGTGCGGCATCAGCACCCGCGCCGCGCCCAGGCTGTAGGAGTCGGCATGGCGCACGTAGCCGCCCACCGAATTGAGGAAGCGGTGGACCTGGCTTTGCGCGTGATGGAAGCGCCCGGCGCTCGACCAGCCGTAGGAGCCGCCAAAGATCGCGCTGTTGCCGTGCTGCTGGCGCACCCGCTGCAGTTCGCCGGCGACCAGACGCAGCGCTTCGTCCCACTCCACCTCGACGAATTCTTCCTGGCCGCGCCGCTCGCGATGGCTCTCGGCGGCATCGCCCCGCGCTGCGGCCAGCCAGCTGCGCCGCACGGAAGGCCGCTGCACGCGCAGCGGCCCTTTCACCGCGTCCATCATGCCCAGGCCGATGGGCGATGGCGAAGGGTCGCGCGCAAAGCTCTCCAGCGCCACGGCCTCGCCATGGCGGTAGCGGACCTCGTAGATGCCCCAATGGGTCGCCGTGTACGAGTGCCCTGCGGCACCGCCGTGGCCCGACGTTGGCCGCAACGGTTGCGTGGCCGTTTCCATGCTGCGTCTGTCTCCTGATCTTGATTTCAGGTCATCCTATCTGATTCTATTTTGTAGATCAATTGTTCCATATATGAGAACAACATTAGAATAGAACCCGAACATCGGAGGACACGCCATGAACAACACGCTGATCAAGGGATTGCAACTGCTCGAAGTGCTGGCCAGCCGCGACGGCACGGCCGGCGTGAGTGAACTGGCCCTCGAACTGGGCATGGGCAAGAGCAACGTGCACCGCACGCTGCAGGCCCTGGTGGAGCTGGGTTACGTGGTCAACGAGGACAGCCGCGGCGCCTACCGCGCCTCGCTCAAGATCTGGGAGGTAGGCGCTCGCGTGATCGCCCGGCTCGATGTGCGCCGGGCCGCCTCGCCGGCCATGCAATGGCTGCTGGAGGAAACGCGCGAGACGGTGCACCTGTCGGTGCTGGATGGCGACCAGGTGGTCTATGTCGACAAGCTCGACAGCCCGGAGCCCGTGCGCGCCTACAGTGAGATCGGAGGCCGTGCGCCCGCCTACTGCGTGGCCACCGGCAAGGCGCTGCTGGCCTGGCGCGACAAGCCCCCAGCCCTCTTGCGCCCGGCCGCTTCACCGCGGCAGGCCTTCACGCCGGCCACCCTCACCGATCCCGCCGAGCTGGTGCGCGAGCTGGCGCGCATCCGCGCGCAGGGCTATGCAGTCAACCGGGGCGAGTGGCGCGCCAGCGTCTGGGGCGTTGCCGCACCCATCGTCGATGGCACGGGACAGGTGGTGGCGGCGATCGGCTTGTCGGGCCCGGCCACCCGCATCAAGCCCACGCGCGTCAAATCATTGGCGGGTTTGGTGACCGAGGCCGCGCAGCGCGTGTCGGACACGCTCGCCGTGGGAGGCGATGCCGGCTAGGACCGGTTCTCTCCGTGCACGAGGCCGCCTCAGTGTCTTGCGCCGCCGCGCCAGCGGTCCAGCAGCGCGATGACCTCGCCCATGATGCCGCGGCGGAACGCCAGCACACAGACCACGAAGATGAAGCCGGTGACCAGGGTGACCGACTCGCCAAGGGTGGTGAACCAGTCGATGCCCGTGAGGCTGGCCAGGAAATTGCCGATCTCGCCCAGCTTGTTCTCCAGCACCACCACCACGGCCGAGCCCACGAGCGGGCCTGACAGCGTGCCCAGGCCGCCCACGAGCGTCATCAGGATCACATGGCCCGAAGCCGTCCAGTGCACGTCGCTGAGCGTGGCAAAACCGAGCACCAGGGTCTTGAGCGAGCCGGCCAGGCCGGCCAGCGCGGCCGACAGCACGAAAGCCAGCAGCTTGAAACGGCCCGTGTCGTAGCCCAGCGAGATGGCGCGCGGCTCGTTCTCCTTCACCGCCTTGAGCACCTGGCCGAACGGTGAGTAGATGATGCGCATGATGAGCAGGAACGCCGCCACCACGATCGCCAGCGTCACGTAGTACATGGTCAGGTCGTTACCCAGGTCCACCAGCCCGAACAGCCGCCCGCGCGGCACACCCTGCAAGCCATCCTCGCCGCCGGTGAATTTGGCCTGCAGGCAGATGAAGAACAGCATCTGCGCCAGCGCCAGCGTGATCATCGCGAAATAGATGCCCTGGCGGCGGATGGCCAGCACACCGAACAGCCAGCCCAGCGCAGCGCCCGTCAGCGTGCCGCACAGCAGGCCGAGCTCGGGCGTGAGGCCCCAGACCTTGATGACATGGCCCGCGACGTAGGCCGAGCCGCCCAGGAAGGCCGCGTGCCCGAACGACAGCAGCCCGGTGTAGCCCAGCAGCAGATTGAATGCCGAGGCAAACAGCGCAAAGCACAGCAGCTTCATCACGAACACCGGGTACGCGCCCAGGAACGGCGCCGCGAGCAGCGCCAGCAGCAAGACCCCATAACCGACCAGCTTCTTGTTCATGCCCTGTGCCGCCTCATTTTTCCTTGCCGAACAGGCCCGCGGGGCGGATCAGCAGCACGATCACCATGATCACGAACACCACGGTGGACGAGGCCTCCGGGTAGAACACCTTGGTGAAACCCTCGATCACGCCCAGCCCCAGGCCCGTGAGGATGGAGCCCATGATGGAGCCCATGCCGCCGATCACGACCACGGCGAACACCACGATGATCAGGTTCTGCCCCATCAGCGGCGACACCTGGATCACCGGCGCGGCCAGCACGCCGGCGAATGCCGCCAGCGCCACGCCGAAACCATAAGTCAGCGTGATCATCAGCGGCACGTTGATGCCGAAGGCTTCCACCAGGCGCGGGTTCTCGGTGCCTGCGCGCAGGTAGGCGCCCAGGCGCGTCTTCTCGATCACGAACCAGGTGGCGAAGCACACCACCAACGATGCCACCACCACCCAGGCCCGGTAGTTGGGCAGGATCATGAAGCCGAGGTTGGTGGCGCCCGAGAGCTGGTCCGGCGCGTCATAGGCCAGGCCCGAGACGCCATAGATCGAACGCAGCACGCCCTCGATCAGCAGCGTCAGGCCCAGCGTGAGCAGCAGGCCGTAGAGATGGTCGAGCTTGTAGATCCAGCGCAGCAGCAGGCGCTCGATCAGGATCCCGAACACCCCCACCAGCAGCGGCGCCAACCCCAGCATGAGCCAGTAGTTGATGCCGAAATAGTTCATGCCCATCCAGGCCAGGACGGCCCCGAACATGAACAGCGCGCCATGGGCGAAGTTGATGACATTGAGCAGGCCGAAGATCACGGCCAGGCCCAGGCTGAGAATGGCGTAGAACGAGCCATTGACCAGCCCCAGGAGGAGCTGGCTCAGCATGGACGGCAGGGAGACACCCAAAATTTCCATGGCGGCAGGACGGCAGTCAGTGTGCTGCGCTTACTTCCACAGCGAGCACTTGGACTCGGCCTTGGTCGTGAAGGCCTGGTCGCCCGGGATGGTGGCGGCCACCTTCATGTAGTCCCAGGGGGCCTTCGATTCGGCTGGGCTCTTGACCTGCATCAGGTACATGTCATGCACGTAGCGGCCGTCGGCGCGGATCTGGCCCTTGGCATAGAAGTCGTCGATCTTCATGCTCTTGAGCTCGGCCATGACCTTGTCGGCATCGTCGGTCTTGGCCGCCGTCACCGCCTTGAGGTAGGTCATGGTGGCGGAGTAGTCGGCCGCCTGCACGCTGCTCGGCATCTTCTTGTTCTTCTCGAAGAAGCGGCGCGCGAACTTGCGCGTGGCGTCGTTCATGTCCCAGTACCAGCTGTCGGTCAGCAGCAGGCCTTCGGTGTTCTTCAGGCCCAGGCTGTGCACGTCGTCGATGAACACCAGCAGGCCGGCGATCTTCATGGTCTTGGTGATGCCGAATTCCTTGGCGGCCTTCATCGCATTGATGAAGTCGCCGCCGGCGTTGGCCATGCCGAGGATCTGCGCCTTGGAGTTCTGCGCCTGCAGCAGGAACGAGGAGAAGTCCGAGGCATTGAGCGGGTGCTTGACCGAGCCCACCACCGTGCCGCCGTTGGCCTGGATGACCCGCGTGGTGTCGTCCTGCAGCGACTGGCCGAAGGCGTAGTCCGCAGTCAGGAAGTACCAGGACTTGCCGCCCTGCTTGACGATGGTCGCGCCCGTGCCCTTGGCCAGGGCCACGGTGTCGTAGGCATAGTGCACGGTGTAGGGCGAGCAGTCTTCGTTGGTCAGGCGCGCGGAGCCGGCGCCGTTGTTGATGTAGACGCGCTTCTTCTCGGCCGCCACCTTGGCCGAGGCCAGCGCCGTGCCGGAGCTGGTGCCGCCCAGGATCAGATCGGCGCCGTCCTGGTCGATCCACTCGCGCACCTTGGAAGCGGCGATGTCCGCCTTGTTCTGGTGGTCGGCGAACACCAGCTCGATCGGCTTGCCCAGCACCTTGCCGCCAAAGTCCTCGATCGCCATCTTGATCGCTTCCACCCCGCCCTTGCCGTCGATGTCGGCATAGAGGCTGGACATGTCGGTGACAAACCCGATCTTGACCTTGTCGCCCGAGATCTGCGCCGATGCCCCGGTGGACACCAGACCCAGGCCGGCCAGGGCCAGCGACAGCAGAGACAGTTTGCGTTTCATGAGAAGCTCCTTTGGTTGAGGAAAAACACGACCGGATCAGACACCCAGCAATTCATTGAGCACCGGCATCTTGGCGTCGAGTTCGGCCGCGCCGAAGCGCTCGACGATGCGCCCATGCTCCATCACGTAGAAGCGGTCGGCCAACGGCGCCGCGAAGTGGAAGTTCTGCTCGACCATCACGACCGTGTAGCCCTTCTCGCGCAGCATGGTGATCATGCGCGCCAGCGCCTGCACGATCACGGGCGCCAGCCCCTCGGAAATTTCGTCGAGCAGCAGCAGCCTGGCACCGGTGCGCAGGATGCGCGCCACGGCCAGCATCTGCTGCTCGCCGCCCGACAGCCGCGTGCCCTGGCTGTGCCGCCGCTCGGCGAGATTGGGGAACATGGCGTAGATCTCGTCCAGCGACATGCCCGGGCCCATGCCCTTGAGCTGGGGCGGCAGCAGCAGGTTTTCCTCGCACGACAGGCTGGAGAAGATGCCGCGCTCCTCGGGGCAGTAGCCCAGCCCCAGGTGCGCGATGCGGTGCGTGGCCAGGCCGATGGTTTCGGTGCCGTGGACCCTGACCGAGCCCTTGCGCGCGCCGGTCAGCCCCATGATGGCGCGCAGCGTGGTGGTGCGGCCGGCGCCGTTGCGGCCCAGCAGGGTGACCACCTCGCCGGGCTGCACCACCATGTCCACGCCGTGCAGCACATGCGATTCGCCGTACCAGGCCTGCAGGTCCTTGATCTCCAGTGCGGGAGACGTCATGGGGCCCCCCGCCGGGCCGTCCCAAGGGAGGCCCGCGCCCCCTCGGGGGGCAGTGAATCCACGAAGTGATGAGCGTGGGGGCTCATGTCAGTGCGCTCCCTGCAACTGGCCTTCGGTGGTGCCCATGTAGGCCTCCATCACCTGCGGGTTCCTGGATACTTCGGCATACGGGCCCTCAGCCAGCACGGCGCCGCGCTGCAGCACGGTGATGGTGTCGGCAATCGTGGCGACCACGCCCATGTTGTGCTCCACCATCAGGATGGTGCGGCCGGCGGACACTTTCTTGATGAGCTGGGTGACGCGGTCCACGTCCTCGTGGCCCATGCCCTGCGTGGGCTCGTCCAGCAGCATGAGTTCGGGCTCCATCGCCAGCGTGGTGGCGATCTCCAGGGCGCGCTTGCGGCCGTACGGCAGGTTGACCGTGGTTTCCTCGGCGAGGTCTTCCAGGCCGACTTCGGCCAGCAGCTGCCGCGCGCGGCCGTTGAGCCGGTCGAGCGACGCCTCGCTTTTCCAGAAATGGTAGGAGATGCCGAGCTTGCGCTGCAGGCCGATGCGCACGTTCTCCAGCAGGCTCAGGTGCGGGAACACCGCGGAGATCTGGAACGAGCGGATGATGCCGCGCCGCGCGATCTGCGGCGGCCGCTCGTGCGTGATGTCGTGCCCGTTGAAGGTGATGGTGCCCGAGGTCGGCTCCAGGAACTTGGTCAACAGGTTGAAGCAGGTGGTCTTGCCCGCGCCATTGGGGCCGATCAGCGCGTGGATGGAGCCACGGCGCACCGAGAGATCCACCTGGCTGACCGCCGTGAATCCCTTGAACTCCTTGGTGAGCTGCTTCGTTTCAAGAATGATGTCACTCATCTTGGGCGCGCCGCTCCAGCATGCTGATTGTTCTCGTCATTTTCCCGCCTGAGGCCCCGGCAATTCGAGGCCGCACCATCCTATGCCTGTGCCGGCGTTCAGGCTACTGGGACAAATGCGGATGGGCCTGATCAGGAAACTGCAAGCTAAACGGAGAACCCCGCCGTGCAAGGCGGGGCTCTGGCTCGGGAAGGCGCCAGGGCCCGGGAACGGGCGCGCCTGGGGCCGGCGGCGTCAGTGGGCGCCGGCGGCGGCGTCCGCGCTGCCCGGGCTCGCGCGCTGCGGCCGGGACAGCCAGACCAGCGGGATCAGCGCCAGGAACATCAGCGCAGAGATGTAGAACATGTCGTTGGCCGCCAGCATGAAGGCCTGCTGGTCGATCAGGCGGTTGACCTGGGCCAGCGCCTGTTCGGGGCTCAGCCCCGCGCCGGCCAGGCCCGACAGCGCGCCGTTGGCCGCCTGGCTGCCCTGGTTGATGCTCTCCGCGAGCTGGGCGTGGTGCACGGCGGCGCGGTTCTCCCACAGCGTGGTGGTGATCGAGGTGCCCATGGCCCCCGCCGTGATGCGCGCGAAGTTGGACAGGCCCGAGGCCGCCGGGATGCGCTCGGGCGCGATGCCCGACAGCGTGATGGTCACCAGCGGGATGAAGAAGAACGCCATCGACACGCCCTGCAGGATGGTCGGCACCATGATGGTGGCGAGGTCGGCCTGGGTGTTGAAGCGCGAGCGCATCCACAGCACCAGCGCGAACACGATGAAGGCGAAGGTGGCGAAGCGCCGCGGGTCCACCTTGCCGATGTTCTTGCCCACCATCGGCGAGAACACGATGGCCAGCAGGCCCACCGGCGCCATCACCATGCCGGCCTGGGTGGCGGTGTAGCCCATGTACTGCTGCAGCCACAGCGGCAGCAGCACCACGTTGCCGAAGAACAGGCCGTAGCCAACCGAGGTGGCCAGCGTGCCGGCCCAGAAGTTGCGGCGCTTGAACAGCGTGAGGTCCACCACCGGGTGGTCCTCGGTCAGCTCCCAGATCAGGAAGAACGCCAGCCCCACCACGGCCACCACGGCCAGGCCGACGATCAGCGGCGAATGGAACCAGTCGTATTCCTTGCCGAGGTCCAGCATGATCTGCAGCGCACCGATCCACACCACCAGCAGCGCCAGGCCCACGGCGTCGATCGGCAGTTTTTGCGTGAGGCTCTCGCGCTTGTGGTAGATGCCCCAGGACGCGACCGCCGCGATGATGCCCACGGGGATGTTGATATAGAAGATCCAGGGCCAGGAGATGTTGTCGGTGATCCAGCCCCCGAGCAGCGGCCCCATCACGGGCGCCAGCAGCGTGGTCATCGACCACATGGCCATGGCCAGCCCGGCCAGCGCCTTCGGGTAGCTCGACAGCAGCAGGGCCTGTGACAGCGGGATCATCGGCCCGGCCACGAAGCCCTGCAGCGCGCGAAACGCGATCAGCGTGGTCATGTTGGGCGCCAGGCCGCACAGCCAGGAGGCCAGCACGAACATCAGCACGCTGGCGACGAATAGGCGCACCTGGCCGAAGCGCTGCGACAGCCAGCCGGTGAGCGGCACGGCGATGGCGTTGGCCACGGCGAAGCTGGTGATGACCCAGGTGCCCTGGTTCGGGCTCACCCCCAGGTCGCCCGCGATGGCGGGCAGCGACACGTTGGCGATCGACGTGTCGAGCACGTTCATGAAGGTGGCCGCCGACAGGGCGATCGTGCCCCAGGTGCGGGCCGAGCCCTCCAGAGGAGACGGCTGTGTGTAAGGTGCGGCGGAGGACATGGCCTGGGTCGGAGCTGCCGGCTTTCACCGGCGAGGGATGGAGGGAAGCGATGGCGCCTGCGGGTTCAGTGGGTCTGCGTCGCGGCCGCCGAAGCCGCCTGCGCCGCCACCTTGGGCATCGCGGTCGCGGGCGCCCGGTCCTTGGCCGCCACGGCCCGGGCCGCGCCCTGCCCCACGTTGGCCGCGATCACCTTGCGCACTTCCTCGTTGGCGCCGCTGTCGAGCGAGGCATAGACCTGCGTCTGCGTCGCGGCGTTGTCGCGCGGCGCATCGGCCAGGGTCTTGCCGTCCTTGTTGGACACGTCCACCGACACATCCATCGACAGGCCCACGCGCAGCGGGTTGTCGGCGAGCTGGGCCTCGTCCAGCGCCACGCGCACCGGCACGCGCTGCACCACCTTGATCCAGTTGCCGGTGGCATTCTGCGCGGGCAGCAGCGCGAAGGCCGCGCCGGTGCCGGCGCCGAGGCCCGCCACCGTGCCCTTGTATTCCACCTTCTTGCCGTAGACGTCGGCCGTCAGGGTAACGGGCTGGCCGATGCGGATGTTGCGCAGCTGCACTTCCTTGAAGTTGGCATCCACCCACACCTGCTTGAGCGGGATGATGGACATCATCGGCGTGCCGGCCGCCACGCGCTGGCCAAGCTGCACCGTGCGCTTGGCCACATAGCCGTCCACCGGCGCGGGCATGGCCGCGCGCTGGGCGGCCAGGTAGGCCTCGCGCACCTTGGCGGCGGCAGCCTGCACGCTCGGGTGCTGCTCGATGCTGGTGCCTTCGGTCATGGCCTGGTTGCTGGCCAGTTGCTCCCGCGCGGCCACCACGCCGGCCTGGGCCGCGGCCAGCGCGCTCTTGGCGTTGGCCAGCGTGGTCTGCGCGTGGTTGAGTTCTTCCTTGGAAACGGCGCCGTTGTTGATCAGCGACTGGCGGCGGTTCAGGTCGTCGTTGGCGCGCTCGATGTCGCTCTGCGACTTGACCACGTCGGCCTCGCGCAGCGTGATCTGCGCGGCCAGCGAGCCGTTGTTGGCATACAGCGTGCGCACCTGGCGCACGGTCTGCGCAAGGTTGGCCTCGGCCTGCTCGAGCGCCACCTTGGCGTCGGCCGGGTCGAGCTTGACCAGCGGCTGGCCAGCCTTCACGAAGTCGGTGTCGTCGGCAAAGATCGCCATCACGGTGCCGCCGATCTGCGGCGTGATCTGGATCACGTTGCCTTGCACGTAGGCGTTGTCGGTGGTCTCGTAGTGGCTGGCCACCAGCCATTCGTAGGCGGCCCAGCCGAGGCCGGCCACGACCACCACGCTGGCCAGCGCGGTCAGCGCCTTCTTGCGCTTGGGGTTGCCGGGCTGCTCAGCGGCGGCGTTGGTTTGGGGAGCGTTCATGAGTTTCTCCGGGATCTGAATGAGTGTTTCGGATTCAGCGTGCCGCGACGCTGTTTTGGGCATTCAATGTGCCAGAGGTCCTCGTGGCGTGGTCATTGTTTGCTATTGATTTGGTAGCATCCGTGTAGCCGCCGCCCAGGGCGCGCACCAGCGCCACCTGCGTGTCGAGCGCGCGGGCCGCGAGGTCCACGGCCAGGCGGCGCTGGTTGAGCACCGTGCTCTCGGCCGTCAGCACATTGAGGTAGTTGCCCAGGCCGGCCTTGTAGCGCTGCACGGCGATGTCGTAGGCGCCTTCGGCGGCCGCCTGCGCGGCGCGCTGCTCGGCCTGCTGGCGCGTGATGGACTGCGACGAGGCCACCTGGTCGGCCACGTCGTGCACGGCGTCGATCACGGCGGCGTTGTAGCTCTCCACTGCGGCATCGAGGTCGGCAGTCTTGCCGCGCAGGTTGGCGCGCAGGCGGCCGCCCTCGAAGATCGGCAGCCGCAGCGCCGGGCCCACGCTCCATTGCTCGCTGCCGCTCTTGAACAGGCGGTCGAAGCCCAGGCTCGAGAAGCCGGCAAAGGCGACCAGGTTGATGTTCGGGTAGAACTGGGTCTTGGCATTGCCCACGTCCTGGGTGGCCGCCTCGACGCGCCAGCGCGCGGCGGCGATGTCGGCGCGCTGGCCCAGCAGGTTGGCCGGGATCACGCTGGCGGCCGGCGTGCCCTTGAGGGCGGACAGGGCCGGCGGCTGGAGCCCCTGCGCCGCCTGCGGCTGCCCCACCAGGGCCGCCAGTGCGTTGCGCGCGAGCGTGGACTGCTCCTGCAGCGCCTCGATCTGCTGGCGCGCCTCGGGCAAGCCGCCTTCGCTTTGCCGCAGCTCCAGGCGTGTGTCCAGGCCGGCGTTGACGCGGTCGCGCACCAGCGCCAGCGTTTCCTCGCGCTGGGCCAGGGTGCGGCGGGCCACGCCCAGCTGTTCGTTCAGGCGCGCGAGCTGGAAATAGCCGCGCGCCACCTGGCTGGCCAGCAGCACGCGGGCCGCCTGGGCATCGGCCTCGGCCGCCTTGGCGGTGCCGAGCGCAGCGTCCAGCGCGGTGCGGTTCTTGCCGAAGAAGTCCAGCTCCCAACTGCCGTTGAGCTGCACCGTGCCCATGTTCTGGATCGCGCCGCCCAGCGGCGGCGGGTACAGGCTGTTGGCGCTGAAGAGCTGGCGGTCCAGGTCCACGGCGCCGCTGAGCTGCGGCTTGGTGGCGGCTTCAGCCACCTGGGTCACGGCCTGGGCCCGGGCCAGCCGGGCCTGCGCCAGCTTGAGGCTGGGGCTGCTTTGCAGCGCCTGGGCGATCAGACCGTTGAGCTGTTCGTCGCCGAACTCGCGCCACCATTCGGCGGAGACGGTGGCCCCCCCAGCGGGGTCGCCCGCCAGCCCGAGCGAGGCGGCGTCGCGCAGGCTCGATTGCGGCGCGATGCCGGCCATGTCGGCGCAGGCGGTCAGGCCGAGCACCAGCACGAGGGCGCCGAGCTTGAGCCCCGGCAGGGAGAGCGCTCCCCGGGCTTGCTTATTTTTCATTCGATTCTCCGTTGACCACGAGGGCCTGGGCGTTGCTCAGGATGCGGAGCAGGTAGCCCTTGAGGGTCTGCCATTCTTCATGGGTGAAACCTGCCAGGCAGGCGTTCTGGACGCGCGCAAGCACCACCGGGATTTCCCGCGCGGCCTCGCGCCCTTCGTCGGTCAGTTTCAGATTGACCACGCGGCGGTCTTCGGACGAGCGCTCGCGGCTGCACAGGCCCTTGGCCTCCACCCGGTCCAGCAGCCGCGTCATGGAGCCGGCGTCCAGCTCGCATTCACGCGCCAGCTCGGCCGCCGTGCTCGCATGGCCCCGATAGAGCTTGAGCAGGGGAACCCACTGGGCGTTGGTAAGGCCGTTGGGCTCCATCTGCTGCTCCACGGCCTGTCCCAGCCGGGTCACGGTCTTGCGCAACAGATAGCCCAGGCTCTGCTCCGCGAAGTAGTTGTCGGGGTCGTAAAACCCGGCATCCTTTCCCGCAGAGGCGTCGGTCGCCGTGGCAGTCACTTTTGAGTCCATGGCGGCAATAGTAATTGTCTAAGCAATTATTGTCAAGGCCATTTCTGCAAGGGCAAGTTCTTGACTACACTCGCTGCATGGCTACTTCCACCGCCCCCAAGGGCGCCCCCCGCTCCCTCTCCGGCCTCGTGCCGTTCTTGTGGCCCTATCGGGGCCGCATCGCGCTGGCCCTGCTGTTCCTGGTGATGGCAGCGGTGGCCACGCTGGTGTTTCCGGTGGCGCTGCGCAGCCTGATCGACGGCGGGCTGGTGGCCACCGACAAGGGCGCCCAGGTGATGGCGCTGCGCGAGCACTTCCTGGCGCTGTTCGCGGTGGCCGTCGCGCTCGGCCTGTTTTCGGCGGCGCGCTTCTACATGGTGAGTTGGCTGGGCGAGCGCGTCACGGCCGACCTGCGCAACGCGGTGTACGGCCACGTGCTGCGGCAGAGCCCCGAATTCTTCGAGACCACGCAGACCGGCGAGGTGCTGTCGCGCCTGACGGCCGACACTACGCTGGTGCAGACCGTGGTGGGCTCGTCGCTCAGCATGGGGCTGCGCAATGCCGTGATGGGCGTGGGCGCGCTGGCCATGCTGGTGTGGACCAATCCCTACGTGATGGTCCAGGTGCTCGGCATCCTGGTGCTGGTGGTGCTGCCCAGCGCCTGGTTCGGCCGCCGCGTGCGCCGGCTGTCGCGCGCCAGCCAGGACCGCGTGGCCGATTCGAGCGCCATTGCAGCCGAGGTGCTGAATGCGATTCCCGTGGTGCAGAGCTACACCGCCGAGTCGCGCGAGTCGGCGCGCTTCGATGCCTCGACCGGCAGCGCCTTCCAGACCGCGGTGCGCCGCACGCGGGCGCGCTCGGTGCTGGTGGCCTTCATCATCATCGCCACCTCGGCGGCGCTGCTGTGGGGCCTGTACCAGGGCACGCAGGCAGTGCTGTCCGGGCGCATCACGGCCGGCCATCTGGGCCAGACCGTGGTCTACGTGATCATCTTGGCCAGCGCCTTCGCCGTGCTGGGCGAGGTCTATGGCGACCTGCTGCGCGCGGCCGGCGCCACCGAACGTCTCATGGAGCTGCTGCACAGCCGCTCACCCATCGTTTCACCGCCAAATCCGGCCGAAGTCCAGGTCACGCGGTCCGGGAGTGCTATCAATTTCGAAGCAGTCACCTTCCACTACCCGTCCCGCCCCACGCAGGCGGCGCTGAGCGATTTCACGCTGGCGGTGCGCCCGGGCGAAACGGTGGCCCTGGTCGGCGCCAGCGGCGCGGGCAAGAGCACGGTGTTCCAGCTGCTGCTGCGCTTCTACGACCCGGCCTCGGGCGGCATCCGGCTCGACGGCGTGGCCACGCGCGACCTGGCGCTGGCCGACCTGCGCCAGCACATTGGCATCGTGCCGCAGGACGCCGTGATCTTCTCGACCAGCGCGCTGGAGAACATCCGCTACGGCCGGCCCGAGGCGACGGACGAGGAAGTGCAATCGGCGGCGCGGGCGGCGTTCGCCCACGAGTTCATCAGCGCGCTACCCGAGGGCTACGCCACCTTTCTCGGCGAACGCGGCGTGCGCCTGTCGGGCGGCCAGCGCCAGCGCATCGCGATCGCGCGGGCCATGCTGAAGAACCCGCCCCTGCTGCTGCTGGACGAAGCCACCAGCGCGCTGGACGCCGAGAGCGAACGCATGGTGCAGGCGGCGCTGGAATCGGCCATGCAGGGCCGCACCACGCTGGTGATCGCACACCGGCTGGCCACGGTGCAAAAGGCCGACCGCATCGTGGTGCTGGACCACGGCAGGATCGTCGAACAGGGCACGCACGACACGCTGGTGGCCGCCAACGGCATCTATGCCCGGCTGGCAGCGCTGCAGTTTGCGGCGTGAAGTGCCAGTCCAATGCGTCAGTGCCGCTAAAACGTGCTTGATGCAACCAGCGAGCGGCTGAGCGCTGGCGTCAAGCGCCGATCACGGTGATGAATCACCCGGACATGCCATCGTGGGTAGGGTTGCGGTTACCGCATTCCGCCAGCGGCGCGCCGGCCTCGCGCACGATCTTGTCCACCACCAGCTACGACAACTCCAGCACGCGCCGCCGCGCCACGCGGATGCACCTTTGTTCGGCCGCGGCCACGAAGGCATGCCGCTCGTTCGGCTTCACAGGGATGAGGAAAGACCGATGCCATGAAACAAAAAATTATCGTATTGCAAATAATATTGTCTTTCCATGACCAGCAGGATTCCCTAACATGCGAGCGCGCACGCCAGCCCTCGCGGCTGGGCAGCCCTGCACAACGAAACAACAGGATAACGACATGAGTTTGACTCCGAGCGCGCGAGCGCCCTACAACCAGCGCCAGACCATAGTGGCCACCACGATCGGCAACGCGCTGGAATTCTTTGACTTCACGGTTTACGGTTTTCTGGCGCTGGTGATCGGCCGCCTGTTCTTTCCCACCCTGGACGCCTACGGCCAATTGCTGCTGACCGTGGCGACATTCGGCGTCGGCTTCATCATGCGGCCATTGGGCGGCATCGTGATTGGCGCATACGCAGACCGCGCAGGCCGCAAGGCGGCCATGACCCTGACGATCTTCCTCATGGCCCTGGGTTGCGCGATGATCGCCTTCGCGCCCACATATGCGCAGATCGGCATTGCGGCCCCCATCCTCATCGTGCTGGCTCGCCTGATCCAGGGCTTCTCGGCCGGCGGCGAGGTGGGTGCCTCCACCACGCTGCTGGTGGAGCATGCCACGCCCTCGACGCGCGGCTATTTCGCCAGTTGGCAGTTCGCGAGCCAGGGCCTGGGCATCCTGCTGGGCGCCCTGCTGGTCGGTGTCCTGTCCGCCACGCTGTCGAAGGAGGCGATGGAAAGCTGGGGCTGGCGCGTGCCGTTCGTGCTGGGCATGTTGATCGCTCCCGTGGGCATGTACATCCGCCGCCATCTGGAAGAGTCGCTGACGGTGGTGCCCGCCGCTACAGCGCCCCGGCGCAGCAGCCTGACGGTGGTCCTGAGCGAACATGGCAAGACCGTGCTGGCCGCCGTCCTGAGCATCATCGGCGGCACCGCCGCAGCCTATGTGGTGAGCTTTTACATGCCAACCTATGCCATCCGCGAGCTGGGCCTGCCGCCGCCGGTAGCCCTGTTCGGCGCTGCGCTGACCGGCCTGTTGTCGTTCGCACTGGCGCCCTTCGTCGGCCGCTGGTCGGATCGCGTGGGCCGCAAGCCGCTGATCATCTGGAGCCGCATCGCGCTGGTCCTGCTGATCTACCCCTGCTTCTGGTGGCTCACCGAGGCCCCGAGCCCGGCACGCCTGTTCATTGTGGTCGGCCTGCTCAGCATTACGCTGGTGGTCCAGACCGTGCCCGGCATCACCATGCTGCCAGAGATGTTCCCAAAACCGGTGCGCGCCAGCGGCATGTCTCTCGTCTACAGCGTGGGCGTGGCTCTGTTCGGCGGCTTCTCGCCGTTCATCAGCACCTGGCTGCTCAACGCCACAGGCAACAAGCTTGCACCCGCCTGGTACTTGCTGGCCATGACCCTGGTGTCCACCCTCGGGCTGCTCTGGCTGAAAGACCACACCGGCGAGATCCTGGACAAGGAGCCGACAGGCATTCAGCCCGTCCATTGACTTTCTTCGCGGAGCAACATGTACACGACCGCATCCAACCGCTATTTCGCTGGCACCTACGCGCAGGCGCGGCAGAAATTTCTTGCCGCCGCACAGCAGCGCGCAGCAAGGGTCGAATCCTTTCTGCTGGAGTCGAAGCTCGGTGCCTATGGCGAGACCCTGACCACCGACATCGCACTGCTCGGGCCGAGCCAGGCCGAGAAGCTGCTGATTGTCAGTTCCGGCACGCATGGCCCGGAAGGGTTCTGCGGCTCGGGCTGCCAGGTTGCCCTGCTGCAGGATGATGAGCTGCTGGGCCGGCTCACGAAAGCCGGCGTCAGCCTGCTGCTGATCCATGCCGTCAATCCCTACGGCTTTTCCCATCTGCGCAGGACCAATGAAGACAACATCGACCTGAACCGCAACTTCATGCGGTTCGATGCGCCGCTACCGGCCAATGCGGCTTACGCCGACGTCGAGCCATTCGTGCTTCCACCCGCGTGGCCACCGGCAGCCGAGAGCGAGCAGGCCATGGCGGCTTACGTGGCCCGCCATGGCATGGACGCACTGCGCGATGCAGTGTCCAGCGGACAGTACACGGTCCCGGACGGCATTTTTTATGGCGGCCGCACGCCCTCATGGAGCAACCGGACCATCCGCGCGATCCTGCGCAGCCACGCCGCGGCGGCCATGGCGATCGGCTGGATCGACATCCACACCGGCCTGGGACCTTACGGCCATGGCGAGAAGATCTATGCCGGCGGCAACAATGCGCAGGATCTGGCCCGCGCACGCGCCTGGTGGGGTGCCGATGTGTTTGCGCCCTTCGAAGGGCTGTCCGCTTCGGCCGATGTGCAGGGCGCGCTGGTGTTGTCGGTCTATGAGGAATGCCCGCAAGCCAAGACCGGCCTGATGGGGCTGGAGTTCGGCACCCTGCCCCATCAGAGCGTGATGAACGCGCTTCGGGCCGACCACTGGCTGCACCGCAACCCGCAGGCACCGGTGGAACAGCAATTGAAGATCCGGCAGGACCTGCGTGACGCGTTTTACTGCGACAACGACGAGTGGAAGGGCATGGTGCTGGGTCAGGCTCGCTCGATCATGCTGCAGACCCTGCAGGGGCTCAAGCAGATCGACGGTTGAGCTCTGCCGGACGGGATCATCCGCTGCGGCGGTGCCGGCGCCTATTACTGAAGCGTTTCCTTGAGCGCCTCGGGCAGCAGCAGCGGCAGCACGCCGATGCCCTCCTCCAGCAAGGCCTGCGCTTCCTCGCGCGATGCCTGGCCGCGGATGTTGCGCTCCTCGGTTTCGCCATAGTGGATCTTGCGGGCTTCTTCGGCGAAACGGGCGCCCACGTCTTCCGTGTTTGCCATCACGTGGCGCGCCATCTTGAGCCAGGCGGCCTGCAGGCGCGGATCGCTCGGCAGCAGCGTCATGGCCTGCGCCGGTTCGGAGGCAACTGCGGCCGGCCGAATCTCCGCCGCGTCCCGGGCGCCGCCGAGATTGAGCCTCGGCGCGCTGGGCATCTTGGCTATGGCCTTGTCGCTGCACAACGGGCACTCGACCAGGCCCCGTGCCAGCTGGCTCTGGAAATCATCTTCGGACGCGAACCAGCCTTCGAAGGCATGCTGGTGCGCGCACTGCAGATTGAGGACTTTCATGCGCCGATTATCAGGCGGGGCCTTGGCCGCCTGCCGACGACCAGTCCAGAGTCCATGCCCCCGACAGGACGTTCTGCAGCCACAGCGCCCCGGTCAGGGTCTTGGCATCGGTCACGCGGCCGTCGCTGCACCACTGCAGCAGCTCGGCGGGCGTGGCGCTGAACACATCGAGGAACTCGCCCTCGTCCAGCCGGCGCTCGCCTGCCGTCAGGCCCCGCGCGAACCAGATGTCGATGAATTCGGTGGAGTAGGAAATGACCGGGTGCAGCATGCCAGCCCGCGCCCATTCGCGCGCGGTGTAGCCAGTTTCCTCCGCCAGCTCGCGCTGTGCGCAGGCCAGCACGGCTTCGCCTGGATCGAGCTTGCCGGCCGGAAACTCGACCATCACCTGCTGCACCGGATAGCGGTACTGGCGCACCAGCCCGATGCGGCCATCGTCGAACAGGGGGATGATCATCACGGCGCCGGGATGCACAACGTACTCGCGCGTCGCGCTGCCGCCATCGGGCAGGCGCACGGTGTCGCGCAGCACCCGCAGGAAGTTGCCCTGGAGCAGTTCTTCGCCGTCCGTCCTGTGCTCGATCAGATGGCCGTCGTCCATCTCAGGCCCGGTGCTTGAGCAGGTAGCGGTACACGAAGCCCGGGAAAGCGAAGGTCAGGAACAGCGCCCCGGTGATGACATAGAACTCCCAGCCCTGCGGTGCGATCTGCCCGGCCCGCTGCTCCAGCGCCAGGCCGATGCCGCCCACCACGACATAGAGCACCACGAGTTCCGCCAGGCGCCAGGCCAAGGTCTTGGGGCGCGACAGCGGGACGACGGCGAACAGGCGCTGGTTGACAAAGGGCAGGTTGGCCGCGCAGAAGGCGGCCACGATCACGAGCCAGACGGAAAGCGTTTGAGACACGTCGGACAGAGTACCGGCAGGCGCCTCAGGTTCCCAAGGTCCTGACGATGGCCTGCGCGCACAGCGTCATCAGGCCGCCCGGCACGATCCCCAGGATCAGGACCAGCGCACCGTTGAGGGAGAGCACGGCGCGCACGTCCGCCGGGGCGGACACCGTGGTGGCCGTGATCGGCGCATCGAAATACATGACCTTGACCACGCGCAGGTAGTAGAACGCGCCGATCAGCGACATGACCACGGCGAACACCGCCAGCACGATGTAGAGCGCCTGGCCCGAGGAGATCAGGGCCTGCAGCACCGACAGCTTGGCGTAGAAACCCACGAGCGGGGGCACGCCCGCCAGCGAGAACAGGCACACGGCCATCACGCCGGCGTACAGCGGGCTGCGCTGGTTCAGGCCGGCGAGGTCGGAAATCTCCTCGCTCTCGAAGCCCTCGCGCGCGAGCAGCAGGATGATGCCGAAGCTCGCCAGCGTGGTCAGCACGTAGGTCACCATGTAGAACATCGCCGAGCTGTAGGCGTTGGCCGCCGACAGCGTGTTGCCATTGACCACGCCCGACAGCAGGCCCAGCAGCACAAAACCCATCTGGGAGATCGTGGAATAGGCCAGCATGCGCTTGAGGTTGGTCTGGGCGATCGCCGCCAGATTGCCGATCAGCAGGGAGCCAATGGAGAGCACCGCCAGCATCTGCTGCCAGTCCAGCGCCATCGGCAGCAGGCCTTCCACCAACAGGCGGATGGAGATTGCGAAAGCCGCCAGCTTGGGCGCGCCGCCGATCAGCAGCGTCACCGAGGTCGGTGCCCCCTGGTAGACGTCGGGAATCCACATGTGGAACGGCACCACGCCCAGCTTGAAGGCCAGGCCTGCCACGATGAACACCACGCCGAACACCAGCACCTGGTGGCGGATCTGGCCCGAGTTGATGGCCTTGAACACCGCGCCCACCTCCAGCGTGCCGGTGGCGCCGTACAGCATCGACAAGCCATACAGCAGGAAGCCGCTAGCCATCGCGCCCAGCACGAAGTACTTGATCGCGGCTTCGGTGGCGGTGGCGTTGTCGCGGCGCAGGGCCACCAGCGCATAGCTCGACAGCGTGAGCAGTTCGAGACCGAGGTAGATCACCAGGAAGTTGTTGCCCGAGATCATCACGAACATGCCCAGCAGCGCGAACATGCTCAGCGTGAACATCTCGCCGCCGCGCAGCATGCCGCGATCGGCCGCATAGGGGCGGCCATAGACCAGCGTGACCATCATGGCGAGCGTGGCGAAGCACTTGAGCCAATTGCCCATCGGGTCGCTGACCACCATGTTGCCGAAGCCATAGATCGTGTTGTCGCTGCTGGCATACAGGCCCTGCAGCAGCGCCACCACGCCCAGCGTGAGCAGCGTGAGCACATAGGTGGTGGTGCGGCGCGGGCTGCGGGTGGCCAGGTCGGCCAGCGCGATCACGCAGGCCATGACCAGCAGCACCACGTCCGGGTAAACGGAGATCCAACTGAGTTTGTCAATCATCTTCTGTCTCTCAATTCAGCTTGGATGCCGCCACATGCTTGAGCAGGTCAGCCACCGAGGCGTCCATCACGTCGGTGAACGGCTTGGGATAGATCCCCATGTAGAGCACGGCGATGGCCAGCAGGGCCAGCATCAGGAACTCGCGGCCGTTGATGTCCTTCAGGGCCTTCACGTCGTCATTGGCCACCGGGCCGAGATAGACGCGCTTGAACATCCACAGGGTGTAGGCCGCGCCGAAGATCAGCGCCGTCGCCGCGCCCAGGCCCAGCCAGAAGTTGGCTTTGACGGCACCCAGGATCACCATCCACTCGCCGACGAAGCCCGCCGTCGCCGGCAGCCCGCAGTTGGCCATGGAGAACAGCAGCGCGAAGGCCGCGAATTTGGGCATGGTGTTGACCACGCCGCCATAGCTCGCGATCTCGCGCGAATGCACGCGGTCGTACAGCACGCCGATGCACAGGAACATGGCGCCCGAGACGAAGCCGTGCGCGATCATCTGCACCAGGCCGCCGGACACGCCCAGGTCGTTGAAGATGAAGAAGCCCAGCGTGACGAAGCCCATGTGGGCCACCGACGAATAGGCCACCAGCTTCTTCATGTCCTGCTGCACCATGGCCACCAGGCCCACGTAGATCACGGCAATCAGCGACAGCGCAATCATGAGCCAGGCCCATTCGCGCGCCGCGTCGGGCGCGATCGGCATGGAAAAGCGCAGGAAGCCGTAGGCGCCCAGCTTCAGCATGATGGCGGCCAGCACGGCGGAGCCGCCGGTGGGCGCTTCGACGTGCACGTCGGGCAGCCAGGTGTGGACCGGCCACATCGGCACCTTGACCGCGAACGCCGCGAAGAAGGCGAAGAACAGCAGCGTCTGGGCGGTACCGTCCAGCGGCAGCTTCTGCCAGGTGGCGAGATCGAAGCTGCCGCCCGACTTGGTGTACAGGAAGATCAGCGCCACCAGCATCAGCAGCGAGCCGAGCAACGTGTAGAGGAAGAACTTGAAGGCCGCGTAGATCTTGTTGGGTCCGCCCCAGATGCCGATGATCAGGTACATCGGGATCAGCGTGGCCTCGAAGAACACATAGAACAGGATGCCGTCGAGCGCGCAGAACACGCCGATCATGATGCCCGAGAGGATCAGGAAGGCGCCCATGTACTGGTTGACGCGCTCGGTGATGACTTCCCAGGCCGAGATCACAACCACCACGTTGATGAAGGCCGTCAGCAGCACGAACCACAGCGAGATGCCGTCCACCCCGAGGTGGTAGTTGACGTTGAAGCGCTCGATCCACACGCCGTTCTCGACGAACTGCATGGCCGAGGTGCCCAGCTTGAAGCCGTCGTACAGCGGCAGCGTGACGAGCAGGCTGATGATGGCGCCGATCAGCGCAATCCAGCGCACGGCTCTGGCCTGGTCATCACGACCCAGCGCCAGCAACACGACACCAAAAAAGATCGGTGTCCAGATGGCAAGGCTCAACAATCCCATTTTTCTTGTTCCATCCAATCAGTTGAGGGCAGCGCCAGGGGCCTGTCCCGCAAGGTTATTTGTTCAGCCATACGAAATACGTCATCAGCACGAAGACACCGACGATCATCGCCAGCGCATAGTGGTAGATGTAGCCCGACTGCAGCCAGCGCACCATCCCCGACACCCAGCCGACCACGCGCCAGCTGCCGTTGACGATGGCGCCGTCGATCACGGCCTGGTCGCCGCCCTTCCACAGGCCGACGCCCAGGGCGCGCGCGCCGCGCGCCAGCACGTTCTCGTTGAACCAGTCCATGTAGTACTTGTTCTCGAGCAGCGTGTAGATCGGCTGCGCCGCGCGCTTGATCGCCGCAGGCAGGGCCGGGTTCACCATGTACATGTAGTAGGCGCTGACCACACCCGCCAGCGCGAGCCAGAACGGCGCTGTCGTGAAGGCGTGCACCGCCATCTGCATCGGTCCGTGGAAGGCGTGGCCCAGTTCCTCCATCGCACCATGCTTGTCGGCGTTGACGAAGATGGCGTCCTTGAAGAAGTCGCCGAACAGCATGGGTTCGATCGTCATGAAGCCGATCACCACCGAGGGGATGGCCAGCAGCACCAGCGGCAGCCAGACGACCCAGGGCGACTCGTGCGGCTTGTGTTCGTGATGGCCATGGCCGTGATCGTCGTGGCCATGGTCGTCATGGTGCGCATCAGGGTTCTGGTCATAGCGTTCCTTGCCGTGGAACACCAGGAAGTACATGCGGAACGAGTAGAACGCGGTCACGAACACACCGGCCAGCACCGCGAACGAAGCGAAGCCACTGCCCCACAGGTGGCTTTCGTGCACCGCCTCGATGATGCTGTCCTTGGAATAGAAGCCCGAAAACAGCGGCGTGCCGATCAGCGCCAGCGAGCCCAGCAGCGAGGTGATCCAGGTGATGGGCATGTACTTGCGCACGCCGCCCATCCAGCGGATGTCCTGGTTGTGGTGCATGCCGATGATCACCGAGCCGGCCCCGAGGAACAGCAGCGCCTTGAAGAAGGCGTGCGTCATCAGGTGGAACACGGCCACCGAGTAGGCCGAGGCGCCGAGCGCCACCGTCATGTAGCCCAGCTGCGACAGCGTGGAATAGGCCACGACGCGCTTGATGTCGTTCTGGATGATGCCCAGGAAGCCCATGAACAGCGCCGTGATGGCGCCAATCACCATGACGAAGCTCAGGGCGGTGTCGCTCAGCTCGAAGAGCGGCGACATGCGCGCCACCATGAAGATGCCTGCCGTCACCATGGTAGCGGCGTGGATCAGCGCGGAGATCGGGGTCGGGCCTTCCATCGAATCGGGCAGCCACACATGCAGCGGGAACTGCGCGCTCTTGCCCATGGCGCCGATGAACAGGCAGATGCAGATCACGGTGATCAGCATCCACTGGGTGCCCGGAAAGCCGAGCGTGGCCAGTTCGCCGGACTTGGCGAACACCTCGCCGTAGTTCAGCGTGCCGGCGTAGGCCGCGATCAGGCCGATGCCGAGGATGAAGCCGAAGTCACCCACGCGGTTGACGATGAAGGCCTTCATGTTGGCGAAGATGGCGCTGGGCTTGTTGAACCAGAAGCCGATCAGCAGGTAGGACACCAGGCCCACGGCCTCCCAGCCGAAGAACAGCTGCAGCATGTTGTTGCTCATCACGAGCATCAGCATGGAGAAGGTGAACAGCGAGATGTAGGCGAAGAAGCGGTTGTAGCCCTCGTCTTCCTCCATGTAGCCGATGGTGTAGATGTGGACCATCAGCGACACGAAGGTCACCACGCACATCATCATGGCCGTCAGGCTGTCGACCAGGAAGCCGATCTCCATCTTGAGGCCGCCGACCACCATCCATTCATAGATGGTGGCGTTGAAGCGCGCCCCGTCGAGCGCCACGCTCTTGAGCGTCATGGCCGACAGCACGAAGGCCACGAACACGCCCAGGATGGTGAGCGTGTGGGTCACGCGGCGACCGATCCAGTTGCCGCCGAAGGTGGTGCCGAAGATGCCCGCCAGCAGGGCGCCCGCCAGCGGCGCCAGCGGCACGGCCAGCAGGGTTGAAGCAGAAAGCGTTGCGCTCATCGTTGTCGTCTCTTCCTGTTAGCCTTTGAGCGTATTGAGTTCGTCCACATTGATGCTGGACTTGTTGCGGAACAGCAGCACCAGGATGGCCAGCCCGATGGCCGACTCGGCGGCCGCCACCGTCAGGATGAAGAACACGAAGACCTGGCCGTGCATGTCGCCCAGGTAGTGGGAGAACGCGACGAAGTTCATGTTGACCGCCAGCAGCATCAGCTCGATGGCCATCAGCAGCACGATCAGGTTCTTGCGATTCAGAAAGATGCCGATCACCGACAGCGCGAACAGCATAGCGCCCAGCGAAAGATAGTGTCCAAGGGTCAGCGTCATGCCTTTTTCTCCATGGAAGTCGGCGCCGGCGGGGTATCGGCTGCTGCGCTTTGGGTCGCCGCGAGCTTGACCACCTGCACGCGGTCACGCGCCTTCACGCGCACCTGGTCGGCGGGATTCACGTACTTGCTGTCCTTGCGCCGGCGCAGCGTCAGCGCGATGGCGGCAATGATGGCCACCAGCAGGATCACGGCGGCGATTTCCAGCGGGTAGAGATACTGGGTGTACAGCATCTGGCCCAGCTCCTTGGTGTTGGAGAGCTGCGCGCCCGCCTGCTCCAGCGGCACGGGCTTGGGCGGCTCGCGGAAGCCGCCCATGAGCACGGCCGCCATTTCGAGCGCGATCAGGGCGCCCACGGTGGCGGCCAGCGGGAAATGCTTCCAGAAGCCCTGCCGGATGCTGTCCATGTTGATGTCCAGCATCATCACGACGAACAGGAACAGCACCATGACCGCGCCCACGTACACCAGCACCAGCGTGATGGCCAGGAACTCGGCGCGCAGCAGGATCCACACGGCCGCGGCCTGGGAGAACGCCAGCACCAGGTACAGCGCGGCATACACAGGATTGCGGGCGGTGATCACTCGGAAGGCTGCGAACAGCAGCACGGCCGAGAACAGATAGAAAAGACCAGTCTTGACGTCCATGAGTCGGTTCTTTGGGTGATGCGGCTGTGTTCAGCGGTACTTGGCGTCAGCCGCCTTGGCCGCCGCGATCTCTTTTTCGTACCGGTCGCCCACGGCCAGCAGCATGTCCTTGGTGAAATACAGGTCGCCGCGCTTTTCACCGTGGTATTCGAAGATGTGCGTCTCGACGATCGAGTCCACCGGGCAGCTTTCCTCGCAGAAACCGCAGAAGATGCATTTGGTCAGGTCGATGTCGTAGCGCGTGGTGCGGCGCGAGCCGTCGTCGCGCACGTCGGACTCGATGGTGATGGCCATGGCTGGGCAGACGGCTTCGCAGAGCTTGCAGGCGATGCAGCGTTCCTCGCCGTTGTCGTAGCGGCGCAGTGCATGCAGGCCGCGAAAGCGCGGCGACAGCGGCGTCTTTTCCTCGGGGAACTGCACCGTGATCTTGCGGCTGAAGGCGTACTTGCCGGTGATGGCCAGGCCCTTGAACAGCTCCATCAGCATGAAGCTGGACAGGAAGTCCTTGAGGGAGAACGCCGAGGCCGGCGATGTTGCGACTTGGGTAGACATGGGCTACTCCAGTTATTTCCAGATATTGAACGGTGTCTGCATCCAGACGCCGATCACCACCAGCCATACCAGGGTGACCGGAATGAAGATCTTCCAGCCCAGGCGCATGATCTGGTCGTAGCGGTAGCGCGGGAACGTCGAACGCACCCACAGGAACATCGTGACCACGCAGAAGGTCTTGATGCCCAGCCAGATCCAGCCGGGAATAAAGTCGAGGAAGGCCACCGGGGGCAGCCAGCCGCCCAGGAACATGATGACCGCGAGAATCGAGACCAGCCACATGTTGGCGTATTCGGCCAGGAAGAACATCGCGAAGCTCATGCCCGAGTACTCGATCATGTGGCCGGCCACGATTTCGGACTCGCCTTCCACCACGTCGAACGGATGGCGGTTGGTCTCGGCCAGGCCGGAGATGAAATACACCACGAAGACCGGCAGCAGCGGCAGCCAGTTCCACGACAGGAAGGTCAGCCCTAGGTCGGCGAACTGCCCCTTGCCCTGCCCCATCACGATGTCGGTCATGTTCAGGCTGGCCGACACCATGAGCACCACCACGAAGCAGAAACCCATGGCGATTTCATAGCTCACCATCTGCGCCGAAGCCCGCAGCGCGCCAAGGAAGGCGTACTTCGAGTTGGAAGCCCAGCCGGCGATGATGACGCCATAGACTTCCAGCGAGGTGATGGCCATCATGAACAGCAGGCCGGCGTTGATGTTGGCCAGCGCCACGTCGGGCCCGAAGGGAATCACGGCCCAGGCCGCCAGCGCCGGCATGATGGTCATGATCGGGCCCAGCAGGAACAATCCCTTGTTGGCGGCTGTCGGCAGGATGATTTCCTTGGTCAGCAGCTTGAGGGCATCGGCGATCGGCTGCAGCAGGCCCATCGGGCCGATGCGGTTGGGGCCCAGGCGGATCTGGGTGAAGCCGATGGCCTTGCGCTCCCACAGCGTGAGGTAGGCCACGGCGCCCATCAGCGGCAGCACCACCACCACGATCTTGATGAGGTTCCAGATCACGGGCCACGCGAGGCCCGTCCACCAGCTGGCGGCGACCAGGGACTGGCCGAGGTTGAAGATCGCGTCGATCATGCGGTCACCCCTTGGGCAGCGGCCGGCTGGCGAGCGTCAGCCGTCAGTTGCAGCGAGGCCGCCCGGCGGACCAGGCCATCGAGCTGATAGATGCTGGCGACGGCCGGAGCCGGCGATGCCGCGGCAGACAGCACGATCGCCGCGCGGGTCGCGTTGCTCAGCTTGTCGGCCGGCACGTGCGTAGCCTCGGCAGGCTGTGCGCCGCAAGCCCGGGCCAGCACCTCCTGCGAGGATTCGAAGTCAAAGCCGGGCAGGCCCAGCAGATTCGCCAACACGCGCAGCACCTTCCAGGCCGGCCTCGCCTCGCCCTGCGGCTTGACGACGGCATGGAAGCCCTGGATGCGCCCCTCGGCGTTGACGAAGGTGCCCGAGGTTTCAGTGAACGGCGCGATCGGCAGCAGCACATCGCTGAACGCCATGTTGGCCTTGAACGGGCTCAAGGTCACCACCATGTCGGCCCGACCCAGCGCCGTCGCGGCGGCGGCACCGGCCGCCGAATCGAACTCGGGCTCATTGTTCAGCAGCAGCACCGCCTTCAGAGCACCGCCGAGCATCTGGCCGGCATTCAGCCCACCGGCCCCCGGAAGGGCGCCCACCAGTTGCGCGCCCACCGTGTTGGCGGCCTCGCCCAGGTAGCCCACCGTGGCACCGGTCTGCTCGCCAATCCATTGCGCCAGTGCCAGCAGGCTGGACGCCTGGGCATGGTGAGCCGCGGCATTGCCCAGCAGGATGGCCTTGCGTTCGCCGCCCAGCAGCGATTGCGCGATGGCCCGGGCCGTGTCGCTGGCCTGGCCTGCAGCGGGTGCGGCCACGCCTTTTTCCGCCGCCACGGCGGCGGCCACGTCGGCCAGCGCCTGCGCCCAGGCCGACGATGCAGCCAGCAGCGTGCGGCCCACCGGCATGGCCCAGTCGTATGCTACGGAATTGATAGCACTGATCGACCCGCCCTTGCGGACAGCCTGGCGAATCCGCTGTGCAAACAGCGGATGGTCCTTGCGCAGGTTGCTGCCGACCACCAGCACACGCTGCAGTTGCGACAGCGAGGCGATCGGAGTGCCGAGGTGGCGTGCGCCTTCAAAGGCGGCAAACTCGACGTGGCGCAGGCGGTGGTCGATGTTCTCGCTGCCCAGGCCGCGCGTCAGCGCGCCGGCCAGGTACAGCTCTTCGAGCGTGCTGTGCGGGCTGGCCAGCACACCGATGCTTTGCGCGCCGTGGTCGGTCTTGATCTGCTTCAGGCCATTGGCCACGTACTCGAGCGCCGTCTGCCAGTCCACGGTCTTCCATTCACCGCCCTGCTTGAGCATGGGGCGGGTCAGGCGTTCGTCGCTGTTGAGCGCCTCGTACGAAAAGCGGTCGCGGTCGGCGATCCAACATTCGTTGACCGCTTCGTTCTCGAAGGGCACGACGCGCATCACCTTGTGGTTCTTGACCTGCACGATCAGGTTGGCGCCGGTCGAATCATGGGGGCTGACCGACTTGCGGCGGCTCAGTTCCCAGGTGCGGGCGCTGTAGCGGAACGGCTTGCTGGTGAGCGCGCCGACCGGGCAGATGTCGATCATGTTGCCCGACAGCTCGGAGTCGACCGTGTCGCCCACCACGGTGGTGATCTCGGAGTGTTCGCCCCGATGGATCATGCCGAGCTCCATGATGCCCGCCACTTCCTGGCCGAAGCGCACGCAGCGCGTGCAATGGATGCAGCGGCTCATCTCTTCCATCGAGATCAGCGGGCCCACGTCCTTGTGGAACACCACGCGCTTTTCTTCCTGGTAGCGCGAGGCCGAGCCGCCATAGCCCACGGCCAGATCCTGCAGCTGGCATTCGCCGCCCTGGTCGCAGATCGGGCAGTCCAGCGGGTGGTTGATCAGCAGGAACTCCATGACCGACTGCTGGGCCTTGATCGCCTTGTCGCTCTTGGTGCGCACGATCATGCCCTGCGTCACGGGCGTGGCGCAGGCCGGCATGGGCTTGGGCGCCTTCTCCACGTCGACCAGGCACATGCGGCAGTTGGCCGCGATGCTGAGCTTCTTGTGATAGCAGAAATGCGGAATGTAGGTGCCCGCCTTGTCGGCCGCATGCATCACCATGCTGCCTTCGAGCACTTCCACCTTCTGGCCGTCGAGTTCGATTTCAACCATATATCTTGTTTCCGCGGTCAGGCTTGCGCCACAGCTTGCGGCGCCTTGTCGATCAGCGCTTCGAATTCGTGGCGGAAGTGCTTGATCATGGCGCGCACCGGCATGGCCGCCGCATCGCCGAGGGCGCAGATCGTGCGGCCCTGGATGTTGTCGGCCACCGAGTTCAGCAGATCCATGTCGCTCGGCCTGCCCTGCCCGTTGTGGATGCGGTCCACCACGCGCCAGAGCCAGCCCGTGCCTTCGCGGCACGGCGTGCACTGCCCGCAGGACTCGTGCATGTAGAAGTACGAGAGGCGCTTGAGCGACTCGACCATGCAGCGGCTGTCGTCCATCACGATCACCGCGCCGGAGCCGAGCATGGAGCCGGCCTTGGCGATGGAGTCGTAGTCCATCGTGCACTCCATCATGATGGAGGCGGGCAGCACCGGGGCCGACGAGCCGCCGGGGATCACGGCCTTGAGCGTGCGGCCCTTGCGCACACCGCCGGCCAGCTCCAGCAGCTTGCTGAAGGGTGTGCCCAGCGGGATTTCGTAGTTGCCGGGCAACTCCACGTCGCCCGAGACCGAGTAGATCTTGGTGCCGCCGTTGTTGGGCTTGCCGATCTCGAGGTAGGCCTGGCCGCCGTTGCGGATGATCCAGGGCACGGCCGCAAAGGTCTCGGTATTGTTGATCGTGGTCGGCTTGCCGTACAGGCCGAAGCTGGCCGGGAACGGCGGCTTGAAGCGCGGCTGGCCCTTCTTGCCTTCGAGCGATTCGAGCAGCGCGGTTTCCTCGCCGCAGATGTAGGCGCCGAAGCCGTGCGCCGCATGCAACTGGAAGCTGTAGGCGCTGCCGAGGATGTTGTCGCCCAGCAGGCCGGCGGCACGCGCCTCCTCCAGCGCCGCCTCGAACCGGTCGTAGGTCTGGAAGATTTCGCCGTGGATGTAGTTGTACCCCACGCTGATGCCCATCGCGTAGGCCGCGATGATCATGCCCTCGATCACGATGTGCGGGTTGAACTGCAGGATGTCGCGATCCTTGCAGGTGCCGGGCTCGCCTTCGTCCGAATTGCAGACCAGGTATTTCTGGCCCGGGAACTGGCGCGGCATGAAGCTCCACTTGAGCCCCGTGGGAAAGCCTGCGCCGCCACGGCCGCGCAGGGCCGATTCCTTGACGGTGGCGATCACCTGGTCCTGCGTCATGGGTTCGACGCCATCGGCACCGAGCAGGATCTTGCGCAGGGCCTGGTAGCCGCCGCGGGCCTCGTAGTCCTTCAGGCGCCAGTTGCTGCCGTTGAGGTCGGCATAGATCTGCGGGTTGATGTGGCGGCCGTGGAAACAGGTCTGCACGCCCGTGGCCTGAAACTGGGACAGCACTTGTTCGGCGTTCATCAGGGAGCCTCTGCTTTCTTCAGGCCGTCGATGAGCTGGTCGAGCTTCTCGTTGCTCATGAAGCTGCACATGGTGCGGTCGTTCACCAGCATCACCGGGGAATCGGCGCAGGCGCCCAGGCACTCGCTCTGCTGCAGCGTGAACAGGCCGTCGGCCGTGGTCTCGCCCATCCTGACGCCGAGCCGGTGCTCCAGGTGGTGCAGCGCCTTCTGGCCGTCGCGCAGCTGGCACGGCAGGTTGGTGCAGACGTTGAGCTTGTACTTGCCCACCGGCTGCTGGTTGTACATGTTGTAGAAGGTCGTGACCTCGTGCACCGCGATCTGCGGCATGCCGAGGTAGTCGGCCACTTCCTTCTCGCTGTCCACGCTCACATGGCCCAGCGCTTGCTGGACGATAGCGAGGCAGGCCATCACGGCGGACTGCTTCTGGTCGGCGGGATACTTCGCCACTTCCGCGGCAAAGCGGGCTTTGACTGCATCAGAAATCATCGGTCGATTTCCCCAAATACGATGTCCATGGTGCCGATGATGGCTACGGCGTCGGCGATCATGTGGCCGCGGCCCATCTCATCGAGCGCCGCCAGGTGCGGAAAACCCGGGGCGCGGATCTTCAGGCGATACGGCTTGTTGGCGCCGTCGCTCACCAGGTAGATGCCGAACTCGCCCTTCGGGTGCTCCACCGCCGCGTAGGCCTCGCCCTCGGGCACATGAAAGCCTTCGGTGAAGAGCTTGAAGTGATGGATCAGCTCTTCCATGTTGGACTTCATGGATTCGCGGTCGGGCGCCGCCACCTTGTGGTTGTCGGTGATCACCGGACCCGGATTGGCGCGCAACCAGTCCACGCACTGCTTGATGATGCGGTTGGACTGGCGCAACTCTTCCACGCGCACCAGGTAGCGGTCGTAGCAGTCGCCGGTCTTGCCCACCGGGATGTCGAAGTCCATACGGCCGTAGACGTCGTAGGGCTGCTGCTTGCGCAGGTCCCAGGCAATGCCCGAGCCGCGCAGCATGGCGCCCGTGAAACCGAGGTTGAGGGCGCGCTCGGGCGACACCACGCCGATGCCCACGGTGCGCTGCTTCCAGATGCGGTTGTCCGTGAGCAGGGTCTCGTACTCGTCCACGTACTTCGGGAAGCGCTTGGTGAAGTCTTCGATGAAATCAAGCAGCGAGCCCTGGCGGTTTTCGTTCAACGCCGAAATGGCCTTGGCATTCTTGATCTTGCTCGCCTTGTACTGCGGCATGCTGTCGGGCAGGTCGCGGTAGACGCCGCCCGGGCGGAAATAGGCCGCATGCATGCGCGCGCCGGACACGGCCTCGTACATGTCGAACAGATCCTCGCGCTCGCGGAAGCAGTAGATGAGCATGTTCATCGCGCCGCAATCGAGCCCGTGCGCACCCAGCCACAACAGATGGTTGAGCAGGCGGGTGATCTCACCGAACATCACGCGGATGTACTGCGCACGCTCGGGCACCTCGATGCCCAGCAGCTTCTCGATGGCCAGGCAGTAGGCGTGCTCGTTGGACATCATCGACACGTAGTCGAGGCGGTCCATGTAGGGCAGCGACTGGATGTAGGTCTTGCTCTCGGCCAGCTTCTCGGTGGCGCGGTGCAGCAGGCCGATGTGCGGATCGGCGCGCTGGATCACTTCGCCGTCAAGCTCGAGCACGAGGCGCAGCACGCCGTGCGCGGCCGGGTGCTGCGGACCGAAGTTCAGGGTGTAGTTCTTGATTTCAGCCATGGAAGCTTCCGCCGCAGAAAAGGCCCAATCCGGGAAACACCGCGGGGTCGGCTTTGCCGGACCGCTGGTGTTGCCCCCTGGAGGGGGAGGCGCCGCAGGCGCATCGGGGGTGGCTCACTGAAGGCCTCCATAATTGTCTTCGCGGATGATGCGCGGCGTGATCTCGCGCGGCTCGATGGTCACCGGCTGGTAGATCACGCGCTTGCTCTCGGGGTCGTAGCGCATCTCCACGTGGCCCGAAGTCGGGAAGTCCTTGCGGAACGGGTGGCCGATGAAGCCGTAGTCCGTGAGGATGCGGCGCAGGTCGTTGTGGCCTTCGAACACGATGCCGAACAGGTCGAACGCCTCGCGCTCGAACCAGTTGGCGGCGCTCCAGATGCCGTTGAGCGAGGCCACCACGGGCAACTCGTCGTCAGGTGCAAACACCTTCAGGCGCACGCGCTGGTTCAGGCTGACCGACAGCAGGTGGACCGCCACACCGTAGCGCGCGCCGTCCCAGGCGCCTTCCTTGTAGTCGGAATAGTCGAGGCCGCACAGGTCGATGAGCTGCTCGAAGCGGCAGCCGGGCGCATCGCGCAGGATCAGCGAGGCTTCCAGGTAGTCGGCCGCGGCCACCACCACGGTCACTTCGCCATGCTTCAGGCCGATGCGCCGGGCCTTGTCGCCCAGGGCAGCGGCAATCGTTTCCTTCAGGACCTCGGGATGGATGGCAACAGCAGTCATGAATCCCTTTCAGGCCCGGGCAATGGTGTGGGTGCGGCGGATCTTCTGCTGCAGCTGGATGATGCCGTACAGCAGCGCTTCGGCGGTGGGCGGACAGCCCGGCACGTAGACATCGACCGGCACGATGCGGTCGCAGCCGCGCACCACGGAGTAGCTGTAGTGGTAGTAGCCGCCGCCGTTGGCGCACGAGCCCATGGACAGCACCCAGCGCGGCTCGGGCATCTGGTCGTAGACCTTGCGCAGCGCCGGCGCCATCTTGTTGCACAGCGTGCCGGCCACGATCATCAGGTCGGACTGGCGCGGGCTCGGGCGAAACAGCATGCCGAAGCGGTCGATGTCGTAGCGCGCGGCGCCCGCGTGCATCATCTCCACGGCGCAGCAGGCCAGACCGAAGGTCATGGGCCAGAGCGAGCCGGTCTTGGCCCAGTTCACCACCGAGTCATAGGTGGTGGTGACGAAGCCTTCTTTCAAAACGCCTTCAATAGCCATACAACTCTCCAGCAGAACGCGTCATTCCCAATCCAGGGCGCCTTTTTTCCATTCGTAGACGAAGCCCACGACCAGAATGCCCAGGAAGATCATCATGGCCCAGAAGCCGGTGGGGCCGATTTCCTTGAGCGTGACGGCCCACGGAAACAGGAACGCGATTTCCAGGTCGAACAGGATGAACAGGATGGCGACGAGGTAGTAGCGCACGTCGAACTTCATGCGCGCGTCTTCGAAGGCCTCGAAGCCGCATTCGTAAGGGGAATTTTTCTGGGTGTCGGGCCGGTTGGGCCCGAGGATGTAGCCCAGCACCTGGGGCGCCACGCCCACACCGATGCCTACCAGGATGAACAAAAGGACTGGGAGGTACTGATCGAGGTTCATCTGGAGGTTCTGATCACCGCTTGAACCTGACCGGCTGTTGCCGGCCAGGTCCTTTGACTGGTGCCGTCGGCGAGACTCGAACTCGCACAGCTTTCGCCACTACCCCCTCAAGATAGCGTGTCTACCAATTTCACCACGACGGCGGTTTTTGTTGCCCGGATGGCATGAGGCATCTTGCGATTTTTGGCTTTCCGGACAATCTAGGAGTTTACCCTGAAATCACCCGCTTCCCTCTGCGGGCGGATGATTTTCAGCGTGTTTACTTGGTCGGAATCTGCGCTGCGCCGGAGGCGGCCGGCATGGGAGCCGGCACCGCGCCCGAGGAAGCCGCCGGCTGGGGTGCCGCCGAGGTGCCGCCGGGAATCTGCGCGGCGGCGCCAGAGGCCGCCGTGGCAGGCGCAGGCGCGGTCACCGTGGCGCGTTCGAGCACGCTGCCCGAGCTGGTCGGGCGGAGGTTGCCGAAATAGGCCAGCAGCAGCGTGCAGACGAAGAACACCGCCGCCAGCACGGCCGTGGTGCGCGACAGGAAGTTGGCGCTGCCGCTGGCACCGAACAGGCTGCCGGAGCCCCCGCTGCCGAAAGCGGCGCCCATGTCGGCGCCCTTGCCGTGCTGGATCAGGATCAAACCGATCATGCCCAGTGCGGCAAGCATCTGGACCGCCAGAATGATGGTGAGGACGACGTTCATTGTTTACTCCTAAATTTGTAGCTATTCGCGCCCGGGTTCACTGGGCTGCGGCAATAATGGTCAGAAAATCCGGGGCCTTGAGCGAAGCGCCGCCGATGAGCCCGCCATCGATGTCGGGCTGGGCCAGGAGCTGCGCTGCGTTGGCCGCATTCATGCTGCCGCCGTACAGGATCTGGATGCGGTCGGCCTGCGTGCTGGCCAGCTTGAGTTGGGCCCGCAGCAGCGCATGCACCTGCTGTGCCTGCTCGGGCGTGGCCGTGCGGCCCGTGCCGATGGCCCAGACCGGCTCGTAGGCCACCACGATTTCGCTGATGCAATGGCCGTTGGCGTGGATCACGGCGGCCAGCTGGCGCTTCACCACCTCCTCGGTCTGGCCCGCCTCGCGCTCGGCCAGGGTTTCGCCCACGCAGACGATGGGCGTGATGCCCGCCGCCAGCGCGGCCTTGGCCTTGTCCGCCACCAGCCCATCCGTCTCGCCGTGGTACTGGCGGCGCTCGGAATGGCCGGCGAGGCAGTAGCGCACGCCGAAATCCCGCAGCATGGCGGCCGAAACCTCGCCGGTGTAGGCGCCCTGGGCGTGCATGGACAGGTCCTGCGCCCCCAGCTCGATGGGTGACGCGGCGCACAGAGCCTGGACCTGCGCCAGGTACGGCGCCGGCACGCAGACGGCCACGCCGCAGGCCGGCGTTCCCACGCCCGCCAGCAGAGCCTGGAGCAGCGCCTCGTTGGCGGCCAGGCCGCCGTTCATCTTCCAGTTGCCCGCGATCAGTTTCTTTTTCATGCTGTCGGTCACCATGTCAGGACGATCTTGCCCACATGCTGGTTGGATTCCATGAGCGCGTGCGCCCTCGCCGCCTCGGCCGCCGGGAAAGTGCTGTGGATCACCGGCCGGATGGCGTCGCTTTCGATCAGCGGCCACACGCGCTGGCGCAGCGCCTGCGCGATCTGGCCCTTGAACGCCACCGGCCGCGGCCGCAGCGTGGAGCCGGTGACCGTGAGCCGCCGGCGCAGCACCAGGCCGGCGTTGATCTCGGCCTTGAGGCCTCCTTGCACCGCGATGATCACGAGCCGGCCGTCTTCGGCCAGGCAGTCAATCTCGCGCGCCACGTAGCCGCCGGCCACCATGTCGAGGATCACGTTCACGCCCAGCCCGCCGGTGAGCTTCTTCGCTTCTTCGGCGAAGTCGGCGGTCTTGTAGTTGATCGCGTGGTCGGCGCCCAGTGACAGGCAGGCCGCGCATTTCTCGTCGCTGCCGGCGGTGGCGATCACCCGGGCGCCCAGCGCCTTGGCCATCTGGATGGCCGTGACGCCGATGCCGCTGGTGCCGCCCTGGACCAGCAGGGTTTCCCCAGGCTGCAGGCGCCCCCGGTCGAACACATTGCTCCAGACGGTGAAGAAGGTCTCGGGCAGCGAGGCCGCCTGCACCGCGTCCAGCCCCTGCGGCATGGGCAGGCACTGGGCCACCGGCGCGGCGCAGAACTCGGCATAGCCGCCGCCGGCCACCAGCGCACAGACGCGGTCGCCCACCTTGAAGCCGGCCGCCGCCATCGCGGCAGCATCGCCGGCTTCGATCACGCCCGCCACCTCGAGCCCCGGAATGTCCGAGGCGCCGGGGGGCACGGGGTAGTTGCCGGTGCGCTGCAGCACGTCAGGGCGGTTCACGCCGCTGGCGGCCACGCGGATCAGCACCTCGCCCGCCCCGGCGGCCGGCACGGGGCGTTCGCCCAGGCGCAGCACGTCGGGCGCGCCAAAAGAGGTGATTTCAATCGCTTTCATGGTCTTTTAGCCCCGATGTCCGCACGGGGCGGACATATGGCGCTATCAATTCAGTAGCAATTACTGCTGTTGCTGTTCTTGCTGCTGTTGCTGCTGGGCCTGCTCGGCACCGCGCGGGGCGGCAGCCTGGGCCGAACGGTCCAGCAGCGCCTTCATCGACAGCTTGACGCGGCCCTTCTCGTCGGTCTCGAGCACCTTGACCTTGACGATCTGACCTTCGGTCAGGTAGTCGGTAACCTTCTCGACGCGCTCATGGGCGATCTGGCTGATGTGCAGCAGGCCGTCCTTGCCGGGCAGCAGGTTGATCAGGGCGCCGAAATCCAGGATCTTGGTGACCGGGCCTTCGTAGACCTTGCCGATTTCCACTTCGGCCGTGATCTGCTCGATGCGCTTCTTGGCGACGTCGGCCTTCTCGGCATCGGTCGCGGCGATGGTGATGGTGCCGTCTTCCTCGATGTTGATCTGGCAGCCGGTTTCCTCGGTCAGCGCGCGGATCACGGCGCCTCCCTTGCCGATCACGTCGCGGATCTTCTCGGGGTTGATCTTCATCGTGTAGAGCTTGGGCGCGAAGTTCGACACCTCGGTCTTGGCCTCGCCCATCGCGTCCTGCATCTTGCCCAGGATGTGCATGCGGGCTTCCTTGGCCTGAGCCAGCGCGACCTGCATGATTTCCTTGGTGATGCCCTGGATCTTGATGTCCATCTGCAGCGCGGTGATGCCATTCGTGGTGCCGGCCACCTTGAAGTCCATGTCGCCCAGGTGATCTTCATCGCCCAGGATGTCGGTCAGCACGGCGAAGCGGTTGTCTTCCTTGATCAGGCCCATGGCGATACCGGCCACGTGGGCCTTCATCGGCACGCCGGCGTCCATCAGCGACAGGCAGCCGCCGCAGACCGAGGCCATCGACGAGGAGCCGTTGGATTCGGTGATCTCGGACACCACGCGCATGGTGTAGGGGAATTCTTCCTTGGTCGGCAGCACGGCGACGAGCGCACGCTTGGCCAGGCGGCCGTGGCCGATTTCGCGGCGCTTGGTGCTGCCCATGCGGCCCACTTCGCCGGTGGCAAAGGGAGGCATGTTGTAGTGCAGCATGAAGCGGTCTTCGTACTCGCCGGCCAGCGCATCGATGCGCTGCGCGTCGCGCTCGGTGCCCAGCGTGGTCACGACCAACGCCTGGGTTTCGCCACGCGTGAACAGGGCCGAGCCGTGGGTACGCGGCAGCACGCTGTTGCGGATCTCGATGGGGCGCACGGTGCGCGTGTCGCGGCCGTCGATGCGCGGCTCGCCGGCCAGGATCTGGCTGCGCACGATCTTCGATTCGATGGCGAACAGCAGGTCGTTGACCTTGCCGGCATCGAAGGGCTCGCCGCTTTCCTTGAGCGAGGCCATCACGCTGGCGTTGACCTCACGAAGGGCTTGCGTGCGGGCCTGCTTGCTGCGGATCTGGTAGACGGCGCGCAGCTTTTCTTCGGCCAGGCCCTTGACCTTGGCGACGAAGGCTTCGTCTTCGGCCGGGGCCTGCCAGTCCCACACCGGCTTGCCGGCGTCGCGCACGAGATCATGGATCGCGTTGATCGCGATGCCGGCCTGTTCGTGGCCGAACACCACGCCGCCCAGCATGATTTCTTCGCCGAGCTGCAGGGCTTCGGACTCGACCATCAGCACGGCGGCTTGCGTGCCGGCAACGACCAGGTCCATCTGCGAATCCTTGCGGGCGGTCTGGCCCGGATTCAGCACGTACTGACCATTGATGTAGCCCACGCGGGCGGCACCGATCGGGCCGCTGAACGGGATGCCGGAGATGGCCAGCGCGGCGCTCACGCCGATCATGGCGGCGATGTCGGCGTCAACTTCCGGGTTGAGCGACAGCGTGTGGATGACCACATGCACTTCGTTCAGGAAGCCTTCGGGGAACAGCGGGCGGATCGGGCGGTCGATCAGGCGGCTGGTCAGGGTTTCGTGCTCGCTGGGCTTGGCTTCGCGCTTGAAGAAGCTGCCGGGGATCTTGCCGGCGGCGTAGGTCTTCTCGATGTAGTCGACGGTCAGCGGGAAGAAGTCCTGGCCGGGCTTGGCGGACTTGGAGGCCACCACGGTGGCCAGCACCACGGTGCCGTCGATGCTCACGACGACGGCGCCGCTGGCCTGGCGGGCGATTTCACCGGTTTCCATGACGACGGTCTTGTCGCCCCATTGGAAAGACTTGGTAACTTTGTTGAACAGGCTCATGTTTTCTCCTGGATTGTCACGAGGGATGCAGGCCACCCCTCAGAGCCCGGAGACAGCTCACAGAACACGATGCCATTCCAGCGGCCCTTGGCGCAAAGACCCCTGGAATGACACAGCTTCGCTCTGTTTTGCGTTCTCCGAAGTACAAAGCGCCTGAGCTAGGGGACTAACTCAGGCGCCTCTTGTTCAGTATCGAAGCTTACTTGCGCAGGCCCAGCTTGGCGATCAACGCGGTGTAGCGGTCAGCGTCCTTGGACTTGAGGTAGTCCAGCAGCTTGCGGCGGCGGCTCACCATGCGCAGCAGGCCGCGGCGACCGTGGTGGTCCTTGGCGTGCGTCTTGAAGTGAGGGGTCAGCTCGTTGATGCGGGCGGTCAGCAGGGCCACTTGCACTTCGGGGCTGCCGGTATCGGTGGCGCTGCGCGCGTTGGCCTTGACGACGTCGGCCTTGACGGAGGATGCGATCATTTCATTTTCCTGTGAGGGTTGACTTGCGTTGAGCGCTGGAACTGCATTCAACGTGCGCCTTGCAGAATGCAAAGCCTTGAAAGTATAGCACGCCCCTCGTAGCGGCCCCGAGGGGCCGCCTCCCGCCGGGGGTGGCAGCAGCGGCCCGGCAGAGCCGGTTCCGCGGTGTTCCCGGCCGTTGCCGGCTACTGTACGGACAACCAGCGTTTGAGGCGATCGACACCCTCGGCCAGGCGCCCGGTGTCCTTCGAGGCGAAGCACCAGCGCAGCCAGCCCTGGGCTTCGGGAGCGAAGGCGTTGCCCGGGGCCAGGCCCAGCCCGGCCTCGGCAACCAGCCGCTTGGCGGTGTCCAGCGAGTCCTCGAAGCCGGCCAGCCTGAAAAAGGCGTACATGCCGCCGCGCGCCGGCGCCACCTGCACGCCGGGCACCGCCTGCAGCAGCGGCACCAGCGTGTCGCGGCAGGCCCTGAGGTGGGCCACCACGCGCGGCGTGACCTCGTCCGTGCGCTGCAGCGCCACCACGCCGGCGCGCTGGGTGAACACGCTGGCGCACGAGGTGTTGAACTCCAGCAGCTTGCCCATGGGGTGCGTGAGCGCCGGCGGCATCACCAGCCAGCCCAGGCGCCAGCCGGTCATGAGGAAGCTCTTGGAGAAGCTGTGCACCACCACCAGGCGGTCGTCCGGCCCGGTCACGTCCAGAAAGCTCGGGGCGCAGCCGTTCGGCGTGTCGTCCGCGTAGTACAGGCGCTCGTAGACCTCGTCAGCCAGGATCCAGGTGCCCGTGCGGCGGCAATGCTCGACGATGGCCTGCTGTTCGGCGCGGCTCAGCGTCCAGCCGGTCGGGTTGTTCGGCGAATTGACGATCAGCAGCTTCGTGGCCGGCGTCACGGCAGCCAGCAGCGCGTCCAGGTCCAGCGTCCAGGCGCCGTCCACCGGCCGGAGCGGAACGCAGCGCACCCGGGCGCCCAGGATGGCCGGCTGGGCCGTGAGGTTGGGCCAGACCGGCGTGACGGCCACCACCTCGTCGCCCGCGTCCACCAGCGCCTGCACGGCCAGCATCAGCGCGTTGACGCCGCCCGAGGTCACGGCCAGCCGATCCACGCCAACCGGGCCGTGCCGCGCGCTCATGTAGGCCGAGATCGCCTCGCGCAGCTCGAGCAGGCCGAGGTTGTGAGAATAGAAGGTTTCGCCGCGCTGCAGCGAATCGATCGCGGCCTGGCGGATGAAGTCGGGCGTCGCCTCGTCGCTTTCACCGAACCAGAAGGCCAGCACGTCGCTGCGGCCGAAGCCGGCATTGGCCACTTCGCGGATCTTGGATTCTTCGAGATTCTGGAGGGTCTGGCGCATGGGATGTCGGGGCCGCAGGACAAAGAGCGCCCATGGTAGCCGACCGGGCTGCGGGGCACGGCGGGGCCCCTCGGCTATCATGGTTTCGACCGCGCCGTCCGTGCCGGGAGGAGACATTCATGAGCATCGACCCCCGGGGCAGCGCCCCGTCCCGCGGCGCGCTGGCCGCCCTGCTGTGCGCCCTCGCGCTGTGCGGCGCCGAGGCCCTGGCCGCCGACGGCACGCCGCCCGCCAAGAGCGCCAAAGGCAAGGCGCATGCGGCCAAGCCCCACGTGTCCGGCAAGGCCAAATTCGACAAGGGTTCGGGCGAAACCGCCGCCCAGCGCGACCGCCGCCTGCAGCGCGAATGCAAGGGCCTCCCCAACGCGGGCGCCTGCCTGGGCTACGCCTCGCCGTAAGCGGCCGCGCGGCTCAGCACGTGGCTCGGCTCAGGGCCGCACCATCTTGCAGGTGGTGGGCTGCTCCGCCTGGCTCGCGCGGATCTGCCGGATCACGCGGAAGCCGTAGCCCGAACCTTCCACGTCGAACTTCACGCCGGGCGTGCCCTGGCGGTCCATCACGCCCACCACCAGCGACTGCTGGAACTGGTGGTCGGCCGCGCGCATGGTGCCGTTTTGGCCATACAAACTGACGGAGGTCCGCGCCAGCTGGTCCGCGATTGCTATCAAATCAGGAGTTCCTGCTTTCTCGATGGCCTGCGCCAGGGATTCCACCATGAGCTGCATGCGCATGTGCACGTAGTCGTCCGCGGGCTTGGGATAGCGCTGGCGGAAGGCCTGGTAGAACGCCTCGCTCTGCGCCGTCGGCACGTTGGGCAGCCAGTCGGCCACGGCGATCACCTTGCCGATGCCCGCATCGCCGATGGCGGCCGGCGCACCCAGGGCGTTGCCGTAGAAGGTGTAGAACTTGCCCTCGAAGCCCACATCCTTGGCGGCCTTGACCAGCAGGGTCAGGTCGTTGCCCCAGTTGCCGGTGATGACGGCCTGCGCACCGCTGGCCTTGATCTTCGTGGCGTAGGGCAGGAAGTCCTTCACGCGGCCCATCGGGTGCAGCTCGTCGCCGACGATCTGCACATCGGGGCGCTGCACGCCGAGCTGGCGCCGGGCCTCGCGCAGCACGGCCTGGCCGAAGCTGTAGTCCTGCCCGATCAGGTAGATGTTCTTGACCGCGCTGTCCTCCTTCAGCACCTCCATCAGCGCGGCCATGCGCATGTCGGCATGGGCGTCGTAGCGGAAATGCCAGAAGCTGCATTTCTCGTTGGTCAGGATCGGATCGACCGCCGAGTAGTTGAGGAAGATCACGCGCCGCGCCGGGTCGCGCTCGTTGTGCTTGCTGATCGCGTCGCTCAGCACGGCTGCCGTCGAGGACGAGTTGCCTTGCAGCACGTACTGCGCGCCCGCGTCGATGGCCGCGCGCAGGGCCGACAAGGCCTCCTCGTTCTGGCCCTTGCTGTCGTAGCGCTCGAGCTGCATCAGCCGCGTGCCCTGCGCCGTCCTCACGCCGCCGCGCTGGTTCACCCGCTCCACGGCCCAGGCCAGGTTGCGCAGCACGGCCTCGCCGGTGTTGGCAAAGGCCCCGCTCATCGACTCGATCAGGGCCATCCGGATCGGCGGTGCCGAGGGCGCCTGGGCCCAGGCGCCGGCCGGCACACATAGCGCCGCCATCAGGGATTTCAAGACCCGGCGGCGCGGACTTTTCATGTTGGACTTCACTTGAAAAAAACGGCACGGCTCGCACATGCGTTCCATGCGGCAATCACGGTTGAGAGCCGCGCAGTGTAAGGGACGCCACTGACCCACTGTCCCGTTATGACCTTGGAGCCCACCATGTTTTTTGCCCCCGCAGTCCGCAGCCGCGCCTTCACCCCGGCCTTCCGCACGTTCGATCGCAGCTTCGAGCGTTTCGTCAACGACGCACTGTCCGCCGGCACCTCGCGCAGCCTGCAAGTGGAACAGGACGACAAGGCCTGGACCCTCGCGCTCGACGTGCCCGGCCTGTCCAAGGAAGACCTGTCCATCGGCATCGAAGGCAGCGTGGTCCGCATTGAGAGCAAGGCCGACGCCAAGCGCCAGTTCAAGGCCGCCTACGAGCTGCCGCAGGACATCGACGTGTCCGCCAGCGACGCCAAACTGGAAAATGGCGTGCTGACCCTCAAGCTCGCCAAGAAGGCGCCGGTGAGCAACGTGGCGCAGCTCGCGATCCACTGAACACAGCCGCCTCGCGAATGTAAAAAGGCCCGCCTGATCTTCAGGCGGGCCTTCTTGCTTGACGGAACTGCGCCGTCGTCAGCACGTCCTCAATACTTGAGCCAGGTGCCCTTGAGCTTGGCCTGCCCCACACCTGCCTTGCTGTAGTCGCACACCCCGTCGGGGAAGATGCCGGCCAGGCGCACCTTCTCGGGCGTGCTCAGCACCACCGGCGCGTAGTCGGCGTCGCTGATCGGCTTGAGCTGGCACTTGACCACGTCGTCGGCCACCGGGGCGCCCGCCACCATGCGCGGCGCAGGCGTCTTCGGGTAGAGCGTGTTGCAGGTTCCGGCGCCCGAGAACGTGGCCTCCTCGCGCACCCGCGAGCCGTCTGCCACCGACCAGCAGGAATCGACCGCGTCGGCCGGCTTGAGGCGCGCCACCTTGTCCGTGGTCAGCGGCGCAGAATCGCCGGTGATGGCGTCCAGCCACTGCGTCATCAGGCTCAGGCGCTGCAGGAACGAGTCGCGCAGCACGCCCACCAGCGTCGGCTGCATGGCCGGTGCGGCCAGCGCGGGGTTCGGGAACAGCCAGATGACCTGGTTGTCGGCCCGCCCGTTGGAACGCTTCAACTGCTCGCGGATCTTGATGTCGTTGTAGATGGTGTGGATGTCGCCGCCGGGCTCGGCATAGGCCCTCATGTGCAGGATCGGCACCGTGGCAAGCCCGCCCGCGCCGGAGCCGATGCGCCCCATCTCGTACGAGCGCTTGAGTGCCTCGGCGTCGGCCACCGTGCGGCGCGCGATGATGTTGCCGTCGCTGTCGTAGCCGCCGATACGCTCGTTGACGTCGAGGAACTGCGTGGTGGTGATCGCGCCGGTCTTCAGCGCGGCCAACCCGTACTGGATGCCCACGTTGTCCAGCGGCCGGCGCGCGCCGCCCGTGAACGGGTCGCGGCCCAGCGTGTTGACGTTGACGTCGTAGACAGTGCAGCGCGCGCCGCCCGGGTTGGTCGACGGCGCATACACCTTGCTCGCATCGTTCAGGCCGCAGGCCGGCGACACCGAGCCGTTGGTGGCCAGCACCGCGTCGCCGTTGCCGGCATCCCAGGTGGCGCAGGTGTTGCCGAGCACGGTGTTCATGTGGCCCTCGAACGCCTTGCGCGTGGCGGAGTTGGCCGGGTTGGCGATGAAGTAGCGGTTCAGCAGCCGGCAGTCCGACACCGCCAGCGCGGTGCCGAACACGTCCGGGAATGCCGCGTCCGGCATGATGCCGTCCAGGATGCCGGGATAGTTCTGCGCGATCAGCATCTGCTGGATCGCGCCGCCCGAGCCGCCCATGCCCACCATCCAGCGCGGCACGCCGTAGTCCTTGGCGATGTGCTCACGCAGCATCATCGCGGTCTCGGCCGCCACCACGTCGTTGACGTTGACCTTGTTGATGTTCAGCGACGACACCACGTAGGCAAAGCCGCGCTTCAGCGCCTCGACGCTCTGCGGATCTGTCGAGTCGGTCTTGAACACGTCGGTCACCGCATTCGAGCCCTGGTTGTACTGCGCTGCCGTGGATTCGCCGAAGCGGAACACGATGCGCTGGTTCCAGCCCGCCGAATTCCATTGCCCTGCCGTCTTGGGGTCGTCCAGCACCGCGATGCGGTAGATCGAGCGGTTGATGGTGCCCGACTCCACCCGCACGATGAAAGGCACGGTCTTGCCGTCGATCGTGGTCGCGGTACCCAGGTCCGCGGGACGCGCCCCCAGCGGACTCGCCAGCGGCTGGCGCACGCCGGCGGCGGTGAAGTAGAACCAGTCGTAGCGCGTCGCCACCGAGCAGTTCGCATCCAGCGGCGCCCCCAGGCCCGACTCGACCGTGCGGCATTCGAACGGCGTCATCTGGGTCCCGGAAAAGATCGGCCCGGTGATCGGGTAATTGGTCAGGGACAGTTCACCGTAGGCCTTGTCGGTGCCCACCTTGGCCACGAGCTTGTTGCTGCCGATGTTGAGGCCGCTGACCAGCCCGCGCAGCTTGCGCCCACCGGTGGCGGCCGCGAAGGCGCTGGTCACATCCGTGCCGTTGCTCGAAATGCGCACGTCGGCGGCGGTGATGCCGTCGGGCACCGCCACCTCCACCAGCGCGCTGCCGCCGCTCACCATGTCGGCGCGGCTCGACAGCGTGCTGAGCTGCAGCACGGGCTGCGCCGGCGGGGTCACGGGAGGGGGCTTCGCCCCGGCCGTCAAGCCGCCGTCGCTGCCGCCGCATGACACCAGCCCGCCGAGCAGCAGGCCCGCCAACGCGAGCGCCAACGCGCTGCGGTGCCGGGCCTGGCGTTCTTGTTTCACATTCATCCTGGTCTCCTCTTGTCCAACGAATTGATCACGCGCCGCCGTCTGGCGGCCCTCACACACCCGCCGGCCGGCCCACGTCCGGCTTGCTGTAGTCGCAGACGCCAGCGGCGAAGACCTTGTTGAGCCACGTCTTTTCGGCGGTGCTGAAGGGGTCGGTGGCGCCGTAGGTGCCATCGGCCAGCGCCGTGGCCACGGGCTTGAGGGCGCACTTGAACATGTCGCCGCGGAACGAATCACCGGCCACCATGCGCGGGCTCGAGTAGACCTTGTACGACTGGGTGCAAGCCCCTGCCGGCCGGTTGTCCAGGATGCCGTTCCAGACCTGCGAACCCGCCGCGATGGTCTGGCCCGCGTTCGTGAAGCACTGGTCGGTGAAGCGCGCCGGGCGGGTGCCGGTGGTGAGGTAGGCGTCCAAGATGCTCAGGGCATCCATGGCGCGCGTGGCCACGCCCGTGGTGCTGGTCTCGCCCGTGAACCAGATCACCTGGTTCGCCTGGTTGCCGCCGCCGGCCGCCAGGCGGGCCCGCTCGGAGAACGACTGGCGCGAGTTGTGCATGTCGAGCTGGTCTTCCTTCCAGGGCCGCAGGTCGATCAGCGGAATGTCGAGCGACTTGCCGGTGAACACCTGGCCCGCCGTGTAGGCGATGTTCATGGCCTTCAGGCTGCCGCTGCGGCGCGGCGCGGGCGTACCCGCCCCGGTGCGGCAATCGGCGCTGCGGCGCATGTTGCGGCTGTCGAACGGATCGGCCGGCGGCATCAGCCAGGTGAGGTACTCGTCCTGCTCCTTCCAGCTGCCGGCGCAGGCGTTGATGCGCAGGAATTCATCCGCGGTGATGAAGCCGTCCTTCAGCGCCTTCAGGCCGTACTGCACGCCCACGTTGTCTACCGGGATCGGCGCGTAGCCGCGGGCGTCGGTGCCGTAGATGTTGGCCAGATCGTTCCAGTGCGTCCACTTCACGTTGGTGAAGGCCGTGGGCCAGCCCAGGGCGTTGGCGGTGGCCTGGTAGGCCGGGTCGGTGAACACCGGGTTGATCACGCCGGGAGCGGCCGTACCCCAGCCCTCGATGCATTCGGAAGAACCGGCGCCGCCCAGGAACTTGTTGGTCTTGGTTGCGCTGGTGCTCAGGCCTTCGACCAGGGTGCGGTTGGTCCAGGTGGCCCACATCGAGCCGGCGTTGAGCGCCACCTCGTCCTTGAAGTACTGCTCGAGCAGCGAACAATCCGACACGTAGATCGCCTGCGTCACCATGTCCGGATAGGACTGGATCGGAACGCCGGCGTCGAACAGCCCCTTGGGCCGGTTCTGGGCAAACAGGTACTGCTGCACCGCACCGCCCGAGATGCCCATGGCCACGGTGTATTTGGGCTTGCCATAGGTCTGCACGAAGTGCTCCTTGACCATCACCGCCGTCTCTTCCGCCAGGCGCACGTTGTAGTGCACGCCGGTCTCGTTGCCCGACGAGGACACCACGGCATAGCCCTGCTCCAGCAGCCTGGGCATCACCGGCTTCTCTTCGCCCCACAGGCCGCCGAACCACATGGCCTTGCCCTGCTGGTGGCCCACGCCGACGCCGCCGCGCATCCAGTAGACCATCTTCTGGTTCCACACCGAGTTGTCCAGGTCCTTTGGCGTGGCGGTGCTTTCCGCGAAGGGCGCCAGCATGGCGACGCTGTAGGAGAAGCGGTTGATGGTGCCGGCCTCGACGCGCACCACGAACGGCAGGTCGGCGCCGTTGATGCGCACGCGCTGCAGGTTGGCCGGCGGCGTGACGAACTGCGTGGCGGGATCGAAGGCCGCGAAGTCGCTGCCGGTGTAGTAGAAGTAGCGCACCTGCGTCTTGACGCCGCAGCGCTTGCTGTAGCCCAGCAGCGGGCTGGCGGTGTTGCCCGGCACCTGGTAGACCGGCTGGCCGATGCCGTCCTGGTTGTCGACGATCGGCTCCCCGAGATTCGACAGGCTGGTCAGGCACAGAAAGGGCTGCTGCTGCGGGCCGCTGAAGGCGGTTTCGCCCGAAGGACCCTGCTCGCCCACCCAGAACTTCAGGCCCGCCAGCGACACCTCGGGTGCGCTCGGCCCGGGCCCCGGGTTCGGCACGACGGGGGCGGGACTGCCGCCGCCCGGCGCCGCGGTCAAGCCGCCACTGCCTCCGCCGCAGCCCGCCAGCAACGCCGCTGCCAGGCTCATCGCGGCCCATACGGCACCATGGCGCCGCCCAACTGCTTGTCTCATGTCATGTCTCCGTTATGTTGTACAGGGCCGGGCATGCCCCTGGTTGCCATGCAGATCGCCCGGCGCATGTCATGCTAGCCAGCGCGCTGCAGCGCAACAAGTCAGATCACCGGTAATCTTTTGTAGGAAAAACGGGTACATGACGGCCTTTCACCTCGGGGAACTACCAAGAGAAACGCGCTTTTCCAGGCGTGCTGCCCGAGGGATGGCCTGCATAATCAAAACATAACTTCCGGTGGAGACCACTTTCCGCACTGCGGCAACAACGCAGAGGCGGACTGCGCTATGAGGAAAGAGTCTGCTGTTCCGTTCGACATCCAGTCCGTGCCGTTCCGCGGCATCGTGGAGCAATCCGTAGCGGGCATCTACATCCTTCAGGACGAGCATTTCCAGTACACCAATGCCACCTTCGCCGGCATGGCGGGCTATGCGACCGACGAAGTCATCAACAAGCCGCTGCGCGACTGCGTGCCGCCGGACTACGTGCCGGAAGTGATGGACCGCTACCGCCGGCGCATCTCGGGCGAAGTCCGCAGCATGCGCTTCATCACCCACGGCCTGCACCGCGACGGCCATGTCGTCTACATCGAGGTGCATGGCGAGGCCCGGCAGTTCCGCGGACGGCCCGCGGTGGTGGGCGTGGGCGTCAACGTCACCGAGCAGGTGGAGCGCGACGCGCAGTTGCTGCAATCGCGCCAGGAATACCGCGATCTCGCGGCCTACCTCAACAGCATGCGCGAGCAGCAGCGCGCTGAATACGCGCGCGAAGTCCACGACGTGCTGGGCGGCCTGCTGACCTCGATGAAGCTCGACGTGGGCCGCATCACCCGGCGCTCGCGCTCCACCGCCATTCGCGGCATCGCGGCCGATCTCAACGCCCTGCTGCTGGAGGCCATTGACAACGTGCGCGAGCTGTCGGACTCGATGCGCCCGCAGGCGCTCGACCACCTCGGCCTCGACGCCGCGATCGCCAGCCACCTCAAGCGCTTCCGGGAGCGCGCCGGCCTGCGCGCGAGCCTGGAGCCCGGCGAGTTCGAGCTGCCGCTGTCGCGCTGGCGCGCCACGGCCGTGTTTCGCATCTTCCAGGAAGCGCTGACCAATGTGGCGCGCCATGCAGCGGCCTCCAGCGTGGCGGTGCGCTTCACGCGCAGCGAGCACAGCTTCCGCCTCGAGATCGAGGACGACGGCCGTGGCATCGCCCAGGACAACCCGTTCCGCCCCGACACGACGCGGCATTCGCTCGGCCTGATCTCGATGCGCGAGCGCGCCCATGAACTCGGCGGCACGCTCACCATCGACTCGGCACCGGGCTTCGGCACGCGCGTGATCCTGGAGGCCCCCATCATCGACAACCCGCTTCTGCTTTCATGACCAATATCCTGATCATCGACGACCATGCCATGTTCCGCTCGGGCCTGCGCAAGGTGCTGCAGGATGTGCCGGACATCGGCACCGTGGAGGAAACCGGCGAATGGCGCGAAGGCCTGGAGCGCCTGGACGCGCAGCCCATCGACCTGCTGCTGCTCGACATCAACCTGCCCGACCGCAGCGGGCTCGATCTGCTGGGCGTCATCCATGCACGCTTTCCGGCGCTGCACATCATCATGCTCAGCATGTACTCGGAGCCGCAGTACGCGCTGCGCGCGCTGCGCAACGGCGCGCAGGGCTACGTGGCCAAGGACATGGAAGTGGCCGACCTGATCGCCGCCATCCGCAGCGTGCGCCGGGGCCGCAAGTTCGTGACGCCCTCCATTGCCGAAAGCCTGCTCGGCAACCTGCAAAGCCTCAGCTCGAACCCCAACCCGCACACCCGCCTGTCCGCGCGCGAATCGCAGATCCTGCGCATGATCGTGGGCGGCGACTCGCTCACCGCGATCGCGGAGCGCCTGTCGATCAACGTCAAGACGGTCAGCACCTATCGCCGGCGCCTGCTCGAGAAGCTGGGCCTCGGCTCCAACGCCCAGCTCGTGCAGTACGCCGTGCACAACCGGCTGGTCGACTGAGCGCACTGCCGTCATCCATTTCTGACATCTGAGCTCCTGTTTTCCGACTTGTTGCCCCTCCGGCCGGCGGCTAGCATCGATCGGCCTGCCTTCTTCGAAGCAGCAACAACACCAATGAGGAGACTCCATCCCATGAAACCATGGAAATATTTCGCAGCCTGTGCCACCGGCGCAGTGCTGATCGTGGCCTGCGGCGGCAGCGACGGCCCGCTGGTCCCCGGCACCAACCCGCCGCCCAGCGTCACGCCGGCCACCATCGCCTTGAAGGTGCTGTCCAGCCCGGCGCAGTACGTGTCGGGCGGTGACGCCCGCATCGCCGTGCAGGCCGCCAAGGCCGACCAGGCCCAGCTCGAGCTGTGGCTCAACGGCGTGAAAACCACTCCGTCGCAACTCACCTCCAGCGACACCGGCCTTGAAGGCCTGATCGCCGGCCTCAAGATCGGCGACAACAACCTGGAAGTGCGCCACGCCACGCGCGGCAAGGTGGCCTCGCTCACGCTCACCAACTACCCCATCACCGGCCCGATGTTCGCCGGCCCCAAGCAGGAGCCCTTCGTCTGCTCGGTGCTCACCGACCTGGGCAAGGAGCCGCTGGTCGACACCGCCGACGCCAAGTACTACGCCGTCAAGGACACCGGCGGCAACACCATCGGCTACAGCAAGAACTGCTCGATCGACTCCTACGTGCAGTACTACTACATGCCGGTGGGCGGCACCACGCAGGACCACTACCTGCCCCTGCCCGCCGACGGCTCGCGCCCGCCCAACATCGCCAAGACCAGGCTGACCGACGGCCGCGATGTGGACTTCATCATTCGCTGGGAGCGCGGCACCATCAACCGCTTCATCTACCAGTACGTGATGCTGGCGCCCTTCGGCGAAGATCCGAAGAAGCCCGACCTCGGCCTGTGGAACAAGCGCCTGGTCTACCACTTCCAGGGCGGCGTGGGCTTCGGCCACTACCAGGGCGGCCCCGACAAGCGCGCCGGCCTGCCCTACGTGATCGGCAAGGGCTACGCCATCGCCTACTCCACCGGCAACCGCACGGGTGAGCACTACGACATGATCGTCGGCGGCGAGACCGCGATGATGACCAAGGAAGGCTTCATCAAACGCTATGGCGTGCCCAGCTACACCGTGGGCCTGGGCGCCTCGGGCGGCGGCATCCAGCAGTACCTGTACCCGCAGAACCACCCGGGCCTGATCGACGCGGCCATCGCGCAGCAGCCCTACCCCGATATGGTGGGCCAGATCCCGCACGTGGGCGACTGCGAGCTGCTCGAGTACTACATGGACGTGACCGATCGGCTCAACACCAAGTGGCAGACCACCAAGAACCGTACCTGGCTCGTCGGCATGAACGCCGAGGACTCGGTGGCCAACCCCTACAAGCCATTTGAAGCCGCGGTCAACGCCATCGCAGGCGGCCCGCGCGTCTCGTTCGCGCCCGGCTCCACCGAATGCCGCAAGGCCTGGCAGGGCCTGACCGCCGGCGCGATGAATCCCAAGTTCGACGCCGACAACATCCTGGGCCAGGCTGCCGCCCGCATGGGCAACCTCAGTGCCTTCGGCGACATTCCGTTCAGCCACTACGACGACGTGCGCAATGTGTACGGCACCGGTCCCGACGGCTACCCGCGCTCCACCTGGGACAACGTGGGCGTGCAATACGGCCTGCAGTCGATGAAGAGCGGCAAGATCACGCCGGCAGAATTCCTGGACCTGAACTTCAAGATCGGGGGCTGGAAACAGATGAGCGAGATGGTGGCCGAGGGCTTCCCCTACAACGGCACGTCCGGCGCCGAGCAGAACAAGGCCGCCTCCATCCCTGGCTACTTCGACCCCTGGGGCAGCCGCAACATGAACCGCTGGAACCCGGCCGCGCCGGGCACGCCGGCACCGCGCACCCACGGCGACATGGAGGCCATCAAGGCCATGTACAACTCCGGGCTGGTGTTCAAGGGCAAAACCGAGATCCCCACCATCGACTGGCACCCCTACCTGGAGCACAAGCTCAACATGCACAACGTGCACCAGTCGTTCGCGATCCGCAAGCGCATCCAGGCCAAGATGGGCAACGCCGACCACCAGGCCATCTGGTTCACCGAGACGCGCGGCGCCGCCAGCGATTTCGACCAGGTCCCGATGGCGATGGAAGTCATTGACGAATGGATCACCAACATCCGCGCCAATCCCGGCCGCAGCGTGGCCGCCAACCGCCCCACCCGCGGCGTGGACAGCTGCTTCGACAAGGACGGCGTGCTGATGTCCAAGGGCTCCGGCGTCTGGGACGGCGTGCTCGACAACAAGCCCCAGGGCGCCTGCACCCAGGCCTTCCAGATGTACACCACCTCGCGCATCGTGGCAGGCGGGCCTATCGAAGGCGGCAACTTCAAGTGCTCGCTCAAGCCGGTCAGCAAGGCGCTAACGGACGGCACCTACGGCAGCTGGACGCCGGCGCTGGCCGACATCCAGAAGCTCAACGCCATCTTCCCGGAAGGCGTGTGCGATTTCAGCAAGCCGGACCAGAGCCAGCTCTGAGCTTCCCCCTCCCCTGAAACGACAAGCCGCCCTTCGGGGCGGTTTTTTCATTTCACGATGGTTCCAGCCCGGCATTGCGCTGGATGGTGCCGAAACCAGATGCATCAAGCCACTACGCCGTACCGCCAGGCGTCGCGGCCACGAGGCCGGACAAATCGACACTCGCTTTCAACGCCCCGCACAAGTTCATCGCGATGTAGGCCGGCAGCACCTCGACTCGGCGAGTTCCGCCGACGAATTCGCACTCGGTGCGGAAGACGCTGCCCAGATCGGCAACCTCCAACGACGCTACGCAGAAATAGTCCCTGGCCATGAAATAGTCCTCCTGGGTCAATTCTGGTCTTTCGTTGTTCAGCGTGTGCACCGGATGCCGACTCGGAAGCTGTTGCGCATACCGCGAATCCTCTGACGCGCGCCGCAGACCGGAGCCGTCGTCGTGGGCGTCACGGTAGCGCTCGATGCCCTGGCGAAAGACCTGGAACCAGTGGGGCAGCCAGTACGCCAGACGGTAGGTGCTGTCGTACATGGTGTACTTGACGCACACGCCATCAATTACGCCTGCCGTGCAGGTGAACCCAACTCTGTAGCTGCTCACCCAATCGGATGCTTCGCTGGCATCGCACTTCTCAAAATTCATGGCTCGCCATCAACCTGAAAAGAGAAGCCCCATTCTGACAATTCGATGTGGCCGGGGAACTCCGATTCTTGCGCCCTGTATCCGGCGAGATCATCCGGTCTTCGCCGAGTCATCCTGCGAGCCCTGTTGCCGTTTGGATCGTCAAGAGAAACATCGGACTGAAACTCGGGCCAGTGCTCAATTGCACCGGCAGCGCGAAACCGATTTCGACATACGGGCGCGTGGCGGCAAGATTGGGCTTCGTGGCCTGAAAGGCGAAACACATCAAGAACTCGTCATCGTGGTGCTGCGCTTCGATACCGAAGTCGATTGCAACCAATCGCCACTCGCCGTCCTCTTGACCGAGTGGCACGAGGAGCTGGCGCGCTCGCGCCTCAAGGTAGGCGCGACTCTGCACAATCGAAATGGCTTTTTCGATCCCGAGTGAACTGGGCTTGCCCGCCGCATCGGCGACGATGATTTCGGTACTGTCGGGGAGCACCGCCATCCACTCGCCATACGAAGGTGTGCCGAGCCGGTGGATCGGCAAAAATTCGCTGGGGATGGCGAGCATCGCCAGATCGTGCAGATTTGAGTTCAACGGCGATCTCATCGCTGCGATCAGCGCACGGCGGCTACCTCGGCCGCATGGGAGAAGCGCTCCTCCAGACGTGAGCAGTGCTCGATGGCTTCGATCGTTGCCCGCCGGATGCAATCTCCGGCCGAAACCTTAGCGACGGTGGGCACTGCAGCCGCCTCCGCCGCTCTGGCGGTGCGTGCCAATCGAGCCAGCAGCGCATCGGCGTCCATCCGGTAGTGCCCCCCGAACTGCGCATGCTTCTGCGTAAGGCGAGCAAGCTGATCACGAAGCCAGATTTCACCGAGGTCTGCGTAGGCGCCTGGCTGAATCAAACGAATGGACATGACGGACTCCTTGCGTAGGGCCAAAGCCGGCGAAGTACCGGGCTCAGGTCAGTGAGACGTTCCCTATCTCGCTTGGAATGAAGCGTAGTGATCCGCCTTCGATAACGCTCTCTGTTTCTTGCGTTCGAAATATCCGCCTTTACAAGACTGACAGCGTCAAGCTGCCCCCCGCGTTGATCCCGCACATGCCAGAGGCGCTCATTGCGGGTGATCGCGGCGTCCGAAAGAAGGTGCGTCCGGCCAGCACCCCGATCAAAATATCGAGCTGACTTGAGCAGCAAGAATCGGAGTTTTGAATGGCGGCGCGGTGCCTATTCTTTCGCTCAGGTCATCGAATGACTTCGATGATCTTTTCGAAACTACTTGTGAGGATTTTCAAATGAACAAAGAAGAGCAAAACAAGGCCGTCGTCGGCCGTTGGTTCACCGAATTCTGGGGCAAGAATCCCAACCTGGCGGTCATCGAAGACATCGCCGCACCCAACATGCTGCTCCAGTATTCGCTGCACGAGCCCCGCCGTGGCCGCGCGGACATCAGGGCGTTCATGACTGACTTCCGCAAGGCATTCCCCGACCTCCATTTCTGGGGCACGGCCGATCTGATCGCTGAAGGCGACTACGTGGTGGGCCAGTGGGAAGGTGGCGGCACCCATACGGGCCCGGCTCACGATGACTTCCTGATCGGTGGCCTGCCCGCCGCAACCGGCCGCAAGATGCACTTCACCGGCACCACGGTGCTGAAAGTGATCGACGGCAAGATCGTGGAAGAACGAGGTCTGGACGATGGCGTCACCGCGCTGACCCAGCTCGGCCTGATCAAGGCTACCGCCAAGAGCGGCGACGCTTGATGTTCTCAGAATGAGGAAGCCATTCCACGCTTTTCTGGTGTGGAACCCGCTCCCTTCTTTTGAGGACTTGGGTGTCGGACAGACGCCAGCCTCTTATGGCTGGCGTCCTTGTTTGCTTCCGTCCTTCTCCCATGGATTGACACGATGCCTGAAATTGCATGCGCCGGCCCAGATGCGCAATCACTGCTTGCCTGGGTCGCGGCGGTAAAGCAAGGCTTGACTCCTTCGCAGGGCATCGTCACATTGCGCCTCGATCAAATGCGGCTTGAAGACCTCGTGTTGAGTCTTCTTGACCTGGACATCGAAGAAGCCGCTCAGGTGGATTCCCTGGCGGACTCTGCCTCGCCATTCGAGCGATGCCCAGAACGCTTCCACGAGACCTTGCAAAAGGCCATTTGGCAATCTCCACTGTGCAAGCTGTTCGCAAGAACGCACGACGGCGAGTATCACCGCAGTCTCTGCCCCGCCGCCTACAACGAGCGCACCGGCGAGCACCATGCCGAAGAGATGGCGCGCTGGCGGGCCGATTTCCGGGCCATGCCGCCGGAGCAGCAAATGATGGCGGCAACCATCGTCTGGATGTATCGCTCAGGCCCTGACTCGATCTGGCTGCGCCGCGTCCCATGCACCTGGAAGGCGTCTGAAGCCTTGCACTACATGCACGACACCGGATGTCTCGCACTATGGCTGCAGCTCATCGCCAGATACCCCGGTTGGTGAACCGCAAGGCGGCCCCCCACGCTCCGCCGCTCGCGCGGGTCGCTGCTCCCCGAGGAGCCGCTTTTGCCTTGGGGCGGCCCGGCGGCAAAAGAAAAATTCAACCGCAAGGAGCGGAGTTTCAAGAAGCGAGTGGATTTCTAGACTGGCTTCACCTTTCAACCACAGAGAGCGATTGCCATGAAGACCCATTCCATTTCCACGTTCAAGTACAGCTTCCGTGCCCCGGGCAGCCAAGTGCAGGGCCCCATCCGGTTCGCCGTCGGCCAGACGGTGCTGGGCAAGGTGATTGTCGGCCGTAGCCAGCGCGGTATCTGCGCGATCTTCCTTGGCGAAGATGCACAGGCCCTGCGCGACCAGCTCGCAGCCGAATTCCCGACCATCGAGCTGCAAGCCGACGAGGATTCGCTAGAGCGAGAACTGAACCAGGTCATCGGCTTCATCGACAAGGACCAGTCCGAGGGCGTGGTCAATCTTGACATCGGTGGTACGGCGTTCCAGCAGAAAGTGTGGCAGGCGCTGTGCGGCATCCCGGCAGGCAAGACCCGCAGCTACGGCGATGTGGCACGCGATCTCGGTGTGCCGGAGGCCGTTCGCGCTGTGGCGGGCGCGTGCGCCGCCAATGTGCTGGCCATTGCCATTCCCTGCCATCGCGTGGTGCGCAGCGACGGCTCGATCTCCGGCTATCGCTGGGGTGCCGAGCGCAAGCGCACGCTGTTGGCCGAAGAGGCCGCCGGCAGGGCCACGGCGTCCGCGGCATGAAAGCCGCAGCGAGTCACGACCTGGCCCTGACGCTCGAGGCCTGCGACTGGGCGAACATCGGGCGTTCGCTCGACGCTCATGGGAACGCCGTGCTGCCCGGTCTTCTGACGGCCGAGCAATGCGATGCGCTCGCTGCGCTCTACTGCCGGGAAGAAGGCTATCGCACGCGGATCGTCATGGCTCGCCATGGATTCGGGCGCGGGGAGTACAAGTATTTCGCTTACCCGCTGCCACCGCTGCTCGACCAGCTGCGCCATGCGCTGTACCCCCGACTGGCGCCGATTGCCAATCGCTGGAACCTGCAGTTGGGCATCGACGTGCAGTACCCGGGCGACCTGGCCGCCTTCCTGCAGCGGTGTCACCAAGCCGGCCAGACCCGGCCGACACCGCTGATCCTTCAGTATGGCGAGGGCGACTACAACTGCCTTCACCAAGACCTCTACGGCGAGCATGTCTTTCCGCTGCAGGTGGTCATCCTGCTGTCGGAGCCTGGCAGGGATTTCTCCGGCGGCGAATTCGTCATGACGGAGATTTCGGCCCAGGGCCGGCGCGCGGACGTCGTTGCGCTACGCCAAGGGGATGCGGTGGTGTTCACCGTCAATCAACGGCCCGCCCCATCTTCCAGGCCAGGCCGGCGCGGCACCCGCAAGGTGGCCATGCGGCACGGCGTCAGCCGCATCCGCAGCGGCCAGCGCCACACCGTGGGCCTTATCTTTCACGACGCGAGGTGAACATGCAATCGCTCGAACTTTTCGAGGCCACTGCGCAGAACCAGCGCCTGGGGGCCGCCGCGATGGTGCTGCGCGGATTCGCTCTGCCTCATGTGCCCGATCTGATGCTTGCCATTGTGGGCATCGAGACAGCATCCCCCTTCCGGCACATGGTGATGCCCGGAGGCTTCACCATGTCGGTCGCGCTGACCAACTGCGGCGCGTTGGGCTGGACCACCGACCGGCGTGGCTATCGCTATACCACCGTCGATCCCGATACGGGCGAGCCTTGGCCGGTCATGCCGGAAGTTTTTGCCCGGCTGGCGAGCGGGGCTGCGGAGGCGGCGGGCTTTGACGGTTTCGAGCCCGACGCCTGCCTGGTCAATCGCTACCTGCCTGGCAGCAGGTTGTCGCTGCACCAGGACAAGAACGAGCGGGACTACGAGGCCCCCATCGTTTCGGTGTCCCTGGGCATGCCGGCCACGTTCCTGTTCGGCGGTCACGCGCGCACCGACCCCATAGTCAAGGTGCCGCTGCACCACGGGGACGTCGTGGTGTGGGGTAGCGCCGATCGCCTGCGCTACCACGGCGTGATGCCACTCAGGGACGAGCCCCATACGTTGCTGGGCAGCCAGCGCATCAATTTCACCTTCCGAAAAGCGGGATAGCTCCCGGAATTCAACCGCAAGAGACGGAGTGTCTTCCTGCCGTGGCGTCATTAAAGTGATCGCAGTTGCCGAGGTATCCGATGAACATGATTTCCACAGTCCTGAGGGATGAGGTGTCCGAAGCGCGTCGCCAGGTCGAGTCCCATTGCCAGTCGCTGGTGGATGCTGGCTCGGCGCATTGGCAGGTCAACGATGACGGTGATCCCGAGCTGCACATGGACAGCGGCGAGACGTACCTGTTCGGCGAACGGGGCGTGACCCGGCTGAAGTGAGCGGGCCAACGCCCAAAACCGATTCAACAAGGAGTGCATCATGAAACTGTTTCTGAACCCATTGGATTCGCCGCTGGGCACCATGCTGCTCGTCACCGATGCGCAGCAGGTCGTGCGGGCGCTCGATTTTGCCGACCACAAGGCGCGGCTGCACCGTGGCCTGCGCGAGCACTATGGCAAAGTGGAGCTGGTCGAGGCTCCGGCCCCCGCCGAGATTGCGCAGGCCCTGGCCCGCTACTTCGAGGGTGAGCTGAAGGCGCTGGACGTGCTGCGCGCGGCAACCGCCGGTTCGGAGTTGCAGCGCCGGGTCTGGGCCGCGCTGCGCCGCATCCCGGCGGGCACGACCACGACCTACGGCAAGCTGGCCAGGGAATTGGGGTTCGATGACCCGCGCGCGGCCATCGACATCGGCGCAGCCAATGGCGCCAACCCGATCGCCATCATCGTACCCTGCCACCGGGTCATCGCCAGCAATGGCGACCTCAAGGGCTACGCCTGGGGCCTGCACCGCAAGCGCTGGCTGCTGGAGCATGAGAAGGCGATGGCCGCCAGGGCGGAAGAGCCGAAGACCGCCACGCTGCCGGGGTTCTGATCTTGAGCGAAACCATTGCCGCCGACCTCTCACCTCGCGCGTACCGGCGGGCCGCCCAGTTCCTGTCCGAGCTGGACGGGGACTGGGCCCGCCACATCGCCGCGATCGGCCCCTGCCGCCATGAGGCCAAGCCCGCGCGCGAGCCCTATGAAGCCTTGGTGCGGGCCATTGCCTACCAGCAGCTGCACGCCAAGGCGGGCGACGCGATCCTGGGGCGTCTGCTGGCGCTCTACCCGGACGTGCCCTTTCCTGCGCCCGAGCAATTGCTGGCCACCGATCCGCAGGCGCAGCGCGCCTGCGGCTTCTCGGCAGCCAAGCTGGCGACCCTTCGCGGCATCGCCCAGGCGACCGTGGACGGCGTCGTGCCAAGTCTCGAGGAGGCCCGGTGCCTGCCCGATGCGGCCCTGATCGAGCGCCTGGTTTCCTTGCGAGGCGTCGGGCGCTGGACGGTCGAGATGTTCCTGATCTATTCGCTGGAGCGTTCCGACATCCTGCCGGTGGACGATTTCGGCGTACGGGAAGGCTACGGCCGCCTGAAGGGCCTGGAGAAGGCCCCCACGCCGCGCCAGATGCGTGCAATCGGTGAGGCTTGGAGCCCTTTTCGGACGGTGGCCGCCTGGTATCTGTGGCGCCTGCCAGCCGGTGAATATCGGCCGCAAGAATCGGAGTGCTTGCGATGGAAAGCCTGCGTATTCTGACTATGTGATTGATGATGACGGGACTTCTGCCATGAATATGACCCTTGCCTACGAAACCGACGACGAGCGCTGGGCGGCCGTGCAGGCACGCGATGCCGCTGCCGATGGCCAATTCGTCTACGCCGTGCGCACCACGGGCGTGTATTGCCAGCCCAGTTCGTCGGCGCGATTGCCTAAGCGCGAGAACGTGGAGTTCTTCGATACGGCGGAAGCCGCCGAGGCGGCGGGCTACCGCGGCAGCCGTCGCGCCCGTGGCGACCAGACCAGCGCGGCCGCCGAGCGCGCCGCCCTGGTGGCGCGCGCCTGCCGGTTGATCGAGTCCTCCGAAACCCCTCCCCCGCTGGATGACCTGGCGGCCGAGGTGGGCATGAGCCCGTTCCACTTCCATCGCCTCTTCAAAGCCGAAACCGGCTTGACGCCCAAGGCGTACAGCTCGGCCTACCGTGCCCGCAAGCTGCGCGAGGAACTGAGCAGCCCGCAGGCTTCCATCACCCATGCCATCTATGGCGCTGGCTTCAATTCGAACAGCCGGTTCTACGAAGCCTCCGAGCAATTGCTGGGCATGCGCGCACGCGACTACCGGGCAGGCGGCGCCGGCGCGGTCATCCGCTTCGCGGTGGGCCAGTGCTCCCTGGGCGCCATCCTGGTGGCCCAGAGCCAGCGCGGCATCTGCGCGATCTTGCTGGGCGACGATCCTGACCGGCTGGTGCGCGACCTGCAAGACCAGTTCCCCAAGGCCGAGATCATCGGCTGCGACGACGAATTCGAGCAGTTGATCGCCCAGGTGGTGGGCTTCATCGAAGCGCCTTCGATCGGGCTGCACCTGCCGCTTCATGTGCAGGGCACGGCCTTCCAGGAGCGCGTCTGGCGCGCGTTGCGCGAGATCCCGCCGGGCACGACCGTGAGCTACGCCGAAATCGCCGAGCGCATCGGCTCGCCCAAGGCGGTACGCGCCGTGGCCCAGGCCTGCGCCACAAACCACATTGCCGTGGCCATTCCCTGCCACCGCGTCGTGCGGCGCGATGGCGACCTGGCCGGCTACCGCTGGGGCGTGGATCGTAAGCGCGAGCTGCTGCGCCGCGAAGCCAACGACTGATGTGGAAATTTCTCATGACTTCACTCGACGCGACGCTCGATCGCCTGAATTGGGCTGACATCGGCATGCAGCTCGATGCCGAAGGCTATGCCCTGCTGCCCGGCCTGTTGGGCGCTGGCGTGGCGCGTGATCTGGCGCGTGGTGTGGCGCAACAGGCCACGGCGTCTGGCGCCAGCCGAGTGACTTTGGAATCCTGCGATCTGGGGCGCGGCGAGTTGTTCTACTTCGGTGCCGGTATGCCGGCGCCGCTGGAGCAGTGGCGCACGGCGCTCTACCGCCGCCTGGTGGCCGTCGCCAATCGCTGGAACGAAACCCTGGGCATCGATCATCGTTATCCGATGGAGCTGGAAGACTTTCTGCGGCGCAACCAGAAAGCAGGCCAAACGCGGGCGCAATCGCATATGAGCCGGCTTGGGGTTGAAGACCACATATCGCTGCACCAGCGCAATGACGGCGAGCTGGTGTTTCCCATGCAGGTGGTCGCGCTGCTGTCCGAGCCGGGCGCCGACTTCCAGGGCGGCGAATTCGTGATGACGGAGCAGCGCCCGCGCATGCAGTCGCGCCCCATGGTGTTGCCTCTAAAGTTGGGAGATGCGGCCATCATCGCCACAGCGGAACGCCCCTTCAAGGGAACAAAAGGCTACTACCGGGTCAACCTCAAGCACGCCATCAGCCGCGTGCGCCAAGGCGAGCGCATCGGCCTGGAACTGTCGTTCCACGATGCCTCGTGACATGGCAAGAGCACCGCGCATGCCGGCATCGGACAAGACATTCACGCTGGTGGGGCCGGATGGCAGGCCTTACTCCAGCCCGCTGCCCGGCACGCTCGGAGGGCATCGCGGCGGCAAGCTGTACGGCCGTCTCGATTGCCGTGCCGCGCTGCAGGCGATCGCCCGCGACGGCTATGTGAAGCACCGCGTTTTCTTTGCCGACGAGCCTACCGCCATCGCGGCCGGCTTCCGGCCGTGCGCCGTGTGCATGCCCCGGGAATACGCGGCGTGGAGGAAGACCCTGCCCGCCAAGGCCCCCAGCGATGCCCGAAGGGAAGCACGCTCATGAGCGCGCTACCGTCCATGTCCGCAGACGCGGACAGCCTCATGCCGCACGACCTGCCCGAAACCCGGATTGCCGCAGCGGACTGGCGTGCCGTTGAAGACAACCTGGGACGCGATGGCTACGCCGTGCTGCCCTCGCTATTGACACCGGCCAGGTGCGAAGAACTCGCGGGCTACTTCTTTCAGGACGCACGCTTTCGCAGCCGCATCGTGATGGAGCGCTACGCCTTTGGCCGAGGCGAGTACAAGTATTTCAGCTACCCGCTGCCCGATGTGGTCGGGCGTCTGCGCCAGTCGCTCTATCCCCGCCTGGCGCCCATCGCCAACCGATGGCACGCTGCCATGCGGATCGAAGAACGCTTTCCGGCGACCCATGATGAGTTTCGGGAAATCTGCCATGCTGCCGGTCAGCAGCGGCCGACGCCGCTTTTGCTGCGGTATCGGGCCGACGACTATTGCTGCTTGCACCAGGATCTGTACGGCGATCACGTCTTTCCGTTTCAAGCCATCTTCCTGCTCAACGAACCGGGGCGCGACTTCGAGGGCGGCGAGTTGCTGCTGACGGAGACCAACCCGAAGAGGCCCGGCCGGGCGGACGTGGTGCCATTGCGCCAGGGTGATGCCGTGGTGCTCGCCGTCAACCACCGGCCCGTTCGTTCCGCCCGCGGCTTCTACCGGGCCCATCTGCGCCACGGGGTCAGCCGGCTGCACGAGGGACAGCGGCATACGCTGGGCATCATCTTTCACGATGCCAGTTGACTCAGGTTCGTGCCTCGATGGTGCTTGACGAAAGACGAGCCCGGCCTCAGACCGTCGCCAGATCCCAGCGCGGCTTGACGTCGAACGCGTAGGTTCGCGTGGCGACCGCCTGCCCATCCTGCAGCCGCATGGCGGCGGCCATCGCGATCATGGCGCCGTTGTCGGTGCACAGGTGCAGCTCGGGGTAGTGCACGCGCACACCCAGCCGGGCGCAGGCCGCATTGAGCTGTTCGCGCAGCAGGCGGTTGGCGCCCACGCCGCCGGCCACCACCATGCGCTTGAGGCCCGTGGCCTTCAGCGCGGCCAGCGACTTCTTCACCAGCACCTCCGCAATGGCCGCCTCGGTGGACGCGGCCAGGTCGGCCTTGCGCGCCTCCAGTTCGCCGCCCAACTTCTTGGCCTGGGTCAGCACCGCGGTCTTGAGCCCGGCGAATGAAAAATCCAGATCGCCGCTGTGCAGCAGCGGCCGCGGCAGCTTGAACGCCGCAGCGTCGCCCTGCTGCGCCAGCCGCGACAGCGCCGGCCCGCCCGGGTAGCCCAGGCCCAGCAGCTTGGCCGACTTGTCGAAGGCCTCGCCGGCCGCGTCGTCGATGGTTTCGCCCAACAGCTCATAGCGGCCCACGCCGTCCACCCGCATGAGCTGGGTGTGGCCGCCCGACACCAGCAGCGCCACGAACGGAAACTGCGGCGGGTCCGCGCTGAGGAACGGCGACAGCAGATGCCCTTCGAGGTGGTGCACGCCCAGCACCGGCCGGGCCGTGGCGGCGCCGAGGGCACAGGCCACGCCAGCGCCCACCAGCAGCGCACCGGCCAGGCCCGGGCCGCGCGTGTAGGCCACCACGTCCACCTCCGCAAGGCTTCGCCCGGTCTCGGCCAGCACCTGTTCGGTCAGCGGCAGCACGCGGCGGATGTGGTCGCGGCTGGCCAGCTCGGGCACCACGCCGCCATAGGCCTGGTGCATCTGGATCTGGCTGTGCAGTCCATGGGCCAGCAGGCGCGGCACGCCCGGGCCCGCCGCTTCCACCAGCGCCACCCCGGTTTCGTCGCACGACGATTCGATTCCCAATACCAGCATGGGACCAAGTGTAAAGTGCGCGCGCGCCGGCAGCGCCGCGCAGGGTCTTGCGGCACGGATATTGCCTGCACCTGAGGCACGCCCATGAAATCCGGACTCAGCTTTCTCGTCGCCGCCCGCCAATGCGAGATTGGCGAACTCGAACAGCTCGCGCTCACCAGCGAGCTGGTGAGCGTCATCGGGCGGCTGATCCACGCGCTGCAGCGCGAGCGCGGGATGTCCAATGTCTTCCTCGGCTCGCAGGGCACGCGCTTTGGCGACCCGCGGCGCCAGCAGGTGGCCGAGTGCGAGCAGGTCGAGCAGCGGGTGCGCGAGCATTTCGACACGCTGGACACCGATGCCAGCCGGGTGCGCAACGGCGCGCGCCTGTTCAGCCGCATCGCCTTCGTGCTGCACGCGCTCGACGGCCTGCCCGCCCTGCGCCAACGCATCGGCGCGCAGGCCCTGCCGCCCGAGGAAGCCAGCGCCGCCTTCGTGCGCTTGATCGCCGGGCTGCTGAGCGTGGTGTTCGAGGCCGTGGACAGCGCCACCGACCCGGACATCTCGCGCGCCCTGGTCGCGATGTTCAACTTCATGCAGGGCAAGGAGTTCGCGGGCCAGGAGCGCGCCTTCGGCGCCGCCAGCTTCGCCTCGGGCCACACCGACCTCGCGCGCCAGCAGCAGTGGCGGCACCTGATCGAGTCGCAGGAGCGCTGCTTCGAGGTCTTCGCGGACTTCTCGGAGCGGCCCGTGCTCGACGCCTGGCACGCCAGCCAGCAGGATGGCGGCCTCGCGGAGCTGGAGCGCCTGCGCCGCATCGGCTGCGCGCCCAGCACGGATGGCGCGCTCGACGCCAACCTCAGCCAGGCCTGGTACGAGGGCTGCACGCGCCGCATCGACGCGATGAAATTGCTGGAAGACCAGTTGGCCGTCCATCTGCGCGGGCTGTGCAGGCGCAAGATCGCCCAGGCCCGCACCGAGCTGCGCGACCAGCAGGCCATCCTGGAGACGCTGTCGCGCGAGGCCGGCGCGGCCGGGCCCGGCACGCCGGCGCACTACGGCCCGCAGCTCGAGCGCTCCATCCTGGGCATGGTGCAGGAGCAGGCCCACCGCCTGCAGGCCATGAGCGACGAGCTGGAGACGGTGCGCGCCGCGCTCGACGAGCGCAAGCTGGTGGAGCGCGCCAAGGGCTTGCTCATGGCCAGACGCCGGCTCGGCGAGGATGAGGCCTACAAGATGCTGCGCCAGACCGCGATGAACCAGAACCGCCGGCTGGTGGATGTGGCCCGGGCGGTGCTGGCGATGGCCGACTACCTCTGAGCCGGCTGCGGGCCGGCGGCTGCTGCGCCGCACAAATTCCGTGCCTGGGCGGCGGCGATGCACCAGGATGGACCGCCGCCGCCACGCCCGCCAGGCGCCCTGGCCCCCTCACGCAAGAGCGAAACGCCAGCAGCCCCTTCCTCGGGTAAACCCTGGCACGCTTTCTGCTTGAAGCTCTTCAAAGCCGGGCCAATGGCGGTTCGGCGGCAAGTCGTCTTCCAAGGCTTCTTCGGACAACGGCGTCCATTTCCACCTGCCCCGGGGCAGGTGAGAGATGGGCGCCGTTTTTGTTTTTGATTCGTCACACCAGGAGTTGAGCATGACGCAACCGTCTTTGGGCCCCTCGGCACCCGCCCGTCGCGATTTCATCAGGAAGGCCGGCGCTGCCGGCGGCGCGGCCCTGTTCGGCGGGCTCGGCGCGCGCGGCGCCTGGGCCGCGGGCTCGGATGCGCCGGAGAAGAAGGAAGTGAAGATCGGCTTCATCCCGCTGACCGACTGCGCCAGCGTGGTCATGGCCTCGGTGCTGGGCTTCGACAAGAAACATGGCGTCACCATCATCCCCAGCAAGGAGGCGAGCTGGCCCGGCGTGCGCGACAAGCTGGTCAACGGCGAGCTCGACCTGGCCCACGTGCTCTACGGCCTGGTCTACGGCGTGCATCTGGGCATCGGCGGCCCGAAGAAGGACATGGCCGTGCTGATGAACCTGAACCAGAACGGCCAGGCCATCACGCTGTCGAAGAAGCTGGCCGACAAGGGCGCGGTGGACGGCCCCTCGCTGGCCAAGCTGATGGCCAGCGAGAAGCGCGAATACACCTTCGCCCAGACCTTCCCCACCGGCACCCACGCGATGTGGCTGTACTACTGGATGGCGGCCTACGGCATCCACCCGATGAAGGACAGCAAGATCATCACCGTGCCGCCGCCGCAGATGGTGGCCAACATGCGCATCGGCAACATGGACGGCTACTGCGTGGGCGAGCCCTGGGGCCACCGCGCGATCATGGACGGCATCGGCATCACCGGCGTGACCACGCAGGACATCTGGAAGGACCACCCTGAGAAGGTGCTGGGCTCCACCGCCGAGTTCGTCAAGAAATACCCCAACACCGCCCGCGCGGTGACGGCCGCCATCCTGGAGGCCGGCCAGTGGATCGACGCCAGCCTCTCCAACAAGATGAAGATGGCCGACACCATCGCCGACAAGTCCTACGTGAACACCAGCGTGGACGCGATCAACCAGCGCATCCTGGGCCGCTACCAGAACGGCCTGGGCAAGACCTGGGACGACCCCAACCACATGAAGTTCTACAACGACGGCACGGCCAACTTCCCCTACCTGTCGGACGGCATGTGGTTCCTCACGCAGCACAAGCGCTGGGGCCTGCTCAAGGAACACCCCGACTACCTGGCCGTGGCCCAGCAGATCAACCAGATCGCGCTGTTCAAGGACGCCGCCGCCGCCAGCAAGACGGCGGTGCCCAAGGAAACCATGCGCACCAGCAAGCTGGTCGACGGCACCGTGTGGGACGGCAAGAACCCGGCCAAGTACGCCGACGGTTTCAAGATCAAGGCCTGAAGGGGAACGCCATGGTCAGCGCCGTCTTCCACACCCCGCTCGAGGCCAGTGCCTCGCCCGACCCTCGAGTTGCTACAAAAACAATAGCACCCAATGACCACCCGACGCTGACATCCGCCCCAAAACCCTTGAAAAACCCGGCGCCGGCCCCGCGCGCGCCCTTCGACTGGCGCGGCCTGTGGCTGCGCGTGCTGCCGCCGGTGCTCGGCCTCGGCCTGCTGGTGCTGGTGTGGGAACTGGTGGCGATGAAGAACAGCAACGGCTTTCCCACGCCGGCCGACACCCTCCGGCAGGCGGTGGAAGTGTTCAGCGACCCGTTCTACAGCAAGGGGCCTAACGACCAGGGCGTGGGCTGGAACGTGCTGTCCTCGCTCAAGCGCGTGGCGCTGGGCTTCGGCCTGGCGGCGCTGGTGGGCATCCCGGCAGGCTTCCTGATCGGGCGCTTCACATTCCTTTCCCGCATGTTCAACCCGCTCATCAGCCTGCTGCGCCCGGTCTCGCCGCTGGCCTGGCTGCCGATCGGCCTGCTGGTGTTCAAGGGCGCCAACCCGGCGGCCATCTGGACCATCTTCATCTGCTCGATCTGGCCCATGGTCATCAACACCGCGGTCGGCGTGCAGCGCGTGCCCAGCGACTACATGAACGTGGCGCGCGTGCTCAACCTCTCCGAGTGGAAGATCATCACCAGGATCCTGTTTCCCGCCGTGCTGCCCTACATGCTGACCGGCGTGCGCCTGGCGGTGGGCACGGCCTGGCTGGTGATCGTGGCCGCCGAGATGCTCACGGGCGGCGTGGGCATCGGCTTCTGGGTCTGGGACGAGTGGAACAACCTCAACGTCAAGAACATCATCATCGCCATCTTCGTGATCGGCATCGTCGGTCTCGTGCTGGAGTTCGCGCTCATCAAGCTCGCCACCGCCTTCACCTTCGAGGAGGTCAAGTCATGAACACCGCCAAGTACATCGAGATCCAGGGCGTCGAGCAGACCTTCAAAACGCCCAAGGGTTCTTTCCCCGCGCTGCGCGGCATCAGCCTCACGGTGGCCCAGGGCGAGTTCGTCGCCCTGATCGGCCACTCGGGCTGCGGCAAGTCCACGCTGCTCAATTTGATCGCGGGCCTGGCCGCTCCCACGCAGGGCACGCTGATCTGCGCCAACCGCGAGATCAAGGGCCCGGGGCCGGAGCGCGCGGTGGTGTTCCAGAACCATTCGCTGCTGCCCTGGCTCACCTGCTTCGAGAACGTCTACCTGGCGGTGGAGCGCGTGTTCGGCGCCTCCAGCCGTGTGACCGGCGTGCCGGCCGAGAACAAGGCACAGCTGCGGGCCCGCACCGACGCCGCACTGGCGCTGGTGGGCCTGAGCGCCGCCGCGCAGAAGCGGCCCGGCGAAATCTCCGGCGGCATGAAGCAGCGCGTGGGCATCGCGCGCGCGCTGTCGATGGAGCCCCAGGTCTTGCTGATGGACGAGCCCTTCGGCGCGCTCGACGCGCTCACGCGCGCCAAGCTGCAGGACGAGCTGCTGGCCATCGTGGCCAAGACCCGCAGCACGGTGGTGATGGTCACGCACGACGTGGACGAGGCCGTGCTGCTGAGCGACCGCATCGTGATGCTGACCAACGGCCCGGCCGCCACCATCGGCGAGATCCTGGCGGTGGACCTGCCGCGCCCGCGCAGCCGCGTCGCGCTGGCCGAGGACACCCGCTACCTGCACTGCCGCAAGGCCGTGATCGACTTCCTCTACACGCGCCAGGCGCATGTGGAGAAGGCTGCCGCCTGACTGCCGGAGAACACCATGGACATGCGCGTGAAGAAACAGAAACTCGTGATGGTCGGCAACGGCATGGCCGGCGTGCGCACGCTCGAAGAGCTGCTCAAGGTCGCGCCCGACCTGTACGACATCACCGTGTTCGGCGCCGAGCCCCACCCCAACTACAACCGCATCCTGCTGTCGCCCGTGCTCGCGGGCGAGCAGACGCTGGAGGAGATCGTGCTCAACGGCTGGGACTGGTACCGCGACAACGGCATCACCCTGCACGCCGGCAAGAAGGTGATGCAGATCGACCGCGTGCACCGCACCGTGCAGGCCGTCGATGCCCAGGGCGGCGTCACCGAAGCGCCCTACGACCGGCTGCTGCTGGCCACCGGCTCCAACCCCTTCATGCTGCCGGTGCCCGGCCGCGACCTGCAAGGCGTGCTGGCCTACCGCGACATCGCCGACACCCAGGCCATGATCGAGGCCGCGGCCAGGTACAGGAAGGCCGTGGTCATCGGCGGCGGCCTGCTCGGGCTGGAGGCCGCCAACGGCCTGATGAAGCGCGGCATGGAAGTGAGCGTGGTGCACGTGATGCCCTGGCTCATGGAACGCCAGCTCGACGGCGTGGCGGCCCGGCTGCTGCAGAAGTCGCTCGAGGAGCGCGGCCTGCGGTTCCTGCTCGGCGCGCAGACGCAGGAGCTGGTGGGCGACCAGGACGACGGCAAGGGCGGCCGCGTGAAGTCGGTGAAGTTCAAGGACGGCACCGAAGCCGAGGCGGATCTCGTGGTGATGGCCGTCGGCATCCGGCCCAACACCGAGCTGGCCGAGAAGATGCGCCTGCACTGCAACCGCGGCATCGTGGTCAGCGACACCCTGCAGACCGTGACCGATGCGCGCATCTACGCGGTGGGCGAATGCGCCAGCCACCGCGGCATCGCCTACGGCCTGGTGGCGCCGCTGTTCGAGCAGGGCAAGGTGGTGGCCAACCATCTCGCGCAGTTCGGCATCGGCCGCTACACCGGCTCGCAAACCTCCACCAAGCTCAAGGTCACGGGCATCGACCTGTTCTCCGCCGGCGAGTTCATGGGCGGCGAAGGCACCGAAGAGATCGTGATGAGCGATCCCTTCGCCGGTGTCTACAAGAAGCTGGTGGTCAAGGACGACCGGCTGGTCGGCGCCTGCCTGTACGGCGACACGGTGGATGGCAGCTGGTACTTCAAGCTGCTGCGCGACGGCCGCAGCGTGGCCGACATCCGCGACAAGCTGATGTTCGGCGAATCCAACATCGGCGACGTGGGCCACGAAGGCCACAGCAAGGCCGCGGCCATGCCCGACGACGCCGAGGTCTGCGGCTGCAACGGCGTGAGCAAGGGCACAATCTGCAAGGCCATCAAGGACAAGGGCCTGTTCACGCTCGACGAGGTGCGCAAGCACACCAAGGCCAGCGCGAGCTGCGGCTCCTGCACCGGCCTGGTCGAGCAGATCCTGATGTTCACCGCGGGCGGCGACTATTCGGCCACGCCCAAGAAGAAGGCGGTGTGCGGCTGCACCGACCACAGCCACCAGGACGTGCGCGACGCCATCCGGACCCACCGGCTGGTCACGATCGCCGACACCTTCCGCTTCATGGAGTGGCGCACGCCCAACGGCTGCGCCACCTGCCGCCCCGCCGTCAACTACTACCTGATCAGCACCTGGCCCAAGGAGGCCCGGGACGACCCGCAAAGCCGCTACATCAACGAGCGCAGCCATGCCAACATCCAGAAGGACGGCACCTACTCGGTGATCCCGCGCATGTGGGGCGGCGAGACCACGGCGGCCGAGCTGCGCCGCATCGCCGACGCGGTGGACAAATACCAGATCCCCACCGTCAAGGTCACCGGCGGCCAGCGCATCGACCTGCTGGGCGTAAAAAAGGAAGACCTGCCCGGCGTCTGGAAGGACATCGGCATGCCCAGCGGCCATGCCTACGCCAAGGCGCTGCGCACGGTGAAGACCTGCGTGGGCAGCGAATGGTGCCGCTTCGGCACGCAGGACAGCACGCAGATGGGCAAGGACCTGGAGCGCGCCCTCTGGCGCATGTACGCGCCGCACAAGGTCAAGCTCGCGGTCAGCGGCTGCCCGCGCAACTGCGCCGAGGCCGGCATCAAGGACGTGGGCGTGATCGGCGTGGACAGCGGCTGGGAGATCTATGTCGCGGGCAACGGTGGCATCAAGACCGAGGTCGCGCATTTCTTCTGCAAGGTCAAGACCGCGGCCGAGGTGCTGGAGTACAGCGGCGCCTTCCTGCAGCTCTACCGCGAGGAAGGCTGGTACCTGGAACGCACCGTGCACTACGTCAACCGCGTCGGCCTGGACGCCGTGAAAAAGAGAATCCTCGACGACCCCGAAGGCCGCCGGGCGCTGTGGGAGCGGTTGCAGTTCAGCCTGGACGGCGAGCCCGACCCGTGGTTCGAGTTCGACAAGGCGGCCGTGGACACGCGGCAGTTCGCCCCGCTGGGCGCCTGAGGCAGCCACCCTGAACATGCCCATGAAACGCAGAACCCTTCTGATCGCCAGCGCCTGCGCCGCGCTGCCCCTGGCCGCACAGGTGGCCGACGTCAACGACGCCATCAACAAGGCCGGGCGCCAGCGCATGCTCTCGCAGCGCATGGGCAAGGCCTACCTGGCCGTGGTGCAGGAGGTCGAGGTCTCCAGCGCGCGTGCCGTGCTGGACCGCTCGATGGCCCTGTTCGACCGCCAGCTCGCCGAGCTCAAGGGCTTCGCGCCCACGCCCGAACTGCGCGACACCTACGGCCGGCTCGAGCTCGCATGGTCGGACCTCAAGGCCTCGCTGGTCGGCGCCCAACCCAGCCGCAACGGCGCCAGCCAGGTGATCCAGAACGACGCCCGGGTGCTGGCGCTCGCCAACCAGGGCACGGTGCAGTACGAGCAGCTTTCGGGCCAGCCGCTGGGCAGGCTCGTCAACATCGCCGGGCGCCAGCGCATGCTGTCGCAGCGCATGGCCAAGTTCTACATGGCCGGCGCGATGCAGGTCGAGCCCCAGCTCGCGGCCGCCGAGCTGGCCAAGGCGCGCAGCGAATTCCTCACGGCCATGCAGACCCTGCGCAGCGCGCCCGAGGCCACCGCAAGGATCCGCGACGAACTCGCCCTGGCCGACGGCCAGTGGGTGTTCTTCGACCTCGCGCTGCAGCGCCCGCAGGCCAGCACGGTGCACGCCAGGGCGCTGTCGGACGTGTTCGTGTCGAGCGAGAACCTGCTCACCATCATGGACCGCGTCACCGGTCTGTACGCCAACCTGAAAGCCTGAGGTTCCATCATGAGCGACTGGAAAGCCATCTGCCGCATCGACGACATCCCCCGGCTCGGCTCGCGCCGCGTGTCGCGCCCGCACGGGCTGGACGTGGCCGTGTTCCGCAGCGAGCAGGACGAGATCTTCGCGCTGCTCGACCGCTGCCCGCACAAGGGCGGCCCGCTGTCGCAGGGCATCGTGTTCGGCACCAGCGTGGCCTGCCCGCTGCACAACTGGACCATCGGCCTGGCCGACGGCTGCGCCCGCGCGCCCGACGAGGGCTGCACGCCCCGCTTCAGCGTGAAGGTGGAAGCGGGCCTGGTGCACCTGGACGCGCACGAGCTGCAGACGGTGGGCACCGGGCTGGCGCGTCCCACCGCCGGGCCGGCCCACCATCCGGCCGCCGCCTGAGCCATGACGGGGTGGGCGCGATGACGGAGACTCGATCGACCTGTCCCTATTGCGGTGTGGGCTGCGGACTCGCCTGCGGCGGTCCGCTTTGCGGAATCCGTGAAACGCCGCAGCCCCGAGGATGGGCGCGATGACGGAGACTCGATCGACCTGCCCTTACTGCGGCGTGGGCTGCGGCGTCATTATCGAAAGCGAGGGCCCGCAGATCACCGGCGTGCGCGGCGACCCCGACCACCCCGCCAACTTCGGCCGGCTGTGCACCAAGGGCTCGACCCTGCACCTCACGGCCAGCGCCGCCGTGACGCGGCAGACGCGCCTGCTGCAGCCGATGCGGCGGGCCGGGCGCGGCGAAGCGCCGGTGCCCGTCTCATGGGACGCGGCCCTCGACCACGCCGCCGGCAAGTTTGCGCAGCTGATCCATGACCACGGCCCCGATGCCGTCGGCTTCTACATCTCGGGCCAGCTGCTGACCGAGGACTACTACGTCTTCAACAAACTCGCCAAGGGCCTGGTCGGCACCAACAACGTCGACACCAACTCGCGCCTGTGCATGAGCAGCGCGGTCGCCGGCTACAAGCAGACGCTGGGCGCCGATGCGCCGCCCGCCTGCTACGACGACGTGAGCCACGCGCAATGCCTGTTCATCGCGGGCAGCAACGCGGCCTGGGCCCACCCCATCCTGTTTCGCCGCATCGAGGAGGCGCGCGCCGCCAACCCGGCGCTGAAGATCATCGTGGCCGACCCGCGCCGCACCGGCACCGCCGAGATCGCCGACCTGTTCCTGCCGCTACAGCCCGGCACCGACGTGATGCTGTTCAACGGCCTGCTGCACATCATGCTGTGGGAAGGTTGGACGCAGCCCGGCTACATCGCGGCCCACACCTCGGGTTTCGACGAACTCAAGGCCCTGGTGCGCGACTGCACGCCCGACCTCGTGGCGCAGACCTGCGGCATCGCCAGGCAGGACCTGTTCACGGCGGCCCAGTGGTTCGCCACCTCGGCGGCCACCCTGAGCCTGTACTGCCAGGGCCTGAACCAGTCGAGCAGCGGCACCGCCAAGAACACGGCGCTGATCAACCTGCACCTGGCCACCGGCCAGATCGGCAAGCCCGGCGCCGGGCCGTTCTCGCTGACCGGCCAGCCCAATGCGATGGGCGGGCGCGAGGTCGGCGGGCTGGCCAACCTGCTCAGCGCGCATCGCGAGCTCGCCAACCCGCAGCACCGCGCCGAAGTGGCCGCGCTCTGGGGCCTGCCCTCGGTGCCCGAAAAACCCGGCAAGCCGGCCGTGGAGATGTTCCAGGCCGCGGCCGACGGCGAGATCAAGGCGCTGTGGATAGCCTGCACCAACCCCGCGCAGTCCATGCCTGACCAGGCCATGGTGCGCCGGGCGCTCGAGCGCGCCGAGTTCGTCGTGGTGCAGGAAGCCTTCGCTACCACGGCCAGCTGCGCCCATGCCGACCTGCTGCTGCCCGCCACCACCTGGGGCGAGAAGACCGGCACCGTGACCAACAGCGAGCGCCGCATCAGCCGCGTGCGGCCCGCCGTTCCCGGCCCGGGCCAGACGCGGCACGATTGGGCCATCGCCGTCGATTTCGCGCACCGGCTCGAACAGCGGCTGCGCCCGGGCCAGCCCACGCTGTTCCCGTACCCGCTGGCCGACGCGGGCGTGGAGGCGATCTGGAATGAGCACCGCGAGTCCACCCGCGGCCGCGACCTCGACATCACCGGCATGAGCTACGCCGCGCTCGACGAGCGGCCGCTGCAGTGGCCAATGCGCTCGGGCGACACCCAGGGCCGGGCCCGGCTCTACGAGGACGGCCGCTTCCCCACCGCCGACGGCCGCGCGCGCTTCGTCGCCAACGCCTACCGGCCGGTGGCGGAGCCGCGCGAGTCGCGCTACCCGTTCGCGCTGACCACCGGGCGGCTGCGCGACCAGTGGCACGGCATGAGCCGCACCGGCACGCTGGGCCGCCTGTTCGGCCATGTGGCGGAACCCGCCGTGCAGCTGCACCCGCAGGACATGGCGCGGCGCCAGCTGCGCGACGGCGACCTCGTGCACGTGACCAGCAAGCGCGGCTCCATCGTGCTGCCGGCGCAGGCCAGCGCCGAGGTCGGCCTGAGCCAGGCCTTCATCGCCATGCACTGGGGCGAGGAGTTCCTGAGCGGCGTCAGCAGCACCGGCAAGCCGCTGGCGGGCGTGAACGCGCTCACCACCTCGGCCGCCTGCCCCGATTCGAAACAGCCCGAACTCAAGCATGCGGCCGTCAAGATCCTGAAGGCCGAGCTGCCCTGGTCGCTGCTCGCCATGGCCTGGCTGCCGGGCGAGCAGGTGCTCGCCGCGCAGACCGGGCTGCGGCGAATGATGGCGCTGTTCCCCTTCGCCGCCTGCGTGCCGTTCTCCAGCCAGGTGCCGCTGTCGCAGCAGGCCAGCGCGCGCCATGGCCTGCTGTTCCGGGGGGCCGCCTTCGAGGCGCCGCCGGCCGAGGTGCTCGCCCAACTGGAGCAATGGCTCGGCCTGGACCGGGCCGACACCCTGCGCTACGCGGACGCACGCCGCGCCCAGCGCCGCGCGGCCCGCCTCGCGCGCCACGGCGACGCCGTGACGCTGGACGGCTTCCTGCTGGCCGGCGACACCTCGGCCGAGGCCTGGATCCGCGCCGTGCTGCAGGACGGCCTGCCCGCGCAGGCCTATGGCCGCCTGCTGCTGGCGCCGGGCGCCAGGCCGCCGGTGGCCGTGGTCTCGCGCGGCAAGCCGGTGTGCACCTGCCTCAACGTCACCGACGTGGCGATCCGCGCGCAGCTCGCCGGCTGCGCGGGCAGCGAGGGCGAACGGCTCGCCGCGCTGCAGGGCGCGCTGCGCTGCGGCACCCAGTGCGGCTCCTGCGTGCCGGAGCTGCGGCGCCTGGTGCGCGACACCGAGGCCGCGCCGGCCTGAGCCCGCGTCATTCGCCATATAGCCCGAAGTCATCAGGCATCGCAGACAATCGACGGCACCCATGGGAATCAGCCAGTACATCAAGGAAATCGGCCGCGGCAAGCAGGGCGCGCGATCGCTCACGCGCGCGCAGGCGGCCGACCTGTTCGGCCAGGTGCTGGACGGCACGGTGACCGACCTCGAAGTCGGCGGCTTCTGCCTGGCCATGCGCATCAAGGGCGAAACACCCGAGGAGATGGCGGGCTTCCTCGATGCCACCTACACCCGCCTGAACCGGCTGCCCGCCAGCGACCGCCCGCTGGTGGTGCTGCCCAGCTACAACGGTGCGCGCAAGCTGCCGGTGCTGACGCCGCTGCTGGCCCTGCTGCTGGCGCGCGAGGGCCTGCCGGTGCTGGTGCACGGCACGGCCACCGAGTCGAGCCGGGTTTTTGCCTCCGATGTGCTGGAGGTCCTTGGCGTGCGGTCATTGTTAGCTATCAATAAGATAGCAAACAGCACCGTGGCCCATGCCCCGACCGAGCTGCTGAGCCCCGGCCTCAAGCGCCTGCTCGACGTGCGCCGCGTGGTGGGCCTGCGCAACCCGGCGCACAGCCTCGTCAAGCTCATGAACCCGAGCAAGGGCACGGCGCTGGTGGTGAGCAGCTACACCCATCCCGAGTACGCCCTCTCCATGGCCGCCACCTTCGAGCTCATGGGCGCGAATGCCCTGCTGCTGCGCGGCACCGAGGGCGAGGTAGTGGCCGATGCGCGCCGCACGCCGCAGATGCAGGGCTTCATCGCGGGCCGTCCCGTGCTGCTGCAGGAGGGCGTGAAAGGCACGCTGCCCAGCGTGCCCGACCTGCCGCGGGACATCGATGCCGCCAGCACCGCGGCCTACACCCAATCCGTGCTGGCCGGCGCCAGCCCGCTGCCGGCCTCGATCGCGCAGCAGGTGGAACACATCTTGCACTTGGTCTCACAGCTATGAACACAGGCAAAGTCACTCTCGTCGGCGCGGGCCCTGGCGACCCCGAACTGCTCACGCTCAAGGCCGTGAAGGCGATCCAGGCCGCCAGCGTGCTGCTGGTGGACGACCTCGTGAGCGACGCCATCGTGGCCTACGCAGCGCCCAGCGCGCGCATCGTGCACGTGGGCAAGCGCGGCGGCTGCAAGAGCACGCCGCAGGCCTTCATCGAGAAGCTCATGGTGATGGCCGCGCGCGAGGGCGAGAACGTGGTGCGCCTCAAGGGCGGCGACCCGTTCATCTTCGGGCGCGGCGGCGAGGAGGTCGAGCACCTGCGCGCGGCCGGCGTCGAGGTGGAGGTCGTCAACGGCATCACCGCCGGGCTGGCCGCCGTCACCAGCCTGGGCCTGCCGCTCACGCACCGCGACCACGCCCACGGCGTCGTGTTCGTCACCGGCCACGCGCGCCCTGGCGAGGCCGGCATCGACTGGGCGCAGCTCGCGGCCACGGCGCGCGACGCGCGCCTGACCCTGGTGATCTACATGGGCGTGGCCGGCGCCACCGAGATCGAGCGCGAGCTGCTGCGCGGCCTGCCGGCCTCGACGCCGGTGGCCATCATCCAGAACGCCACGCTGGCCAGCCAGCGCCACGCGGTGGCCACGCTGGGGCGGCTGCAGGCGACCCTCACCGCTGAAGGGCTGGCCAGCCCCTCGGTCATCGTCGTGGGCGACGTGGTGCGGGGCGCCCAGGCGGCCGGCCTGCCCGCGCTCGAGCGGGCCGCCTGAACCAAACCCCACTGGGCGTGCGCCGATAATCGGCGGCATGGGTCATTCGCGCACTGCCAAAGCCGAGAGTCACGAGCGCATCGTGAAGGTCGCTTCCGAGCGCTTCCGCGAGCGCGGGGTCGATGGCATCGGCATGGCCGACCTGATGAAGGAGGCCGGCCTGACCCACGGCGGCTTCTACAAGCACTTCAACTCGCGCGCCGAACTGGTGGCCGAGGCCATCGAGCGCGCCCTGCGCGACGGCAGCGCGGTGGCCGACAGCATCGCGGCCGACCCGAAGGCGAGCCTTGGCTGGCTGATTGACGGCTACCTGAGCCTCACGCACCGCGACAACATCGCCGCGAGCTGCGCCGTCACCACGCTGGCCGGCGACGTGGTGCGCAGCGGCGAGCGCGCCCGCTCGGCCTATGCCGCGCAGGTCAACCGCTATGCCGAGCTCATCGGCAAGCTCATCACCACGCTGCCCGCCGAAGAAAAGCGCGCGCCGGCCCTGGCGGCGCTGGCCACCCTGGTGGGCGCCACCGCCATGGCCCGCGCCGTCAGCGATGAGAAGCTGTCCCGGGAAATCCTGCGGGCGGCGGCGGCCGACCTGAAAGCCCGGCTGGGCTGAGCCCGGCCCCCCGCGCTCCACCCATACCCCACCGGCGCCCCTGCGACAGGAGCGCCACCCAGCCCCGGCGCGCCCATGTTGACGATCTGGATGTCAATCGCTATCCTCTTACCATTATGGATGTTGATTGACATCCATAATCACGCCCCTCCCGGAAAGGACATCGAGCATGCAACGCTTTCTTGCGCTACGTTTCCTGGCAGCCGCAGCCACCCTTGCACTGGCCGCGGGCTGCGCCACCCCGGTTTCTTCCCCGACAGGCTCCTCCACAGAAAGGCACACCACCATGACTCTCGACCAAACCAAGCAGGCCCTGCTGGGCGACTGGGTGAGCATCGCGCCCGAGATCCGCCCGAGCGCCACCAAGAACCCGGATGGCACGCTCAAGCCGTTCTACCTGCAGCGCCGCTTCCGCTACCTCGACGGCGACCGCTTCGAGCTGTCCATCGTCAACTCCGCCGACCCCTACGGCAAGGTCCCCCTGGCGCGCATCGACCTGCGCGGCCACATGGGCTGGCGCGGCGAGCACCCGATCGCCGCCGGCGCCCAGAAGGTGGATTTCGTCGCCGACGAAGCCTACGAAGTCACCCCGCTGCTGCAGGGCTTCGCCGACCTGCTCAACAAGGTGGCCGGCCCGGGCTACGACGCCTGGCAGGTCGGGGCGAAGCAGAGCATCTTCGGCAAGAACTTCGCGCCGTTCGGCTTGGTCGCAGGCCGCCACTTCATGGAGTACGACCTCGTCTACTTCAGCCATGGCCTGCTGTTCTGGGGCGCGCGCAACGTGGACGGCCGGGGCTTCGACACCGAAGACAACCGCCCCACCAACCTGCAGATTCCGCTGGCCAGGCCCTGAGCACCCGTACGCCCAGCGACGGGCCTGCGACGGCGCAGGCCCTTCCCTTTCCCCTTGACCCACCACGCCCCCGAGCCGGATGCCGTCCGGCCCGGATCGGCGCGCGCGGCCGCAGCAACCAAGGGTTTTCCCTATTTATGCCAAATAAAACATATTCATAAACTATTGTTCATGTCCATGAACGAAGTCAAGAGCGCCAAACGGGTGCTGGAGATCCTCCAGTTCTTCGCGGCCTCCCAGGCGCCGGCCAGTCTGTCGCAGATCTCGGCCGCGCTGGGGTTTCCCAAATCGAGCTGCCTGGCCCTGCTGGACACGCTCGAAGCCGAGGGCTATGCCTACCAGGCCAGCGGGCGCTACTACCTCACCCGGCGCTGGCTCAACGAGGCCGAGCTGGTGGCCGCGCACGACCAGGTCGCCGCCCGGATCCGGCCCGTGCTGGAGCAGTTGCGGGCCCAGCTGCAGGAAACGCTGATCCTGGCCCAGCGCTCGGGCGACCGCGTCATGTACCTGGACGTGGCCGAGGCCGACCGGACCGTGCGCTTCGCCGCCCATGTCGGACAGACCAAGCCCCTGCATGCCTCCGCGTCAGGGCGGGCGCTCCTGGGCCTGATGCCGCTGCCCGAGCGGACCCGCCTGGTCGACCGGCTGCGGCTGGAGGCCTACACCGGCACCACCGTGATCGACCGGGCCTCGCTGCTCGAAGTCATCGAGCAGGGCAACCGGCGCGGCTGGCACGCCAACCTGGCCGAGCACCAGGCCGACACGCTGTCGGTCGCGGCGCCCCTGGTGCTGCACGGCATGGCGTTCTCGCTCGTCGTCGGCGCGCCCATGGGCCGGTCGGGCGAACGTGTCGACGAGATCGGCCAGGCGCTCGCGGCCGCGAGCCGCAGCCTGGCCCAGAGCATCGAGCCCCCCAGAACCACCCCATCCACCAAGGAGTAGCCCGATGTCGGGACTGTATTTCGAAGAGTTTTCCCCTGGCCAGCAGTTCAACCACGACTGGACCCGCACGGTCACCGAGATGGACAACGTGATGTTCAGCTCGCTGACCATGAACGTGCAGCCGCTGCACCTGGACGCGCATTTCGCCGCCAAGACGGAGTTCGGCAAGCCCCTGGTCAACAGCCTGTTCACCCTGGGGCTGATGATCGGCATGACCGTCAACGACACCACGCTCGGAACCACCGTCGCCAACCTGGGCATGACCGATGTGGCGTTTCCCAAGCCCGTCTTCGCCGGCGACACCATCCACGTGCAGACCCGCGTGCTCTCGGTGCGCGAGAGCCAGTCGCGCCCGCGCGCCGGCATCGTGGAGTTCGAGCATTTCGCCCTGAACCAGCGCGACGAGGTGGTGGCCCGCTGCAAGCGCTCCGCGCTGATGCACAAGCGCCCGGCCTGAGGGAGCGCCCCGCATGACCCGTACCTTCCTGTTCGTGCCCGGCGACTCGCAGCGCAAGTTCGAGCGCGCGATCACCACCGCCGCCGACGCCCTGATCCTCGATCTTGAAGACTCTGTCGCCCCGGCCCGCAAGCCGGCCGCGCGCCCCCTCGTGCGCCAGATGCTGGCGCAGGTGCCCGCCACCCAGCAGGCCTGGGTGCGCGTGAACGCGCTGGACAGCGGCCACCTGCTGCAGGACCTCGCCGCGGTGATGCCGGCGCGGCCCTACGGCATCGTCCTGCCCAAATGCCAGGGGCGCGAGGCCCTGCTCCAGGCCGCGCACTACCTCGATGCCTTCGAGGCGCAGGCCGGCCTGCCCCAGGACAGCACGCGCATCCTGGCCATCGTCACGGAAACCGCGCAATCGATCTTCGGGCTCGGCAGCTACGCCCATGTGACGCCTCGCCTGTGGGGCCTCTCCTGGGGCGCGGAAGACCTGGCCGCCGACGTCGGCTCGCTGGGCAACCGGCACCAGGGCCGCTACACCGAGCCCTACCGGCTCGCGCGCTCGCTGTGCCTCTACGCCGCCGCGGCAGCGGGCGTGCGGGCCATCGACACCGTCTGCGTCGAGCTGGACGAGCCCACGGTGCTGGCCGACGAGGCGCAGGAGGCCTGCCGCGACGGCTTCGCCGGCAAGCTCGCGATCCACCCCCGGCATGTCGAGGCCATCAACGCGGCCTTCACGCCCGATGAAAGCCAGCTGGCCTGGGCCGCCAGGGTGCTCGAGGCCTTCGAGCGCAATCCGGATGCGGGCACCTTCAACCTGGACGGCAAGATGATCGACCAGCCCCATCTTCGCCTGGCGCGCCGGCTCATGGGGAGGGCCTGAGCGATGGCCGGTGCACTGGACAAAGTGCGGATCCTTGACCTGACCGGCGTCGGCATGGGGCCGATGGCCACGCAGATGTTGGGCGACATGGGCGCCGACGTGATCAAGGTGGAATCCGCCGCCGGGGACGTGTTCCGCCACGTCACGCCGCAGCGCCACGCGAAGATGAGCCACGCGCATCTCAACTTCAACCGCAACAAGCGCAGCGCCGTCATCGACGCGAAGACCGCCGAGGGCCGCCAGCAGCTGCTGGCGCTGCTGGAGGACACCGACGTCCTCGTCTCCAACATGCGCGCGCCGGCCATGCGCCGGCTCGGGCTGGACTACGCCTCGCTGGAGCAGCGCTTTCCGAGGCTGATCTACTGCGCCTGCTATGGCTACTCCGAGAGCGGCCCCTACGCGGGCCGGCCGGCGATCGACGACACCATCCAGGCCGTGTCGGGCCTGGCCTGGCTGCAGGGCGGCGCGGGCGCGGGTGCGGGTGCGCCGGAGTACGTGAAGTCGGTGGTGGCCGACAAGGTGGTCGGGCTCTACGTGGCCCAGGCGGTGGCCAGCGCGCTCTATGCGCGCGAGCGCAGCGGTGTCGGCCAGGCCATCGAGGTGCCGATGTTCGAATGCATGGTGGCCTTCATGGCGCTCGAGCACCTGGCCGGGCTGACCTACGTGCCGCCCGAAGGCAACGCGGGCTACGCGCGCCTGCTCAACGACTACCGGCGGCCATTCCGCACCCAGGACAGCTACATGAGCGTGGTGCCCTACACCGACGCGCAGTGGCAGCGCTTCTTCGCGCTGGTGGGCCATCCGGAGATGGCGCAGGACCCCCGCTACCAGACGCTCAACAGCCGCAGCCGGCATTTCCCGGAGCTCTACCGCTTCGTGGAAGAGTCGCTGGCCGGGCGCACCACCGCGGCCTGGTCCGAGGCGCTGGCCGATGCCGACATTCCGTTCGCCCCCGTCAACTCGTTCGACGACCTGCTGCGCGATCCGCACCTGGCGGCCACGCAGTTCTGGCACGAGTCCGAGCACCCGACCGAAGGCCGCATCGTGCAGGCCGGCCTTCCGGTCCGCTTCAGCCGCACGCCCGGCCAGGTGCAGCGCCATGCGCCGTCGCTGGGCGAGCACACCGATGAAATCCTTGGCGGCCTCCGCCGCCCCTGACCACCGACCGCCGCCACCGCGCGCGGCCATCACCCCCCACAGAGAGACACAGTCCATGAACATCAGACATCCACTCAAGACCGCCCTGGCCGCCGCCGCCCTGCTCGCCGCGGCCGGCGCCTCGGCGCAGGCCTATCCCGCTCCCGGCAAGACCATCCGCTTCGTGATCGGCTTCCCCGCGGGCAGCACCATCGACAACGTATCGCGCGTGGTGCTGGACAACATCCGCACCCGCACCGGCGCCACCATCATCATCGACAACAAACCCGGCGCGCTCGGGGTGCTCGGGGTCGAGACGGTGGCCAAGGCGCCGCCCGACGGCTACACCATGATGCCGGCGTCGAGCGCCACGCATTCCTCGGGCCCCTACCTGTCCAAGGCGGCGCAGCGCTTCGACGCGGTCAACGGCTTCACGCATGTGGGCCGGGTGGTGCGCTTCGACGTCGTGGTCGTCACGGGCGCGGCCCAGGGCCTGCAGACGGCCGGCCAGCTGATCGCCGCCGCCAAGGCCAACCCCACGGCCGTCTCCTACGGCTACGGCTCGGGCACTGGCCAGGTGGTGGCGGCGGCCTTCAGCCGCGCCGCGAAGATCCAGGTGCTGGGCGTGCCCTACAAGGGACAGCCGCCCGCCTTGACGGACCTGATCGGCGGGCAGGTCAGCTTCGTCGCGGCCGACCTGGGCGCCGTGCTGTCGCAGGTGCGCGCCAAGAACCTGACAGCCGTCGCCGTCGTCTCGAACAAGCGCTCGACCATCCTGAGCGACGTTCCCACCGCCCGCGAACTGGGTCTTGGCGAACTCAACCTGACCGGCTGGATCGGCATGGCGGGCCCCGCCAAGCTGCCGCCGGAGGTGGTGCAGTGGTGGAACACGCAGATCAGCACCGCCATGGCCGCGCCCGAGGTCATCGAGCGCCTGCGCAACATGGGCATGGAGCCCGACCTGCTCAACGGCGAGCCGTTCCAGCGCTTCGTCAAGGAGCAGTACGACGCCTGGGGCCAGCAGATCCGCGAAGCCGGCATCCAGCCCGAGTGAGCGCCATGGAGGCTTCGCCGCTGCAATCCCACCGGGAAGAAATCGACGCGCTCGACGAGCAGATCGTGACGCTGCTCGCCCGGCGCTTCGCCGTGACCCGCGAGGTCGGGCGGCTCAAGGCCTTGCACCAGCTGAACGCCGTGGACGCCGAGCGGGAGCGCCAGCAGGCGCTGCGCTACGAAGCGCTGGCCGGCAGGCATGGCCTCAATCCGGCCCTGGTGGCGCAGCTGTTCCGCCGCATCATCGATGAGGTCGTGCTCGACCACCGCGCCATCCAGTCCGCCATGGACGCGCGGCCGGCCGCCTGAACCACGGCGGCGGTGCGGCCGAGCCCCTCGGCCGGGGCCGGCAGGCCCGTTAACATCGGGGGCTTCTCCCATCCCCCTCGCCTTTCTCAGGACTTCCATTGACAACGCGCAAGCGCACGGGCGCGGCCTTCGCGCCCCTCCAGCCCACCACCCGTCCTGCTGCGGCCCGCCGGCCCGGCCCCGCGCTGCACAGCCCTCTGACGGCTCCAGGGGTGAGCGCCTGATGCAAGTCGACGTCGCCATCGTGGGCGCGGGCGCGGCCGGCCTGTTCTGCGCCGGCGTGGCCGGCCAGCTCGGGCTCAAGGTGCTGCTGATCGACCACAGCGAGAAAGTGGCCGAGAAGATCCGCATCTCCGGCGGCGGGCGCGCCAACTTCACCAACCGCGACCTCGACCCCGCCGCGCCGCACAAGCATTTCCTGGGCGAGAACCCGCACTTCTGCCGCAGCGCACTCAGCCGCTACACACCGCAGGACTTCATCGCGCTGGTGCAGCGCCACGGCATCCCCTTTCACGAGAAGCACAAGGGCCAGCTGTTCGCCGACCGTTCGGCCGACGACCTGATCCAGATGCTGCTGCGCGAGTGCGAGGCCGGCGGCGTGGTCCGCTGGCAGCCCTGTAGCGTCAAAAACATACGCTTTTCGGCCCAGGGTCCAGGTGGGGCGGTCATTGGTAGCTATGAAATCGATAGCAGCGAGGGCGTCGTCACGGCCTCCAGCGTGGTCATCGCCACCGGCGGCCTGTCGATTCCCAAGATCGGCGCCACCGATTTCGGCTACCGCATCGCCTGCCAGTTCGGCCTGCGGCTGGTCGAGCCGCGCCCGGCGCTGGTGCCGCTCACCTTCGACGGCGCCGCCTGGGCGCCCTACGCCCAGTTGGCCGGCCTGGCGCTGCCGGTGCAGATCGAAACCGGCGCCAAGAAGGCACGCGGCGCCTTCCACGAAGACCTGCTGTTCACCCACCGCGGACTGAGCGGCCCGGCCGTGCTGCAGATCTCGAGCTACTGGCGCGACGGCCAGCCGATCCGCCTGAACCTCGCACCCGACGCCGACCTGCCGGCCACCCTGGCGCGCGCCAAGGCCAGCTCACGCAAGCTGATCGCCAACGAACTCGCAGCCCTCGTGCCCGGCCGCCTGGCCGACGCCTGGGTGCAGCAGGACGCCGCCTGGCAGCGCCCCGTCAACGAGGCCAGCGACAAGGCGCTGGGCGGGCTGGCCGAACGGCTCGCGCGCTGGAAGCTCACGCCCACCGGCACCGAGGGCTACAAGAAGGCCGAGGTCACGGCCGGCGGTGTGGACACGCGCGACCTGTCATCCCAGACGATGGAGTCCAAACAGCCCGGCCTGTACTTCATCGGCGAGGTGGTCGATGTGACCGGCTGGCTTGGCGGCTACAACTTCCAGTGGGCCTGGGCCAGCGGCTACGCCTGCGCGCAGGCGCTGGCGGCCCGGCTCGCGCCGTCCTGAGCCGCCACAGCCTCCCGCATCGACCGGACCCGTACTTGCCCAGGACCGCCAAAGGGCTATAATCTAGGGCTTTGCTGGCAAACCCCAACGGCCTGATCAACATTTTGTTGGGGAACCCCGCCCGGGGCCCGATCTTCCCCTGGCACATTATTGAAATCATTACGTAATGACCACCATCCGTGTAAAAGAGAACGAGCCCTTTGACGTGGCACTGCGCCGCTTCAAGCGCACCATCGAGAAGCTGGGCCTGCTGACCGAACTGCGCGCCCGCGAGTTCTACGAGAAGCCCACCGCCGAGCGCAAGCGCAAGAAGGCCGCCGCCGTCAAGCGCCACTACAAGCGCGTGCGCAGCATGCAGCTGCCCAAGAAGCTGTACTGATCGCGACGGCCTCGGCCCTCAAGAACCCGCGCTCGGGACGCCAGGCGCGGGTTTTCTTTTTTTCCATGCCTTTTCAGCGGAGAACGCCATGTCCCTCAAAGACCAGATCACCGACGATATGAAAGCCGCCATGCGCGCCAAGGACGCGGAGCGCCTGGGCACCATCCGCCTGCTGACGGCCGCGATGAAGCAGAAGGAAGTCGACGAGCGTGTGACGCTGGACGACGCCATGGTCATCGCCATCGTGGACAAGCTCATCAAGCAGCGCAAGGACAGCGTCGAGGCGTTTGAGAAAGCGGCCCGGCAGGACCTGGCCGACAAGGAAGCCGCCGAGATCGTCGTCCTGCAGGCCTACCTGCCGGCGCGGCTGTCGGCCGAAGAAGTGGCGGCCGAAGTCCAGGCCATCGTGGCCGAGCTCGGCGCCAAGGGCCCGGGCGACATGGGCAAGGTGATGGGCGCCGTCAAGGCGCGCCTAGCCGGCAAGGCCGACATGGGCCAGGTGTCGGCCGCCGTCAAGCACGCCTTGGCAAACGGCTGACCACGCCTTCGCCGGTTCAAGCGCCCGGATCGTCCCGGGCGTCAAACCGGCCCTCCACCCAGGTGCTGCGGCTGCCGCCATGCCGCCGGTCGGCCTGCGCCCCCACCAGGTCCGAGCCGTAGACCACGGTCGCAGCCTCCTGCATCTTGCGCAGGCAGCGCGCCAGGGTGGCGATCTCCTCTTCGTTCAGGGTCGAGAGCATGGCCCGGTGGATCTTCACGACCTGCGGGAACCCATGCCGGTACAACTCGCGGCCCGCCGCCGACAGCACCACCTTCACCCTTCGCCCGTCGCCCGCCACGCGGCGGCGGAAGATGAGCTTCTTGTCCAGCAGGCCCCGCAGCGTGCGCGAGCCCTGCGAGCGGTCGACCGAGGTCCAGGCCGCGAGGTCGGACGGAGACAGCGGGCCGAGGGCCGCCAGCATCGCGATGAAGCCCCACTCCTCGCGGGTCACGCCGAACTCGCCTTCGCACAGGCGCGTCACCAGCGAGCCGCTCACGCCATAGAACTCCGACACGCGGAAGTTCAGCAAGTCAAAGATCGATGAAGGATGCGCCAGATTGGGCGGCATCGAGATCTCGACCGGCCTGTGCGCCCAGGTGGTCAGGCGCGGACGCCGCGCCTCCGCGGCCTCGCCGCGCCTAGGGGTAAGTCCCCGGGATAGTGGATTTTTTCCATTAGGGGTCGGATTCATACACTCGGATTCATGTCTAGCTATTCCACCCCCCAGCAGTACATCGCTGGCCGCTGGCGAGAGGGCCGCGGTGCGGCTTCGCTGCATGTTACCAACCCGGCCAACGGCGAAGTGCTGGCCACCTATGCGGCCGCGCACCCGCAGGATATCGACGAGGCGCTGTCAGCCGCCCAGGACGGTTTCTCGCGCTGGAGCGCGCTGACGGCCCTGGACCGCTCGGCCTGCCTGCGCAAGGCGGCCGCGCTGCTGCGCGAACGCGCGCCCCTGCTGGGCCTGCAGCTCACGCTGGAACAAGGCAAGCCGCTGGCCGAATCGGGCCGTGAAATCGAACAGGCCGCCCAGATGCTGGAGTGGTTTGCCGAAGAAGGGCGCCGCTGCTACGGGCACACCATTCCGTCGCGCTGGCCGACGACGCGGTTCCACACGCTGCGCCAGCCGATCGGACCGGTGGCGGCCTTCACGCCGTGGAACTTCCCGGTCATGCTGTCGGCCAGCAAGCTCGGGGCGGCGCTGGCCGCCGGCTGCTCGGTGGTGCTCAAGCCGGCCGAGGAAACGCCGCTGGCGGTGTCCGGGCTGGTGCGCTGCCTGGTGGAGGCGGGCGTGCCCGCCAACGCGGTGCAGTTGCTGCTGGGCGTGCCCGCCGAGGTCTCGTCCGCACTGATCGCATCGCCCACGATCCGCAAGGTTTCGTTCACGGGCTCGCAGGCCGTGGGGCGGCAGATCGCCGCACTGGCGGGCCAGCACCTCAAGCCGGTGACGCTCGAGCTCGGCGGCCATGCGCCCGTGATCGTCTGCGCCGATGCCGACCCGCTGGCCGCCGTCCAGACGCTGGTCCAGATCAAGCTGCGCAACGCCGGGCAGATCTGCGCCAACCCGTCGCGCTTCTTCGTGCACCGCAGCCGCTACGAGGCCTTCGTCGCAGCGTTCGCCAGCGTCGCGCGCGCCACCCGCATGGGCGACGGGCGCGACGCGGCCACCACCATGGGGCCGCTGGCCAGCGAGCGCCGCGTGCGCGCCGTGCGGGCCCTGGTGGACGACGCCCGCGCGCAGGGCGCGCGCCTGGTCTGCGGCGGCGAGCCGGGGCCGGGCCTGGGCTTCTTCTATGCGCCCACCGTGCTGGCCGAGGTGCCGGCGCACGCGCGCATCATGCAGGAAGAGCCCTTCGGCCCGCTGGTGCCGGTGGCGCCGTTCGACACCCTGGACGAGGCCATCGGCCTGGCCAACAGCCTGCCCGTCGGGCTGGCCGCCTTCGGCTTCACGCAGGACCTGCACAGCGCGCGCCGCATCGGCGAAGAAGTCCGTGCCGGCGCCGTCGCCCTCAACACCGTCGCGCTGATGCAGCCCGAAACCCCGTTCGGCGGCGTGCTGGACAGCGGCATCGGCCGCGAAAACGGCCTGCAGGGCATCGAGCCCTACCTCACCACACGCACCATCGCCACCGCTTAACCAGGAGTACCCCCTTGAACACCCCCACCATCGACGTGCGCAGCGCCAATGCGCAGCACATGTACCACCCCATGGTCGACCCCAAGGTCGCACAGCAGCACCCGCCCCTGATCATGGAACGCGGCGAAGGCGTGCATGTCTTCGACATCGACGGCAAGCGCTATCTGGATACCGTCGCCTCGCTGTGGAACGTCAACGTCGGGCACAACCGCCGCGAGGTGATCGACGCCATCACGGCGCAATTGGGCAAGCTGGCCTACTACTCGACCTTCCACAACACGTCCAACCCGCCGGCCATCGAGCTGTCGGCGCGGCTCACGGCCATGTTCGCGCCCGAGAAGATGAGCAAGGTGCTGTTTTCCTCTGGCGGCTCCGACGCCGTGGAGACTTCGCTGAAGCTGGCACGCCAGTACTGGAAGCTGGAAGGCCAGGCCGAACGCGTGAAGTTCCTGTCGCTCAAGGGGGGCTACCACGGCGTGCATTTCGGCGGCGCCTCGCTCAACGGCAGCCCGGCGTTCCGCACCGCGTACGAACCGCTGATGCCCGGCTGCTTCCAGATCGAAAGCCCCTACCTCTACCGCAACCTCTGGAACGAATCCGACCCCGCCAGGCTGGCCAGCCTGTGCGCCGCGGAACTCGAAAGCGCGATCCTGTACCAGGGGCCGAACACCATCGCCGCCTTCGTGGCCGAGCCGGTGCAGGGAGCGGGCGGCGTGATCGTGCCGCACGAAAGCTACTGGCCGCAGGTGCGCGCCGTCCTCGACAAGTACGGCATCCTGCTGATCAGCGACGAGATCGTGACCGGCTTCGGCCGCATCGGCGCCATGTGCGGCGCCCGCGCCTGGGGCGTGGCGCCCGACATCATGGCCATGGCCAAGGGCATCAACTCGGGCTATGTGCCGCTGGGCGCCACCTTGATCAACGAACGGGTGGCTAGCGCCTGGGAGAGGCCCGGCGTCCCGGCGGCCCTGATGCACGGCTACACCTACTCGGGCCACGCGCTGGCCTGCGCAGCCGCCAATGCCAACCTGGCCATCGTGGAGCGCGAGAATCTGCCGGAGCGCTCGCTCGACACCGGCCACTACCTGCTGGAACGCCTGCACGAGCTGATGCGCTACCCGCATGTGGGCGATGTGCGCGGCAAGGGATTGATGGCCGCGGTCGAACTGGTCGTGAGCCGCGAGAGCCGCGAGATGCTGATGGCCTACAGCCCCTATGCGCAAGCCCTGATGGCCGCCGCCCGCCAGGAAGGTGCGATCATCCGCGTCCAGGGCAACCGGCTGATTCTGTCGCCGCCGCTGGTCTTCACGTACGACCACGTCGATGAGGCGATGCACATCCTCCACCGTGCATTTGCCGTTGCCGAAAACCTCTGACCCCTCCGCTTCAACGCACCCACCAGGAACCTGCCATGCCACGCTGGATCGCCACTGCCGCCGTCATCGCCACCGCTCTCGTGTCACTGCCCCTGACCGCCGCCGCACAGGAAAAGTGGCCCGCCAAGGCCATCGAGATCATCTACACGTTTCCGCCCGGCAACGATGCCGATGCCGTCTTCCGCGTGTTGGCGCAGGGCATGAGCAAACGGCTGGGCGTTCCGGTGCAGGTCATCAACAAGCCCGGCGGCGGCGGCGTGGTCGGCACGGCCGAGCTCACCAAGGCCAAGCCCGATGGCTACACCATCGGCTCCTGGACCGCCGGCCCGGGCGTCACGCAGGTTCTGGCGGGCAACACGCCCTACAAGCAGGCCGACTACGCGCCGCTGGCGGGTGTGTTCGTCAACGACTTCGTGCTGGCCGCGCGCGGCGACATCCCGGCCAGCAACCTGAAGGAGTTTGCCGTCTGGGCCAAGGCGCAGGGCAAGCCGATCATCATCGGCTCCTACGCGGCGGCCTCCAGCCCGGCGCTGATCGCCGCCAAAATCGCGCGCCAGGACGGCTGGCCCTACAAGATCGTGGCCTTCCCGAATCCAAGCGCCAAGGAGCTGACCGCCGGCGACGCCGACCTCGCCACCACGGGCGCCGAAATGGCCGCGCCGTTCGCGCGCGCCAAGCAGATCAAGGTCCTCTCGACCTGGATGCCCACACGCAGCAAGCACTATCCCGACACCGCCACCCTCAAGGAAGCGGGCTACGGCGAGCGGTTTCCGTGGATCGGCCTGATCGCGCCCGCCAACACGCCCCGCGACATCACGCACAAGCTCAGCGAGACGGTGCGCGAAGCCATGGGCGACAAGGAGATGGTCGACCTGCTCGGCAAGCTCGGCGTCCCTGCGCTGTACATGACGCCCGAGCAGATGGCCCAGCGCATCCAGTCCGACACCCAGTGGATGGGTGAACTGATGACCGAGCTCGGGATGACAAAGAAGTGACCCGCCCGCCCGCCTCCGCCCTCCCGCCGCGCGGCCTCGACCCGCGGCGCACCCTGCTGTTCCTGCTGGCGCTGCTGGCCGCCGCCGCGCTGGTGGCCACGCCCTGGCTGATCACGCCCTGGCCGCAGAACGCGCCCTGGTACGAATCCCCGGGCGCGTTTCCGCGGTTCGCGCTGGTGCTGGTGATCGCCGGCGCGCTGACCGAACTGCTGGCGCGCCAGGACGCCGAGCGCGATGCCGATTCCGACGAAATGGACGCCAGCGCCTCGCGCCCGGTCCTGATGGCCGTGGCCGTGGCACTGTTCGTCGCCTACTCGCTGGCCACGCCGGTGCTGGGCTTCCTGACCAGCACGCTGCTGTTCTCGCTGGTCACGGCACGGGCCGTGCGGCTGCCCTGGCGCGCCTCGGTGCTGCTCGCGGTGCCGCTGGCCGTGGTGCTGTGGCTGGTGTTCGCCAAGGGGCTGAACATCGCGTTTGGCGGCTGGCTGTGAGGGACCTGCCATGGAGTTCCTGAGCGACTTGTCCTCCGGCCTGATGGCGCTGGCCTCGCTGCCCGTCGCGCTCGCGATCCTGGTCGGCGCGGCGCTGGGCATCATCGTGGGCGTCCTGCCGGGCGTGGGGCCGGGCGTCACCATCGCGGTGCTGCTGCCCTTCACCTACGGCATGCCGCCGCTGGTGGGCATCTGCCTGCTGCTGGGCGTTTATTGCGGCGCCTTCTATGGCGGCGCCGTGACCTCGATCCTGATCCGCACGCCGGGCGAGGCCTCGTCGATCATGACCATGCTCGACGGCTATCCCATGGCGCGGCGCGGCGAGGCCCAGCGCGCCCTGTCCCTGGCCTTCATGTCGGCCTTCGTGGGCGGCATCGTGAGCGCCCTGCTGCTGGGGCTGGCGGCGCGCCCGCTGTCCGTCGTCGCGGGCCGCTTCGGCGCCGCCGAAAGCGTGATGGCCATCGTGCTGGCGGCCCTGTGCGTGGCCAAGGCCTATCGCCGCCAGTTCTTTCCGGCGCTGATGATGACGGGGCTGGGCTTCTTCATCGCCACCGTGGGTATCGATCCGAACTCCAACGAGCTGCGCTACACGCTGGGCACCGGCGAGCTGCTCAACGGCCTGCCGCTGGTGCCTGTGGCGGTCGGCCTGTTCGGCATGGCGCAGGCGCTGGTCATGATTTCCTCGCCCCGCCCCACGTTCGATGCGACGCTGCTGTCGAGCGCCGGGCTTTCCTGGCGCGCGTTCCTCGAACCCCTGCGCTATCCGAAGACCATGGGCAAGGGCCTGCTGCTCGGCGCCGCCATCGGCGTTCTGCCGGCCGTGGGCTCGGTCCTGTCCACCTCGCTCGCCTACTTCTGGGCCAAGCGCGGGGCCACCGATCCGACGCCGTTCGGCAGCGGCAACCCGGAGGGCATCGTCGCCGCCGAATCGGCCAACAACTCCAATTCGGGCGGCGCGATGATCACGGTGCTCACGCTCGGCATTCCGGGCGATGCCATCACCGCGATCATCATGGGCGTGTTCGTCGTCCACGGCATCGTCCCCGGCCCCACGCTGTTCATCGAGCGCCCCGAGATCGTCAACGGCGTGTTCGCCGGGCTGCTGGTGCTGAACATCGTCATCCTCGCGCTGCTGGTGCTGACCATCCGGCCGCTGGCGCGGCTGGCCTATGTCGACGCACGGATCCTGGGCGTCGGCATCCTGGCGCTGAGCTTCGTGGGCGCCTTTGCCGCGGCCAACTCGACCTACTATGTCTGGGTTGCCACGGGCTTCGGCGCCTTCGGCTGGCTGTGCGCGCGGCTGAACATCCCGACCATTCCGCTGATCCTCGGCATGGTGATGGGCGACACGCTGGAAGCCTCGCTGCGCCAGGCCCTGAGCGTCAGCGAAGGTTCGCTGCTGGTCTTCCTCACGCGGCCCATGTCGGCCTGCATGGCCGCCGGCGCGGTGCTGCTGCTCGCCTGGCCGCTGATCGAGCGGCTCGCACGCCAGATCTTCGTGCGCCCTTCCTCCACCCAACGCCATCCCTCATGACCACCACTGGCTTCGTCACCGACGAACTGTGCTTCTGGCACGACCCGGGCAACTACGCCCTGATGCTCAAACCCGGCGGCTTCATCGAGCCCTACAACCGCCACATCGAGAACGCCGACCCGAAGCGGCGCCTGCTCAACCTGCTCGATGTGTCCGGCCTGCTCGGGCAGATGACCGCGATCGCCGCGCGCGATGCCGAACCGGCCGAACTCACGCGCCTGCATTCGCCCGACTACGTCGCGCGCGTGCGCCAGCTCGCGGAGGGCGGCGGCGGCGACACCGGCATGGGCGCGCCGATCTCCTCCAACGGGTGGAGCGCGGCGCGCCGCTCCGCGGGTTGCGCGCTGAGCGCGGTCGATGCCGTGATGCAGCAGCGCGTCGACACGGCCTATGCGCTCACGCGCCCGCCCGGCCACCACGCCGAGCCGGAGCAGGGCATGGGCTTTTGCATCTTCGCCAACGCGGCGCTGGCGGCAGAGCATGCGATCCGCCAGTACGGCGTGCAGCGCGTCGCCATCGTCGACTGGGATGTGCACTTCGGCAACGGCACGCAGAAATGCTTCGAGGCGCGCCGCGACGTGCTCACGATCTCGGTCCACCAGCAGGCGGGATTTCCGCTGGTCAAGGGAGAAGCGGACGAACTCGGCACGGGCGATGGCCTGGGCTACAACCTGAACGTTCCGCTGCCGCCCGGCTGCGGCTTCGGTGCCTACCGGCACGCGTTCGAGCAGATCGTCCTGCCCGCGCTGGAGGCCTACCGGCCCGAACTCATCATCGTCGCCTGCGGCTACGATGCGGGCCGGCTCGACCCGCTGGGGCGCATGATGCTGGACGGCCATGCGTTCCGCTGGATGACGGCGGCCATGCAGGACATGGCCCGGCGCCACGCGCAGGGCCGCCTGGTGATGACGCACGAGGGCGGCTATTGCCCGGTGTCCGTGCCGTTCTTTGGCCTGGCGGTGCTGGAGCAGTTGTCAGGGATCGCGACCGAGGCCACCTGCCCGTTCACCGCGCACCACGCGCTGATCCCGGGCCAGGCCCTGCAGGACCATCAGCGCCAGCTGGTCGCGGCGCTCACCGGGCACTTCGAGGACGTGCGCCAGCGCCACTGGAGCCACCCGGCGCCCTGACGGGCGGCGTCTTGCGCTGGGCCTCGCGCGACGCCGCCGCGCTTCGCAGGCAGTCGAGCATGAGCTCGCTCGCAGGCGTCGGCGGTCGTCCGCGCAGCGTCATGATGCCGACCGGCGGCAGTTCAATCGGCACCTTCACCTTCAGGATGGCCAGCAATCCTTCGCGCGCGAAGTGCCTGGCCACGCTCAGCGCCAGGAAGCCCACGGCCGGCCGCTGGCGCACGACCGACAGCGTCATCAGGAACGAAGCCGTCTCCACGATGTCGGCCGGCGGGACCAGGCGGTGCTTGTAGAACATCTGGCCCAGCTTGACCCGTGACGACGCCCAGGGCGGCGGCACGACCCAGGGCTGCTGCGCGAGCATGGCCCAGTCGGGCCTGGGCTCGGCCGCCAGCGGGTGCCCTGGGCTGACGACGATGCACATGGGTTCGGCGTACAGGGCTTCGGCTTCCAGGTCGGGCGAGGCATAGCCGGGCTCCAGGCGGCCGACGATCAGATCGATCTCGCCCACGCGCAGCCGGGGCAAAAGCCGCGTGAGATCCCCCTCCTCCACCATGACGGTGGTCAGCGCGCTGCGCCGCTTGAGCTCGTCGATGGCCGGCATCAGCAGGCCGGGGGTGGCCACGACCATCGCGCCCACGCTGACGCGCCCCATGCCGCCACTGGCCACCGCGTCGATCTCGTCGCGCGTGCGCCGGTAGTCGGCCAGCACGGAGCGGGCGAACCGGACCACCGTGGCGCCGTAGGCCGTCGGTTCCGTGCCGCGGGTGGAGCGATGGAACAGGTCCAGCCCGAACATGCGCTCGATCTCCACCAGCATCTTGGACACGGCCGGCTGGGTGACGGACAGGAACTCGGCCGCACGGCCCAGATGGCGGAATTCATCGAGCGCCACCAGCAGTTGCAGGTGGCGCAGCTTGAGGTTGGAGCGCAGGACCCGGTCGATGTCAGTCATGCCGGAAGCATAACCAACTCTTCATGAAGCCAGTCTTCTATTTCATTGGATTGGAAAGATGCTTTCAGCCACCATGCGACGTTTTCACACGATACCAAGACCACGGAGACTATCCCCATGCAAGCATCCCGCCGCAGGTTCGTAACCGGCTCCCTGAGTTCCCTGGCCCTGGCCGCCGCCGGCGTCCGCCCGGCCGCCGCCGCCGACTACCCCGGGCGCCCCATCACCTTCATCTGCCCCTGGCCTGCGGGCGGCACGGCCGACCAGTCGATGCGCACCATCTGCCAGGTAGCCGCGCGTGTGCTCAGGCAGCCGATTGCCGTGGACAACCGGGCCGGCGCAGCCGGCATGGTGGGTGCGAAGGCCATCGCCAGCGCCAAGCCCGACGGCTACACCATCGGCCAGATCCCGATCTCGGTCACGCGCTTCTCGCAGCTCGGCACACTCGCCGCCGACCCGCGCAAGGACTTCACCTACCTCGCCCGCACCTCGGGCCAGACCTTCGGCATCGCCGTGCTGCCGAGCTCGCCCTTCAAGACGCTCAAGGACATGGTGGCCCATGCCAAGGCCCAGCCCGGCCGGGTGACCTATGCGCATGCCGGCATCGGCGGTGCCACGCATGTCGGCATGGAAGAATTCGCGCTGGCCGCGGGCATCCAGCTCAACGCCATCGCCTACAAGGGCGGCGCAGCTGCGCTGCAGGACACCCTGGGCGGCCAGGTCGACATGCTGGCAGACTCCAGCAGCTGGGCGCCGCATGTCGAGAGCGGCAAGCTGCGCCTGCTGGCCACCTGGGGCGAGCAACGCACGCCGCGCTTCAAGGACACGCCCACGCTCAAGGAACTGGGCTTCAACGTGGTGGTGGACGCCCCCAACGGCATCGGCGCGCCCAGGGGCTTGCCGCCGGACGTGGAGAAGAAGCTGCGCGACGCCTTCCACTTCGCCGTGAACAGCGACGAGTTCAAAGCCGTCGCCGAGAGGATCGACGCGCCCCTCATGTACCTGGACGGCCCCGACTACCAGAAGTACGTGAAGGCCACGTACGACAAGGAAACCCTGCTGATCCAGCGCCTGAAGCTCAAGGAACTGCTGACCAAGGGCTGAGAACCGACCCCAAAGCCATCTGCCCACCATGACCGCCTCTGCCTCCCTGCTGCACCTGCACCCCCACGACAACGTCTACGTCGCCAAGACGTCGCTGGCGCTGGGCCAGGAGATTCCCGAACTCGGCGTGCGCACGCGCGCCCAGGTGCCCGCGGGCCACAAGATCGCCGCGCGCCGCATCGCCGCAGGCGAGCAGGTGAAGAAGTACGACACCGTGATCGGCGTCGCCACGCGCGACTTGGAGCCCGGCGATTACGTGCACAGCCACAACCTCCAGCTGGTGGACCACTATCGCGACCCGGCCTTCGGCGCAGACGTGCGGCCCGTCCAGTATGTGCCCGAGGGCGAGCGTGCCAACTTCCAGGGCTTCGTACGCGCGGACGGCCGCGTGGGCACGCGCAACTTCATCGGCATCCTGTCGTCGGTGAACTGCTCGGCCACGGTCATCAAGAACATCGCCGCGCATTTCACGCCCGAGCGGCTGGCGGCCTTCCCGAATGTGGATGGCGTGGCCGCCTTCGCACAGACCAGCGGCTGCGGCATGTCCTCGCCCAGCGAACATTTCGACGTGCTGCGCCGCACACTGGCCGGCTATGCGCGCCACCCCAACCTGGCGGGCGTGCTCATCGTGGGCCTGGGCTGCGAGCGCAACCAGGTGGATTCGCTTGTGGATTCGCAGGGTCTGGCCAAAGGCAACCTGATGCGCACGATGGTGATGCAGGACGTGGGCGGCACGCGCGCCACCATCGCGGCGGGCATCGCGGCCATCGAGGAGATGCTGCCCACAGCCAACGCGGCGCAGCGCAGCCCGGTGAGCGCGAGCCACCTCAAGATCGGCCTGGAGTGCGGTGGCTCCGACGGCTTCTCGGGCATCACGGCCAACCCGGCGCTGGGCGCGGCCATGGACATCCTGGTGCGCCATGGCGGCACGGCCATCCTGTCGGAAACGCCCGAGATCCACGGCGTGGAATTCATGCTCACGCGCCGCGCCATCAGCCCCGAGGTCGGGCAAAAGCTGCTGGACCGCCTGGCCTGGTGGGGAAAATACACTGCGGGGCATAACGCCCAGTTCAACGGCGTGGTGGGCCACGGCAACCAGGCCGGCGGCCTGGCCAACATCTTCGAGAAATCGCTGGGCTCGGCCATGAAGGGCGGCACCACGCCGCTGCGCGCAGTGTACGAATACGCCGAGCCCATCACCGAGCACGGCTTCGTCTTCATGGACTCGCCGGGCTACGACCCGGTGGCCTCCACGGGCCAGATCGCCAGCGGCGCCAACCTGATCTGCTTCACCACCGGGCGCGGCTCCATGTTCGGCAGCAAGCCCGCACCCACGATCAAGCTGGCCAGCAACACACCCATGTACCAGCGCCTGGAGGAAGACATGGACATCAACTGCGGCCTGATCGTGGACGGCGAATGCAGCGTGCCCGAAATGGGACAGCGCATCTTCGAGCAGATCCTGCGCCATGCCAGCGGCGAGGCCACCAAGAGCGAGGCCCTGGGCCTGGGCGACCACGAATTCGTGCCCTGGCACCTGGGCATCGTCAGTTGACAACTCCTGAAAACATAGCAGTCAGCGCTTGATGCATCAGCGCTGCCGGCCTCTTTCCCTGAAATCCATGCCCTTGACCCTCACCCGCCCCGAGCTGATCCGCAGCGCCAACTTCATCGGCGGCCAGTGGCAGCCTGCGGCGGACGCCGTGCTCCCCGTCACCGACCCGGCCACCGGCGCCGCCATCACCTGCGTCCCCGACTCGGGCGCCGCCGAGGCGCGCGCCGCGCTGGACGCCGCGCACGCGGCCTTTCCCGCCTGGCGCAAGCTGTCGGCCAAGCAGCGCGCCGCACTCATCAAGCGCTGGAACGACCTCGTGCTGGCCCACCAGGACGACCTGGGCGCGCTGATCTCGCTGGAGCAGGGCAAGCCCCTGGCCGAAGGCAAGGGCGAGGTGGCCTATGCCGCCAGCTACATCGAGTGGTTCGGCGAAGAGGCCACGCGCATGAACGGCGAGGTGATTCCCGCGCCCGTGCCGGGCCGGCGCATGTTCGCGCTGCGCGAGCCCGTGGGCGTGGTGGCCGCCATCACGCCGTGGAACTTCCCGGCCGCGATGATCGCGCGCAAGATCGCACCGGCGCTGGCCGCCGGCTGCACCGTGGTCTGCAAGCCCGCCGAGGACACGCCCCTCACCTCGCTCGCGCTGGTGCTGCTGGCGCACGAGGCGGGCGTGCCGCCGGGTGTGCTCAACATCGTCACCGCCTCGCGCGGGAAGACGCCCGAGGTGGTGGATGTGTGGCTCGACGACCCGCGCGTGCGCAAGATCACCTTCACCGGCTCCACGCCCGTGGGCAAGCACCTGGCGCGCCGCAGTGCCGACACGCTCAAGAAACTCTCGCTCGAACTCGGCGGTAACGCGCCCTTCATCGTGTTCGAGGATGCGGATATCGACGCGGCCGTAGACGGCTTCATGGCTGCCAAGTTCCGCAACGGCGGCCAGACCTGCGTGTGCCCCAACCGCGTGTTCGTGCAGCGCGGCGTGTTCGACGCCTTCGCCGGCAAGCTTGCTGCGCGCGTGGCAGCGCTGAAAGTGGGGCCGGCCAGCGACCCGGCCTCGCAGATCGGCCCCATGATCAACGACCGCGCCGTGGAGAAGATCGAGCACCACGTCAACGACGCCGTGGCCAGGGGCGCGAAAGTGCTCACGGGCGGCCAGCGCCTCACGCAGCTGGGCCCCACCTATTACGCGCCCACGGTGCTCACGGGCGCCGACGCCACCATGGCCTGCGCCTGCGAGGAAACCTTCGGCCCCGTGGCGCCGCTCACCGTGTTCGACAGCGAAGACGAAGTGATCGCCGCCGCCAACGACACGCCCTTCGGTCTCGCCGCCTACTTCTACAGCCAGAACGCGCGCCGCATCTGGCGCGTGGCCGATGCCCTTGAGAGCGGCATTGTCGGCATCAACGAAGGCGCGCTGGCCGCCGAGGCCGCGCCCTTTGGCGGCGTGAAGGAATCGGGCTACGGCCGCGAAGGCTCCACCCATGGGCTCGACGACTACCTGCACACCAAGTACGTCTGCCAGGGGCAGCTGGACTGAGGCACGCCATGACCACTCCCGTTTTTCACGTTCTCGTCACCGCCGAGCACTGGGCGCCCGAAGCCCAGGCGCTGGTCCAGGCCGCCGGCGGGCAGCTCCACTTCATGGCCGAGCCGATCACTGAAGACAGCCTGGCCACGCGGCTGGCGCAAACCAGCGCCCAGGCCCTGGTGCTGCGCGGCTCCAAGCCCGTGACGGCACAGGTGCTGCGCGCCGCGCCGGCGCTGCGCATCGTCGCCAAGAACGGCGCGGGCGTGGACAGCGTGGACCTGGAGGCCGCCCGCGCGCAAGGCGTGGCCGTGGCTGTGGCGCTGGCCGCCAATGCCCCGGCCGTGGCCGAACATGCGCTGGCGCTGATGCTGGCCCTCGTGCGCCAGTTGCCGCAGCTCGACCGCCAGGTGCGCACCGGCCACTGGGCCGGCAGCAGCTGGCAGGGGCGGGACTTCCGCGGCTCGACGGTCGGCATCATCGGCTACGGCGCCATCGGCCGCGCCACAGCGCAGTTGGCCACGGCCCTGGGCGCGCAGGTGCTGGTGCTGCGCCCGCCAGGGCAGGCCGATGGCTTGGCCTGCGAGCCCGATCTGCACCGCCTGCTGCCGCAGCTGGACATCCTGAGCCTGCACTGCCCGCTGACCGAGCGCACGCGCGGCCTGATCGGTGCGCGCGAGCTGGCGCTGCTGCGCCCGGGCAGCCTGCTGGTCAACACCGCGCGCGGCCCTGTCGTCGATGAGGCCGCGCTCGTCGCCGCGCTGCAGAGCGGCCACCTGGCCGGTGCCGGGCTCGACACCTTCGACACCGAACCGCTGCCGCCCGGCCATGCGCTCACCCTGTTGCCGCAGGTGCTGCTGACCCCGCACGTGGCCGGCGTGACGCGCCAGGCCGCGCTGCGCGTGGCAACCATCACCGCCCACAACCTCGTGGACCACCTGGCTGGCCGGCCCCTGCCTGCCGGCCACCTGCTCTGAATCCCAAAAATCATGCCCGCACACAACCCCTTCAAATCCGCCCTGGCCGCGCGCCAGCCCCAGATCGGCCTGTGGCTGTCGATGGCCGACCCGTATCTGGCCGAAGCCGCCGCCACCGCGCGCTACGACTGGCTACTGATTGACGGCGAGCACGCCCCCAATGACTTGCGCGGCACCTTGGCCGCGCTGCAGGCCGTAGCCCCCTACCCCAGCCAGCCCGTGGTGCGCGTGGTGGAAGGCCGCACCGCCCTCATCAAGCAGATGCTGGACATCGGCGCCAAGTCGCTGTTGGTGCCGATGGTGGACACGGCAAGCCAAGCCCGCGCCATTGTGGCCGCCACGCAGTACCCGCCCCGGGGCGTGCGCGGCGTGGGCAGCGCCGTGGCCCGCGCCTCGCAATGGAGCAGCCGCAGCGACTACCTGGCCGTGGCCGACGACGAAATCTGCCTGCTGGTGCAGGCCGAAACCACCACGGCGCTCTCGAACCTCGAAGCCATCTGCGCCGTGGACGGCGTGCATGGCGTGTTCATCGGCCCGGCCGACCTCGCCGCCTCGATGGGCCATCGCGGCAACCCCGGCCACCCCGAGGTGCAGGCGGCCATCGAGGGCGCCATGAAGACCATCATCGCCAGCGGCAAGGCCGCCGGCACGCTGACTTCCGACCCGGCTCTGGCGCGGCGCTACCTCGAGCTGGGCTGCACCTTCGTGGCCGTGGGCGTGGACGTGCTGCTGTTCGCCAGCGCGGCGCGCAAGCTGCGTACCGATTTCGGCGGCCAGCCCGTGGCCGACACAGGCCGCCCCAGCGCCGCGTACTGAGTGCCTGCACGCCCCCTTCCCCGATGCGATTTACCAAAAAGGAGACTTCAACGCTATGAAAAAACTGTTGTTCAAAGGATTGGCCGCCCTGTGCATGGGCGCCGCCGTGCTGCCCATCGCGGCACAGGAGTCCAAGACCGTCATGAAAATCGTGGTGCCGTTCAACCCGGGCGGCGGATCGGACCTGTTCGCCCGGCTGATCGCGCCCGGCCTGTCCGAGACGCTCAAGGCCACGGTGATCGTGGAAAACCGCGCGGGCGCGGGCGGCGTGATCGGCGCGGACTATGTGGCCAAGTCCAAACCCGACGGCAACACGCTGCTGCTGTCGGATGCGTCGGCCTACGCCATCAACCCGCACCTGTACCCCAGCCTGCCCTACAAGAGCAGCCAGCTCCAGCCGGTGATCGATGTCGCGCGCTTTGCCAACGTGCTGGTCGTGCCGGCCCACTCGCCCTACGCCAGCATGGCCGACATCGTGCGCGCCGCGAAGCAGTCGCCCGACAAGCTCACGATCGCCTCATCGGGCAACGGCAGCAGCACTCATCTGACCGCGGTGATGATGCAGCGCCTGGGCCGCTTCTCGCTCACGCACGTGCCCTACAAGGGCAGCGGCCCGGCGTTCACCGACCTCCTGGGCGGCCAGGTGGACATGATGTTCAGCGGCCTGCCGGCGGTGTCCGAATACATCAAGGGCAACAAGCTCAAGGCCGTGGCGATCGCATCGGCCAGGCGTTCGCCGTTCGCGCCCGAGGTGCCGACCATGGCCGAGGCCGGCCTCGCCGGATTCGAGTCCTTCATCTCGCAGGGCCTGTTCGCCCCCGCCGGCACGCCCGCGGAAACGGTCACCCGGATCAACGCCGCGGTGAACCAGCTCCTGAGTTCGCCCGAGATGGGCAAGCGCCTGGTGCAGTTGAAAGCCGAGTTCCAGCCGGGCAGCGCCGCCGACTACCAGAAGTGGCTGGACGCACAGTCGGACACCTGGGCCCGGCTGATCAAGGACGCGTCGATCAAGATCGATTGACTCCCATCCCCCCCCGAGGCCTGGCAACGCACCGGCTCGCGCGAAACCCGCCCTACTCCACCAGGATCGGCACCGACACCGCCTCGGCCAGGGCCTTGCCCGGATTCACGTTGTCCAGCAATTCAAGCCGCAGCGTATAGTCGCCGCGCGGCGGTGCCAGCCAGACTTCGGTCTGGCCTTCGGTGAAATCCAGCTCCACCGGCTTGGCCGCCCCCTTGGGATGCAGGCTCAGGCGGAAATGCCCGGTCTCCTTTTCCTGCTGCGACACATGGGCCACATTCAGGCCCGAGGCGTGGAACTGCACGCGAAACGGCGGCTTGAGCTTGGCGTTGTCGGCCAGGTTGAGCAGGCTGATGCCCTTCTTCGTGAGGCTTTGCGGGTCGATGCCCGCGTTCTTCTTCGTCACCGTCACGTTCAGCGGCTTGCTGTAGACGAAGTACGGCAGGTGCTTGTCGTCAGCCAGCAGCAGGCGCAGCTTGTAGCTGCCGGGCGGCAGCGTGAGCACGGTTTCCATCTGGCCCTTGCCGAAGTGGATGTACTGGTCGTTGAACGGCAGCGGCTGCTTGAAGTCCAGCGGCAGCTCGCGGTTGACCAGCAGGTGGTGGTGGCCGCCCTTGCCCTGCACCGGCTGGGTGATGGGCGCCAGCCCCCAGCCGCCCGAGAGGCCGAACTTCGCGACGAATGGCGTCTCGATCTTCATGCCCGGCTCCATGTTGGTGAAGTAGGCCTCGGCCGTCAGGCCAGGCAGGGCCGCCTGCCAGGGATGCCGCGGCGCGGACGCGGCCGCAGCGGCGGGCGCCGGCGCCTGCGCCTGCGCGGCCGATGCGGCCAGGCCCCACGCCAGGATGGACAGGATGGTTCTCGTCTTGCTCATGGCTCGCCCTCTTTTGTCTTCAAGGGATGAAAGCAGGTCCTCCTCATGGCCCCGCAAGCTGGCTTCAGCTGCCCGCCACCTTCATCCGGTTCACCAGGATCGACCCCACGGTCTTGGCCCCGTAGTTGTAGGCATCGGCCCCCACCGCCTCGATGCCCTTGAGCATGTCCTTGAGGTTGCCCGCGATGGTGATTTCCTGCACCGGGAAGGCGATCTCGCCGTTTTCCACCCAGAAGCCGCTGGCGCCACGCGAGTAGTCGCCGGTCACGTAGTTCACGCCCTGGCCCATGAGTTCGATCACGAACAGGCCGGTGCCGAGCTTCTGGAGCATGTGTTCCAGGTCGTCGCCCGGTTTCGTGTGGCGCGAGCGCAGCGTGAGGTTGTGCGAGCCGCCGGCGTTGCCGGTGGTCTTCATGCCGAGCTTGCGCGCGGAATAGCTGCTCAGGAAGTAGCCTTCCACGCGGCCGCCGGCCACCACCTGGCGCGGGCGCACCTGCACGCCCTCCTCGTCGAAGGGCGAGCTGCCCTTGCCGCGCCGGATGAAGGGGTCTTCGTCGATGTCGATGTGCTTGGGGAACACCTGCTTGCCCAGCGAGTCGAGCAAAAAGCTGCTCTTGCGGTACAGCGCGCCGCCGCTCACCGCCTGCACGAAGCCGCCCAGCAGGCCGGCCGCCAGCGGCGACTCGAACAGCACCGGGCATTCGGTGGTGGCGATCTTGCGCGATTTCAGGCGGCTCAGGGCGCGCTCGGCCGCATAGCGGCCCACGGCCTCGGGCGAGGCCAGCTCGTCGGGCGAGCGCATCGAGCTGTACCAGGCGTCGCGCTGCATGTCGTTGCCCTTGCCGGCGATCGGCGCCACCGAGATCGAGTGGCGCGAGCTGGCGTAGCCGCCGCGAAAGCCGTGCGTGTGGGCGCTGAAGAAATGGCTTTGCTGGGCCGACACGCCCGCGCCTTCGCTGTTGGTGATGCGGCGGTCGGTGCGCAGCGCGGCCTCTTCGCAGGCCAGCGCGAGCTGCGCGGCCTCCTCGCTGGTGATGGCCCAGGGGTGGAACAGGTCGAGCTCGGTCTGGGTGCGGGCGATGTCGGCCTCGTCGGGCAGGCCGGCGGCCGGGTCGACAGCGGTGAAGCGGGCGATGTCGTAGGCCGCCTGCACCGTCTGCTCGATGGCGGCATGGGAAAAATCGGAGGTGCTGGCGTTGCCGCGGCGGCCGTCCAGGTAGACGGTGACGCCGAGCGACTTGTCGCGGTTGCGCTCCACGGTTTCGAGCTCGCCCTTGCGCACGCTCACGCTCAGGCCGCAGCCCTCGGACGCCTCGGCGCCGGCATCGGTCGCCCCCAGCTTCCTGGCGTGGGCCAGGGCGGTGTCGACGAGCTCTTCAAAAAACGGGCGGCTGTAGCTGAAGCCGCTGGCGGCGCTGGGAACGGGTTTTTTCATATCGACGGCTATGATACTTGCCGGTGCGGCGCCGCCGCCGCCATGTACCCCTTACCCCATGTCACGTAAACCGAAAAAAGGCTATTTTGTGAGAGGCCAGTTCGTCGCCGAAGGCAGCGAGCTGGACCTGGAGCTCAAGCGCGAGCTCAAGGGCACGGACGAGCTCAGCAAGACCGACCTCAAGCGCGAAAGCACGGAGCTGCAGTCGCTGGGCGAAGACCTGCTCACGCTGCGCGCCGACCTGATGGCCCGGCTCGCCCTGCCCGAGAAACTCGTTGACGCCCTGGCCGAGGCCCGCCGCATCACCAATTTCGAGGGCAAGCGGCGCCAGATGCAGTTCATCGGCAAGCTCATGCGCAAGCTCGAGCCCGAGACCCTAGACACCGTGCGCGCCGCGCTCGACGAGCAGCACCGGGGCTCGGCCAGCGAAACCCTGGCGCTGCACCAGGCCGAGCAATGGCGTGACAACCTGATCGACAGCGAGGAGGCGCTGGGCCTGTGGCTCAACGCGCACCCCGATACCGACACCCAGCAGCTGCGCGCCCTGATCCGCCAGGCGCGCAAGGACGCCAAGCCGGCCCGGCCGGGCGAGGCGCCGCGCCACGGCCGCGCCTACCGCGAGATCTTCCAGCTGGTGCGCGGGCAGCTCGGCGGCGAGGCCGCCCCATGAGCGGCTTCGACCCGGTAAAGATCGGCATCGTCTCGGTGAGCGACCGCGCCTCCAGCGGCGTCTACGAGGACAAGGGCCTGCCCGCGCTGCAGGACTGGCTCGCGCGCGCCCTGCAGAACCCGCTCAGCTTCGAGGCGCGGCTGATCCCCGACGAGCAGGCCGTCATCAGCGCCACCCTGGTCGAGCTGGTGGACGCCGGCTGCTCGCTGGTGCTGACCACCGGCGGCACCGGCCCGGCGCTGCGCGACGTCACGCCCGAGGCCACGCTGGCCGTGGCGCACAAGGAGATGCCGGGCTTCGGCGAGCAGATGCGGCAAATCAGCCTGCGCTTCGTGCCGACGGCGATTCTGTCGCGCCAATGCGCCGTCATCCGTGACAGAAGTCTCATCATCAACCTCCCCGGCCAGCCCAAATCGATCCAGGAGACCCTGGAGGGCTTAAAAAGCGATCAGGGAGACGTCCTCGTGGCCGGCATTTTCGCAGCCGTGCCCTATTGCATCGACCTGATCGGTGGCCCCTACATGGAAACCCATCCGGCGGTGTGCAAGGCCTTCCGACCCAAATCCGCCCTTCGCCCTCCCCCCTGACCCCCAGGAACACCACATGAACTGCTGGAGCCCCCTCAATTCAGAGATCAACCGACCCGGAGTCCGCATCCCACGGTCATTGTTAGCTGCAATTTTGATAGCATCCGGCAGCGCCGCCTGGGCCGCCGAACCGAGCCTGCCCTACACCGTCCGGCCTTCCGACAAGCTCATCGTGCTGGCGCGCGAAATGCTCCACCGGCCCAGCGACTGGAACGAGGTGGCCCGCTTCAACAAGATGAAGGACCCCAACTTCATCAAGCCGGGCCAGCGCCTGGAGATTCCGCTGCGCCTGCTGCGCTCGGCTCCGGCCGCCGGCACGCTGGTCAGCGCCGAGGGCGACGTGCAGCTCGGGGGCAGCGCAGCCGCCACCGGCAGCGCGATCGGCGAAGGCAGCCGCCTGCAGGTCGGCGCCAACAGCTCGGCCGTGGTCGAACTGCACGACGGCTCGCGCGTGAAACTGCTGCCCAACACGCTGGCCGAGGTGGTGACCAGCCGCGACTACGCGCTGCGCGATGCGTCGGCCAGCGGCTCCAGCAACTGGTTTTCGGGGCTGATCCGCCTGTCGCAGGGCGCCATCGAGACCCTGGCGTCCAAGGTCGCCCGCCGCGCCGCGCCGCTGCAGGTCGAGACGCCGACCTCGCTGGTGGGCGTGCGCGGCACCGAATTCCGCGTGGCCTACGACAACTCCGCCGAGCGCCTGGCCCGCACCGAGGTGACCGAAGGCCTGGTGCGCGCCGACAACCCGGCCCAGCAAAGCGGCGCCGACCTGCCGCAGGGCACCGGCGCCGTGATCAACCCCGCGCAGAAGGCCGTGAACGTGGTGCAGCTGCTGCGGGCGCCCGACCTCGCCGGCGTGCCGGCCGAGGTACAGCTGCCGCAGGGACTGTGGCCGCTGCCGAGCCTGGAAGGCGCTTCGTCCTTTCGCGTGCAGGTGGCCAGCGACGCGAAATTCGACAAGATCGTGCGCGACCTCAAGGCCGCCGGCCCCGGCGTGGAACTCGCCGGCCTGACGCCTGGCGACTGGTATGCGCGCGTGCGCGGCATCGACGGCCAGGGCCTGGAAGGCTTCGACGCCGTCAAGCTGATCGCAGTCCGGGACGGCCGCTGGCCGGTCGGCAACACCGGCATCCGGGCCCTCAACGGCGACACGCTGCTGAACTTCGGCGTGGCGCCGGACGCCGTGTTCACCAAAATCGAGGCCGAACTGGCTCTGGACGCGGCGTTCACGCGCAGGGTGCGCCAGGACACGCTGACCACGCCGCTGTGGAACCTGGGCACGCTGGACGCTTCGACCGTGTACTACGTGCGGTTCCGGCTGGTCAACGCCAGCGGCCAGAGCCGGCCCAGCGAAACCTACCGCTTCCAGCTGCCGGGCAACTGGGGCACCACGGTGTTCGATGTCGCAAGCCCGCTGCAGCGCCTCAATTGAGCCTCAAAACACCGCGAGGTCCAGGCCCCGCGGTCGTTTGATGCTACAAAAATAATAGCTTTTTTGGTTATTTGCCGACGAGCTGCGTGAGCTTGTCGGCCTCGAAGGTCTCGCGGCGCGCCGCATCGTCGGGCACGCAGTCGGTGCCGGCCCGGCTGGCCGACAGCGCCTCGATCGCCCGCCACAGCAGCGCGATCTGGTGCTCCTGCGACGAGGCGTTGTCGATCAGCCCCTTCATCGCCTGCGACAGCGGGTCGTCCTCCAGCGTGATGCCGTAGGCCGAGAACTTGGTCTGCGCCGGCGTCACGTCGGCGCTCTCGCCGGTCTTGGACGGGATGATGCGCGCCGGGATGCCCACCGCGGTGGCGCCGGCGGGCACCGGCTTGATCACCACGGCATTGCTGCCGATCTTGGCGCCGTCGCCCACCACGAAGCCGCCCAGCACCTTGGCGCCGGCGCTCACCACCACATTCCTGCCCAGCGTGGGATGGCGCTTGGCGCCCTTGTAGAGCGAGGTGCCGCCCAGCGTCACGCCCTGGTAGATGGTGCAGCCGTCGCCGATCTCGGCGGTCTCGCCCACCACCACGCCCATGGCATGGTCGAAGAACACGCGCTCGCCGATCGTGGCGCCGGGGTGGATCTCGATGCCCGTGAGCCAGCGCGAGACATGGGAGATGAAGCGCCCCAGCCACTTGAACCCGTGGTGCCAGCACCAGTGCGCCGGCCGGTGCAGCATGATCGCGTGCAGGCCCGGGTAGCAGGTCAGCACCTCCCACGTGCTGCGCGCGGCAGGATCGCGTTCGAGGATGCAGGCGATGTCGGAGCGGAGACGGGAGAACATGACTTTGGGTGATGACGATATGAGGCGCAGTCTATAGCTTTGTCTTTGCCGCCGCTTGCGACATGGCCTTGGCGACACCACGCAGGATATGGATTTCCTCCTGGGTCAGCTGCGCGCGGTTGGCGAGCTGGTTCAGGCGCGGCATCAGCTTCTTGGGCGAGGCCGGGTCGAGAAAGCCGATGTCCACCAGCGACTGCTCCCAGTGCGCCAGCATGCCGGCCACCTGGGCGGCATCGGCATGGAGCGCGGGCGGCGTGGCCTCGCGCACCGCGAAGCCGCCCAGCGCCAGGCGCCATTCGTAGGCGATCACCTGGATCGCCGCGCCCAGGTTGAGCGAACCGAAGTCCGGATTGGTCGGGATGCTCAGGGCCACGTGGCAGCGGTACACGTCGTCGTTGTTCATGCCGAAGCGCTCGGAGCCGAACAAAAAGGCCACCGAATGCCCCGTGCCGCCGAGCGTCTCGAAATGCTCGCGCGGCGTGCGCGTGGGCGGGCCGAAGTCGCGCGGCGTCATGGCGGTGGCGCACAGGTGCGTCACGCCGTCCAGCGCCTCATCCAGCGTGTCCACGATGCGCGCGCGCTCCAGCACGTCCAGCGCGCCGCTGGCGCGCTGGATGGTCTCCTCGCGCCGCAGCACGTTGGGCCAGCGCGGCGCCACCAGCACCAGGTCGTCGAAACCCATGACCTTCATGGCCCGCGCGGCGGCGCCGACATTGCCGGCATGGCTGGTGTTGATCAGGATAAAACGGGTCTTCATCGGGGAGAAGGGCGGGCCCAGCGGGGCCGGAGTTAAAATCGGGGTATTGTCGCCGCCCGCATCGCCGGACCGGCCCTCCCCGCTCCTGGTCCGTGGGAGGCAGCGCCCGAAGCCGCCTCCGCAACCCCTTCACAATTCATGTCGTCCGCCAACCTGCACCCCATGCTCAACGTGGCCATCAAGGCCGCCCGCGCCGCCGGCGCCATCATCAACCGCGCAGCGCTCGACGTCGAGGCGGTGCGCATCTCGCAAAAGCAGGTCAACGACTTCGTCACCGAAATCGACCAGGCCAGCGAGCAGACCATCATCGAGACCCTGCTCACGGCCTACCCCGGCCACGGCATCTGGGCCGAGGAATCGGGCCGCGAGCATGGCGCGCGCGACTCCGAATTCGTCTGGATCATCGACCCGCTGGACGGCACCACCAACTTCATCCACGGCTTTCCGGTCTACTGCGTGAGCATCGCGCTCGCGGTGCAGGGCAAGGTCGAGCAGGCCGTCATCTACGACCCGACGCGCAACGACCTGTTCACCGCCACCAAGGGCCGCGGCGCCTACCTCAACGAGCGCCGCATCCGCGTGAGCAAGCGCACCCAGCTCAAGGAATGCCTGATCTCCACCGGCTTTCCGTTCCGCCCGGGCGACAACTTCCAGAACTACCTGCAGATGATGTCCGACGTGATGCAGCGCACCGCCGGCCTGCGCCGCCCCGGCGCCGCCGCGCTCGACCTCGCCTACGTGGCCGCCGGCTTCACCGACGGCTTCTTCGAGACCGGCCTGTCGCCGTGGGACGTGGCCGCCGGCTCGCTGCTGGTGACCGAGGCCGGCGGCCTGGTCGGCAACTTCACCGGCGAGTCCAACTTCCTCGAACAGAAGGAATGCCTGGCCGGCAACCCCCGCATCTACGGGCAGCTGGTGCCGCTGCTGGCCAAGCACTCGCGCTTCGCCGGCGTGGCCGACAAGATGCAGGTGGCCGAGGCCGCCGCACGCGCGCACGCCGCCGAGGCGCCGGCCGCCGACGGCTCCGAGCCCACTGAAACGCCGGCCGCCGCGCCCGTGCGCAAACTCACACGCGTGCGCAGCAAGGCCGCCGGCGACGCCCCGCAGGCCTGACCCCCGGCGGCGAGGCGCCATTGGCCGACAGGAGCCCCACCTCGAACCCGGCGAGCCCCGCTGGCGGGCGCCTCCGGCTGCACGCTCCCCTGCTCGACTGGCTGCGCCTTGCCCTCAGCCAGTACGTGACCAACGGCCTCTCGGTGGCGGTGGGCCTGGTGCTCATCGTGCTGGGCGTCTACGCGCTGGACGGGCTGTCGGCCGCCTCCGCTGCCTCGGTCGGCGTGCTGGTCGCCAGCCTGCCCGACGTGCCCTCGCCCAAGCGGCGCAAGTTCATGCAGATGCTGCCGGCCCCGGCGCTCGGCGCGCCGCTGTTCCTCGCGGTCCAGCTGGTGCAGCAGCAGCCGCTGGAGCTCGGCCTGGTGCTGGTGCCCGGCACCTTCCTCGCCTTCATGGGCATGGCCTGGGGCAAGCGCGGCGGCCCGATCAGCTTCTCGCTGATGTTCTCCATGCTGTTTTCCATGGCCACACCGCCGGGCCACCCCGACCAGGCGCTGATGCGCACTGGCTGGTTCCTGGCCGGCGGCGCGCTCTACCTGGTCTATGCCGTCCTCACCGCCCACCTGCTCAACACGCGCTACCGCGTGCAGCTGCTGGCCGACTGCCTGCTCGGCCTGGCCAGCCTGCTGCGCACCCAGGCCCGGCGCTTCGACCCGCAGACCGACAGCCCCGCCGCGCAGCAGGCCCTGCTGGCCGACGTCCTGCGCCAGCAGGCCGCGCTGGCCGACCTGCTGCAGAGCACGCGCGACGTGGTGCTGGAATCGCCCACCAAGCCGCACCGGCAACGGCTGGCCGGCATGCTGCTGGCGGTGCTGGAGGCGCGCGACCACCTGCTGGCCTGCGAGCTCGACCTGGACGCTTTGAGCCGCCACGACGACGGCCAGTGGCTGCCGGCGCTGGAGCAGAGCCTGCTCGCGCTGGCCGCCAGCCTGGAAGCACTGGCCACCAGCCTGCTGCTGGGCCGCACGCCGCAGCCCGTTGCCGACCTGCGCCCCGCGCTGGCCCGCCTGCAGGCCGCCGGCGCGGCCGCGAGCGAGCAGCCCGGCACCGGCGCGCTGCTGGGCAGCCTGACCGACCGCATCGGCCACATCAACGACGAAACCGTGAAGATGGCCGCCCTCGCGCGCGGCGACGTGCGGCCCGAGCTGGCCAATGTGCGCTCGAGCTGGCAGCTGTTCGTGAGCCCCACCCTCTGGTCCTGGAAGCCGCTGCTGGGCCAGCTCAGCTGGTACGCGCCCACGCTGCGCCACGCGCTGCGCGCCGCGCTCGCCATCGGGGTCGGCTACACCGTGTCGCTGCACCTGCCCTGGGCTTCCCACAAATATTGGATCCTGATCACCATCGCCGTGGTGCTGCGCGCCAACCTGGCGCAGACGGTGGAGCGGCGCAACGCGCGCGTCGGCGGCACGCTGCTGGGCTGCGTGCTGGTGATGCTGATCCTGTCCGCCCACCCCGAGCCGATGGCCCTGCTGCTGTTCGTGGCGCTGGGCACGGCGATCTCCCACGCCTTCGCCATCAAGCGCTACCTGTTCACCGCCATCGCCGCCACGGTCTCGGGCATGCTGCAGGCCCATCTGCTGATGGGCGGCATCAGCCCGGGCTTCGCGCTGGCCGAGCGGCTGGCCGACACGCTGCTGGGCGCGGTGCTGGCCTGGGCCCTGAGCTACGTGCTGCCGTCCTGGGAGCGGCGCCAGATCCCGGGGCTGGTGCAGCGCACGCTGGCGGCCCAGGCGCGCCATGCCCGGCTCGCGCTGGCGCTGGGACAGGCGCGCCAGCCCGACCTCGACTGGCGGCTGGCCCGGCGCGAAGCCTACGACAGCCTCTCCGCGCTGGTGCAGGCCACCGGCCGCGTGCTGGCCGAGCCGCGCTCGGTGCGCCCGCCGCTGGAGCCGCTGGAAGCGCTGCAGGCGCGCAGCTACCAGCTGTTGGCCCAGCTCACCGCGATCAAGTCGCTGCTCATGCTGCGCCGCGGCCAGCTCGACATGGACGAGGCGCAGCCGGCCCTGGCGCTGGCCGCGCAGCGCATCGACCACGCGCTGATTTCGCCCGGGCTGCCAGCGGCCGGCGCGGCACCTCCGGCCGCCGGCCCGGCGCAGGCCGTCGACAGCGCGCTGATGCCCGCGCCCGAGCAGTTGCCCGACAACCTCACCCCGGCCCTGCTGCGCCGGCTCGGACTGGCCTGCGACATGGCCGGCGAGCTGCGGCTGGCCGCCGCTCGGGTGCAAACGCCCACAGGCCCCCTGCATGACTGACTTCCTGCTGTCTTCCCCCTGGCTCGGCACGGCACTCGCCGCCGCTTTGGCGGTGCTGGCCGCGCTGGCCGTCCACCGGCTGGGCAGCCTGCTGCTGCTGCGCGCCACGCAGTCCACGCCCGTGCTGCACCACGTGCTGCGGGCCGGCCGGCCGGCCGCCGGCGTGGTGCTGCCGCTGTTCGCGCTGCAGGCCGTCTGGCAGGCCGCGGACGATGGGCTGCGCTTCATCGGCGGCGTGCGCCACCTCAATGGCCTGCTGCTGATCGCGGCCGTCACCTGGCTGGCCATGAGCGCCATCGCCGGGCTGGCCGCCGGCGTGATGGCCAAACACCCGGCCGACATGGCCGACAACCTGGAAGCCCGGCGCATCCACACCCAGGCGCGCGTGCTCTCGCGCACCGCCATGTCGATGGTGCTGCTGGCCGGCATCGCGCTGGCGCTGATGACCTTTCCCGGCGCGCGCCAGGTCGGCGCCAGCCTGCTGGCCTCGGCCGGCGTGGTGGGCATCGTGGCGGGCTTGGCGGCCAAGCCGGTGTTCAGCAACCTGATCGCCGGGCTGCAGATCGCGCTGACCCAGCCGATCCGCATCGACGACGTGCTGATCGTGCAGGGCGAATGGGGCCGCGTCGAGGAGATCACCGGCACCTACGTGGTGCTCAAGATCTGGGACGAGCGCCGGCTCATCATCCCGCTGCAATGGTTCATCGAAAACCCGTTCCAGAACTGGACGCGCTCCAGCGCGCAACTGCTCGGCACGGTGTTCCTCAACGTCGATTTCGGCATGCCGCTGGCGCCGCTGCGCGCCGAGCTCGAACGCCTGGTGCAGGACATGCCCGAGTGGGACCGCCGCGTGGTCAAGCTGCAGGTGACCGACACCACCGAGCGCACCATGCAGCTGCGCATCCTGGTCACGGCGCAGTCCTCGGGCCTGGCCTTCGACCTGCGCTGCAAGGTGCGCGAGGCCCTGATCGATTTCATGCAGCGCGAGTACCCGCAGCACCTGCCGCAACTGCGCGTGCAGGAGGCCGGCGCGCCGGCCCCCGGCCTGCCACCCTCGGCGTAACCCTTCCTCCGTGGCCCCTTTGCTCCCATGAACCACAACGACACGCCGCCCCATACGCCGATGATGCAGCAGTACCTCGCCATCAAGGCGGAGTACCCCGAGACGCTGGTGTTCTACCGCATGGGCGATTTCTACGAGGTGTTCTTCGCCGACGCCGAGAAGGCCGCGCGCCTGCTCGACATCACGCTCACGCGGCGCGGCCAGTCGGCCGGCGAGCCGGTGGTGATGGCGGGCGTGCCCTTCCATGCGCTGGAAAACTACCTGGCGCGGCTGATCCGGCTCGGCGAATCGGCCGCGATCTGCGAGCAGGTGGGCGACGTGGCCACCGCCAAGGGCCCGGTGGAGCGCAAGGTGGTGCGCGTGGTCACGCCCGGCACCCTGACCGACAGCGAGCTGCTCAGCGACAAGGCCGAGGCCATCCTGCTGGCCGTGCACCAGGGGCCGCGCAACGCCTGCGGCCTGGCCTGGCTCAGCGTGACGCAAAGCGAGCTGCACCTGGCCGAATGCGCGGCCGACGAGGTCGAGACCTGGATCGCGCGCATCGCCCCGAGCGAGCTGCTGTACGGCGCGGGCGTGACGCCGGCCTTCGAGCAGCGCCTCAAGGCCGTGCGCGGCGCAGGCGGCGGCGCCGCGCTGTCGCTCACGCTGCGCCCCGAGTGGCAGTTCGATGCCGCACTGGGCCAGCGCAAGCTGCTGGAGCAGCTCCAGGCCGCCAGCCTCGCCGCCTGGAACGCCGAGGCATTGCCCCACGCGCAGGCCGCCGCCGCCGCGCTGCTGGGCTACGCCGAGCACACGCAGGGCCGCGCGCTGTCGCACCTGCAGGGCATCCGGGTGCAGCGCGACGACGAGCTGATCGACCTGCCGCTCACCACCCGGCGCAACCTCGAGCTCACGCAGACGCTGCGCGGCGAGGACGCGCCCACCCTGTTCTCGCTGCTCGACACCTGCATGACCGGCATGGGCAGCCGCCTGCTCAAGCGCTGGCTGCTGGAGCCCCGGCGCGAGCGCGCCCAGGCGCTGCAGCGGCTCGACGCCATCGCCGCGCTGCGCGACAGCGGCTGGCAGAAGCTGCGCGAGCAGCTCAAGGGCGTGAGCGACGTGGAGCGCATCACCGCGCGCATCGCGCTGCGCCAGGTGCGCCCGCGCGAACTCGTGGCGCTGCAGCTCACGCTACAAAAATCAGAGCAACTGAGGTCCACCCCATGCGGACCTTCGGCACTTTTGAGCCAGATTTTCCAGGAATTGCAGCCGCCCGCGGGCTGCGCCGGCCTGCTGAGCCGCGCGATCCTCGAGGAGCCCGCCGCGCTGGTGCGCGACGGCGGCGTGATCGCCACCGGCTTCGACGCCGAGCTCGACGAGCTGCGCGCCATCCAGGACAACTGCGACGGCTTCCTGCTGGCGCTGGAGACGCGCGAGCGTGCACGCACCGGCATCCCCAACCTGCGCGTGCAGTACAACAAGGTGCACGGCTTCTACATCGAGGTCACCCATGGCGCGGTGGACCGCGTGCCCGACGACTACCGCCGCCGCCAGACCCTCAAGAACGCCGAGCGCTACATCACGCCCGAGCTCAAGGCCTTCGAGGACAAGGCCCTGAGCGCGCAGGAGCGCGCGCTGGCGCGCGAGAAATGGCTCTACGAGCAGGTGCTGGACCAGCTCCAGCCCTTCGTGCCCGCGCTCACGCGGCTGGCGCAGGCGCTGGCCGCGCTGGACGTGCTGTGCGCGCTGGCCGAGCGCTCGCTCACGCTCCAGTGGTGCGCGCCGCAGTTCACGCGCGAGCCCTGCATCGAGATCGTGCGCGGCCGCCACCCGGTGGTGGAGGCGCGGCTGGCCGAGACCTCGGGCGGCAGCTTCATCGCCAACGACACCACGCTGGGCGCGCGCCAGCGCATGCAGGTCATCACCGGCCCCAACATGGGCGGCAAGTCCACCTACATGCGCCAGGTGGCCATCATCGTGCTGCTGGCCAGCATCGGCTCCTGGGTGCCGGCCAGCGCCTGCCGGCTCGGGCCCATCGACGCCATCCACACCCGCATCGGCGCGGCCGACGACCTGGCCAACGCCCAGTCCACCTTCATGCTGGAGATGACCGAGGCCGCGCAGATCCTGCACAGCGCCACGCCGCAAAGCCTGGTGCTGATGGACGAGATCGGCCGCGGCACCTCCACCTTCGACGGCCTGGCGCTGGCCAGCGGCATCGCCGCCCAGTTGCACGACCGCACGCAGGCCTTCACGCTGTTCGCGACCCACTACTTCGAGCTCACCGAGTTTCCGGCCAAACATCGCGCCGCCATGAACGTGCACGTGAGCGCCGCCGAATCGGGCGCCGACATCGTGTTCCTGCACGAGATCCAGGCCGGCCCCGCCAGCCGCAGCTACGGCATCCAGGTGGCCCGGCTCGCGGGCATGCCCGCGGCCGTGGTCAACCACGCGCGCCATGCGCTGGAGGCGCTGGAAACCCAGCAGACCGAGGCACGTGCCCAGGTCGACCTGTTCGCCCCGCCCCCGGCGGCAGAGGCCCAGGCCCCCAGCGCCGTAGAATCGGCACTGGCAGCCGTGGACCCCGATGCGCTGAGCCCCCGCGAGGCCCTCGACGCGCTGTACGCCTTGAAGAAACTGGCAAGAAAATGACCCCCCACGCTCACCCGCATTCGCTGCCCGCCCAAAGCGGGCTCGCCTCCCTTGGGGCGGCCCGGCAGGAGACGACATGACCTACTGCGTCGGCATCAAACTCAACGCCGGCCTGGTGTTCCTCTCCGACTCGCGCACCAACGCGGGCCTGGACCAGATCAGCACCTTCCGCAAGATGATCGTCTACGAGAAGCCGGGCGACCGCTTCATGGTGCTGCTGTCGGCCGGCAACCTGTCGATCTCGCAGTCGGTGCGCGAGATGCTGCAGGTCGAGCAGCTCAAGGAGCACGAGGACAGCGAACCCATCACCATCTGGAACGCGCAGAGCATGTTCGACGCCGCGCGCGTGCTGGGCGCGGCCGTGCGCCATGTGTACGAGCGTGATGCCGATTCGCTCAAGGCCTCGGGCGTGGAGTTCAACGTGTCGCTGATCTTCGGCGGCCAGATCCAGGGCGAGGCCATGCGGCTGTTCCAGGTCTATTCGGCCGGCAACTTCATCGAGGCCACGCCCGAAACGCCCTATTTCCAGATCGGCGAGTCCAAGTACGGCAAGCCGGTGCTCGACCGCGTGCTGACGCCCCTCACCCCGCTGGACGAGGCCGCCAAGTGCGCGCTGGTGTCGATGGATTCCACGCTCAAGTCCAACCTCTCGGTCGGCCTGCCACTGGACCTGGTGGTCTACGACGTCGACCAGTTCCAGACCGACAAGGTGGTCTGCATCGACAACGACAACCCCTACTTCAAGATGCTGCACGACAGCTGGGGCCAGAAGCTGCGCCAGGTGTTCGACAGCATCGAGGACCCGCTGTGGAACGGCGGCCACACCGACGTGCCGCTCAAGATGCCGCAGAGCCGGCACCAGCCGCTCAAGAAGATCAGCAACCCGCAGGAAAAGCTCATTTAGTGCCGCTCATCGTCTTCTCCCACGCCAACAGCTTTCCCGCCGGCACCTACGGCGTCCTGTTCAAGAGCCTGCGGGCGCGCGGCTTCACCGTCAAGGCGGTCGATTCGTTCGGCCACGACCCGAAATACCCCGTCACCAACAACTGGCCGCACCTGGTGCAGCAGCTCGCCGACTTCGCGCAGCGCGAGGTCGACAAGGCCGGCGAGCCGGCCTTCTTGGTGGGCCATTCGCTGGGCGGCTTCCTGAGCCTGATGTGCGCCGCGCGCCATCCTGAGCTGGCCCGCGCCGTGCTGCTGATCGACTCGCCCATCCTCGGCGGCTGGCGCGCCACCACGCTGGGCGTGATCAAGCGCACGCAGTTGGTGGGCTCGGTCTCGCCGGGCAAGGTCAGCCGGCGGCGCAAGAACAGCTGGCCCGATGCCGACGCGGCGCTCGAGCACTTTCGCCACAAGAAGGCCTTCGCCCAGTGGGACCCGCAGGTGCTGCGCGACTACATCGCGCACTGCACGCGCGACCAGGACGGCCAGCGCGTGCTCGGCTTCGACCGCGACGTCGAAACCGCGATCTACAACACCCTGCCCGACAACCTGGACCGGCTGATCCGCCGCCATCCGCTCAAATGCCCGGTGGCCTTCATCGGCGGGCGCCAGTCGCAGGAGATGAAGCAGGTCGGCATGGCGATGACCGAGCAGGTCACGCGCGGCCGCATCATGATGCTGGACGGCAGCCACCTGTTCCCGATGGAAAAGCCGATCGCCACGGCCGCGGCGATCGAGGCCGCGCTGCGCAGCCTGGGCGCCTGAGCCGCCGTCCTAGCGGCTCACCAGCGCGCCGGTGCGGGCGTCGAACTTGAGCACACGCACCCGGCCGCTCGGCCCGGGGAAGCCGTCGAACACGGCGCGCACGAGATAGGGCACCAGGTCGGGCAGGTCCTCGTTGTCGCCCTCGTAGACGGCCGTGGACTCGAACACCGCGCGCGGCTTGCCGGGGCTGCCGGCCTGCGCGTCGAGCAGGCGCAGGTTCACGCGGTTGACCTGCACGGTGCGCGAGACCTCGCGATCACCCAGGTAGCGGGTGCCGAAGCGGTCGGGCCGCCAGTAGCCCGGGATCACGTTGCCATAGGTGTCGCGGTACGGCGGCACGAACAGCCCGGGGTTGCCGTAGACCGGCTCCAGCACTTTCTTCTCGCGGCTGGTGCCGGTGGCCGTCAGGTCCACCAGGAAGCGGCCCACCTGCCCCGGCGCGGCCGGCTTCAGGCCCAGCCGCTCCAGCTCGATACGCACATAGCCTTCGTAGGTGGACTGCTCCAGCTCGCTGAGCGCGCCCTCCGGATGCGGCTGGTAGCTGAAAGTGCTGCCGGCGGCATCGGCGGGCCAGACGTTGAAGTTCGTCACCTTGGCCGTGATCGGGCCGGCGCAGGCGGCCAGCAGGGCCAGCGCGGCGGCGGCCAGGGCCACCCGCGCGGCACGCAGGCCTGCCGAAAACCCGCTCATCTCAGCCCGCCCAGGTCACCAGGCCGCTCCAGGCCGTGGCCAGCACCACGATGCCGAAGGCGATGCGGTACCAGGCGAACGGCACGAAGCTGTGGCTGGAGATGTAGCGCAGCAGCCAGCGCACGCAGACCCAGGCGCTGAGGAACGAGAACAGCAGGCCGACCGCGAACAGCGGAATGTCCGCCATCGACAGCAGCGCACGCTCCTTGTACAGGCTGTAGACGCCGGCGCCGATCAGCGTGGGAATGGCCAGGAAGAACGAGAAATCGGTGGCCGCCTTGCGCGACAGGCCCAGCAGCATGCCGCCGATGATGGTGGCGCCGCTGCGGCTGGTGCCCGGGATCATGGCCAGGCACTGCACCAGGCCCACCTTGAGCGCATCCAGCGGGCTCATCGCGTCCACGTCGTGGATGCGGGCCTGGGCCTGCGGCCGCTTCTCGGCCCACAGGATGATGAAGCCGCCGATGATGAAGGTGCTGGCCACCACCACCGGCGTGAACAGGTGCGCCTTGATCGCCTTGGCCGCCAGCACGCCGATCACGGCCGCTGGCAGGAAGCCGATCAGTACGTTGAGCGAAAACCGCTGGGCCTGCCGCTCGGTGGGCAGCGCCACCAGCGTCCCGCGGATCTTCTGCCAGTAGACGATGATCACCGCCAGGATCGCGCCGGTCTGGATCGCGATGTCGAACACCTTGGCCTTCTCGTCGTCGAAGCCCAGCAGCGCGCCGGCCAGGATCAGGTGGCCGGTCGAGGAAATGGGAAGAAATTCGGTCAGGCCTTCCACCACACCCATGATGGCGGCCTTGATCAACAGCACGACGTCCACAAACGCTCCTTGAAACTCGCAGGATTATGCCCCCCGAGGCAGGCGCCCCACGTCCATGGGATGGCCGGCCCGGTCACTTGGTGTTAGAACGCCCCCATTGCGTTGCCACGGCATGAAAGCCCCCCCGACATGAAACACTCCCCGGCCCTCCTGCGCGGCCTGGCCCTCGCCGTCGCCCTGCTCGCCGCCAGCGCCACCGCCCAGGCCCCCGGCGACGCGCGCGTGGCCCTGGTCATCGGCAACTCCGCCTATGCCAGCGCACCGGCGCTGGCCAATCCGGCCAACGACGCCCGGGCCATGGGCGAGACACTGCGCGGCCTGGGCTTCACCGTCGTGGAGCTGCGTGACGGCAGCAAAGCCCAGATGGCCGAGAGCATCGCGAAGGTGCGCGATGCACTCAAGGGCAGGCAGGGCATCGGGATGCTCTACTACGCGGGCCACGGCCTGCAGATGGACGCGCGCAACTACATGGTGCCGGTGGACGCCCGGATGGCCAGGACCGCCGACGTGCCCCAGCAGACGGTGGACGTGAGCTCCGTGATCGAGGCCTTCAAGGCGGCCGGCAACCGCATGAACATCCTCGTGCTCGACGCCTGCCGCGACAACCCGTTCGGCGGCATCACCACCGGCCGGGGCCTGGCGCCGCTGGATGCCCCCAGCGGCACCTTCCTGGCCTACGCCACCGCGCCCGGCAACGTGGCCGAAGACGGCGACGTCAAGAGCGGCAACGGCCTGTACACCCAGTTCCTGCTGCAGGAGCTGAAGAAGCCGCAGGCCCGCATCGAGGACGTGTTCAAACGCGTGCGCTTTGCCGTGCGCAAGGCCAGCAACGGCCGGCAGATTCCCTGGGAAAGCACCAGCCTGGAGGAGGATTTCCAGTTCAACGACGGCCGCGTGGTGGCCGTGGCCAAGCCTTCGGCCGAGATCCTCCTGGCCGCGTTCACGCAGGAGCAGCAGGACTGGAGCCGCATCAAGGACAGCCGCAACGCCGACGACTTCTACGCCTTCCTCGCGCGGCATCCGAGCGGCACCATCGCCGAGGCGGCCAACGCGAAGCTGGACGAGCTGGTGGCCAGCCACCTGGTCGTGCAGGGCGCGGGCGCCGACCGCAAGGACCTGCCCTACAGCATCGCGCGCTACCGCCTGGGCGACGAGTTCGAGGTGCGCATCGTGTCGGGCTTCTCTTCGTCGTTCAACCAGACCGGCCGGGTCACGAGCGCCAGGGACGGCAAGGTGCTGGTGGAGCTGTCCTCGCCGGCCACCGGCGCCCAGCCGATGAAGATGCTCTACGACACGCAGGGCGGCTTCATCGGCATGCCCGACAGCTTCACGCACACGCCGCCGGCCTACCTCGCGCCGTCGGGGCTGCTGCAGGTCGGCCAGAGCTGGAAGACGGGTTCCGAGCAGGCGTACCAGAACAAGGCGCTGGCCGACTCCCTCGGCAAGACCACCTCGGTGGGCCAGGACCGCGTGGTCGCGCGCGAGCAGGTCACCGTGCCGGCGGGGACGTTCGATGCCTTTCGCATCGAGTCCGAGTCCACCAGCGTCAGCAAGAACCTGAACCTGAAGATCAGCGCCACGCGCTGGGTGGTGCCGGACCTGCCCGAGCCGGTGAAGGCCGAGAACGTCGTATCCGAGGGCCTGTTCAAGACCACCCGCACCTCGCGCGAACTCGTGCGCTACACGCGCGCGGCCGAGAGCGCCGACGTGATGCGCGTCTCGCAGGAGCAGGCGAGACGTGACGCGCAGGCCCGCGAGAACCAGCGCCAGGCCTGGACGCAGCTGCTGGCCCGCGCGCAGGCGGGCGACGCAGGTGCAATGGCCGACGTGGCCCGGCGCTTCGAGGAGGGCAAAGGCATGGCGGTGGACATGGCCCAGGCCGTGGCCTGGTACCGCAAGTCGGCGCAGGGCGGCAGCCCGGCAGGCATGGGCGGGCTGGGCGCCATGTACTACAACGGGCAGATCGGCGCGAAAGACGCGGCCCAGGCGCAGCCGTGGTGGAACAAAGGCGCGCAGGCAGGCGACGGGCGCAGCATGGCGGGGCTGGCCCTGCTCTACGAGACCGGCGAGGGCGGGATGCCGCAGGACGCGGCGCTCTCGCTCGAATGGCTCGGCAAGGCCGCGGCCACGGGTGACGCGCGCGCGCTCTACCGCATGGGCCTGCGGCTGCGCGAAGGCCAGGGCGTGGAGAAGGACCTGCCCAAGTCGTTCGAGATGTTCCGCCGGTCGGCCGGGCAGGAGTTCCCTGCGGGGCAGTACATGCTGGGATGGTCCTACTTCAAGGGCCTGGGCGTCGCGCAGGACGAGGAAAAGGCCGCGGCCGAATTTGCGAAGGCCGCCGAAGGAGGCATCGCTCACGCGATGAACGACCTCGGCACGCTCTACCAGCGCGGCGGGGGCGGCCTGCCGAACGACCCGCAAAAGGCGATGGAATGGTTCCGCAAGGCGGCGGCGCTGGGGCAGGTGAATGCCATCGAGAACGTCAAGAAGATGGAGGCGCGGGGCTTCCGCTGAACACGCCGCCGCACCCGGATTCCTGTTCAACGAGAGGCGCATCGCCGCCGAGCCCAGGGCGAAAAGGGGTGGCATGGCACGGGGCAGCGCCCTTCCTTTCCTGCCCCTTTCCTGCCCCGCTTTCCGGCATCCCGCACCGCCCACGGTGCATTTCGCGCCGCCATGGGCGGCGTTTCACTCCCCGTTTCGCGCATTTCATCGCATCCGCCTGGCCGCCGGCGGGCCGGCCCGGCACAGTTCACCCATCGAGAACAGAACCCGCCGGAACACGCCATGCAAATGACCCACACCATCGCCATCCACCTGAGCGCCGCGCTGAGCGCCGTCGCCGTGGGCCCGGTGGCGCTGTGGGCCCGCAAGGGTGCGGTGCAGCGCCCGCGGCTGCACCGCGCCTTCGGCTATGCCTGGGTCACGCTGATGCTCATCGCCGCCACCTCGGCCATCTTCATCCGCGACCACAGCCTGCCCAACATCGCCGGCTACACCCCGATCCACCTGCTCGTGCCGGTGACCTACCTGGGCCTGTTCGGCGCCTTCTGGGCGCTGGCCCATGGCGACATCCGGCACCACCGCCTGGCGATGCAGAGCACCTACGTCGGCGCCTGCCTCGTGGCCGGCGCCTTCACCCTGCTGCCCAGCCGCTACCTCGGCCAGCTCGTCTGGCATAGCTGGCTGGGCCTGATCTGAGTTCCTTCCCTTTCACTGGAGAAATCACCATGATGCAAATCCTGACCCATACCCCGGCCTGGGTGTTCGGCCTGTTCGCCGTGCTGCTGTGGTACGGCCTGTCGCAGCGGCTGGCGCGCACCGCCTCGCTCAAGCGCACCACCCTGCTGCCGCTGGCCATGCTGGGCTTCTCGGGCTACGGCGTGCTGTCGGCCTTCGGCGCCTCGCTGCCGGACGTGCTGAGCTGGCTGGCCACCGGCGCGCTGGCCGCCTTCGTGGTGTCGCGCATCCCGCTGCACGACCAGACCCGCTACGACGCCGACAGCCGCCGCTTCCACCTGCCCGGCAGCTATGTGCCGCTGGCGCTGATGATGGGCATCTTCCTCACCAAGTACGCGGTGAACGTGGCCCTGGCCACCCACCCCGCCCTGGGCCAGGACACCGCCTTCGCGCTGCTGGTGTGCACCCTGTACGGCGCCTTCAGCGGCATCTTCACCGGCCGCGCCCTGCGCCTGTGGAAGCTGGCCGCGCAGGAAAGCGACCGTGCCCCCTCGCTGCCCCGCGCCGCCTGACCCTTTTTGCCCAGGAGCCGCCATGATGTCCACCACTGCCCGCCTGAACGCCGACGAGATCGAGCGTTTGGCCCGAAAACGTGCCGGGGTCCGCATGGGCTGGTACATCCATGCTCTTGTTTTCATAGCAGTCAACACGCTGCTCACCGCGCTCTCGCTCGCCAGCGGGCGCCACTGGGCGATCTTCCCGGCCCTGGGCTGGGGCCTGGGCCTGCTGATCCATGGGGTCGTCGTGTTCCTGGCCCTGCCCGGCGGCGGCCTGCACGAGCGGCTGCTGCAGCAGGAACGCGCGCGCCTGGCCCACCAGCGCGATCCCTGGTAACCCACGAAGGACAGACGCCATGCCCCACCTCCTCCAACGCACCCTCGGCCCCGCGCTCACCCGCCTCGCGGCGCTCGGCCTGGCCCTGCCCCTGCTGGCCGGCCCGGCGCTGGCCCAGGTCGGCATGGCGCAGCTCCAGGCCGGCGAGCTGCCCGTCACCGTGGTGTACCCCACCGACGCGCCGGCCACGCGCCAGTCGTTCGGCCCGTTCGAGCTGCAGGCAGCCCTGAACGCCGCACCGGCGCGCGGCAACGGCCGGCTGGTGGTGCTGTCGCATGGCACGGGCGGCGACGCGTTCTCGCTGAACACGCTGGCCAGCACCCTGGCGCGCGCCGGCTTCGTGGTGGCCCAGCCCGAGCACCGCGGCGACAACTGGCGCGACCAGAGCGCCGCCGGCCCCGAATCGTGGAAGCGCCGGCCGAGTGAAATCAGCGAAGCCATCAACGCCATCGCGCAGGACACGCGCTTTGCCGGCCTACTCCAGCTCGACCGCGTCGGCGTATTCGGCATGTCCGCCGGCGGCGTGACCGGCCTGGCGCTGGCCGGCGGCGACTGGAGCCTGGCCACCATGCTGCAGCACTGCGCCGCCCATGTGCGCGACGACGCGGGCTTCTGCCTGTACGGCGCGCGCTCGGCCGAAGAAGCCGCCACGCGGGCCCAGGCCTACAGCCGCCCGCTGCCGCCCGGTGCTGAAGCGCCGCTGGCTGGCATGCGCGTGCACGACGCGCGCGTGGCCGCCGTGGCGCTGGAGGTGCCGGTGGGCGCGATCTTCACGCCCGGGAGCCTGGCCGCCATCCGCATCCCGGTGGGCCTGGTGGAGGCGCAAGCCGACCGCATCCTGAACCCGCAGTACCACTCGGGCTACGTGCTGGCGCAGTGCGGCGCCTGCCAGCGGCTGGACTCGATGGCCGGCGCGGGGCATTTCGACACCCTCTCGCCCTGGCCCGACAGCATCGCCCAGTCCATGGCCCGCATGCCCGGCGGGCAGCGCAACCCAGTGGTGGACGACGCGCGGCGCCAGCAAGGCTACGACCGCATCGCGGCTTTCTTCCGTGAGAAACTGCGGCCATGAGCGTGCTCATCCTGATCCTGAAGGTCGCGGTGGCCGTGGTGCTGGTCGCCTCGCTGGCCGAGGCGCTAGTGCTGTCGTGGCGGCATGCGCGGCACGGCGCGCCCGCCTATGACTGGAAAGCCACCGGCATTTCGCTGGTCGACTTCCTGGTGCGCGAATACCCGCTGCGCTGGCTGCTGCCGATCGGCGCCTTCTGGCTCGGCGGCATGGACTGGTTCTGGCAGCACCGGCTCTGGACGCTGCCGATGAACCACTGGACTGGCTGGGCCGCCTGCTTCCTCGGCCAGGAGTTCTGCTACTACTGGTACCACCGCGCCGCGCACCGCGTGCGCTGGTTCTGGTGCACCCATGCCATCCACCACTCGCCGAATCAGCTCAACCTGTCGGCGGCCTACCGCTTCGGCTGGACCGGCCAGCTCACCGGCACGCTGCTGTTCTTCATGCTGGCGCCGCTGTTCGGCCTGCCGCCGCGCGTGGTGCTGATGCTGCTCTCGCTCAACCTGCTGTACCAGTTCTGGATCCATGCCACCTGGATTCCGAAACTGGGCCCGCTCGAATGGGTCCTCAACACGCCCTCGGCCCACCGCGTGCACCACGCCTCCAACCTCGAATACCTGGACGGCAACTACGGCGGCGTGCTGATCGTGTTCGACCGCCTGTTCGGCACCTACATCCCCGAGCGCGCCGACCTGCCCTGCCGCTACGGCCTGGTGCGCCCGGTCACCGGCTACAACCTGCTGCACATCGAGTTCAGCCATTGGCAGGCGCTGTGGCGCGACCTGCGCTCGGCCGACTCGGCGCGCGCCGTCTGGGGCTACCTGTTCAAGCCGCCGGGCTGGCAGCCCCATGGGCCGGGCGAGACCACCGAGGCGCTGCGCGCCCGCGCCGCCACAGATGCCCAGGCCGAATGGCCGCAGGCGTTGCCGACACCCGATCCTTCGTGACACCCATGACGCACTTCAAACGCTCCACCCTGCTCGCGCTGGCCCTGGCGCTGTGCAGCACGCTGGCCGCTGCCAGCGTGGGCCTGACCCAGTTACCCGCCACCGGCGACGACGGGCCGATCACCCTGTTCTACCCCTCCGACAGCGCAGCGGCGCCCGTCAAGCGCGGCGCGGTCACCCTCGACGTCGCCTGGCAGGGCCAGCCCGTGCGCGGCAATGGCCGGCTGGTGGTGATGTCGCACGGCTCGGGCGGCGCGGCCTGGGAGCGGAGCGACCTGGCGCGCGACCTGGTCGAGGCCGGCTTCGTGGTGGCGCTGCCTGAGCATCAGGGCGACAACTGGCACGACATGAGCCAAGCCGGACCTGACAGCTGGAAGCGGCGGCCCACCGAGGTATCGCACGCCATCGACGCGGTGCTGCGCGATGCGCGCTTTGCGCCGCTGGTGGCGGCCGATCGCGTGGGCGTGTACGGCATGTCGGCCGGCGGCCACACGGCGCTCACGCTGGCGGGCGGGCGCTGGTCGCCTTCGCTGCTGCTCAAGCACTGCGAGGCGCACCTGGCCGAAGACTTCCAGAGCTGCGTCGGCCTCACCACGCAGCTGCGCGGCAACGTCTTCGACGGCCTCAAGAAGGCCATTGCCCTGTTCGTGCTGCGCCGCAAGCTGGACGACACGGCCTGGTACAGCCACGACGACCCGCGCATCCGCGCCTTGGCGGCCGAGGTGCCGTTCGCCGCGGATTTCGACATGGCCTCGCTGGCTGCGCCGCGCGTGCCGCTGGGCCTGCTGCGCGCCGGCCAGGACGCCTGGCTGGTGCCGCGCTTTCACATCGACGCGGTGATGGCGGCCTGCGCGTCCTGCGAAATCGTGGCCGACCTGCCGAGCGCCGGCCACGGCTCGCTGCTGTCGCCCCCGCCCATGGGCCTGGGCGGCCTGGCGGCCACGCTGCTCGGCGACCCGCCCGGCTTCGACCGCGCCCAGGTGCCGATGGCGCACCGGCAGATCGTGCAGTTCTTCAGCCGGCACCTGCTGCCGTGACGCGGGGCTCCCCCTAGAATCGGTCTTCCCCACCATGAGCACCTCCATGTCCCCTGAAGAGATCGAACGGCTCGCACGCAAGCGCGCCGGAGCCAAGCTGGGCTGGTACATCCATGCGTCGGTCTACGTGCTGGTCAACCTGTTCATCTTCGCGATCTCGCAGTACGGCTTCGGGCGCCGCCCCTGGTCGGTGTTCCCGCTGCTGGGCTGGGGCCTGGGCCTGGCGCTGCACGGCATCTCGGTCTTCCTGCTCGGCACGGGCAGCGGCCTGCGCGAGCACCTGGTGCAAAAGGAGCGCGAGCGCCTGCGGCGCCAGCACGGCGACGGCGGCACGCCCTGACCCTCCCACCCCCCGGGCCCATGCGCAACGCCATCACGCCCCTGCCCGCCGCCCTGCGGGCCATCCGCCTCGACAGCCTGGACATGTTCAGGCACTACCTGCAGACGCTGGCCTTCAGCCTGGCGATCTCGGCCGTGCTGTACTTCACCTCCTCGCCCGACAAGCCCTACGAGGTGCCGATGGTCTATTCGCTGTGCATCGGCACGGTCTCCTGGGCCATCATCGACTTCGGCCGCCACCTGATCGCCCCCAGCGCCGAAAGCGGCTGGCCCAGCGGCCTGTCCGGCATGGTGCTCACCGCCTTCGGCATCGTGGGCGGCTTCCTGGCCGGCACGGCGGCGGCCGACGCCTGGTTCGGCTGGTCGTCCTGGGACCAGTCGCCGGCCCAGCTGCGCACCACCTGGGTCTTCTCGCTGCTGGCCGGCGTGGCCGTCTGCTACTACTTCTACACCCAGGGCCGCAGCAGCTACCTGCACGGCAAGATGCAGGAGGCCGAGCGCCAGGCCACCGAGGCGCGGCTCAAGCTGCTGGAAACCCAGCTCGAACCGCACATGCTGTTCAACACCCTGGCCAACCTGCGCGCCCTGATCGCCACCGACCCGGCCGCCGCCCTGGACATGCTGGACCGCATGATCGCCTACCTGCGCGCCACGCTCGGCGCCTCGCGCACCGCCGAGCACCCACTGGCCGCCGAGTTCGAGCGGCTGCGCGACTACCTGGAACTGATCTCGGTGCGCATGGGCCCGCGCCTGCGCTACACGCTGGATCTGCCGCCCGAGCTGGCCGCGCAGCCCGTGCCCACGCTGCTGTTGCAGCCGCTGGTGGAAAACAGCATCAAGCACGGGCTGGAGCCCAAGGTGGAAGGCGGCAGCGTCACGGTGCGCGCGCGGCGCCAGGGCGCCTGGCTGCAGCTCGAAGTGGCCGACACCGGCGTCGGCCCCGGCGGCGAGCGGCCGTCCGGCGGCAGCGGCTTCGGCCAGACCCAGGTGCGCGAACGCCTGGCCGCCGCCTACGGCCCCTCGGCCACTATGGAATTCATAGCACCCGATGACGGCGGGACGCGGACCCTCCTCACTTTTCCTGCCAAAACATGAACCCGACCCCGACCGCCCTGCTGGCCGAAGACGAACCGCTGCTGGCGCAGGCCCTGCGCGCCGAACTGGCGCGCGCCTGGCCCGAGCTGGCCATCGCCGCCACCGTGGGCGACGGCGCCTCGGCCGTGGCGCAAAGCCTGGCGCTCAAGCCCGACGTGCTGTTCTTCGACATCCGCATGCCCGGCCTGAGCGGGCTGGAGGCCGCCGCCGAGCTGGCCGACGCCTGGGCGCCCGGCACGCCCTTCCCGGCCCTGGTGTTCGTGACCGCCTACGACCAGTACGCCGTGCAGGCCTTCGAGGCCCAGGCCGTGGACTACGTGCTCAAGCCCGTGCAGGCCGCCCGTCTCCAAAAAACCGTGTCAAAAGTGCGGGAAGTCCTGGCCCGGCGGTCTCCGGATGCTATCGATATGGAAGCAACCCTGGGCCACACCATGAAGCAGTTGCGGCATCTGCTGGAGGCCGGGCAGCCCGCCGCGCCGACCGGCGGGCCGCTGCGCATGGTGCAAGTCAGCGTGGGCAGCAGCATCCGCATGGTGCCGGTGGACGAGGTGGTGTTCTTCGAGGCCGCCGACAAATACGTGCGCGTGCTCACCGCCGGCCACGAGTACCTGATCCGCACGCCCCTCAAGGAATTGCTGCCCCAGCTCGACCCCAACGCCTTCTGGCAGGTCCACCGCGGCACCGTGGTGCGCACCAGCGCCATCGACAGCGTGCTGCGCGACGACCAGGGCAAGCTCAGCCTCACGCTGCACGGCCGCCCCGAGAAGCTGGCCGTGAGCCGGCTCTACGCCCACCTGTTCCGGCCGATGTAGCCGGGGCGGCGGCACCGCCGCGGCGCTCGCCTTCTCCTTCTTTTTCGGCACCGCCTGAATCCGGCGCGGATTCCGTTGCGTAACCGAACACAGCGCCGCCATCGCGTCGCCGTTTCGGTCCCACCCCAACCCAGGAGTCCCGCATGCTGCCTCGCACCTTCTTCGCCACCCCGGCCGTTGCCTTGCTCGCCGCCGCCTGCGCCAGCGGCCCAGCACCGATGAAATACTCGCAGAACGACCTGCCCGACGCCGTGAAGGTGCCGGCCGGCCACCAGGTCGCCATGGAAACCGTGGGCGTGGGCGAGATCACCTACGAATGCCGCGTCAAGACGGGCATGGCCGGCCAGTACGAATGGTTCTTCGTCGGCCCCGACGCCAGGCTCCTGGACCGCAGCGGCCGGCATGTCGGCCGCTACTACGGCCCGCCCGCCACCTGGGAGAACCTGGACGGCTCCCGGCTCACCGGCGCGCAAGTGGCCGTGGCGCCGGCCGGCGCGGGCAGCATCCCGCTGCAGCTCGTCAAGGGCAGCCCCGCGACGGGCGCCGGCGCGATGCAGGGCGTGAGCTACATCCAGCGCGTGGCCACGCAAGGCGGCGTAGCCCCGGCCTCGGCCTGCGATGCCGCCAGCCTGGGGCAGAAACAGGTGGTGAAGTACCAGGCCGACTACATCTTCTGGCGCGCCGCCTGACGGCGCGCACCGGGAGCAGGCAGGCGCGCCCCGCCGGGCTGCGACGCCGCTCCCGCCCGCCTACCCCGTGTCTCCAGGGTAGGAATCCGGCCCGGGCGAGCCTCTGATCCACGCCCTGGCCGGTTCAAGCCTGCGGATGCCTGTTCCGGGTCCGCAGGCTTTTTTTCGCCTGGCCGCTTTCCGGCCGATTCCTTCATGCCATGGGCATTCCGTCCTACACGCGGCGGCGCCGCGGCGGGTTGTACTGGAGTCCAGCAGACACCCCGATGCACACGGGGGAACAACGAGGAGGAGCAAGAAATGGCGCCGGCAGCGCAAAACCCCCAGCAGATGCAGATTCCAGGCAGCCTCGGCGGCTGCCAACCCCCGCTCACTTTCCCGCGGACCCCTCCTTCGCCGGGAGTGACGCTGGTTCCGGCCTCCGCCCGCGACCAGTGGCTTCAGCCCGCAGGCTCACGCCTGCGGGCTGTTTTTTCAGAAACCATTTTTGGCTGAATGAGCGGCAACGACTGCGCCGCCCCGGTCAGGCAGGGGAGGGCAAGCCCTTACCAGCGGCCCCCGCCATGGCGGCCTTCATGGCGATAACGCCAGCCCGGCGCCACCCAGCCCACACGGTACACGGGCATGGGGCGCACATACACCGGGGCCGGCTGCACATAGACCGGCTGCGGCGCGTAGTAGACCGTGCGCGGCTGCACGTACACCGGGGCCGGTTGCACGTACACGGGCTGCGGCTGCACATAGACCGGCTGCGGCGCGTAATAGACCGGCGGCGCATTCGACACCCCCACCACCACGCCGGGCGACGACACGCCCACGGACCACGACACCCCTCCGGCCCGGGCGGCCCCGGCGGTGGCGAGGCCGGCCACGGCCAGCACCGCAGCGGCGGCAGAGATGTAGACGGAACGGTTGAATTTCATGGAATGCTCCTGTTGGGAAGGCGCCAGCAGCGCCCTTGTGTCCATTAAACGCGCCAGCCGCCGGTTCGAATACCGCATGCACAGTGAAAGCCGTTGCCAGACGTAACATCCCGGCCCCGCCCTCTAGAATCGGAGGATGAGCTCCCCTGCCGACAAAGACACGACCAAACCCAGTAACTTCCTGCGCCAGATCATCGAACACGACCTGGCCGCGGGCACCTATGCCAGCCGCCACTTCGCCGGCAGCCCCGGCGACGCCGCCCACCAGGCCGCGGGCCAGCCCGACCCGGCGAAGATCCGCACCCGCTTCCCGCCCGAGCCCAACGGCTACCTGCACATCGGCCATGCCAAGAGCATCTGCCTGAACTTCGGCCTGGCCCGCGACTACGGCGGCGTGTGCCACATGCGCTTCGACGACACCAACCCCGAGAAGGAAGACACCGAATACGTCAACGGCATCCTCGACGCCGTGCACTGGCTCGGCTTCGGCTGGGACGCCTTCGGCACCAGCCACCTCTTCCACGCGAGCGACTACTTCGACTTCATGTACCGCGCGGCCGAGTACCTGATCGACGCCGGCCACGCCTACGTGGACGAACAGAGCGCCGACGAGATGCGCCACAACCGCGGTGACTTCGGCCACCCCGGCACCAACAGCCCCTTCCGCAGCCGCACGCCCGCCGAGAACCTGGCGCGCTTTCGCGAGATGCGCGACGGCCTGCTGCCCGACGGCGCCGCCGTGCTGCGCGCCAAGATCGACATGGCCTCGCCCAACATCAACATGCGCGACCCGGCCATCTACCGCATCCGCCGCGCCACGCACCACAACACCGGCGACAAATGGTGCATCTACCCGATGTACACCTACGCGCACCCGATCGAGGATGCGCTGGAGCAGATCACCCACAGCCTGTGCACGCTGGAGTTCGAAGACCAGCGCCCGTTCTACGACTGGCTGCTCGACCGCCTGTGCGAAGGCGGCCTGCTGGCCCAGCCGCACCCGCACCAATACGAGTTCGCGCGGCTCAACCTCACCTACGTGGTCACCAGCAAGCGCAAGCTCAGGCAGCTGGTGGACCAGGGCCACGTGAGCGGCTGGGACGACCCGCGCATGCCCACCCTCGTGGGCCTGCGCCGGCGCGGCTACACGCCCGAATCCATCCAGCTCTTCTGCGAGCGCAGCGGCGTGAGCAAGGCCGGCGGCTGGATCGACTACAGCAGCCTGGACATCGCGCTGCGCGACGACCTCGACCCCAAGGCCGCGCGCGCCATGGCCGTGCTGGACCCGGTGAAGCTCGTCATCACCAACTGGGACGAACTGCACGGCGCCGGCACGCTGGACGACTGCAGCGCCCCCGTGAACCCGCACGACGCCGGACGCGGCCGCCGCAGCTTCAAGTTCGGGCGCGAACTCTGGATCGAGCGCACCGACTACGAAGACGTGCCGCCCAAGGGCTACAACCGCCTGTACCCCGGCAACAAGGTGCGCCTGAAGTACGGCCACGTGATCGAATGCACCGGCGCCACCCGGGACGCCGCCGGCCACCTCACCGAAGTGCAGGCCACCCTGGTGCCCGACACCAAGAGCGGCACCCCAGGTGCCGATGCCATCAAGGTCAAGGGCGTCATCACCTGGGTCGGCGCGGCCGACGCCGTGCCGGCCGAAGTGCGCCTGTACGACCGCCTGTTCGCCGTGCCGCATCCCGACACGGGCGACAAGGATTTCCTCGAAGAGCTGAACCCGGACAGCCTGAAGGTGGTGACCGGGTATGTGGAGCCCTCGCTGGCCAACGCCAAGGGCGATGACAAGTTCCAGTTCGAGCGGCACGGCTACTTCGTGGCGGACCGCCAGGACCATGCGGCCGGCCGGCCCGTGTTCAACCGGGTGGCAGGCATGAAGGACAGCTGGGCCCGGTAAGGCGCCCGTGCGGGGGGGCGCCCGACCCTGGCAAAACGGACCGCCTGCGCTATTCTTGGTGCTTCTCAACGATCAGGGGGTCCCATGAAACAGTCAACATGGACGTGGGCGCTGCCGCTGCTGGCCTTGCAGGGCCTGTCGGCCTGCAGCCCGATGCCGGCGGCCGCGCCGCAGGATGGCACGGCGGACACGGCCGCGCTCGGTGCCTACCACTGGCAGCTGCGCGAGGCGCTCGATGCGAAAGGCGCGGCGCAGCCTGGGTGGACAGACACCGGCGCCAAGCCGGTGCAACTACGCTTTGCCGAGGGGCGGCTGGCCGTGGCGCGGCTGTGCAACGGGCTGTCGGCCAGCTACCGGCTGCAGGGTGGGCAGATGGAGGTCGGCCCGGTGGTGGGCACGATGATGGCCTGCCCCGACCCGGCGCTGATGGCGCTCGAATCCCGCGTCGGCCAGCAGTTGCCCCAGGTGCAAGGCTGGGCCGTGCGGCCGGCCGCGGCTTCTGGCGCCGCGCCGCAGCTGACCCTGAGCTTCCGTGACGGCGTACGCTGGCGGCTGGAGGGCTCGCCCACCGACGAAACCCGCTATGGCAGCGCCGGCGAGCGCATCTTCCTCGAGGTGGCGCCCGAGCGCGTGGCCTGCCCGCACCCGCTGATGCGCGACTACCGCTGCCTGCAGGTGCGCTCCATCACCTACAGCGAGCAGGGCCTGAAGACGGCGGTCGGCCCCTGGGAGAACTTCTACGACGAGATCCAGGGCTACACGCACCAGCCGGGTGTGCGCAACGTGCTGCGCATCCAGCGCTACAAGCGCAGCCAGGTGCCGGCCGATGCGTCGGCCTACGCCTACGTGCTCGACATGGTGGTGGAGACCAGCCGCGCGCCGTCATGAGCGGCGGGGCGCAAAACAGGATGCCCGTTTGTCGATTTCCCGCCCTTTCGTTCGTCATATCCATGTGACAACCACCTCTCAGGAGAATCGATATGAAGATCTACTGGATCAAGGCGCAGGCGCCGCGGCGGGTGCTGGCACTGGTGAAGCATCTCGGCCTGCAGGCCGAGTTCGTGCAGCCCGACCTGATGGCCGGCGGGCTCAAGACGCCGGACTACGTGGCGCTCAACCCCAACATGAAGGCGCCCACGCTGGTGGATGGCGACCTGGTGCTGTGGGAGTCCTCGGCCATCATGGCCCATCTGTGCATCCAGGCAGGCTCGGACATGTGGCCGGCGCACCATCCGGCCGAGCAGGTCGAGGTGCTGCGCTGGCTGTCCTGGAACGACTGCCACTGGGGGCCCGCGGTCTCGCCCTTCTATTTCCAGCATGTCGTCAAGCCGACCTTCGGGCTGGGGCCGCCCGACAGCGCCTCGCTGCCGCCGAAGGTGGCGGATGTCGTGCGCTACGCCAAAGTGCTGGACGGCCATCTGGCGGGCCGCGAGCACGTGGCCTGCGGCAGGCTCACCATCGCCGACTTCCAGCTTGCCTCGATGGCCTGCTACTGGCGCGAATCGGAGATGCCGCTGAAGGAGTTCCCCCAGATCGTGCGCTGGCTCGACGGGCTGATGCAGATTCCGGCCTGGGCCGATCCCTGGCCCGGTGAGACGCCGGCGTCCCATCGGTAAAGCGTAAACCACTTTGGCCCAGCCCCGGGGCTTGAGGCGCGCCTGTGCGAAGCCGCTTCGCGACTCAGGGTCTGCGGCGAACCGGCGCACGCCCCGCGGGGAATTGGGAGACACTGTGCACGTTCGGCCTTCCCCAGTGCGCCATCGTGCAAGACCTCGACTTCAGCACCCTTTTGTACCGCTATTTCTTTTTCGGCTGGCTGTTCCGGGACGCCAGCCGGGGCAACATGTTCGAACGGTCGGCGGCCTGGCGCTTCAACCAGGGCCAGGCGCGCTGGCTGCTCACCTACATGCGGCGCTGGCTGGGTTGCGGCCTGCTGCTCTACGGCCTGGGCAGCTTTGTCGAGCTGATGCTGAACGCGCCCGGGCTTTCCGCGCTGTTCTACGTGCCCAGCGCGCTCAGCGTGCCGGTCAACGCGGTCATCGGCGCGGCCTGGCTGGGCTTGAAGGCGCTGCCCGGGCCGCTCTGAGCCTCGCCGCGCCGCCTCATGCATCGGCCTGATATTGGGCCGCTACCCTTCCTCCAGCCCCGCCTTCAGCCTGCCCAGCGCCTGCTCCCACTGCTGGCCGATGACTTCCAGCGAACGCCGGGCCTCGTCGAGCTGCGTGGGATCGAACTGCCACAGCCGCTCGCGCCCCAGCTTCAGGTCCTGCACCAGCCCGGCGCCGGCCAGCACCTGAAGGTGCTTGGTGACGGCCTGCCGCGTGATCTGCGTGGTGGCGGTGAGCTGCGCGATCGAGAATGCGCCGCCCGCGCACAGCAGGGCGATCAGGCGCAGCCGCGTCGGATCGCCCAGCGCGAAGAACACGTGGGCGATGCCGGGCGCCAGCGGCCCCGGCGGCGGCGCACTGGCCGCGCTAGGAGGCAGTGCTGACATGGCGGTCGATGTTGCGCAGTTGCCCCTCCCAGCCGCCGCTGTTCATGCGGAAGGCCTCCATGCGCCGGCCGGGCGGCACCTTGTCGAAGCCCGATTCGACGACCTTGAGCAAGGTGCCCTCGCCCACGTCCTGCAGGGTGAAGGTCACCAGGGTGCGCTCTTCCTTCGAGTAGTCGATGGCGGCGTCCACCGCGTAAGGGTGCCAGCGGAACGCCATGAGCTGCTCGGGCTCCACGCGCTCGATGATCACGTCGAACACCACATGCTCGTAGCCGGCGATGGTGATCGGCCCGCGCGCGCGCTGGCCGGGCGCGAACACCTGGCCCTGGAGATTGGCGCCGAACCAGCGGCCGTACTCCTCGGCATTGGAGATCGCGTGCCACACGCGCGAGCGCGGCGCCCGGATGTGCACCTGGCGCTCGATGCGGTCGGTCACGGCGGAGGCCGCCGCGGCGTTGCTGGCGCCGCAGGCGGTTTCGGCCGGCACGAAGGGCGTGCCCCGCCCCGTGTCCATCAGGGCTTGCAGGCTGGCCAGGAATTGCTGCCATCCCTCTTGGCACAGGCCGTAGCAGCCGAGTTCGGGCGTGAGGCCGATGTGCTCGAAGTCCAGCGCCGTGCCCGCCGCGCCGTGCGGCGACAGGCTGAACACGATGTGCGTGCCCACCCATTCATCGGGCCGCGCCAGCCCCGGCACCTCCAGGTGCGCTTCCACGCAATGCCAGCGCACCTCGCGCCCGGGCACCAGGCGCTCGATCTGCATCACCTTGCGGTGGCGGCCAAAGCGGAAGGTCGCGCGCTCGCCGACCTGGGTGCCCGCCTCGCAGTCTTCGGTCCACCAGCGGCGCAGGCCCTGCTGTGTGGCCAAGGCCTGGTAGACCGCTTCGGGGGAAGCCGATAGCAGCAGCCGTTGACGATAGTGTTCCATGGAGGCTCCTTGTCGCGTTGAAATGCAATTGATTGGTTGCTTATTGTGCGTCAATCCCTCAATAAATGCAACCAATGAGTTGCCCTATTTGAATCCAGATGTTGAAAAGAAGCCCCCCGGGGAGCGCCCGGCACAGCCGCCGCTGACCACGGCTCACTCTCATTTCAATAGCACGATAGAACCGCCCGACAAGGACCTGGAGCCCTTTTCATCCCAATTTTCCGCAGGCAGACGCTCGCGCACTTATGCCCAGCGGCTGTGGGGCACTCTGTGGATAAGTCCTCGGATAAGTCGGCCATCCCGCGCCGGTGCTGGGCTGGCGGGGCCTGCTGCTTTCCTGGGCAGAGGGAGCGGCGGCACGGTGATCGGCGCGGCGGCGCATGCCGCTCCTATTTCGATAGCATGAAATAACCAGGGGACAAGGACATCCACCCGATTTCATTCATTTTCCGGCGCCAGCGGCGCGCGGCGGGCGGCCGCTGTCAGCTCTTGAGCCGGTAGCCCGTCCTGAAGATCCACGCCACCACGCCCAGGCAGATCGCCATGAACAGCAGCGTCATGCCCAGGCTGACCTCGACGCCGACGTCGGAGTGGCCATAGAAGCTCCAGCGAAAGCCGCTCACCAGGTACACCACCGGGTTGAACAGCGTCACCTTCTGCCAGAACGCCGGCAGCATGTCGATGCTGTAGAAGCTGCCGCCCAGGAAGGTCAGCGGCGTGATGATCAGCGTGGGAATGAACTGCAGCTTCTCGAAGCCGTCGGCCCAGATGCCGATGATGAAGCCCAGCAGGCTGAACGTGACCGAGGTGAGCACCAGGAACAGCAGCATGAAGCCCGGATGCATGATCTGCAGCGGCACGAACAGCGCGGCCGTGGCCATGATGATGAGCCCCAGCGCGATCGACTTGGTGGCCGCCGCGCCCACATAGCTGATGACGATCTCCAGCGTGGACACCGGCGCCGACAGCAGCTCGTAGATGGTGCCGGTGAACCTGGGAAAGTAGATGCCGAACGAGGCGTTGGAGATGCTTTGCGTCAGCAGCGAGAGCATCACCAGCCCCGGCACGATGAAGGCGCCGTAGCTCACGCCGCCGACCTCGGGAATGCGCGAGCCGATGGCCGAGCCGAACACCACGAAGTACAGCGAGGTGGAGACCACGGGCGAGACGATGCTTTGCAGCAGCGTGCGGAAGGTGCGCGCCATCTCGAACAGGTAGATGGCGCGGATCGCGTGCAGGTTCATGATCGTTCTTCTTCCTTCTCGCGCACCAGGCTCACGAAGATGTCTTCCAGCGAGCTTTGCCGGGTCTGCAGGTCCTTGAACGCGACGCCGGCGCGCTCCAGCGCCTGCAGCAGCGCCGCGATGCCCGAATGCTCGTGCCGGGCGTCATAGGTGTAGGTGAGTTCGGCGCCGGCGCAGGCCAGCTCCAGCGGCAGCGCGGCCAGCGCGTCGGGAATGCGCTCCAGCGGCTGCGCGAGCTGCAGCGTCAGTTGCTTCTTGCCGAGCTTGCGCATCAGCTCCACCTTGTCTTCCACCAGGATGATCTCGCCCTTGCTGATCACGCCGATGCGGTCGGCCATCTCTTCGGCCTCGTCGATGTAGTGGGTGGTGAGGATGATGGTCACGCCGGTATCGCGCAGCGTGCGCACCAGCGCCCACATCTCCTGGCGCAGCGTCACGTCCACGCCGGCCGTGGGCTCGTCCAGGAACAGCAGCTGCGGCTCGTGCGACAGCGCCTTGGCGATCAGCAGGCGGCGCTTCATGCCGCCCGAGAGCGTGCGGATGGGGTTGTCCTTCTTGTCCCACAGCGACAGGTCGCGCAGCACCTTCTCGATGTGCGCCGGCTTGGCGGGCTTGCCGAACAGGCCGCGGCTGAACGACACCGTGTTCCACACCGTCTCGAAGGCTTCGGTGGTCAGCTCCTGCGGCACCAGGCCGATCAGCGCGCGCGCGGCGCGGTAGTCGGCAGCGATGTCGTGGCCGTCCACCGTCACACGGCCGGTACTGGCGTTGACGATGCCGCAGACAATGCTGATCAACGTGGTCTTGCCCGCACCGTTGGGGCCGAGCAGCGCGAAGATCTCGCCGCGGCGGATCTCCAGGTCGATGTTCTTGAGGGCCTTGAACCCGGTGGCGTAGCTCTTGGAAAGGCCGGCGATGGAAAGAATGGCGTCTGGCATGTGGGCGCACGATACCCGATTTCGCGCCGGCGCGTGGCCGCCCTAGCCACCTCTGCGGACAACTCCTGCCACCTGCGCCACGGCGGCGTTGCGCACGGACTCGGCGGCGGCGCTTTCGGTGAGGTAGACCGCCACCACGAGAGGCGCACGCCCGCCGGGCGGCCAGAACACGCCCACGTCGTTGGTGGTGCCGCGCGCGCCACTGCCGGTCTTGCTGCCCATGCGCCAGCCGGCGGGCAGATCGGCGCGCAGGCGCTGGCCGTTGGTGCTCGTGGCTTCGAGCCAGCGCACCAGCTGCGCGCGGCTGGCGGGCGACAGCGCCTCGCCCAGCACCGCCGCGCGCAGCGCGGTGGCCATGGCGCGCGGCGTGGTGGTGTCGCGCGGGTCGCCCGGCCGGGCTTCATTGAGTGCGGGCTCGCGGCGGTCGAGCCGCGTCATCGGGTCGCCCAGCGTGCGCGCATAGCGCGTCAGCGCCGCGGGGCCGCCGAAGCTCGCCAGCAGCAGATTGGCCGCCGCGTTGTCGCTCACCGTGACGGCGGCCTCGCACAGTTCGCCCAGCGTCATGCCCTGGCCCGTGTGCTGCGCGGTGACGGGCGAGTGCGACAGCAGCACTTCGCGCCCATAGCGGATGCGGCGGTCCAGCCGCTCCTGCCCGGCGTCCACGCGCTGCAGCACGCACGCCGCGGCCAGCCACTTGAAGGTGCTGCACATCGGAAAGCGCTCGTCGAGCCGATGGCCCTCCAGGCGGCCGCTGGCGGTGTCCAGCACCGCCACGCCCAGCCGGCCGGCCGCGCCGGCCTCGATGGCCTGCCAGCGGCTGTTGGTTGGCAGCTGGTTGGCCGGCATCTGATCCGTGTTTTTCTGTTGGGCCCGGGCCAGCAGCGGGCTGCTGGCGGCGACAGCCCAGGCCAGCTGGCGGTTGAAACGGCGTCTGTCCATCGTGATCGGTCTCCTTTGAAAGCCGGCCAACGATAGCGGCCGCCCTTGCACTGCGCAAACGGTGATTTCGATGGAGAAACCACAGAAAATCTGGGGCATGAACCTGCCACTCAATGCCCTGCGCGCCTTCGAGGTATCGGCCCGCCACCTCAGTTTCACACGCGCGGCCCTTGAGCTCGGCGTGACGCAGACGGCCGTCAGCGCCCAGGTCAGGAACCTGGAAGAGCGGCTGGGCGCGCCGCTGTTTCGCCGCCTGCCGCGCGGCCTGGCGCTCACCGACGAAGGCCAGGCGCTGCTGCCGGTGCTGTCCGACAGCTTCGGGCGCATGGGCGAGGTGCTGGGCCAGTTCCAGGGCGGCCGCCTGCGCGAGGTGCTGACGGTGGCCGCCGTGGGCACCTTCGCCGTCGGCTGGCTGATGCCGCGGCTCGCGGCCTTCCATCGCAGCCATCCGTTCGTCGACCTGCGGCTGATGACGAACAACAACCGCGTCGACCTGGCCGGCGAAGGCCTGGACTACGCCATCCGCTTCGGCGACGGCGCCTGGCATGGCACCGAGGCCGATGCGCTGCTCGACGCGCCGCTGTCGCCGGTGTGCGCCCCCGAGGTGGCGCGGCGCCTGGGCGCAGCGGCCGATCTGGCGCGCGAGACGCTGCTGCGCTCCTACCGTGCCGACGAGTGGGGTCGCTGGTTCGCCGCCGCCGGCGTCGAGACGCCGCTGCTGCGCGGGCCCGTGTTCGATTCGTCGCTGACCATGGCCGCCGCCGCGGTGCAGGGCATCGGCGTCGCGCTGCTGCCGCCGGCCATGATCGCCGGCGACCTGCGACACGAACGCCTGGTGCAGCCCTTCGCCATCGAGGTGGTCACCGGTCGCTACTGGCTCACGCGCCTGAAGTCGCGGCCGGTCTCGGCGGCGATGCGCGAGTTCAGGCGGTGGCTGCTGGATGCAGCGGCAGTCGACGGGTGAAGCCCACAAGGCACGCCCTCGCCCGTTCGATCGGAGGCCTCAGGCCGGCGCGGTGGCGGCGCCCAGCGCGCGATAGAAGTACGTGGTGTCGCACAACCCGCCCTGCGGCCACAGCGCAAAGCCGGGAATGACGCCGCAGCGCTGCCAGCCCAGGCGCTCGTAGAGCCGCTCGGCGTCGCCGCTGGCCGTGTCCAGCACCAGCAGCGACTTGCCGCATTCGCGCGCCAGCGGCTCCACGGCCTGCATCAGGGCCTCGCCCACGCCGTGGCGCCGCGCGCGGCGGTGCACCAGCAGCTTGGACACATCGGCGCGGTGCGGCTGGTTGTCGGGCTGCGCCAGCACCAGCTGCACGGTGCCCACGATGCCGGCGCCGTCCTCGGCCACCAGCAGCGCGCGCTCGCCGCGCGCCACGCCCTCGGCCACCCCGCGCCAGAAGGCCAGGGCCGTTGGCCCCGGCAGGGGCAGCATGAAGCTCACCGAGGCGCCGCCCTCCACGCAGTCGATCAACACCTCGGCCAGCGCCGACAGCTGCGCCTCGGACACGGCCTGGATGCGGCGTACCTGGACGGGGCGGAAGGAAGCGGTTTCTTCGTGCGGCATGTCAGTTCTCCATGGCGCTGCGCGCCATCCGCGGTACATGAAAACCGGCGCGCCCCAGGCCAAGGCCACCGCGGAACCGGCTCTGCCGGGCCGCTGGTGGCGCCCTCTTGAGGGGGCTGAGAGGCCGCGGCTCCAGACCTGCCTGCGCAGGTCTGGACGGCCTCGAAGAGCCATGGCCTCTGGCCATGGCACCACGCCGCAGACGCTTCGGGGGTGCTTCACTTCATTTCCACGGGACGGCGGCAATCACCACGGCGTAGCGGGCCGTCCTGCGCGTGGGGTTGTGGTAGGTCACGGGGCGGTCCAGCCGGTGCGCCAGGCAGTCGCCAGCCTCCAGGCGATGGCGGTCGTCGCCCAGCGTGACCTCGATGCGGCCGTCAAGCACCCAGATCTGCTGATGGACCAGGGGCTCGCGGGCGCCGGTCTCGTAGGCCACGCGCGCCTGCGGCGGGAACGACACCTCCACGATCTGCAGGGGCGAGCCCACCCCGCTGGGCGAGACGTTGCGCCGCACATAGCCGGAATGCGGGTCGCGCCAGGGCGGCTGGTCGGCCAGGCGGGCCACGGGGTTCGCGGCCGGCTCTGGCGCGTCGAACAGCGAGGCCAGCGGCACACCGAGGCCGGTGGCCAGCTTGTCGAGCATCACGGCGGTGGGGCTGCTTTCGCCGCGCTCGATCAGCGAGATCATGGAGCGGCTGACGCCGCACTGCGCCGCCAGCGCATCGAGCGAGAGGCCCCGCGCGGCGCGCAGCCCGCCCACGCGCTGCGCGATGCGCTGGTTCAGGTCGGTGCCGGTGGTGTCATTCATGATTGGATGAATTTTCCAATATATTGGAATCTCCGTCAAACCCGATCCAGGCGCGCCAAAGTTATGCCCGCAGACTGTGAACCGAGCTGTGGACAACCCATGGAACAAGTGCAAAAAACCGCGCCAGCATTGGGCTGGCAGACCGTGCCCACCATTTAAGCAACGCAGAGGCGGTGCCCGGCATGCCTACCCGATCGTCATCAGGCTGGCATTGCCGCCGGCCGCGGCGGTGTTGACGCTGAGCGAGCGTTCGGTCACCAGGCGTTCCAGCGCGATGCCGCGCTCGCCGGGGCGCAGCCCCTGCACGCCCACGAGGGGCCCGGGCCGCTGCGCGATGCGGGCGCACAGCGCCTGCAGCGCTTCGGCGCTGCCATGGTGCAGCACCGCCTCGAACGGCAGCGCGGCCGCGTCCCCGTCCTGCGCCGCCGTGATGGCGGCCAGCACCTCGCTGGGCAGGCCGGCCGGCACCGGGGCCGGCCACAGCGCGCGCGCGCCCACGGCCAGCACCGCCGCCAGTTGCACCAGGCGGTCTTCGTCGCGCTCGGCCACGCACAGCACGGCCGAGCGCGGCCGCAGGCCATAGGTGTTGCGCTCGCCCGTGGGGCCGGCCAGTACGCGAACGCCATGAACGCACGCTTCGGCGGCGAAGCCCGCGCAGACGCCGGCCAGCGCCGTCCGCCCGCTGGCCTGGGCCCACTGCTGCAGGGCCGCCAGCGCCTGGTGGGGCGGTGCCTCGGGCGCCGCCGCTGCGAGGGCACGCCGCATCGCACCGTGCGGGCCCGCCGACAGCAGGCGGACCAGGTAGAGCGGCCCGCCGGCCTTGGGGCCGGTGCCTGACAGGCCCTCGCCGCCGAACGGCTGCACACCGACCACGGCGCCCACCATGTTGCGGTTCACATAGACATTGCCCGCGTGCGCGCGGCCGACCACATGCGCAATGGTTTCGTCGATGCGCGTGTGCAGGCCCAGCGTGAGGCCGTAGCCGGTGGCCTCGATGTCGGCCAGCAGGGCCTCGAGCTGCTGCCGCGGGTAGCGCACCACATGGAGCACCGGCCCGAAGACCTCGCGCTGCAGCTCGCCCAGGTTCGGCAGCTCGATCAGCGTCGGCGGGATGAAGGTGCCCTGGGCCAGCGCTGGCGCATCGGCTGCGCTCGGGCATTGGTACACCTTGCGCCCCCGGGCGCGCAAGGTGTCGATGTGGCGCTGGATGCCGGCCTGGGCTTCGGCGTCGATCACCGGGCCCACGTCGGTGGCCAACACCTCGGGCCGGCCCACGCGCAACTCGTCCATCGCACCCCGGAGCATCTCCAGCAGGCGGTCGGCGCCGTCCTCCTGCACGCACAGCACCCGCAGCGCGGAGCAGCGCTGGCCGGCGCTGTCGAAGGCCGAGGCCAGCACGTCGGCCACCACCTGCTCGGCCAGCGCGGAGGAGTCCACGATCATCGCGTTCTGGCCCCCGGTTTCGGCGATCAGCGGCACCGGCCGGCCGCGCGCATCGAGCCGCCCCGCCAGGCTGTGCTGCAGCAGCCGCGCCACGTCGGTGGAGCCGGTGAACATCACGCCCTGCACCCGCGCATCGCCCACCAGTTGCGCGCCCACGGTCTCGCCGCGGCCCGGCAGCAGTTGCAGCGCGCCGCGCGGCACCCCGGCACACCACAGCACGCGCACGGCCTCGGCGGCGATCAGCGGCGTCTGCTCGGCCGGCTTGGCCAGCACGGCGTTGCCCGCGGCCAGCGCCGCCGCGATCTGGCCCGTGAAAATCGCGAGCGGGAAATTCCAGGGGCTGATGCACACCACCGGGCCCAGCGCCTGGTGCGTGGCATTGTCGAACTCGGCGCGCACCTGGGCCGCGTAGAAGCGCAGGAAATCCACCGCCTCGCGCACCTCGGACACGGCATTGGCCGCCGTCTTGCCGGCCTCGCGCATCAGCAGGCCCATCAGGCGCGGCATGTCGGCCTGCAGCGCCTCGGCAGCGCCTTCCAGCGCGGCAGCGCGGGCGGCGGGTGCGGTGGCGGCCCAGCCGGGCGCGGCCTGCACCGCATGGGCCAGCGCGGCGTCCACCTCGGCCGCCGTGGCGTCGCGCACTTGGCCAACCTGATCGCGATGGTCCGCCGGGTTGCGCACCGGCGCCATGCCGGCGCCGGCCGGCGCGCCGTCCACCGCCAGCATCGGCCGGGCCGTCCAGGATTCGGCGGCACCGGCCTGCAAGCCGGCAGCCAGCCGGCCCAGCACCTCGTCGCTGGCCAGGTCCAGCCCGCGCGAGTTGACGCGCGCCGCGCCGTAGAGCTCGCGCGGCAACGCGATGGCCGGATGCGGCGCGCCCAGCACGCCTTCGCGCGCGGCGATGTCCTCCACGGCTTGCACCGGGTCCTGCACCAGCAGATCGAGGCCGATGGACGGATCGGCGATGCGGTTGACGAAAGAGGTGTTGGCGCCGTTCTCCAGCAGGCGGCGCACCAGGTAGGCCAGCAGCGTTTCGTGCGTGCCCACGGGCGCGTAGATGCGGCAGGGCCGGCCCAGCCGGCCATCGGCCACCGGCCCCACCACCTGCTCGTACAGCGGCTCGCCCATGCCGTGCAGGCACTGGAATTCGTACTGGCCGGGTGTGTAGCGGTCAGGGCCGGCAAGTTCATACACGGCCGCCAGCGTCTGCGCGTTGTGGGTGGCGAACTGCGGGTAGACCGCTTCGGGCGCGGCCAGCAGCTGGCGCGCACAGGCCAGGTAGGACACATCGGTGTAGGGCTTGCGGGTGTAGACCGGGTAGCCGTCCAAGCCTTCGACCTGGGCGCGCTTGATCTCGCTGTCCCAGTAGGCGCCCTTGACGAGGCGGACCATCAGCCGGTGGCCGCTGCGCCGGGCCAGTGCGATCAGATGGTCGATCACGAACGGGCAGCGCTTCTGGTAAGCCTGGACCACGAAGCCGATGCCGTTCCAGCCCTGCAGCGCGGGCTCGAAGCACAGGCGCTCCAGCAGGTCGAGCGAGAGTTCGAGCCGGTCGGCCTCCTCGGCGTCGATGTTCAGGCCGATGTCGTACTGCCGGGCCAGCACGGCCAGGCCGCGCAGCACGGGATACAGCTCGGCCATCACGCGCGCCTGCTGGGCACGGCTGTAGCGCGGGTGCAGCGCCGAGAGCTTGACCGAGATGCCCGGCCCCTCGTAGACGCCGCGCCCGGCCGAGGCTTGGCCGATCGCGTGGATGGCCTGCTCGTAGTCACACAAGTAGCGCTGCGCGTCCTGCGCCGTGAGCGCGGCCTCGCCCAGCATGTCGTAGGAATAGCGAAAACCCTGCGCTTCGAGCGGCCTCGCGTGCGCCAGGGCCTGGGCGATGGTCTCGCCGGTAACGAACTGCTCGCCCATCATGCGCATGGCCATGTCCACGCCCTTGCGGATCAGCGGCTCCCCGCCCCGGCCCACCAGGCGGCCCAACGCCGACGACAGGCCGGCCTCGCTGTGGGTGGCGACCAGCCTGCCGGTCAGCAGCAGGCCCCAGGTGGCGGCGTTGACGAACAGCGACGGGCTTTTGCCAAGGTGCGCCTGCCACTGCCCGTGCGCGATCTTGTCGCGGATCAGCAGGTCGCGCGTGGCGCGGTCGGGAATGCGCAGCAGGGCCTCGGCCAGGCACATCAGCGCCACGCCCTCCTGCGAGGACAGCGAGAACTCCTGCAGCAGCCCCTGGACCAAACCGGCGCGGCCGCTGCCGGCCTTGCGCTGGCGCAGCGTGCGCGCAAGGCGCTGCGCCAGCGCCTGGCTGGCCTGCGCCTGCACGGCAGGCAGCCGCGCCCGGGCCAGCAGCGGCGGCAGCGCCACCGGCTCAGGCAGGCGCCAGGCTTCGGTGATGGCCCCGCGCGACGGCGCGCGCGGCGCCAGTTCGGGAGCGAACGCCTGGAAAGCCGAGGGGCCAGGAAGGGAGAAGGAATCAGTCATGCGGCGAGAATTTCAATGGAAAAGATGGCATCATTCCGCTTTTTTCACCGAATTTCTCGTTGAAAATATCTATCTTTACCTCATAAAACACCAAATATCATGCCTGATGCAAGCCCCCTCGACCGCATCGACCTGCGCATCCTGCAGGCGCTGCAGAACGACGGCCGCCTGGCCAACCTGAAACTGGCCGAAGCCGTGGGCCTGTCGCCCACCGCGGTGCTGGCGCGGGTGCAGCGGCTCACGCGCGAGGGCTTTATCCTGGGCTACGAGGCGCGGCTCAACCCGCTGAAGCTGGGGGCCGGGATGCTGGTGTTCGTCGAGGTGCTGCTCGACCGCACCACGCCCAATGTGTTCGACCAGTTCAAGGCGGCCGTGCAGGTGCGCCCCGAGATCATGGAGTGCCACATGGTGGCCGGCGGCTTCGACTATCTGCTCAAGACCCGCAGCGCCGACATGAACGCCTACCGCGAGTTCGCCGGCAATGTGCTGTGGCAGCTGCCGGGCGTGCGCGAAACGCGCACCTATGCGGTGATGGAAGAAGTCAAGAACTCGACGCACCTGCACCTGCCGCAAGGGCCTCTCTCCTCCTTCTGAGAAACCTTCCTGCGCCGGGCCGGGATCATGCGGCCGCGGCGAGTGGGCTCTCTTCTTGTTCTTCTTGTATTTCCCGGCAGGCGCCTCCATCTGCCGCCCATGAGCGACTCACTCCACATCGTCTGCCCGCATTGCCACACCACCAACCGGGTGCTCGGCCATCAGCTGGGCAGCGCCCCCGACTGCGGGCAATGCAAGCGGCCGCTGTTCACCGGGCATCCCGTGGCGCTGGACGAAGCGGCCTTCGACAAGCACATCGCGCGCAACCAGATCCCTGTGCTGGTGGATTTCTGGGCGCCCTGGTGCGGGCCCTGCCGCATGATGGCGCCCGCCTATGAGCAGGCCGCCGCCGCGCTGGAGCCCCAGGTGCGCGTGGCCAAGGTGGACACCGAGGCCGTGCCCGCCCTGGGGGCGCGCTTCAACATCCGCAGCATTCCCACCCTGGCCCTGTTCGTGGGCGGCCGCGAGGTGGCGCGCCAGGCCGGCGCCCTGCGCACCGCGGCCGACATCGTGCGCTGGGTGCAGGGGCATCTGCCGCGCTGATGCCCGGCGGCGGGGCTCGGCCTCAGCGAGCGCCGGCAGGCGCCACCTTGTCCAGCGCCGTCGCCAGATGGTCCACCATGCGGTCCACGCTGTGCCACTTCTCCAGCCCGAAGAGGCCGATGCGGAAGGTCTGGAAATCGGCCGGTTCGTCGCATTGCAGGGGCACGCCGGCGGCGGTCTGCAGGCCGGCTTCGATGAACTTCCTGCCGTTCTGGATGCCGGGGTCGGTGGTGTAGCTCACCACCACGCCGGGCGCCTTGTAGCCGTCGGCCGCCACGCTGGGAAAGCCGCGCGACTCCAGCAGCGCGCGCACCTTGGTGCCGAGCTCGATCTGCTCGGCGCGCACCTTGTCGAAACCATAGTCGCGCGTCTCCAACATCACGTCGCGCAGGCGCACCAGCGCGTCGGTGGGCATGGTGGTGTGGTAGGCATGCTGGCCTTTTTCGTAGCCTTCGGCGATCTGCATCCACTTCTTGAGGTCGCATGAGAAGCTGCTGCTCGTGGTGCCCTCGATGGCCTGGCGTGCACGCTCGCTGAGCATCACCATGGCGCAGCAGGGCGAGCTGCTCCAGCCCTTTTGCGGCGCGCTGATGAGCACGTCCACGCCGGTGGCCTGCATGTCCACCCACATCGCGCCCGAAGCCACGCAGTCGAGCACGAACAGCGCGCCCACCTCGTGCGCGGCCTCGGCCACGGTCCGCAGGTAGCCGTCGGGCAGGATGATGCCGCTGGCGGTTTCCACGTGCGGCGCAAACACCACCTTGGGCTTCTCGGCGCGGATGGCCGCGGCCACCTCGCCGGCCGGCGCGGGCTGCCACGGCGCCTGCGAGCCCTCGCCGGTGCGGCGCGCCTTGCAGACCACGGCGCCGCCGCCCAGGCCGCCGGCGTCGAAGATCTGGCTCCAGCGGTAGCTGAACCAGCCGTTGCGCACGATCAGCACCTTCTGCTGGTTGGCAAACTGCCGCGCCACGGCTTCCATGCCGAAGGTGCCGCTGCCGGGCACCAGCACGGCGGTGTGCGCGTGGTAGACCTGCTTGAGCGTGGCCAGGATGTCCTGCATCACGCCGGTGAAGCGCTTGGACATGTGGTTGAGTGAGCGGTCGGTGTAGACCACCGAGAATTCGAGCAATCCGTCGGGATCGATGTGGGGCAGCAAGCCGGGCATGGTCAACTCCTCGATGTCAGTCTTGTGTAGAGCGAACGGGCCAGCTTAGCATGGCATGCCGGCGCCACGCGGCAACCAGCCCCGAACCCCGCGCCGGCCTGGAGCCCGCACGGAATGTCGAGGAATGGAAAGCCGGGCGCGCCACCGCGGGACGGCGCAGCCCCGTTCCGGCCGATCGAAACTACTGGAACTATTGGCCCAGCAGGATCTGCGCGATGATGCCCGTGGCCACCGCCACCAGCACGTAGTCAGCGCCGGTCTGCACCCACTGGTAGCCGCGAGGCGGCGGGCTCAGGTGGTGGCCGCGCCAGTCGTCCACCACGCTTTGCCGGCCGCGGAACTCGGGCGGCAGGCGCTGGCCGCGGCGGAAGTTGTGGTCCGGGCCGGCGCCGCGGGCGTTCGCCTCATTGGCCGCCCTCTCGAAGCCCGTCATCGGTTGGCGCGATTGCTGCCGCTCCATGCCCTGTCGGTCACCGCGGTCGCCGCGATCACCACGCTCACCGCGGTCGTCGCGTCCCTGGGCGGCAGCCCAGCCGCTGGAGGCCAGCAGGATCATGGCCAATGCGGAGACAAGAATTTTGTTGCGTTTCATGGAGCTCTCCTTGATGAAAGGCGGAATTCATTATGGTTCTGCCTGTTCATCGCCGCCTGTAGGCGGGAGCCTCCTTTACACCGGCGTTACACGCCGGCCGCTGGCTTGCCGGCCCGCGCGGCCTTCTTCGCCTTGCGCTGCGCCTCCAGCTCCTCCCCCGCCGCCAGCCACTGCGCATATTCCTGCGGCGTTTCGAGCGTGATGCGCCCCAGCGTGGCGCTGCGGAATTCGTGCATCACGATCTCGGCCGCCTTCTGCAGGTTGACGCGGCCCTTGCCGAGCAGGGCGCCGCGCTGACGGCCGATGGCTTCGAGCAGTTCCTCGTCCTTCAGCGCGGCGACACCGGCCGGCAGCTTGAAGCGCGCCGCCACGAGCCCGGCGTAGTGCAGCTGCACGTAGGCCAGCAGTTCCAGCGCCACCTCTTCCTCGTTGAAGGCATTGCGGCCGATGGCGCCGCTGGCTGCGAGCTTGTAGCCGCTCTCGGGCACGATGATGCGCGGCCACAGCATGCCGGGCGTGTCGTAGAGGTAGAAGTCGTCGGCCAGCGTGATGCGCTGCTCCAGCTTGGTGATGCCGGCCTCGTCGCCGGTCTTGGCCTGGCGCTTGCCGGTGAGGCTGTTGATCAGGGTCGATTTGCCCACGTTGGGAATGCCGCAGATCAGCACGCGCATGGGCTTGGCCAGGCCGCCGCGCCCGGGCGCCAGCTCGCGGCAGGCGGCGATCAGGCGCTGCGCCAGCGCGGCCTCGGTCGCTTCCAGGCCGATGGCGCGCGTGCCGGGCCGGGCGTTGTAGTGGGCCAGCCAGGCTTCGGTGCGCACGGGGTCGGCCAGGTCCTGCTTGTTGAGCACTTTCAGCGCGGGCTTGTGGCCGGTCAGCTCGGCCAGCAGCGGGTTGGCGCTGGAGCCGGGCAGGCGCGCGTCCAGCACCTCGATCACCGCGTCGATCTCCTTGACGCGCTCGCTGATGGCCTTGCGCGTGACGTTCATGTGCCCCGGAAACCACTGGATGGCCATCGTGTCGTTCTTTCTCTGTGTCGGGGAATGGAAACAGGCGCTAGCGGCCAGCCGGCGCCAGCACCTGCAGCAGCCAGCGGTTCAGGTCCGCGATCTCTTCCATGCACACCGAGTGCGGCATCGCGTACTCGTGCCACGCCACCGCATGGCCCAGCGCCAGCAGCGCATCGCGCGAGGCCCGGGCCGCGGCCAGGGGCACCACGTCATCGTGCCGTCCGTGCGCGAGGAAGACCGGCGCGGCGACGTTGGCGGCCTGCTGCTCGGCCGCGGTCTGGCTCGCCAGCGGCAGATAGCCCGACAAGCCCGCGATGCCAGCGAGGCGCTCGGCGTGGCGCAGCCCCGTCATCAGCGCCATGGCGCAGCCCTGCGAGAAACCCGCGAGCACGATGCGGCTGGCGGGAATGCCGCGCGCCTTCTCGCGCGCCAGCAGCGCCTCGATGGCAGCCTGCGACCGGCGCAGGCCCGGCTCGTCCTCACGGGCGGTGAGGTCGGCGCCGAGGATGTCGTACCACGCTGGCATCGGGTAGCCGCCGTTGACGGTCACCGGCATCACGGGCGCGTTGGGAAACACGAAGCGCACCGGCCCCACGCTGGCCAGATCGAGTTCATGCGCGATGGGCACGAAGTCGTTGCCATCGGCGCCCAGGCCATGCATCAGCACGATGCTGGCGCGCGGCTCGGCACCGGTTTCGATCTCAAGAGGGGCGAAGGACATGGCGGCTTGGGGCGGGGAGGATGGCGGCCCTGGATGGTAACGCGGATGGGTTGCTACATTTTCAATAGCAAACTTTCGCCGCCCGACAAGGACCTCGGTGCGATTTCTCTCTGAAAAAGAGGAACGGCCCGGCGCCGAGGCCGCCGAGCCCCGCTCAATCGGCGGCCAGGGCCTGCCGCAGCTGCGCCGCGCACAACTGCACGGCGACGTTCGCCTCGTCGATCAGCCGGCCCATGACGATGAAGCCATGGATCTGCCGCTCGAAGCACACCTGCGCCGCGCGGCCGCCCGCGGCGGACAGCCGCTGCGCATACTGCAGCCCCTCGTCGCGCAAGGGGTCGTAGCCGGCGGTGATCACGAAGGCCGGCGGCAGGCCGCCCAGGTTGCCGTGCAGCAGGGGCGAGGCGCGCCAGTCCAGATCGTGCGCTGGATCGTCGATGTAGTGGTCGTGGAAATAGCGCATGGTGTCGCTCGTGAGCAGGTAGCCCTGCCCCAGCGCCTGGTGCGAGGCTGCGCTGCGGCGCATGTCGGTGGCGGGATAGATGAGCAGCTGGAACCGCAGCGGCGGCCCCTGCAGGTCGCGCGCGGCGATCGCCATCACCGCGGCCAGGTTGCCGCCCGCGCTGTCGCCGCCCACGGCCATGCGCCGGCCATCGAGGGCCAGCTCGCCGGCGTGCTCATGGACCCAGCGCAGGGCCCCGAGGGCGTCGTCGACCGCCGCCGGGAACCGGTGCTCCGGCCCGAGGCGGTAGTCCACCGCCACCACGGCGCAGCCCGAGCCATTGGCCAGCTCGCGGCACAGCGTGTCGTGCGTGTCGAGATCGCCGATCACCCAGCCGCCGCCGTGGTAGTAGACCAGCACCGGCAGCGCCTCGGCCGCCGCGCTACCCAGCGGCCGGTACAGCCGCAGGCCGATCGTCCGGCCCTGCACGTTCGCCTCCAGGGACCGGGCCTCCGCCACCTCGGGCGGCGGCGGCTGAACAACCGAGCGGCGCTCCCGGTAGAGCCGGCGCGCCTCCCCGGGCGGCAGCGTGTGCGTGGGTGACACGCGGTTGTCCTGCATGAAGTCGAGCAATGCCTGGGCCTGGGGATGCAGCATGAAAAACGCCTCCATCGTTGATCGGTGGCCGCCAGTGTAGTGGCCGCTGCCGGCGCAGCCACTTAGGCAGGCGCCTCTACGGTTTTCGCCCCCTTTTCGCCTCCATTAGGGCGCGTGCCCTAGGGCGAAGCCCGAAAATTGGCCCATCCCCTCTTCTGGAGCCTCCGCCATGAACCCGCAAAACCTCTCCGCCGCCGCCACCCAGCTGATCGACACCTTCGGCAGCACGGCCCATCAGGTCATCACCGCCTACCGCCACGGCGGCGAGCGCCTGGCCGACGCCCTGGAGCAGCGCTGGAAGCGCGCGCTCAAGGAGTCCAGCCCCCAGCTCACCCCCGAAGTGCGCAAGAACGCGGCCCATGCGCAGCAGGTCTTCAGCGGCTACTACGCCCGGGGCCTGGCCCTGTCGGCCGACGGCGCCGAAACCGTGGTGGACACCCTGGTGGGCGCGGCGAAGATCGCCGCCGAGCGCGCCTCGGCCTTCGCCCAGGCCGGCCTGCGCAAGACCGCCTGAGCAGCCTGACCGCCCGGTGACGCACCGGGCACTTTATCGAGCCGGCCGCTTGCACCGGCGAGCGCGGCACGCGCCACGTGCCGCTTGCTATGCTGCACGCTTTGTTCTCCAGTGACACGCGAAATCATGCGCAAACTCCTGATCGCCGTGCCGGCCCTGCTCGTGCTCGGGCTGGCCGTGTTCTTCAGCGTCCCCACGGTGGTGGACCGCCGCATGAACGGCGTGGCGCTGCAGCCGCCTTACCACGCCAGCCAGCGCGCCCGCGCGCTGCATGAGCGCCTCTTCATCGCCGACCTGCACGACGACACGCTGCTGTGGTCGCGCGACCTGCTCACGCGCGCCGACTACGGCCACGTGGATCTGCCGCGCCTGCAGGAAGGGCGCGTCGGCCTGCAGGTGTTCTCCACGGTCACCAAGACGCCGCGCGGCCTGAACTTCGATCGCAATGCGGCCGACACCGACAACATCACCCTGCTGGCCATCGCCGAGCGCTGGCCGCCGCGCACCTGGGACAGCCTGCTGGAACGCGCGCTGTACCAGAGCGAGAAGCTGCACCGCGTGGCCGAGGCCAGCGGCGGCCGGCTGCGCATCGTGCGCACACAGGCCGACCTGGCCGCGGTGCTGAACGACCCGGCGGCCCCCGCCGGACGGCTCGCGGCCCTGCTCTCCACCGAGGGCCTGCACCCCCTGGAAGGCAAGCTGGAGAACGTGGACCGGCTCTACGACGCGGGCTTTCGCCTGGCCGGGCTCACGCACTTCTTCGACAACGAGATCGGCGGCTCGGCCCACGGGCTCGACAAAGGCGGCCTCACGCCGCTGGGCCGCCAGGTGGTGCGGCGCATGGAAGAGCGCCGCATGCTGGTGGATCTGGCCCACGCCTCGCCCCGGGTGATCGACGACGTGCTGGCCATGGCGCAGCGCCCGGTGGTCGTGTCGCACTCCGGCGTACAGGCCACCTGCCCGGGGCCGCGCAACCTGAGCGACGCGCACATCAAGGCCATCGCCGCCAACGGCGGCCTGATCGGCATCGGCTACTTCGACGGCGCGGTCTGCGGGCTCGATGCGGCCGCCATCGTCAAGGCCATCCGCCACGTGGCCACCGTCGCGGGCGTGGCGCATGTGGCGCTGGGCTCGGACTTCGACGGCGCCACGCACACGGCCTTCGACACCACGGGCCTGGTGCTGATCACCGAGGGCCTGCTGCAGGCCGGCTTCAGCGAGGCCGAGGTGGCCGACATCATGGGCGGCAACGTGCGGCGCTTCCTGCTGGCGCAGCTGCCGGCCGGCTGACGTCACCCGAAGCCGCGCCGGGCCGGCGCGGCGCGGCGCGGCGCGGCGCGAGTGGCAGAATGAACCATTCCCCTTTCTTCACCCACAACACGAGGAGACTTTCATGGCCATCACCGTCAATATCGATCTGGGCTACGAATTCGAGGTCAAGGCCAAGGCGGCCGATGTGTTCGCAGTGCTGTCGGACGTGCCCGCCTCGGTCAGCCACTTCCCCAAGGTGGAGAAGCTCACCGACATGGGCGACGGCGTCTACAAGTGGGAGATGGAGAAGGTGGGCACCGCGCAGGTGAACATCCAGACCATCTACGCCAGCAAGTACGCGAGCGACAAGGCCAAGGGCACCGTGAAGTGGACGCCGGTCAAGGGCGTGGGCAACGCGCTGGTGGGCGGCAGCTGGAAGATCACCGACAACAAGAAGTCCACCGGCCTCGTGCTCAAGATCGAGGGCACGGTGGACGTGCCGCTGCCCGGCCTGATGAAGATGGTGGTGGCGCCCGTGGTCGAGGGCGAGTTCGAGAAACTCGTGGACAAGTACATCGCCAACCTGGTCAAGCGCTTCGGCGGCGAGGCCTGACGCCGGCTGCGGCGGCGGGCCTCGCGCCCGCCCCTCGCGCTCACTCGCTGGGGCCGTACGTTTGTGCCGTACCATTCCCGTTCTGGCCCCATTCCGGGACCGATTCTGGAGGGCTTATGGCCAAAGGCGAACAACGCAGCAACAAGATGGTGAAGAAGCCCAAGAAGGACACTTCACCCCCCAAGCCCTCCAGCCCGTCGGACCGGCCCACCCCGCCGATCACCGCGGTGCTGCCGCGCGGCAAGCTCAAGAACAAGTAGCCAGCGGCCCCGGCCGCAGGGCGCTATTCTTTCAATAGCAAACTATCACCACCCGGCGCGGACCTTCGCCCGTTTTTCCTTCAAAAACACGATGTCCGGCGCCCAGCACAGCCCCGCGGCCGAACGCAACCGCCAGCCCATCCTCGAGGTGCTGCGCGAGTTGCTGCCCGCCCACGGGCGGGCGCTGGAGATCGCCAGCGGCACGGGCCAGCATGTGGCCTGGTTCGCGGCAGCCCTGCCCGGTTGGAACTGGCAGCCCACCGACGCGGACGCCGGCGTATTGCCGTCCATCGCCGCCTGGTGCGCCGAGGCCCCTGTGCCCAACGTGCGCGCGCCGCAGCGGCTGGATGTGATGGCGCCCACCTGGCCGGCCTTCGATGGGCCGTTCGATGCGATCTACTGCGCCAACCTGCTGCACATCGCCCCCTGGGCCACCTGCGCCGCGCTGATGCAGGGCGCGGCGCGCCATCTCGCGCCGCGCGGCCAGCTGATCCTCTACGGCCCCTATCTGCAGGAGGGCGTGCCGACCTCGCCCGGCAACCTAGCCTTTGACCGGAGCCTGCGCGAGCGCAACCCGGCCTGGGGCTTGCGCCGACTCGACGAGGTGGCCCGGCAGGCGGCGCTGGCCGGCCTGCCGCTGGCATCACGCTTTCAGATGCCGGCCCATAATCTGCTGCTGGCCTTCAAACGCCAGGGCGCTTCACCCCCCGTTCAACCCGTCTCCTGATCCAACGCATGCCCTCCACCTCCCCACGCCGCGGCCCGCCCGGCGCCAAGCCCAACAACGACCTGCTGTTCAAGGGCATCCTGTGCATGGTCATCGGCCTCGTGGTGCTGCTCGCGCCCATCTTCATTCCCTCGCCCGACATGCAGGCCATCGTGGGCGGCTCGGCCCTGGTGGGTTGGTTCGCGCTGGTGCTGGGCGGCGCGTTCGTCGTGCAATGGGCGCTGCGCCGGCGCAAGCCGCCGCGGGGCTGAACCACACCCCCCCGAAGCGCCTGCGGCGCGTCCGCCTCAAGGGGGTGCCACCAGCGGCCCGGCCAAGCCGGTTCCGCGGTGGCCCTGGACTGGGCCCGCACCCATGAAGAACTGAAGTGAAACTTCAGGCCAGCGCAGGCTTGCGCTGCGGCGCGCCCAGGCGGTCTGCCGAGACGTACTGCTGGCGGTACTGCTCGAACGGCAGGGTGTCTGCCGCCTCGATGGCCTTCTGGTCGGCAATGGACTGGCGCGACAGCGCCTCGTGGCTCGCCTGCTGCTCGGCACTGAAGGGCAGCGTCAGCAGCGTGCGCCGCGTCTGCTCCGACTGCGCACGCGTGAAGGCGATGAACGAATCGCCGTGGTCGCGCGCCATCGCGGCCAGCACGCGCGCCGATGGCAGGCTGGCGGCATCGCGCAGTGCCGCCTCGGCGGCGCGCACCGCCTCGCCGTGGGCGTTGCCGCCCTGCGCCGCGTCGAGCGCGGCGGCCAGGGGCGCGCACTGGGCCAGCACCTCGTGGCCCCAGTCGGTCAGCAGCACCTCGCGCCCGCCGCGCAGCAGGGGCAGGCCCGGCTCGCGCCCGCGCGCGGCCGTGTGGTGCTGGTTGTGCTTGAGCTCGGCGATCTCGGCCGGCGTGTCGGGCGGGCTGTCGGCCAGCAGGCAGTGCAGCAGGAACACGTCGAGGAAATGCATGGTCTGCGCCGTGATGCCCACCGGCACGAACGGGTCGAGGTCCATCAGGCGCACCTCCACGTACTCCACGCCGCGCTCGCGCAGCGCGTGCAGCGGGCGCTCGCCGGGGAAGATCACGCGCTTGGGGCGAATCGTGCCGTAGAACTCGTTCTCGATCTGCAGCAGGCTGGTGGCGAGCTGGTTGTAGTCGCCGCCGGGGTTGCGGATGCCCACGGCCTCGTAGGCCGGCCAGGGCCGCGTCAGCGCCTCGTGCAACGAGGCGGCATAGCCTTCGAGGCTGTTGTAGCTCACCGCCAGCGAGGCCTGCGCGTCGCTCTGGTAGCCCAGGCGCCCCATGCGCAGCGAGGTGCCGTGGGGCATGTGCATGGTGCCCTCGCCCAGCGGCTGCAGCTCGTGCGGGCGGCCCGCCACGAAGCTCGAGCACAGCGCGGGCGAGGCGCCGAACAGGTACAGCAGCAGGAACGCATGGCGGCGGAAGTTGCGGATCAGCGCGAAGTACTGCTCGCTGCTCACGCCCGGCAGCGACCAGTTGTAGTGGATGCCCGAGATGGTCTGCATGCGCCGGCCGTAGCGGTGCGCCAGGCCCATGCGGTAGACGCTCTTGGCGCGGCCCACGTTGGAAGAGCCGTAGCGCCCGATCGGGATGGTTTCGTCGGGCGGCAGGCCGCAGGGCATGCTGGAGACCCACAGCATCTCGTCGCCCACGGCGTCCAGCGCGCGGTAGGTGAACTGGTGCACCTGCGTGAGCTCGTCCAGGCAGGCCTGCACGCCCGCGTGCACGCCGGTGATCAGCTCGAGCTGCGATTCGCTGTAGTCGGTGGTGATGTGCGGGTGGGTGAGCGCCGAGCCCAGCGCCGCCGGGTGCGGCGTGAGCGCGAGGCCGCCTCCGGGCAGTGCGCGCAGGCTCTCCTTCTCGATGCCGCGGCGCATGCCCTGGAGTCTCTCGGGCGACAGCGCGCTCAGCCCCTCATGCAAACTGGTCATGACGATGGTTCTTGAATGTCTAAGGAGGCAGAAAGTACCACGGGTCGGCCCGGCCTGCCGGCGGCCCCGGCAAAAGCCTTGGGACCTCAAGCATCGCCTTTCACAGGCGTGCAGAACTGCGGCAGTTTGTGCCAGTCCCAGTAGGTCTGCATCAATTGCCGCGTCACCGGGCCGGGTTCGCCGCCGCCCACGGGCCGGCCGTCCACGCGCGTCACGGGCAGCACGCCGCCGCCCGAGCTGGACAGGAAGGCCTCGCGCGCGCCGCGCAGCTCGTGCGCCGGCAGGGCCCGCAGCTCCACCGCCAGCCCCTGCGCCTGGGCCATCTCGAGCACCGTGCGCCGCGTGATGCCTTCGAGCACGCCCTCCTTCGGCGTCACCAGCACGCCCTGTGCGTTGACGCAGAACACGTTGAAGCCCGGCCCCTCCACCACGTGGCCGGCGCCGTCGGTCAGCAGCACGGTGTCGCCGCCGGCGTCGAGCGCGCCCAGCAGGCCCATGGTGAGGTCGTTCCAGTGGTAGTTCTTGGCCGTCGGGTCCACGCTCTGCGCGGGGATGCGCTGCACCTCGCTCACCACCACGTGGAGCCCGCGCCGGCGCTGCTCCTCGTTGGCGATCCACACATAGGGCACGGCGAAGGCATAGAACTGGTTGACAGCCTGGCGCGGGTCGCGCGAGCCCCAGGGCGGCTGGCCGCGCGTGCAGAGCATCTCCACATAGGCGCTGCGCAGCCCCGCCAGGCGCACGCATCGGGCCAGGATGGCGGTGATCTGCGCGGGCGTCAGGCCCGGGTCCAGCCGGAAGCGCTCGCAGCTTCGCCCAAAGCGCTCCAGGTGCGCGTCGAGGCGGAAGAACGCGCCGTCCCACACCGTCACCACGTCGTAGGTGGCATCGGAGCGCAGGAAGCCCCAGTCGGTGATCGGGATCGCAGCCTCGGCGATCGGCACATAGCGGCCGCGCACGAAGGCGGCGCCTTGGGAGAAATCGGGCGGGGTCGTCATGGCCGGAGTATGCCCCGGCACCGCACGCGGCGGCGCGCCGCCGGTCGCTTCATTTTTGATAGCAGACAATGACCGCTGCACCTGGACATCGGGCTGTTTTCATGCATTTTTTCTCCCGAGAGGCCTGCCCCGCCTCGCCGGAGCCCGGCGGCGGCCTGCGAAACAGCCGCCTTGCCAGCCGACGACGTGTAGGACAAAACCGGCACGGCCTGTCGCTGCGCATCCATTTTGCGCAGCCGGCCGCGGCGGGATGGCACCGGACGCGCCGAATGGGTTCACAATGCAAAGTCCAACGGTTCAAAGGAGTGACTTTGATGAACAAAACGGTCTCCATTCTCCGTGCCTGGTCGGCCATCCTGGCCGTGACGGCAGCGTCCTATGCCCTGCCCGCCCATGCGCAGACGCCCGCGGCACCCGCCGGCACCGAGGCATCGAGCAGCATGAACGCCGGCACCAGCACCACGGCCACGAAACCCAAGCCCAAGCACAAGAAAAAGCACGCCAAGAAGAAGAGCGCGCCGAGCCCCGCACCGGCCGCCAGCACCGAAGCCGGTGCCAGCAGCGCCAGCACCTCGTCCGGCTCGTCCAGCGGCGGCGTGATGAACAGCGTCAAGTCCACCGCCAAGCGCGCCGCCACGGCCACCGAGAACGCCGCCGAGCGCGCCGCCGGCGCGGTGCGCCACACGGGCGAGAAGATCGGCGAGAAACTGCCGGCCGGCAAGCCCACCGGCACCACCGACGCCCAGGGCGCCGCACGCGCCGAAACCAAGCCCTGACGGGGCCACGGCATCCGCCCGCCAAGCCCGCTGCGGCGGGCTTTTTTGCGCCCGGACGGCGGCGCGGTTGCCGCCGTCGGCCCCGGCCGTTCTGCCCGCCGGCCCAGCGGACAAAGTGACAATGGCGGGGCGCGCGGCGTTCTGAGGCCTCCCACGGCGGGCCACACCGCGGATTCGATCACCAAGGAACACGGGGGAAGACAGGCATGGACTCGGTAGGCGTGGTGTTGGCAATGCTGCTGGCGGTGGTGGCCAGCGGCTACCTGGTGCGCATCATTCCGCTCTCGCTGCCGCTGCCTCTCGTGCAGATCGTGCTCGGCGCGGTGATCGCCGGGGTGTTCAACCACGGCGTCACGCTGGACCCGGAGTTCTTCTTCCTGGTGTTCCTGCCGCCGCTGCTGTTCCTTGACGGCTGGCGCATGCCCAAGGACGGGCTGTTCCACGACAAGGGCGTGATCCTGCAGCTCGCGCTGGGCCTGGTGCTGTTCACCGTGATCGGCGCGGGCTACCTGATCCACTGGCTGATCCCGGCGATGCCGCTGCCGGTGGCCTTCGCGCTGGCGGCCATCGTGTCTCCGACCGACCCGGTGGCGGTGTCCTCGATCACGGCGCGGGTGCCGATCCCCAAGCGGCTGATGCACATCCTCGAAGGCGAATCGCTGCTCAACGACGCCTCGGGCCTGGTGTGCTTTCGCTTCGCGGTGGCGGCGGCGCTGACCGGCGGCTTCTCGCTGGCCTCGGCCTCGCTGACCTTCCTCTGGGTGGCGCTGGCCGGCCTGGGCCTGGGCGTCGGCGTGACGCTGGCCGTGAGCTTCGCGCAGCGCTGGCTGTCGCAGCATTTCGGCGAAGAAAGCGGCTCGCCGATCCTGATCAGCCTGCTGATTCCGTTCGGTGCCTACCTACTGGCCGAGCGCCTGCAGGCCTCGGGCATCCTGGCCGCCGTGGCGGCCGGCATCACGATGAGCTACGTCGAGCTGACCGGCCGCGCGCTCGCCACCACCCGGGTGCAGCGCACGGCGGTCTGGAACACGGTGCAGTTCTCGCTCAACGGCATCATGTTCGTGCTGCTGGGCGAGCAGCTGCCCAGCCTGCTGCGCGGCGCGGCCGAATCGGTCGAGCAGAGCGGCCACCTCAATCCGGGCTGGCTCGCGGTCTATGCGCTGGCGATCAGCCTGGGTCTGACGCTGCTGCGCTTCGTCTGGGTGGCGGTGGCGCTGCGCCTCACGCTGTTCAGGGCGCGCCGGCGCGGCGAGCCGCTGACCCGGCCGCACTGGCGGCTGATCCTGGCCACCTCGCTGGCCGGCGTGCGCGGCGCGATCACCATGGCCGGCGTCATGACCCTGCCGCTGGCGATGCCCGACGGCGCGCCGTTTCCCGCGCGCGACCTCGCGGTGTTCCTGGCCACGGCGGTGATCCTGCTGTCGCTGGTGATGGCCAACCTCGGCCTGCCGCGGCTGCTGCGCGGACTCAAGCTGCCCGAGGAGCCGGCCGAACGGCAAGAGGAAGACCGCGCCCGCCGCGAGGCGGCCACGGCGGCGATCGCCGCGATCGAGCGGGCGCAGCGCGAGCTGCTGCGCGACACTGCCGAGGCCGACCTGCACAGCCAGGCCGCCGCGCGTGTGATCGCGCTGTACCAGCGCCGGCTCGACGGCGGCGCCTCCAGCGAGAGCGCCGAGCAGCTGCGCAAGGCCGAGCGGATCGAGAGCGCGCTGCGCCTGGCCGGCCTGCAGGCCGAGCGCGAGGCCGTCTTCCATCTGGCGCGCCATGCGCGGATCTCCGACGAGACCTCGCGCAAGCTGGTGCGCGAGATCGACCTGGTGGAGTCGCGCTACCGCTGAAGCGGCTCAGCCCGGGTGCGTGGCGGCGGCGAACAGGCGCTGGAACTGCGCCAGCTCGGTGGCGTTGAGATCGCTCACGGCCCAGTAGCGCATGCCGCCGTGGGCCCAGCGCACCTGCTGGAAGCCCTGCTGGCTGGCGGCATCAGGCGGCGTCTCGCGGCCCGAGGCGTCGGGCCAGACGTAGAGATTGACCACATGCTCGCGGCGCCGGTAGACCAGCACGGCCACCGGGCGCTGCGCCAGCGCGAGGTAGTCCAGCCGGCCGCCGACCAGCGTGAAGTCCTGCGCCGCCAGGTCGGCCACGGGCGGCGAGAAATCGAGCTTGCCGTTGAACCAGGGCTTGACGGTGTGCTGGTCGGTCGAGGGCACGTCCGTCAGGTGGCTCACCATCAGCGAGCGCACATGGCTTGCCACCACCTCGTCGCCCAGGCGCTGCGCCGGCGACGGCGCGCCCAGGTAGAGCGTGAGCGTGACCGCCAGCGCCATCAGGCTCGCCAGCGCGGCGCCCAGGTTGATCCAGGCCCAGGGCGCGCGCGCCCAGGCGCTGCGCCGCCGGCCCTCGTCGCGCACGGCCGCGCGTACGCGGCGCTGCAGCGCCGGCGGCAGCGCGTGGCGCAGGCCCTGGGCGCGCACGGCGTCGCGCAGCGCCTGCGCCTGCGCGAACACGCGCCGGCAGCCGTCGCAGCCCGCCAGGTGGTCGGCCACGGCGGCCGTGCCCTGCGGGTCGAGCTCGTCGTCAATGTAGGCGTTCAGCAGCGCCTGGATGTCGTGGCATGGCATCGCTTGTTGCTCCTGTGGACCCCGGCCCCAGCGATGCCGCCAGCAGCTTGCGCCCGCGCGCCAGCCGCGACATCACGGTGCCCAGGGGAATGCCGGCAATGGCGGCGATCTCCTTGTAGGACAGTCCCTCGATCTCCTTGAGCACGACCACTTCGCGAAAGGCGCAGGGCAGTTGCCGCAGCGCCTCGTTGACGCGCTCGCGCAGGTCCTTGCGCGCCAATAGCGCCTCGGGGTTCAGGTCCAGCCCCTCGTCGGCGAACAGCGTTGCCGACGGGTCGTGCAGCTCCTCGTCGAAGCCGAGGTCGGCGGCATGCGGGCGGGCCTCGCGCTGGATCGTATAGAAGGTGTTGCGCACGATGGCCAGCAGCCAGGCGCGGGCGTTGTCGCCGCGAAACGAGTCGAAGAAGCGGAACGCGCGCAGCACCGACTCCTGCACCAGGTCATGGCTGTCCTGCTCGTTGCGGCACAGCCAGCGCGCCAGGTTGTAGGCGGCCGGCAGGTGCGGCAGCGCAACGGCTTCGAACCGGGCGGTGTCGGTGGGGCGATTCACGGGTGGTAGACGCACGGAACCCCGGTTCTATTCCCGGGAGGGCCCGAATCTTTTTGGCGCGGCGCCGGGAATATTCGCCGCCCTTCGCCGGTTATACCTCCAGGGCGAGACGGACGGTCGTCGACATCGCCCCTTCCCCCTTCAAGGAGCCCGATATGACACGACCCACCCTGGACCGACGCGAGTTTCTCGCCCTGGCCAGCCTCGGCGGCGGCGCGGTGTTCGCTTCCGGCCTCTACGGCTGCGCCACCCCGGCAGCCGCTGGCGCCGAGGATTTCTTCTTCGTGCAGCTGTCCGACAGCCACTGGGGCTTCGAGGGGCCGCCCAACCCCGACGCGCGCGGCACCCTGCCCAAGGCGGTGGCGGCCGTCAATGCCTTGAGCGTGCCGCCGGACTTCATCGTCTTCACCGGCGACCTGACCCACACCACGGACGACCCGCGCGAGCGGCGCGAGCGCATGGCGCAGTTCCGCGACATCGTGTCGGGGCTCAAGGTGCAGGAGAGGCACTTCCTGCCCGGCGAGCACGACGCCTCGCTCGACCACGGCAAGGCCTTCCAGGAGTTCTTCGGCCCGACGCACTACACCTTCGACCACAAGGGCCTGCACTTCATCGTGCTGGACAACGTGTCCGACCCCGCGGCCCGCCTGGGCGACGAGCAGCTGCAATGGCTGCGCGGGCACCTGGCCACGCTGCCGCGCGACACGCGCCTGGTGGTGCTCACGCACCGCCCGCTGTTCGACCTGGCGCCGCAGTGGGACTGGGCCACGCGCGACGGCGAGCAGGCGGTGGCGCTGCTCATGCCCTTTGCCGACGTGACCGTGTTCTACGGCCACATCCACCAGGAGCACCACCACATGACCGGGCACATCGCCCACCATGCGGCGCGCTCGCTGATCTTCCCGCTGCCGGCGCCGCTCTCGGCGCCGCGGCGCCTGCCGCTGCCCTGGAATCCCGAACATCCCTACGAGGGCCTGGGATTCCGCGGCATCCAGGCGCGGGCCGCCACGCCGGCGCTCGCGCTCACCGAACTGCCCGTGGTGCGCGGATGAGGCCGCCCCTCGCACCCGCCGCCGGCCGGCGGCAGTTCTGCGCCCGCCTGGCGGGCCTCGCGGGCCTGGCCGCGGCGGGCGCCCTCGCCGGCGATGCGCTGGCCCAGGCGCCCGTGCGCGTGATCCGCATCAGCGCCCGGCGCTTCGTGTTCACCCCCGGCACGGTGCGGCTGAAGCTCGGCGAGCCGGTGCAGCTGGAGCTCACCACCGAGGACGTGCCGATGGGCTTCAGCGTGCCGGACTTCAAGGTGCGCCAGGACATCGTGCCGGGCACGACCCAGACGCTGCGGCTGCAGCCCGACAAGGCCGGCGAGTTCGTGTTCCTGTGCGACGTGTTCTGCGGCTCGGGCCACGAGACCATGAACGGCAGCCTCGTGGTGGAGGCCTGAGGAAGGCCGTGCTGGCGCCAAGGTGACGCACGCCGGCCGGCGGCGCGGCTACGCTTCATGGCTGACACAGGAGACCTTTGCCATGAACACCTCTGACCTCTTTTCCCTCAAGGGCCGCACCGCGCTCGTCACCGGCGGCTCGCGCGGCATCGGCCGCATGATCGCGGCGGGCTTTCTGGCCCAGGGCGCGCGCGTCTACATCACGGCGCGCAAGGCCGCCGCCTGCGACCAGACGGCGCGCGAGCTGTCGGCCATCGGCCCCTGCGTCTCGCTGCCGATCGACGTGTCCACGCTGGACGGCGCCCGCGCACTGGCCGCGGCCTACGCGCAGCACGAGGGCTCGCTCGACATCCTGGTCAACAACGCGGGCGCGGCCTGGGGCGCGCCGTTCGACGAGTTTCCCGAAGGCGGCTGGGACAAGGTGGTGGACCTGAACCTCAAGGCGCCGTTCTTCCTCACGCAGACGCTGCACGAGCCGCTGCGCAAAGCCGCCGCGCAGCGCCCGGCCAAGGTGATCAACATCGCGTCGATCGACGGCGTGTCGGTCAACCCGCAGGAGACCTATTCCTACGCCGCCAGCAAGGCCGGCCTGATCCACCTCACGCGGCGCATGGCGCTGCGGCTGGTGCAGGACAACATCGTGGTCAGCGCCATCGCGCCCGGCGCCTTCGCCTCCGACATGAACAAGGACGCGCGCGACCACGGCGACGAAATCTCCGCGCGCATCCCGGCCCGGCGCATCGGCACCGACGAGGACATGGCCGGCGCCGCGATCTACCTGGCCTCGCGCGCGGGCGACTACGTGGTGGGCTCGACGCTGGTGGTGGACGGCGGCGTGACGCACGCGCGCTGATTCACGCGGCGCATGGTGTGAAGGCGAGCCGGATCAACGCGCCGCCAGCCGCCACAGCGAGGTGACTTCGGCCGCGCGCGCCGCATGCAGCGGGTCGCTGGCATCGGCCGCCTTGGGGTGCTGCGGCCGCGCGTCGAGCCGGCCTTTCACCGTGAGGCCGGCGGCCTCGATCCAGCCCAACAGCTCGTCGCGCGTGCGCAGGCCCAGGTGCTCGGCCAGGTCCGACAGGATCAGCCAGCCCTCGCCGCCCGGCGCCAGGTGCGCCGCCAAGCCGCCGAGGAAGCCGCGCAGCATGCGGCTGCCCTCGTCGTACACCGCATGCTCGATCGGCGAGCTCGGCCGTGCCGGCACCCAGGGCGGGTTGCAGACGACCAGCGGCGCGCGCCCTTCGGGAAACAGGTCGGCCTCCAGCACCTGCACGCGCTCGCCCAGGCCCAGCCGCGCCAGGTTCTCGCGCGCGCAGGCCAGCGCGCGCGGGTCCTGGTCGGTGGCCAGCACGCGCTGCACGCCGCGGCGCGCCAGCACGGCCGACAGCACGCCGGTGCCGACACCGATGTCGAACGCCAGCGCCTGCGACGGCAGCGGCGCATCGGCCACGAGCTGCACGTATTCGCCGCGCACCGGCGAGAACACGCCGTAGTGCGGATGGATGCGCGCGCCCAGGGCGGCGATCTCCACGCCCTTCTTGCGCCACTCGTGCGCGCCGACCAGCCCCAGCAGTTCGCGCAGCGAAACCACGAAGCCCTCGGCTCCGGCCGGGCCGTAGGCCTCGGTGCAGGCCGCCCGCACATCGGGCGCGCGGCGCAGCGCGATGCCGTAGTCGGCCTGCAGCGGGATCAAGAGCATGGCCAGCACGCGGGCGCGCTGCGCCTGCGCCTGGCGATGCAGGTGAAAGGCCTCGGCCGGCGAGGCGGCGGGCGCGGGCGCCTTGCGCGGCCGGCGCTCGACGCGCCGCGCCAGCGCCTGCAGGAGCTGGCGCGCGTTCTGGAAATCGCCGCACCACAGCAGCGCCGTGCCCTCGCAAGCGAGGCGGTAGGCGGCATCGGCGCTGAAGCTGTTGTCCAGGGCCTCCACCACGCGCCGGGGCGGCGCGGCGCGGCTCTCCGAATGCCAGCGGGCCGAGCGGGCCTGCCCCTCGTGCGTCCAGTGCAGGGCCGGGGCCGGCTCGCTCATGGGCGTGTGGCGGCTCAGCTCAGGGCGCGCTTGAGCCGGATCTCTTCCAGCTTCACCGAGCCCATGGTGACGGTCTGCGCGGTGTTGAGTTCGCGCTTGAAGCCGGCGAGTTCGTGAAAGCGCAGCGCGCGCTCGTTGCGCAGCGGCACCCACACCGTGACCTGGGTGCAGCCTTCTTCCAGCAGCCCTTCGCGCGCGGCATCCCACAGCGCCAGGCCCACGCCCTTGTCCCAGTGCGAGGACAGCGCGTAGATGGCCCAGATTTCGCCGGTGGTGGGCTTGGATTTCGCGTCGCGCGAGCGGTCGAAGCCGACGAAGCCAACGATCTGGTCGCCGTCCAGCGCCACATGCACCTGCGGCTCGCTGTACTCGATGGCTTCGCGCCAGTAGGCCAGGCGTTTCTCGGGCGGCACCGTGCCCAGGTGTTCGTCGGGCACGAGGCCCTGGTAGGCGGCGCGCGAGGCGCTGGCGTGGATCTCGGCGACGGCCTTGGCATCGCGCAGGGTGGCAGGTCGAACCTGGTAACTGGACATGGCGGAATCAGGAATAGAAGTAGGAGTCGTGACGGGGAACAGCGGTTCCCGGGTGCAGGATTGTCACCGCAAACCGCGAGCGCGCCCGGCGGCGCCCGGCCGGGGTTGGGGCAGCCCGGTCAAACGCTACACTTTTGATAGCAAACTATGACCGCAGCACCTGGACATCGGCCTGTTTTCATTGTCAAACCGCCCCCGGAAGGCTGTTTCATGCCCTCCCCGGCCGATCAGGAGCGCCGGTCAAGCCAGACCGCGTAGAGTGCCGCCGCCAGGCCCAGGGTGGCCGACGCGAGCATCACGCAAAGCAGCGCCTGGGTGCCGCTGGCCTCGGTCAGAAACAAGCCTGAGGCCGAAGCGACCAGGGCGCCTCCCGCCAGCGTGAGCGACGCGGCCAGCCCGGCGGCGGTGCCGGCCAGATCGGGGCGCACCGACAGCGCGCCCGCATTGGCGCCCGGCATGGTCAAGCCATTGCCCAGTCCGATGAACACGCACGGCCCGAAGAACGCGAAGACATGCGTGGCCCCGCACAGGGACAGCAGCAGGCCCGCCAGCAGGCCGGCGCAGGTCAGCAGCCGACCGGCGAGCACCGTCGTGCTCAAGGGGTAGCGGGCGGCGTAGCGGCTTGCCAGGCGGCTGCCCACGATGAACCCGGCCGGGACCATGCCCATGAGCAGGCCGAGCCGGGCGCTCGAGCCTTCGAGCGAAGGGCCGGCGGCCGAGGCCGCGGCGCCCAGGAAGATGTACAGCGTTCCGATCGAGAACGCCATGCAAAGCACGTAGGCCCCAAATCGCGCCGAGCCCAGAAGATCGCCATAGCCCCGCAGGTAGCTCGCCAACGGCCGGGCGGCGCTCTTCGGCGGCGCCTTCAGATCGGCCGCGGCCAGGGCCAGCACGGCCGCCCCCAGGATGGCGAAGGCGACGAAGTTCGCGCGCCAGCCGAACACCTGGTCCAGCAGGCCGCCGAACGCCGGGCCGGCCATGGGCGCGATCGCCCACGAGGAAGCCACGTAGCCCATTTTGCTGGCGGCTTCGCGCTCGCCCGAGGACTCCCTGATGATCGCCAGCGAGACCGAATACCCCGTCGCGATCACCGCCTGCATCAGGCGGAACAGGAGAAAGACGCCGATGCTGGGCGCGAGCGCGCAGCCGACCGACGCCACGGTGAACAGCGCCACGGCCGCCAGCACCACCGGGCGCCGCCCGTACCTGTCGGACAACGGGCCGGCGACCAGCTGGGTGAGGGCCGCGACGACGGCAAAGCCGGCCACCGACAGGTTCACGAGCGCAAAGTCGGCGCCAAAGGCCTGCGCGATGTGAGGCAGCGACGGCGTGAACATGTTGACCGGCAGCGCGGCGATGGCCGACAGGAAGATGAGGGTCGTCAGGCGCGGGCCTGCGCGGGATGCGTTCATTTCAAGGTCTTCCACAACGAGGACGGATCTGGCGCATCGGCCCTGCGAACCTGTCGCACGGGGCGATGCGCCACCAGCTGCCGTCGCGGAAGTTCGGCCATCCGAGCTTGTTGAAGGCAGTCGAAGCCGTCAGTGAAACCAGGCTCTGTGGTGGCCCTGATCTCCTGAGTTGCTTTCGAGCGTCCGCTTGTGGCCGAGGCTGCGTGAAAACGCATTCGAAGCACGAGTATGCCGAACTTTGCGCTTCCCAGGAACCGCCACCCCCGGGAGGAAGGCCTTGCGCATCGGCCGGACCCGCCTGTCCGGCAAAATGGCCCCATGCCCGAGACCGCCTCGCCCCCCTCTGCCGCCGGCCTGGTGTTCAGCGCCCGGACCGAGCCCGAGGGCGAGCGCTTCGACGCGCCGGCCGGCCAGCCGCTGCTGCAGTCCGCGCTGCAGGCCGGCGTGGTGCTGCGCAGCTCGTGCCGCAACGGCACCTGCCGTACCTGCCTGTGCCGCGCCCGCGGGCAGGTGGCCTACCGCATCGAGTGGCCCGGCCTGAGCGCCGAGGAAAAGGCCGAAAACTACATCCTGCCTTGCGTGGCGTATCCGCTGTCGGACGTGGTGCTGCTGACGTGGGATCAGGGCTAGCAGGCGCTACCGCTGGCGCCGCGCCAACGCGCCCAGCGTCTGCAGCGCGCCTTCCAGCGCCTCGCTCCAGGGGTGCCCGTAGTTCAGCCGGATGCAGTGGCGGTAGTCGCGCCGCGCCGAGAAGATCGGCCCCGGCGCCAGGCTGATGCCCTGCTCCAGCGCCGCCTGGTGCAGGGCCAGGGTGTCGAAGCCCGGCTCGAACGCCACCCACAGGAAGTAGCCGCCGGGCGGGCGCGACACGCGCACCCCGGGCGGCAGGTGCCGCGCGATGGCCTGCAGCATCTGCGCCTGCTGGCCTTCGAGCAGGTGGCGCAGGCGGCGCAGGTGCTTGTCGTAGCCGCCGTGCTGCAGGTAGTCGGCCAGCGCCGCCTGGGCCGGCACGCTGGCCGACAGCGTGGTCATGAGCTTGAGCCGCTCGATGCGCTGGCCGAAGCGGCCCGGCGAGACCCAGCCGATGCGGTAGCCCGGCGCCAGCGTCTTGCTGAACGAGCTGCAGTGCATCACCAGCCCGCGCCGGTCGAAGGCCTTGGCCGGCAGCGGGCAGCGGCTGCCGAAGTACAGCTCGCCGTAGACGTCGTCCTCGATCAGCGGAATCTCGTGGCGCGCTAGCAGCGCCACCAGTTCCTGCTTCTTGGCCTCGTCCATGCTCGCGCCCATCGGGTTCTGGAACGAGGTCATGAACCAGCAGGCCTTGACCGGGTGGCGCTTGAGCGCCTCGGCCAGCGCGGCCAGGTCGAGCCCGTCGCGCGGGTGCACCGGGATTTCGAGCGCCCGCATCTTCAGCCGCTCCAGCGCCTGCAGCGCGGCGTAGAAGCCCGGCGACTCGATGGCGATCAGGTCGCCCGGCTGCGCCACGGCGGCCAGGCACAGGTTGAGCGCCTCCAGCGCGCCGCTGGTCACCACCAGCTCCTGCGCTGGCTGCGGCAGGCCCATGCCGAGGTAGCGCAGCGCGATCTGCTGGCGCAGGCTGGCGCTGCCCTGCGGCAGGTCGGCCGTGCTGTCCTGCGGGCTCAGGGTGCGCGCCGCGGCGGCCAGCGAGCGGGCCAGCCGCGGCAGCGGAAACAGCCCGGACGAGGGAAAGGCCGAGCCCAGCGGCACGATGGCCGGGTCCTGCGCGGCGCCCAGCACCGAGAACACCAGCTCGCTGATGTCCACCCGCGCCGACACCTGGGTGCGCCCGCCGCGCTCGGGCTCGGCCAGCGGCCGCATGCCGGTGCCCGCCACGTAGTAGCCGGAGCGCTCCCTGGCGCGCACCAGGCCCTTTTCTTCGAGCCGGTAGTAGGCCTGGAAGGCGGTGGAGGGGCTGATGTCGTGCTGCGCGGTGAGGGTGCGGATCGACGGCAGCCGCGTGCCCGGGGCCAGCCGGCCGGTGCGGATGTCGGTGGCCAGCAGATCGGCCAGCTGTTCGTAACGTTTCATGCCGCGGCGCTCAACTGATATCGCTATTTCTGAGCATTTTGCATCTGATATGGTTTTTTCATCCTCATCTGATGCTTACACCCCTGGCCTGGATGGGGCATCATCCCAGGCATCGTGAAGACCGTTTCCTCCCCCCTCGCAGGCGCCGGTGCGCGCCTGCTGGCGGCGCTGGCCCTGGCCAGCGCCTTCGCGGCCCAGGCCGCCCCCACTTTTGAAGACAGCATCGCCCAGCGCGCCATGGCCTGCACGGCCTGCCACGGCAAAGAGGGCCGCGCCGCGCCCGATGGCTTCTACCCGCGCCTGGCCGGCAAGCCGGCGGGCTACCTCTACAACCAGCTTCTCAACTTCCGCGACGGGCGGCGCCACTACGGCCTCATGACCGGCATGGTGGACCTGCTCTCGGACGACTACCTGCTGGAGATCGCCCAGTATTTCTCCTCGCTCGACGTGCCCTACCCGCCGCCGCTGCCGCCCGCTGCGCCGCCTGACGTGCTGCGGCGCGGGCAGGCGCTGGTGCAGCAGGGCGACCCGGCGCGCCGCATCCCGGCCTGCGTGCAGTGCCACGGCCAGGCACTGACCGGCGTGACGCCCAACATCCCCGGCCTGCTGGGCCTGCCGCGCGACTACATCAACGCCCAGCTCGGCGCCTGGAAGACCCGCCAGCGCCAGTCGCATGCGCCCGACTGCATGGCGCAGATTGCCGACCAGCTCGGCACCGACGAGGTGGCCGCCGTCTCCAGCTGGCTCGCCGCGCAGCCGCTGCCCGCCGTCACGCACCCGGCCGCCGCGCTGCCCGCGCCGCTGCCGGTGGCCTGCGGCAGCGCGGCGCTGCCCTCGAGGAAGCAGCCATGAAAAAGCTCCCCGCCCTGCTGCTGGCCGGCGTGGCCGTGCTGGCCGTCGGCGCTGCCGCGCTGGTGTGGCGCCTCAACCTGCGCGACGAAACCGCCATCGCGGCCGGCCCGCCGCCGGCTGCCTCGGCCGAGCAGGTGGCGCGCGGCGCCTACCTGGCGCGCGCGGGCAACTGCATGACCTGCCACACCACGCGCGGCGGCACGCCCTACGCGGGCGGCCTGGGCATCGACACGCCGTTCGGCACCGTGTACTCGAGCAACCTCACGCCCGACGAGGCCACTGGCCTCGGCCGCTGGACGCCCGACCATTTCTGGCGCGCCATGCACAACGGCCGCGCGGCCGACGGCCGGCTGCTCTACCCCGCCTTCCCCTACCCCAACTACACCCAGGTCACGCGCGCCGACTCGGATGCGCTCTACGCCTACCTGCGCAGCCTGCCCGCCACGGCGCGGCCCAACACGCCGCATGCGCTGCGCTGGCCCTTCAGCACGCAGCCCGCACTGGCGGTGTGGCGCGCGCTGTACTTCAGCCCCGGCGTCTACGAGACCGACACCGCGCAATCGGCCGAATGGAACCGCGGCGCCTACCTGGTGCGCGGGCTGGGCCACTGCGCAGCCTGCCACACGGCGCGCAACGTGCTCGGCGCCACCGACGACCGGCTCGACCTGGCCGGCGGCCTGATCCCGATGCAGAACTGGTACGCGCCCTCGCTCACCTCCGACACCGAAGCCGGCCTGGCCGGCTGGGACACGCCGCACATCGTGAGCCTGCTCAAGACCGGCGTGTCGCCGCGCGGCTCCACCATCGGCCCGATGGCCGAAGTGGTGCTGCGCAGCACGCAGTACCTGTCGGACGGCGACCTTGGCGCCATGGCGGCCTTCCTCAAGAGCCTGCCGCCCACGCCGGCCGAACCGGCGCCGCGCAGCGCCCCGCCCCCGGCGCGCGTGGCCACGCGCGGCGCCAAGCTCTACGAGCAGCATTGCGTGCAGTGCCACGGCGACACCGGGCAAGGCGTGCCCGGCGCCTACCCGGCGCTGGCCGGCAACCGCGCCATCACGCTGGACCCGCCCGCCAACCTGGTGCAGATCGTGCTCAACGGCGGCTTCGCGCCCGCCACCGCGGGCAACCCCCGGCCCTACGGCATGCCGCCCTACGCGCTGGTGCTGTCCGATGCCGACTTGGCGGCCGTGCTGACCCATGTGCGCAACGCCTGGGGCAACCGTGCACCCGAGGTGACGGAGCTGCAGGTGAACCGCTACCGGACCACCTCGCGCCAGTAGAAAGAAGCAAGGGAGGCTCTGGCCGCGCTGCGGTACCATGGCCGCCCTGCCCCGTGCCGCGCCATGACCGCTCCTTCCGTCCCGCCTGCCCCAACCCCGGCCCAGCCGCGCAACCCGCTGCACGGGCTCACGCTCGAAGCCATCGTCAGCGCGCTGGTGGCGCACTATGGCTGGGACGGCCTGGGCGAGCGCATCAACATCCGCTGCTTCACCAGCGACCCAAGCCTCGCGTCGAGCCTGAAATTCCTGCGCAAGACGCCATGGGCGCGCGAGAAGGTGGAAAGCCTTTACCTGTTCATGCTGCGTGACCTCAAGCGGAAGGCGGCGGACTCCGTTTGAAATGGGCGGTTGGTCTGCTCGTGGGTAATCGGGTTTCTGTTGGGGTCGGATCACCGATGTGCGTCCGGAGGGTTGATGTGACAGGTAGGTGTCGGCCCAGGAGCAACCGGTGGCGGATAGTGAAACGGACGCTTGACGTTGGAGTTAAGCGGCGGCGAAGCCGTCCGCCTTGAACGAAGGGTTAGGCGGCATGGCGATCGACCGTGATAGCGGGCGTGATTGCTTTGCGTGATGCGTAGTCGTGCAGCGCTGATTGGACCGTTGCCAACTCGCTAGGATCGAGAACGGTGCTATCGGCTGGGGGGTTCCACCGGTCGTTGATGACGAACTGAACAACCTCGCCACGTTTCCAACTGCCATATGCGCCGATGCTAACGGTGCGAGCACCAAAAGTGCACAACAGATGCTCCCGCCCGACAAGGCGAAAGGAAGGCCCGTTGCCACCTTGCGAGCGTTCTCCAAGCAAAGAGCGCATGCGGTCGAAGAGACTTGGCATTACGTGCCGCCTAACGCAAAGGCCAGCGGCAGCCATCGGCGGTCCGTTGGGCCGACCTGTTAAAGCTCATTTGGCCCCTCCAAAGACAAATATGATCATCAAACACCACGCCACAAAGGCAAACGTGTATGTCAACCACTTCCTTCGATGCGGACGCGCTGCTTCATCGACAAACCGGTCAGCATATGCGAATGGTCCGAGCAAGCCCGCCCACCACGGCGCCTTCGAACCACGCACTAAGGGAATGAAATGGCGGATAGACAAACCAAGAAGGACGGCCGGAATGCCGAAAAGCACTCCAGCGACAACGTAAGCAAGGACTTCCGCCATATGAGCTTTAACGTTCGACGTAAGGGACGTCTTGCGCCTTGGCGCAAGACGTCCCCTTGACGGAGGTGTTGGGCGTCACGGTCACGGCGCGTGAACCTGCTGCGAGGCCGATGCAATTGCAGCTACTGCGACAAGCTCGACCTGCAACCCAGGGGCGAGCTCTGCCTGGAAGCAGGCTCGCTGCGGCCAATGCTCTGCCTTTGACCCAATCCATTCCTGCCACAAACTGTCGAAGACGCTTCGCTTGGCAATGTCCGACAGAAGGACCTGCAACGACAAGATGTGTGTCTTGGCGGAGCCGGCCTCCTGCAAATGGGCTCCGAGCATTTGCAGACTCTCGGCTACTTGGGCCTCAAACGGCTGAGAGGGATCGCGGGCATTGGCAACGGCCCAGACCAATCCTGCACACGAAACGACGCGGCTACGCCCAGGAGCGGAACTTGGCCAGCGATCAACTTGCATTGGCTACGACCTTAGCATCAGAATTTGAATGACGCCCAACGAATAAAGTAAGCGGCTTGCCGTAGGCAAGTCCGCTTGACTGCCGGGTTAGCCAAAGATTTTAGATGTGGGAAGTGCGCCAAGTTTTGCATCTCCATAGGTTTTGACCACATGGGAAATGATGACCTGGTATCCATTGAGCCAATTCGCTTGTGCGGCCTTTGCCTCAAGATGCTTGGGGTGATGCATCAAGGCTTGTAATGCTTCCAGAGACTCCCAGTAGTAGACATTTGAAACCAAGCCAGTGCTTGGGTTCTCCCACGCATCTTCCCCAAGGTAGCCGGGGATTTCTTTTGCAGCCTTTGCGATGGCGTTATCGAGATTGTGGAATTCGTCGTCAAACTGCCGTTTCGCAAAAATGAACGTTGAGGAATACATGTTTTTTCGAATGATTTTGATGGTAATGAGCGGCTAGTAATGTATCTCGCAGAACCTGCGCAATAAACTGGCTGATGCGGGATATTCTGGACACTGAATCCTCTTGAAATTGGCTTGCAGTCTGAGTTTGCAGCCGCATCACTGTTTGAACATCCAAGTATAAAAATTCCGCGAAACCCGGCAGGCTTCAAGCAGACAAACTATAGCTTGCGAACAAGTGGCGCCAGGGCTTTTGAATGGGCATATTTTGGCCCTTCGGGCGTGCCATGTCGCACACCGCTGACCGCTATGCACCGTCCCCTCTGGGTCGAAAGCTGCCCGCCGCTTTTGGTGATCACCTCAGCTCTGCGACATGACCACGCACACCAGAATTGATGGTCACGGGTGACCATATCCCGCGCCAGGCCCGCCCCCGAGCCGCGACACGGAGCTCACCCCGTGAACGGATTAGCAAACACAAACATCATCGCAATGCCCACGCCAATCAGGAAGTTGGCGTCGATCAGCCCGGCCAGCAGGAACATCTTCACCTGCAGCGGCTCCATCAGCTCGGGCTGGCGCACCGCGCCGTCGAGGTAGCGCCCACCCATGACGCCGATGCCCAGGCAGGCGCCGATGGCCCCCAGGCCGATGATCAAACCGCAGGCGATGGCGATGGCGGCTACGTTGCTCATAATGCGCTCCTTCAAGTAAAAAAAAGTGGTATTGCCGCCATCATGGGCGCCGCCGCCGCGCAAGACAATGACGTCGCAGGTCATGTTCCAGCTCATCCACCACGACGACGCCCTGCTGGTGCTGGACAAGCCCGCCGGCCTGCTGGCCGTGCCCGGGCGCGGCCCCGACAAGCAGGACTGCCTCTCGGCGCGCGTGCAGCAGCACTGGCCCGACGCCCTGGTGGTGCACCGGCTCGACCAGGCCACCTCGGGCCTGGTGGTGATGGCGCGCGGCGCGGCGGCGCAGCGCCAGTTGAGCCTGGCCTTCGCCGGGCGCGAGGTTCGCAAGCGCTACGTGGCCGTGGTCAGCGGCCGCGTGGCGCCGCCTGCTGCCGATGACGGCTGGGGCGTGATCGATCTGCCGCTGATCGTGGACTGGCCGAACCGCCCGCGCAGCATCGTCGACCCGCAGCACGGCAAGCCCAGCGTGACGCGCTGGCGCGTGCTGGGCTACGACGCGGCGCTCGATGCCACGCGGCTGGCGCTGGAGCCCGTCACCGGCCGCTCGCACCAGTTGCGCGTGCACCTGCAGGCGCTCGGCCACCCGATCCTGGGCGACGCGCTGTACGCTGATGCCGCGGCGTTCTCGCAGGCCCCGCGGCTGCTGCTGCATGCCTGCGCGCTCGAGATTCCGCATCCCGTCACGGGGGCAATGCGGGCCTTCGCCAGCCCGGTGCCCTTTTAAGAACGTGTTTACGATCTGTATGGGGTCGCGTTGGGACGCAATCGGGATGAGTTGGCCGCCAACATCACGCCGCATGGGCTGATGCCCATGCAAGGGATTTGGTGGGCAAATCGCCCGCTCGCACAGCCGGTCGGCTGTGCGGCCGTGCGACGGCCCAAGGGGACGACGCCAACGCGACCGCGTTGGCGAGCGTCCCAACCCGAAGGGCAAGCGCCTTTTCGGGCGGTCTGCGGCGTTGCGCTGCTGGCCAATAGCCAGCTATTGGCGGCGCAGCGCGCCTTGCAGCCCATCCCGAAAAGACACTTGCGCGACCCCATACAGACCGTAAACACGTTCTATCGCTACAGTGAGCGCGATGCCCACCGCCGTCGAACTGCCCAAGGCCTACCGCCTGCTCAACCATGGCCCCACCGTGCTGGTCTCGTCCGCGCATGGCGGGCGCCGCAACGTGATGGCCGCCGCCTGGGCCATGCCGCTGGACTTCGATCCGCCCAAGGTGACGGTGGTGATCGACCGCCACACGCTCACGCGCGAGCTGGTCGAGGCCTCGGGCTGCTTTGCGCTCAGCCTGCCCACCCGCGCCCTGGCGGCGCAGACCCTCGCGCTCGGCACCGACAGCGGCAAATCCATGCCCAACAAGCTGGATGTCCACGCCGTGCGGACGTTTCCTGCTACAAAAATAGAAGCACCGCTGGTCGAGGGCTGCGTCGGCTGGCTCGAATGCCGCGTCATCGCCGAGCCGCAGGCCCAGCAGCGCCACGACCTGTTCCTCGGCGAGGTGGTGGCTGCCTGGGCCGACGAGCGCGTGTTCTCGAACGGGCGCTGGCATTTCGACGCAGCGCCCGACGCCCTGCGCACCCTGCACTACGTGGCCGGCGGGCAGTTCTTCGTCACCGGCGAGGCGCTCGACGCGCGACGCCATGACACCTGAACCGCTATCGATTCAATAGCATCCAATGACCGCTGCACCTGGACCTCCGGCACTTTTCACCCCAAAAACAGGACACCCACCATGACACAGCAGCTTTTCATCCTCACCGGCGCCTCGCGCGGCATGGGCCTGAGCCTGGCGCAGCAGCTGCTGCGGCCCGGCCACACCGTGCTGGGCCTGTCGCGCCAGCCCAATGACACGCTGGCCGCCGCAGCACAGGCCGCGGGCGCTACGCTGCTGCAATGGCCGCAAAACCTGGCCCGCACCGCCGAGGCCGCGGCGCGCCTGGAGCAATGGCTGGCGGCGCAGGACGGCAGCGCCTTCGTCGGCGGCGCCACGCTCATCAACAACGCGGGCGTGATCCCGCGCATCGGCCCGCTGGACGAAAGCGATGCCGCCGACATCGCCCACGCGCTGCGCGTCGGGCTGGAGGCGCCGATGCTGCTCACCGCCGCCTTCCTGCGCGCCACTCACGGCTGGGCCGCGCCGCGCAAGGTGCTCAACATTTCCTCGGGCCTGGGCCGGCGCGCCATGGCAGGCCAGGCCGGCTACTGCGCGGCCAAGGCCGGCATGGACCATTTCACGCACTGCGCGGCACTCGACGAAGCCCCGCGCCCGAACGGCGCCCGGCTCGTCTCGCTCGCGCCCGGCGTGATCGACACCGACATGCAGGCCCAGCTGCGCGCCGGCGACGAGGCGGGCTTCCCCGACCGGGCCAACTTCATCAACCTCAAGGAAAAAGGCCAGCTCAGCTCGCCTGCCGAAGCGGCGGAGCGCATCCTGGCCTACCTGGCGCGAGCCGATTTCGGCGCCAACCCGGTGGCCGACGTGCGGGATTGAGTAGATGCCCGGGGATGAACCCGGGCTTTGGCGCGCGCCGGCGGCGGGTTATTTCCAGAAGATGGCGCCGCCAGACACCGAGGTCGTGTTCATCGGCGCATCCTGTCCGATGACCGTGCCATTGCCCAACTGGCCGTTCGTGTTGAGGCCCCAGCAGCTCACCTTGCCGTCCGTGGACAGACTGCAGGTCTGATTGCCCCCGGCACTGACTGCGGCCACGTTCATCCATTTGGCCGCAATCAGGTCGATCACAGTGATGGGCAGGCTCCGGTCCACTGCGGTGTTGTCCCCCAGTTGGCCGGCTCCATTGGAGCCCCAGCAGCTCAGCCCGCCATCGCCCTTGACAACGCAGTTGTGATTCAGCCCCGAAGACAACGCCACCGCCCCCGACAAGCCGCTAACCGCCGTGGGCGCGGAGCGAGGCGAGGCGGTGCCATCGCCAATCTGGCCGTTGCCGTTGGCGCCCCAGCAGCTCACCGTGCCATCCGACTTGAGGGCGCAGGTGTGGTCGCTGCCGGCTCCCAGCGCGATCACGCGCGACAGGCCCGCGACGGCGGTCGGCGTATTGCGACTGGTGGCCGTGCCATCGCCGAGTTGCCCGCTGCCATTCTTGCCCCAGCAACTCACCCCGCCATCGGCCTTGAGGGCGCAGGAATGGCTCCAGCCCGACACCAGTTGCACCACGCCGGCCAGACCTGCAATCCCTGCGGCAGTGAAGTGGCTCGTATTCGTTCCGTCACCCAGCTGGCCATCGACGTTGGCGCCCCAGCAGCTGACCGTGCCGTCCGTCTTGACCGCGCACGTGTGATTGGCTCCCGGCGCTGCCGCCGCGACACCCGACAGGCCCGTCACCTGGACCGGGATGGACCGGTCCACGGTCGTGCCATCCCCCAGCTGGCCGGCGCTGTTGCCTCCCCAGCAATTGAGCGTGCGGTCGGCCTTGAGTGCACAGGCGTGCACGCCGATCGTCCCGGCCACCGAGATCACGTCGCTCAGCCCCAGAACCACCGTCGGGGTGGTGCGATTCGTCTGCGTGCCATCGCCCACCTGCCCGAAGCCATTGAGCCCCCAGCAGGCCACCGTGCCGTCGTTCTTGAGCGCGCAGTTGGTGGACAGGCCCGAGGCCAACGGCGTAGCCACCGTGACGACCTGGCTCGCCGTGCCGGCAGCACCGCTGGTCGTGGCCGCCAGGCTGGCCGTGAAGCTGCCCGGCCGGTACCAGACCTTCGGCGCGGGGTTGGTGCTGCCGTTGGCGCTGCCGTCGTTCCATTGCCAGTTGAACTGGCTGGCGGTGCCGCCCGACACCGTGGCGCTGTAGGTGTAGCTGCGGTTGGCCACGACGCGGGCCGGTGCCGTCAAGGCAACGCTCAGCGGCGTGGTGATGGCGTCCGGCGCGGCAACTCCTCCTGCACCTCCCCCACCCCCGCCGCCACAGGCGGCCAACGAAGAAACCAAGGCGAACGGCAGCGCAAAGCGCCAGAAATGTGGTGCAGTCAAGATGATGAGCCTCCCTCAAGGCGACAGGATGGTGGTGCGGCGCCAACGCACCTGATGATGGGCGCCCCAGGATTCTAGGAAAGGCGTTCGTGCGCCGATCCTAGGGACATCCATGAGGCGCCGAGGCGCTCAATACACCTCGGGCACCACGATCTCGGGCGGCACCGGGCGGCGCACGTAGTCTTCGTGGCGCTCGCGCTCGGGCAGCACGATGCTCGGGTGCTCAGTGTCCTGGTAGGGCATCTGCTGCAGCAGGTGATGGATGCAGTTCAGCCGCGCCTTCTTCTTGTCTACCGCCTGCACCACCCACCACGGCGCCTCGGCGATGTGGGTGCGCTCCAGCATGATTTCCTTGGCCTTGGTGTATTCCTCCCAGCGCCGGCGCGATTCGAGGTCCATGGGGCTGAGCTTCCACTGCTTGAGCGGGTCGTGGATGCGGCCGAGAAAGCGCAGGTGCTGCTCGTCGTCCGAGATCGAGAACCAGTACTTGATGAGTTGGATGCCCGAGCGCACCAGCATCTTCTCGAACTCGGGCACGGTGCGGAAGAACTCCTCGTACTGCTCGTCGGTGCAAAAACCCATCACGCGCTCGACGCCCGCGCGGTTGTACCAGCTGCGGTCGAACAGCACCATCTCGCCGGCCGCCGGCAAATGCGACACGTAGCGCTGGAAATACCACTGCGTGCGCTCGCGGTCGTTCGGCGCGGGCAGCGCCGCCACGCGGCACACCCGCGGATTCAGCCGCTGCGTGATGCGCTTGATCACGCCGCCCTTGCCCGCCGCATCGCGCCCCTCGAACAGGATCACCACCTTGTGCCCCGTGCCCACCACCCAGTCCTGCAGCTTGACCAGTTCGGCCTGCAGGCGGAACAGCTCACGGAAATACTGGCGCCGCGCCTCCTTGTGGTGAACATCCTGCCCTGGCGGCACCTCGCCCGTGAGCTCGGCCACGGTGCGGTCCTCCAGCTCCATCTCCAGCTCTTCGTCATAGCTGTCGATCAGATCGCGGTGGATCCGCCGCATCAACTCCTCGTCGCTTGAATTCATGTCAAATCACTCCTGTGGCGTCAATCCACCGTAGCACGCCTGCATGGCAGCTTGATGACTCTGGCAAACCGGCGACAGACCACTTTGCCTTCGGCGGCTAGACTTCGTCCGACAAGCCCAAGGAGACCCTCCCCATGCCCCTGCTCGACGGTATCCGCGTGCTGGATTTCGGCCGCTTCATCGCCGGCCCCTACTGCGCCGCCCTGCTGGGCGACCATGGCGCGGACGTGATCCGCATCGAGCGCGTGGAGGGCGGCGAGGACCGCTATGTGCCGCACGTGGCCGAGAGCGGCGAAGGCGGCCTGTACCTGCAGATGAACCGCAACAAGCGCTGCCTCACGCTCGATCTCGCCAGCGACGAGGGCCGCGCCATCGTGCGGCAGCTGGTGCCCACCGCCGACGTGGTGGTGGCCAACCTGCCGCCCGCCACGCTGCGCCACCTGGGGCTGGACTACGCCACGCTCAGCGCGCTGAACCCGCGCCTCGTGCTCACCGTGGCCACGGCCTACGGCGCGAGCGGCCCCTACAGCCAGCAGCCTGGCTTCGATTCGGTGGGACAGGCGCTGAGCGGCGCGATGCACATGTCGGGCCTGCCCGACGCGCCCGTGCGCGCCAGCGTCAACTACGTGGACCTGCACACCGCCCAGGCCTGCGCCATGGGCACGCTGGCCGCGCTGTGGGCGCGCGAGCGCACGGGGCGCGGCCAGCTGGTGGAGGGCTCGCTGCTGCGCTCGGGCCTGATCCACGGCAACACCGTGTTGATCGAGCAGGCCGTGAAGGCGCCGAACCGCGTGCCGCAGGGCAATCGCGGCTACCTCGGCGCGCCGGGCGACGTGTTCCGCACGCAGACCGGCTGGCTGGTGGTGCAGGCGGTCGGGCAGGCGATGTTCGATCGCTGGTGCGAGATGCTGGACCGCGCCGACCTGAAGGCCGATCCGCGCTACGCCAGCGACGAGTTGCGCGGGCTGCACAGCGCCGACATCAGTGCCCTCATGTCGGCCTGGTGCGCCGAGCGCACGCGCGACGAGGCGGTGGCGGCGCTGGCCCGCGCGCGCATTCCCGCCGCGCCGGTGCTCAGCCCGCAGCAGGCCCTGGACGACCCGCACATCCAGGCCGCCGGGCTGCTGCCGATGCGCCCCTATGGCGACACCCGCTACCCGCTGGCGCCGCACCCGGTGGACCTGTCGGACACGCCCGCGGGCTTTCACCGCCCGGCGCCGCAGCTGGGCGAGCACACGGACGAGATCCTGCAGGAACTGGGTTACGACGCCGCCGCCATCGCGGCGCTGCGCGAGCGCGGCGTGGTCTGAAGAAGGTTGCGCGCGGCTGCCTCAGCCACGCACCACCAGCACCGGCAGCGTGGTGTGCGACAGCAGGCGCTGCGTCACGCTGCCCAGCAGCAGCTTCTCGATGCCGTGGCGCCCGTGCGAGCCCATGATGACGAGGTCGACCCCCATCGACGTGGCGGCGTCGAGAATGCCCTCGTGCACCACATGCCCTTCGATCACGCGCCGGTCGCAGCCCAGCCCGGCCGCCTCGATCGCCTCGGCGGCGACGGACAAGGCCTGGTTCGCGCTGGCGGTGGCAGCGGCCATGTACTCGTTCTGGCCCAGCGCGTAGTCGGCGCCGATGCCGACGAAGGGATAGTGGTCGAGCACGTTGACCACCGTGATCTTGCTGCCAAAGGCCTGGGCCAGCGCCACGGCCTTGTCCACGGCCAGCAGGGCCGTGCCGGAGCCATCCACAGGAACAAGTATGTGCTTGAACATGATGCACCTCCTGCCATCGACTGTAGTCCGCCCGCCTTGCGGTGGCAAGGCGCGCCGTGTAGGACGGCACGCCGCCTTGCGGGCCGCGCTCAGGCCGGTGCGGCACCGTAGGCGCGCTGCGCCAGGGCCTGCGCCAGCACCGCCGCCGGGTCGACCAGCGCGAGCCCGTCCACCCCCGGTACCTGCGTCAGCGCCAAGGGGATTTCGGTGCAGCCCAGCACCAGCGTGGCCAGGCCATGGCGCTCGACCAGGTCGCGCGCCACGGCGGCAAAGCACTGCTGCGCCAGCGCCAGGTCGCCGGCCTTCACGCCGTCGTAGATGCCGCGCATGAGCAGTTCGCGTTCGCCGCGCTGCGGCACATGGCAGCGCAGGCCGGCCTGCGCCATCGCCTGCGCGTAGAGCCCCGAACGGTAGGTGCCTTCGGTGGCCAGCAGGCCAACCTCGCGCACGCCGCGGGCGGCCAGCGCCTGCGCCACCTCGCGCGCCATGTGCAGCAGTTCGACGCCGGGGAAGCGCGCCTGCAGCTCCCCGTGCCAGGCATGGGCCGTGTTGCAGGCGATGGCCACGCTGCGCGCGCCCAGCGCCGCCAGCCGCCCCAGGGCCTGCAGCAGGGGCTCCAGCGGCTGGTGGCCGCCGGCACCGGGCTGCTGCAGCGCGGCCGTGCGGTCGGGCACGGGCACCTGGGCCAGCCAGTGCTCGGGAAAGGACTGGTCGCACGGCGGCAGGTGCAGCGCGCGCACCTGCTCGGCGCAGGCCTGCACGAAGTGGCGCAGGAAATCCACCCCCGCGGCCGGCCCCATGCCGCCCAGGATGCCGACCGTGAGGGTACGGGGGGGAGCCTGCATGATGGATGCCTGCGCCATGCGCCTCAATTGGCCGGCTTGTCGCTGGGCGACCTGAGGTTGTCGCGCAACTGAGGGCTCATCGGCAGATTCAGCGCCACCCCCTTGGGCGCAATCGGCGCCATGAACCACTTGGTGTACAGCCGCTCGAACTCGCCGCTCTTCATCAGCCCGATGATCGTGTCGTCCACCAGCTGCTTGAAGGCTGCATCGTCCTTGCGCAGCATGCAGGCATAGGGCTCCACCTGCAGCGACTCGCCCACCACGTCGAACTCGCCCGGGTTCTTGGCGTTGGCCTTGAGCCCGAACAGCAGGATGTCGTCCATCGCGAAGGCCGCCGCGCGGTCGGTCTCCACCAACAGGAAAGCGTCGGCGTGGTCCTTGCCCAGCAGGATGTCGAAGTTCAAGCCCTTCTCGGCGCTGTACTTGCGGATCACCTGGTAGTTGGTGGTGCCGGTGGTGGTGGCCACCTTCTTGTTGGCGAGGTCGGCGTAGTCCTTGACGCCCGAGCTCTTCTTCACCAAGAGGCGCGTGCCGGTGTAGAAGTGGTTGATGGCAAAGGCCACGTCCTTGGCGCGCGCGGTGTTGTTGGTGGTGGAGCCGCATTCCAGGTCCACCGTGCCGTTGACGACCAGCGGGATGCGGTTTTGGGAGGTGACGGCCAGGTACTCGACCTGCAGGGCGGGCTTGTTGAGCTTCTTGCGGGCGGCCTCGACCACGGCGTTGGCAAGCTCGACCGAGAAGCCGATGGGTTTGCCGGGGCCGTCCAGGTAGCTGAAGGGCACGGACGATTCGCGGTAGGCGAGCACGATCTTGCCGCTGTCGGCGATCTTGGACAGGGTGTCGGCGCCGGCCGTGCCGGCTGCGGCCAGGCTCGCGGCCAGCAGCACAGCGGCCCGCAACGTGGATGCTTTCATGGGGGACCTTTCGTCGTTCGATGTTGGGAATCGCAGTGTAGAAAGCGCCCCGCCCCCCGCGCCAATTCATTTTGCGGCGCGGCCCATAACCAAAACTCATGGGGCTGCGCCGCTCGCGCCGCCCCATAACGCGGCGTCATGGCGCATGGCGCGATCGGCATTTTTCAAACCTGCGGCAGGCGCCTACAGTGCCCCCTCGACAGGAGAGCATCGATGCATATCTGCGTATTCGGGGCCGGCATCGCCGGCCTGGCCGCGGCCTATGAACTGCAGCGCGAAGGCCACGAGATCACCGTGGTCGACCAGGCCGCGCCCGGCAGCGGCGCCAGCGCGGGCAACGGCGCCCAGCTCAGCTACTCGTACGTGCAGCCGCTGGCCGATCCCTCGCTCTGGCGCCAGCTGCCGCGGCTGCTGCTGGCCGCCGATTCGCCGCTGAAGCTGCGGCCCCGGCTGGACCCGGCGCAATGGGCCTGGGGCCTGCGTTTTCTCGCGGCCTGCCAGGCGCACCGTTCGCGCCGCACCACCGCCCTGCTGCTGCAGCTCGCCGCCGAAAGCCGCGAGGGCTTCGAGCAGATGCTGCGTGCCGAGCGGCTCGACTGCGACTTCAGCACCACCGGCAAGCTGGTGCTGTACCGCGATGCGGCGGCGCTGGCCGCGGCGCGCCGGCAGGTGGCGCTGCAGCAGGCCCTGGGCAGCCGCCAGGAGGTGGTGACGGCCGAGCGCTGCCTCGAGATCGAGCCGGCGCTCGGCCACAGCGCGCATGCGATCGCCGGGGCCGTCCACACCCCCAGCGAATGCGCGGCCGACTGCCGCATGGTCTGCGCCGGGCTTGCGCAGGTGCTGCGCCAGCGCGGCGCGCGCTTCGAGCTGGGCGCGCGCATCGGCGGGCTGGTGCGCGATGGCCGGCGCATCGCCGCGGCGCGCACCGACCGGGGGGATCTCGAAGCAGACGCCTTCGTCGTCTCGCTGGGCCACGCCTCGGCCGCGCTGGCGCGCGCGCAGGGCCTGCCCCTGCCGGTCTACCCGCTCAAGGGCTACAGCATCACGCTGGCGCTGGAGCCGGCACAGGCGGACGCCGCGCCGCGCGTGAGCATCACCGACAGCGCGCGCAAGGTGGTGTTCGCACGCCTTGGCACGCGCCTGCGGGTGGCCGGCATGGCCGAGCTGGGGGGCGACGAGCGCGCCATTCCGGCGGCCCGCATCGACTCGCTCAGGGCCGCCACGCAGGCCTTGTTCCCGCAGTGCGGACACCCGGCCGACGTCCAGCCCTGGGCCGGCCTGCGCCCGGCCACGCCGACCGGGCTGCCGGTCACGGGCCGGCTGGCCGGCGCTCCCGGCAACCTGCTGTTCCACACCGGGCATGGCGCGCTGGGCTTCACGCTGGCCTTCGGCACGGCGCGGCGGCTGGTCCGGCTGCTGGACGGCGCGCCGGCGCCCGGCCTCAGGCCGGCTTGAGCACGGCCTGCTGCACGCAGCGCACGAAGGCCTCGGCCGCCACCGAGCCCGGCCGCGCCGCCGGCCGCAGGGCCTTGATCGGCACCGGGATCAGCGGCTCCAGCCGCAGCACGTCCACCCGCGTGCGGTCGGCCGACACGGCGGTGCAGTCGTCCACCAGCGCCGCGCCCAGGCCATGGTGCGCCAGCGCCAATGCGGCGTGGTAGGTCTGCACGGAGATGTCCGAGCGCAGGCCCACGCCGGCCTCGCGGCAGGCCTGGTTCAGGCTGGTGCCCACGGGGTCGCGCACGTCGAGGCCGATCACCGGCGTCTGCGCCAGCTCGGCCAGCGACACCGCGCCCTGGCGCACCAGGCGCGCCGGCAGCAGCCCCTTGGGCACGATGCAGGCCATGCGGCCGTCGGCCAGGTGCTCCTGCACCAGCGAGGGATGGGCCACCGGGCTGAACACGAAGCCGACGTCGGCCTCCTGCAGCACCAGCGCCGAGATGATCTGCGGCGAATGCAGGGACTCGATCGTGATGAGCACCTCGGGATGCCGGGCGCGGAACTGCTGGATCGCGCGCGGCAGGATCTCGTAGCTCAGCGCCAGCACCGTGAGCACGCGCAGCTCGTTGGCGCTGCGGCCGGCGCGCAGGTTGGCCGCCAGCCGCTGCACCTCGTCGAGCTGGGCGAACAGCCGCTCGATGTGCGGGTACAGCGTCAGCGCCTCGGTGGTCGGCGCCAGCCGCCCCTTGGTGCGCTGGAACAGCGCGAAGCCGAGCTGGATCTCGGCATGCTGCAGGATGCGGCTCACGGCGGGCTGCGTCACGTTGATCAGGCGCGCCGCGCCGCTCACGCTGCCGGTGAGCATGACCGCGTTGAAAACCTCGATGTGGCGCAGCCGCATCAGGGGCTCCGGCCGGCGTGGCCCGCCGTCGCTATCAAATCAATAGCAAACAATATCCAGGGGACAAGGACATTCGGCATGAAAGACACTCAATCCGCGCCCTGGAAGCCGCCGGCGCGGTAGGTCAGCACCAGGGTGTCGCGGTGGGCGCCCTCGGCGATCGGCTGGATCGGGGTGGACTCGTGGATCACGCGCTCGTCGTCCAGCAGCAGCAGGGTCCAGGGCTCGGTCATGGTGAAGCGCTGGCCGTTCGGGCCGGCGGCCTCGAACACGCGGGTCTCGCCGCCCTTGATGCCCACGCGGTTCACCAGCAGCACGGCCACGAGGTCGACGCCGTCGCGGTGCGCGCCCTCGGGCGTGGGCCGGCCGATGCCGTCGGTGGTATCGATGCGGAACTGGTGCGCCTCCACATACCAGGGCCGGGGCCCCTTGAGCGCGGAGGCCACCTGCCCCAGCGCCAGCAGCAGCTGCTGCCAGGCCGGCAGCGCCGCGCTCGCGGCGTGCATCGGCTCGAACCAGCGCTGCATGCCGCCGTGCAGGGCGTTGTATTCCACCGGCTGCCAGTGCGCGCGGTGGGCCGATGGCGTCACGCGCCCGTCTTCGAGCACGAAGCAGGCGTGGCGCCGGCGCCGGTAGCGGCCGCCGTCCTTGAGGTAGGCGTCGGGCGGCAGGTCGTCCCAGTCGGCGCGCAGCGCATCGAGCGCGTCCAGCGGGCAGCCCGCCAGCTCGCTCACGCCCTGCGGGCTGAGCACGGCGTAGCCTTGCTGGCGCAGCAGGGCAACGAGTTGGTCGGGAGAGGCGAAGAAAGGGATCAGCGTGGCGGTGGTCATGGTGTGCGGGCCGGCCCGGGCGCCGCCGGAGCGGACGGGGTCCGGTCGGCAACGGGCAACAGGCCGTAGCTTACCGCGGCTGCGGCCGCAAAGCCGGCCCCGGCCTCGGGCCCCGGTTCGCGGTCTCTCAGGCCTCGACCTTCACGCCTTTCCAGAACGCGACGCGGCCCTTGACCATCTCGGCCTCGGGCTTGGGGTCGGGGTAGTACCAGGCGGCGTCGGTGTTCATCTCGCCGTTGACCAGCAGCGAGTAGTAGCTGGCCTGGCCCTTCCACGGGCAGGTGGTGTGGTGGTTGCTGAAGGTGACGTAGTCGCGGTTGAGCGAGGCTTCGGGGAAATAGTGGTTGCCTTCCACCAGCACGGTGTCGTCGCTTTGCGCGACCACCGCGCCGTTCCAGATTGCTTTCATGAGGGCTCCTTCTCGAGCATCAGTTGTCGGGGGCCTGCAGCCAGTGCAGGCTGAACAGGTGTTGCGGATCGGTCCACACTGGCCCGGGCCGGAAGCCCGCCTGCGCCGCCAGGGCGCGCAGGCCGTCGAGGGTGAACTTGTACGAGTTCTCGGTGTGCAGCGAATCGCCTTCGGCGAACTCGAAGCATTCGCCGCACAGCGCCACCTTCTGCCGCCGCCGGCTCACCAGGTGCATTTCGATGCGCCGCAACGGGGCATTGTAGAAGGCGCTGTGGCTGAACTGCGCGAGGTCGAAGCGCGCGCCCAGCTCGCGGTTGGCGCGCGCCAGCAGGTTGAGGTTGAAGGCCGCCGTCACGCCCTGCGCGTCGTTGTAGGCCGCATGCAGCACGGCCGGGTCCTTGACCAGGTCGGCCCCGAGCAGCAGCGCGCCGCCGCGCAGCACGCGCGCGGCCAGCCGCAGGAACTGCAGCGCCTCGTCGGGCGTGAAGTTGCCGATGGTGGAGCCGGGGAAGAAACCCACGCGCTGCCCGCCGCCGGCCGCGGGCGCCGGCAGCGTGAGGCCGCGGGTGTAGTCGGCCGCCACCGGCAACACGTCCAGCGCGGGATAGTCGGCCCGCAGCGAGGCGGCGGCGGCGCCCAGGTGCTCGGCCGAGATGTCGATCGGCAGGTAGCGCGCGGGCCGCTCCAACGCGTCGAGCAGCAGGCGCACCTTGGCGCACGAGCCGGCGCCGAACTCGACGATCTCGGCGCGCCCGCCAATTTGCGCCGCGATGTCGGCCGCGTGCGTGCGCAGGATGGCGCGCTCGGTGCGCGTGGGGTAGTACTCGGGCAGCTCGCAGATGCGGTCGAACAGCGCCGAGCCGGCCGCATCGTAGAAGTACTTGGGCGAGATGCTGCGCGGCGTGGCGGCCAGGCCGGCCATGAGGTCGTGCGCGAAGCCGCCCGCCTCGCCGTCGGCCTCGAACGCTTCGGCGTCGATCAGGGAGCGGGTCAGCATGCGCCGTCCCGCGCCAGGCGCAGGCCTGAGAACTGCCAGCGCGCGCCGGGCGGAAAGAAGTTGCGGTAGCTCGGCCGCGTGTGGCCCGCCGGCGTGGCGCAGCTGCCGCCGCGCAGCACCAGCTGCCCCACCATGAACTTGCCGTTGTATTCGCCCACGGCGCCGGCCAGCGGGCGAAAACCCGGGTACGGGTCGTAGGACGAGCGCGTCCACTGCCACACGTGGCCGCTCATCTGCGTCAGGCCCTCGGCGCCATGGGCCGCCTCCCATTCGGCCTCGGTGGGCAGGCGCGCGCCGGCCCACTCGGCATAGGCGGCCGCCTCGTAGAAGCTCAGCTGGCTGACCGGCGCCGCGGGGTCGAGCGGCCGCACGCCGTGCAAGCCGAACACCTGCCAGTGCGGCGCCGCGGCGCGCGGATCGCCGGGCTCGATCCAGTAGGCCGGCGCGCGCCAGCCGCCGGCCTGCACCGCGGCCCAGCCGTCGGACAGCCACAGCGCGGGCCGCTGGTAGCCGCCGTCGGCGATGAACTGCGCGTACTCGCCGCAGTTCACCAGCCGGTCGGCCAGCTGGTAGGGCGCCAGCAGCACGGCGTGGCGCGGGGTTTCGTTGTCGAAGGCGAAGCCGGGCCCGGCATGCCCCTGCATCACGGTGCCGCCCGGCAGCGCCAGCCAGCGCAGCGCGGGCGCGGTGGCGGCCAGCCGCAGCGCCGGCGCCTCGGCGGGCCGCCACGCGGGCAGCAGCGGGTTGCACGAGAGCGCGTGCAGCAAATCAGTGACGATCAGCTCCTGGTGCTGCTGCTCGTGGTGCAGGCCCAAGGTCAGCAGCGGCTGCGCCGCCGCCCAGGCGGCCTCGTCGCTGTCGGCGATGAAGCGCTGCACGGCCTCATCGACATGGGCGCGGTAGGCCTGCACCTCGGCCAGCGTGGGGCGCGTGAGCAGGCCGCGCTGCGGGCGCGGATGGCGCGGGCCCAGGGCTTCGTAGTAGGAGTTGAACAGGTAGAAGAAGCGCTCGTCGAACGGCCGGTAGCCCGGCACATGCGGCTGCAGCACCACGGCCTCGAAGAACCAGCTGGTGTGCGCCAGATGCCACTTGACCGGGCTGGCGTCGGGCATGGACTGGATGCACTGGTCTTCGGCCGAGAGCCCGGCGGCCAGCGCCAGGCTGTGCGCGCGCACCTCGGCATGGTGCTGCGCCGCCTGCTCGCGCGGCGGCCGGGAACGGGGATGTGCCTGGGTGGGCGACGGAATCGCAGACATGCGGCAAGCCTCCTGGTGGTGCCCGGCTGCTCCGGTTTTGCCGCGGCAAGACAGGGCGATCAGGCATGGGTCGCAACCCCTCCTGATTTATTACAGCACAAGACGGTGTCGGATTCCGTCAGGAGCCTGGGCGCCCATTGCAAGCAAATGCAAAGGGGCCCCCGCCTCTCAACCCTCCAGGCTAATCTTCGCTTCCTCGATGATGCGGGCGTAGCGCGCGGCTTCCGAGCGCAGGTAGGTGCCGAACTGCTCGGCCGAGCCGGCCTGGGCCACGATGCCGCCCTTGGCGAAGGCCTCCTTCACGGCCGGCGCCGCCAGCGCCTTGTTGACCTCGGCGTTGAGCTGCTGCACCAGGGCATCGGGCGTGGCCGCGGGCGCCAGCAGGCCGTTCCAGGAGTTGGACTCGATCAGCGTGCCCTGCTCGGCCAGCGTCGGCACGTCGGGCGCAAACACCGAGCGCTGGCGCGTGGCCATGCCGATGGCCACCAGCTTGCCGGCGCGGATGTGGGCGGCGAATTCGGGCCAGTTGCCGAACATCATGGTGAGCTGGCCGCCCAGCAGGTCGTTGAGCGCGGGCGCCTGGCCCTTGTAGGGCACGTGCACGGCCTGCACGCCGGCGGCGCTGCGCAGCAGCTCGCCCGAGAGATGGGCCGAGGTGCCGTTGCCGAAGGAGCCGTAGCTGAGCTTCTCGCTGCGCGAGAGCTGGGCCAGCTCGCGCAGCGTGCGCGCCTTGACCGAGGGGTGGACGGCCAGCACGTGCTCCGACAGGCCCATCAGGCCGACCGGGCGCAGGTCCTTGAAGGTGTCGTAGGGCAGCTTGCGGATCAGCGTGTGGTTGACGGTGAAGCTGTTGGCCACGCAGGTCAGCGTGTAGCCGTCGGGCGCGGCCTTGGCGCCGGCGTCCACGCCGATCACCGTGCCGGCGCCGGGCTTGTTCTCCACCACCACGGGCTGGCCCAGGCTGCGGCCCATCTCCACCGCGACCAGGCGCGACACCACGTCGGTGGTGCCGCCGGGCGTGAAGGGCACGATGATGCGCAGCGGCCGCGTGGGAAAGGACTGGGCCCGGCTACCGGTGGCGGCCAGGGCGAAGGCGGTGAGTGCGAGGGCGTCGCGACGGTTCATGGCGGAAGTCTCCGGTAATTTATTTCATATATTAAACAATACCGCCGCCCTCCGGCCACGCCCGCGGCGCGGCGGCACCCGGCCAGGCCGTCGAACGCTACCAATTCAATAGCATGAAATGACCGCTGGACCTGGACCTCTGGCCGATTTGACTCAAAATCAGAGCGCCTGGCGGCCCAGAGCGCCGCTGATGCGCCGCACCAGCCATTTCGGCGTGCTGCGCGAGGCCAGCATGGCCGCGCGGTTGATCACGCCGGGCACGCAGATCACCTCACCCTTCATGCAGGCCTCGAAGCCCTGGCGCGCCACGTCGTCCACGTCGCCGATCAGGAAGCCCGGGATGCGGCCGAGCTGCGCATTGGCCTCCCGCGCCGAACTCAGCATGCCGGTGGCGGTGATGCCGGGGCACAGCGCGGTGACGCTGACGCCGCTGCCCTGCAGCTCCTCGGCCAGCGACTCGGTGAGCGACAGCACGTAGGCCTTGCTCGCCGCGTAGGTGGCCAGCGTGGGCACGGGCTGGAAGGCGGCGATCGAGGCCACGTTGAGCACGCGCCCGGCGCCGCGCGCCGCCATCGGCGGCACGAACTGCGCCAGCATCGCCGTCAGGCCCGAGATGTTGAGATCGATGATCTGCTGCTGGGCCGCCGGCGCCATGCGCGCGAAGGCGCCCTGCTCCAGCACGCCCGCGTTGTTGACCAGCACGTCCACCGCGCGGCGGCGCCGCTTCAGGGTGGCGGCCAGCGCGGCGGCGGCGCCGGGCTGCGACAGGTCGGCCGGCTCCACCCAGGCCCGCACGCCGTGCCGCGCCGCCAGGGCCTGCGCGAGCGCCTGCAGCTTGTCGGCGCTGCGCGCCACCAGCACCAGATCGTGGCCGGCCTGGGCGAAGCAATGCGCCAGGGCCTCGCCGATGCCGGACGAGGCGCCGGTGACGAGGGCCACCGGGCGCGGCGTGGAAGTGGGGGCGGAAGCGGGCATGGGGAGTCTCCTCGGGGCGGTCGGGCCAGGCGGCCATTGCAACATAGAGGCGGCACTCTGGAAAGCTGTCGCTTGCGCTACCCTGCGCACCGCGGGCCGCCGCTACGATGGCCCGCTGGCTTCAATTTCACCGGATTCCCGGTTCGCAGGAGACTCTCATGACCGCACTCGCCTCCCTCACCAACCACCAGGTCCGCCTGGCCCAGCGCCTGGTGGGCGCGCCCACGCGCGACAACTGGAGCTTCACCACCGAACCGGTGCAGGAACCCGCCGAGGGCGGCGTGCTGGTCAAGACGCTGGCGCTCTCGCTCGACCCCGCCATGCGCGGCTGGATGAACGAGGGCAAGAGCTACATCCCGCCCGTGGGCATCGGCGAGGTGATGCGCGCCGGCGGCATCGGCCGCGTGGTGGCCTCGAAGAACCCGGCGTTCGCCGTGGGCGACACCGTCTCGGGCGGCCTGGGCGTGCAGGAGTACCTGCTGATTCCGCAGGACCAGATCAACCGCAACGGCCTGTTCAGGATCGACCTGCGCGCCGGCAGCCTGACGCAGTGGCTCAACGTGCTGGGCATGCCGGGCATGACCGGCTACTTCGGCCTGATGGACGTCGGCCAGCCCAAGCCGGGCGAGACCGTGGTGATCTCGGGCGCGGCCGGCGCGGTGGGCCAGACCGTGGGCCAGATCGCCAGGATCAAGGGCTGCCGCGTGGTCGGCATCGCCGGCGGCCAGGCCAAGTGCGACTGGGTGGTCAAGGAGCTGGGCTTCGACGCCTGCATCGACTACAAGGCCGGTGACGTGAAGGCCGGCCTCAAGGAACACTGCCCCAAGGGCGTGGACGTCTACTTCGACAACGTGGGCGGCGAGATCCTGGACGCGGTGCTGGCGCGCTTGGCGCGCGGCGCGCGCATCATCATCTGCGGCGCCATCAGCCAGTACAACAACACCACGCCGGTGCAGGGCCCGAAGAACTACCTGAGCCTGCTGGTCAACCGCGCGCGCATGGAAGGCATCGTGGTGTTCGACTACGCCGACCGCTACCCCGTCGCGGTGGCCGAGATGGCCGGCTACCTCAAGGACGGCCGCATGAAGAGCCGCGAGGACGTGGTAGCGGGCGGCGTCGCCGCCTTCCCCGAAGCGCTGGCCAAGCTGTTCACCGGCGAGAACTTTGGCAAGCTGGTGCTGCAGGTCGCCAGCGAGTAGGCCTCAGCTCAGTCGTCGTGGCCGCGGCGGCCGTGGCCCCGGCCATGCCCGCCGTGGCCCTGCTCGTCCTCGCGCCCGCGCCATTTGCCGCGCCGCTCGTCCACCTTCACGAAATAGACCGGCTGGCCGCAGGCGTTGTAGCGCGCGCAGTGCTTGGCCCAGTGCTTCTGGTGGCCTGGCGGCACGTACAGGTAGACCGGCTGCTGCGGCACCATCACCGGCGGATGCGTGATGATGACCGGCTGCGGGTAGTACACGGGCGGCGGCGGCGCATTGCCGATGTCGATGCGCCCGTACACGCCAGGCGCCAGCGCGCCGCCGACGGTGGCGTTGACATAGGGCTGCGCCTGGGCCGCCGTGGCCGCCAGCAGGGCCAGGCCGGCAGCGGCCAGGAGGTTGCGGGTGTTCGTCTTCATGGGGAATCTTTCTGTCAGGGCCAAGCCTGGATGGGAAGTGCCTCATTTGTAACCAGCGCAGCGGATACACGGCGTAGGCCGATGTGACAAGCGTAAGAAAGATCTGTCCTACAGCGCGGCTCAGGCACCGCCCTGCGGCTTGGGGCCACGGCAACGGGAAACAGGCCCGGGCCTGCCGCGCCACGCATCCAGCGCGCTCAGTCCAGCACCACCACATGGCCCTGGAGCGGGTCGGTGCGGCCGGCGTGCAGGTCGCCGATCAGCGCCTGCGCCGCCTCGAAGCCGCGGTGCTCCACCACCTGCATCCAGGGCGCGCCCGCATCGCCCACGCGGCGGATGAAGGCCAGCTGCGCCTCGTTGAACCGGCGGTTGACCTCGGCATGGCCCCAGTCGGCATTGCGCTTGCGGATCTGCACTGGCGCGAAGTAGAACGCCGGCGCCGGCCCGGGCAGCCCGGTGTCGCGCAGGAAGTTCGTGTTGCCGGCCGAGCCCGCGAAGCAGTCGTAGACCAGGGCCTCGCCGAAGTGGCGGTGGACTCTTTCGCGCAGCGCTTCATCGCCCGAGAAATCCACGTACAGCGTGGGCGCGTGCGGGTCGATCGCCTCCAGCGCGTCGTAGCCCACGGTGCGGTGGTAGCAGCCCAGGCCCTCGACGAAACCCTGGTGGCGCGGCGAAGTCAGCGCCACGCGCTCCACCTCGGGCGCCGATTGCAGGCAGAACGCCGTGCCGTAGGCCGTCTTGCTCGACGCGCTGGACAGCACCAGCCGCCGGGCGCCGAAGAACCCGTTGTCCTGCAGGAAATCCGCCAGCATGAACGAGGTGATGAACAGCGGCCGCACCAGCATCTGGTAGTTCTCGTCGGCCGCGCGGTAGGCCGGGTCGGCGCTGCAGCGGGTGTACTGGTTGTAGGCCGAAGTCAGCGCCAGGCGGTGCGGCGCGCCGTCGTAGAAGCCGCGCTCGGTGACGCGCACGGGCTGCATGCGCAGGTGGCTGGCTACGGGCCAATAGCCGTAGAAGCGCTCGCCTACCTCCACGCCCGGCACGCTGGAGGCCGCGACGTCGGCGAAGCCCCAGACCGGCATGTGGCCCCAGTCGGCCTCGGGCGTGGGAAAGAAGTTCCAGTACTGCATCGCGTCGCCGAAGGCGGCGTAGGTGATGTTGTTGGTGGTCACGGCCACGCGCCGGATCTTCAGCAGCGCCTCGCCCTCGGCCAGCGGCGCCAGCGCGCCGGTCTCGATGCGGGTGTGATTCAATGCGTTCTTGCGGGTGAACAGCCGGGTCAGTGAGGTCATTGGCGCGTCTCCAGGGGTGACAGATCGGGGTGAATCGAATGTATGTCGGCAGGCTCTCGGGCGGGTTCGGAAAGCGGCGGCCATGAGCACGGCCCCCGCCCGCGCCGCCCGCACGCCTGCGGCCAAGCCCCTGAAGCGGCCCTCGCAGGCCCGCGCCCGGTTCACCGTGCAGGCCATCTACGACGCCTTTGTTCGGATTTGGCAGCGCGACGGCTGGGAGCGCCTGACCACGCGCGCCGTGGCGCTGGAAACCGGCATCTCGGTCGGCACGCTGTACGACTATTTCCCGAACAAGACGGCGCTGCTGTCGGGCTACGTGCGGCACAGCGTCGACGTGCTGCTGGCCGAGATCGAGCGGCAGGCGGTGCAGCCCGCCGGGCTGGCGTGGCCGCAGCGTGTGCGGACGCTGGTGCGGCTGGCCTGCGGCGTCGAGGCGCCCGAGTTGCCCTGGTTCCACCCCGGCATGCTCACGCTCGAAGCGCAGATCGCCGAGCCCAAGCACCACCGCCGCGTGCACGAGGAACTGCTGGCCGCCTGGGGCCGCGTGCTCGATGCCTGCACCGACCTGCCCGCCCGGCCCTCGCGCGACACGCTGCAGGCGCTGCACCTCGCGGTGTGGGGCGGGCGGCGCTATGCGCTGCTGGTTGGGCTGCAGGCGCAGGAAGCCGGCCGCTGGGCCGCGCAGATGGAGCGCTGCTGCCTCGCCGCGCTGCAGGCGCCCGAGGATCCGGCGCTGCGTATCATCGCGGCATGACAACGCCTGCCCCCACGCACCGCCCCCATGTCGTGATCATCGGCTGCGGCTTCGGCGGCCTGGAAGCGGCCCGGGCCCTGCGCGACGCCCCCGTGGACGTGACCCTGATCGACCGCACCAACCACCACCTGTTCCAGCCCCTGCTGTACCAGGTGGCCACCGCCGGCCTGTCGGCGCCCGCCATCGCCGCGCCGATCCGCCACCTGTTTCGCCGCCAGGACAACGTGACCACGCTGCTGGGCGAGGTCACCGGCATCGACGCGGCGGGCCGCCAGGTGCACCTGAAGGACGGCTCCGCGCTGGCCTGGGACCACCTGATCGTGGCGGCCGGCGCCACGCACAGCTACTTCGGGCGCGACGACTGGGCGCCGCTGGCGCCCGGGCTCAAGACGCTGGACGATGCGTTCGAGATCCGCCGGCGCATCCTGCTGGCCTTCGAGGCCGCCGAGAAGGAACCCGACGCCGAGCGCCGCGCCGCCTGGCTCACCTTCGTGGTGGTCGGCGCCGGGCCGACCGGCGTGGAAATGGCCGGCACGCTGGCCGAGATCGCGCGCCACACGCTGCCCGGCGAATTCCGCCACATCGACCCGGCCAGCGCCAGCATCCTGCTGGTCGAGGGCGGCCCGCGCGTGCTGCAGGCCATGCCCGAAGGCCTGAGCCAGCGCGCCCGCGAGCAACTGGAGAAGCTCGGCGTGGAGGTGCGGCTCAACGCCCGCGTCAGCGCCATCGACGCCGCCGGCCTGGAGGTCCAGACCGGGCAAGGTCCAGGCGGGGCGGACGCGAGCAGCTACAGAATCAATAGCAAATGCATCATCTGGGCGGCCGGCGTGGCGGCCTCGCCGCTGGGCCGGCTGCTGGCCCGCGCCATCGGCAGCGAGGAAGCCCAGGCGCTGGACCGCGCGGGCCGCATCCGCGTGCAGCCCGACCTGAGCCTGCCCGGCCACCCCGAGATCAGCGTGATCGGCGACCTCGCCGCGGCCCAGAGCCATGCGCCGGGCCGCGAGCCGCGGCCCGTGCCCGGCGTGTCGCCGGCGGCCAAGCAGATGGGGCGCGCCGCGGCGGCCAACCTGCTGCGCCGCCTGCGCGGCGAGGCCGGCCTGCCGTTTCACTACAGCGACTACGGCAACCTCGCCACCATCGGCCGCAATTCGGCCGTGGTGGACCTGAGCTCGCCGCTCGGGCCGTTCCGGTTCAGCGGCTACTTCGCCTGGCTGTTCTGGCTGTTCGCCCACGTGTATTTCCTGATCGGCTTTCGCAACCGACTGGTGGTGCTGATCGACTGGGCCTCGGCCTACTGGAGCGCGCAGCGCTACGCGCGCGTGGTCACGGGGGTGGAGCTGCCCGGGCCGCCCGGCGAAACGCCGCCTTAGCCAACCTGGCGGGCGTGTCCAGAGCGCGTGTCAGGGCGCGGCCGGCGGGTCACTCTGGTAGCGCGGCAGCCGCGCGCCGCAGTGCATGCAGTAGCGCGCCTCGGGCTGGTGCCCTTCGGTCAGGCATTCGTGGCAGGTGCGCGTGGTGGGCGGGCGCGCCTGGCGCCGCACCGTCATCTCAGCCGTGACGATGCCGGTGGGCACGGCCAGCGTGCCCCAGCCCAGCAGCATCATGACGGAGGAGATCAGCCGCCCCAGGTCGGTCTTGGGCGTGATGTCGCCAAAGCCCACCGTGGTCATGGTGGTGATGGCCCAGTAGACCGAGGTGGGAATGTTGACGAAGCCGTGCGCCGGCCCCTCCACCACGTACATCAGCGTGCCCATCACCAGCACCACCATCAACACCACCGACAGGAACACCAGGATCTTGCGCCGGCTCGCCGCCAGCGCGCTGCCGAGCATCTGGTACTCGGCCACGTAGGCCGTGAGCCGGAAGATGCGGAACATGCGCAAAAGCCGCAGGATCCGCACGTCGATCAGCGCGTGCGCCTCGGGCATCAGCAGCGCAAGGTAGGTGGGCAGCACGGCCAGCAGGTCCACGATGCCGAAGAAGCTGGTGGCATAGCGCCAGGGGTGGCGCACGCAGCTCAGGCGCGCGATGTACTCGATCGTGAACATCAGCGTGAACGCCCATTCGGCCACCTCGAAGCCCAGGTGAAAGCGCTGGTGCAGGGTCTGCACGCTGTCGGCCACCACCACCGCCACGCTCAGCAGCACGACGGCGATCAGCCACTGGTCGAACAGGCGGCCGGCGCGCGTGTCGGCCTCGAAGATGATGGTGTAGAGCTTCAGGCGCCAGCCGGCGAGCGGCTTGCCCAGGGTGTCGGGTGGTGCGGGCAGCATGGGCTCAGAGGCTGAGAGTGAATTGAACGTGGTCGAGCAGGCCCCGCAAGCGCCCCCAATCAAGGCGCAAAGCACAGCCGTAGCTCGGGCTACGGCGCGCATTTGCAACGCCGAGTGGGGGTGTTTGAGGGGGATGAGCGGCCATGGGCGATTTGCTCTCAGCCTCTCAGGCCACCGGCTGGCGCAGCGACGCCCACGCGGCGGCCGTCGGCGTGGTGCCCGCGCCGGGCTGCTGCGGCAGGCGGAAATGGCCCTCCACCACCTCGGCCGGCTCGGTGAAGCAGTCCTTGATCCAGGGGATGTATTCGAGCACCGCGCAGGCCGGGTGCGCATAGCTCAGGTGCACGTGCACCTGGCTCATGTCGCCCGCGTGCGGCGCCACCGGCAGGCGGTGCGCATGCGCGGCCTCGCACACGCGCAGCGCCTCGCTCAGGCCGGCCAGGCGCGTCACGTCGGGCTGCACCCAGTGGACGGCTCCGCGCTGGAAGAAGCCGGCGAACGCATCGTGCGTGTAGAGCTGCTCGCCCAGCGCGATCGGGATGCGCGTGGCGCGCGCCAGCTCGGCATGGCCCTGCACGTCGTCGTACCACAGCGGCTCCTCGAACCAGTAGACGTCGAAGGCCTCGGCCGCGCGGCAAAAGCGCAGACAGGTGGGCAGGTCCCACTTGCCGTTGCCGTCGATGGCCAGCGTCACGTCAGAGCCGATGGCGCGGCGCACCGCCTCCAAGCGGCGCAGGTCGCGCTCCACGGTGGAGCCCACCTTGATCTTGATGCCGGTGAAGCCCTCGGCCACGGCGCGCCTGGCGCCTTCCACCAGCCGGTCGTCGGCGAGGCTGAGCCAGCCGATGTCGGTGTTGTAGGCGCGCACCTTCTCGCGCACCTGGCCGCCCAGCAGCTTCCACAGCGGCACGCCGGCCGCCTTGGCCTTCAGGTCCCACAGCGCGATGTCGATGGCCGCCTGCGACAGCGTGGTGATGCCGGCCCGGCCGACCCACTGCAGCGCCGGGTTGCGCGCCAGCTTGAGCCACAGGCGGTTCACGTCGCGCGCGTCCTCGCCCAGCAGCAGCGGCGCGTGGCAGGTGGCGATGCAGCGCGTGATGAGCTGGTCACTCGGCAGGTGCGCGTGGGTGCCGGTGAAGCCGTAACCGGTGAGCCCGTCCTCGGTGCCGATCTGCGCGCCCACCACGCCCCAGTGCGTGATGGTGTGGGTGCTGTCGGCGATCTGCGAGCCGGTGACCGGCACATGCAGGATGAACGGCTGGACCGAGGTGATCTTCACGGGTGTCTCCTTCGAGGGCAAAACCCGATCGCTGGCGGCTCCCGGCGAACGAGCCTGCCGATGGTAGTGCAAAGCCCGCGGGCGCCGCCAGCCTCGTCCCACCCTCGCCGCGCCCTGTTTTTGAATGAAAACGGCCCGATGTCCAGGCCGGCTGGTCTTTTCACGCTATGTTTTCAATAGCACCCAGAAAACCCTAGGTGTGAAGCTTCACAGCTAGTTCCCCAGGACGTGATCGCGGCTGATGGCGCCTTCTTCGATGGGCAGCAGGCTGTCGCCACCTTCCGCGAACACGCATTCGAGCGAATCGGCGATGACGCGGCTCCTGGCGACGAGGGCGGTGGCTTGTCACGAAACTGCCGGGACTTCTGCGGACTGCTCCCGCGCACCGTGATCGACAGGGAGGGCGGCAACGCCGCGAAGGCCTGCGCGTGGCAAGCCGCCTGAGTACCCGTGCCGAAGATCGCCACGGTCTTCGCATCAATCCTCGCCCTCGCCTGCGTGGCCACGACAGAGGCGGCCGCCTTCCTGAAAGCGGTGATATGCGAACCTCGCTACCGATTCAGGATGCCGGCCGGACGTCGCGGATTTGAAGTTCTTCGGCGTCTGGTTCGAGTTCGACGTCCAGTGAGTTGATGATGCGGGCCACGGCGCAGTAGAGTGCGCCGGTCACCAGCAGTTCGATGACGTGCTTCTTTTCAAAACGATCCTGCAGCGACTTCATGGTCGCCGCGCTCGCGCCTGGAGATTGCGCAAGCTCGTCCGCGAGCTGAAGCACCAGGGACTCGTCAGCATCGAACAGCCCGCTGCCGCGCCACTGCGTCAGTGCGTCGATTTGCGCTTGCGAGATGCCTTCGTCCAGCGCCATGTGGAGGTGATGTTCGTACTCATAGTGCGCGCCGAGCTGAGCGGCAATCTGGACGATCAGGAGTTCGCGCAGTCGCCGCGAGACAGACAGATCGAACCGCATGGCTCCCGCGAATGGAGTCCACGCCTTCACCAGCGCCGGGGACCAGGCCAGCAATCGGTACACGTGCAGCACCGTGCCCAGGCGCTGCTTCATCCTCCCAAAGAGGTCCACCAGGATGGGGTCCTTGGTGTCCGTATCGACCATTTCCATGCGTGCCATTGTGTTTGATTCCTTCAGTTTTCCGGGTAGGGAATTGTTGCGTTGGGCCGGTCGCAATTCATTGTTCCGTTGTTGCAGTGAATTGCTTATCCGTCGCGCGCTGGCGATCGCGCCGGGAACGAATGAAGCTCATGCCGAAGCTCGCCCGGAACCAGTGCGCGAAAGCGCTGGCCGAGGAGAAACCCAGCATCGAGGCAACGTCCTCCAGCGAATGATCGCTGTCATTGCGCAGCTTGAGTGCAACTTCGCTGCGCACCGAGTCCAGCACCGACGTGAACTGCTCGCCCTCAAGAGCCAGTTGCCGGTGCAGGGTTTGCCTGCTCACGCCGAGGTGCTGCGCGACCCTTTCGACCGTGCAGCGGCCATTGCCCAGCAGCGCTGCGATCAGGTGGCGCACGGTTTCCCGGCGCGCCGGCTTGCGCTGGCTGAGCTCGGTATCCAGGAAGCGACGCGCGAAACTCACCAGTCCGCCCTGCTCCGGCGTCAGTTCGCGGGCCATGTCGCTCGCCGCGCAGACAATCCCGTTGAACGCGCTGTTGAACTCGAGATTCGTTCCGAGAAAGGATCGGTGGAAGCGCGCATCGCGCGGTTGCCGGTGGGTGAAGCAGACGAGACGAGGTTGCCATCCGGGACCCAGCAGGTCGCGCAGCACCTGGAACATGACGCCGACGGTCAACTCCATCGCCTGCCGCGTCGGGACGACCTTGCCCAGCATCAGATGTTCCCGGATCACGACGACGTCATCTTCCTCTTCGATGCGCACCAGCAATGCATCGTTGAGCACACGGTTGTAGCCAAGAAGCGTCTGCACCGCGCGAAGGGCCGAGGGTTCCTGCTTCATCACGAGACTGACGGCGCCCAGCTCCGAGATGTGACGGCGGCTGGCCAGCCGCAGGCCGAACGCCTCCATCCGGGAGGCCTCGGCGCACTGGTCCAGCAGGCGACAAACCGCTTCCAGCGAGATCAGCATCTCGTTGTCTTCAAGGCAGCGGCGCGGCAGGCCTGCCTTGCGCATCATCGCGAATGGATCGAGTCCGGCCGACTGAGCCAGGGCCGCGTAGCCCGTGAGGCTGGCACTGCGGGTGAGGTGTGAGATCGGCGCCATGGGATATCTTTTTTGCAACAGCCCTCTTGATACAACAAATCAATCTTGTGCGACAACAGAGCAATCCCGTAGGGGCGCCAATGCGCATCATGACTGCTAACGCGGCATCGGCCTGCAATCGCAGGCTCCGCGGCCACAAAGGGATATTCCATGCACTTTCTCGACGGGGCCCTCCTGCCCGAAAACCAGGAAAAACTTGTCATCACCGTTGCTCCGTATGGCCCGCAATGGGAGCCGGGCGACTTCCCGAGCGACATTGCGGTCTCGATCGACGAGCAGGTGCAAAAGGCGGTCGACTGCTACAACGCCGGCGCAACCGTGCTCCACTTCCATGTGCGCGAAGACGACGGTTCCGGCTGCAAGAACCTCGACCGTTTCAACGAGGTGCTGGCGCGCCTGAAGCAGGCAGTGCCCGACATGATCATCCAGGTGGGCGGGTCCATCTCCTTTTCACCCGCCGAGGACGGCGAGGAGGCCAAGTGGCTGAGCGACGAGGAGCGGCACATGCTGGCGCGCCTGAAGCCCACGCCCGAGCAGGTCACGGTGGCCGTGAACACCGGCCAGATGAATATCGTGGAGATGATGACGCCCGAGGACCGCGCGGGCACCTCGTTCGCGCGCCAGGCGGTCTACGACGCCTATGAAGAGATGATCGTTCCTGCAGGACCGGCATGGTTGCGCGAGCACCTCGCGCAATTGCGGGCCAACTCCATCCAGCCACACTTCCAGATCACGCTGAAGTCGGGACTCGTCACCCTCGAGCGCATGATCCGCCAGGGCCTGTACAAGGGCCCGCTGAACGCAACGTGGGTGGCGATCAGCGGAGGCTTCGACAACCCGGACCCGTACAGCATGATGGAGTTCATCCGCCTCATGCCCGACGGCTCGACGCTCACGCTGGAAGCGCAGATGCGCGCGGTTCTGCCGATCAACACGATGGCGATCGCCATGGGCCTGCACGTGCGGTGCGGCATCGAAGACACCCTGTGGGGTCCGAGCGGTGAGCCGATCTCCAGTGTGCAGCAGGTCGAGCAACTGGTGCGCATCTCGCGCGAACTGGGCCGTGGCGTCGCGTCCAGCCAGGAGGCGCGCGCGATCTACAAGATCGGTACGCACTACGAGACAGCCGAGCAGACCCTCAGCGAACTGCGTTATCCCGTCGCACGCCGCCCGATACGGCCGGCGCTGGCGGAACGCAAGGCTGCCTCGTGACCGTCGCGCCGACGGTGCTGGTGATTCCGGGTCTGCGGGACGAGACGCCGGGCCATTGGCAGGCGATTCTCGCCGGCGAATTGCCGAACGCGGTATCGCTGCCGGCGCTGGGCCGCACCAACATCGACCTGACCGCCCGCATGGCCCAGATCGAAGCTGCCGTGCGGGCGATCACCGGCCCGGCGATCCTGGTCGCGCACAGCGGCGGCGCCATCGCCGCGGCGCATTGGGCGCAGCGCACCCGCAGCACAATACACGGCGCGCTGCTGGCGACACCGCCGTTGTTCGCAGGCCCCCTCGGATCCGAATTCCCGGCTCTGGCCGAATTCGAACGCGAAGGCTGGGCGCCCGTGCCTCGGTCGCGGCTCCCCTTCCGGACCATCGTCGCGGCGAGCCGTAACGATCCGCTTGGCGCCTACGAAGACGTCTGCGAGTTGGCGCTGGCGTGGGGCGCTCGCCTCGTCGACCTGGGCGCCAGCGGCCATCTGAATCCGGCATCCGGTTTCGGACCCTGGCCGATGGCAGCGCAGCTCATTCGCGAGCTGGTGGCCGCCGGGCCCGCAGATGGTTTTGAGTCCCCCTCGCAACTGCGCACTGCGTGAGTTCATCCAGGGAATCTCCATGAAGACTTCATCTGCCTTGTTCCTTCGTTTGGCGGTCGGCGCATTGGCACTGGCCAGCTCTTGCCTGGCCCATGCCTGGCCCGACCGGCCCGTGAAGCTCATCGTCCCCGCGCCGGCCGGTGGAAACATGGACGTCACGGCCCGCATCTATGCCACGTCCCTATCCAGGGAAATCGGCCAGCCCGTCGTCGTCGAGAACAAGGCGGGCGCAGGTGGCTCCATTGGCGTTCAGGCCATGCTGAACGCGCCGGCCGACGGCCACACCATCCTGTTTACAAGCTCCAACGTTCTTTCGGAAATACCGTACGTCTTCAAGCCTCCCTACGACCCGATGAACGATGTGCGGCCCGTTGCGGCGCTGGCAAGGTACCGCTTCGTCCTGGTCGTTGCGCCTGACTACCCCGCGAACGACATGGCCGGTCTGGCCGCGCAGCTCAAGGTTTCACCGGACCAGGGCAACTTCGCGTCCCCAAGCCCTGGTACGCTCTCGCAACTGGGCGGTGAGATGCTCAACCGCCGGTTCGGCGTGAACATGCAGCACGTGCCGTTCTCCGGCACGCCCCCGGCGCTGCTCGCGGTGATGTCCCGGCAGGTGACGATGTACCTCGATAGCGTCGTCACCTCGGCTCCCTTCGTGCGCGGCGGCAAGCTCAAGCCACTGGGAGTTGCAGGCACCAGCCGTTTCCCGGGCCTGCCGCAAGTGCCCACCTTCGCCGAGCAGGGCTATCCGGAGTTCACCGATTTCACAGGCTTCCAGGGCATCGTGGTCTCTCCAAAGATGCCTGCCGCCGACGTCGACAAGCTCTACGCCGTCACCCGGCGGATTGCGAGCCGGCCACAGTTCACGGACCAGGTGTCCCAGTTGGGATTCGAGCCCGTCATGCCAACCTCCCCCCAAGAGTTCGCGCAGCAGTTGCAGGCGCACTACACATCCTTCGGCGCGCTGATCCGCACGATGAACCTGAAACCCTGAAGTCACTCGAAGGCAAGCCCATGACCCACATTTTCAACGAGGGATTGCCGCGCAACGAAGCCAACTTCGCGCCGCTATCGCCACTATTTTTCATCGAGCGTGCCGCGCAGGTGTATCCCCACCGTGCGGCCGTGGTGCACGGGGCGCTGCGCCGCACCTGGGCACAAACCTACGAACGGTGCCGCCGCCTGGCCGGCGCGCTCGCGGCGCGGGGCATCGCGCCGGGCGATACGGTGGCCGTGATGCTGCCCAACACGCCGCCCATGGTGGAGGCGCATTTCGGCGTTCCCATGTGCGGTGCGGTGCTGAACGCCCTCAACACCCGGCTCGACGCCGAGACCATCGCCTTCATGCTCGATCATGGCGAAGCGAAAGCGGTGATCGTCGATGCGGAATTCGCGCCTGTGATGGCCAAGGCGATCGCCTTGCGCCAGTCCGGCCAGCCCCTCCTCGTCATCGATGCGCAGGACCCGTTGCTCACCGGCCGTGGCGAGCCGGTCGGCACCATCACGTACGAGGCCTTCGTGGAAAGCGGCGACCCCGCCTACGCGTGGCAGCTGCCCCATGATGAATGGGATGCCATCGCGCTCAACTACACGAGCGGCACGACCGGCAATCCAAAGGGCGTGGTCTACCACCACCGCGGCGCGGCGATGAACGCGATCTCCAACATCCTCGAATGGGACATGCCCAGGCATCCGGTCTACTTGTGGACCTTGCCCATGTTCCACTGCAACGGCTGGTGCTTCCCCTGGACGGTCGCCGCCCGCGCGGGAGTGAACGTTTGCCTGCGCAAGGTCGAGGCGCAGGCCATCGTCGATGCGATCAAGGCACACGACGTCACGCACTACTGCGGCGCACCCATCGTGCATGGCCTGCTCGTGAACGCACCGGACGCGATGAAGCAGGGCCTGCCGAGCGGCGTGAAGGCCATGGTCGCCGGGGCCGCGCCACCGGCTTCCATGATGGAGGGCATGGAGCAGCTGGGCTTCGAGCTGACGCACGTCTACGGCCTGACGGAGGTGTACGGCCCCGCTGCCGTGTGCGCCAAACACGACGAATGGGACCGGGTGGACATCGGCGAGCGCGCGCGCCTCAATGCGCGACAGGGCGTGCGCTATCACCTGCAGCGCGATGCGCGCGTGCTTGATCCCCAAACGTTGCAGCCCGTGCCCCTGGATGGCGAGACCATGGGCGAGATCATGTTCCGCGGCAACATCACGATGAAGGGCTACCTGAAGAATCAGGAGGCCACGCTGCAGGCATTCGCAGGCGGCTGGTTCCACACCGGCGACCTTGCCGTGCAATGTCCTGATGGCTACATCAAGATCAAGGACCGGAGCAAGGACATCATCATTTCCGGCGGTGAAAACATCTCATCGATTGAAGTCGAGGATGTGCTGTACCGCCATCCGGCCGTGCTGGCCGCCGCCGTGGTGGCCAAGCCTGATCCGAAGTGGGGCGAGACGCCGTGCGCATTCGTGGAGCTCAAGCCCGGTGTGAGCCTGAAGCCCGACGAGATCGTCAGCCACTGCAAGAAGCATCTGGCGGGCTTCAAGGTACCCAGGGCGGTCGTATTTGGCGAGCTGCCCAAGACCTCCACCGGAAAGATCCAGAAGTTCGAGTTGCGCAAGCAGGCCGGTTCGGCGGCAGCCATCGACGTCTGACTGCTGGCGCGCCCCCGCGGGCGCGCCCCCTGCGCTCGCGCGAACCTCAGACGGGCACTTCGCCCTTGAGCGTCACGCGGTTGAGCACGCGCTCCTGTGTGCCGTAGTCGTGTATCGCGTAGTGCAAGGTGCAGCGGTTGTCCCACATGAGCAGGTCGCCCACGCGCCACATGTGGCGATACACATTGTCCGGCTGCGTGCTGTGCGCATACAGAAAGTCCAGCAGCGGCCGGCTTTCCTCTTTTGTCATGCCATCGAACTTCTGGACGTTGTCGGGGGGCCCGAGATAAAGCGCCTTGCGCCCGGTCTGCGGATGTGTGCGCACCAGCGGATGCACGGCCTCGGGTATATCGGCGTCGGCCACGCCCTTGAAACGACCGGCCGCTCGCACCGCGCGAAATTGCACCCGCAGGTCTACCAGCATGCGCTGCATGACAGGCGACAGGCTTTCATAGGCAAGATATTGGTTGCTCCACATCGTGTCGCCCCCTACGGGGATCACCTGCGCACTGAGCATGGTGAGCTTGGGAGGAACGGCAGTGTGCGGACCATCGTAGTGCCAGGCCTCGGTGGAGAAGGCGGACTTGGGCTCCGTTCTGAGCTGGATCACGTCGGGATAGTCCCCCAGCTGCTGCTTGGAGAGCAGCGGCGTCACGACCGGCTCGCCCCACAGCCGCGCGAATCCAAGCTGCGCGGCGGGGCCGAGGTGCTGGTCTCGAAACACCAGCACACAGTGACGCAGGAATGCCTCTTGCAGCTGCGCGAAATGTTCGGCGGCGAGTGGCTCCCCGAGACGAATGCCTTCGACCGCGGCACCAACGGACCCGGTAAGGGGCGTGATTTTCAGGTTCATATCAGTTCCATGGGGTGTGATCGGATGATCGGCTTGCGTGTCTATCGCGCGCCCGTCGCGGCCGCGCTGTCACCAACGGCAATGACAATCTTGCCGAAGTGCTGGTCGGTTTCCATGTAGGCGTGGGCCTGCGCAAGCTCGCTCAACGGAAACACGCGATCAATCGGCAGTTTGATGCGGCCAGCCTGCAACAGCGGCAGCACATCGCGCGCGCAAGCCTCTATGCACGCGAGCCGCTCTTCCTCGCTGCGCGTGCGAAAGGTGACCCCAATCAGTTTCAAGCGCTTCAACCAGAGCTGGGCCAGGTCGAGCTGCGAGATCGCGGAGCCACCCATGCGGGCCAGGTGTATCAGGCGCCCTCTCACGGCCAGACTTTGCACGTTGGACTCGAACACGCTGCCACCCACGGAATCGATGACGATGTCCACCCCGCGACCCTCGGTGGCGTCCACGATGGCGCGAGCAGCATTCTGGGTCGAGAGGTCGATGCCGTGCGTCACGCCGTACTCGCGCAAGCGCGCCAGTTTTGCCGCCGATCGCGAGGTGGCGAAGACCTGGCTTGCACCAAGCGCGGCAGCCAGCTGCACCGCAGCCAGGCCGATCCCGCCCGTGGCGGCATTGACCAGCACCGACTGGCCCGCGCGGAATTCTCCATTGGTCACCAGCGCGTCGTGCGCGGTGACGAACACGTTGACGACCGAGGCCGCCTCGGCCCACGACAGCGTGGACGGCATCGGCATGACCGCGCGCGCCGCTGCGAGCACGAACTCAGCCTGACCACCCCACCCGTGGCCGGCCACCCGATCGCCCTCGCGCACGTTGCGCACGTCAGGCCCCACCTGGCTCACGATGCCGGCGAACTCGATGCCCGCCTTGAGCGGGTCACCACTTTTCGCTTCGGGAACACGATAAGTCTCTCCGCGGTTCAGGCCCGATGCCATCACCTGGACAACCACTTGGCCCGCGCCGGCAGCCGGACGCGGGACTTCCTGGATTTCCAGGTGGCCGCCTTGCGGGCCTGGGACGATCATTGCTGCTTTCATGGGTCCTCCGTTCCTTGGTGTTCGTTCTCGATCAGAAAGTGTGGCGAATTCCGAGATCGATTCCGGTTGATGTGCTGCTTGCCAGGCCTGCGCCGATAACCGCGCCGCCGATCGATGTGCGGGCGCCGTCGCTGTTGCGCACCTTGGCGGCAGACGTGTACAGGGCAGTGCGCTTGGACAAGTTGTAGACATAGCCCAGTGCGACCTTGGTCGAGCGCGGTTGCGCGCCGGGGCCGGCGTCGATGCGGTATTCGCCAACAGAGAAAAGCACTTCGCCGGCGCCGACGCGCCAGTTGCCGGCGAAGTTCATATTCTTGCCAGTGGCCGGGGCCGCGCCGCCGCGCTTGTCCCGGCCGACTGTGGCCATGAGTTCAATATCTTTGGTCACGTACCAGCCGGCGCCCAGACTCCAGTTGCGCATGTCACCCGACGGTGCGCCCGGCGTCGTCGCGACGGGCGTGCCTTTGGCGGTGATCGTTCCCCAGTTCAGTGCCGCCCTGAACGGACCACCCATGTAGCCGACGCGCAGCGCGGTGCCGTTTCCGTCGTCTTGATTGGCTGCGCCGTTCTTCGGGTTCTCTCCAAGAATGCGGGTAACCTGACCGAAAAAGCCGCCCACTGTCGGGCTCAGGTAGTGGATCATGTTCGAGGCCCGAGCGTAGGGAGTTCCGGCGGGCAACAGGCCATAACGTGCGCCCGCGCCCAGGCCTGTGGTCGGAGAGGGGAGGCCCAGCATGATGCCGACGCCGGAATTGAAGAATGGGTCGAAGTCGGCCACGTTCCAGGCAGCGGGGTTGACATCGCGTCCCAGGCGCAACTCGCCCCAGCGATCACTGATCAAGCTCACGGTGGCGCGCCGGCTGAAGTTGAGCCCCTCCCCGGCTGCCCCTGCACCGGAGGGCTGGTTGTTGGTGGAGAGCACGCCTCCAGCGGTGCCGTTGTCGGGATATAGCTGAGCCTCCAGCCAGAAGTTTGCATAGAGGCCGCCACCCAGGTCTTCGAGGCCGCGAAAACCCAGCCTTGAAGGCCGGCCTGCACTGCTGGTCAGCGCCGTCACGCGCGCGCTGCCTGCGCCGCTCGCACTGCCGGTGGTCACAGCGACATCGATAAGTCCAAAGACGGAAAATCCGGAGGGGCCAGTCGGCGTATTTTTTGACTGGGCAAACGCGGCACCAGCGGCTGCCAGCGTGGCAAGGGCAATCAGGCTCTTCTTCATCGATGTCTCCAAAATTATTGAATTACAGACGGCGCATGGAGGAGTCAGACCTCTCACAGGCTCAGTTGATTTAAGCTGAGCCCATTGTTTCCAGATTGATTGGTTGTCTCACAGAATTGATTAGCTGTATCGCTAGATTTCCAACACCGTCTTGGCCAGAATGTTCTTCTGGATCTCGGTGGTTCCCGCTGCGATGGAGTGGGCTCTGCGGCCGAAGTACCGCGCCGCTGCAGTGGCGGCATGTGCAGGCGCAAAGAGAGGATCGGCGTTCTTGCCCAGGATGAACGGCGCATCGCTGGGATAGGCGAGATCACCGCAAATCATCATGGCGGCGTTGGAGATGTCCTGGAACAACTCGGCGCCCTGAATCTTCAGCTCCGACACTTCGTCACTCAACACGCCATCGGCTTCGCTCTGTTCGAGAAACTCGAGCACGCGTTTTTCCAGCGCCAACGTTCTGACTTCAAACCGCACGATTTCTCTAAGCTTGGCGTCAGACAACTGATCGCCAATCGCGACTTTCTTGAGTTGCCGCAACGAGCGCTGAATGCCGCTGAGCCAGGATGCAAACAGCCGTTCGTGGGACAGGAGCGCTTTTGCGTAGCTCCAGCCTTCACCTTGCTTGCCCAGCAGGTTTTCTTTGGGAACCCATACATCCTTGAAGAAGACACTGTTGAATGAATGCGCGCCGTCCATCGACTGAATAGGGCTGACTTCAATCCCTGGTGTGCGCATGTCGATGAGCAGAAATGAGATGCCCTGCTGCGGCCTCGTTTCGCGACTGGTGCGCACCAGACAAAACATCCAGTCCGCGTAATGCGCGCCCGATGTCCATATCTTCTCGCCGTTAACGATGAAGTGGTCTCCACAGTCCTCGGCCGAGGTGCGCAGCGACGCGAGATCAGAGCCTGCATTGGGCTCCGAGTAGCCCTGGCACCACCACTCGGACGCATCCAGAATCCGGGGCAAGAAACGCTCTTGCTGCGCAGGTGTGCCGAACATCTGCAAGAGCGGTCCGATCATCTTGACGCCGGCTGGAACCACTGCTGGACAGTTCATGCTGGTACACACCGAGTCAAAGATGAACTGCTGGCGAGGCGACCAGCCCGGCCCGCCGAATTTCTTTGGCCAACCAGCGCCCAGCCAGCCTTTCTCGCCCAGCGTGCGCTGCCAGCCGTTGATTTCTTGCTTGCTCAGATTCTGTTCGTTGGCGACCTTTGCCGCCAGCTGCTTGGGCAGTGCGCTGTGCATGAAGTCCTCAACTGTTCTGACGAATGCGCGATCGGCATCACTCGCAAGAAATCGCTTTGCAGTGCTCTCGTTCGCTCCACCTGTTTTTTTCAGCCAGGTACCTAACCGGTCTTCGTGCCACTCCGCATCACCGAATGAAAGGCGCAATCCCGCCGCGCGCCTGAAATAGTGACTGATGTGGAATTCGTTGGTGATGGCGATCGCGCCATGAATTTGCACTGCACTTTCGGCGACGCTGCGAAGCGCCTGATCAACACGAATCTTTGCAGCCGACACCATGACGTCCAGTTCCGGGCCACCCGGCCCCTCCAGCGCCTGCACAGCCAGCCCGGAAAGGGCGCGAGCCTCCTGCGCGTGAATGCGCATCTCGACCAGACGATGGGAAATGACCTGGTTCGCTGCGAGCGACTTGCCAAATTGCTTGCGATCCTTGGCGTATTGCAGCGTGTGCTCCACCAGCACGTCGAGCACGCCGACAGCTTCGCAGCAGCTCATGGCGCAGCAGTAGTTCAATGCGAGGCCGAGTGTTGTGCCGTCCAGAGTCAACACATCGGCTGCGTTGACATGCACCTTGTCGAAAGTCAGGCTACAGGCGGGATAGTCGTCGATTCCCCGATACGAGTCGATGTGCAAGCCTGGAGCTGACGCCGGGACAACCGCGAGCCGTGTCGCGCTCGCCGCAACGAGAAAGAAATCGGCTTGCGATCCGCCCAGCACGACCTTGGCAGTTCCAGTGAGCGTGAACGAGTCGCCTTGCGCCACCAGTTCGACAGCAGCGCGCGCACCCATGCCCTCATACACAGTCGCGAATTTGACGCGGCCTTCGATCATCGAGCCGAGGCAAGACGCGCGGCAATCAACATCCGAAATTGCTTGAAGCAAGCTGCCTGAGAGCACCAGGTTTGGCAAGACCGGCTCGAGCGCTAGCCCGCGCCCCAGCTCTGTCATCAGTATCGCCATCTCGGCGGGGCCGGCATCCAGGCCGCCACTGTCCGAATCGAATGGAATCGCGAGCCATCCCAGCTTGGCGAACTCACCCCAGTGATTGACCTCTGACTTGCCGGCAAGCACGCGCAAGCGTTCCGCAAAGCTGTACTGCTCCCTCAGATATCGCGCAATGCTTTCTTTCAGACTCGATTGATCGTCGGTCATGTCGTCACGCGCTCAGGTGGAATCCGCCGGCCACCGACAGGTGTTGCCCCGTGATGTAGGAGCTGGCATTGCCCAGCAGGAAGCACACCGGGCGCGACACCTCCTGCGGGGACGCCCAGCGCTCCAACAGGATTTGCTTCATGTACGCGTCGGCAAATTTGTCGCCGCGCGCGACTTCGGACATTTGCGTTTCAACCACGCCGAAACAAACGGTGTTCACGCGGATGCCGTGGCGCCCCCACTCGCGCGCGGCGCTCATGGTGATGCCCAGCATGCCGGCCTTGGTGGCGCTGTAGTTGATCTGGCCGACCGAGCCGCGACGCCCGCCATCGGACGAAATATTGACGATGGAGCCGGTGACCGTGGCATCCGCCCTGCGACGAGAAACCAGATGGCGACCCACGGCCTGCAGAAAGTTGAAGGGGCCGGTGAGATTGACGTCCACGACCTGCTGCCACTGCTCACTCGTCATCTTCTCGATCATGGCCGGACGAACGATGGCCGCGTTGTTCACCAGACCGTCCACGTGCCCGAACGCAGCCGCGCCCTGCTCGACCACGTGGGCTGCAAAGGCCGGGTCGCGCACATCGCCGGTCGCTGCCACGATCTGGCCATTGCTTTCGCTGGCGAGTTTTTGCAACGGACCTTCCTGAACGTCCACCGCAACGACGCGACCGCCAAGGGCAACGATGGCTTGTGAGAGCGCGAGGCCCACGCCCTGGGCGGCGCCCGTGACGACAATGTTTTTGCCGGTGAGGGCGAAGTAATCGAGTTCGGTATTCATGGGTATTCTTTCAAAGGTGTTTGTGGGGCAACTGACTCAAAGGGTGGCGCTGGTGCCGAGCAGGGCAGTGACCTGGCTGGAGAGCCATCCGCCATTGCCATGTGCGAGCGCAACTTCACAGCCGGAAACTTGCCGCGCGTTCGCTTCGCCGCGCAGCTGACGCGTGGCTTCGATCAAGGTGAAGATGCCGTACATGCCTGGATGGCCGTAAGACAGGCCACCGCCATTGGTGTTCATCGGAAGAGCCCCGCCGGGCGCGAGCTTGCCGTCTTCGACGAATCGCCCGCCTTCTCCCTTTGGACAAAAGCCGAGGTCTTCCAGGAACAAAATGGGATTGATGGTGAATGCGTCATAAAGCTGCACGACGTCCACATCGCGCGGCGCGAGGCCGGCCATTTCAAATGCGCGCTTGCCTGAGTCGGTCGCAGCGGTCACCGTGAGATCCGCCATCTGCGAAATCCAGCGATGCCACTGCGCTTCGCCAACCCCCAGCACATGGACCGGTTTACGGCGCAGCGCGCTTGCGTGGTCGCTGCGGGTCAGCACGATGGCGCCGCCACCGTCGGTGACGAGGCAGCAGTCGGCAACCGTGAGCGGCGACGAGATCATCTTGGAGTCGAGTACCTGCGCAGTGGTCAGCGAAGGCTTCTGGTTCGACCATGCAACGGGATTGAGGCGTGCCCACTCCCGCGCAGAGATGGCCACCTGCGCCAACTGTTCGCGGGTGGTTCCGTACTGATGCATGTGACGCATGGCGGCCATCGCGTAAGCGGTGGCTGCGCCCCTGGGCGCGTAGGGAGCCTCCAGGTCGGGATCTTCGGTAACCACACCGGCGCTCTTTGTCTTGTTGCGCTTGGCATCGGCGCGCGGCGTGCCTCCGTATGCGATCAGTGCGACATCGCATTGGCCGTGCGCCAATGCCATCGCGGCGTGCAACAGGTGCGAGAGCGCAGAACTGCCTCCCGTGATGGAGCCGCCCTGGATTCTCGGACGAATGCCCAGATACTCGCCCAGGTCCAGATTGGACAGCACACGGCCGCGCGCAACGCTGAAGATCGCGTCGACGTCGCTCACCTTCAAACCCGCGTCCTGCAGTGCACGAACACTGGCCTGCGCCGCCAGATCGAGCGGATAGGTGCCGGCGGAAACTTCTCCGAGATCGGACTCGGCCACTCCGACAATTGCAGCCGCGCCGCGCAGCGTGTTTGCGCTCATGATGCGGCACCCATCGCAGCGAACACCACGCGGGGCAAAGCACCGGCGGTATCGATGTGCCCTTGCACCCTCGTTCCGATGACAGATTGATTTGCAATTGGCAGCGCAGGCGACAAGTTGCCCATGATCCGAAAACCGTCGTCCAGATCTACCAGCGCCACGATGGATGGAGCGCTGCCGCCTGGCAGCTCGCTGTACGAATACAGGGTGCCTTGCAGCGCGCTCTCTTGCCAACGCAGTTGCGTATCACCAGTGCCTGGGGCGCAGACGCGTGGATAGAAAACCGCAGAGCCATCGCTCGCCACCTGAAACAGAAAGCGGCCTTGTCGCAACGCGTCTTCGTGCGTCTGCCAGGGAGTCATCTCTTGTGTTTGATTCATGGCAGCGATGCTCGCGAAACGCTCAAACGCGGTAAAGCGCCTTCCACTGTGCGGAAAAGAAAACACATCGCAGACCCGCAACGTCAAGCGGATCGCGTCGGTGGCGCAGTAGATGACCTCAACCCCTGCGGCGTCTTCTTCCGCACAGTGGAAGGGCTTTGACCCTCTCCTCACACCTCTGAAACCATTGCGTCGCGATGCGGGTTATGCGCAGCGCATATTCGAAAGAAAGCACATGATGAGCAGTTGCAGTGGAAAGAATTTGAAGGCGGGCGCACGATGAGTGGCGCACTCGAAGGCATTCGGGTGGTGGAAGTTTCGTCCGTCATCATGGGACCATGGGCCGGCCAGGTGCTCGGCGATATGGGCGCGGATGTGGTCAAGGTCGAACCCCTCATTGGCGATGTCACGCGCAACATGGGGCCGGCTCGCCACCGCGACATGGCGTCGGCCTTTCTCAATCTCAATCGCAACAAACGCAGCATCGCGTTGGATATGTCCAAGCCGGCCGGCGTGGAGGTGATTCATCGGCTTCTCGGCAAGGCAGATGTTTTGCTGCACAACCTGCGCCCCAAGGCTGCGGCCAAGCTGGGGCTGGAGCGCGAGCAACTTCTGGAGCGTTTTCCGCGCCTGGTCGTATGCGAGGCCTATGGGTTTGCTCGTGGAGGCCCGCTCTCTGAAAAGGCGGCCTACGATGACATCATCCAGGCAGCCTCTGGGCTGGCCGACCTTCAAAGTTCGGTCATGGGGACTCCGCGCTTCCTGCCAACGAACTCGGTAGACAAGAGTACCGCCTACTGCATCACAACCGCCCTTTGCGCGGCACTGCTGCGCCGCGAGCGGACCGGTCGCGGTCAAGCCATTGAGGTGCCGATGTTCGAGTGCACGGTGGACAACGTCATGATCGAGCATCTTCACGGCGCCACCTTCGATCCACCCATCGGCCCCATGGGTTCCCCTCGGCTTCTGAGCGCGGATCGGCGACCTTACCCGACGCTTGATGGATTCCTCGCTGTCCTGCCCTACAACGATACGCATTGGAAGCGATTGCTGGAGATCGCCGGGCGCGGCCATTTATGGGACGACCCGCGCGTCTCAACGCACCCGAAAAGGATAGAGAACTCAGACTGGCTCCATGGTGTGCTGGCAGAGATCGTGGCCACCCGAACGACGCGCGACTGGCTTGAGGCACTCAATGCAGCCGACATCCCGGTGATGCAGATCAATACGAAAGAGGCGCTCCTTCACGACGAGCAATTGCAGGCATCGGGTTTTTGGCACTTCTACGAACACCCTAGCGAGGGAAGGATTCGGCGCACCAATCCACCCGTGCGCTTTAGCGAGTCGCCCTCGAGCGTGCGCCGTGTGCCGCCGATGCTTGGCGAACACACTGAGGAACTACTTCAGGAAGTCGGGTTTTCCGCGGCGCAAGTGGTTCAAATGCAGACGGCCGGAATCGTGCGCTGCAAGAGCTGAAGGTAGCCCATATTCCGGGCGTGATGCAAAGCTTCAGGCGCAGACGTAAACCATTCGAATTTTCAGACGAAATCCAGAGATAAAAAATGCTGCAGTATGACGTAGTCAAGAATTGGCCTTTTGAGGAAGTCCAACAGACGTATACGTATAAGGACACGATCCTGTACGCGCTGGGCCTCGGACTTGGCGAAGATCCGCTAGACAAGGGGCAGTTGCGCTTCACGTATGAAAAGGATTTGCTTGCAGTGCCTTCGATGGCAACGGTCCTGTGCACCCCCAATGTCTGGATGCGCGACCCCAAAACCGGCATCAACCACGCCCACGCCGTGCATGGGGAACAGGATCTCACGCTTCATGCACCGCTACCCACCCAAGGCACCCTCAAGGCGGTCACCCGTGTCACCAGCGTACTGGACAAAGGCGCAGGCAAAGGTGCCGTGATCGAGATCAATCGCGATCTGCTCGACGAAACGAGCACTCGTATTGCCAGTGTGCGTCAGATTCTCTTCTGTCGTGCAGATGGCGGCTACACCGCGCAGGGGGGACGCAGCGATGCACCAACGCAGACGCTCCCGAGTGTTCCGGAAGCTTTCCCGGATATCGAGATCACCCTCAAGTCGCTGCCCCAATCCGCTCTGATTTATCGCCTCTCCGGCGATTGGAACCCCTTGCACGCCGACCCCGATTTCTCAGCCAAGGCTGGCTTCTCGCGTCCGATCCTGCATGGTCTGTGTACCTACGGCATGGCAACCCGTGCGGCCCTGCAACTCGTTTGCAACAACGAGAGTGCGCGCCTCAAGCGCATCGCAGTGCGCTTCAGCTCTCCAGTGTTCCCTGGCGAAAGTATCAAGTTTCAGATGTGGCGCGCCGCAAACAACGCATTCCATATGCGTGCGCGCATCGAAGAGCGTGACGTCATAGTCTTGAACAATGGCTGGGTAGAGCTGTTTTGAACAACAGCCAGGTTTTCGCCAGGCACGGTGAGGCGAGATGTGGCGGCGGCTGGTCAGCCCCAGGCCGAACGCGTCCATCCCGAAAACAACAATTGTCCTGATACAACAAATCAATTCTTGGCGACAACAGAGCAATTTCGCATGGGCGCCATTCCTGATCATGGCTACCAGCGCGGCATCTGCCTGCAATCGCAAGCTCCGCAGCCAACAAAGGACGTCCATGCATTTTTTCGATGGGACTCTACCTAACGAGACCGCCATGAAGGCATCATTCCCTCTGTCCCTGCGTATCGCGCTCGGCGCGCTGGTCCTCGCCAGCTCTTCGCTGGCCCATGCCTGGCCCGACCGAGCCGTGAAGCTCATCGTCCCGTCGGCGGCCGGCGGGGTCATCGACGTCCCTGCGCGCATCTATGCCAATTTCCTGTCCAAGGAGATTGGCCAGCCCGTCGTCGTCGAGAACAAGACGGGCGCAGGCGGCTCCATCGCCGTGCAGGCGATGCTGAACGCACCCGCCGATGGCCACACCATTCTGTACACGGGCTCCAGCGTACTCGCGGAAATACCGCACACCATGAAGCCTCCCTACGACCCGATGAGGGACATCAAGCCCGTGGCGTCGCTCGCGAAGTACGGCCTCGTCCTGGTCGTCTCGCCTGACTACCCTGCAAGCGACATGGCCGGATTGGCCAAGCAGCTCAAGGCTGAGCCGGAATCGGGCAGCTTTGCGTCCCCGAGCCCCGGGACGCTCTCACATTTCGGGGGCGAGATGCTCAATCGCCGACTCGGCGTGAGCATGCAGCACGTGCCGTATCCGGGTGCGCCCCCGGCGCTGGTCGCCCTGATGTCCAAGCAGGTGACGATGTACATCGATAGCCTCGTCACGTCGGCTCCCTTCGTGCGCGCCGGCAAGCTCAAGGCGCTGGCAGTCTCAGGCACCAGCCGTTTTCCCGGCCTGCCGCAAGTGCCCACCTTCGCCGAGCAGGGCTATCCGGAGTTCAACAATTTCGGCGGCGAGCTGGGCATCGTGGTGTCTCCAAAGATGCCCGCCGCCGACGTCGACAAGCTCTACGCCGTCACCCGCAAGATTGCGGGCATGCCGGAATACAGGGATCAGGTAACCCGGCAAGGATTCGAGCCCGTCACGCCAAGTTCCCCCCAAGAGTTCGCGCAGAACGTGCAGTCGCGCTACACCAACTTTGGTGAGCTGATCCGCACGATGAACCTAAAGCCCTGAAGTCGCTCGAAGTCCGGCAAGACCCCAGCCTGACGTGCACGGCTGGGGCGACCAAGCTGAGTACGTGACTGACTTGATCATGCTGGCGCATGGCGGCCTTGCTGACGAAGCACCGGCGGTTGCGGCTATTTCCCTATCTGGCCTTCGACCTCGGATGGCCACCAGACGGACTCGTCGAGCAAGGGCGCAAAAGCCGGGGCCCTCATTTCCTTTTTAGCGGCCATGGCCTCCTTGAAATCGTCCCCCGCAAGCGCAGCCTTCATGAGTCCGTCACTGAGGCGGTCGGCTTCGGGCAGGGACGATTGCGCGGCGCGCAGGAGTTGGCGCTTGAGCGTGGCCAGCGAACGCGGCGAACAGTTGTCCGCGATTTCATGCGCGAGTTCCATCGCTCTCGGCAACAGTTGCGCGTCGTCCACCACCTCATTGACCAGTCCGGATTGCAGCAGCGCGTCGCCCGACTGCAGAGTGCCGACCGCCAGGTGCTGGAAAGCCCGGCTGTAACCCAGCGAACGGACCAGCGGCCACGCTACGCCATTTTCGAGCGGTAGGCCCAGGCGCGCGAAGCCAGCGCCGACCCGTGCACTGCGGGCCGCGATACGCATATCGCACATCATGGCAATGACAAATCCAATCCCCACGCATGCACCATTGATGGCTGCAATAACCGGCTTCGGAATCTGTGTAGTGAACCAGTGCCGCTGCAGCTTTTCGGCGCGTGGCTGTCCATCCTTGAGTTGCGCGAGATAACCCATGTCAGCCCCCGCGCAAAATCCCTTGCCCGCGCCGGTCACCACGATCACGCGCACCTCGGGGTTGACCGACGCATCCAGCATGATCTGCATGTAGGCATTGGCGCTATCGGTGGTCAGTGCATTGAGCCGGTCCGGACGGTTCAGTGTCACCAGCAGCACGCCGGCATCGAGCTGGATAAGAACGTCGTTACTCGGACTCATGGCCGCAGTGGATGTTTGTTCATTGGCTTGCATTAGATTCCTAGAACAGTTTTGGCCAGTATGTTTTTTTGGATCTCTGTTGCTCCCCCTGCGAGGGTGTTGGCTCTGCGGCCGAAGTATTTCACCGCCGCAGTTGCGGCATGCGCGCCCGCAAACAGGGGATCAGAGTTCTCCCCCAGAGTGAACAGAGGGTCGTAGGGGTAGGCAAGTTCACCCGAGATCATCATGATGGCATTCGAAATATCCTGAAATAGCTCGGTGCCTTGAATTTTTAGTTCTGAAACTTCGTCGCTTAACGTTCCATGGGTTTCGATCTGTTCGAGAAACTCGAGAAAGCGTTTTTTCAAGGCCATCGTCCTGACTTCAAGTCTGACGATTTCTCGAAGCCGCGCATCAGGGAGCCGTTCTCCCGTCTCGCTGACAAGGTCGCCAAGCGCGATTTGCTTTAGCTGCTGCAATGAGCGCTGAACCCCGCTGAGCCAGTAGCCGGACAGTCTTTCATGGGACAGGAGCGCTTTTGCGTAGCTCCAACCTTCGCCCTGTTTTCCGAGAAGATTCTCTTTGGGAACGAGTACATTTTTGAAGACAACGCTGTTGAATGAATGCGCACCGTCCATCGACGTGATGGGGATGACTTCAATTCCCGGTGTGCGCATGTCGATGAGCAGGAATGAGATGCCTTGCTGCGGCCTGCTCTCGCGACTGGTCCGCACGAGGCAGAACATCCAGTCCGCGTAGTGGGCGTTCGTTGTCCATATCTTCTCTCCGTTGATACGGTAGTGTTCGCCAACGTCCTGGGCCGATGTCCGCAGCGAGGAGAGGTCAGAGCCGGAATTAGGCTCTGAATACCCCTGGCACCACCACTCGGACGAGTCCAGAATCCGGGGGAGGAAGCGCTCTTGCTGCGAAGTTGTACCGAACTTTTGCAGTAGCGGTCCGATCATTTTGACCCCGGACGGCACGATTGCCGGGCAGTTCATGCTGGCGCACACCGATTCAAAGATGAATTGCTGACGCGGCGACCACCCCGGCCCTCCGAAATTCTTTGGCCAACTGGCGCCGAGCCACCCTTGCCGGCCGAGCGCGCTCTGCCAACTGTCAATCTCTTCCTTGCTGAGGTGTTGTTCGTTCGCGACCTTGGCTGCTATTTCCTTGGGCAATGCGGCGTTCACGAAGTCTTCTACAGTTTTGGCGAATTCCCGGTCTGCTTCACTTGCAAGAGACATCTTCCCGGCTCTCTCGTTCGTCCAATCTCTTTTCAGAGAGTCACCCAACCGGGTTTCGTGCCATTGAGCGTCACCGAATAACAGTCGCAATCCCGCCGAACGCTTGAAATAGTGACTAATGTGGAATTCGTCCGTGATGGCAATAGCGCCATGGATCTGCACGGCACTTTCAGCCACGCTGCGAAGGGTGTGATCGACGTGAATCTTTGCAGCCGAGATGATGGAGTCCAACTCCGAGCCGCTTGGTTCTTCTAGCGCCTGCACTGCCAACTCGGAAAGTGCCCGCGCTTCCTGCACTTTTATTCGCATCTCTACCAAGCGATGGGCGATGACCTGGTTGCCTGCGAGCGACTTACCGAATTGCTTGCGATCCTTGGCATACTGGAGAGTGTGTGCCAGGAGCACTTCAAGCACGCCGACTGCTTCGCAACACGTCATCACACAACAGTAGTTCAACGCTCGGCCAAGTGTGACGTCGACCTTGGCGTCCAGAATCAAAAGGTCGGCGGACTTAACCTCCACTTCTTCGAAAGCCAGGCTGCAGGCGGGATAGCCGTCGATGCCCCGGTACGAATTCACACGCACCCCTGGGGCGCCGGCTGGGACTATCGCAAGTCTCAACGCGCCCGCCGCAGCAGTATCTGCGGCGCCCCTCAGTGGCGCCGCGACAAGAAAGTAATCCGCTTCCGATCCACCCAAGACGACTTTGGCAGTTCCAGTGAGCGTGAACGAATCGCCTAGCGGCGCGAGTTCGACAGCAGTGCGTGCACCCATCCCCTCGTAGACAGTCGAGAATTTGACGCGACCCTCGACTAGCGGCCGCAGGTACCCCATGCGGTGAGCGGAATCCGAGATCGCCTGAAGCAAGGCACCCGAGAGCACAAGGTTCGGCAAGATTGGCTCGAGAACCAACCCGCGCCCTAGCTCTGTTAGCAGTATGGCCAACTCGGCGGGACCCGCATCGAGGCCACCGCTGTCCGAGTCGAATGGAATCCCAAGCCACCCCATCTTCGCGAACTCACGCCAGTGATTGACGGTCGATTTGCCGGAAATTACACGGGAGCGTTCCGCAAAGCTGTATTGCTCTCTAAGGTATCTCGCAATGCTATCTTTTAAAATCGATTGATCGTTGGTCATGGCGGTGGTTTCCTTTTGTGGCCGAATCCAAGGGAACGCTTCCCCCGCCGGCCGTTCGTCAAGCACTTACGCTGGCCACCCGAAACAGGAAGCGGCCTTGCCGCAACGCGTCTTCGTGCGTCTGTCAGGCAGTCATCTTTTGTGCTTGTGTCATGGCCACGATGCTCGCGAAACGCTCAAACGCAGTAAAGTGTCTTCCACCGTGCGGAAAAGGAAGATCATGGAAAAGGACAGGCAGTTTGTAGAAGCCCTGGCACGCGGCCTGAAAATTCTCGATTGCTTTCAGCCCGAGCGGCCTTTGCTCACCAATGGCGAAATCTCGGCGCTGACGGGGCTGGCGTGTTCTTCGGTCTCCCGGCTGACGCATACGCTGATCAAGGTGGGCTACCTCGACTACGACTCGATCGCGGGGGCCTACCGGTTGGGCTTTCGTGTGCTGCCGATCCACACGGCCATGATCGCGGGCACCGACGTCAAGACGCTGGTGATGCCACACATGAAGAAGCTCGCTGAAGAGGCCGGCGTGCGCGTGGCGCTGGCGGCGTATGAGAATTCCAGCCTGGTGGTGCTTCAGGCCGTCGATGGCGGGCGACCCCTGGTTTCATCGCTGACGCCTGGCGCAAGCGCCTCCCTGCCCCGATCCGCGCTGGGCCGCGCCTATCTGGCCTCGTGCAGCAGCAGGGAGAAGAACAGTATCGTGGACCACCTGATCGAACAAGGGACATGGAGCCGGGACGTGCTGCAGGCCGAACTGAAAGAGGCCGAGTCGTCCTATGCCCAGTATGGCTATTGCATATCGCTGCAGGTGCGCGAGGCGGGTGTGCATGCGGTCGCCGTGCCGATCTATCTGCGCACGTTGGGGCGGCAACTGGTCCTGGCCTGCGCCGCGCCGGCCGAACGCTTCAAACTGGACTACATCCGCGAAGTCTTCGGCCCCTTGCTGCTGCGTCATGCCACCGACGTCGAACGAGCGTTTTCGGGCGCGCGTGCAGCGCGATCTCGCGGCACTGCTCATGACCACAAGGCAAGGCGGATCGCGCCGGCGCAGCAGTAGAGAGTCCTTTTTTCGCGCCTTGCCGGGGCGGCCCCTGCCTTCCGCACAGTGGAAGAGCTTTGACCCCTCCGCACACCTCTGAAACCATTGCGTCGCGATGCGGGTTATGCGCAGTGCATATTCGAAAGAAGACACATGGTTGGCAGTTGCGGACAACAGGATTTGAAGGCGGGTGCGCAATGAGTGGCGCACTCAAGCGCATCGCAGTCCGTTTTAGTGGGCCTGTGTTCCCTGGCGGGGGTATCAAGTTTCAAATGTGGCACGCCGCTGACAACGCATTCCATTTTCGCGCGCGGGTCCGAGAGCGCGACCTCACAGCCCTGAGCAATGGTTGGGTGGAGCTGTTTTGAACAACGGCAAGCATCACATGCGCCGGGTCGAATCCTGGCTTTCCTTCGAACTAACCCGGAAAAAGATCGTTATGAAAAAGCTTTTCAGATTGGTGTCAATTCTGTTGCTCGTAGCGGCGACTGGCATTGCAAACGTTGCCGCACAGGAATTTCCAACCAGGCCTGTCACCTTGATCGTGCCCTACGGTCCTGGCGGGCCGGTCGATGGGCAAGCACGCCTGATTGCGGAATATCTGTCCACGCTCTGGAAACAACCTGTCATTGTCAGTAATAAAGCGGGAGGTGGAGGTTTGGTCGGGGTCGTCGCCATGGCACACGCCACTCCAGATGGACATACGCTCGCGATCACGGGAGCCGCTATTGCGGCGTTCAAGTCGCTGATGAAGAATCCCGGGCTAGATGTGGACCGCGACCTGGCTCCCATCTCATTGGTCGGTATCGCCCCGGTCGTCATCGCGGTGAGTTCGCAGACGCCAGTCAAATCGCTCACCGAATTCATCAGCTACGCCAAGGCAAGACCCGGAAAGCTCAGTTACGGGTCCTCTTCCGCCTCGAATACCTTGACCATCGAGGCGTTCAATCAGCTGACCGGAATTCAAATGGTGGGCATCCCCTATTCTGGAGAGGCACAAAATTCGCTCGCCCTTTCCAGGGGCGACGTGCAGCTTTCGTTCCTGACGCTCAATGCCGCCGTCCCGATGATGCAGGCTGGCAAAGTGCGTGCACTGTCGCTCACGTCGGAGAGCGGACGCTGGCCCGGTCTTCCCGATGTTCCGGCTGCGCGCGAAGCCGGCTTGCCTGGAATGGACCTTCCCACGCAGTTGGGTGTCTTCGCACCAGCCGGAACGCCCATGGAGATTCGCCGCAAGATTGCACGCGACATTGCTCGATTCGTCGCAGAACCGGACATGACCCCTCGACTCTTTCGCCTGGGCCTGCAACCTGTTTCCAATACTCCGGAGGAATTTACTGAACAGATCAAACAGCTGGGAGTGAAGTTTTCGCAAGTCGCTCAGAAAGCGAAGATTCAGCCTGAATGAGGCCGCACGGCGCGTGGCGCGTCTGCGCCGCCGTTTCGGTTGCCCGGCGCAATGAATCAGGCAATAACTAGGCTGCTCCGCGCTCCTGCTGGCTGGCGAAGTACGCGACCTTGCGCGCGCGCTGCACGTCGCCCAGCGGGCGGTGTTCGGCCAGCGCCTGCCAGGGGTCGAACACGCCGGCCTCCGCACGGGCCGCCAGCGCCTGGCCTTCGGCCGAGCCGGTGTCCTGCGGCGGCAGGATCAGCCGCGCCACGGTGGTGTAGGGGCTGCTCCAGTTCACGCTGGCGTCCTCGATCGGCGTGAGCTCCTCGTTCACGAAGAACTGCAGTTGCAGATCCCAGTGCAGCGCATTCGTGCGCAGGCGGGCGCTGAAGTCGGCGCCCCAGTCGCTGCGGGCCTGCGCGGTCGCCTCGCCGCGGGCGCCGGCGTTGCCTGCGCCGCCCTCCCACAGGGCGTTGGACGGATCGGGCAGCAGCCGCACCCGCACCGCATAGGGGCCGCAGGCCATGGGCACGGCGCTGTGCAGCGGCTCGGTGGCAAAGCCGCTGAAGGGCCGGCCCACCGCGCGCAGGATCTGCAGCAGCTTGGCGGGCGCGCTCAGCAGGCCATAGCGCCGGAACAGGTAGGGCAGCAGCGCCGCCTTGCTGCGCGAGGCCGCCACCGCGAAGCCGGTGAACTCGGCGCTGTCGGTGAAACCGAACGCCTCCTGGTTGATGAGGGTGAAGTCCTGGCTGGCCGTGGTGTCACCGCCCAGGGCGGAGCGGCCGTGCACGCCGAACACCTTGATGGCGAAGCCCCGGATGTCGGGCTGGCGGTCGCCGGCGCGGTCCGGGCCGCCGTTGGACAGGCGCACCCAGACGTCATGCACGCCGGGCGCCGCAAACAGGCCGTGGTGCGCGAAGGGGGGCAGGCCGTCCAATACTTCGAGCAGGCCCTGCGCGGCCGTGAGCTGCTTGCGGTGCAGCGCGCGGCCCGTGCCGTAGGCGGCGGACTTGCGGCGCTGGATCTCCACGAACTGGCGCGCCTGGTGGGCATGGCGCTCGGCTTCGTCGGGCGCGATCCGCTCCTGCCATTGCGTGCTGGGCGTGAGAACGGGTTTCATGCGGCCTCCCTGTCGCCGGCGGGCGCTGCGCCTGTGGGAACTCCCGCGCGCGAGCCGGGGGCCTGTTGTGCTGATGGCGTCGTCATGGCGTCTCTCCTGTGGCCGATACAAAGAGTAACAGAGTCGCCGCCGCCCGGACAAGAGGACTAAAAGAAAGGTTCAGCCGGCCGCCTCGGCCTCCTGCAGCGTGCGCCACATCACCTTGCCGCTGCCGCTCTTGGGCAGCGCATCGGCGAACTGCACGATGCGCGGCACCTTGTACACCGCCATGTTCTCGCGGCACCAGTCGATGATGTCCTGCTCGCTGACCTGGCCCCGGTGGCTGGCGCGCAGCACCACCACGGCCTTGACGGTCTCCCCGCGGTAGACGTCCTTGGCGGCGATGACGCAGGCCTCCTGGATCGCCGGATGGCGGAACATCAGCGCCTCCACCTCGGCCGGCCAGACCTTGAAGCCGCTGGCGTTGATCATGCGTTTCAAGCGGTCGGTCAGGAAGAAGTAGCCGTCCTCGTCCACGCGGCCCAGGTCGCCCGAGCGGAAAAAGGGCTTGCCCTCGAACTCGATGAAGGCCGCGGCCGTGGCCTCGGGCCGCTTCCAGTAGCCCTTGAACACCTCGGGGCCGTGGATGATGATCTCGCCCTGCTCGCCCACCGGCATCTCGCGCAGCGTGTCGGGGTCAACCACGCGCGCGTCGGTGCTCATGAACGGGATGCCCAGGCACTGCTGCTTGGGGTGGTCGGGCGGGTTGCTGTGCGAGGGCGCGGCGGTCTCGGTCAGGCCGTAGCCCTCGGAGTAGCGCAGGCCGAACTGGTCGAGCAGGCGCTGCGCCACGGCCTGCGGCATGGCCGCGCCGCCGCCGCCGATGTAGACCAGGCTGGACAGGTCGTACTGCGCGAAGTTCGGGCTGGCCAGCAGGTCGATCACCATGGTCGGGATGTTGGTCCAGTGCGTGACCTTCCAGCGCGAGATCAGGCGGCCCGCCAGGTCGCGCTCCCAGCGCGGCATGATGATGAGCGCGGCGCCGGTGTAGATGCTGGTGTGCATCAGGCTCACCATGCCGGTGATGTGGAACATCGGCACCACGGCCAAGGTGACGTTCTCGGGCGTGCCGTTGCCCCAGAAGCAGCCCGCCACCGCGTTGTGCATGATGCTGGCGTGCGTGTGCATGCAGCCCTTGGGCAGGCCGGTGGTGCCGCTGGTGTAGGGCAGCAGGGCCAGGTCGTCCGGGCCGCTGTCGAGCGCGGGCACGGGCTCGCTGCCGGCCAGCGCCTCGGTCCAGGCCTGCACCTGGCCGCCGGCCAGCGCCGGCAGCGCATGGCGCGTGAGCAGCCAGGACGCCCAGGCCTCGGGCGGCGCATCGTCGCCCGCCACGTTGGCGTCGAAGGCATCGGTGAACTGCGTGACGATCAGGTGCGCGAGCCGCTCGCCTGGCGCCAGCGCATCGCTGGCGCGCACCAGCTCGGGCGCCAGGTCGCCGGTGGTGAGGGCCACCTTCGCATCGGGGTCGGTGATGTAGTGCTTGAGCTCCTCGGCGCGGTTCATCGGGTTGACCGGCACTACCACGGCGTTGGCGCGCAGGATCGCGAAATGCGCGATCACGAGCTGCGGGCAGTTCTGCATGAGCAGCACCACGCGGTCGCCCTTCTTCACTCCCAGCGCCTGCAGCCGCGCGGCCAGCCGCTCGGCCTGGCGCACCACCTCGGCGTAACTCAGGATGCGCCCGAAGAACACCAGCGCCGGCTTGTCCGGGTAGCGCAGCGCGCTGACCGCCAGGTTGTGCCACAGCGAGGTGGCGGGCGGGACGACGGCATGGGGCAGCCGCCTGGGCCAGAATTTGTGATGCGGACGCATGGGAACTCCTTGAACCGCAAGGCTAGCCCCGGCCACCGCCGCGCGCATCCGGGAAGCCCCCAACGCGCCGCGTCGCCTGGGCGACGGTGCGCTGCTTATCATGTGTGCTCATCCGAGGAGACACGCTTTCATGAACCGCATCCAGACCGCCATCGCCGCACTGCTGCTCGCCGCCAGCACGGCCGCCACGGCCGCCTTCCCCGACAAGCCCATCCGCATCGTGATCGGCTTCCCGGCCGGCGGGCCGCTCGACCAGCATGCCCGGCTGCTCAGCGACAAGCTGCAGGCCGCGCTCGGCCAGCCCGTCATCATCGACTACAAGTCGGGCGCCGGCGGCACAGTGGGCGCGCAGGAGGTGATGAAGTCCGCGCCCGACGGCTACACCCTGATGCTGGCCAACACCGGCGTGATGGTGATCAACCCGGCGCTCTACAGCAAGCTGCCCTACGCCACGCTCAAGGACTTCACGCCGATCGCGCGCACCGCCATGCAGCCGCTCGCGCTGCTGGTCACCCCGAAGCTGCCGGCGAACAACCTCAAGGAGTTCGTCGACTACGCGCGCGCGCGCCCCGGCCAGGTGAACTACGGCTCGGCCGGCAACGGCGGCATCAGCCACCTGGTGCCCGAGATGTTCAAGAACGCCACCGGCCTGTTCATGGTCCACATCCCCTACCGCGGCAGCGCGCCCGCCTTCACCGACCTGATGGCCGGCCAGGTGCAGTTCATGGCCGAGTCGATCCCGCAGGCGGCCAATTACCACAAGCAGGGCAAGGTGCGCGCGCTGGCCGTCACCAGCCGCGAGCGCAATCCGGCGCTGCCCGACACGCCGACCGTCATCGAGTCGGGCATCAAGGGCTTCGAGGTGGTGGGCTTCTACGGCTTCCTGGCACCAGCCGGCCTGCCCAAGGAGGTGGCGGCCAAACTGAGCGACGCCTTCCGCCAGGTGCTCACCAGCCCCGAGGTGCGCAACCGCATGGTGACGCAGGGCGCCGACCCGGCGTTCCTGGGCCACGAGGAGTTCGCGAAGTTCCTGGCCGCCGAGATGCCGCGCTGGGCCGACGCGGTGCAGAAGTCCGGCGCGCGGCTGGATTGACGGCGCCGGCCTGCGCCCGCTGCGTCATCGGCGTGCCGGGGGGTCCTGGGACATCCGGTCGTCGGACCGCACCTCGGCCACCTGCTGCACGCGCCGCCTGAACCAGCCGATGCGTTCGGTCTCCCGCACGTCGAAAGCCGGCACGTAGGGCTTGATGTCCAGCACTGGCGTGCCGTCGAGCATGTCGTTGCCGGTGAAGTGCAGGCAGGCACCGTCCACGCGCTCCAGCCGCACGATGGACAGGCCCAGGCGGTTGGGACGCGACGGCGCGCGCGTGGCAAAGGCGCCGTGCGAGGTGTCATCCAGGAAAGGAACGACGTCGAGCCGCTCTTCCTTCACGCGGTGCAGATGGGTGATGAGGATCAGGTACTCGAAATGCTCGATGTCGCGCAGCCCGGCCGCGAACGCCGGCAGCACCTCCACCTGTCCCGGCTCCTGCGGGCTGCCGACGGTCTGGATCGGCATGCCCACCGGGTCGGTGAAGCGGCTGCGCACATGGCCGACGACGCGCAATTCCACGGTATCCATGTTCAGACTCCTGTTCGCCGCGGCGGCGCGGCACTATTGGTAGACGATGCGACGCCCGGGGCGCCGGGTTCCCAGGTGGAATACACGGCCTCCAGGGGCGTGGGCTGGCGTGCGGGAGGCAGGCCGGCCACCGAGCCCAGGCTGATGAAGCCCGCCAGCCATTCCGCATCGACAAGGCCCAGGGCCGAGGCCAGCCCGGCGTCGTGGCAACGCTCACCGCTGAGCACGATGGCGCCGTAGCCCAGCTGGTGCGCGGCGTTGAGGAAATTCCCCAGCGCGGCGCCGGCCGCCAGCCATTGCTCACGGAGCGGCACGCCCGATCGCCTGTGCGGACTGACGACGAACGCCAGCAGCGCCGGCGTGCGGGTCGCGTGCTCCCGCGCACGCTGCACGTCGGCGTCACCAGCCAGCGGATCGCGCCGTAGCTTCTCGGCCTCGAACAGATCGGCCAGCCGCGGGCGGTCGGCATCGGCGAACGCGATGATGCGCCAGGGATGCAGGCCGCCATGGTCGGGGGCGCTGAGCGCGGCCTGCACCATGGACGCTACTTCCTGCGCACCGGGCGCCGGTGGCACGAGCCGCTTGGGCGAGATCGAGCGGCGCGTGATCAGCGGGGCCAGCAGCCGCTGCAGGCACTCGGCCACGGGCGGGTCGCGTTGGGCATGGCGCGGGGACCGGAAGCGTTGGCCCCAGGCCGTCACCCTCCGCCCGGCCGGCGTCAGGCGGGCATCGCCCAGGCCTGGCGTCAGCAGCGGCCGCCCGTAGGCCTGCTCGAGCCCGGCCACGATGGCCCGCAACGCGGGCACCGAGAGGCCGCAGCGCCGGGCCGCCCCGGCCAGATCGCCCTCGGCGGCCGACGCCTCCAGGCATTGCAACTGGTAGTCTTCCATGGGATGGGCTCAGGGAGCGGACTGCAGCCGCAGTTCGACCAATCGAAACACCGCGCGCGACGGCTTGAGATCGCCCGGCACGACCAGCCGCACGAGCCCCTCGCCGGCGCCCAGCGGCGCGCCATTCACCCGGTGCGCCAGCAGCGCGCCGCGGGCGCCGAGCGCCGGGTCGAGCTCCGCCACCGAGAACAGCGCCTGGTAGCCCTCGTCGCCGCGCGCCAGCACATACATCGAGAGCGTCGGATGGCGCCGGCCGGCAACGGCAGGCGCGAGACCGGCCGCGCTCAGCACGTCCCACAGCGGCACGCCTTCGTAGGCCTTGTCCGCCACGCTCGCGCTCGCCTGCGGCAGCGCCGGCAGGGCCTGGCGGTCCAGCGCCAGCTCGCGCGCGACCGCACCGGTGACGCGAACCGCCTGGGCCGTTGGCTCAGCCTGGGCGGCCACAAGGAGCGGCACGCCCAGCACCCACGCGGCCAGGAAGCGCCGCAGAAAAGCAAGCGATGAATTCATGAAGACCTCGACGTTTCGTTGTATTCTAAAAAATACAGCGAAGCCCTTCATTCCTGGCATGCCGCCGACATCGGCGGGCGGTATATTGGGCACCCCGCCGCCGCGTTGCCGAGACTGCCATGCGCTCCTTTTTTCATAGCATCAAACGACCATCCTGCCTGGACCTCCGGGCGATTTCATTCGTTTTTCTCGCGTTTGGCCTGGTGCCGGCCGCCGGGGGCTTCGATCTGCAGGCCCACCGCGGCGGCCGCGGCCTCGCGCCGGAAAACACGCTGGCCGCCTTCGAGCATGCGCTGGAGATCGGCGTCACCACGCTGGAGCTGGACGTGGGCATCACGGTCGACGGCGTGGCCGTGGTCTCGCACGACCCCTACCTCAACCCCGCGATCACGCGTGATGCCTCGGGGCAATGGCTCGCGGCCAAGGGACCGCTCATCAAATCGCTGACGCTGGCGCAGCTTCAAACCTACGACGTGGGCCGCATCAACCCGGCCAGTCCCTACGCCGCGCAATTCGGCACGCAGGCGCCGCGCGACGGTCAGCGCGTGCCCACGCTGGCCTCGCTGTTCGCCTTGGTCAAAAACTACGGCGCCGACGGCGTGCGCTTCAACATCGAAACCAAGCTCAACCCCTCGCAGCCCGGCGACACCGTGGGCGTGGAGGCCATGACGCGCACCCTGCTGCAGGCCGTGCGCGACGCTGGCATGGCGCGCCGCGTCACCGTGCAGAGCTTCGACTGGCGCTCGCTGCAGCTCGTGCAGCAACTCGCGCCCGAGATTCCCACGGTCTACCTCACCGTGCAGGCGGGCGCCAACGACAACACGCGCGACAGCGCCTGGACCGCGGGCTTCCAGCTCGGCCAGCACGGCAGCGTGCCCAGACTGGTCAAGGCCGCGGGCGGCGCCGTCTGGTCGCCCAACGCGGGCGCCGTGACCGAGGCGCTGGTCAAGGAGGCGCAGGCCCTGGGCCTGCAGGTGATTCCCTGGACCGTGAACAACCCCGCCGACCTGCAGCGCCTGATGGACTGGGGCGTGGATGGCCTCATCACCGACTACCCGGACCGCCTGCGCGAGCTGATGCGCGAGCGCGGCCTGCCGCTGCCCAAGGGCGTGAAGAACTGATGGCCGACGAACGCCTCACCCCCTTGCGCCAGGCGCTGGCGGCGCTCGACAGCGGCGCCCTGGGCGCGCAGGCCTTCAGCGCCGCCGCGCGCAGCCAGACCGCCCTGCTCGACGCCCTGCCCGCGCGCTACCGCGAGGTGCTGCTGAACCTGCTGGACCGGCTCGAATCGAGCGCGCTGTTCAGCGAGGAAAGCTGCTCGTTCAGCCAGAAGGACCTGCTCGACAGCCTGCGCCTGTGGCTCGACAAGGCCGAGGCCCAGCTGCAGCGCGGGTAGCCGGCCGCCGCCCTGGGCTCACTCGCCCTAGACATGCCGGTGCGCCCGGTGCGCGGCGCCGCGCGCAGGTGCCTGCGCGTCCGCGCGCTGGTGCAGCGCCTCGATCAGGCTGCACTTCTCGCCCTGGCCGTCGCAGCGGTCGCGCAGGGCCAGCAGATCCTTCTCCAGCGCGCGCAGCTCGGCCAGCCGCGCGCGCACATGGCCCAGGTGCTCGTTCAGCGCCTCGCTCGCGGTGGCGCAGTCGGCCTTGTCGCGCAGGTCCAGCCCGAGCAGCGTGCGCACCTCGTCGAGCGACATGTCCATGGCCCGGCACAGGCGGATGAAGCGCAGCTGGTGCACGTCGGCGTCGCTGTAGAAGCGGTAGCTGTTGTCACCCCGGCCCTGCGGGCTCAGCAGGCGTTCCTTCTCGTAGTAGCGGATGTTGGCCGCGCTCACGCCGCTCAGAGCGGCGGCCTCGCCGATGCGATGGCCCTGCGCGGCGTGAGGGTTCATGTCGGACATGGCTTGACCTTGAAGTGACTTGAAGCTTTCCAATCATGCCATCGCTTCAAAAAACCCAAGGAGAGCCAGGAATGTCCGCCCACTGCCACTCTGAACACGGCCACGACCACGGCCACGAGCACCTGTCCGCCACCGACAGCCCGCGCTACCGGCGCGTGCTGTGGGCCGCGCTGGCCCTCAACGCGGCCATGTTCGCCGTGGAGATCGGCGCGGGCTTCCGCTCGGGCTCGGTCTCGCTGCTGGCCGATGCGATCGACTTCTTCAGCGACTCGGCCAACTACGCCGTGACGCTGGCCGTGCTGTCGATGGGGCTGGCCTGGCGCGCGCGCGCCGCCATGTTCAAGGGCCTGAGCATGCTGGTGCTGGGCGGCTTCGTGGCCGGCAAGACGCTGTGGGCGCTGGCCCAGGGCGTGCCGCCCGAGGCCATGACCATGGGCGTGGTCGGCTTCCTGGCGCTGCTGGCCAACCTGGCCTCGGCGGGACTGCTGTATGCGTTCCGCGAGGGCGACGCCAACATGCGCAGCGTCTGGCTGTGCTCGCGCAACGACGCCATCGGCAACGTGGCGGTGATGCTCGCCGCGCTCGGCGTGTTCGGCACCGGCTCGGCCTGGCCCGACCTCGCCGTGGCGGCCGTCATGGCCTGGCTGGCCCTGAGCGGCGGCTGGACCGTGGTGCGGCTGGCGCGGGGCGAACTGGCGCGCACGGCCGCCGCGTGACGGCGCTCAGGCCGGCTCCGGCCCGCTGGCCGGGCTGGGCGGGCGCCGGGCGTCGGCCGCGGTGGAACGGAACACCACCTCGCCGCTGGGCACGTGGATCACACGCACTTCCTGGGTCGAGGGATTGAGCACGCTCTTGACGGCCACGGCCACGGCCAGCGAAGGATCTTTGTAGAGCCCATGCAGCATGGGCGGCGGCAGCAGGTGGTTCCTGAGCGGCTGATTGCTTTCGATGCGATAACCATCAGATCTCATCATGATCAAACCTCGTTGTGAAAACTGGTTGACATGGACGCATGGTAGGCCGGCCTCGTGGCATGGCCGTGACACCACTGAAACAAGGCAGTGAAATAGGTAACCAATCGAAAGCGCAGCGCACGGTCCGCCACGCCCCTCGCGCGCGCCGGCCTCGCCGCCGAAACCAGGAACTTTGCCCGCTTCGGCTTATCATTCCGTCCGTGCGCCATCTGCTCCTCATCCTCATGATCGCCCTGCTGCCCCTGCGCGGCCTGGTCGGCGATGCCATGGCGGTGGAGATGCTGTCGGCCCCCGGCCACGCTATGGAAACCATAGCTGAAGATGACCACGCGACAAGGACATCCGGCCATTCTGACCATGAAAACCAGGCCCTGACCGATGCCGCCTGCGCCGGCCATGCCCAGGCCTCGGACGACGCGGCCAGCCCCCTGTCCGCGCACGCCGACTGCGGCACCTGCGCCGCCTGCCAGATCTGCCATACGGTCGCCCTGGCCGTGGTGGATGCCGCCGCCGCGGCTGCGGCGCTGCCGCAGATGCCGCCGCCTGTCGGCGGCGAACGCTTCTCCAGCAACACGCCGTCTCCGGGCTTCAAACCGCCCATTTCCTGATCTCCAAGCCCCCAGTGCGTCCTGCGCTGGGCCGGGAACGTGCGTCTGCGCGGTCCCGGCAGACCGCATCCGCTGCCGCCTGCCTGACGCCGGCGCCGCGTTGCATCCGCTTTCAAGTTTTCTGGAGATCCTCGTGAAAAACCTTCTTGCCCTGGCGCTGCTGGCCGGCGCCTCCATGGCCTCGGCGCAAAGCCAGCCCCCCTCTGCCGCCGACCCGGCAGCCCCGGCGGCGACGCCCGTCTACGCCTCGGTGTTCAGCGGCCCGCCTGCCGGCGTGGAGCGCGCCAGCACCCGCTGGCAGGACGCCCATGCCGCCGTCGCCCGCTTCCCGCGCGGCCATGCCGACATCGTGGCAGCCGAGGCTGCGCAGCAAGGCCCGACGCCAGCCGCGGCCACGCCTGCGCCAGCCACCCCCACGGCCCCGTCGCATCACCACTAGGCCCGCCATGAGACCACTCCTACGACCCGGCCTGCTGGCCGCGGTGCTGGCGCTGGCCGGCTGCGCCGCGCCCTCGCCCGATGGCTACCGCGGCGAGATCGCCGCACTCACCGCCGGCAAGACGGCTGGCGTCGCAGCCGCCCTGCCAGCCCCCGACGCCGACACCGGCCCGCTGGTGGCCGAGCTGCTGGCCCAGCCGCTGGACGCCGGCGCCGCCGTGCGCATCGCGCTGCTCAACAACCCCGGCTTGCGGGCCTCGTTCGCCACGCTCGCCATCAGCGACGCCGAGCGCGTTCGCGCCGGCCGCGCGCCCAACCCGCACTTCGCGCTCGGCCGCTTCGCCGAAGGCGACCGGCTGGAGATCGAGCGCGTGCTCAGCTTCAACGTGCTGGGCTTGCTGACCCTGCCCTGGCGCGCCGAGTGGCAGGGCCGGCAGACCGAGCTCGCCAAGCTGCAGGCCGCGCAGGACGTGGTGCGCCTGGCGGCCGAGACGCGCAAGGCCTGGATCCGCGCCGTGGCCGCGCAGCAGAGCGCGGGCTACCTGCGCGACGTGCGCGACGCCGCGGAGACCGGCGCCGAGCTGGCGCGGCGCATGGCGCGCGTGGGCAACTGGAGCCGCCTGCAGCAGGCGCGCGAGCAGGCCTTCCTGGCCGACGCCACGGCGCAACTGGCGCGCGCCGAGCAGGCGCGCGTGGCCGCGCGCGAGCGGCTCACGCGCCTGCTCGGCCTGTGGGGCACGCAGGCGCAGTACGCGCTGCCCGAGCGCCTGCCCGATCTGCCCGCCGCCGTGGTGGAGCCCACCGAAGTGGAGGCTCAGGCCCTGCGCCAGCGGCTGGACGTGAAGAGCGCGGTGGACGAGTCGCGCTACGTGGCGCAGTCGCTGGGCTATGTGCGCGCCACCGGCGTCATCAACGCGCTGGACCTGAGCTACACCCGCAACACCACGTTTGACAACGCGCGCGGCGACAAGGAGGCCAAGCGCGGCTGGGAGGTCGAGCTGCCGCTGCCCCTGTTCGACTGGGGCCAGGCCGGCAACGCGCGCGCGCAAGGCCTCTACCTGCAGTCGGTGGCGCGAGTGCAGGCGGTGGCGGTGCAGGCGCGCAGCGAGGCGCGCGAGGCCTATCTGGGCTGGCGCACCGCCTACGACCTGGCGCGCCACTACCGCGACGAGATCGTGCCGCTGCGCCGCTTCATCAACGACGAGATGGTGCTGCGCTACAACGGCATGCTCGCCAGCGTCTGGGCGCTGCTGGCCGACACGCGCCAGAACGTGCTGGCCGTCAACAGCGCGCTGGAGGCGCAGCGCGACTTCTGGCTCGCCGACACCGACCTGCAGACCACACTCAGCGGCACCTCGCCAGGCGCGCTGCCGGCTCTCGCCTCCTCGGCCGCCGCGGGCGGCGAACCCCAAGGACATTGACCCATGAACCGCAGAAACTTCTTCGCCGGCGCCGCAGCCGGCATGGCCGCCACCGGCGTGAGCCGCGTTGCGCTGGCCGCGCTGCCCGAGCCCGCCATGCAGGCCGGCAACGCCACCGCGCCGCCGCTGGTGCCGCCCAACGGCCGGCCCTACCAGCCGGTGGTCACCCTCAACGGCTGGACGGCGCCCTGGCGCATGAACGGCGGCGTCAAGGAATTCCACCTCGTGGCCGAGCCCGTGGTACGCGAGATGGCGCCCGGCTTCAAGGTCAACATGTGGGGCTACAACGGCCAGAGCCCCGGCCCCACCATCGAGGTGGTGGAGGGCGACCGCGTCCGCATCTTCGTCACCAACCGCCTGCCCGAGCACACCACCGTGCACTGGCACGGCCAGCGCCTGCCCAACGGCATGGACGGCGTGGGCGGCATCACGCAGCCGCAGATCCCGGCCGGCAAGACCTTCGTCTACGAGTTCACCGCGCGCCGCCCCGGCACCTTCATGTACCACCCGCATGCCGACGAGATGGTGCAGATGGCCATGGGCATGATGGGCTTCTGGGTCACGCACCCGAAGGCGCGGCACCCGCTGATCGACGAGGTGCAGCGCGACTTCTGCTTCCTGCTCAACGCCTATGACGTCGACCCCGGCAGCATGACACCGCGCGTCAACACCATGCTGGACCACAACATCTGGAGCTGGAACAGCCGCGTGTTCCCCGGCATCGACACGCTCAACGTGCGGCACCGCGACAAGGTGCGCATCCGCGTGGGCAACCTCACCATGACCAACCACCCGATCCACCTGCACGGCCACGAGTTCACCGTCACCGGCACCGACGGCGGCCCGGTGCCGCCCATGGCGCGCTGGCCCGAAGTCACCACCGACGTGGCGGTCGGCCAGATGCGGCAGATCGAGTTCCTGGCCGACGAGGAAGGCGACTGGGCCATCCACTGCCACAAGAGCCACCACACCATGGGCGCCATGGGCCACGACGTGCCCACCATGATCGGCGTGGACCACAGCGGCCTGGTGAAGAAGATCCAGAAGCTGGTGCCCGACTACATGGTGATGGGCGAGCGCGGCATGGCCGACATGGGCGAGATGCCGATGCCGCTGCCCGACAACACCCACCCCATGATGGCGGGCCAGGGCCCCTACGGCCCGGCGGAGATGGGCGGCATGTTCACCCTGCTCAAGGTGCGCCGCGAGCAGCCGCCCGGCAGCTATGCCGATCCCGGCTGGTTCCGGCAGCCCGCGGGCACGCAGGCCTACGAGTTCGGCGGCAGCCCGCCGCCGGCCGCCAGCGTCGCCGCCCCGGCGCAGCCGCAAGCCGCGCTGCCTTCAGTTCGCAAACCTTCGGGCCACAGCGGCCACTGACTTCAGGAGCTTCCATGTCCACTCTCAAAACCATAGCATCCTGCGCCCTGTGCGCCTGGACCTTCGGCACTTTTGGCACTGCACAGGCGCATGGCGACGCGGCCCACGCGCCGGCCAGCGCCGCCGTGAAGGAGCAGAAGCCCTGGGGCATCGCGGGCGACGCGAAGGCCGTCACGCGCACCATCGAGATCGGCATGACTGACGCCATGCGCTTCACGCCCGACCGCCTCGACGTAAAGCAGGGTGAGACCATCCGGCTGCGCCTCAGGAACACTGGCCAGGTGATGCACGAACTCGTGATCGGCACGAAGAAAGACCTCGACGAGCATGCAGCGCTGATGCTCAAGTTCCCCGGCATGGAGCACGACGAGCCCTACATGGCCCATGTGCCGCCAGGCAAAAACGGCGAGATCATCTGGACCTTCAACCGCGCCGGTGATTTCGATTTCGCATGCCTGATCGCCGGCCACTACCAGGCCGGCATGACCGGCCGCATCAGCGTGCGCCCCTCAGCCTCCACCCTCGAAAGGAAAAAATCATGATGACATCGCCAACCCACCTCCACCCCTGCCCCCACCCGCGCCGCCGCAGCTTGCTGCTGGCCGCCCTGCCCGCCTCCGCACTGCTGGCCGCGGGCGCCTCCCGCGCTGCCGGCCCGGCAACGCCCACCCCGCTCGAAGTCTGGAAAGACCCGGAATGCGGCTGCTGCCATGACTGGGTGGCGCACATGCAGGCCAACGGCTTCGCTGTCACCGTGCACGACAGCGGCAACAACGCCGTGCGCGCGCGCCTGGGCCTGCCGACCCGGCTCGGCTCCTGCCACACCGCACTGGTGGGCGGCTACCTGGTCGAGGGCCACGTGCCCGCCGCCGACGTGCGCACGCTGCTGCGGCAAAAACCACAGGCCCTGGGCCTGGCCGTGCCCGGCATGCCCATCGGCTCGCCGGGCATGGACGGCCCCGCCTATGGCGGACGCCGCGACCCCTTCGACGTGCTGCTGGTCGCGCGCGATGGCAGCACCCGCATCTTCAACCGCCACTCGTCCAAGGCTTCCTCATGAACCGCTTTCTGATTCCTCTGCTGCTCGCCGCCAGCCTGCTGGGCACCGCCGCCCAGGCCCAGGCCCCTGCGGCCGACCCGGCCGGCACCACCGAGATGAGCCGCGCCGAAGTGCGCAAGGTGGACCGCGAGACGGCCCGCATCACGCTCAGGCACGGTGAGATCAAGAACCTCGGCATGCCGCCCATGACCATGGTGTTCCGCGTGACCGAGCCGCAGCTGCTCGACGTGGCCGCCGCCGGCGACACGGTGCGCTTTCGCGCCGATAAGATAGATGGGCAGTTCACCGTCACCCACCTTGAGAAAGCAGCGCCCTGAATGCCTGAATCCACCGCCCGCCGCCCGCGCCGCCACGGCGGCGCCATCACCGATGTCGCCGGCATCGAGGTCGGCCATTTCACCGATGCCCGCCGGCCCACGGGCTGCAGCGTGGTCCTCACACGCGCGGGTGCGGTAGCGGGCGTGGACGTGCGCGGCGCGGCGCCCGGCACGCGCGAGACCGACCTGCTGGCGCCCGAGAACCTGGTGGACCGCGTGCACGCCATCACCCTGGCCGGTGGCAGCGCCTGGGGCCTGGACGCCGCCAGCGGCGTGATGCGCTGGCTGGAGGAGCGCGGCGTCGGCTTCGACGTGCGCGTGGGCCGGCTGCCCATCGTGCCGGCGGCCGTGCTGTTCGATATCCTGGTCGGCGACGCCGCCATCCGCCCCGATGCGGCCGCTGGCTACGCGGCCTGCGAGGCCGCCTCGACGCGCCGCCCGGCCGAGGGCAACGTGGGCGCGGGCGCGGGCGCGGCCGTGGGCAAGATCTTCGGCATCGACCGCGCGATGAAGGGCGGCATCGGCACCGCCTCCGTCACGGTGGACGGCGTGACCGTGGGCGCGCTGATCGCCTGCAACGCCCTGGGCGACGTGGTGGACCCGGACACCGCGCAGGTGATCGCCGGCGCCCGCACACCCAACGGCAACAAGCTGTTCGACACGCGCCGCGCGCTGCTGCGCGGCGTGGCGCCGAAGCCGCTGCTGGCCGGCACCAACACCACCATTGGCGTGATCGCCACCGATGCCGTGATCACCAAGGTGCAGGCCCGCAAGCTGGCGCAGATGGCGCATGACGGCCTGGCGCGCAGCATCAACCCGGTGCATACGATGTCCGACGGCGACACGCTGTTCTCGCTGGGCACCGGCGCCTCGGGTAAGACCTTGGGCATGATGACGCTGGGCACCCTGTTTGCCGAAGCCACGGCGCGCGCCGTGGTGAACGCGGTGCGGGCCGCGCAGGGCCTGCGCATCGGTGCGCTGCACCTGCCCTCGGCCGCCGATCTCGCGGCCGCACGATGAAAGCCCCGGCCATGCCCCAAGCCATCCGCTACACCCTGCTGTCGCTGCGCGACCTGCTGGTCTCGGCCGGCCCGTTCGCGCTGCTCAGCGTGGCGCTGCTGGTGCTGGCCTACTGGTGGCTCGACCCGAATCCGCCCAAGCGCGTGACGCTGGCCACCGGCCCGGCGCAAAGCGCGTACGAGGAATTCGGCAAGCGCTACGCCAAGGCGCTGGCCGGCAACGGCATCGAGGTGCGGCTGCTGCCCAGCGAGGGCTCGTCGGACAACCTGCGGCTGCTGCGCGAGGGCAAGGCCGACCTGGGCTTCGTGCAGGGCGGCAGCGGCGACGTGCAGGCCGACGACGAGAACACCCTCGAATCGCTGGGCAGCCTGTTCCTGGAGCCGGTCTGGCTGTTCTACCGCGAGGACGCGGCGCGCAAGGCCACCGGCAGCGATGCGGGGCTGGCCTCGCTGACGCAGCTGCAAGGCCTGCGCCTGAACGTAGGCACGCCGGGCAGCGGCGTGCCGAGCCTGATGGCCAAGCTGCTGGAGGTCAACCGGATCGATGCCAAAAACATCACGCTGAGCCAGCTCGAGCAGACCCCGGCCACCGTGGCCTTCCTCGGCGGCGAGCTCGACGCCATCGTGTTCGCCTCGGCGCCCGAGGCGCTGATGGTGCAGATGCTGCTGCAGACGCCGGGTGTGCGGCTCATGGACTTTCCGCAGAGCGAGGCCTATTCGCGCCGCTTTGCCTTCCTCACGCCGGTGGTGCTGCCGCGCGGCGTGGTCGACCTGGCGGCCGACGTGCCGCCGCAGAACGTGCGTCTGGTGGCCTCCACCACCACGCTGCTGGCCCGCGACGGCACGCACCCCGCGCTGCTGCAGCTGTTCTCGCAGGCGGCGATCAACCTGCACGGCGGCGCCGGCTGGTTCAACCGCGCGCATGAATTTCCCAAGGCCGGCCAGGGTGAGTTCCCGCTGTCACCCGAGGCCGACCGCGCGCTGCGCAACGGGCCGCCGCTGCTGCAGCGCTACCTGCCGTTCTGGCTGGCCAACCTGGTGGAGCGCATGTGGCTGGTGCTGGGCATCATCATCGCGGTGCTGCTGCCGCTGAGCCGCATCGTGCCGCCGCTGTACCAGTTCCGCATCCGCTCGCGGGTGTTCCGCTGGTACGCGCAGCTGCGCGACATCGAGCACCGGCTCGAAGCCGGAACCGGCGACCCGCAGGACCTGCTCAGGGAGCTGAACAACCTGGAAAGCCGGGCCGGCCACATCAATGTGCCGCTGTCCTACGCCGACGAGCTGTACGCCCTGCGCAACAACATCCACCTGGTGCGCAAGAAGCTGCTCAGAGCATGACGTCCAGGCTGTTGCGCATGGCGGTCTGCGCCACGGCATCGAGCGCGCCGTCCACCACGGCCTGCCCCGACACCACCTGAAGGCGGCCCTCGGCCAGCAGCGTGTCGAGCGAGCGGCGCGTCATGGAATGGGTGCCGCCGTCGACGCTGGTGAACATGAACAGCGTGCCGTGCGGGCTGGCCCAGGTCAGCTGGGTACGGACCCAGCGGTCCTGCACGAGCAGTTCCACCCAGGCGCCCAGGGGGATGCCGGCGGCGCGGCTGGCCGGCGCGGGCTGAAGCAGCGCGGCCGTGAAGGCGGGCTGCGTGGCCGCGAACGGCGGCCGGGTGCTGGGAGGTTCCTCGGTGTCCATGAAGCCCGAGTGCTGCGCCTCGGTGGGCGCGATCCAGGGGATCGCGCCGTCCGTGCGGCTGAAGCGGGCTTCGAGTTCCTCGCGCGTGGACGCGGCGGCAGGCGGCGCGGCCGGGGTCGCGGTGGGTTTCAGGGCCTGCTGGTGCAGCGCCATCAGGGTCTCGAAGAAGGCGTGGGTCAGCGGGCGCGGGTAGTCGATGCTGCGCAGGCCTTCGCGCAGCTTGTCCAGCAGCGGCGGGATCAGCCGGGTCAGCCGGGCCAGGTGCTGGTGCGCCAACTGGGGCTGCGCGCTCCACAGCAGGTCGTTGATGATGCCGGCATAGCCGCCGGGATCGGCGGAGGCGCCCGCATCCGCCAGCTTGGCCTGGGCCATCACCTGGGTCCAGGGCCCGCACAGGAAGGCGGCCATCGGCGCCGGCGCCTGCAGCAGGTCGGGCCGGTTGCGCAGCTCGGCGGCCAGCTTTTCCGCCAGCAGGTTGCGCTGCTCCGCCTGCATGAGCGCCTGCATCGCCTTGTCGCGCTGCCGGCGCTCGTGCCCTTGCTGTTCGTCCCAGGCTTCCTCGAGCGATTTCAGCGCGAACGAGAACGGCTCGGCGCCGCCGATCGGCATCTCCACCAGCGCATCGACCGCCTGCAGCAGGGGCTCCATGAAGGCGCTGAAACCAGGCGCATCGACGCGGCCCCACGCCAGGCTGCGCTGCGTCACCTGCTCGAGCAGGTGCCGGGCCGGATGGCGCTTGTCGCTGAAGAAACGCGGGTCGATCAAGGCCAGCTTCAGCAGCGCCGGCTCCAGGCTGCGCACCACCTGCTGCACCGGGGCCAGCAGGCGCGGGTCGTGGGCGATGTTGTCCACCATCAGGTTGACCACCTCCTGGCCCAGGCTCTGCCCCAGGCTCGGAGCGGCGGCCGATGCGGTGCCCGGAACGCGGGCCGGCTCGGCCGCCTTGTTGCGGACGGCCAGGCGCTGCATGACGGTCTCGACCTGCTTCATTTCCTGCAGGGCCTCGAAGGCCGCCGGCACGGTGGGGCTGAATTCGGGGCGCACGGCGGCCTCGCGGCCCGCGCCTTCGAATTCGCGCGCGAACTGGGCTGCAAATGGCTCCTGGGCACCGTCCAGTTCGCCCGCCAGCAGGCGGCGCAGCTGGTCCACCGTCAGCAGCACGTCGTCGCGGCTGCGCGCGGCGGCCGGCGGGCGGCTCGCGGCCGGGCTGCCAGGCGGCGCCGTCTGCGTGACGGTGTAGGCCGCCGCCACGACGCGGTGCGAGCGCAGCTGGATCGACAGTTCGGAATAGGTGTCGGCCAGCTCCTGCCCCAGGGTCTCGCCCATGTACTGCATCCAGCGCAGGCGCACCGATGCCGCCACCTCGGTCTGCTTCAGCACGGCCAGCAGCGTGCGCACGTAGACGTCCGGGCGCAGCGGATTGCGGTCGGGCTGCACGGTCTTGAGGCCCTGCGCCGCGCAGATCAGGGCATTGAGTTCGGTCAGCTGTGCGTCCGAGGCCAGCAGCGCCAGCTGCTGGGCCCGGGCCAGTTCCACGCTTTCCTGGACCTGCGCTTCGTCCATCAGCTCCAGCTCGTCGAAGCTCGGGGCCTCGGTGTGCGCCGGCCTGGCGGCGCCGCTCGACACGGCTTCGGCGAACGCCGCCTTCAGTGCCTCGGGATAGCGCTCGACCAGCATGGCTTCGTGCTTGTTGAGCAGCCGCAGCGACTCCATCACGGGGCTGAGCTCGTGCGGGTCGCTCACCCGGCCCGTGCGCTGGTGCAACGCCAGGCGCGTGCTGTCAACCAGCTTGTGCATCAGGGGCTTGCCGCGGCGGGCCGCCTCGCTGACGCACGACTCGTACAGGGCCGCATGCTGCTGCATCTGATGGGGATCTTGTATCGCCATGGAACAGGGCTCCGGACTGGGGTCAGGTTTTGTCGAGGGTGTTGCGCAAGGCGGCCTGGGCCACGGCGTCGAGCGCATGGTCGACCACGTGCTCGTCGGCCACGACGCGCATCAGCCCCTGCGCGCGCAGGCGCTCCATGGTGCGCCGCGACATGGAATGCGCCAGTCCGCCGCGCGAGATGAACATGAACAGGGTGCGGTGCGGGCTGGCCCAGCTCAATTGGGCGCGCACCCACTGCCCTTCGAGCATCAGCTCGATCCAGGCTCCGATGGACAGCTCGCCGGCCGCCGCAGGGGCCGGCGCGATCTCGTCCGCCGCCTCGGGCGCCACTGCGGGCGGCTCCACCGGCATCACCGAATCGGCCGCCAGGTAGCCGGACTCGCTGGCCTCGCGCTCGGCCAGCCACACGGCCTCCTCCGGCACCGGGGCCGGCTGGGCACTGGCCGCCGGCGCGTCCTCCTGCAGCAGAGCCTCGTGCAGGGCGATCAGTTGGTCGAACAACGGGGTGATCCGCTCGGCCGGGTAGCCGATGCGCTGCAGGCCCTGGCGCAGCCCGGCCAGCAGCGCCGGGATCAGCCCGACCAGCCGGCTGCGCTGACGCCGGACCAGGCGCGGCTGCACGCTCCAGAGCAGTTCCTCCACCAGCGCCATGAAGCCTTCGGGATCATTGCGGCCGTCGGTGCAGCTCAGTTGCGATTCGGCCACCACCTGGGCCCACGGGCCGCACAGGAAGTCGACCACGAAGGCCGGCACCTCCTTGTCGTGCGTGCGCTCGCGGAATTCGCCGGCCAGCCGCTGGGCCAGCAGGTTGCGCTGCTCCGCATGCATCAGGGCGCGCGCCGCCTCTTCCTGGCGCTGGTGCTGCGCCTTGTCCTGGCGGGCCCATTGCGCCTCCAGCTGCTGCAGGGCATGGGCGAACGTGACCGACGCCTGCCCTTCGGGCTGCTCGCTGATGCTGACGACCGCGTCCTCCATCGACTGGAGGAACCGGCGAAAACCCTCGTCGCGCTCCGTGGCATAGGCCAGGCTGCGGTGCGTCACGCGGTCAAGGAAGCGCCGGGCCGGGTGCTGGCGGTCGCTGAAGAAACGGGCGTCGGCCTTGGTCAGGTGCAGCAGCACAGGTTCCAGCGCCTGCAGCAGGTCGCGCACGCTCGGCAGCAGCCGCTCGTCCTCCATCAGCTTGTCCAGCATCATGCGGGCCACTTCCTCGCCGACCTGCTTGCCCAACTGCTTGCCGTCGAGTGGCGGGCGCCGCCGGCCGTTCGGGCCGGCCGCGCCGCCCGGCTCGCGCGGCCGCTTGCTGAGCCGCTGCACCATGGCCTCGACCTGCTTCATGTCCTGCAGCGCCTCGACCGAGGCCGGCACGGTGTGCATGAAATCCTGCGGACTGCGCCCGGCCAGGCCCGGCGCGTCGTCCAGCTCGCCGGACAGCAGCCGGCGCAGCCGGTCCAGCGTCAGCAGGGTGCGCGCTACCGAGCTGGGCTCGGCCGCGGCCTTGCCCGACGTGATGACCGGGGCGCCCTGGCTCGCGGGCTCGACGCCATGCGAGCGCAGCCAGTCGGACAGGTCGCGGTACAGCAGGCGCAGGCTCACGCCCATGCGACCGGCGGCCGGGACGATCGCTGCGCTGCGCCCCTGGGCATCGTCGACCTGCTCCGCGATGCACTCGCGCAGCGCGCGCACGAACAACTCGGGCCGCAGCGGATTGATCTGGGGCTGCACCGTGATCCAGCCCAGCAGCGTGCTCATCAGCGCATCGAGCGCGGGCAGCACCTCGTCCACCGAGGCCGCGACCTCCTGCATGGCGCGCGCCAGCTCGATGCTTTCATCGAGCTGGGCTTCCTCGAACAGCTGCAGGTCCTCGAAACGCACCAGCCCGCGGGCCTGCGCCTCCACCCCGCCGCCGCCATAGATGGCCTGGCGCAGATGGGCCGAGAAGCTCTGGCGCACGGCCGCCCGCTGGCTCACCAGTTGCCTCAGCGCGGCCAGGTCGGGCGCGGGCCGCTCGCCGCGCTCCGCGGCCTTGCGCGCCCGTTCGATGGGGACCGCCAGGCTGTCGAGCACGCTGTCGATCAGGGAATCGGCCTGCAGCAGCACCGCCTCCAGGCAGTCCTGCAAGGAGGGCCGCAGGGCGCCCGGATCGTCTGCCACCCCGAATCTGCGCTTCAGTGAGACTTTCATGGGATCCCCTGCCCGTGGTGTGTCGTTCGTGGTCAGCGAAGCGGCTTGAAGCGCACCCGCTTCGGCTTGGCACCCTCCTCGCCCAGGCGCCTCTTCTTGTCGGCTTCGTATTCCTGATAATTGCCGTCGAAGAATACCCATTGGCTGTCGCCTTCGCAAGCCAGGATGTGGGTGGCGATGCGGTCGAGGAACCAGCGATCATGGCTGATGACCATGACCGAGCCCGCGAATTCGAGCAGCGCGTCTTCCAGGGCGCGCAGGGTTTCCACGTCGAGGTCGTTCGACGGTTCATCCAGCAGCAGCACATTGCCGCCGGCGATCAGCGTCTTGGCCAGGTGCAGCCGGCCGCGCTCGCCGCCCGAGAGCGAGCCCACGCGCTTTTGCTGGTCGCCGCCGTTGAAGTTGAAGCGCCCGCAGTAGGCGCGGCTGGCCATCTGGAATTTGCCCACGTTCAGAATGTCGAGGCCGCCGGAGACGTCCTCCCAGACGGTCTTCTCATTGGCCAGGTCGTCGCGGTTCTGGTCCACGAAGGCCATCTTGACCGTCGGGCCGATGACCACGTCGCCGCTGTCGGGCTGCTCCCGGCCGGCGATCAGCTTGAACAGCGTGGACTTGCCCGCGCCGTTCGGGCCGATGATGCCGACGATGGCACCGGCCGGCACGTTGAAGCTCAGCTTGTCGATCAGCAGGCGGTCGCCGAACGATTTGCTGACGTTGTTGAACTCGATGACCTTGCTGCCCAGGCGGTCGGCCACCGGGATGAAGATTTCCTGGGTCTCGACCCGCTTCTGGTATTCGAAATCCGACAGTTCCTCGAACCGCGCCAGGCGCGACTTGCTCTTGGCCTGCCGTGCCTTGGGGTTCTGGCGCACCCACTCCAGCTCCTTCTTCAGGGCCTTGGCATGCGCCTCCTCGCCCTTTTGCTCCTGGGCCAGGCGATCCTGCTTCTGCTCGAGCCAGGTGCTGTAGTTGCCCTTCCAGGGGATGCCGGCGCCGCGGTCCAGTTCCAGGATCCATTCGGCCGCGTTGTCGAGGAAATAGCGGTCGTGGGTAATGGCTACCACGGTGCCCGAGAAGCGCTGCAGGAACTGCTCGAGCCAGTCCACGGATTCGGCGTCCAGGTGGTTGGTGGGTTCGTCGAGCAGCAGCATGTCGGGGCGGCTCAGCAGCAGGCGGCACAGCGCCACGCGGCGCTTCTCACCGCCCGACAGCAGGCCGATCTTGGCGTCCCAGGGCGGCAGGCGCAGGGCGTCGGCGGCGATCTCGAGCTGGTGCTCGGAATCGGTGCCGGCAGTGGCGATGATGGCCTCCAGGCGCGCCTGCTCGGCCGCCAGCGCGTCGAAGTCGGCGTCGGGCTCGCCATAGGCGGTGTAGACGGCCTCGAGCTTGGCCTTGGCCGCGAACACCTCGCCCATGGCGTCTTCCACGCTCTCGCGCACCGTGTGCTCGGGGTCGAGCTTGGGTTCCTGGGGCAGGTAGCCGATGTTCAGGTTCGGCATCGGCGTGGCTTCGCCCTCGATCTCCTTGTCCACGCCCGCCATGATCTTGAGCAGCGTGGATTTGCCCGAGCCGTTCAGGCCCAGCACGCCGATCTTGGCGCCGGGAAAGAAGCTGAGGGAGATGTCCTTGAGGATCTGTCGCTTCGGCGGAACGATCTTGCCGACGCGGTTCATGGTGAAAACGTATTGGGCCATGGTGTGCAATTCTGGAGGGAGGTCGGGGCGGCAACCCTCAGAGGCCTGAAGGAGGCGCAGAACCTTAAAGCATAACCGAGGACCGCTTCCCGGCTCTTTTTGGGGACGCATCCCATTTGTGCACGGCGACTCCGGTTTTTCCCTAGGTTGGTGCATTTGTCAATTAATCGTAAGGACATGTAACCAAACTGGCAGGCAGGGAGACCCATCCCACCCCATGGAGGTCCTATGCTTTATGTCAAAACCGAAGCCGGCCGCGCCGAGCTGTCCAGCCGCGAACACGGGCTCACGCCGCACCAAAGACAGGTGCTGATCCTGTGCGACGGCGAGCGGACTTTCGAGCAACTGGTGCAGATGATGCCGCCGACCACCCTGGCCGCCGCGCTGGAGCGGCTGTGCAACCTGGGACTGCTCACGAGCCACGTGCCGGTGGTGCTGCGGCCGGTGCAGCCGAAGCGCGAAGTGGCCGGCGGCGACCCGTCGGACCGCTATCGCGCCACCGTGCGCCTGGCCACCGAAATCGCCTCGGGGCTGGGGTTCACGGCACGCCTGAAAGCGCAGTTGCAGATCGAGAAGGCGCAAGGCTTCGCCGATCTGTCGCACGTGGTGGCCAGCCTGTGCAGCGCCCTCGAAGACAAGGGCAATCCGCCCCAACTGACCGCCAAACTGCACTCGCTGCGCCAGATGGCCGCCAGCGCCTGAGCGCGTTCCTGCGGCCGGGTGCCGCGGCGCGCCCCCGAAGCCCCGATCCGGCGCGGCGCGCCAAGGCATGCGACAATAGAGGGATTGCAGGGATCCAGTTTGCTGCAATTCTCCGGGCAATCGCCCTCCCTTCTTTGACCCGTATCTGCCTTTGACTGGCGGGGTTTCTCCGAAATCCCGACAGGCCGATCACCCAGCGCCCGGATGGGCGCCTCCTTATGAATTTTGATGAACTGAAGCTGGCTCCTGCCATCCTGAAAGCCGTGCACGAGCAAGGCTACGAAACCCCCACCCCGATCCAGGCCCAGGCGATTCCCGCCGTGCTCGAAGGCCACGACCTGCTGGCCGGCGCCCAGACCGGCACCGGCAAGACGGCCGCCTTCACGCTGCCCATGCTGCACAAGCTCAGCCAGCTCGAACCCGGCAAGAACCGGTTCGGCGGCAAGGCCATCCGCGCCCTGGTGCTGACCCCGACGCGCGAACTCGCCGCGCAGGTGGAAGAGTCGGTGCGCGACTACGGCAAGTACCTGAACCTGAGCTCCACCGTGATCTTCGGCGGCGTGGGCATGAATCCCCAGATCGACCGCATCAAGCGCGGCGTGGACATCCTGGTGGCCACCCCGGGCCGCCTGCTCGACCTGCAGGGCCAGGGCCACCTGGACCTGTCCACCGTGCAGATGCTGGTGCTGGACGAAGCCGACCGCATGCTCGACATGGGCTTCATCCACGACGTGAAGAAAATCCTCGCGCTGGTGCCGCGCGAGAAGCAGAGCCTGCTGTTCTCGGCCACCTTCAGCGACGAGATCCGCGACCTGGCCAACACGCTGCTGCGCAACCCGCAGAGCATCCAGGTCACGCCGCGCAACACCACGGTGCAGCGCATCACCCAGGTGATCCACCCGGTGGGCCGCGGCAAGAAGAAGGCCGTGCTGGCCCACATCATCAACGAGCACAACTGGAGCCAGGTGCTGGTGTTCACGCGCACCAAGTTCGGCGCCAACAACGTGGCCGAGTTCCTGACCAAGAACGGCATCAAGGCCATGGCGCTGCACGGCAACAAGAGCCAGGGCGCACGCACCCAGGCCCTGCAGGGCTTCAAGAGCGGCGACATCCGCGCCCTGGTGGCCACCGACATCGCCGCGCGCGGCATCGACATCGACGACCTGCCGCACGTCGTCAACTACGAAATCCCCAACGTGCCGGAAGACTACGTGCACCGCATCGGCCGCACCGGCCGGGCCGGCGCCAGCGGCGAGGCCGTGAGCCTGGTGTGCCTGGACGAAGAAGGCTTCATGATGGAGATCGAACGCTTCACCAAGCAGCAGATCGCGGTGCAGGCGATCGACGGCTTCGGCCCCGAGCCGGGCGAGAAGGCCGAGCCCATCGCCATGGGCCGCCAGACCATCTGGGGCGGCGCCGGCAAGCCGCCGAGCCGTGACGTCATGCAGGCCGCGGCCAAGGCCGCACGCGGCGAAATGATGCAGCGCATGCGCGACAGCAAGGCCGCGCAGGGCGAACGCGGCGGCGCCAGACCCCAGGGCTCCCGGCCGGCCCAGGGCCGTAGCGGCAATGGCAATGGAAACGGCGGCGCACAGCCGCGGCACAATGGCGGCAACACCACCGCCCAGAAAGCCACCCATGGCCAGCCCCGCCAGCCCGACCCCCTGCGCACCAGCGTCGACAGCATGGCCGACCGCGGACGGCGCGGCGGGCGCGGCCCCGGCGGCGGACAGAACCGCTCTGGTGGCGGGGGCTTCGGGGCTCGTGGGCCGGGAAATCCTCAACGGTCTTTTAACCGATAAGCGCTATGCGGCGGTCCACTGCCTGGGCCGCCGACCCTTGCCGCTGGTCCGTCCCCGGCTGATCTGCCACACGGTGGACTACGCCGCGCTGCCGGCCCTGCCGGCGGTCTCCGAGGTCTACATCGCCCTGGGCACCACCATCAAGGTGGCAGGCAGCCAGGCGGCCTTTCGTGCCGTGGATGTCGACGCCGTCGTCGCCACGGCGCGCGCCGCACGCGCGGCCGGTGCAACCCGCCTGGGTGTGGTCAGTGCCATGGGCGCCCAGGCCCGCTCGGCGGTGTTCTACAACCGCATGAAAGGCGAAATGGAAGAGGCCGTTGCCCGCCTGGGCTTCGAGACCGTCGTGATCGCGCGGCCGTCCTTTCTCGTGGGCGACCGCTCCTCGCTCGAACAGCCCCGCCGTCGCGGCGAGGCGTTCATGCTCGCCACCATGCGGCGGCTCAATCCCTTCATTCCCGCCAACTACCGCTCCGTCACGGCGCGCGAGGTGGCGGATGCCCTGCGCGAGGCCGTGATGCACGCAGGCCCCGGCCTGCACGTGCTGCCCTCCGGCCAGCTGCATGCCCACGAAACGGCCCGCCGCCCATGACACCTGTTCAGGAAGCCCCTGCCAACTACGCCACGCTGACCGTGGCCACCTGCAACCTGCTCAACCTCGCCAACCCGGGGCGGCTGTTCTACCCCAACCAGGAGGCCTACACGCCGGCCCAGTTCGAGCGCAAGATCGAATGGCTGGGCGGACGCTTCAAGGCGCTCAACGCCGATGTGCTGGCGGTGCAGGAAGTCTGGGACGAAGCGGCGCTGCGCGGCGCGGTCAGCCGCAGCGGCCTGCACTACGGCCTGGTCTCGGTGCCCGGCGCCGAGAACAACCCGGCGTCCAGCGGCGCCCAGGGCACGCCGCGCGTCGGCCTCGTCAGCCGGCTGGCGGTCGAAACCCTGCGGTCCCTCACCGAGTTTCCGCCGGGCGCCGAGGTGCAGGTGCCCGACCTCGGCCCGCACAGCCGGTTCGAGCGGCCGCCGCTGCTCGCCACCCTGCGCATGAAGCACGGCCAGCCGGTGCATGTGCTGACGGCCCACCTGAAATCGAAGCGGCCGAAATTCCTGCAGAACGAACAAGGCCACCCGCTCGAAGACCGCGACGACCCCAAAGTCGCGGCGCGCGCGACCCTGCGCTCGCTCGTCATGCGCGGTGCCGAGGCCGCCGCCCTGCGCAGCATCGTGATCGACCTGCTGCGTGGCACGCACACGCCGCTGGTGGTGATGGGCGATTTCAACGACAGTCCGCACAGCGTCACCACGCAGTTGGTGGCCGCCACCTCGGAGGTGGCCTACGACAAGGCGGCACGCGACGTGGCCCTGTTCAACGCCTACGAGTACCAGGGCGAGGCCGCCCTCAAGAAGGACGTGGCCTACTCGCATGTGCACCAGGGCTTTCCGGAAGTGCTCGACCAGATTCTCGTGAGCGAGGAATTCGTGCCGCACAGCCGATTCAACCTGGGCGACGTGCGCCGCGTGGACTACTTCAACGACCACCTGCACGAAGGCCGCGATGCCACGCGCTCGGACCACGGCTTCGTGCGCGCCGTGCTGCGCTGGCGCCTGCCGCAGCCGCCCGCCCTCACCCCTGCACGAACAGCGTGACCAGCGGGTCGGGGCCGAGCTGGCGGCTCCAGTGGCCATGCACCGCCGCGTCGAAGCTCGCGCCCGGCGGCAGCACGTCGGCCGAATAGAAATGCTGGCCCGGCAGAAAGCGCCGCGAGCTGCCATCCTGCAGGCCGATCTCCATCTCGCCCCCCAGGATGAACACCCACTGCGGCGTGACCGTGCAATGGAACTGGCTGCGAAAACCGGGCGGACTGTGCCGCAGCTGGTAGCCGGGCGAGGCGAACACTGCCGACAGCAGGGACTGCGGCGTGCCGCCGGACAGCGGCAGCGTTTCCTCGCGGAATTTCGCGCGGCCATCGGTATCGGTGAAGAGAACTACTTTGGTGAATTCGGTCATGTCGGCAAACCCGGCGTTCAAAACGCCATTGTGCCCATCGGATGGCGCCTTCGCCCCGCCGGCCGGCTCAGAGTTTCGTCACGCGCACGCTCGCATCGGCGCGCCGGTGCAGGTCCGGCAGCAGCTCGAGCCCCAGGCCAGGCTTGTCGTTCAGGCTGACCATGCCGTTCTCGACCCGCGGCAATTCAGTCACCAGCTCCCGGTACCAGCCGGTGTAGAAGGCGCGCACGCTTTCCTGGACCAGCGCATTGGGCGCATGCAGCGAGAGATGGGTGGACGCCGCCCAGACCACCGGGCCGGTGCAGTCGTGCGGCGCCACCGGCAGTTGCCAGGCATCGGCCATGGCCGCGATCTTGCGCGCCTCGGTCAGGCCGCCGCACCAGCTCAGGTCGAGCATGGCCACGCCAGCCACGCCGGTCTGCAGGTAGTCCTTGAAGCCCCACTTGTAGCTCAGCGTCTCGCTTGCGCAGATCAGCGCTTCGCAGTCCTTCGCATAGGCCTTGAGCAAATCGAGGCTGTCCATGCGGATCGCGTCCTCGTGCCAGAAGGTGTTGAACGGCTTGAGCGCGCGTGCGATCTTCTGCGCCATGGGCAGGCGCCACAGGCTGTGGAACTCGACCATGATGTCCATCTTCTCGCCCACGGCCTGGCGGATCTTGCGGAATGGCTCCAGCGCCAGGTCGAGGTCGGCGTTGCTGATGTACTGGCCGTCGCTGCGCTCGGCCGCGGGATCGAACGGCCAGATCTTCATCGCCGTGATGCCTTCGGACAGCAGCGACTGCGCCAGCTCGTCGGCATGGTGCAGGAAGCCCTGCAGGTCCTCGTACGGTCCCTGGCTGTTGCCCAGGCCCCAGTTGGAAGAGCTCTGGTTGCGGTTGCTGCGGATGTACTGGTAGCCCGCGCAGGTGTTGTAGATGCGGATGGCATCGCGGCTGCGCCCGCCCAGCGCGGTGTGCACCGGCATGCGGGCCGCCTTGCCGAACAGGTCCCACAGGGCGATGTCCAGCGCCGAGTTGCCGCGCGTCTCCACGCCCGAGCCGCGCCAGCCGAGGTAGCCCGTGATGTCCTTGTTGCGCGCCTCGATTGCCAGCGGATCCTTGCCGAGCAGGCGGGGGGCCGCCCACTCGTGCAGGTAGGCCTCCACCGCCTCGGCGCCCATGAAGGTTTCGCCCAGCCCCACGAGCCCGTCGCTGCCGTACACCCTCACCCAGAGGATGTTCGGGAACTCGCCCAGGCGGATGGTTTCAACCTGTGTGATCTTCATTCTGCCCTCCCGGAGAAACAGGGCCGCCCGCGGCGGCCCCGGATGGCGCGAGCGGCCTTCAGCCGCCGCGCGCCTTCTTGAGCGAGTCCAGCACCAGGTTCACGGCCTCGGGGCCGATGACGGGCACATTCTTGTCATAGACGGGCTTCACCTTCTCGAACATGCGCCGCTGCTCGGCGGCGGAGATGTCGTTCACCTGCATGCCCTTGGCCCGCAGGCTGGCCAGCGACTTCTCGTTGAGCGCGCGGTTGGCGGCGCGCTGGGCCTTCTGGCCCTCGACCGCGGCTTCGCGCAGCGCGGCCTGCTCCTGCGGGTTGAGCTGGTCCCAGAGCTTCTTGCTGTAGAGCACCAGGAACGGCGTGTAGGCATGGCGCGTGACGCTCAGGTACTTCTGCACCTCGTTGAACTTGGAGGTCTCGATGGTCACGAACGGGTTTTCCTGCCCGTCGATGGTCTTGGTTTCGAGCGCGGTGAACACCTCGCCAAAGGCCATGGGCACGGCATTGGTGCCCAGCGTCTTGAAGGTGTCGAGGAAGATGTTGTTCTGCATCACGCGCACCTTGACGCCGTCGAAGTCCTCGACCTTGGCCACCGGATGCTTGCTGTTGGTCAGGTTGCGAAAGCCGTTCTCCCAGTAGGCCAGGTTCACCACGCCGGCCTCTTCGAGCTTCTTGTTGAAGTACTGGCCGGCCGGGCCGTCGAGCACCGCGTCGGCCTCCTTCTCGTTGGCGAACAGGAACGGCAGGTCGAACACGCCCAGTTCCTTGACGATGCCCACCAGCGGCGAGGTCGAGGTGCAGACCATCTCCTGCGTGCCGGCGCGCAGGGCCTGCGTGGCCGGCAGGTCGCCGCCGGCCGCACCGCCCCAGAAGGCATTGATCTTGATCTTGCCGCCGGTCTTGGCGTTGAGCACCTCCTGCATCCGCTTCACGCCGGCGCTCACCGGGTGGGCCTCGTCCACGCCGTTGGTGAACTTGATGGTCCGGTCGGCGAACTGGGCGAAGGCCGAGGTGGCCCACAGCAGGCCGAGGCCGGCCGCGGCTGCGGCGATGGTTCTGCGCTTGAACATGGCTGTCTCCTTTGATGGGGTTGGCACGGGATGAAAAAGGAATCAGCGCATCCACCACTGCAGGGGGACGGTCACCAATTCCGGAACGAACACCAGGGCGAACAGGACGATCAGCTCGGCGATGAAGAACGGCATCACGCCCTTGAAGGCGTCGTCCATGGTGATGCGCGCCACGCCGCACACCACGTTGAGCACCGTGCCCACGGGCGGCGTGATCAGGCCGATCGCGTTGTTCATGATGAAGAGCACGCCGAAGTACACCGGGTCGATGCCGGCCTTGATCACCACCGGCATCAGCACGGGCGTGAGGATCAGCACCGTGGGCGTGAAGTCCAGCGCCGTGCCGACGATCACGATCAGCACCATCATCATGAACATCAGCAGCGTCTTGTTGCCCATGAAGGGCTCGAGCATGCGGGTCACCTCGGTCGGGATGTTGGCCACGGTGATCAGCCAGGCGCTCACCATCGCAGCCGCCACCAGGAACATCACCACGGCCGTCGTCTTGCCCGCGGCCAGCGTGAGCCGGTACAACGCCGACACCTTGAGCTCGCGGTAGACGAACATGCCGACGACGAAGCTGTAGACCGCGGCCACCACGGCCGCCTCGGTCGGCGTGAACACGCCGAAGCGCATGCCGCCGATGATCAGCACCGGCAGCGCCAGCGCCAGGCTGCCCTGCGCGGTGATCCGCAGGCGCTCGCCCAGGGGCACGGCGTCGGCCGGCTTCACGTTCTCGCGCTTGGCGACCCACCACCAGGCGATGCCGATGGACAGCCCCATCAGCACACCGGGCACGATGCCGGCCAGGAACAGCTTGGTGATCGAGACGTTGCCGGCCACGCCGAAGATGATGAAGCCGATCGAGGGCGGGATCACCGGCGCGATGATGCCGCCGGCCGCGATCAGGCCGGCCGAGCGGTTGAGGTTGTAGCCGGCGCTCTTCATCATGGGGATCAGCAGCGCGGCCAGGGCCGCCGTGTCGGCCACCGCGGAGCCCGAGAGCGAGGCCATGATGATGGCGGCCATCACCGCCACATAGCCCATGCCGCCGCGGTAGTGGCCAACCCAGGCCATCGCCAGGTTCACGATGCGCCGGCTCAGGCCGCCCGCGTTCATGAACTCGCCGGCCAGCAGGAAGAAGGGCACGGCCAGCAGCGGGAAGTTGTCCGCCCCGTCGACGAAGCGCTGCGCGATGATCTGGCTGTCGAAGGCCGGCAGGCCCCCGGTGCCGGCCATGTAGGCCATCAGGGAGACGCCGCACACCAGCAGCGAATAGGCGATCGGCATGCCCAGGGCCATGGCCCCGAGCAGCGAGAAGATGAAAACGGCAACGGTCACTTCAAGCCTTCACTTCCTGGAGCTGTTCTTCGGATTCGCTGACCTGGATCATTTCCTGCTCGGTCATCCGGCCCGTGAACAGCCGGTAGAGCTTGTGCAGGTTCATGATGCCCATGACCGTGCCCACGATGTAGCCGATGCCATAGATCCAGATCATGGAGATGCCGGCCACCGGCGAGATGTTGGTCACCTGCAGCCCGTGCATGTGCCAGGTTCCGAGCAGGAACAGCGCATTGCAGAACAGCATCAGGGCCTCGCTCAGGAACACGCACACCCGCTTGCCCATGAGCGGCAGGTGCCGCACCAACGTGTCGACCCCGAGATGCCCGCCGTCGCGCATCGCGACCATGGCGCCGATGTAGGTCAGCCAGATGAAGCAGTAGCGCGCCATCTCCTCCGACATGGTGATGCCGGAGTTGAAGACGTAGCGCAGCACGACGTTGCCGAACACCATGATGACCATGGCCACCATGCACACCACCACCAGCAGTTCGAGCAGCTTGAAGAACAGATTGATCAGCTTGTGCAATGCAGTCTCCCGAGGCCGCGCCTCACAGTCCCTTGAGCAGGGGGGCGGGCGTGTTGAGCCGGGGCAGCCGGCGCCGCGAGGCCAGTACCTGCTCGATGTCGTCGCGCGCGCCGTCGATCAGGATCAGCACCGCCTTCTCCGCTTTCGCGGGCTGGTGGGCGATCACGGCATCCAGCACGGCGCGGTGCAGCGGCAGCGAGTTCCTGGGCCCGTCCTTGCGGGTGGTGGAGATCTCGAAGCTGGTGCGCAGCAGCGCGCCCAGCGCCTTGCTCATCTGCACGATCATGCGGTTGTGGCAGGCACGCAGCAGGCCCTGGTGGAAGCGCAGGTCGTGCGTGACGTAGTCGCCGCCCACCTCCACCGCCTGCTTCATGCCGGCGAAAGCAATCTCGATGTCGGCTATGTCCTGCGCCGTGGCGCGCTCGGCCGCCAGCCGCACGGCGGCGGGCTCGACCACGCGCCGCAGGTCCTGCAGGTCGCGCAGGAACTCGGGCGTGAGCCCGGCCTTGGACTGCCAGATGATGACGTCGGGATCGAACCAGTTCCACTGGCTCTCGGGCTGCACGCGCGTGCCGACCTTGGGGCCCGTGGTGAGCAGGCCCTTGGCGATCAGCGACTTGACCGCCTCGCGCACCACGGTGCGGCTGACGCCGAGCTCCTCGCACAGCAGCGGCTCGGGCGGAATCACCGCGCCGGCGACGTAGCGCCCGGCCACGATGGCTTCGCCAAGGTGGTCGACCGTGTTGCCGTGGACGTTCTTGATCATGGTTTGTACGGGGGTCTGTGTTTAATCGTATGACCATAATATGTTTGCAGATCGAGGATTTACCCTATGAGCGATTCCACCAAGCCCCGCAAGCCACCCGGGGAGCTGCGCAGCCAGCAATGGTTCGGCCGGCAGGACCGCGACGGCTTCGCCTACCGCAGCTGGGTCAAGGGCAAGGGCGTGCCGCACGACCAGTTCGACGGCCGCCCGGTGATCGGCATCTGCAACACCTTCAGCGAGCTCACGCCCTGCAACAGCCACTTCCGCACGCTGGCCGAGCAGGTCAAGATCGGCGTCTACGAGGCCGGCGGCTTCCCGCTCGAGTTTCCGGTGATGTCGCTGGGCGAGACCCTGCTGCGCCCCACCGCCATGCTGTACCGCAACCTCGCGAGCATGGACGTGGAAGAAAGCATCCGCGGCAACCCGGTGGACGGCGTGGTGCTGCTGATGGGCTGCGACAAGACCACGCCTTCGCTGCTCATGGGCGCGGCCAGCGCCGACCTGCCGACCATCGGCGTCAGCGGCGGCCCCATGCTCAACGGCAAGTGGCGCGGCCAGGAGCTGGGCTCGGGCACCGGCGTGTGGAGCATGAGCGAGCAGGTGCGCGCGGGCACGCTCAAGCTGCAGGATTTCTTCGAGGCCGAGAGCTGCATGCACCGCAGCCACGGCCACTGCATGACCATGGGCACGGCCAGCACCATGGCCAGCATGGTCGAGGCGCTCGGCGTCGGCCTGCCGGGCAACGCGGCCTACCCCGCGGTGGACGGCCGCCGCAACGTGCTGGCGCGCATGGCCGGGCGGCGCATCGTGGACATGGTGCACGAGGACCAGAAGCTCTCCACGATCCTCACGCGCGAGGCCTTCGAGAACGCCATCTGCACGCTGGCCGCCATCGGCGGCTCGACCAATGCCGTGATCCACCTGATCGCGATCGCCGGGCGCATCGGCCTGAAGCTGGAGCTCGAGGACTTCGACCGGCTCGCCAGCGAGCTGCCCTGCCTGGTCAACCTGCAGCCCTCAGGCAAGCACCTGATGGAAGACTTCTGCTATGCCGGCGGCCTGCCGGTGGTGATGAAGGAAATCGCGCACCTGCTGCACACCGGCCACGTCACGGCCAGCGGCCGCACCGTGGGCGAGAACATCGCCGATGCGCAGAACTACAACAGCGAGGTGATCCTGCCGTTCGAGGCCCCGTTCAAGGACAAGGCCGGCATCGCCGTGCTGCGCGGCAACCTCGCGCCGCGCGGCGCCGTCATCAAGCCCAGCGCCGCCACGCCGGCGCTGATGGTGCACACGGGCCGGGCCGTGGTGTTCGAGGACATCGAGGATTTCCACCGCCGCATCGACGACGAGGACCTCGACATCGACGAGAACTGCGTCATGGTGCTCAAGAACTGCGGCCCGCGGGGCTACCCCGGCATGGCCGAGGTCGGCAACATGCCGCTGCCGCCCAAGGTGCTGAGAAAGGGCATCACCGACATGGTGCGCATCAGCGATGCGCGCATGAGCGGCACCGCCTACGGCACGGTGGTGCTGCACACCGCGCCCGAGGCGGCCGCCGGCGGGCCGCTGGCCCTGGTGCGCAATGGCGACCTGGTCGAGCTGGACGTGCCCAACCGCAGGCTGCATCTGCACGTGAGCGACGAGGAGCTGGCGCGCCGCCAGGCCCTGTGGACCGCGCCCGAGCCGCCGCTGTCCTCGGGCTACTGGAAGCTCTACGTCGATCGCGTGCTGCAGGCCGACGAGGGCGCGGACCTCGACTTCCTGCGCGGGCGGCGCGGCGCCTTCGTGCCGCGCGACAACCACTGAGGCCACCGTGGCCGCCGCCGCTGCTCGCCCCCTGGTCGCAGTGGACTGGGGCACTTCCTCGCTGCGCGGCGCGCTGTTCGCGCCCGATGGCCGCGTGCTCGAGGAACAGTCCTTCGAACGCGGCATCCTGACCGTGGAGCGCGGCGGCTTTGCTACAGTTTTCGAAGCATGCTTTGACCGCTGGATGCGGCCCCCCGGCTCTTTCTGCCTGATTTCCGGGATGGCGGGCAGCCAGCAGGGCTGGCGCGAGGCGCCCTACTGCCCCTGCCCCGCGGGCCAGCCCGACGTGGCCGCCCGGCTGACCTGGATCGAGCCCGGGCGCATCGCCCTCGTGCCGGGCCTGAGCTGCGAGCACGGCGGTGTCCCGGACGTGATGCGCGGGGAAGAAACCCAGGTCTTCGGCGCCCTGCAACTGCTGGGCCTGAACGACGGCCTGCTGGTGCTGCCCGGCACCCACAGCAAATGGGTGCGGGTGCGCGCCGGCCGCATCGAGAACTTCGCCACCTTCATGACCGGCGAGTTCTATGCGCTGCTGCGCCAGCACTCGATCCTGGCGCGCACGCTGCCCGCCGACGACGCCGAGCCCGACGACGACGCCTTCGCGCAAGGCGTGGCCCGGGCGCTGCAGGGCCCCGGCCTGCTGCACAGCGCCTTCAGCACGCGCACCCTGTCGCTGTTCAACCGCATGGCCGGGCCGGCGCTGGCCAGCTACCTGTCGGGCCTGGTGATCGGCGAGGAACTGCGCGCGCAGCCGCTGGACGCCGGCAGCGAGGTCATCGTCATCGGCGCCCCCGCGCTCACGCGGCGCTACGCGCTGGCCCTGCCGCAGCGCGGGCTGCGCGCCCGCTGCCTCGGCCCCGAGGCCACCTGGTGCGGGCTGCGGGCCCTTGCAAACACCCTCCACCAGGACGCTCCATGACCCCTGCCCACGACCGCTTCGCCGCCGCGCTGCGCGCCCTGCCCCTGGTGGCCATCCTGCGCGGGCTCCCACCGCACGAGGCGCAGCCGGTCGGCACGGCGCTGGCGGCCACCGGCTGGATGCTGATCGAGGTGCCGCTCAATTCGCCCCAGCCGCTGCGCAGCATCGAGGCCCTGGCCGATGCCTGCCCGCAGGCCCTGGTGGGTGCGGGCACCGTGCTCGACGCGGCGCAGGTGCGCGAGGTGCATGCCGCCGGCGGGCGCATGGTGGTCTCGCCGAACTTCGATGCGGCGGTGGTGCGCGAGACGGCGCGGCTCGGCATGGTGAGCCTGCCCGGCGTGCTGACGCCCTGCGAGGCCTTTGCCGCGCTGGCGGCCGGCGCCAGCGGGCTCAAGCTGTTCCCGGCCGAAATGGTGCCGCCTGCCGCCGTGAAGGCGCTGCGCGCGGTGCTGGAGGCCGACACCCTGCTGTTCCCGGTGGGCGGCATCACGCCCGCCAACATGGCGGCCTACCGCGCGGCTGGCGCCAGCGGCTTCGGCATCGGATCGGCCCTGTACCGAAGCGGCCTGCCGGCCGCCGAGGTGCGCGAGAACGCTATGAAATTCATAGCCGCCTACGCTGGTACGATCAGGACATGAGCCCTCTTTCATCCCAAACCTCGTTCGGACTCGGCGACCGGGTCTGCATCGTCACCGGCGGCGCGCAGGGCATCGGCGAGGCCTGCGTGCGCCGCTTCGCCCGCGAAGGCGCGCGGGTGCTCATCACCGACGTGGACGACGCGCGCGGCCAGGCGCTGGCGGCCGAGCTGGGCCAGCGCTACCTGCACTGCGACGTGGGCGACAAGGCGCAAGTCGACGCGCTGGTGGCCCAGGCGCTGGCGGTGCACGGCCGCATCGACGTGCTGGTCAACAACGCGGGCATCTTCAAGGCGGCCGACTTCCTGGACGTGACCGAGGCCGACTTCGACACCGTGCTGCGCGTCAACCTCAAGGGCTCGTTCCTGATGGGCCAGGCGGTGGCGCGCGCGATGGTGGCGGCCGGCCCGCGGCCCGGCGCCGTCGATGGCGCGGCGCGCGGCGCCATCGTCAACATGAGCTCGGTCAACGGCGTGCTGGCCATCCCCACCATCTCCAGCTACAACGTCAGCAAGGGCGGCATCAACCAGCTCACGCGCGTGATGGCGCTGGCGCTGGCCGACCGGGGCGTGCGCGTGAATGCGGTGGCACCGGGCACCATCGCCACCGAGCTGGCGGCCAAGGCCGTGCTGACCAGCGAGGAAGCCAGGCAACGCATCCTGAGCCGAACCCCGCTGAAACGCCTGGGCGAACCGGCCGAGATTGCCGACGCCGTGGCCTACCTGGCCAGCGACGCCGCCAGCTACATCACCGGCGAGATCCTCACGGTGGACGGCGGCCGCATGACGCTGAACTACACCGTTCCGGTGTAAGAGCCTTCACGCCACCCGGCGGCCGCGCGGGCCCGAAGGCAGCTCCTGCGGCGCCACCGTGTTGGCATCCTCCGCGCGCAGGCGGCGGATGCGGCGTTCCATCGCCAGCAGCGTGAAGCGGCGGCGCAGCGAGGCCCAGGCGCCCCGCGGCTCGCGCCTGGGCATCAGCGCGGCGGCAAATTCCTGCGGATCGTGATAAACGCCCAGGTCGGCCAGCGGCATGCCGCTGTCGTCGTCCAGCGCCAGGCAGGCAAAGGCATCCTGGTGCCCGTTCCACAGGCTTTGCGCACGCCGGTGGATGCCATAGCCCTGCTCCCACTGCTGCGCCGTCAGCCGGCTGCGCGCCGCCACCAGGTAGCGCAGGTCGAACACATGGGTGTCGGTGCGCACCCAGCGCCCGCCCAGCCACACCTCCACCAGCGAGTGGTTCACCTGCTTGAGCCACGACACGTGGCCGCGCAGCAGCTCGCCGCGCAACTGCACCATGCGCAGCCGCGCCGGCACGCCGGCTAGGCGCAGCAGCGCGATGAACAATGTGGACTTGGCCCAGCAGTCGCCCCGGCCGGCATCCAGCACCTGGCGCGCCGTCGGGCAGCGCAGGCGGCCGGAAGCGGCGTAGGGCAGTGTCCTGACGAAATCACAGATGCTGAGCGCGCGCTGATGGTCGTTCTGGGCCAGCTGCGTGAGCGCCTTGGCGCGCAGGCGCAGCCGGTCATCCGCCAGATTCAGCGTGGGGGTGGCGCCAAGCCAATGGCCGGGTTCGAGATCGACCCGCAAAAGCCCCGATGCCTGGGTAGTCATTTTTTTTCCGCAACGACGAGAAACATCCACCTTAACCCAAGCGGGGTTCATGAATCTGACACGCGTCGCGTCCGCGCAACAGCGCGGCGTCCCTCGGAGACTGCCGCCGCTCAGGCCGGGCGCGCCGCGCGCGACGGCAGCCGCGCCTCGCGGATCGGCAGGTGCACCAGCGCCGCACCCACGGCCAGCACGATGTCGATGTACCAGACCCAGTTGTAGGCGCCCGTGGCCTCGAACACCTTGCCGCCCAGCCAGGCGCCGAGGAAGCCGCCCACCTGATGCGCCAGCATCACGATGCCGAACAGCGTGGCCATGTTGGCAGGCCCGAAGAACTTGGCCACCAGCCCCGCCGTCGGCGGCACGGTGGACAGGAAGGTGAGGCCCATCACCGCCGCGAACCCCAGCACCACGGCCTCGGACTTGGGCGCCAGCAGGAACACCAGCACCGCCAGCGCGCGCGAGGCGTACACCAGCGACAGCAGCGACTTCATGCGCCAGCGGCCCACCGCCCAGCCCATGGCGAAGCTGCCCACGATGTTGAACAGCCCGATCAGGGCCAGCGCCCAGGCCCCCACCTGCACCGGCAGGCCGCAGGCCGCGATCACGCCGGGCAGGTGCGTGGCCAGGAACGCCACGTGGAAGCCGCAGACGAAGAAGCCTGCGCTCAGCATCAGGTAGCTCGGCAGGCGCAGCGCCGCGCGGATGGCCTCGCCGGTGCCCACCGGCTTGTGGCCCACCGGCGCCGCCTGCAGCGAGTTGCCGCGCAGCACCAGGGCGGCCGGCAGCGCCAGCAGCACGACCAGGCCCAGCACCTGCATGGCGCTGGCCCAGCCCAGGCTGACCGTGAGCACACCGGCCAGCGGCGCCATCATGAACTGGCCGAACGAGCCGCCGGCGTTCACGATGCCCGTGGCCATGCCGCGCTTCTCGGGCGGCACCAGGCGCGTGGTGGCCGCCATCAGCACCGAGGGGCCGGCCATGCCGGCGCCGCCGGCCGCCAGCACGCCGATGGCGAAGATCAGGCCGGCCGTGGTGGTCATGAGCGGCGTGAGAAAGGTGCCCAGCGCCACCAGCAGCGCGCCGGTGAACAGCACGCGGCCGGTGCCGATCTTGTCGGCCACCATGCCGGCGAACGGCTGCGTCAGGCCCCACCAGAGCTGGCCGAAAGCGAACGCCAGGCTGATGCTGCCCAGCCCCAGGCCGGTGGAAGTGTTCAGCGGCGAGAGAAACAGGCCCATGGTCTGGCGCACGCCCATGGTCAGCGCGAAGGTGCCGGCAGCGGCCAGCAGCACCAGTCCTGCGGCGGTGCGCCGCGCGTCATTGCTCATCGTCAGCTCCGTCAGGATGGGGGGAAAGCAGTTCGAGGGATTCGTCGATCAGCGCATGCAGCGCCAGCACACGCGCCAGGCCCAGGCGCTGGTTGAGGCCCTGCTGCGCCACCTTCCAGCGGCGCTGGGCCTCCTGACGCTTTTCGCGCCCCGCCTCCGTGATACTCACGGTGCGGCTGCGGCCGTCCGCACCGGCCGCCAGCGCGACCCAGCCCGCCTCGACCAGCGGCCGCAGGTTGCGCGTGAGGGTGGAAGCCTCCATGCCCATGGCCTGCGCCAGCTCGCCGGGGCGCAGCGGGCCCAGGTGCAGCACCGTGGACAGCAGCGAGTACTGCGTGGTCTTGAGGCCGGTCTTGCCGACCTCGGCGTCGTAGTGCTGCGCCACGCGGCGCATCAGCTGGCGCAGCTTGAAGTTGGTGCAGCCCTGAGGCTTGACAACGGTGTCCATCCAAACTATTGTATCTACAACTATTGCAATTGCAAGCAATCAATCAACAGGACGGTGAAGGACAGGCCATGACCCAGAACACCCCCCTTGAAACCTGGCTCGCGCAGGAGCGCGAAGTGGCGGCGCGGCTGGAGGCGGGCTGCGGGCCCGGCGTGGCCACGCCCGCGCAGTTGGCCGGCAAGACCGGGCTGGAGATGATGCAGGCCATGCTGCGCGGCGAACTGCCCTACCCGCCGATCGCCAGGACGCTGGACTTCCAGCTGATGGAAGTCGGCGAAGGCCGGGCGTTGTTCCAGGGCACGCCGGGGCCCGCGCACCTCAACCCCATGGGCGGCGTCCATGGCGGCTGGTATGCCACCCTGCTCGACTCGGCGCTCGGCTGCGCCGTCCACACCCTGATGCCCGCGGGCCGCGGCTACACCACGGCGGAACTGGGCGTGAACCTGGTCAAGGCCATCGGCCCCAAGGCGCCGCGCGTGCGCGCCGAGGGCAAGGTGATCCACTGCGGCCGCCAGCTCGCCACCGCCGAGGCCCGGCTCTACGGGCCCGACGGCACGCTGTATGCGCACGCAACGACGACCTGCCTGGTGTTCGATCTGCCGAAGGCTCCGGCCGGCACCGGAGCGTGACCGCGCCGCACCCCGCAGAGCCGGCGGCGGGGCCGCGGACGGCAGGGGTTCGGCAACACCCCGCGACCGGCATCGAACGGTGCCGCCGCCGATAATGGGCACCATGCGAATCCTCCACACCATGCTGCGCGTTGGCAACTTCCAGCGCTCCATCGACTTCTACACCCAGGTACTCGGCATGAAGCTGCTGCGCACCTCCGAGAACCCCGAGTACAAGTACTCGCTGGCTTTCGTCGGCTACGGCAACAACCCGGACCATGCCGAGATCGAGCTGACCTACAACTGGGGCACCGAGAGCTACGAGCTGGGCACCGCGTACGGCCACATCGCGCTCGGCGTGCCCGACGTGTACGCGGCTTGCGAGAAAATCAAGGCAGCCGGCGGCAACGTCACGCGCGAGGCCGGCCCGGTCAAGGGCGGCACGACCGTCATTGCCTTCGTGACCGACCCGGACGGCTACAAGATCGAGCTGATCCAGCGCGCGGAGGGCGCTGCTGGCGGCGGCCTCCGCTGAACCTCGGCAAGACGGCCTCATGACGAGCACGAAGAAGCAGGCCCTGACCCGCCATGTCGCGCTGCTGCGCGGCGTGAACGTCAACGGCATCGCGGTCAAGAGCGCCGACCTCAAGGCGCTCTTCGTCGAACTGGGCTTCGGCGCGGTGCGCACCGTGCTCGCCAGCGGCAATGTGCTGTTCGACACCGACGAAAGCGATGCGAGCACCCTGCGCACCCGCATCGAGCAGGCCCTGTGCAAGCGCTTCGGCTACGACGCCTGGATCGTGCTGCTCACACAGAAGACCGTGGCCGACATGGCTGCGGGCTACCCCTTCGAACGCATCGACGAAGAGCGGCATCCTTACCTGGTGTTTGGCTCCGACGCCACCATGCTCGACGAGATCATCGAGAAGGCCGGCGCTGTCGATGCCAGGCTCGAGCGCCTGAAACGCGGCAAGGGCGTGCTCTATTGGGAATGCCCGCGCGGCGAGAGCACCGACACCCCCGTCGCCAAATTGCTGGCGAAAACCCGCTACAAGTCGAGCACCACCACGCGCAATCTGCGCACGGTGGAGAAGCTCATTGCCGGCTGATCAGCGGCCCGGCGCGCAGGGTCAGCGCGGCAGTTGGCTCGCGGCGCGTGCCAGTTGCTCGATGCGAGCCCAGTCGCCTTCGCGGATCGCGTCGGTCGGCACGATCCACGAACCGCCCACGCAGGCCACGTTCGATAGCGCAAGAAACTCGGCCGCGTTGCCCGCATGGATGCCACCCGTGGGGCAGAACGTGACGTCGCCGAACGGGCCGCCCCAGGCCTTGAGCATGGCCAGGCCGCCGGCCTGCATCGCAGGAAAGAACTTGAGCTCGGTGTAGCCGTCTTCCTGCGCCGCCATGATCTCGCTGCCGGTGGCCACGCCGGGCAGCAGCGGCAGGCCCAGCTCGTGGCAGGCCCGGCCCACGGCATGGGTGTAGCCGGGGCTGACGGCAAAGCGCGCGCCGGCCAGCGAAGCCGCCTGCGCATCGGCCGCGCTGCGCACCGTGCCCGCGCCGATCACGGCCTGCGGCACGTCCCTGGCAATGGCTTCGATGCAGGCCAGCGCCACCGGCGTGCGCAGCGTGACCTCGAGCATGCGGATGCCGCCGGCCACCAGCGCGCGCGCCAGCGGCACGGCGTGTTCCACCGCGTGCAGCACGATGACCGGGAGCACCGGCGCGTCCCGCATCACGTCCAGGGCACTCAGCCCGCTGCCGGGTCGTTCATTCACAGCCATGTGCAGGCTCCTTCCTCGGCCGTCAGCGCCTGGCGGCGCATGCCGGCAAACAGTTCGCGTCCCAGGCCCGCGCCGTTGGCGGCGCGCAGGACCTCGGGCATGGGCACGGCGGCGCGGGCTTCCCACTCGCCCGTAGGCAGCAGCACGTCCAGCGTGCCGGCCACCGCATCGAGCCGCACCACGTCGCCATCGCACACCCGGGCCAGCGGACCGCCAGCCGCGGCTTCGGGCAGCACATGAATGGCGGCCGGCACCTTGCCCGAGGCGCCGCTCATGCGGCCATCGGTCACCAGGGCCACCTTGAAACCCTTGCCCTGCAGCACCGCCAGCGGCGGCGTGAGCTTGTGCAGTTCGGGCATGCCATTGGCCTGCGGCCCCTGCCAGCGCACCACGCAGACCACGTCGCGTTCGAGCTCGCCGGCCTTGAAGGCCTGGTGCAGCGCCTCCTGCGAATCGAACACCCGGGCCGGCGCCTCGATGACGTGCCGGTCGTCCGGAATGGCCGACACCTTGATCACGCTGCGCCCCAGGTTGCCCTGCAGCAGCCTCAGGCCGCCGGTGGCGCTGAACGGCCGCCCGGCAGGCCGCACGATGGATTCGTCCTTCGAGGCGCCGGCGTCATGCCAGCGCAAGGCCTCGCCCTCGAGCGCCGGCTCGCGCGTGTACTCGCGCAGGCCGCCCGTGCGCACGGTCAGCACGTCCTCGTGCATCAGGCCGGCATCGAGCAGCTCGCGGATCACGAAGCCGGTGCCGCCCGCGGCCTGGAACTGGTTCACGTCGGCGCTGCCATTGGGGTAGACGCGCGACAGCAGCGGCACCACGTCCGACAGCGCGGCGAAGTCGTCCCAGTCGATCGTGATGCCGGCCGAGCGCGCGACTGCCACCCAGTGGATCAGGTGGTTGGTCGAGCCGCCCGTGGCCAGCAGCGCCACCAGCGCGTTGACGATGGCGCGTTCGTCCACCACCCGGCCGATCGGCGCGAAGCGCTGCGCCCGGGTGATGCCCAGCGCCGTGCGCGCGGCCTCGCGCGTGAGCGCCTCGCGCAGGGGCCCGCCCGGCGCCACGAAGGCCGTGCCCGGCACATGCAGGCCCATGGCTTCGAGCAGCATCTGGTTGCTGTTGGCCGTGCCGTAGAAGGTGCAGGTGCCCGGCGCATGGTAGGCCGCCGACTCGGCCGCCAGCAGCGCCTCGCGCCCGACCAGCCCCTGCGCCGCCTGCTCGCGCACCTTGGCCTTCTCGTTGTTGGACAGGCCGCTGGGCATCGGCCCCGCGGGCACGAACACCGTGGGCAGGTGGCCGAAGTGCAGCGCGCCGATCAGCAGGCCCGGCACGATCTTGTCGCACACCCCCAGCATCAGCGCGGCGTCGAACATGTCGTGCGACAGCGCCACCGCCGTGGCCATCGCGATCACGTCGCGGCTGAACAGGCTCAGCTCCATGCCGGGCGTGCCCTGGGTCACGCCGTCGCACATGGCCGGCACGCCGCCGGCCACCTGGGCCGTGGCGCCGTGGCGCCGCGCCTCGGCCTTGATCAGTTCGGGATAGGCGCCCAGCGGCGTGTGCGCCGAGAGCATGTCGTTGTAGGCGTTGACGATGCCGATGTTGGGCGCGCGCTCGGTCACCACCTTGAACTTGTCGCTGGCCGGCAGGCCCGCGAAAGCATGGGCCACGTTGGCGCAGCCCATGCGGTCGGCGCCGCGCCCGCGCGCCGCGGCGGCGTCCAGGCGTTGCAGGTAGTCCGCGCGCGCCGGGGCGCTGCGCTCGCGGATGCGACGCGTCACGGCGTCGACGGTGGGGTGGAGTTTCATCGGGAGTGGTAACTAAATTACAAACCCTATCGTAACGCCGAACCGGCGTCCGACAGCCCCGCAAGGTTACAGGCTGGGTACGAAAACAAAAAGGCCCGGGCAAGCCGGGCCTTTCCTGCGCATAGAGCAGCGCCTTACTGCACCACGATCACCTCGACGCGGCGCGCCTCGGCATTGCTGCCGGTGCCGGTCAGCAGTTCGGGCTTGCGCAGCTCGACCTTGTCCTCGGCCACGCCCAGGCCCTTGAGCGCCTCGCGCACGGCCAGCGCGCGCTGCTTGGACAGCTCCTCGTTCTTCGCGGCGTCGCCGGTGGCGTCGTGGAAGCCGCTGACCACGGCCCGGCGGCCTTCGGCCACCGACTTCACCACTTCGGCCAGGGCTTCGTTGGCGCCGGGGGCCAGCTCGGCCCGCGCCGTGGCAAAGTAGAACTTGACGACGCCGTTCTCGACCTTGACGCTGGCCGCGTCGATTTCCACGACCACCGGCACCGCCTTGGCTTCGCCGGCGATGCGGGTCTGGTAGACCGCCACGCCGATCACGAGGCCGATCACCAGCGCGATCACGCCGAACACCACGCCCAGCGCAATGCCGGTGCTGTCATCATCCTGGGAAAGCATATCTTTGAACTCCTGAAAACTGCGGCGATTGTAAAGTAGCAACGGCATGGCACCTCCGCTCCTCCCCCTTCGCGATCCGGCCCCGATGCTGGCGCAGAGCCTGCGCGAGTGGGGCGGGCGCGGCGACCTGTGGGTGTTCGGCTACGCCTCGCTGATCTGGCGGCCGGAGTTCGACCACACCGAGCACCGCCTGGCCCGCGTGCACGGCTGGCACCGCGCGCTCAAGATGTGGAGCCGCATCAACCGCGGCACGCCCGAATGCCCGGGCCTCGTGTTCGCCCTGCTCTCGGGCGGCAGTTGCACCGGCATGGTGTTCCGCGTGCCGCGGCGCGACGCGGCCGACGTGATGGCCCGGCTGTGGCTGCGCGAGATGGTCACCGCCGTGTACGACCCGCGCTGGCTGCCCTGCCAGACGGCGCGCGGGCCGGTGCGCGCGCTGGCCTTCACGCTGTCGCGCCGCAGCCCGAGCTACACCGGCGAGCTCGACGCGGCGCACTACCGGCAGATCTTCTCGGATTCGTGCGGCCGCTTCGGCACCACGCTCGACTATGCGCGCCAGACCTTCGACAGCCTGCGCCGCCACGGCATCCACGACCACGCCCTGCAGCGCCTGCTCTCGCATGCCGACGGCGATCTGCGGGTTGCCCCGGGCAGACAGCCGCCGCGCAGCGGCTTGTAATGGCCGCACCGTTCCCCAACCCCCAGAGGAGGCGCACCATGAAACCCCTTTCTCCCACCCTGGTGGCCGCGCTGGCCATCGCCCTGCTGGCCGCCGGCTGCGCGGGCTCCGGCATGCAGGCCGGCGGCCCCGCGGCCACCAGCCAGTTGCAGGCGCGCAGCGGCTCCACGGCCGGCGGCACGGTGCGCTTCGTGCAGCATGGCGACCATGTGATGGTGCACGCCGAAGTGACGGGCCTGGCGCCCGGCCAGCAGCACGGCTTCCACATCCATGACAAGGGCGACTGTTCGGCGCCCGATGCCATGAGCGCGGGCGGCCACTACAACCCCGCGAACACCCCGCACGGCCCGCAGAATGCCGCCCACCACGGCGGCGACATGCCCTCGCTGCAGGCCGATGCCTCGGGCAAGGCGGTGGCGGACTTTCACCTGATGGGCGTGACGGTGGCCGACGGCCCCACCAGCATCGTGGGCCGCGCCGTGATCGTGCACAAGGACCCGGACGACTACAAGACGCAGCCCACCGGCAACTCGGGCGCGCGCATCGCCTGCGGGCTGATCGTCAAGTCCTGAGTCCGGCGGCCGCAGCACGCGCGTCCAGCAGCGCCTGGGCGCGCGCCAGATCGGCCACGGTGTCGATGTCGGTCACGCAGCCGATGTCGCCGAGCTCGATGTCTGCTATTGAATTCATAGCAGCGTATGACCGCACGATGTGGACAGCGCCCTGATTTCCCTTCAAACCGAGCAAGGCTTCGCGGCACACGGCCGCAAACCCCACCGGATGGCCGCGCTCGCCGCCATGGTGCGGCACCACCACCGGCTGCCGCGCCAGCGCAGCCGCCACCTGGCGCAGGCTCGCGGCCTGGATCAGCGGCAGGTCGCCGGGCAGCACCAGCCAGCCGGCGGCGCCCTGGGTGGCGCGCACGGCCGCGGCGATCGAGTCGCCCATGCCCGGGTGGCCCGCATCCTCCAGGTGCCAGGGCAGGCCGCTGGCGCGCACGGCGTCCAGCGTGTGCTCGAGCACCGGCCGGCCGGCCAGCAGCGCCCGCAGCTTGTGCACGGTGCCGCCCGAGGCGGCGAAGCGCTCGCCGCGGCCGGACGCAAGGACGATGACGACCGGCGGCGCGGGCATCAGGCCTGTTTGATCGCGTCGGGCGTCAGCGGCAGCCGGCGCAGGCGCTTGCCGGTGGCCGCGAACAGCGCATTGGCCACGGCCGGCGCCACTAGCGCGGTGGCCGGCTCGCCGATGCCACCGGGCTTCTCGGTGCTGGGCACCAGCGTCACGTCGATCTGCGGCGCCTCGTTCATGCGCACCACGACGTAGTTGTGGAAGTTGGTCTGCTGCACGCGGCCCTTGTCCAGCGTGATGTCGCCGTACAGCGCCGCCGACAGGCCGAAGTTGACGCTCGACTGGATCTGCGCGAGCACCGTGTCGGGGTTGACCATGCGCCCGAGGTCGGCCACCACCGTCACCTTGTGCACCTGGATCTGGCCGTCCTTGAGCGAGATCTCGGCCACCTGCGCCATGTAGGTGTCGTAGCCCTCCATCAGTGCGATGCCGCGCGTGCGGCCGGCCGCCGGCGGCGTGGCCCAGCCGGCCTTGTCGGCCGCCATTTTCAGCACATTGGCGAAGCGCGGCTGGTTCTGCAGCAGGGACATGCGATAGGCGTACGGGTCCTGCCCGGCGGCGGCGGCCAGCTCGTCGATGAAGCCTTCGTTGGCGAAGGCGTTGAGCGCATGGCTGACCGAGCGCCAGTAGCCCACGCGCAGGCCGCTGTCGTGCTTGACGATCTCGTGCCGCGTGGCGGGGATCTCGTAGGGCGCGAGCGCGGCCTCGGTCATCAGCGGGTCCTGCACCTCGCCGGGCAGGCCGAACACGCGGCCGGTGACCGACTGCGACACCATGCGGAAGGTCATGGCCGTGGGCTTGCCGTCCGGCCCCACGGCCGCGGCGAGCTGGTGCACCGCCATCGGGCGGTAGAAGTCGTGCGTCATGTCGTCCTCGCGCGACCAGATCAGCTTGACCGGCTTGTTGACGGCCTTGGAGATCTGCGCGGCCTGCACGATGAAGTCGAGGTCGATGCGCCGGCCGAAGCCGCCGCCGAGGAAGGTGGTCCGCAGCGTGATGTCCTCGGGCTTGATGTCCAGCGCCTTGGCCACCGCGCCCTGCGCGCCGTCCTGCCATTGCGTGGGGCCGATCAGCGCGACCTTGCCGTTGTCGTAGTGCGCGGTGAAGTTCATCGGCTCCATGGTGGCGTGCGCCAGCAGCGGCGACACGTACTCGGCCCGCAGCACCTTGGCAGCGTTCTTGATCACCGCATCGGCATCGCCCACGGCCTTGAGCGGCAGCGGCTTGTCGGTGGCGGCGCGGATGCCGGCCAGCATGCTGGCGTTGTCGATGGCCGCGCCCGGGCCTTCGTCCCACTCGACCACCAGCGCCTCGCGCGCCTTCTTGGCGCGCCAGTAGCTGTTGGCCACCACGGCCACGCCATCGGGGATCTGCACCACGTCGATCACGCCGGGCAGGCCCTTGGCCTTGCTTGCGTCATAGCGCTTGACCTTGCCGCCGATCACCGGGCACTGCTCGAGCGAGGCGTAGACCATGCCCGGCAGCTTGACGTCGATGCCGAACTCGGCCGTGCCGTTGGTCTTGGCCGGCGTGTCCAGGCGCCGCGTGGGCTTGCCCACGATGGTGAACTCGCCCGGGTCCTTGAGCTTCACGTCCTTGGGCACGGGCAGCTTCGAGGCCGCTTCGGCCAGCTGGCCGTAAGTGGCCTTCCTGCCGCCGGGGCCGGTGACCATGCCGTTCTGGGCCTTGAGCTGCGAGGCATCGACCTTCCACCTCTCGGCCGCGGCGGCCACCAGCATCTCGCGCACCTGGGCGCCGGCCACGCGCAGCTTCTCCCAGCCGTCGCGCACCGAGGTCGAACCGCCGGTGAGCTGCGGGCCGCCGAGCAGCGCGTTGCCATAGACCTTGGCATTCGGCGGCGCGATCGCCACCTTGATGCGATGGATGTCGACGTTGAGTTCCTCGGCGATCAGCATCGGCATCGAGGTGTAGACGCCCTGCCCCATCTCGGAGCGCGCCGACAGCAGCGTGATGGTGTTGTCGTCGGCGATGTGGACCCAGGCATTGGGCGTGTAGAGCATGCCGGCGGCCTGCGCATCGCCGCCGGGCAGGGACAGCGAAACGCCCAGCAGCAGGCCGGTGCCCGTGGCGGCCGAGGTCTTGAGGAAATCGCGGCGCGAAGTCTGTGCAACGGTGGTCATGGCGGTGCTCCTCAGGCCTTGCGCATCGAGGCGGCCGCATCCTTGATGGCGGCCTTGATGCGCGGATAGGTGCCACAGCGGCAGAGGTTGCCGCTCATGGCGGCGTCGATGTCGGCATCGCTCGGGTTCTTGTTGCCGGCCAGCAGCGCGGCGGCGCTCATGAGCTGGCCCGACTGGCAGTAGCCGCACTGCGGCACGTCGTGCTTGATCCAGGCCACCTGCAGCGGGTGGGTGTTGTTGCGTGACAGGCTTTCGATGGTGGCGACCTTGGCGCCGGCCACGGCCGACAGCGGCGTCTGGCACGAGCGCACGGGCTGCCCGTTCAGGTGCACGGTGCAGGCGCCGCACAGCGCCATGCCGCAGCCGAACTTGGTGCCGGTCAGGCCCAGCTCGTCGCGGACGACCCACAGCAGCGGGGTGTCGGGCTCGGCAGCGGCGGACACCGCCTTGCCATTCAGGGTGAATTTCACGCTCATGTTGTTGTCTCCTTGGGAACGTGGGGCGGGCAGCCGCAGGCGCGGCGCCCTGTTGCAGCCTATGCTCAAGGCCGCAAAAAATCATGGGGTAAACCCTGATTTCACCCTGCTTTTCGCAAATTGATACAACTGCGTCGCCGCCGCGCCCGGCGTTGGACCAGGCGGGCGTTCAGGCCAGCTTGAACGGCAGCTCGCGCGGCGTCTTGCCCGTCAGCCGCGCCACCGCGTTGGCGAATGCCGGCGCCAGCGGCGGCAGGCCGGGCTCGCCCATGCCGGTGGGCGCGTCGGCGCTGGGCACGAGGTGCACCGCCATCGCGGGCATGTCGGTGATGCGCGGCACCACGTAGTCGCCGAAGTTGCTCTGCTCGACCACGCCATCCTTGAGCGTGATGGCCGCGCCGGGCAGGCAGGTGGCCAGGCCCATCAGTGCCGCGCCCTGCACCTGGGCCTCGACGCTGCGCGGGTTGACCGCGAGGTTGCAGTGCACGCCGGCCGTCACGGCATGCAGTTTGGGCACGCCGTCCTGCACCGAGGCCTCGACCACGTAGGCCACCACGGTGTTGAACGACTCGTGCACCGCCACCCCCCAGGCCCGGCCGGCAGCCAGCGTGCGTTTGCCGTAACCGGACTTGTCCACCGCGAGCTGCAGCGCGGCCTTGTGGCGCGGGTGGCCCTCACCGATCAGCCGCAGCCGGTAGGCCACCGGGTCCTGGCCGGTGCTGCGCGCGATCTCGTCGATCAGCGTCTCCATCACATAGGCCGTGTGGGTGGAGCCCACGCTGCGCCACCAGAGCACCGGCACGTTGACCTGAGGATGGTGCACCGAGAGCTTCATCGGGATCTCATACGGCTCCCTCATGCCCTCGACCATCGTGCCGTCGATGCCGTTCTTGACCATGAAGGGCTCGAACGGCGAGCCCTTGAGGATGGACTGGCCCACGATCACATGCTCCCAAGCCAGGATCCGGCCCTGCTCGTCGAAGCCGATCTCGGCGCGGTGCACGTGCATCGGGCGGTAGTAGCCGCCCCGGATGTCGTCCTCGCGGCTCCACAGCGTGCGCACCGGCGCCGCGAGCCCCGCCGAGCGCGCGGCGCGGGCCACGGCGCAGGCCTCGGCCACGTAGTCGCTGCTCGGAATCGCGCGCCGGCCGAAGCCGCCGCCCGCCATCTGGGTGTGGACGCTCACGTTCTGCGGCGCCACGCCGAGCACGCGCGCCGCGGCGGCCGCGTCGAGCCCCGGCATCTGCGTGCCCATCCAGAGATCGGCCTGGGCCGCCGCGCCTTCGCCGCTCAGGCGCACGGTGCAGTTCAGCGGCTCCATCGGCGCATGGGCCAGGTAGGGGAACACGAACTCGGCGCTGATCTTCTTCGGCGCGCCGGCCAGCTTCGCCATGTCGGCGTCGTACTTCACGGCGCCGGTCTTCTGCGCCAGCTCGCGGTAGCTGGCCAGCAGCCGGGCGCTGTCGGCCTTCTCCACCGCCGCCGTGTCCCACTCGACCTTGAGCGCCTCGCGGCCGAGCTTGGCCGGCCAGTAGCCGTCGGCCACCACGGCCACGCCTTCGCCGCCACGGTCCAGCGGCACGCGCAGCACGGCGCGCACGCCCTTCACCGCCTTGGCCGCGGCATCGTCGAGCGACTTGACGCGGCCCGCGAACACCGGCGGGTGCGCCACCACGGCAGTGAGCATGCCGGGCAGGCGCACGTCGATGCCGTAGCCCTGGCCGCCGCTCGATTTGGCGCGCGCGTCCAGCCGCCCGGTGGGCTGGCCGATCAGGCGGAACTGCTTCGGGTCCTTGAGCACCACGCTCTCGGGCACCGGCAGCCGCATCGCCGCGTCGGCCAGCTCGCCGTAGCCGAGCTTCTTGCCGCCGGGGCCCACCACCGCACCGGCCTGGGTGCGCAGCGTGGCGGGCGCCACGTTCCACTGCGCGGCGGCCGCGGCCACCAGCATGGCGCGGGTGCGGGCGCCGAGTTCGCGGTACTGGAGGTAGGAGTTCTTGATCGAGCCCGAGCCGCCCGTGATGTGCAGGCCGGATGCCGGGTCCACATAGGCCGGGTCGGCGTTGCCGTGCACGCTGCGCACCTTGGACCAATCGGCGTCGAGCTCTTCGGCCAGGATCATCGGCAAGCCGGTCTGCACACCCTGGCCGAAATCGAGCCGGTTGATCGTCACCGTCACGGTGCCGTCGCGGTCGATGCGCACGAAGGCGGCGGGCTGCTGCGTGGGCTTGAGGCCCGAGGCCGCGGCGCCGGCTGCGCCGCCCTGCGCCATCGCGGCCAACGGGAAGGCGCCAAGCGCGAAGCCCGAGGCCGTGGCGAGCTTGAGGAAGCTGCGTCGCGGCAGGCCTTCGTTTGCTATCGTTTCAGGAGCACCCAATGACCGCTGCACCAGGACCTTGAGCCCTTTTGGCATGGAATTCATCACAATGGGATCGACATGCATGGCAAATCTCCTTCAGGCCAGCGCATGGGCCGCGTCGTGGATGGCGGCGCGGATGCGCACATAGGTGCCGCAGCGGCAGATGTTGCCGGCCATGGCGGCGTCGATGTCGGCATCGCTCGGCTGGCGGTTGCCCATCAGCAGCGCGGTCGCGCTCATCACCTGGCCGCTCTGGCAGTAGCCGCACTGGGCCACGTCGTGGCGCACCCAGGCGTCCTCCACCGCGCGGCCCACCTTGTCGTCGGCCAGGGCCTCGATGGTGGTGAGCTTCTGGCCGGCCGCGGCGGCCACCGGCGTCACGCAGGAGCGGATCGGCGAGCCGTTCAGGTGCACGGTGCAGGCGCCGCACAGCGCCTGGCCGCAGCCGAACTTGGTGCCGGTCAGGCCCAGCGTGTCGCGCAGCGTCCAGAGGATGGGGGTGGCGGGATCGACGTCGATCGACGTGGCTTTGCCATTGAGGGTGAGGTTCACGGCCATGGAAGAGGCTCCTGGTGGGGCTGGAGGGGCGCAGTGTGCGCCTGCCTTTTTCAAAAGGAAATACCCAAAACCTATCTGAGCTATCAACTTTTGCTTAAGAATCCACGGATGAAACCCGAAATCCTGGCCTCGCTCACCGCCTTCGAGCAGGTGGCCGCGAGCCGCAGCCTGACCCAGGGCGCGCACGCGCTGGGCGTGACGCCGGCCGCGCTGTCGCAAACCATCAAGAAGCTGGAAACGCGGCTCGGCGTGCGCCTGTTCGAGCGCACCACGCGCAGCCTCAACCTCACCGAGGCCGGCCGGGCCTACCTCGAGCGCGTGGCGCCGGCATTGGCCAGCCTCAAGGGCGCGACCGAGGACCTGCAGTCCAGCGCTGGCGTGGAGGGCGGCACGCTGCGCGTGACGCTGGGCTACTCGGCCGGCCGCTTCCTGATCGAGCCGCTGCTGGCCGGCTTCTTCGCCGCGCATCCGCACATCGGGCTGGAGCTGGCCTATGACGACGGCCTGGTCGACATCGTGCGCGAGGGCTTCGACCTCGGCATCCGCATCGGCGAGGCCGTGGAGCGCGACATGATCGCGCTGCGCCTGACGCCCGAGTTCCGCCTGCGCTGCGCCGCCTCGCCGGCCTACCTGCGCGCGCACGGCACGCCGCGGCGCCCGCAGGATCTGGCCCGGCACCGCTGCATCAACTACCGCATGCGCAGCAGCGGCGCGCTCTACAAATGGGAGTTCATGGACGGCGAGGCACTGACCGAGCTGGCGGTGCGCGGCCCGCTGGTGGTCAACCACTGGGAAGCCGGGCTGAACGCGGCGATCGCGGGCGTGGGCCTCATCATCGGCTGGGCCGAGTCGCTGGCGCCGGTGTTCCGTTCGGGCGAGCTGGTGGAGGTGCTGGCCGACTGCAGCGCCGCCTTCCCCGGCTTCTACGCCTACTACCCGCAGCGCGCCCACCTGCCGGTGAAGACCCGCGTGTTCCTCGACTTCCTCACCGCCCGGCTTCCTACAATGGCGCCATGAGCACGAACATCGCCGACCTGCGCAAGAGCTACGAACGGGCCGAACTCAGCGAGGACGCCTCGCACGCCGACCCGCTGCAGCAATTCGACCAGTGGCTCAACGAAGCCATCCGCGCCGAGGTGCCCGAGCCCAACGCCATGACGCTGGCCACCGTGGCCGGCAACCTGCGCCCGAGCACGCGCATCGTGCTGATCAAGGGCTATGACGCGCGCGGCATCGTCTGGTACACCAATTACGACAGCCGCAAGGGCCGCGAACTCGCGGGCAACCCCTTCGCCGCGCTGCAGTTCCACTGGGTCGAACTCGAGCGCGTGGTGCGCATCGAGGGCCGGGTGCAGAAAGTGGACGAGGCCGAGAGCGACGCCTACTTCAAGAGCCGCCCGCTCGACTCGCGCATCGGCGCCTGGGCCAGCCCGCAAAGCCAGGTGATCGCCGGGCGCAGCGTGCTAGTCGCCAATGCGGCGAAGTACGCCGCGCAGTACCTGCTGAACCCGCCGCGCCCGCCGCACTGGGGCGGCCTGCGGCTGGTGCCCGACACCTGGGAGTTCTGGCAGGGCCGCAAGAGCCGGCTGCACGACCGGCTGCGCTACCGCGCCGAAGAGGGCGGCGGCTGGCAGCGCGAGCGGCTGGCGCCCTGAGCCGCCCAGGTGCTCCCGCGCCCGCTCAAGGCGCTGTGATCCAGGCCGCTATGCGGCCCACCACCTCGGCCTCCACCCCGTTGTAGCCATGGTAGGCCCGGGCCTCGCACGGGTCGCCCTGGCTGGTGCCGCCGCTGACCGCGATCAGCTCCTTGCGCGGCGTGCCCGTGAGCTTGTCCATCAGGCGCGGCATCTCGCTGAAGGCGCACAGCGCGCAGCCATCCTGCTGGTGGTGCACCACCAGCACCGGCACGGCCACGCGCTCCAGCGGCATGGCTGGCACGGCGCGGCCGTGCGGGTCGGTCAGGATGGTGGAGGTCAGCACCAGGCCGTCCGGCCCGCCGTCGGCGCGCGGCAGCTGGGTGGCGGCCCAGGCCGCCGACTGGGTGCCGCGGCTGGTGCCCACCAGCCAGACCGGCACGCCGGTCTTCACGCGCAGCCAGGCGATCACGGCTTTGAGGTCGGCTACATGCTCGGGCGTCTGGCGAAAGCCGCTGAGGAAGGGCGCGGTCTGCCGGTCCGAAGGCGCGTCCACCACCGCCACAGCCAGGCCCTGCTGCTCGAACAGCGCGCGCGTGCGCACCAGGAAGTTGCCCTCGCCCCACTTGAAGCTGCCGTTGGGAAAGATCTGCAGCCCGCCATGGCCGCCCGCCAGCAGGATCACCGCGGCGCGCGGCTGGCCCGGCGTGAGGTAGACGAAGCGCTGCGTCACGCCGGGGCGGGTCGGGATGTCGACCACCTGCGGCGCGGTCTGCGCCCGCAGCGGCAGCAGCAGGCCGGACAGCAGCAGGAACAGGCACAGACGCCAGCAGCGCAAGGCAGTTTTCATGGCGCACTCCTTGAAGGATTCCCCCTATTTTGCGGCGGATCACGCCGCCATGCCCAGGGCCTCAGCCCAGCCGCCCCGCCAGCGCCATGACCAGCGACACCGTGGCCAGCGCCAGCACGGTGGACATCGCCACGCCGGCGGTCACCAGGTCTTCGGCCACCGCGTAGCGCTGCGAGAACAGGAACACATTGGCGCCGATCGGCAGCGAGGCGGCCACGATCATCACGGCGAACGGCAGGCCGCCCAGGCCCAGCGCCCAGCCGAGCAGCGCCACCAGCAGCGGGTGCAGCAGATTCTTGGCCGCGGCCAGCGCCAGCGCACCTCGCACATGGGTGCCCACCGCCGTCTGGGCCAGCGTGACCCCGACCAGCACCAGGGCCAGCGGGCCAAACGCCGTGCCCAGGAGCTGCAGCGGCCGGTCCACCGCGGCCGGCAGCACGAGGCCGGTCTGCGCGAACAGCAGCCCCGCGAGGATGGGCAGCGGCACCGGATGGAAGATCGCATTGCGCACGGCCAGCGCCACGGTGGCGGCCATGTGGCGCTGGGCGCGCTGGCCGTCGGCGGCGCTTTCGCGCATCACCGCCAGCTCCAGCACCACCGTGGCCAGGGTCAGCATCACCAGCGAGTGCAGCGAGATCAGCGTGAACAGGGTCACCAGCCCGGCATCGCCGTAGGCGAAGCCGATCAGCGGAATGCCGATCATCACGGTGTTGCTGAAGGTACTGGCCAGCGCCAGCACCGCCGCGGTGCGGCTGAAGCCGCGCAGGACCAGGGTGCCGAAGAAGATCAGCCCGGCCGCCACGAAGTAGGCCGTCACCGGCTTGAAATCGAGCTGCTCCACGTGCACCGTGCTCATGGTGCGGAACAGCAGGGCCGGCGCCAGCACCACGAACACCAGGTTGGACAGGTCCTTGACCGCGGAAGTCCTGATCCATTGGCGCTGGCCTGCTATGAAACCGATAGCAATGAGGAGAACGACGGGCAGCAGGGAGGAGAGGACGGGGTGGTTCACGCGAGGTTCTTTCTGCGGCCGAGGATACCGCGCCGGGCGTGAACCGCGGGCCGCCGCGCAGCCCGCGCGGCGGCAGGGGAAGAGCCCCTAGAAGCTGGCCTGCAGGCCCACCTTCAGGCTGCGCCCCGGCAGCGGCGCGCGCCCCGGCACGGTCTGCGTGAGGATGGAGGTGGCCGAATAGGCGAGCTGGTTGCCGATGTTGTCGAGCCGCGCATACCACAGCAGGTTGGAGACGCCGGCCTTCATGCGGTAGGTCAGGGCCGCGTTCCACAGCGTGTAGCCGTCGGTCGGCAACTGGCCCGTGGGCACGCGGTCCTGGCGCGCCGCATGGTTGAAGCCCAGCCGCGCGCCCCACGGCCCCTGGCCCCAGATCAGCGTGGCGCCGACGCGCTGAGGCGCGATGCGCGGCAGCGGCTGGTTGGTGTCGAGGTTGGTGGCGCGCACCAGGTCGCCACGCAGCTCCAGGTCGAGCGTGGAGGCCCCGTCGAGCAGGCGCTTGGTGCCGCTGGCCTCCAGCCCGGTGAAGCGCGCGCGCACCTGCTGGTAGGCGTACTCGGGCAGCACGCCGGCCGTGCAGCCCGACTGCACCGAGGTGCCGTCGCCGCAGTCGGTGACGCCCACGCCGCCAGCGCCGTTGCCGGCCGTGTCGCGGGTGTTGCCGGTGGACTCCAGCGAGATGTAGTTCTTGAAGTTGTTGACGAAGGCGCTGAGCGCAAAGCTGTCGGCCCCGCTCTTCCACTTGACGCCGGCATCCAGGTTGACCGAACGCTCCTTGTCGAACGCCGGGTTGCCCACTTCGTAGGTGCCGGTGGCGCCGTGCGGGCCGTTGGCAAACAGCTCGTAGTCCTTGGGCGCGCGCTCGGTGTAGGCCAGGTTGGAGGTGGCCTGCCAGCCTCTGCTCAGGTTGACCAGGGCGCCGAGCGCGTAGCTCACGGGCGTGAAATCGCGGCTGCCGACGAAGAAGCGCGCGATGTCGGGGTTGCCCGCGGAGCTCACCGAGACCCGCTCCACCCGCGTGCCGAAGCTCAGGCGGCCCCAGGACAGGCCCAGCTCCTCATAGGCGAACAACGCGGTCTGGCGGGTGCGGCTGTACGGCGCGAAAGCCTCGGCGCCGTCGGCCGAGAAGTTGGTGTTGTCGACCTGCAGGCCGATCATGCCTTCGAGCTGGCCAAACTTCGCCTGGCGCGCCTCGATGCGCAGCTCGTCGCCCTTGTTCTTGAAGGTGGTCTTGGGATCGCCCGCGTCGAACTCGGTGTGCTGGTAGTCGGTGTGGCTGAACTGCCCCTTGACCGACTGGAAGAAGCCCCCCAGGCCGCGCAGCTCGCCTTCCAGCGCATAGCGGTTGGAGCGCATGCGGATCGTGGCCTCGTCCTCGGCCACCGTGCCGTAGTTGTTGCGGTAGGTGCTGACGGACGCGCCCAGGTAGCCCTGGTCGAAGAAGATCGAGCCGCCCAGGGCGCCGCCGCGCGTGTTGCTGGCCGAGTTGCAGATGCGGTTGCCGAAGCTCGTCACGCCGCCCTGGGTGCAGCTCAGCGAGAGCGGCACGCGCACGTCGCTGGTGCTGCGGTCGAACACGTCGGCATGCAGCGCATAGCGGTCGGTGCCGGTCTCGACCAGGAAGCCGCCGCCCTTCTCGCTGTTGCCGGTGGCAAAGCCGAGGTCGGCCTTGCCTGCGACGCCGCCCTTGGCGTCGAACTGCGGCTCGCGCGGGATGCGGTTGTCGATCACGTTGACCGCGCCGCCCACGGCGCTGCCGCCGTACTGCAGCGCGCCCGGGCCGCGCAGCACTTCCACGCGCTCGATGGTCAGCGGATCGGCCGTCACGGCGTGGTCATAGCTCAGGCCGGAGGCGTCCAGCGCGCCGCCGCCGTTGTTCAGGATGCGGATGCGGTCGCCGTCCAGGCCGCGGATCACGGGCCGGCTGGCGTTGGGCCCGAAGTAGGTGCTGCTGACGCCGGGCGTGCCGTCCAGCGTTTCGCCCAAGGTGGTCTGGGAGCGCAGCAGCAGGCCGGTGCCCGAGTACTGGATGGCGGGCGCGATCAGGTCGGCCGTGCCCAGCGGGTTGCCGGTGACGGTGACCTCCTTGAGGCTCGGTGCGGCGGCGGTGTCGGGAGCGGTCTGGGCCAGCGCGGCCGCGCTGCCCAGCGCCAGGGCGGCAGCGCCCACGGCGCCGCGGTGAAAGGTTTTTTTCATGATGGTTCGGTGAATCGGGTGAACACGGCCGCACCCCGGCCCTGGGGCCGGAGGCAGCGCTTCGGGGAGTTCAGCGAACCGAGGGCGGGCCGCGCGCTTCGAGCGGCGCAGCGGTGCGGGCAATGATCTGGCCCGCAGACAGGATGGGAACAAGGGCGAACAGCACCGCCGGCACGACCAGCGCCGGCACGCTGTGCAGCGCATCGGCATGGCCTGCCTGGTCGTACAGGCGGCAGGCGCTGTCGCGGTCGTGGCCGGAGAACAGCCGCTCCAGCCAGGCGCGCCCGGCATCCGCCGGCTGCCCGGCGGGCTGCTTCCACACCGCCACGCCGAGGCCGTTGTGTGGGTGGGCAAGCTGGTGCACGAAGCCCAGCGTCTGGGCCAGCAGCAGGGCCGAGAACACCCACAGCCAGAGCGCGCGGTGCGGCCTGCGGCGAACCGACGCGGGCGCCAGCAGGCGTTCAGCCGTCCTCATGCGCCGCGCCACCGGGTGGAATCCCCCGCCGGCCCCTGGCGCACGCAAGGCGACGGCCCGCGCAGGCCGCCGGCCGCCGGCCGCCGCCACCGGGCGATGGCGGGTGGCGGCGCGTGCGGCGCGCAGGCTCGGGAGGCAGGGCAAGGGGTTCATGCGATGACAGGGTGGCCCGGTAGTTTAGCGACTCAATCTTTCACGAAGGCGGCGAAGGTCTTGCGGAATTTTTCGACCTTGGGGCCGACCACGAAGGCACAGTAGCCCTGGTTGGGGTGATGGGCGAAGTAATCCTGGTGGTAGTCCTCGGCCGGCCAGTAGTTGGTGAGCGGCAGCACCTCGGTCACGATCGGCTGGCCGAACAGCTTGTCCTGGCTCATCTGGCGGATCATGTCGTCGGCCACCTGCTTCTGCTCGGGCGTGGTGGTGTAGATGCCGCTGCGGTACTGCGTGCCGACATCGTTGCCCTGCCGGTTGAGCGTGGTCGGATCGTGGATCACGAAGAAGATCTCGAGGATGTCGCGCAGGCTGATGACGGCCGGGTCGTAGTCGAGCTTGACCACTTCCACATGGCCGGTTGCGCCGCCGCAGACCTGCTCATAGCTGGGCCGCGGGGTGGCGCCGTTGCAGTAGCCGCTTTCCACGTCGGTCACGCCGCGCACGCCCACGTACACGGCCTCGGTGCACCAGAAGCAGCCCCCGCCCAGCACAATGGTTTGCGTCTCGCTCATGTCGGTGTCCTTTCAGTCTTCAATCGGCATGGGGCGACTGTAGCCGCTTCGCGGCGGAGCGCACCGCGTCGAGGAAGGCACCCATGGCGGCATGGTCGCGCGCGGTCTTCCACAGGCAGTAGGTTTCGTAGACGCCGGTGGCCGCGTCCAGCGGCACGAAGGCCGCCCCCGGCAGCGCCGACTGCCGCAGCGCGGCCGGCACCAGCGCCACGCCCAGCCCCTGCGAGACCAGCGACACCACGCTGAGCCAGTGCCGCAGCTCGCTGCGGATCTCGGGCGCGAAGCCGGCTTCGGTGCACAGGGCCAGGATGCGCTCATGGTAGTCGGCCGACACCGCGCGCGACACCACGGCGAACGGCTCGCCCTGCAGCTGATGCAGCGAGAGCGTGCGCCGGCGCGCCAGCGGGTGCCCGGCCGGCAGGCAGGCCACGAAGGGCTGGCGGGCCACCAGGATCTGCGACAGGCCGGGCGGCACCCGCGTGGTGTGCACGAAGCCCAGGTCCAGCCGCTCCTGGGCCAGCTCGATCAGCTGGTCGCTGGAGCTGAGCTCCCTGAGCGTGAGCCGCAGCTTCGGATGCCGGGCCTGGAAGCGCTTGAGCAGCTGCGGCAGGCCGCGGTACAGCATGGTGCCGGCAAAGCCCACCTGCAGGCTGCCGGCCAGCCCCTGCGACACGTCGCGCGCGTGGCGCGCGGCCTGCTGCGCCTGGTCGAGCAGGCCGCGCGCCTGCGGCACGAAGGCCCGGCCCGCGGCCGTGAGCTGCACCGCCTTGCTGCTGCGCGTGAACAGTTGGGCGCCGACCGAGGCTTCGAGCTGCTGGATGTTCAGCGACAGCGGAGGCTGGGTGATCGCCAGCCGCTGGGCGGCGCGGCCGAAGTGCAGCTCCTCGGCCAGCACCAGGAAGTAGCGCAGGTGGCGAAATTCCATGGATACGGAATATGTATTGTTGGATAGATATTCAATATTAGACAACTATCCTTGCCTGTCCAACAATACGGCACGCGCACGCGAAACCCCCATTCCGAGAGACACCGAAAGGACACCACGCATGAAGGCCACATTCAACTGGGAAGACCCGTTCCTGCTGTCGCAGCAGCTCAGCGACGACGAGCGCGCCGTCCAGGAGGCGGCGCACGCCTTCTGCCAGGAAAAGCTGCAGCCCCGGGTGCTGATGGCCGCGCGCCACGAAACGTTCGACCGCGAGATCATGAACGAGTTCGGCGCCATGGGCTTTCTCGGCTCCACGATCCAGGGCCACGGCTGCGCCGGCCTCAACTACGTGAGCTACGGCCTGGTGGCGCGCGAGGTCGAGCGCGTGGACAGCGGCTACCGCAGCGCCATGAGCGTGCAGAGTTCGCTGGTCATGCACCCGATCAACGAGTACGGCAGCGAGGCGCAGCGCCAGAAGTACCTGCCCAAACTGGCCACCGGCGAATGGGTGGGCTGCTTCGGCCTGACCGAGCCCAACCACGGCTCCGACCCGGCCGGCATGGTCACGCGCGCCAAGGCGGTGGACGGCGGCCATCTCCTCAGGGGCGCCAAGATGTGGATCACCAACGCGCCGATTGCCGACGTGTTCGTGGTCTGGGCCAAGCTCGAGGGCGAAGGCGACGGCCAGAGCGCGATCCGCGGCTTCATCCTCGAGAAGGGCATGAAGGGCCTCTCGGCTCCCAAGATCGAGGGCAAGATGAGCCTGCGCGCCAGCATCACCGGCGAGATCGTGATGGACGAGGTGTTCGTGCCCGAAAGCCAGCTGCTGCCCAACGTGGCCGGCCTCAAGGGGCCGTTCGGCTGCCTCAACAAGGCGCGCTACGGCATCGCCTGGGGCGCGCTGGGCGCGGCCGAGGACTGCTGGCACCGCGCGCGCCAGTACACGCTGGACCGCACCCAGTTCGGCCGCCCGCTGGCGCAGAACCAGCTGATCCAGAAGAAGCTGGCCGACATGCAGACCGAGATCGCGCTGGGCCTGCAGGGCTGCCTGCGCGTGGGCCGGCTGATGGACGAGGGCCGGGCCGCGCCCGAGATGGTGTCGCTGATCAAGCGCAACAGCTGCGGCAAGGCGCTGGACGTGGCCCGCATGGCGCGCGACATGCATGGCGGCAACGGCATCCACGACGAATACCACGTGATCCGCCACATGATCAATCTCGAGACGGTCAACACCTACGAGGGCACGCACGACGTGCATGCGCTGATCCTGGGCCGGGCGCAAACCGGTTTGCAGGCGTTTTATTGATGATTCTGGCCCGATGTCCTTGTCGGGTGGTCATTTGATGCTATATTTTTTATAGCACATGGAAACCGCCGAACTCAAGCCCCTGCTCAGCGCCCTGGTGCTGCCGCCGGCCGGGCCGCTGCTCTTGGCCCTGTTCGGCCTGCTGGTGCTGCGCCGGCGGCCTGGCAAGGTGCTGGCCGCGGCCTCGCTGGTCCTGCTCTGGCTGCTGAGCTGTAACGCCGTGGCCATCCTCTTGTCGCAGGGGCTGCTGCCGCAGGTCGCGCCCCTGTCGGCGGCCAGCCTGGCGGCCCGCCCGGTGCAGGCCATCGTGGTGCTCGGCGGCGGCGTGGAGCCCGAGGCGCCCGAGTACGGCGAGGCCCAGCTCGCGGGCGCCAGCGCGGCGCGGCTGCGCTACGGCGTCTGGCTGGCGCGGCAGGCGCAGCGGCCGCTGGCCTTTGCCGGCGGCGTGGGCTGGGGCAATGCCGGCACCGCCGCGCCGTCCGAGGGCGAGGTGGCGCGCCGCACGGCCCTGCAGGACTCTGGCGTCACGCTGCGCTGGGTCGATGAGCAGTCGCGCGACACCGCCGAGAACGCCGCGCACATGAAAGCCCTGCTGCAGCGAGAAGGCATCGAGCGCATCGCCCTGGTGACCCATGCCTGGCACATGCCGCGGGCGCTGCAGGCCTTCGAGCGCGCGGGCTTCCAGGTCACGCCCGCGCCCATGGGCTACATCACGCCGCAGGGCCGCCCGCTGCTCGAATGGCTGCCCTCGGCGCAGGGCCTGTGGTCGTCGCGCCAGGTGCTGCACGAGTGGCTGGGGCTGCAGGTCGCCCGTCTCTGAGCCCTCACTCCTCGCTGGTCCACTCCACCCGCACGCCGAGGCTGCGCAGGTTCTCGACGAAGCGCGGATGGGCGCGCCGGATCGGCGTGGCATTGCGGATCTCGGAGCGGCCGTCGATGCTGGCCGCCACCATGAACAGCGCGATCGCCACGCGGATGATGTAGGGGCTCTCCACCACCGCGGGCGTCAGCGGGTTGCCGCCGAAGGTGACGAGCCGGTGCGGGTCGGACGAGAACACATGGGCGCCGAACTTCGACAGCTCGCCGGTCCAGCCCAGGGCGCCGTCGTAGACCTTGTTCCAGAACATCGCATTGCCCTCGGCCCGCACGCCCAAAGCGATGAAGATGGGCAGCAGGTCCACCGGAAAGTAAGGCCAGGGCGCGGCCTCGACCTTGGTCAGCACATTGCTGGTGAACGGCGTCTGCACCTTGAGCCGGTCCGGGCAGCTCGCGCGCGACCAGCCGTCCTGGTGCGTGACCTGCACGCCGAACTTGGCGAAGGTGCGGTCGATCAGCGGGAACTGCTCGGGCGCGCTGTTGCGCACCGCGACGTCGCCGCCGGTGATGGCGCCCAGCGCCAGGAAGGTGGTGATCTCGTGGAAATCCTCGGCGAAGCGGAATTCGCCGCCGCCGGGCGTGCTGCCGCCATGCACCGTCAGGCGCGAGGTGCCGATGCCGTCGATGCGCACGCCGAGCGTCTCCATGAAGCGGCAGAACTCCTGCACATGCGGCTCCGAGGCGGCATTGGTCAGGGTCGAGATGCCGTCCGCGGCCACCGCGCACAGCACGAAATTCTCGGTGGTGGTGACCGAGGCGTAGTCCAGCCAGTGGTCGGTCGGCGTCAGGCGACCGGCGCGGCGCACCAGCAGCGAGCCGTCCACGCGCTCGACCGCGCCGCCGAAATGGCGGAACACCTCCACATGCGGATCGATCTCGCGCACGCCCAGGGTGCAGCCCTTCACGTTGTCCTCCAGCCGCGCGATGCCGAAGCGCGCCAGCAGCGGCGGCACCAGCATGATCGAGGAGCGCATCTCTTCGGGCAGCCGGTGCCGCGCGGCGTCGAACACGGTGTCGCGGTGGTGCAGGTCCAGCGTGCCGGTGGCGGGGTCGAGCCGCACCTCGCTGCCCAGGGTGCGGAAGATGTCGAGGATCTTGCGCACGTCGGTGATGTCGGGCACGCCGTGCAGGCGCAGCGGCTCGCGGCTGAGCAGCGTGGCACAGAGCACCGGCAGCACCGCGTTCTTGTTGGCCGACGGCACGATGCGGCCGCGCAGCGGCGTGCCGCCGTGGACGATGAGGTTGGACATGGGTGAGGCAGGAGAAAGAGGAAAGAGAAGCGGCGCCATCGCAACGGCGGCGGCGCCAGCCGTCGATTCTAGAAGCTGCAGGGCCTGCCGCCCTGCCCTGGCCTTCAGCCCGCCGGCACCGGCAGGCGCTGCAGGCTGCGCACCTGCGAGCCGACGATCAGCACGGCCTGCAGCACGAAACCCGCCAGCGCCACCACCAGGCAGGCCGGCTCGCCCCAGGACGCGCCGATGGCGCCGCCCAGCGCCGCCCCCAGCGGCCGGGCCCCGGCGTTGGCGGCCAGGAACACCGACGACACCCGGCCCAGCATCGCGTCGGGCGTGACGCTCTGGCGCAGCGTGGTGGAGGTGATGGTCCAGACGATCGGGCCGGCGCCGAACAGGAAGAACGACAGCCCCGCCACCCAGCCGCTCGGCACCGCGAGCGTGGCCACCATCGTCGACGCGGCCAGCACCGACACCACGGGCCCGAGCTGGATCGCCCGGCCAAACGGGATGGCCGCCACCACTCGCGACGCCAACAGGGCCCCGGCCACCATGCCGGCGCCATAGGCCGCCAGCGTGAAGCCCACCTGCCCGGCGCTGAGCCCGAGCGCCCGCACGGCATACGGCACATAGGCCGCCTGCAATACGAACCAGGCGATGTTCCAGGCAATGCCCGTCAGCATCATGGGCCGCAGCAGCGGATGGCGCCAGACAAACGCCGCGCCCTCCCTGATGTCGTGCAGCGGATGGCGCGAGGACGCGGCTGGGCGCGCCGGCTCGCTCAGGCGCAGCAGCAGGGCCACCGCCGAGCCCGACAGCACGGCGGCCAGCACGAACGCCGCCGGCGCGCCCGCCCACGAAACCAGGGCACCGGCCAGCGCCGGACCGGCCGCGAAGGCGGCGCTGCGGGCCAGTTCGAGCCGGCCGTTGGCCGCCGCCAGCGCCTCGCGCGGCACCAGGGCCGGCACCAGCGCGGGCGCCGCGACGCTGAAACCCACCGTGCCCACGGCGCCGGCGAAGCCGAGCACCGCCAGCCAGGCGATCGAGAGCCGGTCCGCCAGCACCGCCGCGAGCAGGGCCACCAGGGACAGCGCGCGCAGCGCCTCGGCCGCCACCATCAGGCGGCGGCGCGAGCTGCGGTCGGCCAGCAGCCCCAGCGGGATCGACATCAGCAGGAAAGGCAGCGTCTGCACCGCGGCCAGCAGGCCGATCTCGCCGGGACCGGCGCCGAGCACCAGCACCGCCACCAGCGGCACCGCCGCCAGGCTCAGTTGCTCGGCCGACTGGGCCGCCAGGTTGGACCAGGCCAGGAAGGCAAAGGGTCGGGGAAGCGTGGATGTCATGGTGGATGCCTGGATTTGAAGTTACCATCCTGCGCGCTGGAGAGGTCTGGGACTGGCTGTTAACGGACCTGCGAGTGTCGCAGGGGCCGCCGAAGCGCGCACGGGCCGCCGCGACTTGACGGCCCGGGAGCCAAAAGTTACATTACTAACCAGTCAGTCATTAACTCCATGGTCCTGTCCCGATTCATCAGCGGAAAGCAAGCCGAGGTGCACGCCAAGCGCGAGCGCCGCAAGGAGGCGCGCCCTGGCGAACTGCTGGACGCGGCGCTGGAGCTGTTCGTGGAAAAGGGCTTCGCGGCCACCCGCTCCGAGGAAGTAGCGGCGCGCGCCGGTGTGTCCAAGGGCACGCTGTTCCTGTATTTCCCGAGCAAGGAAGAACTGTTCAAGGCCGTGATCCGCGAGAACATCTCGGGCCGCTTCAAGGAGTGGAACGAGGAGTTCGACAGCTTCGAAGGCAGCACGGCCGACATGCTGCGCTACTGCCTGGCCATCTGGTGGGAGCGCGTGGGCGCCACCAAGGCCTCGGGCATCACCAAGCTGATGATCAGCGAGGCCCAGAACTTCCCCGACATCGCCGCGTTCTACCAGCACGAGGTGGTGGAGCCCGGGCAGGACCTGATGCGCCGCATCCTGCAGCGCGGCGTGGCCCGCGGCGAGTTCGAGATTCCCGACCTGGACTACGCGATCTACGGCATCGTGGCGCCCATGGTCTTCCTCATCATGTCGCGGCATTCGCTGGGCACCTGCGTGCCGGCCGGCCGCATGCTGGACCCCGAGCGCTACATCGCGGCACAAGTCAACACCCTGCTGCACGGCCTGTGCCGGCAGCCTGCCCCCTCTGCCCACTCCAAAGAAAACCATAAAACATGAAGCGCTGGCTGAAATGGATCATCATCGCCGCCCTGGTCCTGCTGATTGCGGGGGGCGTGCTGCGCGCGCTCTCGGCGCGCAAGGCCCAGCAGGCCACCCTGGCCGCGGCGGCCGGCGCCAAGGCGCAGACCGTGGTGGAGCTGGCCGCGGCCGATGTGGTGCAGGCCCGCACCCGCGAACTGGCCCAGGGCCTGCCGGTGTCGGGCACGCTCAAGGCCGTCAGCTCGGCCGTGGTCAAGGCCCGCGTGGCCGGTGAGCTGCAGGACCTGACGGTGCGCGAAGGCGACGTGGTGAAGGCCGGCCAGGTGGTGGCCCGGGTGGACGCCACCGAGTACCAGTCGCGCGTGCGGCAGGCACAGGAGCAGGCCGACTCGGCCAAGGCGCAGATCGACATCGCCCAGCGCCAGTACGACAACAACAAGGCGCTGGTGGACCAGGGCTTCATCTCCCAGACCGCGCTCGACACCTCGCTGGCCACGCTGAACTCGGCGCGCTCGACCTACCGGGCCGCGCAGGCCGCGGTGGACGTCACGAAGAAATCGCTGGACGACACGGTGCTGCGCGCGCCGATCCCGGGCCAGGTGTCGCTGCGCGCCGCCCAGCCCGGCGAGCGCGTGGCCGTGGACACCAAGGTGCTGGAGATCGTGGACCTGAGCCGCCTCGAACTCGAGGCCACGCTAAGCGCGGCCGACTCCATCGACGTGCGCGTGGGCCAGACGGCCGCGCTGCAGATCGAGGGCAGCGCCCGGCCGGTCGCGGCCCGGGTGGTGCGCCTGAACCCGAGCGCGCAGGCCGGCAGTCGCAGCGTGCTGGTCTACCTCGCGCTCGACGACGTGACCGGCCTGCGCCAGGGCCTGTTCGCGCAGGGCACGCTGGGCACGGCGCGCGTGTCGGCACTGTCGGTGCCGCTGCTGGCGGTGCGCACCGACAAGCCCGTGCCCTATGTGCAGGTGGTGGAAGACAACCGGGTCGTGCACCGCAGCGTCGAGCTGGGCCCGCGCGGCGATGCCGGCAATGAACTCATGGTCGCCATCAAGGGCGTGGCCGAGAACGCCGTCGTGCTCAACGGCAGCGTCGGCACGCTGCGCGAGGGCACGGCGGTACGCTTCACGCAGCCTGCCGCGCCGGCCGCCGCTCCCGCTTCCGCCGCCCGCAGCGCGTCCTGAGCCATGTGGTTCACCAAAGTCAGTCTCCGCAACCCCGTGTTCGCCACGATGGTGATGCTCGCCTTCGTGGTGCTCGGGCTGTTCTCCTACCAGCGCCTGCAGGTCGACCAGTTCCCCAACATCGACTTCCCGGTGGTGGTGATCACCACCGAGTACCCGGGCGCCTCGCCCCAGATCATCGAGAGCGAGGTCACCAAGAAGGTCGAGGAAGGCGTCAACTCGATCGCCGGCATCAACGCCCTCACCTCGCGCAGCTACGAGGGCATGTCGGTCGTCATCATCGAGTTCCAGCTCTACGTGGACGGGCGCAAGGCGGCCGAGGACGTGCGCGAGAAGGTGGCGGCCATCCGCCCCAATTTCCGCGATGAGGTGAAGGACCCGCGCGTGCTGCGCTTCGACCCGGCCAGCCGCGCGATCTGGTCGCTTGCCGTGTTGCCCGACACGTCGAAAGGCAAGGCGCCCTCCGCCGTCGAGCTCACCAACTGGGCCGACCAGGTGCTCAAGAAGCGGCTGGAGAACGTGCGCGGCGTGGGCTCGGTCAGCCTGGTCGGCGGCACCAAGCGCGAGATCAACCTCTACCTGAATCCGCAGGCGCTGGAAGCGCTCGGCGTGAGCGCCGACCAGGTGGCCACCGCCGTGCGCAACGAGAGCCAGGACCTGCCCATGGGCGCGGTGCGCTCGCTGCAGCAGGAGCGCGTGGTGCAGATCGACGCGCGCATGCAGCGGCCCGAGGATTTCGGGCGCATCATCGTGGCGCGCAAGAACGGCGCGCCGGTGCGGGTCGACCAGGTGGCCACGGTCAGCGACGGCGCGCAGGAGATCGACAGCCTGGCGCTCTACAACGGCCAGCGCACCCTGCTGCTGACGGTGCAGAAGTCGCAGGACGAGAACACCATCCAGGTGATCGACGGGCTCACCAAGGCCATTGCCGAACTCCGCTCCGAACTGCCGCCGGGCGTGCGGCTGGAGCCCATCATGGACGGCTCGCGCCCGATCCGGGTGGCGGTGCAGAACGTGCGCCAGACGCTGATCGAGGGCGCGCTGCTCACGGTGCTGATCGTGTTCCTGTTCCTGAACTCGTGGCGCTCCACCGTGATCACCGGCCTGACGCTGCCGATCGCGCTGATCGGCACCTTCCTGTTCATGAACCTGTTCGGCTTCACCATCAACATGATCACACTGATGGCGCTGTCGCTGTGCGTGGGCCTGCTGATCGACGACGCCATCGTGGTGCGCGAGAACATCGTGCGCCACGTGCAGATGGGCAAGGGCCCCTACAACGCCGCGATGGACGGCACGCAGGAGATCGGCCTGGCGGTGCTGGCCACCACCTTCTCGATCGTCGCGGTGTTCCTGCCGATCGGCTTCATGGGCGGCATCATCGGCAAGTTCTTCCACGAGTTCGGCGTGACCATCGTGGCCGCCGTGCTGATCTCGATGTTCGTGAGCTTCACGCTCGACCCGATGCTGTCCAGCATCTGGCACGACCCGAGCATCCACACGCACGGCGAAGGCCAGCAGGCGCCGGTGACGCTGTACGACCGCACCATCGGCCGCGTGACCGGCTGGTTCGACCGCAGCACCGACGCGCTGGCCGAGGCCTACCAGGGCATCCTGGGCTGGTCGCTGCGCCACAAGCTGGCCACGCTGGCGCTGGCCTTCACCACCTTCGTCGCCAGCCTCTTCATGGTGCCGCTGCTGGGCACCGAGTTCGTGCCCAAGGCCGACTTCTCGGAAACCTCGGTCAGCTTCTACACCCCGGTCGGCTCGGCGCTGGAAGTCACCGAGGCCAAGGCGCGGCAGGTGGAGACCATCATCCGCGAATTCCCCGAGGTGAAGTACACGCTGTCCACCATCAACACCGGCAACGCGGCGGGCAAGATCTACGCCAGCGTCTACGTGCGCCTGGTCGACCGCAAGGCGCGCAGCCGCAGCGTGGACCAGCTCTCGGCCGTGCTGCGCGACCGGCTCGCCCGGGTGCCCGGCATCACGGTCACGCACGTGGGCCTGCTCGACTCGGTGGGCGGCAACAAGCAGGTCGAGTTCTCGCTGCAGGGCCCCGACCTGAAGGAACTGGAGCGCCTGACCCAGCTCGTGACCGCGAAGATCCGCGACATCCCGGGCCTGGTCGACCTCGACTCCAGCCTCAAGGCCGACAAGCCGACCCTCAGCATCCAGGTGCGGCGCGATGCCGCCTCCGACCTGGGCCTGTCGGTGGCACAGATCGCCGCCTCGCTGCGCACGCTGGTGGCCGGCCAGACCGTGGGCAACTGGCGCGCGCCCGACGACCAGACCTACGACGTCAACGTGCGCCTGGCGCCCGACGCGCGCAACACGCCGCAGGACCTGGAGCGCCTGCCCTTCGCCATGGGCAGCAACGCCGACGGCAGCTCGCGCGTGGTGCGGCTCAACCAGGTCGCCACCGTCCAGGAATCGACCGGCCCGAACCAGATCAACCGGCGCGATCTGTCGCGCGAGGTGGCCGTCAACGCCAACGTCGACAACCGCTCGGCCGGCGAGGTGTCCAACGACATCCGCGCCGCGCTGGACGGCATCAGCTTCCCGCCGGGCTACCGCTACCAGTTCAGCGGTTCGGCCAAGAACATGGCCGAGTCCTTCGGCTACGCCGTCTCGGCGCTGGCGCTGGCCGTGATCTTCATCTACATGATCCTGGCCAGCCAGTTCAAGAGCTTCCTGCAGCCGCTGGCGCTCATGACCTCGCTGCCGCTCACGCTGATCGGCGTGGTGCTGGCGCTCCTGATGTTCCGCTCCACGCTGTCGATGTTCTCGATCATCGGCATCGTGATGCTGATGGGCCTGGTGACCAAGAACGCCATCCTGCTGGTGGACTTCGCGATCCGCGCGCGCGAGGACCACACCGACGAGCAGGGCCGCCCCGCGCCGGGCCTGGGGCGCACCGAGGCGCTGCTGCTGGCCGCGCGCGTGCGGCTGCGCCCGATCCTGATGACCACGCTGGCCATGATCTTCGGCATGGTGCCGCTGGCCTTCGCGATCAGCGAGGGCTCGGAGCAGCGCGCCCCGATGGGCCAGGCCGTGATCGGCGGCGTCATCACCTCCTCGCTGCTCACGCTGGTGGTGGTGCCGGTGGTGTATTGCTACATGGACGACCTGGCGGGCTGGCTGCGCCGCAAATGGGGTTCACACAAGCCCTCTAAAATTGAAGGTTTGTCCTGATCTCCCGGAGAACGCACCATGAACCCATCCGCCGCCCTTGAACAAGCCCGCTTCAACATGATCGAGCAGCAGATCCGCCCCTGGGATGTGCTGGACCTGCATGTGCTGCACCTGCTGTCGGTGGTCAAGCGCGAGGATTTCGTGCCGCTGGCGCACAAGGCGCTGGCCTTCGTGGACATGGAAATCCCGCTGGGCGAGGACAGCGAGGAGGCGATCCGCCAGGGCCGCTGCATGCTCTCGCCCAAGGTCGAGGCCCGCCTGCTGCAGGACCTGAATGTGCAGAAGCACGAGAAGGTGCTGGAAATCGGCACCGGCTCCGGCTACATGGCCGCCCTGCTGGCGCACCGCGCCCAGCGCGTGATCACGCTCGAGATCGACGCCGCCCTGGCCCAGACGGCGCGCGCCAACCTGCAGCAGGCCGGCGTGCACAACGCCGAGGTGCGCCATGCCGACGGCTCGAAGGACGTCTCGGTGGACGGCCCGTTCGACGTCATCCTGCTCAGCGGCTCGGTGGCCGAGGCCCCGCCCGCCCTGCTGGCCCAGCTCAAGGTGGGTGGGCGGCTGGCCGCCGTCGTGGGCTTCGAGCCCATGATGCGCGCCACCTTCGTCACCCGCACCAGCGAGAGCGCCTGGAGCACGGCCCAGCCCTGGGACACCGTGGCGCCGCGCCTGCAGAACTTCGCCGAGCCCTCGCGCTTCAACTTCTGAACCCGCCGGAGCAAGCGCCATGATCACCCACATCCGCCCCGGCGACCTCGGCCCCTGGCTGCAGGCCGCCCGGCAACAAACGCCAGACCAGCCCGTGGTGCTGGACGTGCGCGAGCCCTGGGAACTGCAGACCGCCAGCGTGCAGCCCGACGGCTTCGCGCTGGTGGCCATTCCCATGGGCGAGATTCCCGCCCGCCTGGGCGAACTCGACCCCGCGCAGCCCGTGGCCTGCCTGTGCCACCATGGCGCGCGCAGCCTGCGCGTGGCCTCGTTCCTCGCGCAGAACGGCTTCACCCAGGTCGCCAACATCACCGGCGGCATCGATGCCTGGTCGCGCGAGCGCGACGCGGCGGTTCCGCTTTACTGACACCTCCCTCTGCTGCCCTGCTCCCGTAAGGATGACCATGAAACTGTTCCGGCTTCTCCCCCTGTCCATGGCTCTCGCCGCCACCCTGGGCGTGACGCTTGGCGGGCCCGCACGGGCGCAAAGCCTGCTGGAACTGTATGAATCGGCCCGCGCCTACGACGCCACCTACCAATCGGCGCGCTCGCAGTACGACGCCAACCTGGCCCGCGCCGAGCAGGCCCGGGCCAACCTGCTGCCGACGGCCGGCCTCAGCGCCGGCGTGCAGCGCAACGAGCTGCAGAACAACAACCCGGTCATCGACCGCTACTTCGGCAACCAGAACGCCACGCTGAGCGCCTCGCAGCCGCTGTACCGCCCGGCCAACCTGGCCGCCTACGAGCAGGGCAAGCGGCAAGTCGAGCTGGCGCAGGCCCAGCTGGTCGCCGCCGAGCAGGACCTGATCGTGCGTATCAGCCAGGCCTATTTCGACGTGCTGGGCGCGCACGACAGCCTGGCCTTCGTGCGCGCGCAGAAGGCCGCCGTGGCCGAGCAATTGGCCTCGGCCAAGCGCAACTTCGAGGTCGGCACCTCGACCATCACCGACACGCGCGAAGCCCAGGCCCGCTACGACCTCGTGATCGCCCAGGAAATCGCCGCCGAGAACGACCTGCGCGTGCGCAAGATCGCGCTCGACCAGCTGGTCGGCAAAACCGACACCGCGCCCCGGCCGGTCGCCGCGCCCGTGGTGCTGCCGGCGCTGCAGCCCGGCGACGTCAACACCTGGGTGCTGCAGTCCGAGGACGCGCACCCCAGCATCCGCCAGGCGCGCGCCAGCGTCGACGTGGCGCAGCTCGAAACCCGCAAGGCCGAGGCCGGCCACAAGCCCACGCTCGACCTGCAGGCCAGCTACGGCGTCACGCGCAACCTCAACGGCAGCGCCACCACCGGGGCCGCCAACCCCGACTTTCGCACCAAGGTCACCTCCGTGGGCCTGGTGTTCAACATGCCGCTGTTCGCCGGCTTCTCGGTGCAGAACCGCATCCGCGAAACGCTGGCCCTGGAAGACAAGGCCCGCAACGACCTGGAAGGCGCGCGCCGAGGCGTGGCCCAGGCCACCCGCACCGCCTTCTTCGGCGTGCTGTCGGGCCAGAGCCAGGTCAAGGCGCTGGAAGCCGCCGAAGCCTCCAGCCAGAGCGCGCTGGACGCCAACAAGCTCGGCTACCAGGTCGGCGTGCGCATCAACATCGACGTGCTGAACGCGCAGAGCCAGCTGTTCCAGACCAAGCGCGACCTCGCCGCCTCGCGCTACAACGTGCTGGTGGGGGGCCTCAAGCTGCGCCAGGCCAACGGCACGCTGCGGCCCGAGGACCTGCAGGCCGTCAACGCGCTGCTGGCCAAGTAACCCCGCGCCCCCTCTGCCGGCGGCGCCCCGCGGGTTGGCCGGGCCCGCCGGCCCCGAACCCATCGACCCTCGCCTCGCGATAGCCTTCACGCACGCCCGTAGCACGCTGAAAAGCGGATTTACCGGGCGTTTGCACCGCCTTCATACGCGCCGGCGCGCCAGCGCCTAGAGTGCCCGGAAGGCCGCAACGGCCTGCCCGAACACCGCCGCTTCCCGCCGATCCGCCGCATGGACACCGTCCTGACCACCCTGGGCCTGCTGACGCTGGTCGCCTGCTCGGGCCTCGCCACCCGCTTTCTGCCGCGCGTGCCGCTGCCGCTGCTGCAGATCGCCCTCGGCGCGGCCCTGGCCTGGCCCGACGTCGGCCTGCACGTTCCGTTCGACCCGGGCGTGTTCATGCTGCTGTTCATCCCGCCGCTGCTGTTCGCCGAGGGCTGGCAGATCCCCAAGCGCGAATTCGGTAACTTCCGCGGGCTCATCCTGGTGCTGGCCGTCGGGCTGGTGCTGGCCACCGTGGCCGGCCTGGGCGCCCTGATCCACGCGATGGTGCCGGGCCTGCCGCTGTCGGTGGCCTGCGTGCTGGCCGCCGTGCTCTCGCCCACCGACGCGGTGGCGGTCTCGGCCATCGCCGGGCGGCACCGCCTGCCGCCGGGCCTGCAGCATGTGCTCGAGGGCGAGTCGCTGATGAACGACGCCTCGGCCCTGGTGGCCATGAAGTTCGCCGTCGCCGCCACGATGACCCACAGCTTCTCGCTGCCCCGCGCGGCGCTGGACTTCGTGCTGATGGCCTGCGGCGGCGTGGCCGTCGGCGTCGCCTTCAGCTGGGCCTTCGGCCTGCTGCACCACCGGCTGCTGCGCTGGCACGAAGGGCATCCCGTGAAGCCGACCGTGCTGCTGCTCCTGCTGATGCCGTTCGCGCCCTACCTGATTGCCGAGCACTTCGGCCTGTCCGGCATCCTGGCCGCGGTCGCCGCCGGCATGACGGCCAACATGCTCGACGTGAAGAGCAGCCGCTTCAACGCCAGCCACCTGCAGACGCGCGCCACCTGGGACGTCATCAGCTTCGCCTTCAACGGCCTGATCTTCCTGCTGCTGGGCCTGCAGTTCCCCGACATCCTGCGCCACGCGCCGCCGCCCAGCCATGCGCTCGGGCCGCCGTCCGGGCAGCACCTGCCCGAGCTGTTCGGCGCCGCGCTGCTCATCATGGCGGCGCTGCTGGCCCTGCGCTTCGCCTGGCTGGCCTGCCTCACCGGCCTGCCGGTGTGGCTGGCGCGCCTGCGCGGGCGCACGCCTGCGGCGCGGCCCTCGCTGGTGCTGCTGGGGGTGGGCGCCCTGGGCGGCATCCGCGGCGCCATCACGCTGGCGGCGGTGCTGAGCGTGCCGCTGACGCTGCCCGACGGCACGGCGTTCCCCGCGCGCGACCTGCTGATCTTCCAGGCCGCCGTGGCGATCGTGCTGTCGCTGGTGATCGGCAGCGTGGGCATGCCCTGGCTGCTGCGCAAGCTGGATGGCTCGGCCGCCACGGCCCACGAGCGCGAGGAGCGCTGGGCCCGCAAGCGCGCCTCGCTGGCCGCCGTGCGCCTGCTGGACACGGTGCCCGCCGCGCTGGAGCCTCTGGCCGACGCGGCGCCCGGCGAGGCCGATGCGGACGCGCTGGCGGCGGTCCACGCCCGGGTCGGCCACGATTACCGGCGCCGCCTGGCCCAGGCCGCGGGCGACCACCGCGAACGGCGGGCTTCGCACTGGAGCACCCATCTGGAAAAAACCCTGCGCCTGCAGGCGCTGCAGGCCGAGCGCAACGAACTGCACCGGCTGCGCCTGCGCCACCAGATCAACGACGAGACCCTGCGCACGCTGGTCGACGAGCTGGACCGGCATGAAGTGGCGCTGCGCGGCCACGGCGGCTGAGGTCGCCCCGAGACGGCGGTTTCAGCGCCGGCCCGAGGCGCCGGCCGCGCCCAGCAGGCCCAGCACCGCCTGCACCGTCCGGTGCACGGCGCCGCGGTGCGCTTCGGCGAACTGGCGCGCGCGCGCCGCCGCCGCGGCCTGGCGCGGCGCATCGGCCGCCAGCTGCGCGGCCGCGGGCACGGCGGCGGCGAGGTCCGCCACGCGCAGCGCGGCCCCGGCCTCTTCGGCCAGCTCGGCGGCCTGCGTGAAGTTGAAGGTGTGCGGCCCCATGATGACCGGGCAGCCGCAGGCCGCGGCCTCGATCAGGTTCTGCCCGCCCAGCGGCGCGAAGCTGCCGCCCAGCAGCGCCACGTCGCTCAGGCCGTAGTACAGCCCCATCTCGCCGAGCGAGTCGCCCAGCCAGAGGTCGGCCGGCGCCGGCGGCGCGTCGCCCCAGGCGCTGCGCCGCGACACGCTGAACCCCTGCTGCTGCGCCAGCGCGGCCACCTCGTCGAAGCGCTGCGGGTGCCGGGGCACGACCAGCCACTGCACGCCGCTTGCTCCTGATTCGATAGCAGACAATGACCGCTGCACCTGGACATCGGCCCGAAAACGCTTCAAAACCTCGAACAGCGAGGCCTCTTCGCCCTCACGCGAGCTGGCGAACATCACCACCGGCCGGCCGGCCGCGGCGCGCCAGGCCCGGCCCCGGGCGAGCGGGGCCGCCTCGGGCTCGGCGTCGAACTTGAGGTTGCCGAACACGCCCTGCACCGGCGCGCCGAGCGCGCGCAGGCGCTGCGCGTCGGCCTCGGTCTGGGCCCAGACGGCGGCCAGCGCGCGGTAGGCCGGGCGCGACAGCCAGGCCAGCCCGCGGGCCTTGCGCAGCGAGGACTCGCTCAGGCGCGCGTTGGCCAGCACCAGCGGCACGCCGCGCGCGCGGCAGGCGGCCGCCAGGTTGGGCCAGACCTCGGTTTCCATCAGCAGGCCGATGCGCGGGCCGAAGTGCGCCAGGAAGCGCCCCACGGCGCCCGGCAGGTCCCAGGGCAGCCAGGCCTGCACGTCGCCGGGCTGCAGCAGCTTCAGGCCTTCGGCGCGGCCGGTGGCCGTGCCGTGCGTGAGCAGCAGCCGCATGCCGGGCAGGCGCTGGCGCAGCTGCTCCACCAGGATGGCGGCGGCGCGGGTTTCGCCGAGCGAGACCGCGTGCACCCAGACGTAACCCTGCCCCGGCGGCATGGTGTAGCGGCCGAAGCGCTCCTCCACCGCGTGCAGGTAGCCGGGCTCGTGCGTGCCGCGGCGCAGCAGCCGGGCCCGCAGGCGCGGCTGCATCAGCCAGAGAAAGGCACTGTAGAGCCAGCGCATGGTCGTCAGGCCGGCACCAGCGGATGCCCCATCAGGCGCTCCAGGCAGGCCAGCGGCGAGCAGCCGGGCTCGCGCATCGCGGCCACCGGCAGGTGCAGGGTCTGCTCCATCATGAACTGGCCGCTCATGACGGCGTGCGAGGTCTGGTCGGAGAAGCAGACCCAGGTGCTGCCGGCGGGAAAGGCCACGGTCTGCTGCGGGCAGTCGCGCTGGTAGTCCAGGTCGGCCTTCATGAGGTCGTGCAGGTACAGCATCAGGTGGTCGTACTCGCTGCGCAGCGACTTGGTCACGTGCAGGCGCTCGAGCCAGCGCATGGCCCAGGGCCGGTACGGCGGCGCCAGCGAGGCGAAGCGCGCCGCCACGGCTTCGAACGGCTCGCCCACGCGCCACACGCGCGGCCGGCCGGCCGGGTTGAGGTTGGTGAAGACGCGCAGGATGCGCTCGCCGTAATTGGGGCGCGAGGGAAAGGCGTCCACGTGCAGCCGGCTGTCGTCCTTGCGCCAGGAGGTCTCGCGCCCTTCCACGCCGAACAGGCGCAGGCTGGTGGGCGCCAGCCGCAGCGCCGGCCCGTAGGACGGCGCCAGCGCATCCACCAGTTCGCGGGCCTGGCCGTGAAAGCGCGTGATCAGCGCCTGCACGCGCTGCTGCACGGCGGCATCGCCGACCACGCCGTGCAGCACGCCGCTGCGCGGGTCGAGGCTGATGTTCTTGCGGTTCGGATCGGCGTGGCGCGGGTCGATCAGCGCCACCTCGCCGGCCTGCAGCGCGAAGCGCAGTCCCGGAAAGTGCAGCACGCCGCCGCGTTCGAGCACGGCCAGCCAGGCGGCGCGCTGCGCCGCGTCGGCCGGGCCCAGGCCCCAGTCATTGCCCTGGATGTCCACGATCTGCGTCATTGCCTGCTCCCGGTGGCCGACACCTGCTGCCAGGCCTGCCACACGGCGTCCACCGTGGGCGCGGGCTGCGCGAACACGCTGCACTGGCGGGCCGAGCCGGTGGGGCCGGTGCGCCAGGCGGTGTCGAAGTTGTAGATCTGCACATGCGGCAGGCCCAGCGCCACCGCGATGTGGCTCAGGCCGCTGTCCACGCCGACCACGCCGGCGCAGCCCGCCATCTCGTCGGCCAGCGCATCGAGCGCCAGGCGCGGCCAGACCCGGGCCAGCGGCAGCTCGCGCGCGAGGGCCTCGCTGCGCCGCAGCTCCTCCTCGCTGCCGTGCGGCAGGGCCACCGCATGGCCTTCGGCGTTGAGCCGCCGGCCGAGTTCGATCCAGTGCGCCAGCGGCCACTGCTTGTCGGCCCGCGAAGTGCCGTGCACGAACGCGACCGGGGCCCTGGCCACTCCTTTTTCGATAGCATCCAATGACCGCTGCGCCTGGACCTCCAGCCCAAAACACTCCAAATCGGGGACTTGATAGCCGAGCGCCCGCGCGCACAGCTCGCGCGAACGCATCACGGCATGGGTGTGCGGCTCGATCGGCACCGCCACGTCGGCCACCCAGCGCGTGGGCGGCTCGTAGCCGGCGCCGTCGGTGCGGTTGGCCAGCGCGTAGCGCCGCCCGCCGGGCGCCAGCGCCGCCAGCCAGGCCACCAGGGCCGACTTGGTCAGGCCCTGCAGGTCGATCACCGCGTCATAGGGCTGCTGGCGCAGCGCGGCGCGAAACGCCTGCCATTCGCGGCGCACCCCCGCCGACAGCGGCGACTTGCGCCAGCGCCGCAGGTCGAGCTCGATCACGCGGCTGACGCCGGCGCAGCGGCGCACCAGCGGCGCGAAGCCGCGCTCGACCACCCAGTCGATGCGGGCGCCCGGCAGGGCCTGGCGCAGGTCCTGCACGGCGGGCATGGTATGGACCACGTCGCCCAGCGACGAGACTTTGACGATCAGGATGTTCACGGAACGGCGGGCGCGTGTCAGGGCTCGGATCAGTGCGCGCCGGCCTCGATGCGCGCATCGGGCTTGACGCTGCGCAGCAGGGCCAGCAGATCGGCCTCGATGCGGTCGAGCGCGGCTTCGGTGTGCCCCTCGAAGCGCAGCACCAGCACCGGCGTGGTGTTGGAGGCGCGGATCAGGCCGAAGCCGTCGGGCCAGTCCACGCGCAGGCCATCAATATCGGAAATGACGGCGGGCTCGGCGAACGCCGCCGCGGCCTTGGCCTGCAGCTCGGCCGTGACGCGGTGCGGCTCGCCCTCGGCGCATGCCACATTGAGCTCGGGCGTCGAGAAGCTGGTGGGCAGGGCATTGAGCACGGCGCTGGCGTCGGGCGACCGGCTGAGGATTTCGAGCAGGCGGCAGCCGGCGTAGGTGCCGTCGTCAAAGCCGAACCAGCGCTCCTTGAAGAAGATGTGGCCGCTCATCTCGCCGCCCAGCGGCGAACCGATCTCCTTCATCTTGGCCTTGATCAGCGAATGGCCAGTCTTGTACATCAGCGGCTGGCCGCCGGCCGCGCGGATGGCCGGCGCCAGGCGCTGCGAGCACTTGACGTCGAACAGGATGGTGCCGCCCGGCACGCGCGACAGCACGTCCTGCGCGAACAGCATCATCTGGCGGTCGGGGTAGATGTTCTGCCCGTCCTTCGTCACGATGCCCAGGCGATCGCCGTCGCCGTCGAAAGCCAGGCCCAGCTCGGCGCCGGTGGCCTTCAGCGCGGCGATCAGGTCCTGCAGGTTCTCGGGCTTGCTCGGGTCGGGGTGGTGGTTGGGGAAATTGCCGTCGACCTCGCTGTACAGCTCGGTCACCTCGCAGCCCAGCGCGCGGAAGATGCCGGGCGCCGAGGCGCCGGCGATGCCGTTGCCCGAGTCGATCACGATCTTCAAGGGGCGCGCCAGCCTGATGTCGCCGGCGATGCGGTCGCGGTACGGCGCCAGCACGTTCACGTTGCGCACCCGGCCGCCGGCCTGCAGCACCCAGTTCCCGGCCTCCATCATGCGGCGCAGGGCCTGGATCTCTTCGCCGTAGATGGCGCGGCCGCCCATCACCATCTTGAAGCCGTTGTAGTCCTTGGGGTTGTGGCTGCCCGTGACCTGGATGCCGCTGGCGCACAGCGTGTTGGCGGCGAAATACAGCATCGGGGTGGTGACCGTGCCGACGTCGATCACGTCGATGCCGGCGGCCACCAGCCCGCGCACCAGCGCGGCGCTCAGATCCGGCCCCGACAGGCGGCCGTCGCGGCCCACCGCCACCGTGGTCTCGCCCTCGGCCCGCGCGATGGTGCCGAACGAGCGGCCCAGCGCCTCGGCCACCTCGGGCGTGAGCGTGGACGGCACGATGCCGCGGATGTCGTAGGCCTTGAAAATGGAGGCGGCGAGCTGCATGAAGCGTGTCCCTTGCATGGTTCCTGGAAAGCTGCCCGGATTGTAGGCGTGTGGACATGTCCGGAAACGGCGAGTCAAAACCCGCCGCGGGCCTATCATCAGCACCATGCCGCCCGATACCGCCACCATCGCGCCCGACGCCTGCTACCTCGCCCTCAAGGCGCGGGACGCGCGCTTCGACGGCTGCTTCTTCACCGGCGTCACCTCCACCGGCATCTACTGCCGCCCGGTGTGCCGCGTGAAGACGCCCAAGCGCGAGAACTGCCGCTTCTTCGGCCATGCCGCGCAGGCCGAGCGCGCGGGCTTCCGGCCCTGCCTGCGCTGCCGGCCCGAGCTGGCGCCGCACTCGGTGGTGTGGTCGATCCAGGACGCCTCCTACATCCTCGCGCACCAGGCCGCCCGGCTGCTGGACGAGCCCGACATCTGGGAAAGCATGGCCCCCACGCCGGCCGCTGCGCCTTCGGTGGAACAACTGGCACACAAGCTCGGCGTGAGCGACCGCCACCTGCGCCGCATCTTCGAGGCGCAGTTCGGCGTCTCGCCGCTGCAGTACCTGCAGACGCGCCGCCTGCTCACGGCCAAGCAGCTGCTGGCGGACACCAGCCTGCCTGTGACCCAGATCGCCCTGGCCAGCGGCTTTGCCAGCGTGCGGCGCTTCAACGCCGCCTTCGTGCAGCACTACGGGCTGAACCCGACGCAATTGCGGCGCGACGGCGCCGCAGCATCCGGCCTGGGCCAGGCCGTCAAGCTCGGCTACCGGCCGCCCTACGACGTGCCGGCCCTGCTCGGCTTCTTCGGCAAACGCGTGCTGCATGCCGTGGAGTCCATCGATGGCGGCCCCGGCAGCCCCGCGATCCGGCGCACCTTCCGCACCGAGGCCGGCGGCCGCGCGCATGCCGGCTGGCTGAGCGCCGAGTTCGACGAAGCGCGCTGCCAGGTGCTGCTGCACGTGAGCGATTCGCTGCGCGAGGTGCTGCCGCTGGTGATCCGCCGGCTGCGCGCCATGCTCGACCTGGACGCCGACCCGAAGGCCATCAATGCCGTGCTGCACGCGAGCTTTCCCGAAGGCGACGGCCTGCGCGTGCCGGGCGCGATGGACGGCTACGAGCTGGCCGTGCGCGCCGTGCTGGGCCAGCAGATCACGGTGGCGGCCGCGCGCACGCTGGCGCAGCGCATGGTGGACCGCTTCGGCGAGCCGATCGACACGCCCTTCTCCGAGCTGACGCGCCTGTTCCCCGCGCCCGCCGTGCTGGCGCAGGCCGGCGGCGACGCCCTGGGCCAGCTCGGCATCGTGCGCCAGCGCCAGGCCGCCATCGTGGCGATCGCGCAGGCCGTGGCGGACAGGCGTCTTGCGCTGCACGGCGGCGCCGACGTGCACGCCACCGTGGCGGCGTTGAAGGAACTGCCCGGCATCGGCGACTGGACGGCGCAGTACGTCGCCATGCGCGCGCTGCGCTGGCCCGACGCCTTCCCGGCCGGCGACGTGGCGCTGCACAAGGCGCTGGGCGTGCAGGGCAGCAAGCAGCCGGCGCGCGAGGCCGAAGCCGCCTCGCAGGCCTGGAAGCCCTGGCGCAGCTATGCCGTGATCCGCGCCTGGAGCGCCAGCCCGGTGCCGGCCCAGCCCCAGGCTGCTCCCAAATCCATAGCAGACAATGTCCGCACGACGCGGACCATGAGGTGATTCATCATGAAATTTGACACATCCATCGTGCAAACCCGGTTTGCCAGCCCGCTGGGCGTGGTGATCATCGCCGCCACGGCCAAGGGGCTGGCGGGCGTCTGGTTCGAGGGCCAGCGCCACCTGCCGCCGCAGGTCGATGGGCCCGGGGCCTGGCCGCATGCGAGCGGCCACCCGCTGCTGCTACTGGCCGAGCAGCAGTTGCAGGACTACTTCGCCGGCCGGCGCACGGTGTTCGAGCTGCCGCTCGACCTGCAGGGCGGCACGCCGTTCCAGCAACTGGTCTGGCAGGCGCTGCTGCGCATTCCGAGCGGCGCCACCGCGAGCTACGGCGAGCTGAGCACGCGCATCGGCAAACCGGCCGCCGTGCGCGCCGTGGGCGCGGCGGTGGGCCGCAACCCGCTGAGCGTGATCGTGCCCTGCCATCGGGTGCTCGGCGCCGACGGCTCGCTCACCGGCTATGCCGGCGGGCTGGAGCGCAAGAGCGCGCTGCTGCAGCTTGAGGGCGCACGGTGAGCGGGGCCGCCTCTTCGGCCTCCGCGCCCGCCAGCGCCGCCAAGCCGTGGCTGCTCGATTTCGTGCTCCTGTCGGCGATCTGGGGCGCGTCGTTCCTGTTCATGCGGGTGGCCACGGTGGAGTTCGGCGCGCTGCCCACGGCGGCGCTGCGCGTGGCGATCGCGGCGCTGTTCCTGCTGCCCCTCCTGCTGTGGCGCGGGCTCGGGCCCGACCTGCTCAAGCACTGGAAGGCCGTGCTGGTGGTAGGCGTGCTCAACTCCGGCATCCCGTTCGCCTGCTTCTCGTTCGCGCTGCTGTCCATCACCACGGGGCTGTCGGCCATCCTCAACGCCACGGTGCCGCTGTTCGGCGCCATCGTGGCCTGGCTCTGGCTCAAGGACCGGCCGCATGGCTCGCGCATCGTCGGGCTGGCGGTGGGCTTCGTCGGCGTTGCCATGCTGGCCTGGGACAAGGCCAGCTTCAAGCCCGACGCCTCGGGCATCGCGCCGGGCTGGGCCGTGCTGGCCTGCCTCGTGGCCACGCTGTGCTACGGCATCTCGGCCAGCTACGCCAAGCGCTACCTGAGCGGCCTGCCGCCGCTGGTCACCGCCACCGGCAGCCAGGTCGGCGCCACGCTCGGCCTGGCCTTGCCCGCGCTGTGGTTCTGGCCCGCGCAGGCGCCCAGCCTGCAGGCCTGGGGCGCGCTAATCGCGGTGGGCGTGCTGTGCACCGGCGTCGCCTACATCCTCTACTTCCGCCTGATCGAGCATGCCGGCCCGGCGCGCGCGCTGGCCGTGACCTTCGTGGTGCCGGTGTTCGCCGTGATCTACGGCGCACTGCTGCTGGGCGAAGCCGTGACCGGCTGGATGCTGCTGTGCGGCGCGGTGATCGTGGCGGGCACGGCGCTGTCGACCGGCCTCGTCAAGCTGTGGCGATGAGCTCCGCGCGCAAGATCAAGCTCAAGCTGGCCGCCCCGAAGCCGCGCAACCCGCTGGTGGCCGCCGCCGCGCGGCGCAAGGCCGGCTCGCACCGCAAGTCGCAGGCGGCGGTGCGGCGCGCCGACAAGGTGGCGCTGAAGAAGCTGGCGCGCGAAGGCTGAGGCGGCGGGCCGGCCTGCGCCTACTGCATCGCGCCGGCCACCACGTTGATGCTCAGGGCCAGCACCAGCATGTTGAAGCCGAAGGCCAGCACGCTGTGGACCAGCGTGAGGCGGCGCATCTCGCGCGAGGTGATCTGCACGTCGGACACCTGCGAGGTCATACCCACCACGTGGGAGTAGTACATGAAATCGAAGTAGTCGGGGTTCTGCCCGCCGGGAAACTCCAGCCCGCTGCCGACGGCGCGGCCGGGCGGATCGTCGCGGTAGTAGCGGTGCGCGTAGCGGAACGCGAAGATGGCCTGGATCAGCAGCCACGAACAGGCCAGCGCCAGCATCGACAGCACGATGTGGGCGGACCGCTGGGCGCCCGACAGCCCCTTGACCTGCTGCAGCATCAGGGCGATGGCCGCCACGCTGGCCAGCACCGCCACCACCATGACCATGAACAGCACCAGGGCGCGCTGGTCCTGGGCCCGCACCCGGTGCCGGGTGCGCTCGGCGTCGAACTCCACGGCCAGCCACCAGGCCAGCACCAGGTAGACCGCCGCCCCCAGGCACCAAGCCAGCAGGCCGCGCGTGGGCAACGCCAGCGGCCAGGGCAGCGCCACGGTGGCCGCCCCCACGGCCAGGCCGTAGATCAGGCGCTGCGGGCCGGTGGTCTCGGAAAAGTGTTTGCGCATGAGGCCCGATTGTGGCGCGGAACGGCACATCGCCGGCCTGCGGGCGCGGCAAGGGCTCAGTAGAGCTGCGCGATGATGTCCACGAAATACTTGTCGTTGATGCGGTGCTGCGGATGGACCCCGGTGAAGCGCGTGGGCTGCACCGTGATGTCGCTCATTTCGCTGACGTGGAACAGCCGCCACCGGCCGTCGACCTCGAGGGCGCGAAGCATGAACTCGCCGCGCGCGTCAACCCCATAGGTATGGGGCTTGACCGTGTGGTAAGCCCCCATGTAGCGAAAAGTCAGGAGATGGCGGTTGCGGACGGCCACGGCGATGTTCATCGGGCGGCCTTTGCACGCGATGCGCGTTCCGCACGCGGGGCGCCGGCCGGCAACGTGCCGGGCCGGACACTGCCCGCAGAACGGAGGGCGCGGTCCATGGGGCTAGCCGCCGGATGCCGCCAGCAGCAGGCGGCCGGGTGCGCGACCAGCACACCGGGGGCGGAACCACCCGATGCAGAGGGAGCAGCCGGCAGTTCCGACTGTGCTGTCCATGGCGACTCCTCCTTTTTGTAAATAAGTGCAACAGACAACTTTAGTCACACAAAGGCCGGCCCGGACGTCTGGAGGGCGGCCCCCAAAGTCATATGTGAACTACTTCGCGGAATGGAGTGCGCCGCGTGCCCTTGAAGCGACAGCCCTTGCCGCGTCAGGGCCATCCGGATTTCGACGGCGCGTTGCCGGCAGCGCCACGGCCTGGGATTAAGATGAACGCTGACCATGCGCTCGCCCGCCGGCATCCGGCACGGCCCATGAGCGATGTGCCCGCGGTGGACGATCCTGTTTGCCCAAGAACCGAGAAGACCAGAACCATGTCCAATGTCGCAGCAGCCCTCAAAGAAGAAATCGCACGGGTGGCACGCAAGGAAGTGCGCAGCGAAACCCAGAAGCTCAAGAAGGCCTCCGTTCAGCACCGCACCGATATTGCCGCCCTGAAGCGCCGCGTCCAGGCGCTGGAGCAGCAGGTCGCGCGCCTGCGCAAGGCGGCCGAGAAAAGAACAGCCGCGGCCACCACTGAACAGCCGGCAAGCGTCATCCGGTTCAGCGCGAAGGGGCTCGCCACCCAGCGCCAGCGGCTCGGCCTGTCGGCCGCCGAGATGGGCGCCTTGCTGGGCGTGTCCGGGCAGTCCGTCTACAAATGGGAAGACGGCAAGACCCGGCCCCGTGCCAGCCAGATGCCGGCCATCGCATCGCTCAGGGGCCTGGGCAAGCGCGCCGCCGCAGCCCGGCTCAGCGAGCTGGCGGGCTGAGCCCTGCCCGCGCCGGGCCCACAGGCCCGGTGCCACTGCTCAGGCATAGTCCAGCGGCAGCGCCGTCGTGTACTTGATCTGCTCCATCGCAAAGCTGGAGCTGACATCGGACAGCTCGACATCGCGGATGAGCCGCCGGTAGACCCGGTCGAAGGCCTTGATGTCGGGCACGACCACGCGCAGCAGGTAGTCGGTGTCTCCGCTCATGCGATAGAACTCCACGATCTGGGGAATCGTCGACACCACGCTCGCGAAATGCTTGAACCACTTTTCGTTGTGCTGGCTGGTCTTGACCGAGACGAAGACCGTGACGCCGACGTTGAGCTTCTCGGGGTCGAGCAGGGCCACGCGGCGCTGGATGAAGCCCTCTTTCTCCAGGTTCTGGATGCGCCGCCAGCAGGGTGTCGCCGACAACCCGACCTGCTCGGCGATGTCATTGATCGCCAGGGCGGCGTCCTCCTGCAGCAGGGCCAGGATGTGCTTGTCGATCTTGTCCATTTCCCGTGATTATTGCAAACGGCATTTGCATATTTATCGATCATTAGAAATTTATTCCAATTTTCATGGAATAGCCGCACGAATTTGGAATAAGCATTTCCAGCCGCCACCCTACACTGGGACGAATGCAAGCCCCTTCCTCCACGGCCATCGACCGCCCTCTCCAATCCGAAACGATGCTGGTTCATGCCGGCCGCGACTCCGTGTCGCACGGCGGCATGGTCAACACGCCGGTCTTTCGCGGCTCCACGATTCTTTCGAGCAACCTGGACGAATGGGAATCGCGCAAGACGCCCGACAACCCGATGGCGTCGTACGGCCGTTTTGGCACGCCCACCACCCGGGCCTTCGAGTCGGCGCTGGCCCAGCTCGAAGGCGGCCACCGCGCCATCGTGTTTCCCTCGGGCCTGTCGGCCTGCACGCACAGCCTGATGGCCATGGTTGGCAGCGGCGACCATGTGCTGCTGAGCGACAGCGTCTACGGCCCCACGCGGGCCTTTGCCACGCAGGTGCTGTCACGGCTCGGCATCGCCGTGGAATTCTTCGACCCGCACGCCGGCGCGCAGATCCGCCAGCAGTTGCGGCCGAACACCCGGGTCGTGTTCGTGGAGTCGCCCGGCTCGGCCAGCTTCGAAGTGCAGGATGTCGCGGCCATCGCGGCGCAGGCCCATCGCGTCGATGCGATCGTCATGATGGACAACACCTGGGCCACGCCGCTGTACTTCAAGCCGTTCGAGCATGGCGTGGACGTTTCGATCCAGGCCGCGACCAAGTACATCGTGGGCCACTCGGATGCCCTGCTCGGCGCCGCCACCGCGAACGAACGCGCCTGGCCGCTGCTGCAGCGCGCCGCCCATGACTTCGGGCAGACCGCCGGCCCCGACGACCTCTACCTGGCGCTGCGCGGGCTGCGCAGCCTGTCGGTGCGGCTGCGCCAGCATGGAGCGAATGGCCTGGCGCTGGCCGAGGCCCTGCAGCAGCACCCGCTGGTGGCCCAGGTGCTGCACCCGGCGCTGCCCACGGACCCGGGCCATGCCTTGTGGCGGCGCGACTTCTCGGGCGCGAGCGGGCTGTTCGCCATGGTGCTGCAGCCCGTCGGGCGCCCGGCCCTACGGGCCTTCTTCGAGCGCCTGGAGCTGTTTGGCATCGGCCTGTCATGGGGCGGGTATGAAAGCCTGGCGCTCCCCATGGACCGCCCCACGCGCACGGTGCGGCCCTGGGCGCACGAAGGCCCGCTGATCCGCATCCACGCCGGGCTGGAGTCCTGCGACGACCTGATCCGCGACATGCTGAACGCGCTGGATGGCATGGCCCTGCATCTGTGATGGCGTTGCCGCACTTTCCACGCCAAGGGTAAGCCGCGCCCTCGCCGCAAGCTCCCAGGCTTTCACCGAGAATCCCCCTTTTTTTGTTGCAGGAGACAAACGCATGAAACGTAAATTCCTCAAGACGCTGTCGCACATGCTGGTCGGAGCGGCCGCCGTCGCGTCCATGACGGCTGCGGGCACCGTGTGGGCCGCCGACAGCTTTCCGTCCAAGCCGGTGCGGATCATGTATCCGTTCCCGGCCGGCGGCGGCATGGAGGTGGTGCTGCGGGTGATCGCCCAGGAGATGCAGAAGTCGACCGGCCAGTCGTTCGTGATCGACAACCGCCCCGGCGCGGGCGCGGCGATTGCCGCGCAGGCCGCGGCCTCCGCGGCGCCCGACGGCTACACGCTGTTCGTCGGCCCCGTCGGCATCATGGCCCTCACGCCCCACCTGCGCAAGCTGCCCTACGACCCGCAGAAGGACCTGGTCGCGGTGGCGCGCCTGAGCGAGTTCAAGGGCGTCCTGATCGTGGGCAACCAGGTGCCCGTCAAGAACGTGGAGGAGTTCATCGCCTACGCCAAGGCCCACCCGGGCAAGCTCAGCTATGGCTCGTCCGGCATCGGCTCGCAGGGCCATGTGTCGGGAGAGATCCTGCAGCGCGGCTGGGGCATCAAGCTGAACCACATCCCCTACAAGGGCGCCGCCGACATGGTCAGCGACCTGATCGCGGGCCGCCTCGACATCGCCAACGACCTGACCATGCTGTCGTACGCCAAGCAGGGCAAGGCCAAGCTGCTGGCCGTCTTCGACGACAAGCGCCTGGCCGACTACCCCGAGGCACCGGCCCTGGGCGAGCTGCGCGTGCCGCAGGTGAACAAGGGCGGCACCTGGTTCGGCGCCTTCGCCCCCAAGGGCACGCCGCCCGAAGTCGTCGACAAACTCGCGAGCGAATTCGAGAAGGCGCTCAAGAGCCCCGAGGTCATCGACAGGATGCGGCCGATCACCATCAGCCCGGCCTTCCTGGGACCGAAGGAATTCAAGAAAGTGTGGGACGAGGATTACACGTCCTACGGAAGCATCATCAAGGAAGCCGGCATCAAGGTGGAATGAAAAAAGCAGACCTCATGACAACACCCTCTCCCATCGACACCATCCTGAATCCCGGTTCCGTGGCCATCCTCGGCGCCTCGGACGACCTCGCCAAGTGGGGCGGCAGCATGCTGGCCCTGCTGAAGAAATTCGAATTCCCCGGAAAGATCTTCCCGGTCAACCCGCGCAGCCCGGTGGTGCAGTCGCTGCCGGCCTTCCCTTCGGTGACGGCCATCGGGCAGCCCGTGGACGTGGCGCTGCTGGCGGTTCCCCATGAACGCGCCATCGAGGCCTTCGAGGACTGCGCGCGCGCCGGCGTCAAGGCCATCCTGATGGTGACCTCGCAGTTCGCCGAGTCGGGCGAAGCCGGCCAGAAGCTGCAGGACACGCTGGTGGACATCGCGCGCCGTGCCGGCATCCGCATCATCGGCCCCAACTGCATGGGCTACTTCCACAGCCACGCGAACCTGTGCCTGCTCAATGCCCAGGCGCTCATGCGCAACCCGGTGCTGCACAAGGGCAGCATCGCCCTGATCAGCCAGAGCGGCGCCCTGGCGGGCGCCATGCTCGCGCGCGCCTACGACCTCGGAGCGGGCTTCAGCTTCTGCGTCTCGCTCGGCAACCAGGCGGACCTCGAAGTCTGCGACTTCCTGGAGTACGCGATCTCCGATCCGCAGACGCGGGTCATCTCGCTGTACATCGAGGGGGTGAAGAGTCCGCAGCGTTTCATCGGCCTGCTGCGCCAGGCGCGTGCGGCGGGCAAGCCGGTCCTGCTGGTCAAGGCCGGCCGCACGGACTCGGGCAAGCGGGCGGTGCAGTCGCACACGGCCAGCATGGCGGGCGCCTATCAGGCGTTCGAGGCGGCCGTGCGCTACGAGTCCGCCGTCGTGGTCGATGACTTCCTCGAGCTCGTGATGCAGGCCGTGGCCTGGACCAGCCTGCCGCCGCCCACGGGCCGGTCAATCGCCGTGTTCTCGGGCTCGGGCGGCGGCGGCGCGGTGGCATCCGATCTGGTGGACGAAGCCGGCTTGGAGACGGCCACGCTCTCACCCGGCACGGTGCAGGCCCTGGCGCCCCTGATGCCGGAGAGCTGCGCCCATCTGCCGTTCGACCTGGGCGCGGTTCCCGCATCGCACCGGGGCACGAATGCGCAATGGCTGCAGGAGGTGATCGTCGGCATGATGGCCGACCCGGGCATCGGCGCAGGTATCTTCGTGATGACCACGCAGCCCGACATGGTGGGCGCGGCGCGCACCGTCATGGCCGCGAGCCAGCTGTGCGGCAAGCCGGTGGTGTTCGTGAACGCGGCCAGCAGTTGCGGCAGCGAGGCCACCGACGTGCTGCGCGCGGCGGGCATGGTCCGGTTCGAGTCGATCCGCGAAGCCACCCGCTACCTGGCCAACCGCCTGGCGTTCGAGCAGCGGGCCGGCGTTCCTCTTCTGGAAGCGCCCGCCCCTGCGGTGCCCGCCGTGGCGGCGATGGCCTCCGGCCTGCCCGTGGGCCTGATGTCCGAATACCAGACCAAGCAGCTGTTCGCGGCCGCCGGGATTCCGGTCACGGCGGGCCAGGTGGCCCGGTCTGCGGACGAGGCAGCGAGCGCGGCCCGGGCCATCGGCTTCCCGGTGGTGATGAAGCTCATGTCGGCCCAGGTCAGCCACAAGAGCGACATCGGAGGCGTGGTGCTGAATGTGCGGGACGAGGCCGCGGTCCGGCAGAACTTCGGCGCGCTCCAGGCCGCATTGGCACCAGTCCCCGGCGCCACGTTCGACGGCTGCCTGGTGCAGCAGATGGCTCAGGCAGATGCCGAGCTGCTGGTCGGCACGCACTGGGATGCGCAGTTCGGCCCGATGCTGATGTTCGGGTTTGGCGGCACGCTGGTCGAGCTGCAGCGCGACACGGCCTTGCTGCCGGCCTCCGCCAGCCGCCCGGCCATTGCCGAAGCCTTGGCCGGCCTGCGGCTCTATCCGCTGCTCACGGGCTTCCGCGGGCGCGAGCCAGCCGATCTGGAGCGGCTGGTGGATCTGATCCACCGCATGGGCCAGTTGGCCGTGCAATTGGGAGAGCAGCTCGCCGAGTGCGAAGCGAACCCCGTCATGGTGCGTGGCAATTCAATCGTTGTGGCGGACGCACGAGCCGTCTGGAAGGAAAAAGCATGAGTTTGGTGACCTATGAAACCCGGGGCCATGTAGCGCTGATCACGCTGCGCCGCAGCGAACGGCGCAATGCGCTCAACACGGAGATGAGCGCCCTGCTGCACGAGGCCTGGACGCGCTTCGCCGGCAGCCAGGAGCGCGTGGCCGTGCTGGCGGCCGACGGCGACCATTTCTGCGCCGGGGTGGATGTGACGGATGCCTCCAAGGAGGCCTGGAAGGGCGTGCCCAACGTCGGCGTCAAACTCGACAAGCCGCTGATCACGGCCGTGTCGGGCTGGGTGGTGGGGGCCGGCTTCACGCTCACAATGATGAGCGACCTGTGCGTGGCCGACGACACCACCCAGTTCATGTTCCCCGAGGCCAAGCTCGGCCTGTTTGGCGGCATCACCGCCAGCCTGGTGTCCCGCATCCCGCACAAGGTGGCGCTGGAGTTCCTGATGCTGGGCGATCCCCTGCCGGCCCGCCGTGCCTACGACGTGGGCCTGATCAACCGGGTGACGGAAAAAGGACGGCAGCTCGAGACGGCGATGGAGATGGCCGACCGGCTGGCCGGCTACGCGCCGCTGGTGCTGCAGACCATCAAGCGCGCCACGCTGGAGACGCTGCCGAAGTCGCCGGCTGAGATCGCCTACCCGGAAATGGGCTACCTGACCCGCCTGGTCCAGAGCGAGGACTACCAGGAAGGCGTGAATGCCTTCCGCGAAAAGCGCAAACCGGACTTCCAGGGCCGCTGAGCCGCTCGTGAACGCAATGAAGACATCGACGACATGAACGACAAGCAACCCAACGCGGACGGCGGCGCCACGGCGCTCCAGCAGGCCCAGCTGATCGAGGCCATCGTGGAGGCGGGCCCCGTCATGGCCCGGCTGCGCCGCGACCTGCACGCCCGCCCCGAGCTGTGCTACGAAGAGGTCCTGACCGCCGAGCTGGTGGCCGGGCGCCTGACCGATTGGGGCATCCCGGTGCACCGGGGCCTGGGCCAGACCGGCGTGGTGGGCATCGTGCGGGCCGGCACCTCGAACCGCGCGATCGGGCTGCGCGCCGACATGGACGCCCTGCCGATGCAGGAGCAGAACACCTTTCCCCACGCGTCCAGGCACCCCGGGAAGATGCATGCCTGTGGCCACGACGGGCACACGGCCATGCTGCTGGCAGCGGCGCAGCACCTGGCGCGCGAACGGAACTTCGACGGCACGGTCTACCTGATCTTTCAGCCGGCCGAGGAAGGCGGCGGCGGTGGCGCCGCCATGATCCGGGATGGGCTTTTCGAGCGCTTTCCGATGGAGGCCGTCTACGGCATGCACAACTGGCCCGGCCTCGCGGCGGGCCAGTTCGCGATGAGTCCGGGGCCGGTGATGGCGTCCTACAGCACCTTCCGGATCGTCATCCGCGGCAAGGGATGCCATGCGGCGCTGCCGCACCTGGGACTGGACCCGGTGCCGGTCGCGGCCCAGATGATCATGGCCTTTCAGACCATCCTCACCCGCAACAAGAAGCCCCTCGATGCGGCCGTGCTGTCCGTGACGAATGTGCACGCCGGCGAAGCCACCAACGTGGTGCCCGACACCTGCGAACTGACCGGGACCGTGCGCACGTTTTCAACCCGCGTGCTGGACCTGGTCGAACAGCGCATGCGGGAAGTGGCGCAGCATACCTGCCAGGCCTTCGGCATCGAGTGTGAGTTCGAATTCATCCGCACCTACCCACCGACTGTCAATCATCAGGCGCCGGCCGAACTGGCGCGCCGCGTGATGGGCGGCATCGTCGGCGAGGCGAACGTGCTGGACCAGGAACCCGCGATGACCGCCGAAGACTTCGCGTTCATGCTCGAGGCCGTACCGGGCTGCTACGGCTTCATCGGCAACGGGCTCGGCGACCACCGCGCCGTCGGGCACGGCGCCGGCCCCTGCACGCTGCACAACGCCAGCTACGACTTCAACGACGAGATCCTGCCTCTGGGGGCCACGTACTGGGTTCGGCTGGCTGAGGCGTGCCTGGCGCCCTCTTGAGGTGAAAACCAGGCTCTGCTGATTTGAGTTCCCGGCAGCCTGGCTGCGCCAATGGATCAGGCTCACACCAACGATCAATTTCGCTGGCGACTCATGAAGCCAGATGATTGGCGAAACCGACATTGGAGTAGCTCGGATTTGTTGAGCTTGGTGAACAGAGAAGCCTGCGGATTACCGGCGCAGCGCGTGGCCACAGCAAACCGTCGGAAAAATCCTGAGATTTGTGACTTCGCGTTCCCAAGCAGGTAGGAAATCTTCTGCCACCTCGCGGAAAACTGCCTAGCGGCTGCATCCTCAGCTCAGGTTCTTAGCCGCCCATCCCTGTCGTACACGGTCAAGCTGACCTGGGCCAGCGGATTGGGTCGGGACTCGAACCATCGCCCGACATACCCGCCAAAATCATGCTCGCGCGCAGCACGCAACGCCTTGGCGATCTCGGTGGATTGAGTGCTCCGAAGGCTCCTTGTAGCTTCCACGAACATAGTCGCACCGATCCAAGCCTCCATGGTGTGGAAGGTCGGCGCAATCCCGTTGCGCGCACAGAAGGCTCGGTGGTCGAGGCAGACCTTGAGCGCATCGGTATTCGGCAATGGCACGACTTGCGTCACCGAGATACCCGTGACGAGACTTCCCAGCCGCTCTGCCAATCCCTGGCTCCCAACGCTGGACAAAGCGTACAAGTAGCCCTTCCAGCCTGCGGCGCGAAGAGCACGCACGAAGGATGCTGACGCGACGTCGTTGCTTCCCAGAACGACAGCATGCGGGTTGCTTTGCATCAGCGTGGCCACTGCGCCCGGCACGGTGTACTCGCTGCCTGCGGTGTCGATCGAGGTCAGCACGGCATTTTCACGCCGGGCTCCCTCCAGAAGATCGAGCATGGCGCTGCGCATCTCCAAACCCAGGAAGGTCGATTCATACACCAGGGCCAGACGAGACAAGCCAATTGTCTCGGCATGTCGCGCGATGTAGCGAATCTCGTCTGAGTGGCTTGCACGAAAGACAAAAGCGCCCGGCCGACGCGATGACCGCAACTCAACCGCACCCGAAACAGGTGCGATGTAGGGCATGCCGAAAGCCTCGGCAGCCATCGCACCCGCCCGGTTGGCACCCTCCCCGCCAAAGCCGAACAAGACGTGGGCGCCTTGCCCGGCGACAAGATGCCTGACATTGGCCCTCGTCTGTTCAGGATCGCCGCCGTCGTCCAGCGAAACAAGCTCATACCGCAATTCGCGCATCTGGGGCCGCTCATTGGCTTCCTTGAAAGCGGCTGCCGCAGACTGGCGATAGGAAGTGGCAAGGAGGGCGTGCGGCCCCGTCATGGGCAGCGATTGGCCAAGACGAATGGTCTTGACGGGCGCCACAGCCGATTGAGGCCGCGCTGGAGCGACGGCGGCCAGTCCTGCTGCAGCCAGCAAGCTGCGTCTGGTTATCGTATTTTTTTCGGCCTTCGGAGTATTCACCCGGCGTGCAGAGGCCATACCTGGCTCCTTGACTGGAAAACTGCGTGCCATCTGCGGCGGCCCGGCCACCGCCTACCAGCGGAGAGCGGCTGTGTGCACAGGCGCATCCCACAACTGCTTCAGCTCCGAATCGAGCACCGTCACCGTCAGGGACGCACCCGCCATTTCGAGTGAAGTCGTGTAATTGCCGACCAGGAACCGCGCGGGCTTGAAACCCAGCGACCGAAGCTGGGCCTCCGCGCGATGCTGCAGGAGGTAGAGCTCCATCAGAGGCGTTGCGCCGAATCCGTTCACGTGCAGCAGCACTTCCGATCCCGCGCACGGGTTGAGATCGCGAATGATCGCCGTGAGGAGTTCGTCCACGATGACATCGGCCCGCTGCAGGCGCTCCCGGCGCCGGCCTGGCTCGCCATGAATGCCCACGCCAACTTCCATCTCATCCGCGCCGATGTCGAAAGTTTCCCGGCCCGCCGCGGGGACCGTGCAACTGGTGAACGCAATCCCCATGGATGCGGTCGCCTTGTTCACCCGGTCGCCCAGCTCTTTGCACTGCTGCAGATCGGCGCCCGCCTCCGCGGCAGCGCCCACCATCTTCTCCACCATCAGGGTGCCTGCCACGCCCCGTCTGCCGGTGGTGTGGGTCGAATTGTCGACGGCCACATCGTCGTTGACGAGCACCGTCTCGTTCTCGACCTCCAACATCTCGCTGGCCATCTCGAAATTCATCAGGTCGCCCGCGTAGTTCTTGACGATCAGCAACACGCCCTTGCCGGTTTCGACGGCGGTGGCGGCGGCAATCATCTGGTCAGGCGTGGGCGATGTGAAGATCTGTCCCGGGCATGCCGCATCGAGCATGCCCTGGCCCACGAAGCCCACGTGCAACGGTTCATGGCCCGATCCACCGCCGGACAGCAGGGCGACTTTGGGCCGCCGCGACGGGGCCGCCCGGCATACATAGGTGGGATCCATGTGCACCTGGAGGATGCCGGCGTGTGCGCAAGCCATTCCCGCCAACGCCTCTTGCAGCATGCTGTCGGTTTCGTTCAGGAATTTTTTCATGGCGGTCTCCTTGCTCACTGTGAAAGCGTGGTGGCAGTGACGGCGGCGATGATGACTTCACACGTCTTGCACCCAGGATCGATGTGGCCCAGCGCTCGCTCGCCCAACGAGTATGCCCGGCCTTTGGTCGCGATCATGTCACGGGTCGCGACCATGTTCCGGGTCGCCTCGGCGTTGAGCTGCCGGCATATCTCGTCCAGCGGCATATCCTCGGAGACAAGCTTGGTCAGCAGCCGCGAAACAGGTATCAGGACATCCAGCATCGTCTTTTCGCCGACGTCGGCCTTGCCGCGTCGCTTGATGGCGTCCACGCCTGCCGCAAAGGCCTCCGCAATGTCCTGGCGCGCCGGCTCCGGCTTGCCGCTGAGGGATGCGCCCATGGCCGTGAAGAAACTGGAGATCAGCGGACCCGAGGCTCCGCCAATGGTCGACAAAAGCTTCATGCCCATCGCCTGCAGCGCCACCGACGGCAGCATGCGCCCCAGCTCCGCGCGCATCGCCATGAGCGTGGTGCAGCCTCGGCGGATATTCAGGTAGTGATCACCATCTCCAATGGCGCGGTCGAGGGATTCGATATCTGCTTCGTTCTCCAGGATCGAAGCGTGCACAGCTTCCAGGCTGTCGACGATGAGCGAGCTATTCATGATGGGCCTATTTCCTGCGGGCGACGCTGACAAATGATTCAAGGTAGAGGCTGCCTGGCGGCGAAAACGGGGCACCGCCGCCGTTCCCGCCACCTTGCCCCGGGTTAGTTGATGACGCTGGCGTAGAAGGCCTTCTCCATCTCTGCCATGTCCACGGCCTTCATCTCTGCCGAGAGCGGGAACGTGTCGGCGTCGGCATGCACCTTGGCCTTGCTGAAGGCATTCGCATCGGCGATGAAGTCGTTCAACACATACTTGCGCGTATCGATGTCGATCGACGACTGGCCGATGGTCTTCAGGATGCGGAAAAACCTGTCCCAAGCCGGTAGGTCATGTTCACCCCAGCCCTTGCGCTTGGCCATGTCGCCCTTGAAGGTGCGGTGGATCTGCAACAGGCTTTCGGTGCCATAACGGGGGCCGTAGTTCTGCCGGGTCTGCGGCAACGCTTCGAACACGATCTGCGCCGCCGCGCGCGGATTGCGGTCGGCGAATTCGGAGCCCATGGCCCAGCCGCGCAGGTACTTCTGCAGGAATGCCTTGCGGTCGGGGTCCAGGATGTCGGCCCGGCGCACGACGAGCGAGTTGGACGGCAGCGGGGATCCGCGCATGCCCAGCCAGTAGTCGAAGCGCAGTCCCTTGGCTTCGAGGTCGGCGCGCAGGCCTTCCCAGGTCAGTGCCGCGTCACCTTGGCCACTCTGCAATGCCTTGGTCCACGTGGGCCACCCCGCCTCGACATACTTGATGCTCTTCGGGTCGACGCCGACCGCCGCGAACATGGGGTCCGCGATGGACTGCCAGGCGGCGGAGCCGAGCAGCACGGTCTTGCCGGCGAGCTGCTTCAGATCCTTGACCCCCTGGCCCTTGCGAAAGGCGATATTGAACAGATCCAGATTGCCGCTGCCATACACCGAAACCAGATCCATCCGGTTGTTGATGGCAAACGACAGGACGCCGGGAGAGGGAAAGCCGACGTCGGCCTGGTTCACCGCCAGGAATTTCACCACGGCGGTGCCGTCGGAAGGGCCGGCTTCCATCCGGGTCTCGACGCCCAGGTCACCGAAGTACCCCATCTTCCTGGCCACCCAGTACGGGTAGTCGTCCATGACCTCGATGGTGCCTCGCGGCGAGATCCAGGTGTGCGAGCCCTTGTAGGGCGCGGCCTGTGCGGCTCCGCCGCCCATGATCGAACCACCCAGGATGGTGGACGTCACAGCGCCGGAGGCACTGACCTGCAGAAAATGGCGACGGGACAGCCCTGCCCCGTGAAAGGCATGATTCATTGATGCTCCTCTTACTTGGATGAAAACCGCACGAAGGCATGAGCTCTCGGGACTGCACCGCGGCGCAGCAGTCCGCTGCCGCAATCGCTAGCTCTCCCAGCCCGCCAGGCGCTTGCCCAGCCAGAAGAAGAACAGATAGATCAAAATTCCCAGCAAGGCCAGGATCAGGATGCATGCGAAGAACTCGGGCATCCGGATCACCGACGAGTACGTCGTCAGGCGGCTGCCGAGGCCGAATCCGCCTCCTGCCATTTCAGCGCCGACGGCGGTGATCAAGCCGAAAATGGCGCCGATCATGAGACCCACGATGACCATGGGCATGGCCATGGGCAGCCTGATCCTGGTGAAGATCTGCAGAGTCGAGGCGCCGTACGACCTGGCCAATGCGATCTTGCCAAAATCGATGCGGCGCAAGCCGGTTGCCGAGTTGATCATCACCATCGGACCGGATGCCAGGGCCACGGCGATGATGCGCGGGGCGTAGCCGAAGCCGAAATTGAGGATCAGCAAGGGCACCAGCGCCAGCATCGGCGTGGTGACCAGCAGAAGGATGTAGGGCGCAACGATCTTCTCGGCAAAGGGGAACTGCGTGATGATCGCGGCGAGAAGCATCCCGATGCTGGCGCCGATCGCGTAGCCGACGAACAGCTCCAGCAACGTGTGGCCGAAGTGGGTGGCGATCACCGGAACTTCGCTGGAGACGAACACGCCGGCGATCGAGGACGGGGTCGGCATGATATATGCGGGCACGTCGAACAGCCTGAGCAGGAACTCCAGCCCGCCGACAATGAGCACGGCGACCGCGACGATGGCCACCAGCTCCCGGGCCGACTGGATGCTGATGCCGCCGGACAGGCCCGACAGGTTGGCCATGGAGGCCTCGCCCTTGCCTGCATCGGCCTTCTTTCCGAATTCGGGAATTCTGTCGCCCAATACTTTGTCTGTCATGGGTAGGCTCCTGCGAGCGCCTGGTTGCTCGTCTTGGGTTGGTGCTGGATGTCGGCCTTGATCGTGTTCACCACGTCGAAGAACTCGCGCGTTTCCATGATTTCCAGCGGACGGGGCCTTGGGAACGGGATCGTGAAAGTCCTTGCAAGACGCCCGGGGCGTGCACTCAGGACATGCACCTTGTCCGAGAGAAAGACGGCTTCCGGAATGCTGTGGGTGATGAAGACGATCATCTTCCTGGTCTCCATCCAGATCTCTTCGACCAGCAGATTCATCTCGTCCCGGGTGAATGCATCGAGCGCACCGAAAGGCTCGTCCATGAGAAGGACCGATGGATCGAAGGACAGTGCGCGCACGATGGACGCTCGCTGTTGCATGCCGCCAGAGAGTTCCCGGGGCATCTTGTTGCCGAAGCCGCCCAGGCCGACGCGCTCCATCAACTGAAGGATGCGGTCTTCATTGGCGCTTTTGCCGCTGATCTCGAACGGGAAGGCGAGATTGCGCTGGATGTTGCGCCACGGCAGCAGATTGGCGTCCTGGAACACCATGCCGATGTCGGGATGCGGCCCGTGGATCGGGGTACCGTCCAATCGGATCTCGCCGCTTGTCAGATCGTGCAGCCCTGCCATCGACCACAGCAACGTTGTCTTGCCGCACCCAGACGGCCCCACCAGCGAGACAAATTCGTGGTCCCTGATTGCGATGGAGACGTTGTCGAGCGCGTGGACTCGCCCTGTTCCCGTCTCGTAGTATTTGGTCGCTCGGTCGATGACGAGCTTTTCGTTGTGCTTAGGCAATTGCGCCCTCTTGTAGTGCTGTGGGTTGAAATCCGAGCGCTTTCTTCAGGCGTTGAAGGCGAGTAGTTCGCGCTGGTGAGCGTCGACCTGTGCGGTGTAGGCCGGGTCGAATCCGTTGAGCGCCATATGCCCCTCGATCGAGTCGATCACGCGGAGCTCTCCGTTCGGGATCAGCCGCGATTCCGCTTCGCAGTCGCGCGGTGGGAAAAACATGTCGTGGCTGATCGGCATGGTGTAGACCTTCGCCCTGATCCGGCCCAGGGCGGCCGCGAGGTCGCCGCCGGTGTGGCGCGACACGTCGCCGCGTTGCCATTTCCAGGCCTTGCACAGGAGGTCGTTGGCGTCCATGGGAGCGAAGTAGGCGCGCATCACACCGTTGATGAAGTCGCGCTCCGAAGACATCCCCAGCAACGTGTTCCAGCGCTTCTTTTCGTAGAACTCGGTGCTCCAGCCCATCACGGCGAAGATCTTCGCCAGGCGGCTGAGACCGTCCCTCACGTCTTCGCTACGTGCGTACCAGCCGTTCTTCCAGGCGGGGTCCGACGTGACTGATTCGATCAGTGTTTCGGTGAACATGAAATCGTGGAAGGTGTTGCGGGCCGTGGCGGCCAGCACGGCAGCGCGTTGAACCATCTCGGGATACCGCACGGCCCACTCATAGATCTGCTGTCCGCCCATGGAACCGCCGAAAGCAAGCGCAAGTCGCTTGATCCCGAATTCCCTGGTCAGAAGTTGGTGCTGCGCCACCACGTCATCCCCGATCCGCACCTTGGGGAAGTTCGCCATGTTCTGCGGCGAAGGGGTGTTGTGCGGCGAGCTCGAGAGACCACTGCCGATCTGGTCCACGATCACGATGAAGTACTTGGCCGGATCCAGCGCATGGCCGGCACCGACGTAGACATCTTCCATGACCTTGCCCGTGCCCGAGAACCAGGTGGTCACCAGGACGGCGTTGTCCTTCGCCGCGTTGAGCATTCCATGCGTGCGGTAGGCGAGCTTGCAGGAGCGCAGCGTTTCCCCCTCCTCCAGCAGCAGGTCGCCGAGTTCGTAGAGTGCATAGGTCCCGTGCACGGACGGTGAATAGAAGTCGTTGGGAATCATGGGCATGCCTTGGCTGCGATGGATGGGCTGGACCGGGTCGGGCTTGCCGGCGCGTTGTGGCGCATGATGTCTCCTGTTCTTTCTTGATGTGATTGATGTAGTTTCTTAAAACACATCAATTAATACCATCATGGAAAACCCTCATCCATGCCTCTCTCAATTGGATTTAGAGAGAAGCGATGCGCCTGAGGCAAAATAAGGGTTGAGTTGTTTAAGGGACGTGAAAACCCAATCAGCATGAATCCCGTCAAGATCTCAGAGATAGCCAAGGCCGCGGGCGTCAGCACCGCCACCGTGGATCGCGTGCTGAACGACCGTGGCGGCGTGAACCCGGCAACCACGCGCCGCGTGAAGGAGGTGCTGGAAAGCCTGGGCGGCGTCGCGTCCACGCCGGGCCGGCCGAAGTCCGCGGCGCGCTACCGGTTTGGCTTCGTGCTGCCCAACACCCGCCAGGCCTTCTTCGATGCAGTGGACCGCGTGATCGCGCAAAGTGCGGGTGAGTTCAGGCACCAGCACATCACCGAGGTGACGATGCGGCTTCCTCCGCACGACGCCAGCGCATTCGCCGAAGAGGTGGCCAAGTTGAGCGACTATGACGGCTTGGCCATCCTGGCGCCGGATGTCCCGCCCGTGAAGCTGGCCATCAACGAACTCGTCCAGGCAGGCGTGCATGTCGTCACGCTGTTTTCCGATGTTGCGGGTTCCAGGCGCGCGGCCTTTTTGGGAACGGACAACCGAGCTGCGGGCCGCACGGCGGCATTGCTTCTGGGACTGCGGCTCAATCGATACCAAGCGGGCAAAACAGCCTTGTTCTCGCCGGCCACGAGGTACGCCGCGGAGATCGATCGGCGCATCGGATATGCCCAGTTGATGGAGGAGCGATTCCCGAGCGTCCAGATACAGAGGTTCCTGGAGCTCCCGGAGTCTGAGGAGGAGGCCTATCGGTACGCGCTGGAATGCCTGCCGCCGGCAGATTCTTCGGACGCGATGTTCTCGGCCTACAGCGTCGGAGCGGGGAGCTTCGGCATTGCGCGCGCTCTGTCTGAGAAAGGCTATTCAGGCAAGGCGCTCTTCGCCGTACATGAGCTTGTTGAGATTCATCGCTCGCTATTGGCTAACAACAGCGTGGACTTTGTCCTGCACCAGGACATCTACCCTTCGGTATCAGCCGCCGCCCGCACCCTGCGCGCGCTGGATGACGGAGTTCGCGGCGCCCTCGCCACCTTCCACAACCCTCGCGTTGAGATCGTGACGCAAGAAAACCTGGCTTGAAAGGAAGACGCCAACGGTTTTTCCCGATGAGCCCATTGGGTGCAGCCAAAAAAGCAAGACGAGCACGTGTCCGTCGCGCGCGCATGTACTGTCGGGTTCCCAGGTGAGGTGAGTCGTGAAGCCGGCTGGGAAAGAGGAAATCCTCCGGATTCAGTCTGGCCTGCGTGATCTCGAACTGCACCGGGCGCTGAGTCTTGTGCTGCATGACGATGGCGCGCGTAGCCATCTGGTTTCCGTGGCACACGTCCTAGACCTTGAAGGCCATGAGGTCGCATCCGTGCAGCTTGCTGTCGATGCCAAGGTTGAAGAGCGCTGGTTCGTGCAGTTCCGGGCGCGCCGATGGATTCACACTCCTCGCCATCAGTGTGAGTCCGAGGCCTCGTCAGGAAGCCGACTTACGGCTTGATAACCCTGCCGACCAAAGTCAGCTTGCGGCGAATCTCAGGGAAGCCCAGCCCCGGCCGCCATCGGACCTGCACCTTTTTCCTTTGCCAGAGCGCCGCGTCACCGACACGTGAGCAGCCTGGTGATGGTCAATGCATCGGCCGACCGAGCCGTTTGCTCGCCCTTGATATCGCGTAATTCACGAGGCAGTAAAGCGCAGCTACAACGAGGTATACGGGCACCAGCGAGTGGTAATTGGCGATGAGCACCTTGGCGTTCTGCATGAGTTCACCATAGGTGACGACGTAACCGAAGGTGGTGTCCTTGACCACGATGACCAGTTGCGCGACCAGTGCCGGGACAATGTAGCGAAGGGCCTGGGGAAAGACGACGAAGAAGAAAACCTGGGCTTCGGTCAGCCCCAGACTTCGCGCAGCATCGGTCTGGCCGCGGGGAACGGCGAGCACGCCCGCGCGGTAGACCTCGGCCACCACCGCGGCGGTGCTAAGGCCGATGGGCAACGTCAACATCCAGTAGGTGCTCAGCTTCATCCCGACCGACGGAAGCACCAGAAAACACACATAGATGAGCAGCAGCGTCGGCGTGCCACGCAGGAACTCGATGACCGCGATGCTCGGCCAACGCACGAGCCGCGGCCGCGCCAGACGCCCCACCAACAGCACCAACCCGAGGGCCAGTGCGATAACGGCGGCCATTGCCGCCGAGGCCAGCGTGCCGAGCAGGCCTCTGCCCAGGAAGGCCCAGGTCGTCGGCCAAGCGAAGAATTCCCAGAATCGGGCGTCGAGCTGCCCTGCGGAATGGAACCGGAACACGATACCCGCAGCCAGCAGGAGCAGCACGGCCGCTGCGATCACGCTCACCACCCGTATGACGGTCTGGGCCTGCGGGCTTGGAGCACCAAACAGAATGTCTTCCAGAGGGCGGCTCATCGCAGTATCCGCACCTTCTTTTCCAAGGTGGCGCCAGCCCAGGCGATGAGCAACCCAGTCGCCACGTACATCGCGGCGGCCACCGCGAATGCGGCCATGCCGGCTGCGGAGTCGTTGGCGATCTTGGACACGAGCGCGGTGAGCTCCCGACCCGGAAACGGCACCTGCGACGCCAACGAGGTCGATAACATCAGCGCAATGAGCAGCGAGGTCATCGGCTGCACCACCGCGCGCAGCGCCTGCGGCAATACCACCGCAGAGATAATGCGCATCGGCCGCATGCCCAGGCTGAGTGCAGCCTCAATTTGGCCGTCGTCGATGGTGTTGATACCCGAGCGCAGGTAGTCCGCCGTGAACGCGGAGCAGACCAGCGTCAACGTCAGGATCACGGCGGGCTCATAGTCGATCAGGACCTGGAGATCGGGCAGCGCGAACACGATGAAGATCAGCAGCGCAGCGCTGGGAATGTTGCGGAAGATCTCGACGTAACCGGTCAGAAAGAAGCGGAGGGGCCGCAGCGGGAAGAGCCGGAGCACCGTCACGACCATGCCCAGCAAGAAGCCGGGCACGAACGACACGACCGTGAGCTTCCATGTCAGAAAAAGGGCCTGCCCGAAGGCAGGCCCATAGTCGGCCAGGAGCCTGGAGACGCTGCCCATTGGTTACGGGAGGGCGGGCGGCGTCGGAACGGCTGTGCTGCCGGTGCGCTGTCCGATGGAAATTGTCCAAAGTTTGGCCCAGGTGCCGTCGGCTTCCAGCTTCTTCAGGAAGGCATTGATGAAGGCCACGCCGTCCGAACCCTTGGTCAGTCCAACGCCGTAGGGGTCCTGCGCACCAAAGGGTGCGCCCGCCAGCTTCGCGTCGCCGATTCCGAGGCTCAGGGCGTTGAGTAGCAGCGTGTAGTCGGTCACGTAGGCATCCACACGTCCCTGGCGCAGTGCGTCGAGGGCTTCCTGGTGCGTCTGGAACTCTTGTACGACACCCTTGGGCGCGTACTGCGCCAGTATCGCGGGCCCCGTGGAGCCAGCCTGCGTGGCGACCTTCTTGCCGGCCAGATCGTTGTACGACTGGATCGTCTGGTTGTTCGCCTTGACCAGCACCCCGGCCTGCGAAGTGTAGTAAGGCCCTGCGAACGAGATCTTCTCGGCGCGGGCGGGGGTGATGGAGTAGGTGGCGAACACCATGTCCACCTGATCGTTGATGAGCACCTGCTCGCGCGTGGCCGAGGTCACCTGCGTGAACTGGTATTTGGCCCCATCGCCCAGGATGTAGCGAGTGATGAGTTGGGCCAGACCTGCGTCGAAGCCGCGGATCTTGCCGTCCTTCTCGTTGAGCAGCGAGAAAAGATTCGAGGTTTGCGTCCCGCCGAGGCGCAGCGTGCCGGCCTGCTTGATCTTGCTGGCCCAGGTGCTCGATGCGATGGTCGCAGCGCTGGCGACGGGGCCCTGTGCAACCAGCGCGTCAAACGCCGCTGTATTGATGGGCGTACCCTGTGCGAAAAGCGACCCACCGGTGACGGTCACCAATGCCACCACGGTGAATTTCAGAATGGATGTGATCGACATGCAGTCCTCTTGAATGGTGTGTTACGTAAATCAATATATAGCAATTATGGAATGCGCGAGCAGCCCGTCCGGTCAGTCCACCGTTGTACACGCGATGCAGCCATCCTGCCGTTCATGGGAACCCCGCCGCCACGGTTTGGCGTTTTGGAACTGTTCCCTGCCTTGCCAAGCGTTCATTCGAGGCCTGACTCGGCCAAGGACTGGTGAATAGCAACTCACGGACATTCTGGCGTCAAGCCCGAATATCTGAAATCAGTCTGAAGCGGACGGACAAGCCAGCAGGCGGTCTGGCGGCTCCTGGCCGGTAGCGCTAGTTGGCGGATCTCACTAACAGCTGACTTTCCCCGGCCAGTTCGTGCACCGGGATGCCAGCTTCCTGATGCTTCCGTGTACTCACACTACTGGTCAGACGCGGACGTCTGGGCGAGCCCCATGCCGTGTTCATTCTTCTTGACCACATGTCGATTCACTGCGGCATTAAAGAGGTGTTCGATGCGGTTCGGATTGGCCTGGCGCGGTCGTGGTTCAAGCCAGACCGCGCGAACGCAAGGTGATCTTTTGGCGGCGCTGGCGAAACAGTTCGAGGGAGGGGGGTGTGAAGTTTTCTGGCCCGCGATGCCAGATGCCGCAGGGCAGCAGGAAGTCCTCAGTAATCTCCAGAATGCGCTCCAGAAGGCGACTCTCCGCGGTTCCGAATGCGCGAGATGAGACCATGGCCAGGCACACCCTGCGTGAGAAGGCCTTCTGCTCCACGACGCGCGCCATCAGCTCACCTGATGCCACATCGTCAATCACCGTTCCTAGGCCGATCACCGTAGCCAAGTCTTCCTGCATCAGCAGTCGACGGATGATCGAGGTGGACTGCAGCTCATATCGCAGGTCCAAGCGGATCTCGAGCTTTTCAGCTTCGCGCGCGAGCAACTGTCCTGCGCCTGCCTCTCGCGCGATACTGGGCAGGAAGAGAGGAAACCGCGCCACCTGCTGTAAATCTACGGGACCGGGCCGCAAAAAGCGCTGCATGATCCGCGGGTTGGCGAGCAGATGCATGGGCTCATAGGCGACGTGCCGTGCCTTTAGCTGCATGTCCTCGTCCGAAACGCCGTAGGTCAATGCACAGTCGATGCGGCCCTCTAAGAGCAGTTCGCGCAAGCGGCCGACGGAGCTCTCCATGATGGTGAGGTCCAGTTGCCGCTCCTCTTCGGTGACGCTCAATAGCCGCTCTGTCACCAAGCCGCTGATGCCACCTGTCAGGCCGAGCACGAGCCGGTGTTTCCCGAGGTGCGCCGCGCGCCGCACGCGCTGGGTTGCGGCCTCCAGGTCCTGGACAGCGCGGGCCGCATCCTCCAGGAACTCTTCGCCCAGCTTGGTCAACTTGCAGCTGCGTGATGTGCGCGCGAGGAGCTGCACGCCCAATTCGCGCTCCAAAGTCGCCACCGATTGGCTGATCGCGGATTGCGCTACCCCCAGTCCGCGCGCCGCGGCCGAGAACGAACCGGCCCGCGCCACCGCGACGAAATGGTTGATCTGAGTCAGAGTAGTAGCCATCTGTTTATCTTATGGAATCTTGCAACCAAATGGATAAATGCAGAGGTATTCTGCTCCCAATCACTTGCCACATGTCAGATATTTAGATAGCAGGACCAAGGTGACTATGCCTGTTCGATCACTCTTGTTCGTCCCCGGGGACGCCGAGCGCAAGCTCTCAAAGGCCGACAGCACCGCTGCCGATGTGCTGATCCTGGATCTCGAGGACTCGGTCTCGGCCACCCAGTCCACCGTCGCTCGGAAACTTGTTCGCAACTACCTGCTGGAGCGGCCACGAGCCAATCGCCGACAGCGGCTATGGGTGCGTTGCAAGCCGGTGCAGGATGAGGGTCACCTTGCGGACTTGGCGGCCGTGGTCGAAGGAGCGCCGGATGCCTTTCTCGTGCCCAAGGTGCGCTCGGCCTTGGATCTCCAGGCGTTCGATCACTATGTCGCGGCCCTGGAGACACAGTCGGGTCTGCCGGTTGGCCTGATTCAGGCTGTTCCAACCCTGACCGAGGAGCCCCGGTCGCTGCTGGAGGCGCATACCTTCGCCGGGGGTGTGCCGCGAATGGCAGGCATGTCCTGGGGCCCTATCGACCTGATGGCGGCCTTGGGAGCCACGACCAATCGCAACGTCGACGGATCGTTCGAAAGCCTGTACGCGTGGGCGCGCGGGATCACGATCGTCACGGCGCGTGCTGCTGGCGTGCAGCCGATCGACACCATCTCGGCCGATTACCGGGATCTTGAGAAATTGCGTGCCGAATGTGTGCTCTCCCGTACTGCCGGATTCACCGCCAAGCTGGCTATTCATCCGGACCAGGTCGCCGTCATCAACGACACGTTCACGCCATCCGATGACGAAGTCGCACACGCGCGCCGGGTGGTGGAAGCGTTCTCTATCCAGGGAGCCGGCGTGGTCGGGCTCAACGGACAGATGCTGGACATGCCCCATCTGCGCCAGGCGCGGGAAGTGCTGGCGCGCGCCGGCCTCACCCACTGAATCCAAATCTGTAGAAAAGGAGATTTCATGTCGGTCGATGTTGAAGTCAAGGACGCCATCTGTACCATCACGATCAACCGTCCGGAAAAGCACAACGCCATGGACGGCGAACACTACGCGCTGCTGTCGCAGGCTTGGATGCGCGTGCGCGACGATCCCGAGATTCAGGTGGCCATCATCACCGGTGCTGGCGACAAGACATTCTCGGCCGGCGCCGACCTAAAGAACCTGGAGTCGGTCTTCCAGCCCCAGGATCTGTGGCTTACACAGAAAGACCAACTGCTCAACCGCGGGCTGGAGGTTTGGAAGCCGGTCATCGCCGCAATCAACGGGCGGTGTTTGGCCGGCGGTATGACGCTGATGTTGGCCACCGACATCCGGGTCGCCGTGGAAACAGCCGATTTCGCCATCACGGAAGTGTGTCGTGGTCTGTTGGCTGCGAATGGAGGCACACAACGGCCCATCAAGCAGTTGCCCTACGCCATCGCGATGGAACTGCTGCTGACTGGTGATCCGATATCCGCTCAGGATGCACTGCGCTGGGGCTTGGTGAATGCGGTCGTGTCGCGCGAAAAGCTGATGGAGACCGCTTTGCACTACGCCCGGCGCATCACGAAGAACGGACCTCTGGCGGTGCAGGCCACGAAGGAACTGGCCTTGCGTAGCATGGACGTGGACATGAATACAGGCTTTCGCTTGGAGCAGATGGCGATCCGCCATCTGCTGGCCACGGATGACGTGAAGGAAGGACGCGCTGCGTTCGCCGAGCGGCGTCAGCCGCGCTTCAAAGGCCAGTAATGAACAATCGACAAGACGTTGAGGGCCAGACCGGGTGGTTGCGCGGTATCCGCGTCGTAGAGCTCGGACAATTTCTAGCAGCGCCGTACGGCGGCATGATCCTGAGCGACCTCGGTGCGGAGGTGGTGAAGGTGGAACCGCCCGGACGTGGCGAGGACGGCCGCCGCATGGGGAAACCCTTTGACGGGGGCGACGCGCTCATCTTCCGCGACTTGAACCGCGGCAAGAAGTCGGTCGCCATCGACTTCAAGTCGCCCTCCGGCCGCGATGCGCTGCTGCGGTTGATCGAATCGGCCGACATCGTGATCAGCAACGTCCGTGCGGGAGCCCTGAACGCCCTCGGCCTGGATGGGCCGGCCCTGGTAGCACGGTTCCCGCGCCTGATCCACTGCGATCTCGCCGCGTTTGGTCATAGTGGCCCGATGCATCGCGATCCGGGGTTCGAGCCATTGGCGCAAGCCTATAGCGGGCTTGCCAGCGTCAACGGGCTTCCGGATGGTCCGCCGCTGCGTACTGGGCCTTCGGTCGTCGATCTTGGCTCGGGTATGTGGATGGTGATCGCAGCGCTGGCCACCCTGCGGTACCGGGACGCGAACGGAGGGCGTGGTGGCGTTGTCGAGCTTTCGTTGTTGGAAACAGCGATTAACTGGATCGGGGCCGACGTCAGCGGGTACCTGAATGAAGGACGCGAACCCCATCGGCGCGGCAACGGCCAGCCGCTGCTGGTCCCCTACGACGCGTTCTCCGCGAAGGACGGCATGGTGTGCCTGGCGGTGGGCAACGACGCACAGTTCGCACGATTGGCCGAAGTGCTGGGCCATACGCAATGGTGTGCAAACCCCATGTATGCCACCAATGGCCAGCGTATCGTCAACAAGGCCACGCTGGTTCCGCTGATCGCCGAAGTGATGAAGACCCACACGCGTGAGCATTGGGAAAAGATGTTCCGTGCAGCAGGGATTCCCTGCACCCGGTTCAACACCATCCCCGAGGCACTCGCCTCACCTCAGGTCGCATCGCTGCGCATGCTGCGCCCATCATCGGTCACGGGCCGACAGACCCTCGGCTTACCCTTCACTATCAACGGTGTGCGTCCCGGCAGTCCGCTGGAGGCGCCCGCCCTGGGCGAGCACAACCCCCAGTACTTTTAACTCCGACAACTCATTAGACATCACTTTGCCCACATGCCTACAACCCTTTTTCACCGCGTTCAACCCCTTCGAATACCCAAGATTAAAGGAGACATCTACATGAAATCACTTCTCCGAGTCCTCGTATGGCTGGCCGCATTCGGCATGGCCGCTGGCGCACCGGCCCAGACGAGTTGGACGCCCGATCGTCAGATCAAGATGGTGGTGCCGTTCGCGGCAGGCGCGGCCGCCGACAACGGCATGCGGGCTATTAGCGACAAACTCGCTGCGGCGCTCGGGCAGGCCGTGGTGATCGACAACCGCCCTGGTGCGGGCGGTGTGCTCGGCGCACAAGTTGGCGCGAGCTCGGCACCAGATGGGTACACCTTGATCGGCGGCTCGGACCCTCCGTTCACCATCAACCCCCACTTGCTGAAACTGCCCTATGACGCACAGAAGGCCTTCCAGCCGGTGAGCCTGGTAGCGGATCTCCCTTTGCTCCTCGTGGTACGCAGCGATCTGAACATCAACAGCGTGCGTGAGTTGATTCAGTTCGCGAAAGCTAATCCTGGCAAGATCACGGCAGCGTCGTCTGGGAACGGATCTTCGGGTCATCTTGCCGTGGAAATGCTGAAAGCAAACGCAAGCATCGACCTCTTGCATGTTCCCTACAAGGGCATGCCTCAAGCGGTCACTGACATGCTGGGCGGGCGCGGAGACTTGACATTCAGCTCGTTCGGGCCTGTCATGCCTCATGTGAAGTCCGGCAAGCTAAAGATTCTTGCCATCTCTACGGCGAAGCGTTTCTCCGGCATGCCGGATGTGCCCACCGTGGCCGAGAGCGGCGTCCCGGGCTTTGATCTCAGCGTGTGGATCGGACTTCTGTATCCTATGGGCGTTCCGCAAGCGGCCGTGCGACGTATCAATACCGAAGTGAACAAGATCCTCCAGACGCCGGAGGTAAGGGTGCGGTTCAGCGAACTGGGCTATGTTCCCGTGGGCGGGTCGCCCGACGTGATGGCTAAGCGGTTGGAGACCGACTATCAGCGATTTGGGAAGCTGATTCGTGACGCGAAGATCACTACTGCGGATTGATCTCATAGTTGCGGCCAGCTGACTCCGCTTGGCGTCATGGTCAGCCTTGGCCAGAAAGGGGGATAGCTGGCCGTGAGGACGTCCGCTCCGGGTCAAGAGCCATCACTTGCCAGCCAGGCCAGCTAACGACAATAAAGCGTTCTAAGGAATTGCCCATGCGCCGAATGGCAACAGCCGGCCACAAGCTGTCATTGGTGAGGGCCGGTTTTCAGAAACGCAAGCGGCAGACGTCCCGGAAAGCGAGGCTCAGCCCTCGTTGCACCGATGGCCCGGTGCTTGGCACTGCTTCCACGATCGTCGGATACTCTTCGGACGACCCACTGAGGAGCCAAGCATGCAACTCCCGACATTCGGACTCATCCCTTGGTTGCTCTTCGGGGCAACGTCCGGGGTGGCGCAGATCAACGCCGGAACGCTGCCCCCCACCCCATCGCCTCCGTTCAAGCTCACGAAGGTCGCGCAGTTCGATCTGCCTTGGCGCATTGCCTTTCTGCCTGACGGACGCATGCTGATCACCGAGAAGATCGGCAAGCTCTTCCTCGCGACCCCATCCGGGCAGAAGCTCGAAGTCACTGGCGTGCCGCCGGTGCTGTACGAGAATCAGAACGGCCTGCTGGGCGTCTACCTGGCCCCGTCCTATTCGAGCGATGGGGCGATCTACCTGACCTATTCGGAGCCCGGACCGATCCCGGGCACCTCGAGCCTGGCGCTCGCACGCGCAACGCTCAGGATCGGCTCCGGCACAGCCGTGCTGGAGGACCTGAAGGCCCTCTGGCACGACCCGATCAAGGGCAAGGGGGGCCAGGTGGGCGCTGCCGTGGCCTTTTCGCCGGACCAGAAGTTTCTCTTCCTCACGGTCGGTGATCGGCAGCGCATGACCCCCGCCCAGGACCCGAACCAGCCGGCCGGCAAGATCCTGCGGCTGACCCTGGACGGCCAGCCTGCGCCCGGCAACCCCAAGGCGGGCCAGACCGGCGCACGGTCGGTCCCGGTGATCGATCCGCCCAGAGATACGGAGGCCGCCAAGACCGCGCCGGTCGTGCGCACCTATGTCTTTGACGGCCCCAATCTGACGCCCTCCGAGACCTGGACCTCGGGGCATCGCACACCCTACGGCCTCGCGTTCGCGCCGGATGGCCGTCTTTGGGAACTCGAACACGGGCCGCGCGGCGGCGACGAACTCAACCTGATCGAGCCGGGCAAGAACTACGGTTGGCCCTTGGTCTCGTATGCGGTGAACTACGACGGCGTGCCCATCGCCAGCCCCGACACACGCCCCGACCTCGCCAAGCCCGTGATCTACTGGACGCCTGTGCTCGCGCCCGGCAACCTGATGTTCTACAGCGGCGCGATGTTTCCGCAGTGGCAGGGCTCGGCGTTCGCGACCGGCCTCGTCAGCCGCGCCCTGCATCGGATCGAGGTGCACGGCGCAGCCGCGACACCGGCCGAGCACTGGACGGTGGGCTTTCGCGTCCGTGACGTCGCGCAAGCGCCGGATGGCGCACTGTGGTTGATCGAGGACGATCACGAGGGCGGCTTGTATCGGCTCACGCCGAAGTAGTCACATCGCGGCCGTCATCGAAATCGGTACGGCTTGATCGTTTCCGCGCCAGTCGCAGCTGGTAGCAGTCGGTCGCACTGCAGAAACCGCCCCGAAAGCCGACGTTCGCGGTGCGCCTGCATCCGTGTTCCATCAAAGAGAGACCGCCGAGCTTGGCAGCACCCTTTGGTTCGTCTGAGCAATCGCTTGGCACTGCTCACGCACTGTGACGTGATATTGCAAGATGTGAAGCAAGTTTCAAGACCGTATTCCCAAAAAATGAGACACCGGCTTGGGACACCCGTTGCGTGACAAAAAAGAAAAAAGCCGTTGAAAATCAACGGCTTTTTTACATTTGGCGGAGTGGACGGGACTCGAACCCGCGACCCCCGGCGTGACAGGCCGGTATTCTAACCAACTGAACTACCACTCCTGGTAGACAGCGTTCGCTCTTGCGAGCCAAGTGCTGTCGACTTGTGCCTTGTTCACCGAGGTGAAATCTGGCGACCCTACGGGGATTCGAACCCCGGTACTCACCGTGAAAGGGTGATGTCCTAGGCCTCTAGACGATAGGGTCAAAACCTTGGAACTTCCCTGCCAACCGGGTTGGCAACTTTCCTTCTCAGAGATCAGTGGTGGAGGTAAACGGGATCGAACCGATGACCTCTTGCATGCCATGCAAGCGCTCTCCCAGCTGAGCTATACCCCCGTATTTCCGTCACAGCGTTCTGCTATGTCGTCAATCTCTGAGCCTCGAATTATAGCGCGAAAATTAAACGGCTTTCAAGCGGCTCAGCACAATTTCGCGCGTGAACAGTGCCAGCACCGCATCCAGCGACGGAGTTTGCGCCGTTCCCATGACCAGCACGCGCACCGGCATGGCCAGTTGCGGCATCTTCAGGCCATGGGCTGCCAGCACATCCTTGATGGCCGCGGCAATGGCGACCTTGTCCCATTCACAGCCGGCCAGCTTGTCCGCCAGCAGCGCCAGTGCGGGCTTGACGGCGTCCGTCACATGCTGCGCCTGCTCCTCGGGCCGGGCCTGCACATCGCCGTAGAAGGCCGCCGCCCAGCCGGCCAGTGCCACAGTGGTTTCGCAGCGGTCCTTGAACAGGTCGCAGATCGCCGGCAGGCGCGCATCGGCCGCCAGGCCGCGCTGTTGCAGCTGCGCCGCCACCAGCGGCGCCAGGGCCTCGCCCGCCATCGCCTTGAGGTGCTGGGCGTTGACCCAGCGCAGCTTGGCTTCGTCGAACTGCGCGGCGCTGCGGCCCAGGTGGTCGAGGTTGAACCACTCGAGAAACTGCGCGCGGCTGAAGATCTCGTCGTCGCCGTGGCTCCAGCCCAGGCGCGCGAGGTAGTTGACCATGGCATCGGGCAGGAAGCCTTCGTCACGGTACTGCGTCACGGGCTTGGCGCCGTTGCGCTTGCTCATCTTCTCGCCCTGCTCGTTGAGCACCGTGGGCAGATGGGCGTACACCGGCGGCTCCTGGCCCAGCGCCCGGAAGATGTTGATCTGGCGCGGCGTGTTGTTCACGTGGTCGTCGCCGCGGATGACGTGGGTGATGGCCATGTCGATGTCGTCCACCACCACGCAGAAGTTGTAGGTGGGCGTGCCGTCGGGCCGCGCGATCACGAGATCGTCGAGTTCGTCGTTGCTGATCTCGATGCGGCCCTTCACCTTGTCGTCCCAGGCCACCACACCGCCCTGCGGATTCTTGAAGCGCAGCACCGGCTTGACGCCTTCGGGCACTGGCGGCAGTGTCTTGCCGGGCTCGGGCCGCCAGGTGCCGTCGTAGCGCGGTTTTTCCTTGGCAGCCATCTGCTTCTCGCGCAGCGCGTCGAGTTCGGCCACGCTCATGTAGCAGGGGTAGACGTGGCCCGCGGCCTGCATCCCGGCCAGCACCGCCTTGTAGCGGTCCATGCGCTGCATCTGGTAGAACGGGCCTTCATCGTGGTCCAGGCCCAGCCAGGCCATGCCTTCGATGATCACATCGACCGCGGCCTGGGTCGAGCGCTCCAGGTCGGTGTCTTCGATGCGCAGGATGAAGTCGCCGCCGGTGGCGCGGGCAAAGGCCCACGGGTACAGCGCCGAGCGGATGTTGCCCAGATGGATGAAGCCCGTCGGCGACGGGGCGAAGCGGGTGCGTATTTTTGTCATTCAGAGAGTGTCCAGGCCGAGCGCGAGGTCGGCCTTCAAGTCGTCAAGATGCTCCAGGCCCACGGCCACGCGGACCAGGTTCTGCCGGATGCCCGCGGCCTGGCGCTGGGCTTCAGTCAGCCGGCCATGCGAGGTGCTGGCGGGCTGGGTGATGATGGTCTTCACGTCGCCCAGGTTGGCCGTGACAGACAGCAGGCGCGTCGAGTCGATCACGTGAAAGGCGTTCTTGCGCGCCTGGCCTGGGTCGGTGCCCTTCACGTCGAAGGACACCACCGCCCCGCCCTGGCCCGATTGCTGCGCCATGGCGAGTTCATGCTGCGCGTGGCTGGCGAGGCCGGGATAGTAGACGCGCTCGACCCGGGGGTGCGCTTCGAGCCAGCGCGCCAGCTCCAGCGCGCGCGCCGACTGCGCCTCCATGCGGATGCCCAGCGTCTCCATGCCCTTGAGCACGACCCAGGCGTTGAACGGCGACAGGCTCATGCCGGCGCTGCGCATCACGGGAATGAAGGTCTCGCGCACCAGTTTTTCGCTCGCGCACAGCGCGCCGGCCACCACGCGGCCCTGGCCGTCGAGGTACTTGGTGCCCGAATGGATGATGATGTCGGCGCCGAACTTCGCCGGCTGCTGCAGCGCCGGTGAGCAAAAGCAGTTGTCCACGGCCAGCAGCGCGCCCGCGTTGTGCGCGATGTCGGCCAGCGCTCGGATGTCGCACACATCGGTCAGCGGGTTGGTCGGCGTCTCGGCGAACAGCAGCCGCGTGTTGGGCCGCATGGCGTTCTTCCACTCGGCCAGGTCGGTCTGCGAAACGAAGCTGCTCTGCACCCCGAACTTGCCAAACTCGCTGCCGATCAGCTTGAGGGTGGAGCCGAACACCGAACGCGAGCACACCACGTGGTCGCCCGCCTTGAGCAGGCCCATGCACAGCAGCAGGATGGCGCTCATGCCGCTGGCGGTGCCGATGCAGGCCTCAGTGCCCTCCAGCGCGGCCAGGCGCTTTTCCATGCTGGCCACGGTGGGGTTGGTGAAGCGCGAGTAGATGTAGCCGTCCTCTTCGCCGGCAAAGCGGCGGGCCGCCGTTTCGCTGTCGGGCTGCGTGAAGCTGCTGGTGAGGTACAGGGCCTCGGAGTTCTCGCCGTACTGGCTGGCGTCGACCGCGGCGCGCACGGCCAGCGTGTCCCGGTGCAGCGTGTCGGGCAGGGGGCGGCGGGCCATGGTCAGTCCACGTGGTTGGGCAGGGCCAGGCGCGAGGTGTCCTCGCCGCCCTCTTCGACGCCCACGCGGTTCTCGTTGAGGCGCGCGATGTCGGCGGCGGTGATGTCGCCGGTCACGTAGACCCCGTCGAAGCACGAGGCGTCGAAACCATCGAGTTTCGGGTTGAGCGAACCGATGGCCTTCTTCATCGCGTCCACGTCCTGGTAGATCAGCGCATCGCAGCCGATGATCTCGCGCACTTCCTCGACGCTGCGGCCATGCGCCACCAGCTCGCTGGAGGTCGGCATGTCGATGCCGTAGACATTGGGAAAGCGCACCGGCGGCGCGGCACTGGCCAGGTAGACCTTGCGGGCGCCGGCGTCGCGCGCCATCTGCACGATCTCGCGGCTGGTGGTGCCGCGCACGATGGAGTCGTCCACCAGCAGCACGTTGCGGCCCTTGAACTCGCTGCCGATCACGTTGAGCTTCTGGCGCACGGATTTCTTGCGCACGCCCTGCCCCGGCATGATGAAGGTGCGGCCCACGTAGCGGTTCTTCACGAAGCCTTCGCGGTAGGGCAGGCCCAGCAGGTGCGCGAGCTGGGTGGCGCTCGGCCGGCTCGATTCGGGGATGGGGATCACCACGTCGATGTCGCTGGGCGGCACGGTAGAGATCACGCGCTTGGCCAGCGTCTCGCCCAGGTTCAGGCGCGCCTGGTAGACCGAGATGCCGTCGAGCACCGAGTCGGGCCGCGCCAGATACACGAATTCGAAGATGCAGGGGTGAAGCCGCGGCCGCTCGGCGCATTGCTTGGCGTGCACCGTGCCGTCGAGGGCGATGAACACCGCCTCGCCCGGGTCGATGTTGCGCTCGAACACGTGCGAGGTGCCCTCCAGCGCCACCGATTCGCTGCCCACCATCACCGTGCCGTCCTTGCTGCGGCCCATGGCCAGCGGGCGGATGCCGAACGGGTCGCGGAAGGCCAGCAGGCCGTGGCCCGCGATCAGCGCGATCACCGCATACGAGCCCCGGATGCGGCGGTGCACGTTGCGCACGGCCGTGAACACATCGTCGGGCTGCAGCGGCACGCCGCGCGTGGATTTCTCCAGCTCGTGCGCCAGCACGTTGAGCAGCACCTCGGAGTCGCTCTCGGTGTTGATGTGGCGGTGGTCGGCCGAGAACAGCTCGGCCTTCAGCGCCTGCGCATTGGTGAGGTTGCCGTTGTGCACCAGCACGATGCCGAACGGCGCGTTCACGTAGAACGGCTGCGCCTCTTCCTCGCTGTAGGCGTTGCCCGCGGTCGGGTAGCGCACCTGGCCCAGGCCACAGTTGCCCGGCAGCGCGCGCATGTTGCGCGTGCGGAACACGTCGCGCACCATGCCCTTGGCCTTGTGCATGAAGAACTTGCGTTCCTGCTGGGTGACGATGCCGGCCGCATCCTGGCCCCGGTGCTGCAGCAGCAGCAGGGCGTCATAGATCAGCTGATTGACAGGGGCGCTGCTGACAACGCCGACGATTCCACACATTGAACGAACCTCATGGAAGATAGCTTCCAAAATCTTCCGGCAATACCGGCTTCAAACCCTTGAGCGCCGCCGTGCTCACCTCGGCGCCCTTCGACTCCTGCCACCATTCGCTGCTTTTGAGCGGCGTCATGTTCATCACCACGGCGGCGGCCAGCAGCAGCACCACGCCACGCACCAGCCCGAACGCCGCGCCCAGCGTGCGGTCCACCGGGCGCAGGCCGATGGCCTCGACCAGCTTCTTGGTCAGCCAGGCCAGCAGGCCGGCGGCGAACGCGGCCGCCACGAACACCAGCACGAAGCCCGCCGCATAGCGGACCGGCTCCGCCGCGCCCGCCATCGGCAGCCGGGCCGCCACCTCGGGCGCAAACCACTGCGCCAGCACGAAGGCCACCACCCAGCCCAGCGCCGACATCACCTCGTACACCAGGCCGCGCCAGGCGCCCAGCACCAGGGACGCCAGCAGCACGGCCACGAAGACCCAGTCCAGCGCAGCCATCCAGGCACTCACCCTACAAGGTGAGGATCGCGGCCGGTAAATCCAGCCCCTTGATCTTGCTGGCGGCCTTGTCGGCCTCGGCCTTGCTGGCAAACGGCCCCACGCGCACACGGATGCGCTTGCCGTCCTTGGTGTCCGCCACCTGGGTGTAGGTCTTCAGGCCCGATTTCTCCACCTTGAGCCGGGTCTCGCGCGCCTTGGCCACGTCGGCGAACGCGCCCACCTGCACCACGAAGCGGCCCTCGGCCTTGTCGGCGCCGGCCGCCTTCTCGACGTCCCGGCCTTCGAGCAGGGCCTTCGCCTTGGCGCCGTCGTCGGCCTTCGGGGCCGGTTTGGGCTCGGGCCGGGGCTCCGGCTTTGCTTCTTTTTTGATAGCAGGAGATGTCGGTGCGACAGGGACCTCTGCCACTTTTGGCTCTGTTTTTGGCTCCGCCTTCGCCGTCACCACCTCTTCCTTGGCGCTGAGGCTGGCCGTGGCCGGAATGCTGGACGCGGGCGTGCCGGCCGAAGCGGTGCGGGCCGGCGGTGGCGCGACGGCGGCCACCGGGGGCGGCGCAACGGGAATCGCCAGCGGCTTGACCTTGCCCTTGTCGGGGATCTCGATCGGGATGTCCACCGGGATCGGCCGGGGCTGCGTGTCGAACAGCATCGGGAACCCGACCACGCCCAGCAGCACCAGCACCGCCGCACCGATCAGCCGGTGCTTGGCACGCCGGCGCATGGCCTCAATGCTTTCGGGCTGGCTGGGGGCGGCAGCCTGATCGTTGCCACCTTTGCGGAACTTGAAGAAAGCCATGAAGCGTGGTCTGGTGTGGACTCAGGGGCCCAGATGTTTGGCGTGGAGGCGAGGTACCCCGTCCCTCAGGACGCCGCCCACCGTGAAGAACGATCCGAAGACCAGAATTCTATCAGCGGGGTCCGCGGCGGCGATGGCCGCCTGCAGGGCCTGCAGCGGTTCCTGGTAAGCAGTTGCAAGCACGTCCCGACGGGTTTCCTGGGCCTGCCAGCGCGCCAGCAGGCGGGCGGCCGATTCGGCGCGCGGCGTGGGCAGATCGGTGAAGTACCAGCGGTCCACCTGCGGGCCGATGCGCGCCAGCATGGGGCCGAGGTCCTTGTCAGCCATCGCGCCGAACACGGCATGGGTGGTGGGGTAGAAGCCCATCGCATCGAGGTTCTCGGCCAGCGCCGCCACCGAGTGCGGGTTGTGCGCCACGTCCAGCACCAGCGTGGGCTGGCCCGGCACGATCTGGAAGCGCCCCGGCAGCTCGACCTGGGCCAGCCCGCTGCGCACGGCCTGCGCCGTCACCGGCACCCGGTCGCGCAGCGCCTCCAGCGCCGCCAGCACGCCCGAGGCGTTGACCAGTTGGTTGGCGCCGCGCAGCGCCGGGTAGGCCAGGCCGCTGTAGCGGCGGCCGCGGCCAGCCCAGTTCCACTGCTGCTTGTCGCCCGAGAAGTTGAAGTCGCGGCCCATGCGCCAGAGGTCGGCCCCGAGCTGCGCCGCGTGGTCCAGCACCGACTGCGGCGGCACCGGGTCGCTCACCACCACCGGCCGGCCGGCGCGCATGACGCCGGCCTTCTCGCGGCCGATGCTCTCGCGGTCGGGCCCGAGAAACTCCATGTGGTCGAGCGCGATGCTGGTGATCACCGCGCAGTCGGCGTCGATGATGTTGACCGCGTCGAGCCGCCCGCCCAGGCCCACCTCCAGGATCGCCACATCGAGCGAGGAGGCGGCCATCAGGCTCAGGATGGCCAGCGTGGAGAACTCGAAATAGGTCAGCGAGACCTCGCCCCGGGCCTGCTCCACGCGGGCGAAGTGCGGCACCAGGTCGTCCGCCTTCACGATCTCGCCCTGGAGCCGGCAGCGCTCCTCGAAATGCACCAGGTGCGGCGAGGTATAGACCCCGGTGCGCCAGCCCGCCTGCTGCAGGATGGCTTCGAGCATGGCGCAGGTCGAGCCCTTGCCGTTGGTGCCGGCCACGGTGATCACGGTGCCGCCGAAGCGCAGCGCCATGCGCTCGGCCACGGCCTTGACGCGGTCCAGGCCGAGGTCGATGTTCTTGGCGTGCAGCCGCTCGCAGTGGGCCAGCCAGTCTTGCAGTGTGTTCATACGGGGCCACATTGTCCCCGCGAACGCCCTCCCGCCCGGCGCGCAGGGGCAAAAAAGCCCGGTGCCGGCGCCCGGCGGTGCGCCGGTATCATCCGGCCATGATCACCGTCTACGGCATCCCCAACTGCGACACCGTCAAGAAGGCCCGCGCCTGGCTCGCGGAGCACGGCGTCGACTACCGGTTCCACGACTACAAGAAACAGGGCGTGCCCGGCCCGCAACTCGACCAGTGGCTGGGCAGCGTGGGCTGGGAAAAGCTCGTCAACCGCCAGGGCACGACCTGGCGCCGGCTCGACCCGGCCACCCAGGCCGCCGTGCAGGACGCCGCCAGCGCCCGGGCCCTGATGCTGGCCCAGCCCAGCGTCATCAAGCGCCCGGTGGTGGAATGGGGCCCTCAGACCACGGTCGGTTTCGACGCGGCGGCCTGGAGCCGGTGGGCCTCGGCGACGTGAGTCCATGCAAACTTTTACCCGGGCTTTACTGAACTTGGGCTGGCAAAACCGCTCTGACTGATTAGACTTTGAACCATGCCTGTCACCCAATGAGGCTCAACATGAAGAAAACCATCCTGATCACCACCGTTCTCGCCGGCCTGGGCGGCGTGGCCACGGGCGCCAGCGCCCAGGAAATGGGCCGCGTGATTTCCAGCACGCCCGTGATCCAGCAGGTGGCGGTGCCGCGCCAGGTCTGCAACAACGGCCAGGTCGTCACCCAGGCGCCCAAGACGGGCGCCGGCGCGGCCATCGGCGCGATCGCCGGCGGCGCCATGGGCAATGCCGTGGGCCAGGGCGGCGGCCGTGCAGCAGCCACCATGCTGGGCATGATCGGCGGCGCGCTACTGGGCAACAACGTGGAAGGCGGCGGCACCCAGGTGCAGAACGTGCAGCAATGCACGACGCAGACCTTCTACGAGAACCGCACCACGGCCTACAACGTGGTCTATGAATACGCGGGCAAGCAGTACAGCGTGCAGATGCCGCAAGACCCCGGCGCCTATGTGCGCCTGCAGGTCACGCCGGTGGGCGCGGTCGCCCCGGACCAGCCGCCGGTACAGGCGCCGACCGCCGACACCCTGGTGCAGCCAGGCTATGCGCCGCAGCCGGCCTACGTGCAGCCCACCACCTACGTGCAGCCCACCACCTACGTGCAGCCCCCGGTGGTGTACCAGGCGCCCGTGGTCTACTCGGCGGCGCCCTACTACTACCCGCCCGTGGGCCTGTCCTTCAACTTCGGCTACTACGGCGGCTATGGCGGCCGCGGCGGCTACCGCCACTGGCGCTGAAGCCAGCCTTCCCAGGAAAAACGGCCCTTCAGGGCCGTTTTCTCATTGAAATGAGCCAGATGTCCTTGTCGCATGGTCATCTCTAGCTATTATTTTCATAGCGCCGTCTGGAGCAGCGCGCCCTTGAACAGCACCGGGCCGGTCGGCCCGCCCTCGCTCGGGACGCCGCCCTTGGGCTCCAGGCTGATGGCCAGCGCAGGCGCTTCCTTCACGGCCCCTTCCGCGGCCGTCAGGCGGATCACCGGGCCGCTGCCCAGCACGCCCAGCGATTTCGGGCCGCTGCCCGGGGGCAGCGCCCACAGCTGCAGCGACTTGTCCGAGGCCTCCTGGTAGCCGCCCACGCGTTTGAGCACCAGCGTCTGCTTGCGCGGATCGAAGGTCACCAGCACGGACGCGGCCGCATGCTCGTCGGCCAGCACGGCCACGTACTGGATGTCGGGGGTGGCCTGCAGCTGCGCCACCAGCTGGGCGTTCTGCTGCGCGGCCTGGGCCAGCTGGCCGGCCTGGCTGCCGACCTCTCGGTTCAGGTTCACGCCCACCAGCACGGCGGCCACGCCGGCCAGGGCGGCGGCCATTGCGGCGCCGCGCCACCAGCCGAGAGCACGGCGCAGTTTGTCGAACATGGCGACCTCCACCACGGCGGCGCCGGCGGGGCGCTGCCGCTGCGCCGCCAGCGTGTTTTCGATGCGCTTCCAGACGTTCGGGCTCGGCATCTGCGCTGCCTGAAGCTCGGTCATCGAAGCGAAGCGCTCCTGCCAGATCAGGGCACTGGCGCGCACGGTGGCGCTCTGGCGCGCCAGGGTCTCGAAGCGGCGGCGCGCGCCGCCGCGCAGCGTGCCCAGCGCATGGCTGGCGGCCAGTTGGTCGAGCAAGGCGGGGTTGCCGTGCAGGTTCATGCAAACCTCGCCATGCAGCCGCGCAGTTGCTCGAGGCCGCGCCGGATCCAGGTCTTGACCGTGCCCAGCGGCAGGCTGAGCTGCTGGGCCAGCTCGCCGTGGCTCAGGTCGCGCAGGTAGGCCAGGCTCACCACCTCGCGCTGCCGGGCCTCCAGCTTGCGCAGGCATTCGTGCAGCGCCCAGGCCTGCTCGCTGGCCTGCGTGGTGTCCATCGGGTTGGGCGTGTCGCCCGCCACGGTCTCGTTCATGTGCTCGTTCAGTTCCTGGTGCGCGTCGGCGCGCTCGCTGGCGCGCCGGCGCAGGAAGTCCAGCGCGCGGCTGCGCACGATCACGCCCATCCAGGCCAGCGGCGGGCTGAGGGCGGCACGGTAGTCGCCGGCGATACGCCAGACGTTCAGGTAGGCCTCCTGCAGCACGTCCTCGGCCCAGTCGCGGTGGCCCACCACGCGCAGCGCCACGCCATACAGCTTGGAGCTGGTCAGATCGTAGAGCTCGCGCAGGGCCGCCTCGGCATCGCCGCGCGAGGCCGCGGGCGCGAGGCCGCGCTGGGCGGCAATGCGATCGATCAGGTCGATCAGGTGAAGGTCTTGGAGGTCGGTAACCATGGCGGGATTGTCGGGCTTCCCCGGTCTTACGCAAGCCCCGCGGCATCGGATTCATGCCCCGGCCCACAAGGGCGCGCCCAGGCCCGTGGCGCCTCTGCGGGCCGGCGCTAAAATTGATGGTTTACCCAACCGCGATGCGCCCCCGCGCGCCGGGCGCCGCGCCTTCGGGCACGCCGGCCCCGCTCCCCGAGCCACAGCAAGGAAAGCAGCCAGATCACCATGAGTACTGAAACCATCGACGGCGTGTCCGTCACGACCCGGGCCAACGTCTACTTCGACGGCAAGTGCGTGAGCCACAACGTCACGCTGGCCGACGGCACGAAGAAATCGGTGGGCGTGATCCTGCCCGCCACGCTGACCTTCAGCACCGGCGCGCCCGAGATCATGGAATGCGTGGGCGGCGCCTGCGAATACAAGCTGGCCGGCAGCGAAGCCTGGGTGAAGTCCGGCGCCGGCGAGCGCTTCAGCGTGCCCGGCAACTCGAAGTTCGAGATCCGCGTGGCCGACGCCTACCACTACATCTGCCACTTCGGCTGAGTCGAGGAATCTCCACCATGGCCACCATCCTCCAAAACCTGCCCGCCGGCCAGAAGGTCGGCATCGCCTTCTCCGGCGGCCTGGACACCAGCGCCGCGCTGCACTGGATGAAGCTCAAGGGCGCCGTCCCCTACGCCTACACCGCCAACCTGGGCCAGCCCGACGAGCCCGACTACGACGAGATCCCGCGCAAGGCCCTGCAGTACGGCGCCGAGAAGGCGCGCCTGATCGACTGCCGCACCCAGCTCGTGGCCGAGGGCATCGCGGCGCTGCAAAGCGGCGCCTTCCACATCACCACCGCCGGCGCCACCTACTTCAACACCACGCCGATCGGGCGCGCGGTCACGGGCACCATGCTGGTGGCGGCGATGAAGGAGGACGACGTCCACATCTGGGGCGACGGCAGCACCTTCAAGGGCAACGACATCGAGCGCTTCTACCGCTACGGCCTGCTGACCAACCCCAGCCTCAAGATCTACAAGCCCTGGCTCGACCAGCTGTTCATCGACGAGCTGGGCGGCCGCGCCGAGATGTCGGCCTTTATGACCAAGGCCGGCTTCGGCTACAAGATGTCGGCCGAGAAGGCCTACTCCACCGACTCCAACATGCTGGGCGCCACGCACGAGGCCAAGGACCTCGAGCACCTGAGCACGGGCATGAAGATCGTGCAGCCCATCATGGGCGTGGCCTTCTGGCGCGACGAGGTCGAGGTCAAACGCGAGGAAGTCACGGTGCGCTTCGAGGAAGGCCAGCCGGTGGCGCTCAACGGCGTGAGCTTCGCCAGCCCCGTGGAACTGCTGCTCGAAGCCAACCGCATCGGCGGGCGCCACGGCCTGGGCATGAGCGACCAGATCGAGAACCGCATCATCGAGGCCAAGAGCCGCGGCATCTACGAGGCCCCGGGCCTGGCGCTGCTGTTCATCGCCTACGAGCGCCTGGTCACTGGCATCCACAACGAGGACACCATCGAGCAGTACCGCGACAACGGCCGCAAGCTCGGCCGCCTGCTCTACCAGGGCCGCTGGTTCGACCCGCAGGCCATCATGCTGCGCGAAACCGCGCAGCGCTGGGTGGCGCGCGCCGTGACCGGCGAGGTGACGCTGGAGTTGCGCCGCGGCAACGACTACTCGATCCTGAACACCGACTCGCCCAACCTGACCTACAAGCCCGAGCGGCTGAGCATGGAAAAAGTCGAGGACGCGCCGTTCTCGCCGGCCGACCGCATCGGCCAGCTCACCATGCGCAACCTCGACATCGTGGACACGCGCGACAAACTGGGCATCTACACCCGCAGCGGCCTGCTGTCGCTGGGCGAAGGCGCCGCGCTGCCGAGCCTGGGCAACGACAAGGACCACTGAGCCCGCGCAGGGAACCAAGCCCCGCACGCCGGGTCCAACCTGTTGCCGCTGGCGTCAACTGTTCGCATACAGCGGCAGGAGGTAAAAGCCATGAAGAAGATGAGGCATTGGCAGGACCCGGTCAACGCTGTGCTGGGTATCTGGCTGGTTCTTTCGCCGTGGGTGCTGGGCTTGCAGGCCGACACGACGGTGATGACCAACGGCGTGATCGTCGGCCTGGCGCTCATCGCCGCCTCGCTCGGAGCGATCTTCGTGCCGCGCGCCTGGGAAGAATGGACCGAAAGCGTGCTGGGGCTGTGGATGGTGGCATCCCCCTGGCTGCTGGGGTTCAGCTCGAACCATGACGCCACCGTCAACGCAGTGGTTTCCGGCATTGTCATCATGGTGCTGGCCCTGTGGGTTCTGTTGACCGACAAGAACTACAACGCCTGGTGGCATGACCCGGCGCACTGAAGCGCCCGTCGCACCCATCGCGCCGGGCCTGCGGCAGGCCGGCGCGCCCTTTCCCGGGGCTGCGGCCCCCGGAGCGGCTTTTTTTCCCGCGCCGCCCTGCTACTTCACGCGCACCGTCACGCCTGCCGGCAGCGCCACCGCGGTGACGCTGTTCTGGGGCGAGCCCTCGATCACCCGGTCGGAATAGGTCAGGTACACCAGCGCATTGCGCCGCGTGTCGACCATGCGCACCACGCGCAGTTTCTTGAACACCAGCGAGATGCGCTCCGTGAACACCTCCTCCTGCTTCTCCAGCGGCGCGCCGGTGAAGCTCACGGGCCCGGTCTGGCGGCAGGCGATGGAGGCCTCGGACTTGTCCTCGGCCAGGCCGAGCGCGCCCTTGATGCCGCCGGTGCGGGCGCGCGAGACGTAGCAGGTCACGCCCGCCACCTTGGGGTCGTCGAAGGCCTCGACCACGATCTTGTGGTCCGGCCCGAGCAGCTTGAAGACGGTGTCCACCTCGCCGATCGGCTCGCTGCCCGCCTTGCCGCAAGACGCCAGCAGCAGCGCCACCGGCAGAAGACATCGTTTCATGCCACCCCCTGGAAAAGTCATACCACCACCGGTTCCGGCTCGAGCCGGATGCCGAAACGCTCGTACACGCTGGTCTGGATCGCCTTGGCCAGCGTCACCACCTCGCCGCCGGTGGCGCCGCCGCGGTTCACCAGCACCAGCGCCTGCTTCTCGTAGACGCCGGCATGGCCGACCGACTTGCCCTTCCAGCCGCAGGCGTCGATCAGCCAGCCGGCCGCCAGCTTGACCGTGCCGTCGGGCATCGGGTAGTGCACGATGTTGGGCTCGCGCGCGATGATGTCGCTGCACTGCTCGGGCGTGACCGTCGGGTTCTTGAAGAAACTGCCGGCGTTGCCGGTGACGCGCGGATCGGGCAGCTTGGCGCGGCGGATGGCGCAGATCCAGTCGTGGATCTGCTGCGCCGAGGGCGCGCGGTTGCCGTCGTCGGCCATCCGGCGCTCCAGTTCGAGGTAGCCCAGCACCGGCTTCCAGGGCCGGGGCAGGCGAAAGCGCACGCGGGTGATCAGGGCCTTGCCGGCCAGGCCGTAGCCGCCGGGCCGGGCGCTTTCGTGCTTGAACACCGAGTCGCGGTAGCCGAAGGCGCATTGCGCTGCATCCAGGGTGAAGCTGCGGCCGGTTTCCAGGTCGATCGCGTCGAGCGATTCGAAGCGGTCCTGCAGCTCCACGCCGTAGGCTCCCACGTTCTGCACCGGCGCGGCGCCCACGGTGCCGGGGATCAGCGAGAGGTTTTCCAGCCCCGGGTAGCCCTGCTCCAGCGTCCAGGCCACGAAGTCGTGCCAGTTCTCGCCGGCGCCGGCCTCCACGATCCAGGCCCGCGGCGTCTCCTCGAGCAGCCGCCGGCCCGGGATTTCCACCTTGAGCACCACCGGCTTCACGTCGCCGGTGAGCACGATGTTGCTGCCGCCGCCGAGCACGAACTTGCGCCCGGGCCCGAGCTGCGGATCGGCCAGCACGGCCTGCACGTCGGCCTCGTCGCGCACGCGCACCAGGGTGTGCGCCCGGGCCACGATGCCGAAGCTGTTGTAGGGTTGCAGGGGTACGTTTTGCTCCACGAACATGGGAGAATTGTCGCATCCGCATCCAACTATTCCCGGGGGAGTTTTCATGCCTTCTTTCGACACCGTCTGCGAGCCCAACCTGGTTGAGGTCAAAAACGCGGTCGACAACGCCGCCAAGGAGATCGGCACGCGCTTCGACTTCAAGGGCACGTCGGCCGCGATCGAGCTCAAGGACAAGGAAATCACGCTGTTCGGCGACGCCGCGTTCCAGCTCACGCAGGTGGAGGACATCCTCACCAGCAAGCTGGCCAAGCGCAACGTGGACGTGCGCTTCCTCGACAAGGGCGAGGTGCAGAAGATCGGCGGCGACAAGGTCAAGCAGCTCATCAAGGTGCGCAACGGCATCGAGGCCGAGCAGGCCAAGAAGATCACGCGCATCGTCAAGGACAGCAAGCTCAAGGTGCAGGCCGCGATCCAGGGCGACGCGGTGCGCGTGACCGGCGCCAAGCGCGACGACCTGCAGGCCGCGATGGCGCTGATCAAGAAGGACGTGCCCGACGTGCCGCTGTCCTTCAACAACTTCCGCGACTGAGGCGCATGAAGCCGCTGCGCCTGCTCCTGCGGTCCGGCGGGGCCGTGCTGGCGCTGCTGCTCGGCGGCGCGGCCGCCGCCCAGTCGGTGGCGCTCACGGGCGTGCTGGGCAGCAAGGCGCTGCTGGTGGTGGACGGCGGCGCGCCGCGCACCGCCGGGCCGGGCGACACGGTGCAGGGCGTGAAGGTGGTGTCAGCCGCCGGCGACCTGGCCGTGGTGGAGATCGGCGGCAAACGCCAGACCCTGCGCGTGGGCGAGGCGCCGGTCAGTGTGGGCGGCAAGGGCGGCTCAGGCGGCGGCAACAAGATCGTGCTGCCGGTCGGCAGCGGCGGCCACTTCATGACCCAGGGCAGCATCAACGGCCGCGCCGTCCAGTTCATGGTCGACACCGGCGCCAGCGTGGTCAGCCTGAGCGCGGCCGAGGCCGGCCGGGTCGGGCTCGACTACCGGGCCGGCCAGCCGGTGCGCATGGGCACGGCCAACGGCGTGACCCAGGGCTGGCGCGTGCAGCTCGGCTCCGTGCGCGTGAACGACGTCGAGGTGTACGGGGTGGAGGCGGTGGTCACGCCCGAGCCCATGCCCTTCGTGCTGCTGGGCAACAGCTTCCTGTCGCGCTTCACCATGCGGCGCGACAACGACCTGATGGTGCTGGACCGCCGTTTTTGAATAAAATGGGGCTCATGTCCTCGTCCGCTGGACATTTTATGCTCTCAATTTGATAGCACCTCCGCTATCCTCCGAACCTGATGCCCGTTGAAAATCCCCACGATCCGGCGCCCGCTCCCGCGGCGCCGGACGCTGCCGAGCTGTCGGCCTTCGCCCCGCTGAAGCGGCCGGTGTTCCGCATGCTCTGGGCCACCTGGCTGGCGGCCAACACCTGCATGTGGATGAACGACGTGGCCGCCGCCTGGCTCATGACCTCGCTCGCGCCCTCGCCGCTGTGGGTGGCGCTGGTGCAGTCGGCCTCGACCCTGCCGGTATTGCTGCTGGGCCTGCCCAGCGGCGCGCTGGCCGACATCCTGGACCGCAGGCGCTACTTCATGTTCACGCAGTTCTGGGTCGCCACGGTGGCCACGCTGCTGTGCGCCACCATCCTGTTCGGCCACATGACGGCGCCGCTGCTGCTGGCCCTCACCTTCGCCAACGGCATCGGCCTGGCGATGCGCTGGCCGGTGTTCGCGGCGATCGTGCCCGAGCTGGTGCCGCGGCTGCAGCTGCCGGCCGCGCTGGCGCTCAACGGCGTGGCGATGAACGCCTCGCGCATCATCGGCCCGCTGCTGGCGGGCGCCGTGATCGCCAGCGCCGGCAGCGCCTACGTGTTCGTGCTCAACGCGCTCTTGTCGGTGGCGGCGGGCTTCGTCCTGATGCGCTGGCGGCGGGTGCACACCGAGAGCCCGCTCGGGCGCGAGCGCCTGGGCAGCGCCATCCGCGTGGGCGTGCAGTTCGTGCGGCAGTCACGCCGCATGCAGGCCGTGCTGGCGCGCATCTCGCTGTTCTTCCTGCATTCCACCGCCCTGCTGGCGCTGCTGCCGCTGGTGGCGCGCGGCCTGCAGGGCGGCGATGCCGGCACCTTCACGCTGCTGCTGGCCGCCATGGGCCTGGGCGCCATCGTGGCCGCGCTGCAGCTCGGGCGGCTGCGCCGCTGGATGCCGCACGAAGCGCTGGTGTTCCGCGGCTCGGCGCTGCAGGCGCTGGCCACGCTCACCGTGGCCTTCGCGCCCAGCGCCTGGATCGCGGTGCCGGCGATGTTCTTCGCGGGCACGGCCTGGATCACGGTGGCCAACTCGCTCACCGTGTCGGCCCAGATGGCGCTGCCCGACTGGGTGCGCGCGCGCGGCATGTCGATCTACCAGATGGCCATCATGGGCGCCACCGCCACCGGCGCGGCGCTCTGGGGCCAGGTCGCCACCCTGAGCAGCATCAGCACGAGCTTGGTGATCTCGGCCTTCACCGGCGTGGCCGCGATGTGGCTGATCCAGCGCCTGGTGGTTGACCGCAGCATCGAGGAAGACCTGACGCCGTCGCGCGTGTTCAAGGTGCCCGTCGCCGCCGACACGCCGCCCGAGAGCGGCCGCGTGCAGACCACCATCGAGTACCGCGTTGCCCCGGCCGACGCCGAGGCGTTCCGCGCGCTGATGCAGGAGAGCCGGCGCAGCCGCATGCGCCAGGGCGCGCTGTACTGGGCGCTGCTGAACGACATGAACGACCCCGACCGCTACGTCGAGCAGGTGGTGGACGAATCCTGGACCGAGCACCTGCGCCGCTTCGACCGCGTGACGGCGGCCGACGTGGCGCTGCGCGACCGCAAGCTCGAATTCCACATCGGCAGCGCGCCGCCCGTCGTCACGCGCTACCTGCTCGACCGCTAGCCGCGCTCAGCCGCGGGCGGCAGCCGTCACCACGATCTCGACCCGGCAGTCCGGCTTGGCCAGGCGCGCCTGCACCGTGGCGCGCGGCGGCGTGTGGCCGGGCGCCACCCAGGCGTCCCAGACCTCGTTCATGCCCTGGAAATCGGCCATGTCGGCCAGGAAGATCTGCACCATCAAGAGGCGCGTCTTGTCGCTGCCGGCCTCGGCCAGCAGGCGGTCCACCATGGCCAGCACCTCGGCCGTCTGGCCGCGGATGTCCTTGCTGTTGTCGTCGGGCACTTGGCCCGCGAGGTAGATCGTGCCGTGGTGCACCGCCATCTCGCTCAGGCGCGGGCCCACGTGAAAACGCTGAAAATCACTCATTTCGCCTTGGCTCCCAGTCTCGATTCCTTGCCTTGCAGCAAGCGGTTGATGTTCTCGCGGTGGCGGTAGGCCAGCAGCAGCGCCATGGCCACGATGGCCAGCAGGATGGGCTTCTCCGTGTACCAGGCCAGCCGGTCGCCGAACAGGTAGTAGGCCGGCGCGAACGCGGCGGACACCAGCGAGGCCAGCGACGAATAGCGGAAGAAGAAGGCGATGATCAGCCAGGTCGCGGCCGTCGCCAGCCCCAGCAGCCAGTCGATGCCCAGCAGCACGCCGAGCGCGGTGGCCACGCCCTTGCCGCCCTGGAAGCGGAAGAACACCGGCCACAGATGGCCGAGGAAGGCGCCGAGCCCGACCAGCGCCAGGGTGCCGTCCTCCAGCCCGTAGGGCGGGCCGAACCACTTGACCAGCGCCACCGGCAGCCAGCCCTTGACCGCGTCCAGCACCAGCGTGACGACGGCCGCCGGCTTGCTGCCCGAGCGCAGCACGTTGGTGGCGCCGGGGTTCTTGCTGCCGTAGGTGCGCGGATCGTTCAGGCCCATCAGGCGGCTCACGATCACGGCAAACGACAGCGAGCCGATGAGGTAGGCCGCGATGGCGGCGAGAATGGAATAGACGTAGTCCAACGATGTCTCCTGTGGGAGCCGTTATTCTGCCAGCGCGCGCTCAGTCTTCCAGCGCGCAGTGCACCGCCTTGGCGCCGAGCAACTGCAAGCAGACCTGCGGATCGATCCCCACGAGGTAGCCGCGCCGCCCGCCGTTGATGGCGATCCTGGGCAGCGCCAGGATGCTTTCCTCGATGTAGACCGGCATCTGCCGGCGCGTGCCGAACGGCGAAGTGCCGCCCACCAGGTAGCCGCTGTGCCGGTTCGCCACCTCGGGCTGGCAGGGCTCGACCGACTTGGCGCCGATCTGGCGCGCCAGGTTCTTGGTCGAGACCTTGCGGTTGCCGTGCATCAGCACCAGCAGCGGCTTGGCATCCTGGTCCTGCATCACCAGGGTCTTGACCACGGTGAACGGATCGAAGCCCAGCACCTCGGCACTGTGCTGCGCACCGCCATGCTCCAGGTACTCGTAGGGGTGCTCGGTGAACACAACCTTGTTGGTCTTCAGGAATTGCGTCGCCGGCGTTTCACTAACGTGGCTTTTCTTGCTCACCGCAGGGTCTCCACTCGCGGGCCACCGCGGAACCGGCTTCGCCGGGCCGCTGGTGGCGCCCCCCTTTGGGGGGAGGCGCCGTAGGCGCTTCGGGGGGATTTCATCTACACCGCCGGGTCGCGGATCTCCCAGCGGACCGCGTCGATCGCGGCCAGCAGCTCGGGCGACAGCGTCGTGCCCCAGGCGTCCAGGTCTTCGTCGAGCTGCGCCACCGAGGTCACGCCGATGATGGTGCTGGCCACCTGCCATTTGGTGTAGCAGAAGGCCAGCGCCATCTGCGTGGGCGTGAGGCCGTGCTCGCGCGCCAGCGCGTTGTAGCGGCGCGCGGCGCGCAGCGCATCGGCGCGGCCCCAGCGCTGCTTGCGCACCGTCTCGAACTTGGCGATGCGCGCCTCCTTGGGTGCGTCCGGCCCTTCGGTACCCGAGACGTCGTACTTGCCCGTCAGCAGGCCGAAGCCCAGCGGCGAATAGGCCAGCAGCGAGACGCCCAGGCGGTGCATGGTTTCGTCCAGCGCGTTCTCGGCCGCGCGGCTGATCAGGCAGTAGACGTTCTGCACCGTGGCCACGCGCGGCAGGCCATGCGCCTCGGCCAGCCGCACGAACTCGTGCACGCCGTAGGGTGTTTCGTTGGACAGGCCGATGGCGCGCACCTTGCCGGCCTTGACCAGCGAGCCCAGGGCTTCGAGCTGCTCATGGATGGAGGTGGCCGACTTTTCCTTGGACGGGTCGTAGTACATCATGCCGAAGGCCGGCACGTGGCGCTCGGGCCAGTGGATCTGGTAGAGGTCGATCACGTCGGTCTGCAGGCGCTTGAGGCTGGCCTCGCACGAGGCGATGATGTCCTTGCCCGTCATACCGCCGCCCTCGCGCACCCAGGGCATGCCGCGCGAGGGGCCGGCCACCTTGGTGGCCAGCACCAGCTTGCTGCGCGCGCCGGGGCGCTTCGCGAACCAGCGGCCGAGGATGGTTTCGGTGGCGCCGTAGGTCTCGGCGCGCGTGGGCACCGAGTACATCTCGGCGGTATCGAGAAAGTTGACGCCGCGCTCCAGCGAGCGGTCGAGAATGGCGTGGGCCGTGGCTTCGTCCACCTGCTCGCCGAAGGTCATGGTGCCGAGGCAGATGGGGGTGACATGCAGGTCGCTCTGGCCGAGCTGGATGGTGTTCATGCGAAAGGGACTCCGTTGCGAGGCTGCAAGTGTACGGAATCGAGGGCATGGGCGCTCGGGCGTCCGGCCAATGCGCCGGGGCGCCGGTCAGAAGCGCGGCAGCACCCGGCCCGTCTGCCGGGAGTAGGCCGCGTACTCCGTCCCAAAACAGTCCTCCATCATCTTCTCCTCATGAGGGACGCGCACGAGATACATCAGCAGCACCGCGGCGAACGCCGCCCCGCCGGCCACCCCGTTGTTCAACAGCAGCGCCTGCGCAAAACTCATCAGAAAGAACGACGCATACATGGGATGGCGGATGCGCCGATAGACACCCTGCGTCACCAGGCGATGGTTCTCGTTGAGCTCCAGGGTGACCGACCAGTTGTCACCCAGATCCGAATGCGAGTGCCAGAACAGCCACAGCCCAGCCAGCGTGAAGGCCATGCCGAACCACAAGCTTGCGAGCAGGGGTTCGTAGGTGGCGGCGTCGAGCCACGGTGTCAGCATGAACACCAGAGGAATGAGGATCTGCCCCGCGATGACCGCCCACACGAGCAGCCGGTCTCGCAGGCTGGATCTGCCAATGGCTTTGGCCGCAACGGCCATCCGGCGTTGAAACAGGACGCGGATGGCCAGGTAGGCAGCCAGGCCGGCCAGGAAGGCGGCATGCGAAACGGCAGGACTCATGGGCAGCTTTCGAGGGTTGCAAGAAGATGGGCCGCATCTTCACCCTGGAGACGGAAGGCCGCATCGGCCATGCGACGAAATGCACGGTGGCGGCGCGAGCGGCGTCAGGCCGTCGCCAGACGGTTTGCCGAGGGCGCTCGCAGCGGCTCCGGCCGAATCCCGCATCAAGCCTGCTTGCGCAGGAACACGTGGGTCGCGCGCTCGCCGGCCACGCAGTCCGTGCACTCATAGCCCAGGGCCCGCATGTCCAGGCCTTCCCACAGCGACTCGCCGGTGCCGAGCCAGACCGGCCGAACGGCCAGATGCAGTTCATCGACCAGGCCGGCGCGCACGTACTGGCGGATGGTGGACACGCCGCCGCCAAGGCGCACATCGCGGCCGTTCGCCGCCGCGGTGGCCTGCGCGAGCGCGGCATGGATGCCCCCGGTGACGAAGTGGAACTCCGTGCCGCCCGCCATGGCCAGCGAGGGGCGCGGATGGTGCGTCAGCACGAACACGGGCGTGTGGTACGGCGGCTCCTCACCCCACCAGCCCTTCCAGTGGTCGTCCGGCCACGGGCCCCGGATGGGGCCGAACATGTTGCGCCCCAGGATCCAGGCGCCCACGCCGGCAAAGCCTTTTTCCGCCATCGCGTTGTCGACCCCGGTCTCGCCATCGCCTTGCCCATGCATCTGGCTCCACAGGCGCGTGTGGAAGAGCCACTCCATCAGCTCGGGCCCTCTCACGCCGAGCGGATTCTGGAGATCCTGGTTCGGCCCGGCACCGTAGCCATCGATGGAAACCGTAAAGCTCTGGACTCGGAGTTGCGTCATGGCCTGCCTCATGAAGGAGTGAGTGGATGAAGGGAGGGGTGAATCTGTCTCGCGCGGTCGGATCTCAAGTGGGACATGGGCTCAGCGCCAGGGCGCGGCGCACAGGTCCAGCGCGGCCAGGGTCTGGGCCGCCAGCGGCAGCCGCTGCGCCAGCAGGCTGCGTTCGCGCGCGGCACAGGCCTTGCGCAGCGCGGCAGAGGCGCCGAGCGCGGCCAGCGTCTGGCCGGCCACCGCCGCGTCGTTGAGGGCGCCCAGCTCGTCCTGCAGCCCGGCCAGCGCCTGCCGGTAGGGCCGCGTCGCGGCCTCGGGCCACAGCGACGACCAGAGGTCGAGCCCGTAGCGCAGGCGCTTGACGTCGATGCGCAGGCGGTGCCGCTGCGCGGCCGTCAGCCGCGTCAGGCCGCGCGCCGCGCGCCACACGCGCTCATGGCTTGCGCCGAGCAGGCGCCGGGCCAGGGGCTCCAGCGCGCCGCCGCCGTGCGGCGCCGCCGCGGCGTCGAACACCAGCCGCTCGGCGCGCAGCAGCGTCTGCCCATAGGCGGCCGAGGCCGCCAGCGCGGCGGCGGCGGCCTGGGTCTCGCGGCGCACCTGCGCGGCCTGCGGCGCAAGGCGGTCGAGCTCGCCGGCCAGGGCCGCGGGCAGGGCTTCGCGCCAGGCCGGCAGCGTCTGCAGTTCAAAGACATCGGCATCGCGCGCCGCGCCCAGCACCTGGCCGAGCGCGCGCAAGGGGGCGTCCAGGCCGGTGATCGGCCGGCCCAGCCCCTTGAGGCCGGGCAGCGGCCCGAAGGCGCGCAGCACCGAGCGCAGCCGGCGCAGCGCCACCCGCGCCTGGTGCACGAACTCGGGGTCGGCCGCGTCCAGATGCCGCAGGTTGTGCTGCAGCGCGGCCAGTGGCGCGCCGAGCGCGGCGGCCAGCGCCTGGGGCACGCCGCCGGTGCGCGCCAGCTTGGGGGGCTTGCCCTTGTGCGGCGCGGGCCGGGCCTGCGCCGCCAGCTCGTGCCCGCGCTCGGCCTTGCTCGCCGCCAGCGGGATCAGCGGCCACTCTTTGGCGAGTTCGGCCGCGAATTTCCAGAGCCGCGCCGGGTCGCCGGCCTGGCATTCGAGCTCCAGCTCGCAGATCGGCACCGTGCGGCGGCGCGCGCCGCGGCCGCAGGCGATGTGGCCCTGGTCCAGGCTCAGCACGGCCTGCGTTCCGCCGGGCAGCGCCAGCGCCCAGTTGCGCCGCTGGAAGCGGGTGGTGAACACGGGCTTCAGGTCCGCGGCCAGGGCCTTCCAGCCGGCGCGCCCGGCGTAGGCCGGCAGCGCGGCCAGCGGGGTGCGCCGCAGCGCCGCCCAGTCCAGCCGCGCGGCGGGCAGAGCGTGCTCCCACTCGCCACGCGCGCGCAGCGCCAGCGCCTCGCCGCCCGAAGTCTTGAGGGTCTGCCGCCATTGGCGGCCCTCGCGCCGCAGGCGCAGCGCCATGCCGGCCGCGGCCAGCGCGCGCTCGGGCGTGTCCAGGTAATGCGCGAGCATGAGCTGCGTCTGCGCCGCGCCGCCGGCATGGCGCGCGATCAGGGGATGCGCCGCCAGCCGGTCGGCGTCCTGCGGCCGCACGGCCAGCTTGAGTTCGAGTTCGATGGGCGCGCCGGTAGTGTTCATGGAGAAACTCCCGCCTCGCGGGCCGCGCGCGGCGTTCGCGCAGGAGCGGCCCGGCGATTCATGGCCTGGCGGGCGCCGCGGCGCGGGCGCGCTCCTCTTCCTGCAGCCGCAGCACGCGGCGCTGCACCTTGCCGGTGGTGGTCATGGGCAGGGCGTCGATGAACTCGATCTCCTTGGGGTATTCGTAGGGCGCGAGCCGGCCCTTGACGTGGGCCTGCAGTTCGGCCACGAGTTTGGCTTCAAATTGGCCAGAGGTCCCCATCACCTGGTCATTTCTAGCTATGAAATCAGGAGCAAGCACGACGTAGGCCTTGACCACGGCACCGCGCTCGCGGTCGGGCTTGGGCACCACGGCGGCGTTGGCCACGGCCGGGTGCTTGACCAGGCAGTTCTCGATCTCGCCGGGCCCGATGCGGTAGCCGGCGGCCTTGAACACGTCGTCGGCGCGGCCCTGGTACCAGAGGTAGCCGTCGGCGTCGCGCACGGCCATGTCGCCGGTGCGGCACCAGTCGCCGGTGAATTTGTTGCGCGTGGCCGTGTCGTTGTTCCAGTAGCCGAGGAAGAAGATCGGGTCGGGCTCGCCGTGCACGTCGAAGCGGTGCAGCGCCACGTCGCCGGGCACACCCACGGGGCACTCGCGGCCTTCCTCGTCGATCACGGCAACGCGGTGGCCCGGGTAGGGCCGGCCCATGCTGCCGGGGCGCGCGGGCCAGCCAACGGGGCCGGCGCGGCGCGCCGGCAACCCGCCGCCGGGCCGCCCCAAGGCGGGTTGGGCCCCCTCGGGGGGCAGCGAACCGCGCGAAGCGGGGAGCGTGGGGGCCCATTCCATGGCGCAGTTGCCGACGATGTAGTTGATCTCGGTCTGGCCGAACATCTCGTTGACGGTCACGCCGAGCTGCTCCTGGCAGTAGGCGAACACCGCGTCGCCCACGGCCTCGCCCGCGCTCATGATGGCCTGCAGCCGCAGCCGGTAGTGCCGCCGCGGCTCGGGGCAGGCCTTCATCATGGCCTTGAGCGCGGTGGGAAACAGGAAGGTGTGGGTCACGCCGTGCTGCTGCATCAGCGTGAACGCCGCCTCGGGGCTGAAGCGGCCGCTGAAGGCGACGATGGGGCGGCCGAAGTAGAGGCTGGGCAGCAGGGCGTCCATCAGGCCGCCGGTCCAGGCCCAGTCCGCCGGGGACCAGAACACGGCCGTGTTCCGGTCCCCGGCGGACTGGGCGTTGCCCTTGCCGCGCCCGCCCCCTCCCCCCGCCCGCCCCCGCACGGGGGCGGGAGCCTGGGCCCTGGCTTGCGGGTCGAACCCAAACCAGTTCTGGCTGCAGACGAAGCCCGGCAGGTTGCCGATCAGCGCGCGGTGCGGGAGCAGCGCACCCTTGGGCGGGCCGGTGGTGCCGCTGGTGTAGATGAGCACCGCGCCTTCGTCGGCCCGGGTGTCGACGGCGGTGAAGCGCGGCAGTTGCAGGGCCGCCATCAGCTCGTACTCGAGGTCGGCGCGCTCGGCCGCTTCGCCCACGCCGATGAGCTTGCGCAGCGCCGGGCAGCGCGCGCGCACGGCCAGCAGGCTGTCGATGGCGCTTTCGTCGCACACGGCCACCACGGCGCCGCTGTCGTGCAGCCGGTATTCCAGCGCCTCGGGCCCGAACAGCATGGACAGCGGCATCGCCACCGCGCCGAGCTGGAACACCGCCATGTAGGCCACCGCCGTCTCGAAGCGCTGCGGCATCACGATGGCCACGCGGTCGCCGCGCGCGACGCCCAGCGCCTGCAGCAGGTTGCTCAGGCGGTTGGCGGCCTCCTGCAACGCAAAAAATGAATAAGAAGGGCCAGAGGTCCGCGCCACGTGGTGCTCAACAGCTATTCTTTTTGTAGCATCTGGCTGCTCGGCCCAGCGCGTGCAGCAGACCTGCGCGATGTTGAAGGTCTCGGGCACCTGCCAGCGGAAGCCGCCGTGCAGCGCCGAGTGGCTGTCCTTGACTTGACTGACGCCCATGCCGGCTCTCCTTATGATGGATTGAATGTACCAAGTCCAACGAGTTTCCCGCAGCGAATTTGTCCCGATTCGTCACCTCGATTACCACGTGCGTCTCTGGGGCGAGCCCGTGCCGGGCCAGGCGCCCCTGGTCCTGGTGCACGGCTGGATGGACGTGGCGGCTTCCTACCAGTTCGTGGTGGATGCGCTGAGCCACGACCGCCACGTGATCGCGCCCGACTGGCGCGGCTACGGCCTGACCGCAGGCAGCCCCACCGACAACTACTGGTTCCCCGACTACCTGGCCGACCTCGACTTCCTGCTCGACCACTACGCCGGCAGCCAGCCGGTCGACCTGGTGGGCCACAGCATGGGCGGCAACGTGGTGATGTTCTATGCCGGCGTGCGGCCCGAGCGCATCCGCCGGCTGGTCAACCTCGAGGGCTTCGGCATGCCCGCCACCCGGCCGGCGCAGGCGCCGGGGCGCTATGCGCGCTGGATCGACGAGCTCAAGAGCCTGCACCGTGGCGAGATGGCGCTCAAGGCCTACGACGGGCCCGACGGCGTGGCGCGCCGCCTCATGAAGACCAACCCGCGCCTGAAGCAGGACCAGGCCGACTGGCTGGCCGGGCACTGGGCCCGGCCCAACGCCGGCGGCCAGTGGGAGATCCTGGGCGATGCGGCGCACAAGATCGTCAACGCCCAGCTGTTCCGGGTGGACGAAGTGCTCGAGCTGTACCGCCGCATCAGCGCGCCCACGCTGGTGGTGGAGGCCTCCGACAACAGCCTCGACCAGTGGTGGCAGGGCAAGTACTCGCTGGCCGAATTCCACGAGCGCCTGGCCGCCGTGCCCGACCTGCGCCGCGCCCTGATCGAGGACGCGGGCCACATGCTGCACCATGACCAGCCGCAGGCGCTGGCCCGCCTGCTCGAAGGGTTTCTCGACGCGGCCTGAGAACTTGTTCACGGGGCCTGCGATGTCGTCGCGCGCCGCCCGTGCAAGGCGGCGCGTTTCGCAGGATACTGGGCCAGGTCCTGAAAAAGCCCCGCCGCGAGCCGGGTGCGGACACACGGGTTTTGCTGTTTTTGATTGAGTCATTCGTTCGATTGACGACTTCAGGAGACAGTCATGGTCTGGCAGCAGGTCTACAACCCCATGGGCAGCATGTGGCTCTCCACCGTGCTCGCCGCGATTCCCGTCGCGGTGCTGCTGGTCGGGCTGGGCCTGCTGCATTTCAAGGCCCACATCGCCGCCGCGGCCGGCCTGGTCAGCGCGCTGGCCATCGCCATCCTGGCCTTCGGCATGCCGCCCGGCATGGCGGGGCGTGCCGCGGTGCTGGGCGGGCTGACCGGGCTGCTGCCGATCGGCTGGATCGTGCTCAACATCATCTACCTGCACCAGCTCACCGAGCAGAACGGCAGCTTCAAAATCCTGCAGGACTCGATCGCGGGCATCACCGAGGACCGGCGCCTGCAGCTGCTGCTGATCGCCTTCTCGTTCGGCGCGTTCTTCGAGGGCGCGGCCGGCTTCGGCACGCCGGTGGCGGTGACGGCCGCGATCCTGATCGGGCTCGGCTTCTCGCCGCTGGCAGCCTCGGGCCTGTCGCTGATCGCCAACACGGCGCCGGTGGCGTTCGGCGCGCTGGGCACGCCCGTCATCACGCTGGCCAAGGTGCATGGCTACGACCTGATGCAGGTGACGGCCATGATCGGGCGCCAGCTGCCCTTCTTCTCGGTGCTGGTGCCGTTCTGGCTGATCTGGGCCTTCGCCGGGCGCAAGGGCATGCAGGAGGTCTGGCCGGCGATCCTGGTCACCGGCCTGGCCTTCGCGGTGCCGCAGTTCCTGGTGTCCAACTACATCGGGCCGGAGCTGGTCGACATCATCGCCGCGCTCTGCTCGATGGCGGCGCTGGTACTGTTCCTGCGCGTCTGGCGCCCGCGCAGCATCTGGCGCTCGGTCTCGCTCAAGGGGCACGCGCAGGACGGCGGCGAGCCGCCCCCGGCGGCCGCGCCCGCCCGCCATGCGCGCGCCGCGGTGGTGCGCGCCTGGACGCCCTGGGTCATCCTCACGGTGTTCGTCTTCATCTGGGGCCTGCCGCCGGTCAAGAACTGGCTCAACGGCCTGTTCGCGCCCAACTACGTGATCGCGGGGCTGCACAACATGGTCGAGAAGGTGGCGCCGGCCGTGCCCCACCCCACCAAGGAAGGCGCGGTCTACGCCTTCCTGCTGCTGTCGGCCACCGGCACCGGCATCCTGCTGTCGGCCCTGGTCGGCGGCCTGGCCATGAAATACACCGTGGGCCAGCTGGTGTCGGCCTACGGGCGCACGCTCTGGCTCGTCAAGTATTCGCTGCTCACCATCGTGCTGATGCTGGCGCTGGGCACCCTGACCCGCTACTCGGGGCTGGACACCACCCTGGGCCTGGCGTTCGCCAACACCGGCGTGTTCTACCCGTTCTTCGGCACGCTGATGGGCTGGCTCGGCGTGGCGCTCACGGGCTCCGACACGGCCTCCAACGTGCTGTTCGGCGGCATGCAGAAGGTGGCGGCCGACCAGCTCGGCCTGGCGCCCAACCTGATGGGCGCGGCCAACAGCTCGGGCGGCGTGATGGGCAAGATGATCGACGCCCAGTCCATCGTGGTGGCCTCCACCGCCACGCGCTGGCTGCACCACGAGGGCGACATCCTGCGCTACGTGTTCTTCCACTCCATCGCGCTGGCCTGCCTGGTCGGCCTGCTGGTGACGCTGCAGGCCTATGTGCCGCCTTTCACCCTGATGGTGGTGCGCTGACCCGCCGCCGGCCGGGCGGGACCCGGTCCCGCATGAGAAAATGGCGGGTTCCGCCGGCATCGGCCTGCCAGGCCCGGCCCCGGCCACCCGACCCCTCCACCAGGACAACGACACCATGGAAGCAGAACACATCAACCAGATCGGCGCCCAGCTCGCGGACCTGAGCGCCCGGACCGTGGATTTACGGAGGTATCTTTGACTTCGATGCCAAGTCGGAGCGGCTGAGAACCGTCAACGCCTCGCTCGAAGACCCCAACGTCTGGAACGACCCCAGGAAGGCCCAGGAGCTGGGCAAGGAGAAGAAGGCGCTCGACGGCGTGGTGGTCACCCTGACCACCCTCACGCGCGAGCTGGCCGACAACGCCGAGCTGTTCGAGATGAGCAAGGAGGAAGGCGACGAGGCCGGCCTGCTGGCGATCGAGGCCGACGCGGCCAAGCTGGCCAAGGAAGTCGAGGCGCTCGAGTTCCGCCGCATGTTCAACAACCCGGCCGACCCGCTCAACGCCTTCGTCGACATCCAGGCCGGCGCCGGCGGCACCGAGGCCTGCGACTGGGCCAGCATGCTGCTGCGCCAGTACCTGAAGTACGCCGAGCGCAAGGGCTTCAAGACCCAGATCGAGGACGAGACGCCCGGCGACACCGCGGGCATCAAGGGCGCGACCATCAAGGTCGAGGGCGAGTACGCGTTCGGCCTGCTGCGCACCGAGACCGGCGTGCACCGCCTGGTGCGCAAGAGCCCGTTCGATTCGTCGGGCGGGCGCCACACCAGCTTTGCCAGCATCTTCGTCTACCCGGAGATCGACGACTCGATCGAGATCGAGATCAACCCGGCCGACGTGCGCACCGACACCTTCCGCGCCAGCGGCGCCGGCGGCCAGCACATCAACAAGACCGATTCGGCCGTGCGCCTCACGCACATCCCCACCGGCATCGTGGTGCAGTGCCAGGACGGCCGCAGCCAGCACAGCAACCGCGACGTGGCCTGGAAGCGCCTGCGCAGCCGCCTGTACGACCACGAGATGCGCAAGCGCATGGAAGAGCAGCAGAAGCTGGAAGACACCAAGACCGATGTCGGCTGGGGCCACCAGATCCGCAGCTACGTGCTGGACAACAGCCGCATCAAGGACCTGCGCACCAACGTCGAGGTCTCGGCCACGCAGAAGGTGCTGGACGGCGACCTCGACGTGTTCATCGAAGCCTCGCTCAAGCAAGGCGTCTGATGCACAAGACCGAAGCCCTCATCTTCGACATGGACGGCACCATGATCGACTCGATGCCCTGCCATGCCCGCAGCTGGGTCGAGTTCACGCGGCGCCACGGCATCGCCATCGAGGTGGGCGAGCTGCTGCGGCGCACCACCGGCCGCAATGGCGTCGAATGCATGCGCGAGCTGTTCGGGCGCGAGCTGGATGAGGCTGAAGCCCAGGCCTTGATCCACGAGAAGGAGGCCATCTACCGCGAGCTGTTCGCGCCGGCCTTCGCCGAGGTGGCAGGCTTCAACGCCTTCGCGGCCCAGGCGCTGGGCCAGGGCCTGAAGGTCGGCGTGGGCACGGCCGGCGACCGCCACAACATCGCGTTCGCCCTGTCGCACCTGAAGATGCCGAACCCGCCCCACACCGTGGTGGGCGGCGACGAGGGCCTGCCCGGCAAGCCCGAGCCTGCCATCTTCCTGGAGGCGGCGCGCCGCCTGGGCGCCGCGCCGCGGCACTGCATCGTGTTCGAGGACGCGCCGTTCGGCATCGAGGCCGCGCGCCGCGCCGGCATGCAGGCCGTGGCGGTGTGCAGCAGCCACAGCCCGCAGGAGCTGGCCGGGCCGCACGTGGTGGCCAGCGTGCGCAACTACCACGAACTGTTGGATTCAAGATTTCTGGAGAAGCTGAATGCGTGAAGGACAAGCCCCTGTGATCCGCCGCGAGGACTACACCGCGCCCGCCTTCTGGATCGATACGGTCGACCTGACGTTCGACCTCGACCCCGCCAAGACCCGCGTGCTCAACCGCATGAAGCTGCGGCGCAACCCCGACGTGGCGACCCAGGCCCTGCGCCTGGACGGCGAGGAGCTCAACCTGGCGCGCGTGCTGGTGAACGGCCAGGGCACCTCGTTCAAGCTCGACGGCGGCCACCTCGTGCTGGAGAACCTGCCCGACGGTCACGAGCCGTTCGAGCTCGAGATCTTCACCACCTGCTGCCCGGCCAAGAACAGCAAGCTGATGGGCCTGTACGTCAGCAACGACTCCTTCTTCACCCAGTGCGAGGCCGAGGGCTTTCGCCGCATCACCTACTTCCTGGATCGCCCCGACGTGATGGCCAGCTACAGCGTGACGCTGCGCGCCGACAAGGCGCGCTACCCGGTGCTGCTGTCCAACGGCAACCTGGTGGACCAGGGCGCGCTTGATGACGGCCGGCATTTCGCCAAATGGGTGGACCCGCACCGCAAGCCGAGCTACCTGTTCGCGCTGGTGGCCGGCCAGTTGGTGGCGCGCGAGCAGCGCATCACCTCGCGCGCCGGCAAGGAGCACCTGCTGCAGGTGTTCGTGCGCCCGGGCGACCTCGACAAGACCGAGCACGCGATGAACTCGCTGATGCACTCGGTCGCCTGGGACGAGGCCCGCTTCGGCCTCTCGCTCGACCTGGAGCGCTTCATGATCGTCGCCACCAGCGACTTCAACATGGGCGCCATGGAGAACAAGGGCCTGAACATCTTCAACACCAAGTACGTGCTGGCCAACGCCGCCACAGCCACCGACACCGACTACGCCAACATCGAGAGCGTGGTCGGCCACGAGTACTTCCACAACTGGACCGGCAACCGCGTGACCTGCCGCGACTGGTTCCAGCTCTCGCTGAAGGAAGGCCTCACGGTCTTCCGCGACCAGGAGTTCAGCCAGGACCTGGCGGGCGAGCCCTCGGCGCGCGCCGTCAAGCGCATCGAGGACGTGCGCGTGCTGCGCACCGCTCAGTTCCCCGAGGACGCCGGCCCGATGGCGCACCCGGTGCGGCCCGACCAGTACATCGAGATCAACAACTTCTACACCGTCACCGTCTACGAAAAAGGCGCCGAGGTGGTGCGCATGATGCAGACCCTGGTGGGCCGCGAGGGCTTCACCAAGGGCATGAGCCTGTACTTCGAGCGCCACGACGGCCACGCCGTGACCTGCGACGACTTCGCCCAGGCGATCGCCGACGCCAACCCCGGCTCGGCGCTGGCCGTGCTGCTGCCGCAGTTCAAGCGCTGGTACAGCCAGGCCGGCACGCCGCGCCTGCAGGCCAGCGGCCACTACGACGCCGCGGCGCGCACCTACACGCTCACGCTGGCGCAGAGCTGCCCGCCCACGCCGGGCCAGCCCCACAAGGAGCCGTTCGTCATCCCCATGGGCCTGGGCCTGCTGGCGCCCGACGGCCGCGAGCTGCCGCTGCAGCTGGCCACCGAGGCGGCGCCGGTGCCCGGCCACCGCACCTTCGTGGTGACGCAGGCGAGCGAGACGCTGACCTTCCAGAACATCGATGCCGAGCCCGTGCCCTCGATCCTGCGCGGCTTCAGCGCCCCGGTGATCCTGGACGGCGGCTACACCGACGCCCAGCTGCTCACGCTGCTGGCGCACGACAGCGACCCGTTCAACCGCTGGGAGGCCGGACAGCGCCTGGCGCTCAACCGCGCTATCAAATACATAGCAGAAGATAACCAGGGGACGCGGACCTTGGCGCTGGATGAGGCCTTCATCGAGGCCATGCGCGGGGTGCTGCGCCATCCCACGCTGGACGCCGCGTTCAAGGAGCTGGTGCTGACCCTGCCGGCCGAGACCTACATCGCCGAGCAGCTCGACGTGGTCGATCCGCAGCGCATCCACGCGGTGCGCGAGGCCATGCGCGAGCAGCTCGCCCACGCCCTGGCCGACGACTGGCAATGGGCCTACGAGACGCACCGCGACACCGGCGGCTACCAGCCCGACCCGGTCTCGTCGGGACGGCGCGCCCTGGCCGGCCTGGCGCTCACGCAGCTGTGCCTGGTGGCGCGCCAGAGCGGCGACACCGTCTGGCCCGGCAAGGCCTACCAGCGCTTCAAGGACGCCGGCAACATGACCGACCGCTTCAACGCGCTGTCGGCGCTGGTGTCCAGCGGCCACTCGCTGGCAGCGCAGGCCCTGCCCCGCTTCCACGCGCTGTTCAAGGACGAGGCGCTGGTGCTCGACAAGTGGTTCGCCCTGCAGGCCGGCGCGCCCGACCGCGGCGGCAACGTGCTGCCCGCCGTGCGCCAGCTGATGGCCCACCCTGACTTCAACCTGCGCAACCCCAACCGCGCGCGCAGCGTGATCTTCAGCTACTGCAACGCCAACCCCGGCGCCTTCCACCGCACCGACGCCGCAGGCTACGTGTTCTGGAGCGAGCGCGTGATCGAGCTCGATGCCCTCAACCCGCAGGTGGCCGCACGCCTGGCCCGCGCGCTGGACCGCTGGAAGAAACTGGCCGAGCCCTACCGCCATGCGGCGCGCGAGGCGATTGCCCGCGTGGCCGCCAAGACCGATCTGAGCAACGACGTGCGCGAGGTGGTCACTCGCGCACTAGCTGAATAAGATGCACCCCCGAAGCGCCTGCGGCGCCTCCCCCTCAAGGGGGCGCCACCAGCGGCCCGGCAAAGCCGGTTCCGCGGTGGCACTGGTTGGGGCCACTTCACTTCTGGACGCTGTGGCTCCACCGAAAAAATACCTGTTGTCCGAGAAGGAAATCGTATGACTTCAAAAATCTCCCTCACCCGCTACCTCGTCGAACAGCAGCGCGTCGACGGGCTCATTCCCTCGCAGCTGCGCCTGCTGCTGGAAGTGGTGGCCCGCGCCTGCAAGAGCATCAGCCAGGCCGTCAACAAGGGCGCGCTCGGCGGCGTGCTGGGCACGGCCGGCAGCGAGAACGTGCAGGGCGAAGTGCAGAAGAAGCTCGACATCATCGCCAACGAGGTGCTGATCGAGGCCAACGAATGGGGCGGCCACCTGGCGGCCATGGCCTCCGAGGAAATGGAAGGCATCTACCTGGTGCCCAACCGCTACCCGCAGGGCGAGTACCTACTGCTGTTCGATCCGCTCGACGGCTCCAGCAACATCGACGTGAACGTGAGCATCGGCACCATCTTCAGCGTGCTCAAGAAGCCCGACGGCGATGCCGGCGTGGAGGAAAAGGACTTCCTGCAGCCCGGCGCCCGGCAGGTGGCGGCCGGCTACTGTGTCTATGGCCCGCAGACCACCTTGGTGCTGACCGTGGGCGACGGCGTAGCCATGTTCACGCTCGACCGCGAGCAGGGCTCCTTCGTGCTGACGCAGGAGAACGTGCGCATCCCCGCCGACACCAAGGAATTCGCCATCAACATGAGCAACATGCGGCATTGGGACGAGCCGGTGAAGCGCTACATCGACGAATGCCTGCAGGGCAAGGAAGGCCCGCGCGGCAAGGACTTCAACATGCGCTGGATCGCCAGCATGGTGGCCGACGTGCACCGCATCCTCACGCGCGGCGGCATCTTCATGTACCCCTGGGACAAGCGCGAGCCCGAGAAGCCCGGCAAGCTGCGCCTGATGTACGAGGCCAACCCCATGAGCTGGCTGATCGAGCAGGCCGGCGGCGCCGCCACCAACGGCCGCCAGCGCATCCTGGACATCCAGCCGTCCAAGCTGCACGAGCGCGTGAGCGTGGTGCTGGGCTCGAAGAACGAGGTCGAGCGCGTCACGTCCTATCACACGGGCACCTGAGCACGCTTTCGCGCCCCGGCTTCGCTATATAATTCGAGGCTTCGCCGGAATAGCTCAGTTGGTAGAGCAGCGCATTCGTAATGCGAAGGTCGGGGGTTCGACTCCTCTTTCCGGCACCACTCTCAAAAAAGCCCCTGGCTGTCTCGGCCAGGGGCTTTTTTCTGTGCGCATCACCGCAGTGCATTCCTCGGCGCTGCAAGGATTCACGGCCAACGCCGACAGATGCGCAGCCACGCGGGCAAGGCTCTCTCTCCCGAACCTGCGTGGCGCCTGCCGGACAAACCCGAGCCCTGCGCCATGGCGATCACCCATGCGCCTGGCGATGCGCCGCGTCTTTGCCTCCTGGTCCTGGAAGCGCAAACACCGCCTGGGTGGCTTTACCTTCTCTTGACACCCGACAATCTCATTGCAATTGATAATAATTATCATTACAAACCCTGAGTCCGCACTGCCCCAAACCCGTCCGGCGCCGACGATCTCGCCCGCAGGACGCTGCTGGGCACCTACCACAACCTGCTGCGCAAGTGGAGCCACCCCTGAGCGCAGCCGCACCGATGACCACGAAACCCATGCCCGCCGAAACCGCCACCCGCCCGCACGCCCCGAGGCTGCGGCACACCGATCGCCCGCGCCGCGGCCAGCGCTACCCAACCTTCATGCGCTGGGTGCGCAAGAGCCATGGCTGGATCGGCCTGTGGGGCGCCGCGCTGGGGCTGCTGTTCGGCTTCAGCGGCATCTGGCTGAACCACCGCGCGGTGCTCAAGCTGCCGCCCTTCTCGCAGCAGCGCATCAACGGCCAGATCGAGTTGCCCGGGCCCGCGCCGGCCAGCGCCGCCGAGATGCAGGCCTGGCTGCAGGCCGCCCTGGGGCTCGCGGGCCCGGCCAACGCGGTGCGCATCGAGCCGGCCAGGCCCGTGGCCTGGGCGGACAAGGCCGCCTCGCCTGCGGCCGACACACCCGCCCATGCGCATGACGCGCCGCTGATGCAGCCCGAGCACTGGGTCTTCAGCTTCGGCGGACCCCAGGCGCTGGTGCAGGCCGACTACTGGCGCGGCAACCACTCGGTGGGCGTCACCACCACCCGCAGCGGCCTCGTGGGCACGCTCACCAACATGCACAAGGGCACGGGCATGCCGCTGGCCTGGATCCTGCTCGTCGACACGCTCGCGGGCAGCCTGATCCTGCTGTCGGTGTCGGGCGTGCTGCTGTGGATGCAAACCAACCCGCGCCGCATGGCCGGCGCGGCGATTGCAGGCACCTCGCTGGCGCTGACGCTGGGCCTGGCGCTGGCCCGGTTCTAGGCGCTCTGAACAGCCGCCGGTCAAGCCGCCGGCATGGCAAGCACCTTGTCGATGCGCTTGCCGTCCAGGTCGACCACCTCGAACACCCAGCCCGCGCAGTCGATGCGCTCGCCGGTGACGGGCAGGCGGCCCGAGACGGCCATCAGCAGCCCGGCCACGGTGTTGTAGCGGCCCCGGTCCTCTTCGGGCAGCTCGCGGATGTCCAGGCGCGCCTTGAGCTCGGCCACGGGCATCAGGCCATCGAGCAGCCACGAGCCATCCTCGCGCTGCGTGGCCCAGGCGTCGGCCTGGGCACCGGGCTGCAGTTCGCCCGTGATGGCCTCGAGCAGGTCGCGCGGCGTCATCAGGCCCTGCACCACGCCATATTCGTCCACCACGAACACGATGCGCCCGGACTTGGCGCGAAACTGCTCCAGCAACTCCATGCCGGTCAGGGTCTCGGGCACGAACACGGCTGGCTGCACATGCGGTTCGATGCTGCGGCCCGGCTCGGCCGCGTCAAGCTCGAGCAGGCGCGCCACGCTGATGACGCCCAGCACCTCATCCAGCCCGCCGCGGCACACCGGGTACCAGGAATGGGCGCCCTGCTCGCCGGCCGCCCCGACCAGGCGCAGGCTTTGCTCGACCGAATGCGAGGCGTCGAGCCACACCACGTCGGAGCGCGGCACCATCAGCGAGGTCAGCGGGCGGTCGTCCAGATGGAACACGTTCTGCACCATCTGGTGCTCGTGCTGCTCGATCAGGCCGGCGTCCACGCCTTCTTCCAGGCTGGCGGCGATCTCCTCCTCGGTCACGGCGCGGCCGGCCGAGGTGTCGATGCGCAGCAGCTTGAGCACGGCCTGGGTCGAGGCCGACAGCAGCTTGACGAAGGGCTTGGCGGCCAGGGCCAGCCAGCTCATGGGCTGCGCCACCGTGCGCGCCACCGTTTCCGGATAGAGCTGGCCGATGCGCTTGGGCACCAGCTCGCCGAAGATGATGGTGGTGAAGGTGATCACCGTCACCACAATGGCCGTGGCCGCGATTTCGGCCGCTTTCTCGCTGGCGCCATAGCCCTGCAGCCACAGGCTCACCGGCTCGCTGAACGCGGCCTCGCCCACGATGCCGTTGAGCATGCCGATGGAGGTGATGCCGATCTGCACGGTGGAGAGGAACTGGGTCGGCTGGTCCAGCAGTTTGAGGGCCGACTGGGCTCCCTTGTCGCCCGCCTCGGCGACCGCCGCGAGACGCGCCTTGCGGCTGGCGGCCAATGCCATTTCAGACATGGCGAACACGCCGTTGAGCAGGGTCAACAGCACGATGAGCAGAACATCCATCAATCAGAGGTGAGAATCGACACCATGGCACTTTACCTGATCGGCGACGTGCAGGGCTGCGACAGCGCCCTGCAGCGCCTGCTTGACACCATCGACTTCTCCCCGAGCCGCGACACGATCTACCTGCTGGGCGACCTGGTCAACCGCGGGCCCGATTCGGCCGGCGTGCTGCGCCGGCTGACGGGCCTGGGCGCCGCCGCGCGCTGCCTGCTCGGCAACCACGACCTGCACCTGCTGGCCGTGGCGCACGGCGCGCGCCGCCCGGGGCGGCACGACACGCTGGACGGCCTGCTGCACGCCCCCGACCGCGCCGCCCTGCTCGACTGGCTGCGCTGCCAGCGCCTCGCCATGCAGGCGCATGGCGTGCTGATGGTGCATGCGGGCGTGCTGCCGGCCTGGAGCGTGGCCGACACGCTGGCGCTGGCGGCCGAGGTCGAGGCCCTGCTGCAGGGCCCCGAACTCGGCGCCTTCCTGCCGCAGATGTATGGCAACGCGCCGGCGCAGTGGGACGACTCGCTGCAGGGCGCGGCGCGGCTGCGCGTGATCGTGAACGCGCTGACGCGGCTGCGCTTTTGCACGCCGCAGGGCGAGATGGAGCTGGCCAGCACCGGCGGCGCCGAGGCCGCGCCGGCGGGCTTCATGCCGTGGTTCGAGGTACCGGGGCGGCGCACGGCCGGCGACGTGGTCGCGTTCGGCCACTGGTCCACGCTGGGCTGGATCGATCGGCCCGATGTGCTGTCGCTGGACACGGGCTGTGTCTGGGGCGGCTGCCTGAGCGCGCTGAAGCTCGGCGCCACGCCGGCGCAGCGCGAGCTGATCCAGGTGAAATGCGAGCAGGCGCAGGCGCCAGGCGAATGACGGCTTGCTACTGAATCGATAGCACCCGATGACCCGCTGACGCGGACATCGGCCATATCTGGCTCAAAAAAACCGCTACAGCGCCTTGAACAGCGCGGCCACCTTGCGCTTGGGCTTGATGTTGGCCGAAATGCTGCGCGAGGCCGGCGATTTGGCCGTGGCTTCCCAGGACGGCGCGGCGTCGTTGGCCGAGGCCTGGTAGGGCTGGTCGAAGAACGGATCGCGCGGCGCGGCGGCGGGCCGCAGCGGGCGCGGCGCCCGCGGTTCGCGGGGCTCGCGCGATTCGCGCGGCGCATCGAGCACGTCGCGCGGATCGCCCACCTCGCCGGCTTCGCGCCAGGCGCGGCGTCCGTCGTTGATGCGGCCGCGCGGGCGGTCTTCCTCGAACTCCACGGCCTCGATCTCGATCTTCTTCTTGATCAGCTTCTCGATGTCGGCCACCAGCCGGGCATCGTTGCTGCCGCCCACGAAGCTCACCGCCAGCCCCGAGGCGCCGGCGCGGCCGGTGCGGCCGATGCGGTGCACGTAGTCCTCGGCGTTGAACGGGATGTCGAAGTTGAACACCGCCGGCACGTCCTTGATGTCCAGCCCGCGAGCGGCCACGTCGGTGGCCACCAGCAGGTCGACCTCGCCCTTCTTGAAGGCTTCGAGCGCCTTGAGCCGCTCGTCCTGGCTCTTGTCGCCGTGCAGCGCGGTGGTCTTCATGCCCTCGCGCTCGAGCGAGCGCGCCAGCCGGGCGCAGCCGAGCTTGCTGTTGACGAACACGAAGGCCTGGGTGATGCCGCGCTGGCGCACGATCTGCTTGAGCGCGCGGCGCTTGTCGTCGTCGGACACGCTGTAGAAGCGCTGCTCCACGGTGGAGGCGGTCTCGTTGGGCCGCGCCACCTCGATCGTCACCGGGTCCTGCAGGTAGCTGCCGGCCAGGCGCTTGATCTCGGGCGAGAAGGTGGCCGAGAACAGCAGCGTGGTGCGCTGCTTGGGCAGGTAGCTGAGGATGCGCTGCAAGTCGGGCAGGAAGCCGATGTCGAGCATGCGGTCGGCCTCGTCCAGCACCACGTACTCGACCTGGTTGAGCACCGCGTTCTTGGCCTCGATGTGGTCCAGCAGGCGCCCCGGCGTAGCCACCAGCACCTCGACGCCCTTCTTCAGCTCCAGCGTCTGCGGCTTCATGTCCATGCCGCCGAACACCACCGCGCTGCGCAGGTTGGTGTACTTGGCGTACAGCTTGATCTGCTGCGCCACCTGGTCGGCCAGTTCGCGCGTGGGCAGCAGCACCAGCGCGCGCACCGGGTGGCGCGCGGGCGAGGTCGAGCTGTTCTCGTGCTTGAGCATGCGCTGCAGCAGCGGCAGCGAGAACGCGGCGGTTTTACCCGTGCCGGTCTGGGCCGCGCCCATCACATCCTTGCCGGTCAGAACGACCGGAATGGCCTGGGCCTGGATGGGTGTCATGGTTTCGTAGCCCATTTCGGCTACGGCACGCGCCAGCGGTTCGGCCAGCGATAAGTTGGAGAAAGATGAGGTCATTTAACCCTCTATTGTCGCATTGGATGGGGAAAACCCTTTTTCCGGCGTTGTCACCCCTCTTTTCCGGCACACTCCACGGCATTTTTACAATGCCCCATGCGCCTGGAAACCACCGACCCGAGCGAGGTTCTGCTGCTCACGCCCCAAGTCCATGCCGATGAGCGCGGCGACGTGGTGGAGTGCTTTCGCGCCGACCGCTTCGCCGCCGCCACGGGCTGGCGCGGCCACTGGGCCCAGGTCAATGAAAGCCGCTCGCGCCAGGGCGTGCTGCGCGGCATCCATTTCCAGCACGGCGGGCAGCAGGGCAAGCTGGTGCGCGCGGTGCGCGGCCGCATCTGGGATGTGGCGGTGGACCTGCGGCCCGGTTCGCCCACCTTCGGCCGGTGGACCGCGCACGAGCTGTCCGAGCACAACCGCCAGCAGCTGTGGATCGGGCCCGGTTTCGGCCATGGCTTTCTGGCGCTCAGCGACTGCACCGTGATCTACCAGCTGACCACGCCCTATGTGCCGGACCAGGAAGGCGCCATCCGCTGGGACGACCCGACGCTGGCGATCGACTGGCCGCTGCAGGGGCGCGAACCGATCCTCAGCGAGCGCGACCGCCAGGCCGGATTGCTATCAATCCAATAGCATCCAATGACCGCTGCACCTGGACGTCGGCGGTATTTCCTATAGATTCCTGGCGCCAAAGGTGTCGCAGGCCTTGATGTTGCCGTTCTGCAGGCCGGTGTTGAACCAGCGCGTGCGCTGGGCGCTGGTGCCGTGGGTGAAGCTCTCGGGCACCACGTAGCCCTGGGCCTTCTTCTGCAGCGCGTCGTCGCCGATCTGCGCGGCCGCGTTCATGGCCGACTCGATGTCGCCGTTCTCCAGGATCTGGCGCGCCGACTGCGCCCGGTTGGCCCAGACGCCGGCCAGGCAGTCGGCCTGCAGCTCCAGCCGCACGCTCAGGGCGTTGTACTCGGCCTGGCTCACGCGGCCGCGCATCTGGTCCATCTTGGCACTGATGCCCAGCAGGTTCTGCACGTGGTGGCCGACCTCGTGCGCGATCACATAGGCCTGGGCGAACTCGCCGGGCGCGCCCAGCTTGTTCTTGAGCGTCTGGTAGAAATCGAGGTCGATGTAGACCTTCTGGTCGCCGGGGCAGTAGAACGGCCCCATGGCGGCCTGGCCCTGGCCGCAGGCGGTGGGCGTGGCGCCGCGGAACAGCACCAGCTTCGGGTCGCGGTAGGTCGCGCCGTTCTGCGCGAACACGTCCTTCCACACGTCCTCGGTGTCGGCCAGCACGGTGGCCACGAACTTGGCCATGCGGTCGTCGGCCGGCGGCCGGTGCGCGGGCGCCTGCTGCTGCACTTGCGGGGCCGGGCCACCGCCGCCACTGAGCAGGCTCAGCACCGTCATCGGGTTGATGCCGAGGAAATACGAGGCCACCAGCGCGATCACGATACCGCCCAGGCCGATGTGCCGCCCGCCCAGGCCGCCGCCCGAGAAGCCGCCGCCACCGCCGCCGTCATCGCGGCGGTCTTCCACATTGTCCGATTCGCGGTTGCCTTCCCACTTCATGCCATGCTCCTGAATGACCGCCCTGCGGTACAGTGCCTCCATGGTACCCGCCCGGCCCGCCGCCCCTTTGCACCAGCCCCGCGTGCTGCTGACCGGCTTCGACCCGTTCGGCGGCGAGGCGCTCAACCCGAGCTGGCTGGCCGTGCAGGCGCTGCAGGGCCGGCAGGTCGGCGGCCATCGCCTCGTGGCGGTGCAACTGCCCACGGTGTTCGGCGCCTCCCTGCGGGTGCTGCGCGCGGCGCTGCGGCAGCACCGGCCGGCCCTGGTGATCTGCGTCGGCCAGGCCGGCGGCCGCGCCGCGCTCTCGCTGGAGCGGGTGGCCATCAACGTCGACGACGCGCGCATCCCCGACAACGCCGCCGCCCAGCCGGTGGACACGCCCGTGGTGGCGAACGGGCCGGCGGCGTACTTCAGCACCCTGCCGATCAAGGCGATGCGGCTGGCGCTGCAGCGCGACGGCCTGAACGCCGAGGTGTCGCAGACCGCGGGCACCTTCGTCTGCAACCATGTGTTCTACGGGCTGATGCACGAGCTGGCGACGCGGCGCGGCCTGCGCCACACGCGCGGTGGCTTCATCCACGTGCCCTGGCTGCCAGAGCAGGGCAGCCCGTCGATGGCGCTGGACGATCTGGTGCGCGGGCTGCGCGGCGCCGTGCGCTGTGCCCTGGCCACGCCCATCGACGTGGTTCAGGCGGCGGGCGCGCTGGACTGAGCCCGGCCGTCCGCGGCCGCCTACGCCAGCGCGGTCTGCGGCGACTCGGGCGCCAGCAGCCCGCACCGCAACGTGCCGCCGCAAAAGCGCTGCACCAGGGCCGCGACGTCGGCACAGGCGGCTTGCACGCCGGCGCGCGTGGCGGGCGGCAGGCCGTCCACGTTGAAGACGATGGCGCGCGTGCCGAGCTCGGTCAGCGTGTGGTTGGCCTGGCGCCAGGTCCAGCGGCGCGTCAGCACCGTGTCGTCGCCCTCGGCAAAGATCACCTCGCCGGGCAGCGGCGACTCGGCCTGGTCGCTGCCGAACGGCACGAACTGCTCCTGCCCCGTGGCCAGCCGCAGCGCGATGTCGCCGCGCAGGGTGTCGATGGCATGGGCGCCGGCCGGCAGCAGGTGGCGCAGCGAGACGATGTTGCCGATGTCCACCAGCGCATTGATGGCCGGCAGCGGGTCGCCGCGCAAGGCGCGCCGCGCCATCGCCTCGATGGAGGAGCGGTGCTCGGCCGGCTTGGCGCCAAAGGCGCGGTAGGCCTCGCGCCAGCACTTGATCGGCGGCGCCTCGGCCACCGCTTCGGCGCTCAGGCGCTCGCGCACCGAGGCTTCGGCCTCGCGCAACAGCGCGCTCAGCTCCGGCGGCGTCGGCCCGTTGCGAACGCCGTGGGCGATCACCACGCCCCGCACGTAGCCGGGAAAGCGCTCGAAGATGTCAGGGGAAATGGCGTAGTGAAAACGGCTCATGGCAAAAGATCAGAAAAACAAGGAAAAGCGCTGCGCGCCGGCCTCAGCGCAGCCGGTCCAGCGCCCACTCGGCGTCGCGCTGGCGGTCGCGCGCGCGGCGAAAGCGCTGGTCGAGGTCGGACAGCTCCTCGCGCGCCTTGCGGCGGTCGTCGTCATTGGCGGCGTCGCGCAGCTTCTTTTCCAGCTCGCGCCGGCGGCTCTCCAGGCTGCGCAGCTGGCCGCGCGCGGAGTACACCTCGTAGCCCAGGTCGCGGCGGCGGCGGAATTCGCCGTCGATGAACGCGGGGCACACGCCGTTGTAGCTGCGGCCGTCCAGCCCGAGCTTGACCGCGTTGTCGAGCTGGCAGAAGCTCTGCAGCCCCTGGTCGCGCCCCTGCAGGTAGGGCACGGTGTTCACCGGCACGCCGGCTTCGGCGCAGTCCTTGGTGCGGCTGTCGAGCTGCGACAGCGGCTCGCCCGCCAGGCCGTCGCGCAGCCCCACGTCGTACCAGTTGGCCAGCTTGCACTCGCTGGGGCTCATGGTGGTGCAGGCGGACAGGCCGGCCAGCACCAGCGCGGCGAAGAGGAAACGGAAGATACGCATCCGCCGATTATTCAACGGCGGGCGCGGCCGAAGGCAGGCAACCGATCAGCGGTAACCCAGCGTCACCGGCACCAGCGTGCTGATGGTGCTCGACGGATGGCGGCCCGGCGCCGGCAGTGCGGCCTCGGCCGTGATGACATGGGCGGCCTCCGGGTCATGGGCCGCGCTGACCTGCTCCAGGCAGGAGCGGAACGTGGCCTGCGGCTGGGCGCCCAGGCAGTCGGCGATGGCCAGGCGGTCGAGGTGGCGCTGCACCTCGCGGGCCTCCGCCTGCTGCACCTGCGTATCGCAAAGCCAGTACATGCCCGCCAGCTGCCCCGCCACCAGCGCCAGCACCCCGGCCAGAAACGCCCGCTCGCCCGGCGTGCCGGCCCACTTGTCGATGAGGTCGTACAACATGGCATGAACTCCTCGAGAACATGACTTCGATACTATGAACCCGCCGGCGGCGCCGCACCAGCCCTTTTCCCATTCCGGTGTAGGACAAAATCGACTCTCGATGACCCCTTCCTGTGCCATGACTTCTGCGCTTCTGCTGGACCCCGACGCCACCGCCGCCCGCCTGCCCTACCCGGCCCTGGTGGCCGAAACCGCCGCCCTGCTGCAGGACACCTCGGTGCAGGTGCCCGAGCGCCGGGTCCAGCCGCTGCCCGGCGGCGGCAGCCTGTTCGTGATGCCGGCACTGGACAGCCGGGTCGCCATCACCAAGCTCATCACCTTCACGCCGGCCAACGCGGGCACCGGCCGCCCGGCGATCCAGGGCGACGTGGTGGTGTTCGACGTGGCCACCGGCGAGCGCCGGCTGATCCTGGACGGCCCGACCGTCACGGCGCGGCGCACGGCGGCGGTGTCGGCGCTGGCCGCGCAAACGCTGGCGCCGAACCGCAGCGGCCCGCTGCTGATCGTCGGGGCCGGCGTGCAGGGCCGGGCGCACCTGGAGGCCTTTGCGCAGACGCTGGGGGTGGCCCGCGTGGTGATCGCCTCGCGCAGCGACGCCAGCGCCCAGGCCCTGGCGCAGCACGCCCGCGCGCTCGGCCTCAAAGCCCGGGTCACGCAGGATGCCGATGCCGCGCTGGCCGACTGCCCGCTGGCCGTCACCTGCACCCCCGCCAGCGGCGTGGTACTGCGCGCGGCGCCGCGCGCCGACGGCTTCCTGTGCGCGGTGGGCGCCTTCACGCCGCGGATGGTGGAGCTGGGGCCCGAGCTGTGCCGCCATGTCGCCGCGCAGGGCACGATCGTGGTGGACACGGGCGATGCGCTGCACGAGGCCGGCGACCTGCTGCAGGCCGGGCTGGACGTCGCGGCGCTGCCCACGCTCGGCGGCTGGCTGCGTCAGCCGTCCCCGGCGCGCGCGGGGCCGGTGCTGTTCAAGAGCTGCGGCTGGGCCGGCTGGGATCTGGCCGCGGCCCGGACCGCCCTGCGCGGCCTCTAGCGCCTAGAACCGGCTCTCGCAGTACGACAGGAATTGCTCGGCTTCCAGGTGGGCCAGTTCGCGCTCATGGCGCGCATGCTCCTGGACCTGCGCTTCCGCGTCGATCTCGCCCGCGACGTGGAGCTGCGCCGCCAGGTGCTCGTCCCGGGTGGCGATCTCCAGCGCGAAAGCGGCGTTGTCGATGTGGCTGATCGCCATCAGCTCGGCCACGCGGCGCACAGGGGTGTTCATCGCTTGTCTCATCTCGTGTCCTCACAGGCTGGGCAGCGGCCCGGGAGCCGGGGCGTTCCGCCCGGCCTTCGCCCGCGCCGTGCTTCCTTCATGGTAGGTGCCGCCCCGCCCTGCGGCAAGGCCTTTCAGGCCGCAAAGGTTACGCGATGAAAACGGGGCCCGGCCTCTCAGAACGTGTTTGCGTTCTCAGGCCTTGGGCAGGGTGACGCCGCGCTGGCCCTGGTATTTGCCGCCGCGGTCCTTGTAGCTGACCTCGCAGACCTCGTCGCTCTCGAAGAACAGCACCTGCGCGCAGCCCTCGCCGGCGTAGATCCGGGCCGGCAGCGGCGTGGTGTTGGAGAACTCCAGCGTGACGTAGCCTTCCCACTCGGGCTCGAACGGCGTGACGTTGACGATGATGCCGCAGCGCGCATAGGTGCTCTTGCCCAGGCAGATGGTCAGCACGTTGCGCGGGATGCGGAAGTACTCCATCGTGCGCGCCAGCGCGAAGCTGTTGGGCGGGATGATGCAGCTGTCGCCATGGAAGTCGACGAAGCTCTTCTCGTCGAAGTTCTTGGGATCGACCACGGTGCTGTGGATGTTGGTGAACACCTTGAATTCGGGCGCGCAGCGGATGTCGTAGCCGTAGCTGCTGGTGCCGTAGCTGATGATCTTGTGGCCCTCGCGCTCGCGGATCTGCCCGGGCTCGAAGGGTTCGATCATGCCGTGCTGCTCAGCCATGCGGCGGATCCATTTGTCGCTTTTGATACTCATTGAATAACTCCTCGGCCCTATTCTAGGCAAGCGGCGCCGCCGCCCCGCCCGGGCATACGGCCCGGCGGATGGCCGTCATACGCCCGCCATCATGAAACTGCCACGGGCATGCTCCATGCTTGCAGGCTCTGCAGCGAGGTGAACCATGAAACAGGCAGTTGCAATGCGATGGATGCTGATGGCGGGCGCGCTGTGCGGTGCGCCAGCCTGGGGCGCGGGGCCGGAGCCCGCCGAATCCGAGGCCCAGTGCCGCTCCGAGGTGTCGAGGTTCGAGCAGGCCATCGGCTTCGTGCGCCAGACCTCGGGCAACGCCGCGGCGGCGCAGCTCAAGGAGAAGCTGCTGCCCGCCAAGCTCGAAGGCGACATCCTCGCCCAGGGCGGCTACTGCGGCCTCGCGCGCCATCTGCGTGACAAGAAGCTGAGCCAGCAGAAGCTACAGTTTTGATAGCACCCGATGACCGCGGGACGCGGACATCTGGCTATTTTCTCTATGAAATCACGGTTTTTTCGACCAGCCGGTCGTCGCCCAGCACGATCAGGCCGAACAGCAGCTCATCGAGGCTGCCGGCCTGCCCCGTCTTGCGCGCCAGCAGCGGCGTGGCGGCCGGGTTGAGCACGATGAAATCGGCCTCGCAGCCGGGCTGCAGGTTGCCGACCACGCCCTCCAGGCCCAAGGCCTGGGCCGCGCCGGCCGTGTGCTGCCACCAGAGCTGGCCAGGGGTGAGCGAGAGGCCGGGCTTGGTCTGGCCCTCGCGGCCCACGCAGTAGGCCGCCAGCATGGTGCGGAACGGGCTGAAGCTGGTGCCGCCGCCCACGTCGCTGGCCAGGCCGTAGCGAAAGCCCGCGCGGTCGGCGCCGGCGTAGTCGAAGAAGCCGCTGCCCAGGAACAGGTTGCTGGTGGGGCTGACGGCGGCCGCCGTGCCGGTGGCGCGCATGAGGGCGCGGTCTTCGTCGTCGAAGTGGATGCAGTGGGCGTAGACCGCGCGCTCGCGCATCAGGCCGAAGTCGTCATAGATGGCCAGGTAGCTGCGCGAGCGCGGGAACAGCTCGCGCGCCCAGCGCACCTCGTCGAGGTTCTCGGCCACGTGGGACTGGATCCACACGTCGGGGTATTTCGCCGCCAGGGCGGCGGCGCCGCGCAGCTGGGCCTCGCTGCAGCTGGGCGCAAAGCGCGGCGTGATGGCGTAGCCCAGGCGGTCCACGCCGTGCCACTGCTGGATCAGGGCCTCGGTGTCGAGCAGGCTCTGCTCGGTCTGGTCGCGCACGCCGTCGGGCGAGTGGCGGTCCTGCAGCACCTTGCCGGTGATCAGGCGCAGCCGGCGCGCGCGCGCCTCGCTCATCAGCGCCTGGACGGAGGCCGGGTGCGAGGTGGCGAAGGCCAGCGCCGTGGTGACGCCGTTGCGCGCGAGTTCGTCGAGGAAGAAGCGCGCCACGCCCGCGGCATAGGCCTCGTCGTGGAAGCGGCTCTCGTGCGGGAAGGTGTAGTGCTCGAGCCAGGGCAGCAGGCCCGGCGCGGGCGAGCCGATCACGTCGGTCTGCGGGTAGTGGATGTGCATGTCCACGAAACCGGGCGCGATGATGCGCCCGGGCAGGTGCTCGACCGCCACGCCGGGAAAGTTGCCGGCCAGCGCGCGGTAGGGCCCGACGGCGCGCACCACCGGCCGGCCCTGCGCGTCGGGGCCGACGACCAGCAGGCCGTCCTCCTCATACAGAGCGGATCGGTCGTCGGCAAAACGCAGGATGGCGGCGCGGTAGGCTTTCATGGGCGAAAGCTTACCTCTCGGCCGGGGTGCCCCTCATATGCGCAGCCGGATAAGGGCTATGCCCGTCAGCGGGTGACCTTGCCCTGCACCCCTTCGACCAGCCAGTTCATGTTGAGAATCTGCTCGTCGCCGAGCGTGCTGCCGGCCGGGATGGCCACCCGGCCTTCGTTGTCGCGCACCGCCGCCGTCGCGTGAAACGGGTGCAGCCGGCCCGCGCCGATGTCCTTCTGCCGCGCCAGCACCTCGGCCTGCACGGCGGCGGGCACCCTAGAGCCGAAATCGCCGACGCGGATCATGCCTTCCTTCACGCCGCCCCAGACCTTGCCGGGCTTCCAACTGCCGTCGAGCACGGCGCGGGCCCGCTGCGTGTAGTAGCCGCCCCACTGGTGCGTGACGGCGACGATCTGCGCGTCGGGCGCGATCCGGCGCATGTCGGAGTGGTAAGCCACGGCCATCTTGCCGCGCTCCTGCGCGGCGGCCATCACGGCGGTGGAGCCGGTGTGGAAGGCGATCACGTCCGCGTTCTGGTTGAACAGCGTCATGGCGGCGTCGCGCTCGCGCGGCGGATCGAACCAGGCGTTGAGCCAGACCACCCGGACCGAGGCCTTCGGGTTCACCGAGCGCATGCCCAGCGTGAAGGCGTTGATGCCCTGCAGCACCTCGGGGATCGGAAAGCCCGCCACGTAGCCCGCCACATTGGTCTTCGTCATGCGGCCGGCCGCGATGCCTGCGAGGTAGCGGCCCTCGTAGTAGCGCGCATTGGCCACCGAGACATTGGGCGCGGTCTTGTAGCCGGTGATGGACTCGAACTTCACATCGGGAAAGTCCTTGGCCACCTTGAGCGTGGGCTCCATGTAGCCGAAGCTGGGCGTGAAGATGAGCTGGTTGCCCTGCTGCGCGAGGTCGCGGATCACGCGCTCGGCGTCGGCCCCCTCGGGCACGTCTTCCACATAGGTGGTCTTGACCTTGCTGCCCAGGGCCGCCTCGACGGCCTTGCGGCCCTCCTCGTGCTGGCGCACCCAGCCGGCGTCGGTGATCGGCGTGACATAGACGAAGCCGATCTTCAGCGGGGCCCTGGCGGGCTCGGGGGTCTGGGAAAAAGCGGGAGATAAACAACAAGCGGCCACGAGCGTGGCAGCGAGGTTTTTATACATGGTAGTCCTCTACATGGCCCCGGAACTGGATGAAAGACAACAGGCCGCCGGGGCGCGGCCTGTTGAAGGCGAATTTTACCCGGGGGTGTTAGACGAAAGTCTCAAAGACCTCGTTGAGCCGATCCTGGTGGGCGCGCTTGGCCGCGGCATCGAGAAAGCTGGCCTCGAAGCTGTTGGCCGCGAGCTGCCAGGCCTGCCGGGCCGCGAGGCCGGTCGCCGCGAAGGTCTGCAGGAAGTTCTCGTTCATGTAGCCGCCGAAGTAGGCCGGGTCGTCGGAATTGACGGTGGCCACCAGGCCGGCGTCGAGCAGCGCCCCAAGGTTGTGCTGCGCGAGACTGGGGACCACGCAGAGCTTGAGGTTGGACAGCGGGCACACGGTGAGCGGAATGCGGTCCTGCGCGAGCCGCTGCATCAGCGCCGGGTCCTTGGCGCTCTGCACGCCGTGGTCGATGCGCTCGACCTTGAGCACGTCGAGCGCGCTCCACACATAGGCCGGCGGCCCCTCCTCGCCCGCATGCGCGACCCGGTGCAGGCCCAGCTCGCGGCAGCGCGCGAACACGCGCGCGAACTTTTCGGGCGGGTGGCCGAGTTCGCTCGAATCGAGGCCGACGCCGATGAACTGGTCCCGAAACGGCAGCGCCTGCTCCAGCGTGGCGAAGGCGTCTTCCTCGCTCAGATGGCGCAGGAAGCACAGGATCAGCGCGGCGCTCACGCCCAGTTTCGGACCCGCTTCGACGCAGGCGCGGTGCAGGCCGTTGATGACCGTTTCCATCGCCACGCCGCGCGCGGTATGGGTCTGCGGGTCGAAGAAGATTTCGGCATGCGCCACGTTATCGGCGGCGGCGCGCTCGAAGTAGGCCCAGGCCATGTCGTAGAAGTCCTGCTCCTTCAGCAGCACGCTGGCGCCGGCGTAGTAGATGTCGAGGAAGCTCTGCAGGTTGGTAAAGGCGTAGGCCTTGCGCAGGTCTTCGACGCTGGCATAGGGAAGGGCCACGCCGTTGCGCTGCGCCAGCGCGAAGATCAGCTCGGGCTCCAGCGAGCCCTCGATGTGGATGTGCAGCTCGGCCTTGGGCATGCGGCGCAACAGCTCGGGCAGGCGCTCGGCGGCCACGGGCCGGATCGTGGGCAGGGGAGAAGTCATCAACACACTCCAAACGTGATGCCAAGGTGTTTCAGGTGGCGGCGGTAGGCCGAGGAGGCCTTGTCTGCCGCCGTGTGCAGTTCGGCGCGCAGGTCCAGCGGCAGGCGCCTGGGCCGCTGCGATTCCAGCACCGGCTGGTCCTGCGTGAAAATGGTGTGCTGGAACGCGCGCAGCTTGTCGTCGGGCGAATCGAAATCGGCCACGGCCAGGCGGAACCAGACGCGGCTCAGCTCGGGCGCCAGCGGGCAGATGAACAGCGCGATCGATTCGCGGTAGCCGTCGATGGCCACGGTGGCGGCCTCGGGCACCTTGGTCAGGATGGCGGTGTAGGGCGCGTTGACCTCGTAGCCGTATTCCACCTGCGCCGGCGCGGTGGAATGCAGGTTGGACTGCGGCTGCCAGGCCTTGCAGCCGGTGGCCCGCAGGCCGGTGGCGGTGGCCTCCACTTGGTAGTCGTCGATGGCGGTGGCGCTGCGCGCGCCGAGCCAGCCCTCGTGCACGAAGCCGAAGTGCGACATGTCCAGGAAGTTCTCGACGATGCGCGGCGCGCTGGCGGCCACGTCGTAGGGCCCGCAGTTGAGCTTGCGCAGGCGCGCGTCGGACTCGGCGGCGAACCCGGGCAGCGCCTCGCTCCCCTCGGCCAGCCGCACCCACACCAGCCCATGGGCTTCCTGCGCCGCGAAGCGGTGCGCGCAGTGCGTGGCCGGCGGCGTGAAAGCCGGCAGCGCCGGCACCTGCACGCAGCGCCCCGAGGCCTCGAACTGCCAGCCGTGGTACGGGCACTCGAGCCGCCCGTCCTGCACGCGGCCCAGCGACAGCCGGGCGCCGCGGTGCGGGCACTGGTCGGCCCAGGCCTGCAGCGCGCCCGTGCCGTCGCGCCACAGCACCAGGTCGCGCTCCAGCAGCCGCGCGGCCACGGGCGCGCTCGCCACGTCAGACGAGAGCGCTACGGGGTGCCAGAAAGTCTCTTCGATCATCTTCAAAAACAAGAAGAGCCGCCCGGAGGCAGCTCGTCGAATGCTACAAAGCGGAGGCGTAGCGAGCGGCTGTCAGGCTAGGCGGACGGAGCGCAGCCACCGGAATGGACTTCGGTCCATGAGGATGGCGAGCACCGCCCAACGACGCATGGCAGCCGCGCAGTAGCCGAGCGCTACTTCTTGTCGCCGCCGGGGACCTTGCCTTCCACACCCTTGACGTAGAAATTGATGCCGCCCAGGAACTTGTCGTCCGCCACGGCGTCCTTGGCCACCACTTCCTTGCCGGTGTTGTCCAGGATCGGACCCTTCCAGATCGCGAAGCTGCCGTCGCTCAGGCCCTTCTTGATGTCGGCGATCTTGGCCTTGGTGTCGTCCGGCACGTCGGCGGCGATGGACACGAGGTCGATCGCGCCTTCCTTCACGCCCCACCAGCTCTGGCCCGTGGTCCACTTGCCGTCCAGCACGTCCTTGGTGGTCTTGATGTAGTACGGGGTCCAGTTGATGACGGCCGACGCCAGGTGGGCCTTGGGGCCGTAGGCGGTCATGTCGCTGTCCCAGCCGAAGGCGCGCTTGTTCATCTTCTCGGCGGTCTGCAGCACGGCGGACGAGTCGGTGTTCTGGAACAGCACGTCGGCGCCGCCGTTGATCAGCGCGGTGGCGGCCTCGGTTTCCTTGGGCGGGTTGAACCAGTCATTGACCCAGACCACCTTGGTCTTGACCTTGGGGTTGACCGACTGCGCACCCAGCGTGAAGCTGTTGATGTTGCGGATCACCTCGGGGATCGGCACCGAGCCGACCACGCCCAGCGTGCCGCTCTTGCTCATCTTGCCGGCCACCACGCCTGCCATGTAGGCACCCTCGTAGGTGCGGCTGTCGTAGGTGCGCATGTTGTCGGCCGTCTTGTAGCCGGTGGCATGCTCGAACTTCACTTCCTTGTTGTCGGCCGCGACCTTGAGCATGGGCTCCATGTAGCCGAAAGTGGTGCCGAAGATCAGCTTGTTGCCTTGCGCGGCCATGTCGCGCAGCACGCGCTCGGCGTCGGCCGACTCGGGCACCTTCTCGACGAAGCTGGTCACGATCTTGTCGCCGAATTCCTTCTCCAGGGCCTTGCGCGCGTTGTCGTGCGCAAACGTCCAGCCGCCGTCGCCCACCGGGCCGACGTAGGCGAAAGCGATCTTCAGCGGCTCGGGCTTGGCCGGCGCCGGGGCGGCGGCAGGGGCCGGTGCCGGAGCGGGTGCGGGCTCTTCCTTCTTGCCGCAACCCACGAGGGCCGCTGCAGCCACCGCGGACAGGGCGGCGACTTTGAGCAGGGAACGTTTCTTCAGGTCAGTCATGTCATTTCCTTCTATAGGGGTTGCGACAGTGGAAAAACGAAAAACGGGACAAAAACAAGGTTTCGATTATGAGCCGGGATAAAAGGGTTTTCCAAGCGATGCCGGCATGTTGGCGCGAATCCACGCCGGATTGCGCGAAATCAGCGCCAGCACCACGATGGTGGCCAGGTAGGGCAGCATGGTCAGGAACTGGCTGGGGATGTCCACCCCCATGCCCTGCAGGTGGAACTGCAGCATGGTCACACCGCCGAACAGGTAGGCCCCAAGCAACACGCGTGCCGGGCGCCAGGTGGCGAAGGTGGTGAGCGCCAGCGCGATCCAGCCCTTGCCCGCCACCATGCCTTCGACCCACAGCGGGGTGTAGATCACCGAGATGTAGGCGCCGGCCAGCCCGCACAGCGCGCCGCCGGCCACCACGGCGGCCAGCCGGATGCGCCGCACCGGGTAGCCCAATGCGTGGGCCGACTCGGGCGACTCGCCCACCGAGCGCAGCACCAGGCCCGTGCGCGAGCGGTACAGGAACCAGATCAGGCCCAGCGCCAGCGCCACCCCGAAATACACCATCGGATGCTGGCGGAACAGCGCCGGCCCCGCCAGCGGGATGTCGCCCAGCAGCGGCAGGGAGAACTGCGGCCGCTCGGGCAGCTTCTCCTGCACATACTTGATGCCCGCAAAGGCCGAGAAACCCGCGCCGAACAGGCTCAGCGCCAGGCCGGTGGCGTACTGGTTGGTGTTGAGCCAGATCACCAGCACGCCGAAGATGGCGGCCAGCAGCGCGCCCGCGCCCATGCCGGCGGCAAAGCCCAGCCAGTCGTTGCCGGTGTGCACCACGGTGGCAAAGCCGGCGATGGCGGCGCACAGCATCATGCCTTCGGCGCCGAGGTTGACGATGCCGGCCTTCTCGTTGATCAGCAGGCCCAGGGCCGCGATGGCCAGCACGGTGCCGGCGCTGAGCGTGGCCGCGAGGAGCAGTGCATAGGATTCCATCAGCGGACCTCTCCCTGGCTGGCGCCGGTGAACTTGATGCGGTAGGCGATCAGCGTGTCACAGGCCAGCAGCGTGAACAGCAACAGGCCCTGGAACACGCCGGTGATGGATTTGGGCAGGCCCAGGCGCGACTGCGCGAGTTCGCCGCCGATGTAGAACATGCTCATCAGGATGGCCGAGAACACCATGCCCGCCGGGTGCAGCCGCCCGACAAAGGCCACGATGATGGCGGCGAAGCCGTAGCCCGCCGGCACATAGGGCGTGAGCTGGCCGATCGGGCCCGCCACCTCGAGCGCCCCGGCCAGGCCGGCCGCGCCGCCCGAGACCAGCAGCGCCGTCCACAGCGCGCGGCGCGAGGAGAAGCCCGCGTAGCGCGCCGCCGCCGGCGCCAGCCCGCCCACCTGCTGCGCGAAGCCGGCGCGCGTGCGGAACAGGAACACCCACAGCGCGCCCGCACCCAGCAGCCCGATCAGCAGGCCGATGCTCACGCGCGAGCCCTGCATCAGCCGCGGGATCTGGGTGGCGGCCTCGAAGGTCTTGGTCTGCGGGAAGTTGTAGCCGGCCGGGTCCTTCCAGGGGCCGTAGACCAGGTAGCTCAGCACCATGTCGGCCACGTAGACCAGCATCAGGCTGACCAGGATCTCGTTGGCGTTGAAGCGGTCGCGCAGCAGCGCCGTGAGGCCGGCCCAGGCCATGCCGCCGAGCACGCCGGCCAGCAGCACGGCGATCACGATCCAGCCGCCGGTGGTCTTGTCGGCCAGCAGCGCCACGCCGCCGGCCGCCACCGCGCCGATCACGAACTGGCCTTCGGCGCCGATGTTCCAGACGTTGGAGCGAAAGCACACGGCCAGCCCCAGCGCGATGATCAGCAGCGGCGTGGCCTTGACCATCAGCTCGCCCAGGGCGTAGGGCGTCTTGATGGGTTCCCAGAAGAACACCTGCAGGCCCTTGACCGGGTCCTTGCCCAGGGCGGCGAACAGCAGCACGCCGAGCACCACGGTGATCGCCAGCGCCAGCAGGGGCGAGCTGAAGCTCCAGAGCCGGGACGGCTGGGGACGGGGTTCGAGCTTAAGCATGGGCCACCTCGCCGGCAGGGGCCGCACTCCACAGGCCCGACATCCATTCGCCGATCTGCGTCACCGTGGCGGCGGCGCGCGGGATCGAGGGCGACAGCCGCCCCTTGGCGATCACGTGCAGCCGGTCGCTGATCTCGAACAGCTCGTCCAGCTCCTCGCTCACCACCAGCACCGCGCAGCCGGCGTCGCGCAGCGCCAGGATCTCGCCGCGGATCTGCGCCGCCGCGCCCACGTCCACGCCCCAGGTCGGCTGCGAGACGATCAGCAGCTTCGGCTTGGCGTCGATCTCGCGCCCGACGATGAATTTCTGCAGGTTGCCGCCCGACAGCGAGCGCGCCGCCGCGTTCGGGCCGCCGGCCTTGACGTTGAAGCGCCGGATGATGTCCGCCGCCTGGCGCTCCAGCGCGCCCACCCGGATCCAGCCGCCGCGCCCGACCGCGTTGCCGCGGGTCAGCAGCAGGTTGTGCGCCAGCCCCAGCGTGGGCACGGCGCCGCGGCCCAGCCGCTCCTCGGGCACGAAATGCACGCCCAGCGCGCGCCGCCGGCCCGGGCCGAAGTGCCCGGCCGCCTGGCCCTGGATGCGGATCATGGCGGCGCCAGCGCGCCGGTCCTCGCCCGACAGCGCGTACAGCAGTTCCTGCTGGCCGTTGCCCGACACCCCGGCGATGCCCACCACCTCGCCGGCGCGCACCTCCAGCGAGATGCCGTCCAGATCGACGCCGAAGGCCGATTCGCGCCCCAGGCTCAGCGACTGCACGCTCAGCACGGTGTCGCCGGCCCGGGCGCTGTGGTGCTCCAGCGCCGGCGGCTCGGCGCCGATCATCAGGCGACTGAGCGAGGCGTTGCTTTCCTGCTGCGGGTTGCAGACGCCCGTGACCTTGCCGCCGCGCAGCACGGTGCAGGCGCTGCACAGCTCGCGGATCTCGTGCAGCTTGTGGCTGATGTAGAGGATGCTGCAGCCCTCGGAGGCGAGCTTCTTGAGCACCACGAACAGCTTCTCCACGGCCTGCGGCGTGAGCACCGAGGTCGGCTCGTCCAGGATCAGCAGCTTGGGGTTGGTCAGCAGCGCGCGGATGATCTCCACGCGCTGCATCTCGCCCACGCTCAGGGTGTGGACCGGGCGCGTCGGGTCGATGTCCAGGCCGTACTCGGCGGCCTTGGCGGTGATGCTGTGCGCCACCTCGCCCAGCGTGAGGCTCTTGCTCAGGCCGAGCCAGACGTTCTCGGCCACGGTCAGCGTGTCGAACAGGCTGAAGTGCTGGAACACCATGCTGATGCCCAGGGCGCGCGCCTCCTGCGGGTTGCGGATGTGCACCGGCGCGCCGTTGAACATCACGCTGCCTTCGTCGGGCTTGACGGAGCCGTAGATGATCTTCATCAGCGTCGATTTGCCAGCGCCGTTCTCGCCCAGCACGGCATGGATCTCGCCGGACCGGACGGTCAGCGAGACGTCGCTGTTGGCCACCACGGCCGGATAGCGCTTGGTGATGTGCGCCAGTTGGAGTCGGGGGGTGCTCATGCCTGGTTGTGTCTCTTTTTTTGAATGAAACTGGCTCGGGGTCCAGGTCGGCTGGTCATGGGTTGCTATTCTTTTCGTAGCGCCGCGGCGACCGCCTTGACCCGGTCGCGCAACCATTTCGCGGAATTCGAGGCATGGGTGCGCTCATGCCAGAGCTGGTAGTACATCAGGCGGGGGAATTCGATCGGACAGTCCAGGATTTTCACCGGCAAACGCTCGACATAGCGCTCGCAGTACTGGCGCCCGGTGGTCAGCACCAGCAGGCTCGAGGCCACCATCGCCGGGATCAGCCCGAAATGCGGGCAGCGCGCCGTGATGTTGCGGCGCAGGCCCAGCGAGTCGAGGTGGTCGTCGATCACGCCCTTGGCCCCGGGGTGGGTGGGCGTGGGCGCGATGTGCTCGGCCGCCAGCCAGGAGGCAGCGTCCCACTTGCGGCGCACGGCCGGGTGGTCGTTGGCCACCAGGCACACCACCTCGTCGCCGAACAGCCGGCCCATGTGCAGCTCGTCCGGCGGCTTGAGCCAGTTGCCGATCACCACGTCCACCTCGCCCAGCGCCAGATGCGCCTGGTAGTCGGACTCGGCCGACAGCGGGTGGATCTCGACGTGGCACAGCGGCGCCTGGGCCTTGATCTGCGACACCAGCTGCGGCAGGAACAGCGGGTCGAGGTAGTCGCTGGCGGCCACGCGGAAGGTGTTGCGCGCACTCTGGGGCTCGAAGCCGCGCGCATCGGTGAACAGCACCTCGGCCGCGCGCAGAATGCTGGCGGCGGGCTCGACCATGCGCAACCCGGCATCGGTGGGCACCATGCCGGCGCCCGAACGCACCAGAAGGGGGTCGCCAGCCAGGTCGCGCAGCCGCTTGAGGGCGGCCGACACGGCAGGCTGGTACATCCCGAGGCGGATGGCGGCGCGCGAAACGCTGCGTTCGGTTAACACGGTGTGCAAGACCCTTATGAGATGGAGGTCTATCTTGTCGAAAAGCGCTTGATCTCTCATACCTGAGCCTGCATTCTTGTCATATGACAACGCTTATGAAAAGGTGCGGTCTCCCGCCTTACCCTCTTGGCAACGCCAGACCATGGCAGACGGAACACCCATAGATCCATGACCACCTCTCCCCTCCGATTCATCCGCCGCGGCGAGCCTGTCTCGCTGGGCAATGTACCACCCGAGCGCACGCTGCTGGAAGTGCTGCGCGAGGATCTCGCCTGCACCGGAACCAAGGAAGGCTGCGGCGAAGGCGACTGCGGCGCCTGCACCGTGGTGCTCGGCGAAGCCCACTGCGGCGACGATGGACGCGAGCGCATCAAATACCGTGCCATCAACAGCTGCATCCGGCTGGCCCACTCAGTCGACGGCATGGCGCTGTGGACGGTGGAAGACCTGGCCGAGGACGACGGCACGCTGCATCCCGCGCAGGAAGCCTTGGTGCAGTGCCACGGCAGCCAATGCGGCTTCTGCACGCCGGGCTTCGTGATGAGCCTGTTCGGCATGTACCAGAACCATGTGGCCCCCACGCTCGGCGCTTCGTGCGCGTCGGCGCCACCTGCCCCGGCGAACCCGATCTCGCGCGAGCTGGCGCAGGAGGAACTCTCGGGCAACCTGTGCCGCTGCACCGGCTACCGCCCGATCCTGGACGCCGCGCAGCAGATGGCCCTGCTGCCGCCGGCGCGCGTGGACGAAACCGATCTGCTATCAAAACTGAAGCAGCTGAAGACCGCGGGACGCGGACATCCGGCCGATTCGACCTATATTTCGCCGCCCACCCTGGCTGCGCTGCTGGCCGCGCGCGCCGCCCACCCCGGCGCCCAGCTGGTGGCCGGCTGCACCGACGTGGGCCTGTGGGTGACCAAGATGCACAAGCAGTTCGGCCAGGTGCTGGACGTGACCCAGGCGCGCGAGCTGCGCCGCATCGAACGCTACCCGCACCACATCGCCATCGGCGCCGCGGTGACGCTCACCGACGCCTTTGCCACGCTGGTGGCCGACCGGCCCCAGCTCAAGACCTTCACCAACCGCTTCGCCGGCCTGCCGGTGCGCAACTCCGGCACCCTGGGCGGCAACGTGGCCAACGGCTCGCCGATCGGCGACTCGATGCCGCTTTTGATCGCACTGGGCGCCAACGTGGTGCTGATGAGCGTGCGCGGCCACCGCGAGCTGCCGCTCGAACAGCTCTACACCGGCTACCGCCAGAACGTGATGGCGCCCGACGAGGTGCTGGCCTGGATCAAGGTGCCGCTGCCGGTGAAGGGAGAGCAGCTCAAGGCGTACAAGATTTCCAAGCGTTATGACGACGACATTTCGGCCGTTTGCCTGGTGGTCAGCCTGACGGTCGAGCACGGCAAGGTGACCCGGGCCTCCCTCGGCGCAGGCGGCGTGTCCGCCACGCCGGTGCGCGCCGTCAAGACCGAGGCCGTCCTGCGCGGCGCCCCCTGGACCCTGGCGACCGCGCAGGCCGCCACGGCCGCGCTGCGCGCCGAATTCCAGCCCATCAGCGACATGCGCGCCTCGGCCGCCTACCGCAGCGAGGTGCTGGGCAACCTCATGCAGCGCTTCTGGCTCGAAAACCAGGGCCTGCAGCAGATCAACCTGGAGCGCTTCGCGCTGGAGGAGTCCGCATCATGAACATGCGCGACAAGGAATTCACCCCCGCCGGCGGCGGCGCCGGCCGCACCGCCGCCGCGGGCGAGCAGCGCCCGGCCCCCGCCGCGCCCGACAGCGCAGTGGGCGTTTCGCGCCCGCACGAAAGCGCGCGCGCCCAGGTGGCCGGCAGCGCCACCTATGTGGACGACATCCCCGAGGTCAAGGGCACGCTGCACGCGGCGCCCATCCTCTCCAACGTGGCCCACGGCCGCCTGCTCGGCGTGAACGCAGCCGCGGCGCTGGCCCTGCCGGGCGTGCGCGGCGTGGTGCTGGCCGGCGACATTCCCGGCGACCCGATGCTTGCCACCTTCGTGCACGACGAGCCCGTGTTCGCGCGCGACACCGTGCAGCACATCGGCCAGGTGGTCGGCCTGGTGGTGGCCGAGACCGTGATGCAGGCGCGCCGCGCCGCGCGCCAGGTGCAGCTGAAGATCGACCCGCTACCGCCGGTGATGACGCCGCGCGAGGCCCACGCGAAGCAGAGCTATGTGCTGCCGCCCGTGACCGTGCGGCGCGGCGAGCCCGAGGCCGCCCTGGCGCAATCGCCGCACCGGCTGAGCGGCCAGCTGCAGGTGGGCGGCCAGGAGCACTTCTACCTGGAAGGCCAGGTGGCCTATGCGCTGCCGCTGGAGCAGGGCCAGTGGTGGGTCTATTCCAGCACTCAGCACCCGGGCGAGATCCAGCACTGGGTGGCGCATGCGCTGGGCATCGAGAACAACGCGGTGACGGTGGAATGCCGGCGCATGGGCGGCGGCTTCGGCGGCAAGGAAACCCAGGCCGGCCACCTGGCCGTGTGGGCCACGCTGGCGGCGCGCAAGTTCAGGTGCCCGGTCAAGCTGCGGCTGGACCGCGACGACGACTTCATGGTCACCGGCAAGCGCCACCCGTTCGCCTACGACTACACCGTGGGCTTCGACGGCAGCGGCCTCGTGACCGCGCTCAAGCTCACCATGCTGGCCGACTGCGGCTTCTCGGCCGACCTGTCGGGCCCGGTGGCCGACCGCGCCATCTTCCACGCCGACAACGCCTACTTCCTGAGCGACGTGGAGATCGCCTCCTACCGCTGCAAGACCAACACGCAGAGCCACACCGCGTTCCGCGGCTTCGGCGGGCCGCAGGGCGTGATCGTGATCGAGGCCATCCTCGGCGACATCGCGCGCACGCTGGGCCTGGACCCGTTCGACGTGCGCCTGCGCAACCTCTACGGCATCGAGGAACGCAACGTCACCCACTACCAGATGAAGGTGGAAGACAACATCCTGCAGCCCCTGCTGTCGACGCTGGCGCAGTCGTCGCACTACCGGCAGCGGCGCGAGGCCATCGCGGCCTGGAACGCCGGCAGCCCGGTGATCAAGCGCGGCATCGCGCTCACGCCGGTAAAGTTCGGCATCAGCTTCACCGCCACCCTGTTCAACCAGGCCGGCGCGCTGGTGCACGTCTACCTCGACGGCAGCGTGCAGGTGAACCACGGCGGCACCGAGATGGGCCAGGGCCTGAACACCAAGGTGGCGCAGATCGTGGCCGACGAACTGGGCGTGCCGTTCGAGCGCGTGCGCTCCACCGCGGCCGACACCAGCAAGGTGCCCAACGCCTCGGCCACCGCCGCCAGCAGCGGCACCGACCTGAACGGCCGCGCCGCGCAGTACGCCGCGCGCCATGTGCGCGACAACCTGGCCGCCTTCGTGGCCGGGCTGGACGGCTGCGGTGCCGGCGCCGTCCGCTTCGCGGGCGGCCGCGTCACCAGCCCCAAGGCCACGCGCAGCTTCGACGAGGTGGTGCAGGCCGCCTACGCCAACCGCATCCAGCTCTGGAGCGACGGCTTCTACCGCACGCCCAAGATCCACTACGACAAGCTCACCCTCACCGGCCGGCCGTTCTACTACTTCGCCTACGGCGCGGCCTGCAGCGAAGTGGCCATCGACACACTGACCGGCGAGAGCCGCGTGCTCAAGGTGGACATCCTGCACGACGTGGGCACCAGCATCAACCCGGCGCTGGACATCGGCCAGATCGAAGGCGGCTTCATCCAGGGCATGGGCTGGCTCACCACCGAGCAGCTGGTGTGGAACGACAAGGGCTACCTCGCCACCCACGCGCCCAGCACCTACAAGATCCCGGCCACGGGCGACGTGCCGGAACACTTCAAGGTCGACCTCTGGCCCGAGCCCAACCGCGAGGACAACGTGGGCGGCAGCAAGGCCGTGGGCGAGCCGCCGTTCATGCTGGCGGTGAGCGTGCGGGAAGCGATCCGCGACGCGGTGGCCGCCGCACAGGGCGGCAGCCAGCCGGTGCGCATGGACGCGCCCGCCACGGCGGAGAACGTGCTCAAGGCCCTGAAAGCCTGAGTGAAACACCCCCGAAGCGCCTGCGGCGCCTCCCCCAAGGGGGCGCCACCAGCGGCCCGGCCAAGCCGGTTCTGCGGTGGCCCTGGCCCGGGCCGCGCCAGCTTCCTTGTGCCGCGACAAACGGCGCCGCCCTACTCCGCGTCCGCCTTCAGGCCCTTCAGGTAGGCAGTCACCTCGGCCAGCGGCAGCACGTCTGCGAACTGCCGGTCCATGTCGAACAGCGAGACCGCGTGCGAGATCGGAATGCGGTCGAACACCGCCTCCTGCGGCACGATCGCGCGGAAGTTCCACGAGGCGGCATCGAAGACGGTGGCGCGCACGCAGTTGCTGGTGGCGCCACCGGTGACGATCAGGGTGTCGATGCCGCGGTCCACCAGGTAGCCCAGCAGCGGCGTGCCGTGAAAGCCGCTGGGCTTCTTCTTGACGAAGACCACGTCGCCCGCCGCCGGCTGCAGCTCGGGCACCAGTTGCGCGCCCTCGCTGCCGGCCAGGCACCAGTGCTCGCTGTCCAGCAGGTCGCGCTTGCGGCGGTAGACGCCGATGTCGGAGCCGTCGCGCGCGATCTCGAACAGAGTAAAGAAGCAGGGCACGCCCGCGCCCTGGGCCGTGCCCACCACCTCGGCGATGGCGGCCACCGCCTGGCGGCCGGCCTCGCCGCAGCTCGAGGGCCAGTCGGCATCGCGGCCGGCCTCGCCCACCATGTACTTCTGGGCGTCGATCACCACCACCGCCGGGCGCCGGCCGAAGCCCATGCGCCGGCCGAACTTGCCGCGCGCCAGCACGGCGCGGTCCTGCTCGCTCAAATAGGATTGCCAGGGGGTTGTCATGTGTGGTGCCTTGTCTGTGTCAGAGAGTTTGATTCACGGGCAAGCCCGAGGGCCTGGCCGCCCAGCCGATGTCAGCGGCCAGCGCCTGCGCCATGGCCAGCAGCCGGGCCTCACCAAAGGGCCGGCCGATGAGTTGCGCGCCCATCGGCAGGCCGTTGGCGTCGCGGCCGATCGGCATGCTCAGCACCGGCAGGCCCAGGTAGTTGAACGGCCTCGTGAGCGCCGTCAGTGTGGCAACCACGCCGAACACCTTGCCCGCGCCCTCCATGTCGGCCTCGGCGCGGGTAGGCACGGGCACAGGCACGGTGGGGCACAGCAGCACGTCGGCCTCGGCCATGGGGCCGGCCAGGAAGGCGCCCAGCAGGCCGGCGCGCACGTTCAGCGCCTCCAGGTAGCGCACGGCCGGCACATGCAGGCCCGGCTCGGTGCGCGAGTAAACCGCCTGCGAGTAGTCCTGCGGCTGCGCGCGCATCCAGGCGCCGTGCAGCGTCGAGGCCTCGACCTTGGAGAAGATGTCGGCCATGGCGTAGCAGGCCGGCAGTTGCTCGAAGGCCACCTCGCTCGCGCGGCCATAGCGCTGCGCGGCCGCCTCGGCGAAGCGCGCGAATGCCTGCGCCACCTCGGGGTGATAACCCCGCCCCGTGGCCATGACCGCGATGCGGCTGCCCTCGGCGGCGCGGCCCAGGCGTCCCAGGTAGTCCGGCACGGGCGCGTCGGCGCTGCTGGCGTCCAGCGGGTCGGCGCCGGCCACGGCCTGCAGCAGCAGCGCGCAGTCCTCGGCCGAGCGCGCCAGCGGCCCCACGCAGTCCAGCGAGAAGGCGCGCGGAAAGCAGCCCGCGCGCGAGACGCGGCCGTAGGTGGGCTTGAGGCCGAACAGGCCGTTCATCGAGGCCGGCAGGCGGATCGAACCGCCGGTGTCCGAGCCCAGCGAGCCGAACACGGCGCCCGCGGCAACGGCGGCGCCCGAGCCGCTGGACGAGCCGCCCGAGATGCGTGTGGGATCCCAGGCGTTGCAGCAGTCGCCGAAATGCGGGTTCTGGCCGGTCGGGCCCGCCACCATTTCATTGAGGTTGAGCGGCCCGAGGTCGATGGCGCCGGCCTCCTTCAGCCGCGCCAGCGCGGTGGCGTCGCGCTCGCCCGGCGGCTGTGCGGCCAGCACCCTTGAGCCCACCGTCATCGGCTGGCCGGCGCGCTCGAAGCAGTCCTTGTGCGCCAGCGGAATGCCGTGCAGCGGGCCGCGCCAGCGGCCGGCTGCGGCCTCGCGGTCGCAGGCGCGGGCCTGCGCCAGGGCGGCTTCGCCCTGGACGTCGATGAAGGCATTGAGCACCGGCTGCACCGCCCGGGCGCGCGCCAGCGCGGCGGCCGTCAGCGCCTCGGCGGTGATGGCACCCTGGCGCAGGCGCTGCGCGGCTTCGGCAATCGACAGGTCCAGCAGTTCGCCGCCCGCGTCGTGGCTGCTGCTCATGCCGGGTCCTCCGCGTTGGCCGGATCGGCCTGGGCCAGCAAGAGGCGGGCAAAGTCGCCCGGCTGGTCATGAGGGCCGATGCGGCCCAGCGCGCCGGCGCGTACCGCGTCGTTGAGGCGCAGCACCTCGGCCGCCACCTGGGCCGTGCCGGTGCGCGAGGCGATGCCGTGCAGGCGCAGGGCCGTGTCTTCGAGCGCAGCCTGCATGGCTTGCACGTCGGGGTTGTCAGGGCTCATGTTCATAGGACGGCGCGGTTGGATCGGAGTTGGGTAATCTCTTTGGCGCTGTAGCCGCTGGCGGCCAGCACCTCGTCGGAATGCTGGCCGAAGGCCGGCGCCGCGCGCTGCGGCGGCGCGTCCGCGGCAGCGCCGAACCGGTAGGCGCGGGCCAGGCCCCGGTAGCTGCCGACCAGCGGATGGCTGAAGTCCTGCACCAGGCCCTCGGCCTGCACCTGGGGGTGGTCGAACATGTCCTCGACCTGGCGCACTGCAGCGCAGGGCACGCGCTCGCCGAAGCACTCCTCCCACTCCAGGGCGCTGCGCGCACGCAGGGCCTGGCGGATCAGCGGAACGATCTCGCCCGCATGCTCGGCGCGCTTGCGCACCGTGTCGTAGCGCTCGTCGCCGGCCAGCGCGGGCAGGCCGATCAGCTCGCACAGCGCGCCCCAGAAATGCGGCGTGTTGGCCGAGAGGTAGAGGCTGCCTTCGCGCGTGGGGTGCAGCCCGGTGATGCCGCCGGAACGCATGTCGCGGTAGACATCGCGCCCCTCGCCTTCGGCCCAGACCAGGCGGGCCGACTGCATGGCCAGCGCGCTGCGCAGCAGCGAGATGCCCACGTACTGCCCCACCCCGCTGCGCTCGCGCTGGTACAGCGCCGAGGACACGCCACCGGCCAGCAGCGCGGCGGCGTAGTAATCGACCACCGAGCCGTAGACGATCTCGGGCTCACCGGCCGGCCCCTGCATGGCGCAGATGCCGGTCATGGCCTGCAGCACCTGGTCGTAGCCGGCCTTGTCTTTCAGCGGGCCGTTGTCGCCGTAGCCCGTGAGCGCGCAGTAGACCAGGCGCGGGTTGACCTGGCGCAGGGTCTCGTAGTCGATGCCCAGGCGCCCCGGCACGGCGGGGCGGAAGTTGTGGACCAGCACATCGGCCGTCTTGACCAGGCGCAGCAGCACCTCGCGCCCCTGCGGCGACTTGAGGTCCAGCGAGAGGCCCAGCTTGCCGCGGTTCACGCCCATGAAGGCGCGGCCCTCGGCCGCGAGCGTGGAGGGGTACTTGCGCAGGTTGTCGCCGTCGGGCGGCTCGATCTTGATGACCTCGGCGCCCTGGTCGGCCAGCAGGGCACAGCCGTAAGGCCCCGCGATGTAGCCGCTCAGGTCGAGCACGCGCACGCCGGCCAGCGGCCCTGGGGCCGGCGCCGCATCTGCGAGGGTCTGTGTCATGGAGTCTCCGTTCTCGGGTTATTGCTGTTGGATGCCCGCACGCCTGGCCGTGTCGGTCCAGCGCGCCACGTCCTTGGCCACCTCGTCGCGCAGCAGCTGTGGCGTGGACGGGGCCGGCCCCGCGCCCGCCGTCTTCAGGAAGCTGGCGAACTCGGGCTCGGCGACGATGGTGGCGATCTCGCGGTTCAGGCGGTCGCGGATGGCCGCGTGCGTGCCGGCGGGCGCGAACACGCCCCACCACACGTCGACCACGTAGTCCAGGCCGGACTCGCGCACCGTGGGCACGTTGGGGAACTCGGGGTCGCGCTTGATCGTGGTGAAGGCGATCTTGGGCAGGCTCTCGGCCGCGGTGCCGCGGATCGAGGCCACGGTGGTGATCACCAGGTCGATGCGGCCCGCGATCAGGTCCATCTGCGCCGGCGAGATGCCCTTGTAGCCCACTGCCGTCATCTTGATGCCGGCGGCGTTGCTGAACAGCTCGGTGGCGAGCTGGGTGCTGTCGCCCAGGCCGGCGCTGCCGTAGTTGATCTTGCCGGGGTTGGCCTTGGCGTAGGCGATCAGCTCCTGCACCGTCTTGGCCGGAAAGCCCTCGCGCGTCAGGATGACGAAGGGCGCGATCGCCACGCGCGAGACCGGCTCGAAGGCCTTCACCAGGTCGTAGGGCGTCTTCTGCACCGCCGCCGTGGTGGCCAGCGAGCCCGAGACGAACAGCAGGGTGTAGCCGTCGGCCGGCGAGGTGGCCACCACGTTGGCGCCGATGGTGCTGCCGCCGCCGGCACGGTTGTCGATCACCACCGACTGGCCCAGATTCTTGGTGAGCTGCAGCGCCAGGCGCCGGGCGATCACGTCGTTGCTGCCGCCGGGCGCGAACGGCACCACCATGCGGATCGGCTTGCTGGGCCAGCCGTCCTGCGCGAGGGCCGGGGAGGCCGCGCCCAGCAGGGCCAGGGAAAGCGCGCCGCACAGGGCGGCCAGGGTCTTGCGTTTGCTGTGAGACATGGGAAGGGTTCCTTCAATCAAGTGACAACGGGAAAACACAGGGAACTGCACCAGCGGGCCGCGCAGCGGCGCCAGACGAATGAACCGAGGCAGTCACCCATGGCGCTCGGTCATTCCGGCTTGATGGCCGCGCGCTTGGCAACCTGCTGCCAGTACGGGATCTCGCTGCGGATCTGGGCCGCGAACTGCGCGGCGCTGAGGTTCACCGGCTCGGCGCCCTCGCGCAGCAGAAAGGCCCGCATGTCCTGCGACGCCACGATCTTGTTGACCTCGGCGTTGATCTTCTGCACCACCGCCTCGGGCGTGCCCGCGGGCGCCAGCAGGCCCCACCAGATTTCAAACTGGTAGCCCGGCACGGCCTGCGCCATCGGCGGCAGCTCGGGGGCGATGGGCGTGGCCTGCGGGCTGGTGACCGCGATCGCGCGGACCTTGCCCGAGCGCAGCGCGGGCTGCAGCGACGGACCGCTGGCGATCAGGATGTCCACGTTGCCGCCCATCAGGTCGGTGGTGGCCGGCGCCATGCCTCGGTAGGGAATGTGGGTGATGAAGAGGCCCGCGCCCGATTTCAGCAGCTCGGTCGCGAACTGGTTGGTGCTGCCCGGGCCCGACGAGGCGTAGTTGAGCCGCCCGGGCTGCGCCTTGGCCAGCGCCACCAGTTCCGCCGGCGTCCTGGCGGGCAGGTCGCCGCGCACCGCGACGATGAAGGCGCCCTTGGCCATCATGGCGACCGGCGTGAAGCCCTTGACCGGGTCGAATGGCAGCCTGGACTGCACCGCGGCGTTGGTTGCGAAGCTGGACGAGACGGCGGCCAGGGTATAGCCGTCGGCCGGCGCCTTGGCGACCACGCCCGTGCCCAGGCTGCCGCCCGCGCCGGGCCGGTTGTCGATGACGACCGGCTGGCCCAGGGCCTCGCCCAGCCGGCGGCCAACGGCACGTGCGAACACGTCGTTCGAGCCGCCCGCCGGGTAAGGCACCACGATGGTGATGGGCCGCGACGGAAATGGCTCCTGGGCCTGCGCGGCGGCGCTGCCGCACAGGCAGGCTGCTGCCAGGGTGAGCGCCAGGGCGCGGCGCGCCACGGACATCGGTGAATGGAACGTCATGCTGTCTGTCTCCTTTGTTGTGATCAGGCAGGCTGCGGCACCGGCTGGTTCAGCCTCTCAAGCCAGGCCCAGGCGGCGCGCCGTGGCCACGATGACTTCGGCGCGCCGCACGAAGGGGCCGTCGACCATCTTGCCGTCCACCATGTAGGCACCAACGCCCCGGGCCTCGGCCTCGCGCGCGGCGTCGAGCACGCGTAGCGCGTGCGCGATCTCCTCGTCGCTGGGACGAAACACCTCGTTGGCCAGCGCGATCTGGCTCGGGTGGATGCAGCTCTTGCCGAGGAAACCGAGGCGGCGCGCCACCTCGGCCTCGGCCTTGTAGCCTTCGGCGTCCTGCACGTTGGCAAAGGCGCCGTCGTAGGCGAACACACCGGCCTCGCCGGCGGCCAGGCGCACGGCCAGCATGACGGCATGCACGGCGGCCGGGTCGCGGCGCGCGATCTGCAGCGGCTCGAACAGATCGCCATAGCCGATCTGCAGGCCCGCGATGCGCGGGCTGCAGGCCGCCAGCTCGGCGGCCAGGCGCAGGCCGCGCGGGGTTTCGATGTTGAGCAGCAGGCGCACGGGCTGCGGCAGGGCTTGCGGCCCCGCGGCACGTTCCGCGCGCTCGATGACCTCGACGGCCGCACGCACCTGGTCCACCGTCTCGGCCTTGGGCAGGTTCAGCAGGTCCAGGCCCGGGCGCACGATGGCGGCCACGTCATCCGCGAAGTGCGGCGTGTCCAGCGCATTGACGCGCACGATCAGGGCCTTGCCTGTGGCCGCTTGGCCCGCCTCGGCGATGAAGGCGCCCACATTGGCGCGGGCCTCGGCCTTGCGGCTTTCGGCCACCGCGTCCTCCAGGTCGATGGACAGGGCATCGGCCGCGCCGGCCAGGGCCTTGGGAAACAACTCGGGGCGGGAGCCCGGAACGAACAACTTGCTGCGCATGGCTCAAGGCCCTTGTGTCTGGATGAGGTGAACCCGCAGTGTGCGGAAAGCCGACGACAAGTTAAAGTGTTGTTTACTTTCTTCAAACAACAGGAAACCTGTCTTTTGAACACCGACTTCCTGCGCAGCTTCGTGGCCGCCGTTCAGCACGGCTCGATGGCGGAGGCTGCGCGCCGCCTGAACCTCTCACCCGCCGCGGTGGCGCAGCATGTGCGCGCGCTGGAGCAGGAGTTCGGCACCGCGCTGATGGTGCGCTCGGGCCGCACGGTGGGCGCCACCGAGGCCGGCCAGCGCATCTTGGAGAAAAGCCGCGGCGTGCTGCGCGAGATCGGCGACCTGCGCGCGCTGGCCAACGACGAGGCGCTCTCGGGCGAGCTGCGCCTGGGCGCCGGCACCAACGCGCTGCTGGGCATCGTGCCCGAGGTGCTGGCCGCGATGGTGCAGCGCTACCCGGCCATCAATGTCTACATCCGGCCTTCGTTCTCGATCGACATGTACCCGGCGGTGGAGGCCGGCGAGCTGGACGCCGCCATCGTGCTGGAGTCGCCGGTGGCGGTGGCCAAGACGCTGCGCTGGGAGCTGCTGCGCGAGGAGCCGCTGGTGCTGCTGGCGCCCGCGCGCTACGCCGGCCGCGACCCGCATGAGCTGCTGGCCAGCGAGCCCATGATCCGCTACGACCGCAACCAGTGGGGCGGCAAGCTGGCCGACCAGTACCTGCAGCGCGCGCGCATCACCCCGCGCGAGCGCTTCGAGATCAATGCCCTGAGCGCCATCGCGGTGATGGTGGACCGCGGGCTGGGCGTCTCATTGGTGCCGGACTGGATCCGCCCCTGGCCCGAGGGCCTGAACGTCGTGCGCATTCCGCTGCCGCTGCCGGCAACGCCGCGGCGCGTGGGGGTGATCTGGTCGCGCGCCTCGGTGCGGCTGCGCCTGGTGGAGGCCTTTCGCGACGAAGCACTGCGGCTGTTCCGCAAGCGGCCAGAGCGCCGCGGCGACCGAAGCGCCACGGCACCTCGCCCGGATCCGCAGGGCTGGGGACGCGTCAGCGGAGATGACCGCGCCAGAGCGGCCGGCCATCAGCACGAGGGTTGAGCACCCCCTGCGGAAAGACCGCCCTGCGCGACTGCAAATGGCGCGAAGCCGGGTGCCCAAGGCAAGGCCGCACGGCTACAAACTGGCCCGCGCTTGCAACGAAGCAGCAATGAGCGTCCACACGATGAGCACAAGCTGCGCCAGGTTGACCAGGATGGCCGTCAAGTGGATGCGCCGGAACACCGGGATGGCACTGGTCTCGCCGCCCTGGATCTGGACCCGAAGCGAGTCCATCTTCGGAATGACCTTCCAACGCAGGACGACGGCCAGCAGTGTGAGGGCGGCCGCACCGGTGGCGAAAGTCAGCCTGCCGGCAAACGCATAGCTCACAGCGGTCGCACCGGCGGCGAACATCGCGGCCAGGTAATAGGTGTTGAAGAAGCCCCGGACGAAGCGGGCGTCCAACGGGGTGTCGTGGTTGAGAACCAGCAGCGGCACCGAGCCCATCAGGAAGTACGCGGTGGTCACGAGCAGGGCCACCGTGAAGAACAGGGCCGTGATGAGAGCGACAGACATAGGCGGCAGGGGTGGGTTAGCCGACACTCAGTGGGCGGCGTGCCAAGCGCTGGCCCAGATAGCCGCCCATGGGAGCGGCAGCGTAAAAGAAGAGTGCCATGAGGAGCGGAACGGAGTACCCGATCAGCAGGGCCACCGCGAGTGGAACCAACCCAATGGCGATACCGTAGAGGGCGCCGTGGACTTTGGCACGGCTGGCGATGACCAGCGGCGGCACGAAGAAAACGGCGAGCCACAGAAGCGAGGCGGCCCCTGGGCCGATGGTGGGCTCACCACTCACGGGGCTGGACTGAAAGTTGACAGAAAAGACCACGGCCAGCGACGCGAACAGTGCCGCAGCAAGACCGTAGGCAACAAGTGACGGGCGTAGGCGCATGGGTGATGGCTATTTCTGCGTACTTATACCGTACACGGCCTCCCGGCAAATCCGGGAAACTGCTACCCATCCGCCCCGCACCACGTGCCGCGCGCGTTAACGCCGGAAAGGGCGCGCCGCGCCCGTCTCCACGCCTATTTCTTGCCGAGCCCCATGCGCGCGGCGCCTTCGGTGTAGAGCTTCGTCTTGTTCGCCATGAACGCGTCCATCTCCTCAAGGCCGATGTTCACCAGCTCAAAGCCGTTGCGGGCCGCGAGGTCCCTCATCTCCGCGTCGGTGTTCAGCCCGCGCCACAGGTCCGACAGGCGCTTGCGCGCTTCGGGCGGTGTGGACTTGGACACACCGATGCCGCGGTAGGCGCCGTCCACCCAATCGACGCCCAGCTCCTTGAACGTGGGCACGTCCGGCATCAGCGGGTGGCGCATGTCCATCGCCACCGCCAACGGGCGGACGCGTTCCTTGTTGGTGATGGCAAACGGCGTGTACGTCATGGCGCCATCGACCTGCGCGCCCATCACGGACGTGGCCATGTCGCCGGTGCCCTTGAACGGGATGTACACGGTCTTGATGCCGAATGCGGCATTCAGGCGCTCATGCGCCGCGTGGTTCGCGGAGAACTGGCCGGAGCCGCCGAGGCTGAGCTTGCCGGGGCTGGCCTTCGCGGCCTTGATGAAGTCCTGGAAGTTCTTGATCGGGCTCTGCGCCGGCACCACGAGAATGTCGGGCGTGAAGTGGAACCAGAACACTGGCGTCACGTCGGCGGTCTTGTACTGCACCTGCCCTTCGATCGGCTGGAAGACGATGTGCGGCAGGTTCACGCCCACCACGTTCACCCCGTCGCCGGGCAGCTGGTTCATCTGCGTCCACATCAGCGCGCCGCCCGCGCCCGCCTTGTACTGGATGATGGTCTCGACGCTGGGGCATTTCTTTTTCAGCACGAGCTGCTGGTGGCGCGCAGACAGGTCCGATTCGCCCCCCGGCGGGAAGGCCTGCCAGTACATCACGTTCTTGTCGGGGCACGGCGCCTGCGGCGGCGCCGTTTGAGAAAAGGCCAGCGGCGACAGCGCCGCCAGTGCCACGAACCAGACTGCCTTCATCATCTTCTTCATCTTGTTGTCTCCTGGTGAATTGTTGAACCACTCTCTATGACCGCAGGCGGCGGCATACCGCTTCGGTCACCTGCGCCGTCCGGGCCGTGCCGCCGAGGTCCCGCGTGTGCAGGCCCGTGTCGGCCGTCACCGACTCGATGACGCGCATGAGCCGGCTCGCCGCCTCCTGCTCGCCCAGATGCTCGAGCAGCATCACGCAGCTCCAGAACGTGCCGACCGGGTTGGCCAACCCCTGACCCATGATGTCGAACGCGGAGCCATGGATCGGCTCGAACATGCTGGGGTAGCGGCGCTCGGGATCGATGTTGCCGGTGGGCGCAATGCCCAGGCTGCCCGCCAGCGCGGCCGCGAGGTCGCTCAGGATGTCGGCGTGCAGGTTGGTCGCCACCAGGGTGTCCAGCGAGGCCGGCCGGTTGACCATGCGGGCGGTGCAGGCGTCCACCAGCTCCTTGTCCCAGGCGACGTCGGGGAACTCCCGGCTCACCTGCACGGCAATCTCGTCCCACATCACCATCGCGTGGCGCTGCGCGTTGGATTTCGTCACCACGGTGAGCTGCCTGCGCGGGCGCGACTGCGCGAGCCGGAAAGCGAAGCGCAGAATGCGCTCCACACCCGCGCGCGTCATCATGCTGACGTCGGTGGCCACCTCGATCGGGTGGCCCTGGTGGGCACGGCCGCCGACGCCGGAGTATTCGCCTTCCGAGTTCTCGCGCACGATCACCCAGTCCAGGTCCGCCGGCGTGCAGCGCTTGAGCGGCGCGTCGATGCCGGGCAGGATGCGCGTGGGCCGGACATTCGCGTACTGGTCGAACCCCTGGCAGATCTTCAGCCGCAGGCCCCACAGCGTGATGTGGTCCGGGATGTCCGGATCGCCGGCGGAGCCGAACAGGATTGCGTCCATGGAGCGCAGGGCGTCGAGCCCGTCGTCCGGCATCATTTTTCCGTGGCGGCGGTAGTAGTCGCCGCCCCAATCGAACGAGGTGAACTCGAAGCGGAAACCCGCGCCGGCTTCTGACAGCGCCCGCAACACCGTCTCCCCCGCGGGCACCACTTCCTTGCCGATCCCGTCGCCCGGGATGCAGGCGATCCTGTATGTCTTCATCGCATCACTCCTGTGTGTCCGCCGAACTCTAGGGCTGGAGGTGCAGGCTGATAGGATGAATAATTCAATGCATTCTTAACCTCAGATTCAGCAATGACCCGCAACACCGCTTCGCAGGACATGCAGTTCTTCGTCCAGCTCATGCGCTGCGGCAGCCTGGCCGCCTCGGCACGGGAGCTGCAGGTGACGCCGGCCGCGGTGAGCAAGCGGTTGTCGGGCCTGGAGGCCCGCCTGGGCGTGCCCTTGCTCAACCGCACCACGCGGCGCCTCTCGCTGACCGAGCAAGGACGAAGCTACCTCGACAGTTCGCGCCACATCCTCGAAGAGATCGAGGCCATGGAAAGCGGACTGCAGGCCGCGCGAGCGCAGCCTGCCGGCCTGCTGCGGGTCAATGCCACGCTGGGTTTTGGCCGCATGCAGGTGGGCCCGGCCATCACGAGTTTTTCCCGCAAGTACCCGCGCGTGGAGGTGCAGCTGCAGCTCACGGCCAGCCCGCCGCCGATCGTGGACGAAGCCTATGACGTCGGCATCCGCTTCGGCGAGCCGCCCGATTCGCGCCTGATCGCACGGCTGCTCGCACCAAACCGGCGGCTGCTCTGCGCGTCGGCCACCTACCTCGCCCGCGCGGGAACGCCGCGCGCGCCGCAGGACATCGGTAGGCACAACTTCATCTCGATCCGGCAGGCCGACGACGCCCAGGGCCTGCTGCGGTTGACCAGCGGCAAGCGCTCGGAGACGGTGAAGGCGCGCGGCAACCTGAGCACCAACGATGGCGAGGTGGCCGTCAACTGGGCGCTGAGCGGCCTGGGCATCGTGCTGCGCGCGGAATGGGATGTGGCGCGCTACCTGAGAAGCGGGCGGCTGCAGCCGGTGCTGGAGAACTGGCAGACACCGCCGGCAGACATCTATGCGGTGTACCCGGCCCAGCATGCGCGGACGGCGCGGGTGCTGGCGTTTGTCGATCATCTCTCGCGGTATTTCACGCCGTGATGGGGCGAATGCGCAGATGTGAGTTGGGCAGCGAGTGCCTGCTCTGGATTGCGGGTTCAACCGATCGCAACAACAGATGGGCTTCGTCGTCCAGCAAGGGGGCGATGCTGAGCGGCGGCGTCTGCGCGCCAGCCTGCTCCCTGCAGCGTCATCGGAAGCGATGACGCGGGGCACGATGTCCGCTGAGCATCCGCCGCGCCGGGCGTGCGCGGATCAATCGCCGGAGGCGCCATCCGCAAAAACCAGCAAATTTCGCGTGTGCATGCGGGCCGCGTACAGTGATAATTGATGACACTTTTTGCGGTGATCGGTGGGCGTGGTGAATGGCACATGCGCACACCGTCGATTTCCGCGGCATGCAGGCCAGCATCAACAGGAGGTGCGACGTGACTCCTCGGTATCGAAGGCGTCTGCCGTGATCGGCATGGACGGAGTTTCCGCGCAAGCGCTGTCCGACCTGATCGGGGCGGTCTATGACTGTGCGCTCGACCCGCAACGCTGGGCGGACACCTGCAAGCAGGTCGTCCAACTTTGCGAAAGCACTGCAGGTGGCATCTGCGTGCATGACCTGCGGCATGTCCAGAACGACCAGCTGTTTGTGTCCGGCTACCGGCCCGAGTTCCTGGAGAAGCTGGGTAGCCAGTACGCGGAAAGTCCCATGGCCGTTTCCGATGTCGTGTCGAACATCGGTGACGTCAGCACCCTCTCGATGGCGCGCTACCAGTTGCACGAGACCCGCTTCTTCCGGGACGTGCTGCAGCCATTCGGGCTGCAGGACATGATCTGGTTCCCCGCGTTGCGCACCAGCGACCGCATGGCTTCCATGCATGCGTCGCGAAGCGACAACGCGACGCAGTTCCAGCAGCGTGACATCCATCTGTTCCGGCTGCTGTCGCCGCATGTGTGCCGCGCGCTCGCCATTTCAGATGTGCTGGACATCCGGGCGCTCCGGTCCGAGGCGTTGGAGGGGACGCTGGATGGATTGACCGCAGGTGTGTTCCTGACGGCGCGTGATGGTCATGTGGTCTACATGAACCAGGCGGCGGAGCGCCAGATCAAGTCCGGGCATTCCATTCGACTCGTCAACAACAGGGTGGCTCCCACCGATACCGCGGCCCGCGCGGCACTGTCGAAGGCGATCGCAGGTGCGACGCGCGACGACGCCGACATGGCGATGCGAGAACAATCGATGGCGATTCCAGACGGAGCGGGTGGCGGCTGTGTCGCGACGGTCTTGCCGGTGGACCGTGGCCGGCGCCGCAGCATCCTGGCGCCGCTCGCCGCCTCGGTCGCGGTGTTCACGCAGGATCCTGTGCAGGCGCCTTTGATGCCGGGCGAGGCCTTCGCGCGGCTGCATGGGCTCACCGGTGGCGAGTTGCGCGTGCTGCTCGCGCTGTCCCAAGGGCTGGGCGGGCTGGAAGCAGCCGACCTGCTGGGCATCAGCGAGGCCACGGTGCGCACGCATCTGCAGCGCATCTACTCCAAGACCGGCACCTCCAGGCAGGCCGATCTTCTGCGGCTGCTGCACCAGTCGACGCCACCGATTCGACGCGCTCAAGCGGCTGTGCACTGAGGGGCGTCAGGTCCGCTGCGACGCGGACCGCGAGCGCCCGAATGCCGCAGTGGCTGGCGCCGCAGGACAGGGCCGGCGTTCTTGACGTGTAGCCCCACCCTCACAACGCCGGTGCTTTCACGGACGACACCACCTCTCCCTCCCCCGCCGCCTCATCCAGCGCCTGGATCGCGTCCATGTAGATGGCCGACACCTTGCGGTACATCAGCACCACGGTGGTCTCGGGCAGCGGCTGCTGCATCGCCAGCACCTGCAGCCGCCCGGCGGCCACCTCGGCTTCGGCCGAACGGGCCGGCACCACGGCCAGCCCCAGGCCGGCGCTGGCCAGTTGCACGTTCGCGGCGAGCGAGCCGGATTCGATGGCGGGCTGCGGCGCGCGGCTGCCGTGGGCGGTGAACATCTCGTCCACCGAGCGGCGCAGGTGGGTGCTGGCGGGCGGCAAAATCCAGGGATGCGGCAGCAGGTCCTGCCAGCGGTGCCGCTTGCGGCGCGCGATGCCCAGCGCGGGCGAGGCCACCACCGCCATGGGCACCTCCTGGCAGTGCTTGATGTTCAGCATGCCGAGGTCCAGCGCATCGACCGCGCGCGGCGCATACAGTGCCATCACCGCGTCCAGCTCGCCCAGCAGCAGCTGCTCGATCAGCGCGCCCAGCCGGCCTTCGTGCAGCTGCACCGCCAGGGCCTGGCCCGGCAGGCGCTGGCGCAATCGCAGCAGCACCTCGGGCGCCATGTGGGCGGCCACGAAGGGCGGCGCGCCGATGCGCAGGCGCGCCGCCGCGGCGGCCGGGGCGGCGCCCATCTCTTGCGTCATGTGCCGCAGCTCGTTGAGCAGCAGGCGCGCATGCTTGGCCACGCGCAGGCCGGCGACCGTGGGCGCCATGCCCTTGGCCGAGCGCTCGAACAGCACCTGCCCCAGCGTGTGCTCCAGTTCCTTGAGCGTCTTGCTGACGGCGGCGCGGCTGATGTGCAGGCGCTCGGCCGCCTCGCCCAGGCTGCCGCACTCGGCCACTTCGCTCACCAGCTCCAGCTGGTGAAAGCGCAGGCGCCGCCCGAGGGAATGAGGGGGAGTGTTCATCGTTCGGATGTTAACCAGCGGTTGACACCCTGCGCCGATTGACCGCTAGGCAGGCCATGGCGGGCCGCTTAGCATTCGCCCCATCAGGCCCCCTGAGACCCTTTGGAGACAAACACACATGGTCAACAACACCTCTCGATTCCTCGCCAGCCGACGCGGCTTCCTGTGGCTCGGCGCAGGCCTTGCCGGCAATGCGGCGCTGCCGGCCTGGGCGCAGACCGGCTTTCCCGCGGCGGGGCGGCCCATCCGCATCGTGATCCCGGCGCCGCCGGGCGGCCCGGCCGACATCCTGGGCCGGGCGCTGGGCAACTTCCTGAGCGCACAGCTCGACGGCGTGCCGGTGATCATCGACAGCAAGCCCGGCGGCGCCAGCGTGCCCGCCGCGCTGAACGTGGCGCGCTCGGCGCCCGACGGCTACACGCTGCTGCTGGGCATCAACACCACCCACACCCAGGTGCCGCACATGTTCAGCAAGCCGCCGTACGACCCGTTCAAGGAGTTCACGCCGATCACGCAGGTCTACCGCAACGGCTCGATCCTGGTGGCCCACCCCTCGCTGCCGGCGCAGAACCTGACGGAGCTGATCGCGCTGAGCAAGGCCAGCAGCGAGCCCATTCCCGCCGGCTCGCCCGGGCCGGGCACCAATGGGCACCTCTACATCGAGCTGCTCAACCAGCAGTACGGCGCGCGGCTCAACCACGTGCCCTACAAGGGCTCGGCCGATGCCATGCGCGACCTGCTGGGCGGCTTCACCAAGGTGCAGTTCGATTCGCCCGCCACCTCGCTGCCGCACATCAAGGGCGGGCGCCTGAAGGCCCTGGCCGTGACCGGCCCGACGCGCCTGAAGGAGCTGCCCGAGGTCAAGACCGGCCGCGAGGCCGGCTACCCGGCGCTGGACATCACCGGCTGGATGGGCTTCTTCGGCCCGGCCGGCATGCCGCCGGAGATCGTGGCCCGGCTCAACGGCGCGCTGGTGGCCGCGATCCGCCGGCCGGAGATCAAGGCGCAGTTCGAGCCGCTGGGGCTGGACCTCACGGGCACCACGCCCGCCGAGTTCCAGGCCATCGTGCGCAACGACTACGAGGCCTGGGGCCGCATCATCAAACAGACGGGCGTGAAGCTCGATTGACCGCAAGACAGATCAGAACCGAATGGCAAGCGACATGACCTCCATCCCCGACCTCTCCGTGCAGGCGCTGCTCGCGCGCGTGGCCGAACTCGAACGCAGGGTGCAGCGCGCCGAAGACATCGAGGCCATCAACAAGCTGACGCGCATGTACGGCTACTACCTGGACAAGGCGCTGTGGGCCGAGATTCTTCCGCTGTTCACCGACGACTGCTCGGTGGAGATCTCGGCGCTGGGCGTGTACCTCGGCAAGGAACGCGCCGCGGTGCTGTTCCGCGACATCCTGGGCAAGGGCCCCGCGATGAGCGACGAGAACGGCCTGGTGCACGGCCGGCTGTACAACCACCTGATCGTGCAGGGCATCGTGCACGTGGATGCGGACGGCGAGAATGCCAGCGGCCGCTGGCGCTGCTTCATGCAGATCGCCGAGTTCGGCGTCAAGGCCACCTGGGGCGAAGGCCCGTATGAGATCCGCTACCGCAAGGAAGCGGGCCAGTGGAAGATCAGCCGGCTGCATTTCTACCGCACTTACCACACGCCGTTCGAGGAAGGCTGGGCCAAGGCCAAATCGCCCGAAGGCGGCCTGCGCGAGCGCTTCGCGCCCGACCTGCCGCCCAGCATCGACTACCAGCCCTACCCCGCCGCGTTCGTGCCGCCGTTTCACTACGCCAACCCGGTCAGCGGCAGCAGCGCCTACACGCGGGCCGATCCCGAGCAGGTGTAGCGGCCCGCGGCCGGCCATTTCCCCCATTTTTTGAATGAAATTGGCTGGAGGTCCGCGTCCAGCGGTCGTTGGCAGCTATCAAAAACAGAGCACCCGGGGTTCCCGGGCAGGCTCCCGCCGCCCGTAGTACGCTTGGCGCCATGAGGCCCCAACACATCGGAATCGTCGGCTGCTCCGCCGAAGGCGCGGCGCTGTGCTACCGCACCGTCTGCGCGGAAGGCGCGCAACTCCTCGGCGCGCATGCGCACCCCGAAATTTCGCTGCACACGCCGTCGCTGGCCCGCTATGTGAGTTGCCTCGAGCGCCACGACCTGCAGGGCGTGGCCGATCTGATGCTGGACTCGGCCCGCAAGCTCGCGGCCGTCGGCGCCGACTTTCTGATCTGCCCCGACAACACCATCCACCGGGCCTTCGACCTCGTGGCGCCGCATTCGCCGCGGCCCTGGCTGCACATCGCCGAGGTGGTGGCCGACGAGGCGACGCGGCGCGGCTACCGGCGCCTCGGAATCACCGGCACGCGCTGGCTGGTCGACAGCGCGGTCTACCCCGACAAGCTCGCCGCGCGCGGGCTGCAGGCCGTGCGCCCGAGCGCCGCCGAGCGCGACGAGATCGACCGCATCATCATGGACGAGCTGGTGCTCGGCGTGTTCCGGCCCGAGGCGGTGACGTATTTCCGGCAGGTCATGGCGCGGATGAGGGACGAAGACGGCTGCGATGCGGTCGTGCTCGGCTGCACCGAGATCCCGCTGATCATGAGCGATGCCAATTCGCCGCTGCCCACGCTCGACTCCACGCGCCTGCTGGCGCGGGCCGCGCTGCGGCGCGCGGTGCAGCAGGACGCCGCTCCACCGCTGTGAGCCGAGGCCCGTTCTCCCACCGCCCCGACCCCGACATGCCCGACACCGCCATCGCGCTGACTCCGCCCGGCAGCAGCGCGCCGCAGCCCCCGATCACCGACCTCGCCACCTCCCGCACCGCGCTGAAGGCGCTGGCGGCCCAGGCCGAGGCCCAGGGACTGGCCCTGCGCGCCCCGCCGCCCGAGCCCACCACCTGCTGCGGGCGCGGCTGCCATGGCTGCGTGTGGGAGGGCTATTACGCGGCGGTGGACTACTGGTGCGAGGAAGCCCGGCTGCAACTCGCCTGAGCGCCCGCGCTACCTGTCGGCGTACAGGTCCACGATCAACTGGCGCAGCCAGCGGTTGCCGGGGTCGGCCTCGAAGCGCCGGCTCCAGTGCAGCGAGACGGTGAAGTCACGCAGCGGAAACGCCGGCTCCACGATGGCGTAGCCGCCGCCCTCGGCAAAGCCCTGCGCGATGTTGCGCGGCATCACCACGCCCAGGTCGGTGGCCTTGACGATGGCCGGCAGCACCATGAAGTGCTCGGTGGTCAGGCGCAGCCGGTCTTCCAGCCGCAGCAGTTGCAGGATGCGCAGCGTGTCGGAGTGGGTGCGCACCGCCACGAACTCCAGCCGGCGCAGGTCTTCCAGCAGGGCCGCGCTGCTGCGCCGGCGCCTGGTGAAGGGGTGGCCTTCGCGCAGCAGCACGATGTAGCGGTCCTTGAGCAGTTGCACGCGCTGGGTGTGCTCCACCGTGGGCAGGAAGCCGAACGCGAAGTCGATGCGCCCGCTGTCCAGCGCATCGGCGATGTCCGCCGGCCCCAGCGGCGAGGTCTCGATGCGCACCCCGGGCGCGCGCTCGCGCAGCGCCACCATCAGCTCGGGCAGGAAGCGGCTCTCGCCGATGTCGCTCATGTGGATGCGGAACACCTTGCGCGACTGCAGCGGCTCGAACAGCGCCGACTCGTTGAGCGCCTGTTCCAGCGCGGCCAGCGCGCCGCGCACCGCGTCGGCCAGCCGCACGGCCTTGGGCGTGGGCTGCACGCCGCCGGGCGCGCGCAGGAACAGCGGGTCGCGGATCAGCGTGCGCAGGCGCGACAGGCCTTGGCTCGCGGCGGGCTGCGTCAGGTCCAGCAGGTCGGCGGCGCGGCTCACGTTGCGCGTGAGGTACACGGCATCGAACAGGCGCAGCAGGTTCAGGTCGATGTCCTTGATATGCATGGTGTTGATATTGGATAGTCTGGTTATTTTATTGATTGATATGCCAGGTCAAGCGAAACTGCGAGACCCCCGAGAAAAATCAGGCCGCCAGGAGACACGCCTTGGAAGTTTCATTCAGTCACGAGATCCAATCGCTGCGCCTGGGCGCCGGCGAGACCTTTCACGGCGAGGGCATCCTCGCCATCACCAAGGCCCTGCTGCAGTCGGGCGTGGCCTATGTCGGCGGCTACCAGGGCGCGCCGGTGTCGCACCTGCTGGACGTGATGGTGCAAGCCAAGTCGTACATGGACGAACTGGGCGTGCACGTGGAGGCCTGCTCCAACGAGGCCTCGGCCGCGGCCATGCTGGGCGCCTCGATCCATTACCCGCTGCGCGGCGCCGTGACCTGGAAGTCCATCGTCGGCACCAACGTGGCGTCGGACGCGCTGTCCAACCTGTCGTCGCCCGGCGTCAAGGGCGGCGCGCTGATCGTGGTGGGCGAGGACTACGGCGAGGGCGCCAGCGTGATCCAGGAGCGCACCCATGCCTACGCGCTCAAGTCCAGCATGTGCCTGCTCGACCCGCGGCCCGACCTGGGCCGCATGGTGGAGATGGTGGAGCACGGCTTCCGGCTCTCGGAGACCTCCAACATGCCCGCCATCCTGGAGCTGCGCATCCGCGCCTGCCACGTGCGCGGCAGCTTCGAGACCAAGAACAACCTGCCGCCGCCCGTCTCCACCCGCGCGCTGATGGAAAACCCGGCCGGCTTCGACTACATGCGCCTGGCGCATCCGCCCGTGACCTTCCGCCACGAGAAGCTCAAGAGCGACGAGCGCATTCCCGCCGCGCGCCGCTACATCGCCGAGCACGGCCTCAACGAGCTGATGCCCGGCCAGCACGAGGACCTGGGCATCATCGTGCAAGGCGGCCTCTACAACGCGCTGATCCGCGGCCTGCAGCAGCTCGGCCTGGCCGACGCCTTCGGCCAGAGCGACATCCCACTGCTGGTGCTCAACGTCACCTATCCGCTGGTGCCCGAGCAGGTGGCCGATTTCTGCGTCGGCAAGCGCGGCGTGCTGGTGGTGGAGGAAGGCCAGCCCGAGTACATCGAGCAGGAAATCGCCACCCTGCTGCGCCGGCGCGACGTGCAGACGCCGCTGCACGGCAAGGACCTGCTGCCCTCGGCCGGCGAATACAGCGTGGAGGTGGTGGCCGCCGGGCTGTCGGCCTTCGCCGCCCGCTACCTGCCGGGCGCCGCGACGGATTCCGCGCAAGCCTGGCTCACGGGCAACCGCACGCGCCGCGACAGCGTGGCGCGCCAGCTCGAGCAGCCGCTGCCCACGCGCCCGCCGGGCTTTTGCATCGGCTGCCCCGAGCGGCCGGTGTTCTCGGCCCTCAAGCTCGCGCAGCAGGACGTGGGGCCGGTGCACATCGCGGCCGACATCGGCTGCCACGCCTTCGGCACCTTCGAGCCGTTCTCGATGGGCCACTCGATCCTCGGCTACGGCATGAGCCTGGCCAGCCGCGCCGGCGTCTCGCCGATGATGCAGCGGCGCACCCTGTCCATCATGGGCGACGGCGGCTTCTGGCACAACGGCCTGCTCACGGGCGTGCAGAGCGCGCTCTTCAACGGCGACGACGCGGTGCTGCTGATCTTCAAGAACGGCTACACCTCGGCCACCGGCACGCAGGACATCATCTCCACGCCCGACGACGAGATCAAGGAACGCGCCATCGACAAGCAGCAGAGCCTGGTCGACAAGAACCTCACCATCGAGTCCACCCTCAAGGGCCTGGGCGTGCAGTGGCTGCGCACGGTGCACACCTACGAGGTGGACACCATGCGCGCTACGCTCAACGAGGCCTTCACCAGCGACTTCAACGGCCTGAAGGTCATCATCGCCGAGGGCGAATGCCAGCTCGAACGCCAGCGCCGCATCAAGCCCTGGATCGCCAGCCTGCTCAAGAAGGGCGAGCGCGTGGTGCGCGTCAAGTACGGCGTGGACGAGGACGTGTGCAACGGCGACCACGCCTGCATCCGCCTCTCGGGCTGCCCCACACTCACCATCAAGGACAACCCCGATCCGCTCAAGGTCGACCCGGTGGCGGTGGTGATCGACGGCTGCGTGGGCTGCGGCCTGTGCGGCGCCAACGCGCATGCGGCCACGCTGTGCCCCTCGTTCTACCGCGCCGAGGTGGTCCAGAACCCCAAGTGGCACGAACGCCTGCTCGCCAGCCTGCGCGGCGCCATGGTGCGCGCCCTGAGCCCCGCCTGAAACATGTACCCCCCAGCTTCTCACTTCGCTTCGCTGCGTGTAGTTCTCCACCCCCCGAGGGGGAGGCGTTTCGCCTTGGGGCGGCCCGGCGGCGAAACCTTCTGCCCAGCATCATGAAACAACAACCCATCACCCTACTCATCTGCGCCCTCGGCGGCGAAGGCGGCGGCGTGCTGACCGAATGGCTGGTCGACATCGCCCGCCATGCCGGCTACGCCGCCCAGAGCACCTCGATCCCCGGCGTGGCCCAGCGCACCGGCGCCACCACCTACTACATCGAGGTGTTCCCGGTGCCGCTGGCCCAGCTCGGCGGGCGCCGCCCGGTGTTCAGCCTCAACCCGGTGCCGGGCGCACTGGACGCCATCGTCTCCTCCGAGCTGCTGGAAACCACGCGCCAGATCGGCAACGGCATGAGCTCGCCCGAGCGCACCGCCGTCATCACCTCGTCCAGCCGCACGCTGACCACGCAGGAGCGCATGCAACTCGGCGACGGCCGCGCCGACAGCGCGCCGCTGCTCGACGTGGTCAAGACCTTCAGCCGCGAGCACCATGTGTTCGACATGGGCGCGGTGGCGCGCGAATCGGGCACCGTGGTCAGCGCCGTCATGCTGGGCGCGGTGGCCGGCAGCGGCCTGTTCCCGTTCCCGCGCGAGGCCTATGAAACCGTGATCCGCCAGGGCGGCCGGGGCGCCGAAGCCAGCCTGCGCGGCTTCGCAAAGGCTTTCGAGCTCGTCAGCGCACCGCGCGCGCAGGCCGCCTACGTCTCCGGCTTGCTATTGAATCAGGAGCATGAAACGACCAAGGCGCCTGGACTTCCGGCCGATCTGGCTCAAAAATTCCCACCCGCGGTACATGAGCTGCTGGCGCTGGGCCATGCCCGCGTGCTCGAGTACCAGGACGCGGCCTATGCCCGCCTGTACGTGCAGCGCCTGGCCCAGGTGCTCGACGCCGAGCGCGCCAGCGATCCCGCCGGCGCCCAGGGCTTTGCCACCACGCGCGAGATGGCGCGCTGGCTGGCGCTGTGGATGGCGTTCGACGACATCGTGCGCGTGGCCGACCTCAAGAGCCGCGCCAGCCGCACGCAGCGCGTGCGCGGCGAGGTCAAGGCCGGCAGCGACGATCTGCTGAAGGTCTATGACCACTTCAAGCCCGGCGCGCCCGAGTTCGCCGCGCTGCTGCCGCAGGGGCTGGCCCAGCGCGTGCTGGCCTGGGACCAGCGCCGCGCGGTGTCGGGCCGGCAGCCCTGGGCCATGCCGCTGAAGATCGGCACGCACTCGGTGTTCGGCATGCTCTCGCTGCGCCTGCTGGCCAGCCTCAAATGGCTGCGCGTGCGCGGCAGCCGCTACGCCACCGAGCAGGCCATGATCGAGCCCTGGCTCGCAGGCGTGGTGCTGGGCACGCGCACCCACTGGCAGCTTGGCCACGAGATCGCGCTGTGCGGCCGCCTGATCAAGGGCTACGGCTCGACCAACGAGCGCGGCAAGGAGAACCTGCTGCACGTGCTGCAGCACCTCGCCACCGGCGATGCGCCGCCCGAGACGCGGGCGGCGGCCATCGCCGCGGCCCGCACGGCCGCCCTGGCCGACGAAGGCGGCAAGGCGCTCGACCAGGCCCTGGTGCAGCACGGCGCCCCGGCGCGGCCGGTGAAGGCCCAGCCCATCCGCTGGATGAAGCGCCCCCCCGCCCAGCCAGCGCCCAAGGCATGACGGGGCACGCGCGCGCCCGACTCCCCGGCCGCGCGCCCTCCAGACATGCATTGATTGCATACCGCTTAGTTTCCTTATTGCATTGATAGATGGTTCAACCGCCGCGATCATGCGAGGCTGCCTTGCCTGCGCGGCCCATAACGATTCCAGGAGACCCAGGATGAAAGCGATCGTCAACCTCAGCGACGTGCCGGTGCTGGAGCGCACGCACGCGCGCGCCGGCCTGTTCCGCTCGCAGTCGCTGCTCAGCGGGCAGGAGGGCACGCCGGAGAATTTCTACCTGCAGCTCTCCCAGACCTATTCGGACTTCGCCTCGCCGCGCCACCGCCACAACTTCGACCAGGTGCGGGTGCAGCTCAAGAGCGATGCCGACTTCGCCCGCGACGGCGTGATGCGCCCCGGCACGATTGCCTATTTCCCCGAAGGCGTGTTCTACGGCCCGCAGAGCATCTCCGGCGAATCGGCCACGCTGGTGCTGCAGTTCGGCGGCGCCAGCGGCAGCGGCTACATCTCCGAGGAGCGCTTCCAGGCGGGCGTGATCGAGCTCCGGCAGCACGGCACGTTCGAGGGCGGCATCTACCACCGCGCCAAGGAAGAGGGGGGGCGCAAGAACCAGGACGCCTACGAGGCCGTCTGGGAGCACATCCACGGCCAGCGCCTGGCGTACCCGAAGAGCGACTATGCGCAGCCGGTGTTCCTCGACCCGGCGGATTTTCCCTGGGACGACGAGCCGGGCCAGCCCGGCGTGCGGCGCAGGCACCTGGGCCGCTTCTCCGCGCGCGGCATGCGCCTGAGCCTCCTGGGCGTGGCGGCCGGCCACAGCGCGCTGCTGGCGCCGCATTCGCTGGTGTTCGTGCTGCAGGGCGCAGGCCAGGCAGCCCAGGGCGCGTGGCAGCAGCACGCCACGCTGCAAACCGGAGAGTCGGCCGAGACGGTGGGCGCGGCCCAGGACTGCGAGCTGCTCGAGATCCACATCCCGCCGCTGGCGCACTGAGCCGGCGCGCGGACGCACCCACCCGACGGAGACCGCCTTGAACCTCCCCCGCCTCCTGGCCGTGCTCGCGGCGCCGCTGCTGGCCGCCGCCGCGCTGGCCCAGCCCTACCCCAACCACCCCGTCAGGCTGGTGGTGCCGTTCCCGCCGGGCGGCGGCTTCGACGGCATCGCGCGTCCCTTCGCCGAGCGGCTGTCGGCGGCCCTCGGCCAGCCGGTGGTGGTGGACAACCGGGCCGGCGCGGGCGGCAACATCGGCACCGAATCGGTGGCGCGCTCGCCGGCCGACGGCTACACGCTGCTGTTCGCCAACGACTACCTGGGCACCAACCCCAACCTCTACAAAGGCCTGAAGTACGACCCGCTGCGCGACTTCGCGCCGATCTCGCTGGTGGGCTCGACGCAGATGGCGATCGCGGTCAACCCGGCCAAGGTCCGGGCCACCGACGCCCAGTCCCTGCTGGCGGAATCGCAGCAGCGCACGCTGCAGTACGGCACGCCGGGCGTGGGCACCTCGCCGCACCTGTTCGGCGAGCTCTATGCCTTCAACACCGGCACCAGGGTCCAGCATGTGCCCTACCGCGGCACCGGGCCGGCCGTCACCGATGCCATCGGCGGGCAGATCGACTTCGCCCTGGTCACCGTGCCGGCCCTGGTGCAGCACGTCAAGGCCGGCAAGCTGCGCGCCATCACCGTGATCGGCGGCACCACGCGCTCGCCGCTGCTGCCCGAGGTGCCGACGCTGGCCGAGAACGGCGTGCGCGGCGTGGACCATGACGTCTGGTATGGCCTGTTCGCACCGGCCGGCACACCGCCCGAGGTGCTCAAGCGCCTGCGCGAGGCTACCGCCGCCGTGCTGGCCCAGCCCGAGCTGGCCGAGCGGCTGCGCCAGCTCGGCTACGACCTCACACCGAGTACACCCGAGGCGCTGAGCGAGCGCGTGAAGACCGACCTGGCCAAGTGGAAGCAGGTGGTCGAGCGCGCGAAGATCACCCTCGAATAACAACACGGCACCCCAGACAGGACCGAGCCTGCGCGCTGCCGGCGGCCTGGCCCCACCCGGGGCCGGTTCGCCGGGAAGGCGCAGGCGCCAGGGCCTGGTTCATCACCGTTTTTTTGTTCCAAGGAGACAAGCCATGACCCGATTCAACGCCCCCCGCCGCGCCGCGCTGGCCGCAGCCGCCCTGCTGTCGCTGGGCCTGGGCGCCCCTGCCGCCCTCGCGCAGGCCTGGCCCGCCAAGCCGATCCGCCTGGTCGTGAACTTTCCGCCCGGCGGCGCCGCCGACCAGCTGGCGCGCATGGTGGGCCAGCCGCTGTCCGAGGCGCTGGGCCAGCCCGTCGTGATCGAGAACCGGGCCGGCGCCAACGGCAACATCGGCGGCGAAGTGGTGGCCAAGTCGCCAGCCGACGGCTATACGCTGCTCATGAGCTCGGGCGGCATGGTGTCGATCAACCCGCACCTCTATCCCAAGATGCCGTTCGACCCGGCCAAGGACCTGGTGCCGGTGGCCGCCATCGCGCGCGTGCTGGTCTACCTGGAGGTGAAGCCCTCGCTGCCGGTCAAGAACGTCCAGGAATTCCTCGCCTACCTCAAGGCCAACCCCGGCAAGCTCTCCTTCGGCTCGCCCGGCAACGGCAGCTCGCCGCACCTGGCCGCCGAGATGATGAAGGCCCAGACCAACCTCTATGCCGTGCACGTGCCCTACCGCGGCGCGGCGCCGGCGATGCAGGACCTGCTGGGCGGCCAGATCGACTTCATGTTCGACCCCGGCATCGGCCTGCAGCATGTCAAGTCCGGCAAGCTCAAGCTGCTGGCCGTGGGCAGCCCCAAGCGCTCGCCGCTGTTCCCCGACGTGCCCACGCTCGAAGAAGCGGGCCTGAAGAACTTCGACGCCGATACCTGGTTCGGCTTCTACGCACCAAGCGGCACGCCGGCCGAGGTCATCACCCGCGTGAACCGCGAAGTCAACAAGATCCTGGGCACGCCGGCCATCAGGGAGCGCATCACCGCCATCGGCGGCGTGCCGGCCCCGATGGTGCCAGCCGATTTCGGCGCGCGCGCCTCGATCGACGGCGTGCGCTTCGGCGCCCTGATCCGCGCCCGCAACATCAAGGGCGACTGATGGCGCCTGCCGAACGTCCCCGGGGTAAACCCTATTCGAGGCGTTACGGCAAATTGCTTAATATATTAAGTATTAGCGCTCAGCACCCTGCGCCCGGCACGATGCGGGCGCAGGCCCCCGGTCCCTCATCCGCTCCATACCGCAACACCACAAAGGAGACTTCCATGCGCAAGACCTCATCGCCCTTCTCGCTGAACCGGCTGCTGGCCTGTGCGGCGACGCTGGCCCTGGCCGCCGCGCCCGCGCTGGCGCAGGACAAGCCCGTGCAGCTCAAGCTGTCGAGCTGGGTGCCGGCGCAGCACCCGCTGAACCCGGCGCTGCAGGCCTGGGCCGACGACATCAAGAAGGCCTCGAACGGCACGATCACCGCGATCCTGTTCCCGTCCGAACAACTGGGCAAGGCCTTCGACCACTACGACATGGCGCGCGACGGCATCGCCGACTTCGCCTACATCAACCCGGGCTACCAGCCGGGCCGCTTCCCCATCATGGCGGGCGCCTCGCTGCCCTTCCTGTTCGCCAACGGCAAGGGCGGCACCGCCGCCATCGACGCCTGGTACCGCCAGTACGCGGCCAAGGAGATGAAGGACGTGAAGTTCTGCTTCGCCTTCGTGCACGATCCCGGCACCTTCCACGCGCGCAAGAAGATCACCGTGCCCGGCGACGTCAAGGGCCTGAAGGTGCGCCCGGCCACCAGCACGGTGGGCCAGCTCATCACCTCGCTGGGCGGCACCAACGTGCAGGCCTCGGCGCCCGAGTCGCGCGACATGCTCGAGCGCGGCGTGGCCGACGCCATCACCTTCCCCTGGGGCTCGATCGGCCTGTTCGGCATCGACAAGGTGGTGAGCTACCACATGGACGTGCCGCTGTACGTGACGCCGTTCGTCTGGGCCATGAACCAGTCCAAGTACGACGGCATGTCCGCGGCGCAGAAGAAAGTGATCGACGACCACTGCACCACCGAATGGGCCGAGAAGGTGGCCACACCCTGGGCCGATTTCGAGTACGGCGGCCACGCCAAGATCGCCAGCCAGCCGGGCCACGAGATCTACAAGCTCACCCCCGACCAGCTGGAGGCGTGGCGCAAGGCGGCCGGCCCCTCCGAGGCGCAATGGGCCGACAGCGTGAAGAAGGTGGGCCAGGACCCCAAGGCCGTGATGGATTCGCTCAAGGCGAGCCTCGTCAAGTACAAGTCTGCGCTCTGATGACCCCTCCCCCAGGCTACGCGCTGCGCGCTACGCCACCCCCCTCCGGTGCCCGGAGGGGGCGCACCCGGTGGCCCGGCCAAGCCGGTTCCACGGGTGCACTGGCATGGCCTGCTCCGCGGCCTTTGGACAGGCTGCGGGTAGGCACTCATAGCCTGAAGCCTCTCTGGAGCAACACATGAAGCGAAATCTCATGGACCGCATGATCAACTCGATCGAATGGCTGGCCGCCATCTTCGTGGGGATCGTGGCGCTCAACATCTTCATCGCGGTGGTGCTGCGCAAGTTCTTCAGCACCTCGATCCCCGATGCCTACGACTTCGGCCGCATGCTGCTGGGCATCCTGATCTTCTGGGGCATCGCCGCCACCAGCTACCGCGGCAGCCACATCACGGTGGACCTGGTCTGGACCTGGGCCGGCCCGCGCATGAAGCGCGTGATCGACGTGTTCGCCACGCTGGTGCTGCTGCTGGTCGTGACGGTGCAGACCGCCACCCTGTTCGACAAGGTGCGGCTGACCTACACCGACCATGTGCTGACCTACGACCTGAACATCCCCACCTGGCCGTTCTATGCCGTGGCCTGGGCCGGCGACGTGTCGGCCGTGATCCTGATCGCGATCCGCACCTGGCGGCTGATCTTCCATCCCGAGCTGCTGGAAGAAGACACCCCTCAATCCCATTCGACCGAGTGAGCCCATCTTGAGCACCGATGCCGTCGCCATTCTTGGCTTTGTCTCCCTCTTCGTGTTGATGCTGCTGCGCGTGCCCGTGGGCATGGCGATGGGCTTGGTCGGCGTCACCGGCTACAGCTACATCGTGGGCCTGGGCCCCGCGCTCAAGCTGGTCGGCCAGACCTCGATGCGCACCGTGACCGACTACACCTTCGGCGTGATCCCGATGTTCATGCTGATGGGCGCGCTGGTCTCGGTCTCGGGCGTGAGCCGCGAGCTGTTCAAGGCCGCCAACTCCATGATCGGCCACCTGCGCGGCGGCCTGGGCGTGGCCACGGTGCTGGCCTGCGGCGGCTTCGCCGCGATCTGCGGCTCCTCGGTGGCCACCGCCGCCACCTTCTCGGCCGTGGCCTACCCCGAGATGCGCCGCTTCAACTACCCGCAGTCGTTCTCCACCGGCGTCATTGCCGCGGGCGGCACGCTGGGCGCGATGCTGCCGCCGTCCACCGTGCTGGCGGTCTACGCCATCCTGACGCAACAGGACATCGGCAAGCTGTTCATGGCCGGCATCATCCCCGGGCTGCTGGCGATGCTGATGTATGTCATCACCATCATGCTGATCGTGAAGTTCCGTCCCGAGTGGCTGCCGGCCGGCGAGACCAAGCCCTGGAACGAGCGCGTGCAGGACCTGAAGAACGTGTGGGCCCCGCTGGTGCTGTTCCTGTTCGTGATCGGCGGCCTCTACGGCGGCTTCTTCACGCCCACCGAGGCCGGCGGCGTGGGCGCCAGCGGCGCCTTCATCCTCGGGCTGGTGCGGCGCAAGCTCAACCGCACCAACATCCGCGAGGCGCTGCTGTCGGCCACGCGCACCGCCGCGGCGGTGTTCACCGTGCTGATCGGCGCGCTGCTGTTCGGCTATTTCCTCACCATCACGCAAAGCCCGCAGAAGCTCACCGAATTCCTCACCGGCCTGGGCGTGGGCCGCTACGGCGTGCTGGCGATGATCATGCTGATGTACCTGGTGCTGGGCTGCCTGATGGACGCCATGGCCATGATCATCCTCACGGTGCCCATCATCTTCCCGGTGATCACCCACCTGGGCTTCGATCCGATCTGGTTCGGCATCATCATCGTGATGACGGTGGAGCTCGGGCTGATCCACCCACCCGTGGGCATGAACGTGTTCGTGATCAAGAGCGTGGTCAAGGACGTGAGCTTCACCACCATCTTCAAGGGCGTGCTGCCCTTCGTCGCCACCGACATCATCCGGCTGGTCATCCTGATCGCCTTCCCCATCCTCGCCCTGTGGCTGCCCGGCCGCATGGGATGAGCCCCCTCCCCATCACTTCATAGAGCATGAGCAAGCAAGCCACCTATACCGTGCGCGTCGAGTTCGGCGACTGCGACCCGGCGCGCATCGTCTGGTTTCCCAATTTCTTCCGCTGGATCGACGCGGCTTCGCGGCATTTCTTCATCGAATGCGGCGTGCCGACCTGGAACGAAACCGAGAAGACGCTGGGCGTGATCGGCACTCCCCTGGTGGACACCCACGCCCGCTTCGTCAAGACCGCGAGCTACGGCGACACGCTGAGCATCCAGGTCTCGGTGGCCGAATGGCGCGACAAGAGCTTCGTGCAGCGCCACCGCGTGGTGCGCCACAACGCCGCCGGCGAAGCCGACCTGATCATGGAATGCGACGAGGTGCGCATCTTCGCGGGCCGGCGCGCGGACAACCCCGAGGCCATCCGCGCCCTGCCGATCCCGCCGGAGATCCGGCGCCTGTGCGAGTGAGCCGGCCAAAAGGCTGAAGGCGCCGGGCTTCCCGCGCCCGACAGGTGAGCGCAGGGCGGCCGACGCACCGCGGTGCCGGGCGGCCCCGGCCTCGCCCTACACTCACGCCATGCCCTGGCACGCCCGACTCCAACTCGACTACCAACTGCAAGCCGGCCGCAGCACGGCCCGCTTCCTGCACCACGGGCCGCTGCGCGTGCTGCAAAGCCTCTATCCCGAAGGCGACGCGGTCTGCCACAACGTGCTGGTGCACCCGCCGGGCGGGCTGGTGGGCGGCGACACGCTCGAGCTGCAGGTGCAGGTCGGCCCCGGCGCGCACGGGCTCATCACCACGCCGGGCGCCACCCGCTTCTACCGCTCCGAAGGCGAGCCCGCCGTGCAGCGCACGCGCCTCGTGCTGGCGCCCGGAGCGCGCCTGGAATGGCTGCCGCTGGAGGCGCTCTGCTACAGCGGCTGCCTCGCCGAGAACCGCCTGCGGCTCGAACCGGCCGCGGGCGCCGAGCTGATCGGCTGGGACGTCGCCGCCTTCGGCCTGCCGCATGCCGGCCAGCCGTTCGAGCACGGCCACCTGCTGCAGCACATCGAGCTGCCCGGCGCCTGGCTGGAGCGCGGGCGGATCGACGCCGCCGATGCGCGGCTGATGGACGGCCCGCTGGGCCTGGCGGGCCGGCGCTGCCTGGCCTCGGTGTTCTTTGCCACGGGCAGTGCGCTGCCGCGCGAACGGCGCCAGCAGGCGCTGGACGCCGCGCGCGCGGTGATCGAGGCGCATGCGCTGCGCGACACCGCCGGCGCCACCAGCCCGAACGACCAGGTGGTGGTGGTGCGGGTGCTGGCGCCGCTGGTCGAGCCGGCGATGGGCCTGCTGCGCCAGGTGTGGGCCGCCTGGCGCACGCATTTATGGGAGAAATCGGCCCAAAGTCCGCGCATATGGGCCATGTGATGCTATCAATTCAATAGCATTCTCGATTTCCGGCTCCCGCTCAGGACGGGTGCGCCACCAGTCCGTCGGCCTTGAACATGGCCTTGATGCCGCGCACCGCCTGGCGGATGCGCGACTCGTTTTCGATCAGCGCGAAACGCACGAAATCGTCGCCCTGGTCGCCGAAGCCGATGCCCGGTGAGATGCAGACCTTGGCCTTTTCCAGCAGCTGGCGCGCGAACTCGATCGAGCCGAGCGCGCGGTAGGGCCCGGGAATGCGCGCCCAGATGTACATGCTGGCCTTCGGGCAGTCCACCGCCCAGCCGGCTTCGGTCAGGCCCTTGTAGAGCACGTCGCGCCGGCGCTGGTACTGCGCGGCGATGTCCTTCACGCACTGCTGCTCGCCCTCCAGCGCGGCGATGGCCGCCACCTGCAGCGGCGTGAAGGTGCCGTAGTCGTGGTAGCTCTTGATGCGCGCGAGCGCGGCCACGAGGTCGGGGTTGCCCACCATGAAGCCGATGCGCCAGCCCGCCATGTTGTAGCTCTTGGACAGCGTGAAGAACTCCACCGCCACGTCCTTGGCGCCCGGCACCTGCATGATGGACGGCGCCTTCCAGCCGTCGAACACGATGTCGGCATAGGCCAGGTCGTGCACCACCAGGATGTCGTGCTTCTTCGCCAGCGCGATCACGCGCTCGAAGAAGTCGAGTTCCACGCACTGCGCCGTGGGGTTGGACGGGAAGCCCAGCACCATCATCTTGGGCTTGGGGTAGCTGCCGCGGATGGCCTTCTCCAGCTCGGCGAAGAAGTCCACATCGGGCGCCACCGGCACCGAGCGGATGTCGGCGCCCGCGATCACCGCGCCATAGATGTGGATGGGGTAGCTCGGGTCGGGCACCAGCACGGTGTCGCCGCGGTCCAGCGTGGCCAGCATCAGGTGCGCCAGGCCTTCCTTGGAGCCGATGGTGACGATGGCCTCGCTGTCGGGGTCGATCTCCACCGCGTAGCGCTCCTTGTACCAGTGGCTGATGGCGCGGCGCAGGCGAGGAATGCCCTTGCTGGCCGAGTAGCCGTGCGTATCGGGCCGCTGCGCCGCCTCGACCAGCTTGGCCACGATGTGCGCGGGCGTGGCGCCGTCGGGGTTGCCCATGCTCATGTCGATGATGTCCTCGCCGCGCCGGCGCGCCGCGAGCTTGAGCTCGGCCGTGATGTTGAAGACGTAGGGGGGAAGGCGATCGATGCGCGCAAAGCGGCGCTTGCCTGAAGCAGCAGTCATGGTGAACTTTCACGTGAGCGCCCGGAACCGTCCGAGCGACGTGGCCGGCAATGGGGCCGGCCCGCTGTGATGGTAACCGATGCCCGGCGCGAGGCCGGGTGGCTCCGCGCCCCGCTCAGATCAGCCCGCGCAGCTCGCTGGCCCCGTCCTGCAGCACGAAGATGAGATCGCGCAACTGCTCGCGCGACGGAATCCGCTGCGCCGACAGGACCACGTTGAGCGCGGCCTCGGTCTCTCCGTTCAGGTTGCGCACCGGCACCGCGATGGCGTAGACCCCGCGCTCGTGCTCCTGGTCGGCGATGCAGTAGTCGTCGCTGCGCACCCGCTCCAGCAGTGTGCGGAACTCATCGGCGTTCACCACGGTGTGCGGCGTGAGGCGGCGCAGCGCCTTGCCGCTCAGCCAGGATTCGAGCTCCCCGGGGCTGAGCGCGGCCAGCAGCACCCGCCCCGTCGACGTGGCATGCGCCGGCAGGCGCGCGCCGAGGTGCAGGCCATAGGCCAGCAGGCGCGTGGGGCCGCTGCGGCCCACGATCACGACCTCGTCCCCATCCAGCACCACGGCCGAGATCGACTCGCCGGTCTGCACCGACAGGCGGTTGAGCGTGGGCTGCATGACCTTGGGCAGCCGGGCCGATGCGAGGTAGCTGCCCGACAGCCGCAGCACCCTGGAGGTCAGCCAGTAGTGGCTGCCGTCGGTTTCGAGATAGCCCAGGCTGGCCAGGGTGAGCAGATGACGGCGCGCCGCCGTGCGCGTGATGCCCGAGCGCTGCGCGGCCACGGTGGCGTTCATCTTCTGCCGCTCCGTGTCGAAGCTCTCCAGCACGGCGAGCCCCTTGGCCAGCCCTGCAACATAGTCGTCCCTGGCAACGGGTTTCTCGCGCCGCTTCGGCGCATGCTCATCCAGCCGATGGGCCAGGCCGGCGGAAGAGACGGAATCAACAACAAGTTTCGGAAGGTTCGGCATTGAAAATTCGAGCCGCTCAAGCCGGGGCCCCAGCAGCCTGTGCTTGAAATACCGGCTATTGCAGCGTTGCAGCGTTGCAGCGGCCTGGGGTCTTCCACAAGCCGATCGTTCTTTCAGAAACGAATCAAAACCCGGGAAATCCCTGGCCGCTTTCGAGCGATGGCTGCGGGCTGCCCCGAGTCTCCAGGGCTTGCCGCTATAACTGCTATGCCATTCATGGCAGGCGCGCGGCACGAGCCCTGCCTAGAATGGGTGCAGGGAGCACTACAGCCATCCGCTGGCTCGATCGTCAGGGTGCGCCTGGTCTCACCTCACGGCCGGCGGCAAGGAACCTGCGAGAGGAGCAATGGAATCACTGAACGTGCACGAGGAGCGGAGCCTGCTGGCGCCTGAATTGCTGGCGCGCTGGCGGGGCCTCCCGCTCGGCTGGTATGCGGCGGCTCCGCAGGTCGTGACGCCGCACTCGTGCGGATCGAACCCCCTGCTGGCCATGATCGACAGCGGCCACGCCCGTGCGGAATTCGGCTTCTTGCGCCGCACCGAACACAAGGACATTGGGGCCGGTGCCATCGGGCTGTTCAATGGGCTGGTGGATTCCCGCTACAGCAAATGGCAGTGCCGCTCCGTGCGCCGGATCATGCTCGCGCTGGACACCGACATCCTGCAAGGCAGCGGCCTGCTGTGCGAGGAGCTTTCCTCCATCGCCTGGGCGCAGGACACCGAGTTCCACGACCCGGACGTGGCCCTGCTGCTGCGCTCCATGGTGCGCGAGATCGCAGCCGGCAGCCCGAATGGGGCGCTGTACGCCCAGTCCCTGTCCCTGGGACTGCTGCTTCGCCTGTCCAGCACGCATCGCGTCGATGCCGCGCCCCCTCGGGAACGGGGCCGGCTATCACCCGTCCAGCGCCGGGAAGTGGAGGCCCTGATCCGCGCCGACCTGGCTGGCGACCTGTCCTTGCAGAAGCTGGCGGATGCCGCGGGGTTCAGCCTGCCCCAGTTCACGCGCCTGTTCCGCAACAGCTACGGGCAGTCTCCGCACCGCTTCGTGCTGCAGCAGCGCGTGGCGCGGGCCGAGGCCCTGATCCGGGCCGGCGCGCTGCCGCTCGCCGTGGTGGCGCAGCTCTGCGGCTTCTCCAGCCAGAGCCACATGACGAGCGTTTTCGCGCGAGAGCTGCGCATGTCGCCCGGCAGCCTCCGAAGGCTGTCGCGCGGCAACGCGGGCTGACGCGATGCCGGCCGGGCCACCGTCCCGGTTTTTCCAGCGCGTGCCCGCCTACTTTGCCTTGCCGGGATCCTTCACATCCTTGATGACATCGAACTCCACGTTGTAGAGCTGGCCGTTCTTGCGCTCGACCTTGCGCAGGTACACGTCCTGCACGATGTCGCGGGTCTGCGCGTCGATGAAGATCTTGCCGCGCGGGCTCTCGAAGATCTGGCCCTTCATGGCCGCCAAGAGCGCATCGCCGCCGCCCTGGCCCTTGGTGGCCTTGAGCGCTTCGTAGATCACGCGCATGCCGTCGTAGCCGCCGACCGCCATGAAGTTCGGGCGCATGCCCTTGTTGGCTTTCTCGAAGGCTTCGACGAATTTCTTGTTCATGGCCGAGGGGTGGGCCGCCGAGTAGTGGTGCGAGGTGACCACGCCCAGGGCGCCGTCGCCCATGTCGTTGAGCTGGTCGTCATCAGTGACGTCGCCGGTGGCGATCAGCTTGATGCCGGCCTTGTCCAGGCCGCGCTCCAGGAACTGCTTCATGACGGCCGCGCCCGCGCCCGAGGGTACGAAGACGAACAGGGCGTCGGGCTTGATGTCGCGCACCTTTTGCAGGAAGGGGGCGAAGTCGGGGCTGCGCAGGGGCACGCGCAGTTGCTCGACCACCTGGCCGCCGTTGAAGGTCAGGCGGTCCTTGAAGTATTTCTCGGCGTCGATGCCGGGGCCGTAGTCGCTGACCAGGGTGACGACTTTCTTGATGCCGTTCTTGGGCGCCCAGTCGGCCAGGGAGACCGAGACTTGCGGCAGCGTGAAGCTGGTGCGCACGATGTAGGGCGAGGCTTCGGTGATGCTGGAGGTGGCAGCGGCCATGACGACCAGCGGGGTCTTGGACTGGGTGGCGATGGGGGCGGCGGCCAGGGCGGCCGGGGTGACGCCGAAGCCGCCGAGCACGTTGACTTTCTCGTTGACCACCAGTTCCTGGGCCAGGCGCTTGGTCTGGTCGGGGGTGGCGGCGTCGTCCTTGATGATGAGTTCGATTTTCTTGCCGGCCACGGTGTCGCCGTTCTGCGCCATGTACAGGCGAGCCGCCGCTTCGATCTGGCGCCCCGTGGAGGCTTGCTGGCCCGTCATCGGCAGGATCAGGCCGATCTTGAATTTGTCTTGCGCCAGGGCCGGTGTGCCGGCCAGCGACAGGGCAACGAGGACTGCGCCTGCGGACAACGAGAAGAAGCGACGTTTTTGCATGAGGGTGTACTCCTGAAGAAAGAAAAAGAAATCGAAACCGGCTCGCCAGGCCGCTGCTCACCGGTTGACGGAAGCCTGCGAAGCGTTCCCGGCCCGGCCGGACACTGGCACGATAGACGCAGCAGCACAGGCGCAAGCACGGGGTTTTCGGCAGCAGTGAATGCTGGCCGCGCATTTCGCGCGATCACCGCCCAAAGCATCGAACGCCGAGCGCTTCTGTGAATTCGAGGCCACCCGCCCTGCTGGCAGCGCTCTGGCGTCGGAAAGCACCAGCGCGTCAAGTTGGCCGAGCAATGGTCTGGCATGGAACCGCTGCGGTTCTTCCTCCAGGGAATCCCGGCCAAATGCACGCAGGTCCGGGCACGGGCGAATCGGAATCGACCACCCGTGCCGCCTCAAAGCGCAGCGTCAGAACCGATGTCTTTGCGGAGCATGAACTTCGCAGCCGCGCTCAAGAACAGGTATAGCTCGCGGCCACTTTGATGTCCCCGCTGGAATAGGCGGGCATCTTCGGGTAGGCACACATGGCGCCCGTGGTGGCTGCCGGATTTGCGGGCGTGACCGGGCTGCTGATGACGATTTTGTCCGCCGGTGCGATCCCCTTCTCCACCCAATCCGTCAAGGATTGATAGTTGATGTCTTCCGGATACAGCGGAGGATTCGCCGCAGGATTCACAGTGCCGTTGGCCGGAAAGTGCCCCACACCCGGCAGCGTGTAGAGCTTGTAGAACTTCTGCACCTCGGCGACACCGCCCATCTGCGCAGCAACCCGGGTGTAGTAGTTGACGACGCCCGCATGGGGAATCACTTGATCAGAAGTGCCGACAACCGTGATGATCTTGCCGCCGCGGGCGCGGAACTTGGTCAAGTCCGGGTTGTCGGTGCTGATCCGGGAAAACTGCGATTCAAGCGCGAGCCCTCGATTGATCCCGTAGTAAAGATCGGCATAGCTCAGGTCTTTCCAGCGGTTCAGACCGTTACCCGTGGCATTGACAAAAGTCGACCCGGCTCGACTCGGATCCTGCAAGAAAAGTGCGATCTGGTCGAAGTGAAGGCCACTCGTGGAAACGCTTGTTGTTGTCAGGTTGGAACCACGAGGCCAGCCAAACCAGATCTGGTTCGCGCCAAGGGTCGACCCCAGACCGTTGTCCACCGAAGGCAATGGCACCGAGCCATCGGTCGTCGGGCCGTACCACATCTTGTTCACAGCCACGGCCTGCACCTGCGTCAGGCAACTCGCGGTGGCGTTCGTGCCCCCCGCAGAGGTGCACAGCACTTGCGCGTCGGTGGACGGATCGTAGGTGCACTTCGACGGATCGAGCAGATAGCCAAGATGCTGGCCACCGACCACGTCGCAGGCATTGATTGCGGCTGTCGACACCGCAGTCCATTGACTGGCGGTCAACGGCACGCCAGCGAGGTCGCGCTGGATGACGAGTTGAGGCCAGATTTGACTTGCGGTGAATTTGACCCAGTTGATGGCAGGTGAAGTCGCAATGATTCCATCGAAATCCTCCGGGTACAGTTGCGCCTGCTTCATCCCCTGGCGCCCGCCCGTCGAGCCCCCGTGCCAGTAGGTGTACTTGGCCGACGTGCCGTAGTAGGCCTGCGCAAGCGCTTTCGACTTGACGGCCATCTCGTGGATCCCGCGCTCGGAAAACTCATTCCATCCCACGGTATTGATGGTTCCATCAGGATTCATCAGGAAGTTCGAGTTGCCTGCCGAATGCCCCGTATCCGTGGTTGCGGCCACGGCTCCTTCGACGCCTGCGACGCTCCATGGGGCAGCAGACGGCGCAAAGGCCACGCCCGTCAAAGTTGCCTGCACGCCCCCGGCAGCACCGGCGCCGCCGAGCAGGTGCAGGCGCTTGTTCCAGTTCGCGGTCGATGGCAGCCACACCTCAATACCGATGCCGCTGGTCGTCGAAGGCGCGTCAAGCGGCCCCGGGTGCCCGGGCCCAACCAGAAGCTTCACCAGACACATATCGTTGGCCGCAACAGGCGTGGTGGCCGTTGCCGTTCCCGACAACAGGATCGGGTCGCCCGTCTTGAAGAGCTTGACCAGCAGGACCGAGGTATTCGCGTCTGGCTTGAAATTCGTCTTCATTGAATCGTCGCAACTCAGATTGGCAGGCGACGCGACGGTGCCCGGCCCCGGCGCCGCGGGCGCGCCGAGAAGGCCGGAGCTACCGCCCCCACACGCCGCCACGGCAAGACCGGCTGCAAGCGCAGCCAGCGGGCCCCAAATACGATTCCAAGTTTTTCTCACTGATATCTCCTGGTTGGTGTCCTGCATCGATCGATGCACCACGGTTCTTTGTCCATCACGTCAAAAACTGCAATGCAGCAGCCCCGACGTGTGGCCTCGCATTACATCGGCGTGGCGTCGCTTTGTCTTTCACAATCGACGCGGCATTGCACAGACGGCTCATGGAGGCGGCCAGGGCGCCATGAAACAGCCCTAGGGGAAACCCGCTCGACTCGAACAGCGCCCTTTTTTCTGGGCGAAAGTGAGATGATTCTTCGGTTGTGCGCAAGTCGTTGAGATACCGAATGCCCGAGGAACTCGAGAATCTTTCATTGCTGACGTCTGATCAGCTCAGTCGATGGCAAGGCCTGCCCGTGGGTTGCCTCGGCACGCCGGGCGGTAGCTGGCAACGCAAGTTCACTCCACAGATCACCCGTGTCTCGCTGCTCTCCACAGGCAACATGGGCAGCCGGCTCAGTAGTCAGGGGCGAAGCGCCGAACTGGATATCGACGCAGGGTCGTTTGCGATCTTCAATCCTGACATCGAGGTGAAGGTAAATCACCGCGGCGCCTTCCAGGCACAGAGAATCCTGCTGGACCTCGACACCCGCGCGTTGGTACGCCAGGGCTTTCTCGACGATCAACTGGTGACCACGCCACTCCGACAGAGCCTGCATTTCTCCGACCCCTCTCTGGCGGCTGTCATGCGGGCCATGGTGCATGAGATACGCCTGGGTTGTCCCAATGGCGCGTTGTTCGCCGAATCGCTGTCCGTTGGGGCTGTCCTCCATCTTTGCCGGACTCGCGGTGTACGCGCGCCCTCCCTGGGCCAGGAGCGCGGCAAGCTGAATCCCTGGCAATGGGCGCGAATCGAAGAGATGATTGCTCACGATCTGGCCGCCGATCTTTCGCTGTCGGCGTTGTCGTCTGCAACCGGGATGAGCAAGGCCCAGTTCGTTCGGCTGTTCCGGAATTCGACCGGCACCTCACCTCACCGCTACGTGCTGGAAAAACGGGTGGAGCGCGCCCGCAAGATGATTCAGTCGAACAGCGCTTCGCTGTTCGATATCGCACTCGAAGCCGGCTTCGCTAGCCAGGCTCACATGACGCGCAGTTTCCAGGACATACTCGGCGTCACGCCGGGTGCTGCAAGAAAGTACTTGAAGCGCAAATAACCGTGCGGCCACGGCCCGGCACCACGGCCGGGCATGCGATACCTGCGTTGCTGGCGAAACCATGCACAGGCGCAAGCGCCCGGGGTGTGGCGGTGGAACTGGAATCGCACCTGTCGATCAAGCGCGCGTGGTGGATCTCTGCCGGCGCAGTGCGATGCCGGCTAGTCAATCGAAATCCTGCACGACAACCGCGCAATCAGCGCGCAGCGCGGACATCTTCGCGCCGCCCGCCTGGCAGGGCGCCGGAGCGCTCCAGATACTCCCCTCAGCCCATCGAGGCGTTTTTAGGAGACAAGCATGATGAGTAGACACTGGAGAGCCCCTGCGCCGCTCGGAATCGGCGTTCTCATGGCCGCCATCCTGGCCGGCTGTGGCGGCGGCGGCGATTCGCTGAACGCCACGAGCGGCGGCAGCGGCGGCGGCACCACGCCGCCGCCCGTGGACAGCAACGCAATCGCATCGCTGCCGGCCGTCCCCGACAACCTGGCCATCGCGCCGAAGCTGGACTGCACGATGGCCGGCATCGGGGCGACGCAGATCAGCGCGGACGCGCCGGCGAGCATCCTCAGCGTGAGCACCGGCACCGCCAGCGGCACCGCGTACTGCCTGGTGAAGCTGAAGGTCGACCCCGCGGTCAACATCTGGGTGACGCTGCCGTCCAGCAACTGGAACGGCCGCTTCCGCGCAGAAGGCAACGGCGTCTATGCGGGCGGCACGCCCGCGGTGGCGTCGGACTCGGTGCGCCAGGGCTTCGTCGGCGTCACGACCGACACCGGGCATTCCACCAACGCGCTCTCCGGCGCGTTCGGCATGAACGCCGACGGCACGCCGAACACGCAGCTGCAGGCGGATTTCGCCTACCGCTCCGAGCACCTGATGGCGGTGGTGGGCAAGCAGATCACCAAGGCCTTCTACGGGCAGGACGCGCTGCGCTCGTACTGGTACGGCTGCTCCACGGGCGGCCGCCAGGGCCTGCGCATGGCGCAGCAGTTCCCCGAGGACTACGACGCGATCCTCGCAGGCGCGCCGGCCGTCCACTGGGACCGCTTCCAGGCCTTCCAGATCTGGCCCCAGGTCGTCTACAAGTCCGAGAACGTCACGCCGCTGTCCAGCGCCAAGACCGCGCTGGCCACCTCGCGCGCGGTGGCCGCCTGCGACGCCAGCGACGGCGTGGTGGACGGCGTGATCGGCGATCCGCGCGCCTGCACCTACGACCCGCGACAGGACGCGACCATCACGCGCGCGGGCTGCACCTCGGCGGACGGCACCTGCCTGAGCCCGGCCGAAGCCACGTCGGTGCAGAAGATCTGGAACGGCGCGCGCAACGTCGCGGGCGATCTGCTCTGGCCCGGCATCGAACGCGGCGCGGACATCGGTTCGCTGGGCGGTGCCGCCCCGTTCCCGATCCCGACCGAACAGGCCCGCTACTGGGTCTACTTCGACCCCACGTGGGACTGGCGGACGCTGACCTACCAGAACTACGAGACGTTCTTCAACGACAACATCCGCATGGTCGGCCCGATGATGGCCAGCGACAACCCGGACCTGAGCATGTTCCGCAAGCGCGGCGGCAAGCTCATCATGCACCACGGCTGGGCAGACCAGCTCATCATGCCGCAGGGCACGGTGAAGTACTACAACGCGATGCAGCAGCAAATGGGCTCCACGGATGATTTCGCGCGGCTCTACATGGTGCCGGGCATGGGCCACTGCAGCGGCGGCGCGGGCACGGACTCGTTCGGCCAGGGCTCCAGCGGCGCGGTGCCCATGACCGCCGACCGCGACATCTTCCGTTCGTTGATGGCCTGGTCCGAGAAGGGCGCCGCGCCGAAGGCGATCACCGCCTCCAAGGTCATCGCGGGCGTCACCACGCGCACCCGCCCGCTGTGCCCCTACCCGCAGGTGGCCCGCTACAAGGGCAGCGGCAGCACCGACGACGCCAGCAGCTTCGTCTGCGCAGCCCCCTGAGGCGCCAGCGGGCCGCCGGTGCCGCGCCCCGCAGATGGCGGCGCGCGGTGCCGGCGGCCCAAGGGTCAGCGCCAGGCGCCGCGGATGTGGTGCTGCGCCGCCGCGATGGGCTGCGCCAGCAGCCAGCCCGAGGCGGCGTAGACATCCTGCAGGGCCGCGTGATCGACGGTGTAGTGAATCTCGGTGCCCACCGGGGCACCCAGCGCCGGCAGCAGGTCCTGCAGCAGCGTCCTCGCGGCGGCCTGGTCGGTGACGTCGATGTCGATGCGGACGAACGCCGCCACACGGGAACCATCGGGCCGGGGCTCCCCCAGCGAATCGCCCCACCCCAGCACCGAGCCGATGCCCTGCCCCTGAAGGGCCTGGTCGATCGTTTCCTCCCGCTGGTGCAGTTCGTCCCCGCTATCAGCGCCGACCGGGATCTTGACGTACATGAACAAGGAGGGCCCGGGCAGGCCGCCGCCCTCCGGCGAGGCCGCGGATGCGGGTCTGGAAGGCTGGGCCATGACGGCAGATTCTAGAACCCGGCCCCGTTTCGCGCGCCGGCAGGCGCGGCGCCTCAGATCGCCACCAGTTGGCGGATGCCCCGCGCCTCCATCTCGCTGCCCGGCCCGCGCGCGATGAACTCGCCGCGCTCCATCACGAGGTAGTCGTCGGCCAGCTCCTGCGCGAAGTCGTAGTACTGCTCCACCAGCAGGATGGCCATGTCGCCACGGTCGGCCAGCATGCGGATCACGCGGCCGATGTCCTTGATGATGCTCGGCTGGATGCCTTCGGTGGGCTCGTCCAGGATCAGCAGTTTGGGCTTCGCGGCCAGGGCGCGCGCAATGGCCAGTTGCTGCTGCTGGCCGCCCGAGAGGTCGCCGCCGCGCCGGCCCAGCATCTGCCTGAGCACGGGAAAGAGTTCATACAGCTCGGCCGGGATCGGCGTGCTGCCGCTCTTGTAGGCCAGTCCCATGCGCAGGTTTTCCTCCACCGTGAGCCGGGCGAAGATCTCGCGGCCCTGCGGCACGAAGCCGATGCCGGCGCGGGCGCGCTCGTAGGGCGTGGCGTTCTGGATCGGCCGGCCGTCGAACTCGATGCTGCCGGTCTTGATCGGCACCAACCCCATCAGGCTCTTGAGCAGCGTGGTCTTGCCCACGCCGTTGTGGCCCAGCAGCACGGTCACCTGGCCCTGGCGCGCCTGGAGGCTCACGTCGCGCAGGATGTGCGAGCCGCCGTAGTACTGGTTGATGTTTTTAACCGAGAGCATGTCAATTGTCCTTGGCCACGGAGCATGTTGTCGCGCGGGCCACCGCGGAACCGGCTTCGCCGGGCCGCTGGTGGCGTCCCCTTGAGGGGGGAGCGCCGCAGGCGCATCGGGGGTGGGATTCAACGTCCAAGGTACACCTCAATGACTCTTTCATCGGCCTGCACCTGATCGAGCGTTCCCTGCGCCAGCACCGAGCCGTCGCACAGCACGGTGACGATCTCGGAGATGGCCTTGATGAAGCTCATGTCGTGCTCCACCACCATCAGCGAATGCCGGCCCTTGAGCGTGAGGAACAGCTCGGCCGTGCGCGCCGTCTCCTCGTCGGTCATGCCGGCCACGGGCTCGTCGAGCAGCAGCAGCTTCGGGTCCTGCATCAGCAGCATGCCGATCTCCAGCCACTGCTTCTGGCCGTGGCTCAGGTTGCCGGCCTGGCGCGACATGCTGTCGGCCAGGTGGATGGTGTGCAACACCTCGGCCAGCCGGTCGCCCTGCGCCGAGTCGAGCCGGAAGAACATCGACGACTTCACGCCCTTGTCGGTCTTGAGCGCGAGTTCCAGGTTCTCGAACACGGTGAGATGCTCGAACACGGTGGGCTTCTGAAACTTGCGGCCGATGCCCAGCTGCGCGATCTCGGCTTCCTTGTGGCGCAGCAGGTCGATGGTGCTGCCGAAGAACACCCGGCCTTCGTCGGGCCGGGTCTTGCCGGTGATGATGTCCATCATCGTGGTCTTGCCCGCGCCATTGGGGCCGATGATGCAGCGCAGCTCGCCGGGCGCGATGTCGAGCGACAGCTTGTTGATGGCCTTGAAGCCGTCGAAGCTCACGCTCACGTCTTCGAGGTAGAGGATGCGGCCGTGCGCCACGTCCACCTCGCCGGGCGCCACCAGGCGCGAGAAGCCCGCGGCACGGCCGCCGGACTCGGTCAGGCCCGTCGGCGGCAGGCCCTGATGGGCCGCGACGCGCCGGGCGCCGGCGTCCATCAGGTCGGGGGTCATGGGCGGGCTCCTTCCACGGCCGAGACCGGCGGCAGGCCGCCGCCCTCCACGCCCGGCTCAAGAATGGCAGAGGCGCTCACCGCCTGCGGGCCGGCCGCAGCGGGCGGCTCGGCCGGCGAGGGTGCGGCCGCCTTGCGGCTGGCCAGCCTGCGCGCGAGGCCGGCGAGGCCCTGCGGCAGGAACAGGGTGACCACGATGAACAGCGCGCCCAGGAAATACAGCCAGTACTCCGGCGCCGTGACGGTGAGCCAGCTCTTGGCGCCGTTGACGACGAAGGCGCCGACGATGGGGCCGATCAGCGTGGCGCGCCCGCCCACCGCCGTCCAGACCGCGATCTCGATCGAGGCGGCGGTGCTCATCTCGCCCGGGTTGATGATGCCCACCTGCGGCACGTACAGCGCGCCGGCCACGCCGCACATCATGGCCGAGATGACCCAGATGGTGAGCTTGTAGGGCAGCGGGTTGTAGCCCGAGAACATGACGCGCGTCTCGGCATCACGGATGGCCTGCAGCACGCGGCCGAACTTGCTGCCCACCAGCCAGCGGGCCAGCAGGAAGAAGCCCAGCAGCGTGAGCCCCGTCAGCACGAACAGTGTCATGCGCATCTGCTGCGTGGCGATCGGGATGCCGAGGATGCGCTTGAAATCGGTGAAGCCGTTGTTGCCGCCGAAGCCGGTCTCGTTGCGAAAGAACAGCAGCATGGCGGCGTAGGTCATGGCCTGCGTGATGATGGAGAAATACACGCCCTTGATGCGCGAGCGGAAGGCGAAGAAGCCGAACACGAGGGCCACCAGCCCCGGCACCGCGACGACCAGCACCAGCGTGGCGCCGAAGCTGCCCGACAGCAGCCAGTGCCAGGGCAGTTCCTTCCAGTCCAGGAACACCATGAAGTCCGGCAGGTCGCTGTGGTAGTTGCCGTCGCGGCCAATCTGGCGCATCAGGTACATGCCCATGGCATAGCCGCCGAGCGCGAAGAACAGGCCGTGGCCCAGCGACAGGATGCCGGTGTAGCCCCAGATCAGGTCCATCGCGAGCGCGCAGATGGCGTAGCACATGATCTTGCCGAGCAGGGCAACCGCGTAGTCGCTCATGTGGAAGGCGCTGCCGGCGGGCACCACGAGGTTGAGCAGTGGTGCCACGGCGCAGACAGCGATCAGCGCGGCGAAGAAAGCCGTCCAGCCCTTGCCGCCCAGCAGCGGGCCTTTGGTGGGAAGTAAGACCTTGCTCATGCCTCTGCACTCCGGCCCTTGGCAGCGAAGATGCCCTGAGGTCTCTTTTGAATGAAGATGATGATGAAGACCAGCACCGCGATCTTGGCCAGCACCGCGCCGGCCCAGCCCTCGATGAACTTGTTGAGGATGCCCAGGCCCAGCGCCGCATACACGGTGCCGGCCAGTTGGCCCACGCCGCCGAGCACCACCACCATGAACGAGTCCACGATGTAGCCCTGCCCCAGGTCGGGCCCCACGTTGCCGATCTGGCTCAGGGCGCAGCCCGCCAGGCCGGCGATGCCGGAGCCGAGCGCGAAGGCGTAGGTGTCGATGCGCGCCGTGTTCACGCCCATGCACGAGGCAATGGGCCGGTTCTGCGTGACGCCGCGCACGAACAGGCCCAGGCGCGTCCGGCCGATCAGCCAGGCCACGGCCAGCAGCACCAGCGCCGCGAACACGATGATGCAGATGCGGTTCCACGGCAGCGTGACGTTGCTCAGCATCGTGAAGCCGCCGCTCATCCAGGCCGGGTTCTCCACGCCCACGTTCTGCGCGCCGAAGATCGTGCGCACCCCCTGCTGCAGCATCAGGCTGATGCCCCAGGTGGCCAGCAGCGTCTCCAGCGGCCGGCCGTAGAGGAAGCGGATCACGCCGCGCTCCAGCAGCGCGCCGACCAGGGCCGAGGCCAGAAACGACACGGGAATCGCGGCGATCAGGTAGCCGTCGAACAGCGATTCGGGCAGGTACTTCTGGAACAGGCCCTGCATCACGTAGGTGGCATAGGCGCCGATCATCATCAGCTCGCCGTGCGCCATGTTGATCACGCCCATCAGCCCGTAGGTGATGGCCAGGCCCAGCGCGGCCAGCAGCAGCACCGAGCCCAGGCTGATGCCGCTGAAGACGGCGTTGATGCGGTCGCCCCACACCAGCGATGCCTGGATGTTCTTGATGGCGGCCTGCAGGCCGGCCTTGACGTCGGCGTCGGTTTCGTCGGCCAGGCGTTCGTTGAGCAGTAGCTTGGTGGCCGGGTTGCGGCTCTGGCCCAGGGCCTGCACGGCCTCCAGGCGCCGGGCCTTGTCGCTGCTGGCCAGCAGCGTAGCGGCGCGCGCCAGTTCGAGCTGGGCCTTGATGCCCACGTTCTGCTCGGCGGCCAGCGCCTTGTCCAGCAGCGGCAGGCGCGATTCGTCGGGGCTGGTCACCAGCGCCTTGACGGCCGCGGCGCGCACCTTGTCGTCGGGATCGCCCAGGTGCAGGGCGGCCATGGCGCTGTCGATGGCGCTGCGCATGAGGTTGTTGTTGACCACGTCTTCCGCATCGCCCGGCACCTTCACTTCGGCGCCGGTGACGGGGTCGTAGCCCTTGTCGTTCCGGATGACGATCACCTGCCTGTCGGTGAGCTTGACGGCGTCGTCCGCGAGCGCCTGCAGGAAGGCGCGGGTTTTCTCGTCGGCGGTGAGCACTGCCTTATTGAGCGCGTCGATGCGCGACTCCGATTCACCGGACGCGATGGCCCGGGCTTCCCCGGCGGTGAGCGCCTGCGCGCTGCCGGCCGCCAGCGCGAGTGCGGCCAGGGCGGTGGTGACAAATAGCCTGAACATGGCGAAAACCTTGCGGTGCTCCGGGGTAGGTACTTCAAACAGGCGGGCCCCATGTCAGGAACGAGGAGCCGGCCCGCCAGATGGGATCGAAGCCCCCGGGAGCCTCCCCGGCGCTTCGGGAAACACCGCGGAGGCGGCTTGGCCGGGCCGCGGGTGTTGCCCCTCGCGAGGGGGAGGCGCAGCGCACGGAATGCGCACTGCCTGGGGGTGTGCCAGGATCACATCTTGGATTTGCCGTCCGGCTCGTCCTTCTTCTTGTCGTTGCCTTCGATGTACGGGCTCCACGGCTTGGCCTTGACCGGGCCGGGCGTCTTCCACACCACGTTGAACTGGCCGTCGGCCTTGATCTCGCCGATGAACACGCTCTTGTGCAGGTGGTGGTTCTTCTCGTCCATCTTGGAGACGATGCCCGAGGGCGCCTTGAAGGTCTGGCCCGCCATGGCGGCGATCACCTTGTCGGTGTCGGTGGACTTGGCCTTCTCCACCGCCTGCTTCCACATGTGGATGCCGATCCAGGTGGCTTCCATCGGGTCGTTGGTCAGCGGCTTGTCCATGTGGCCGGGAATCTTCTTGGCCTTGGCGTAGTCGCTCCACTGCTTGATGAACTCAGTGTTGGTCGGGTTCTTCAGGCTCATGAAGTAGTTCCAGGCAGCGAGGTGGCCGACCAGCGGCTTGGTGTCCACGCCGCGCAGCTCTTCCTCACCGACCGAGAAGGCCACCACCGGCACGTCCTTGGCCTTGAGGCCGGCGTTGCCCAGTTCCTTGTAGAACGGCACGTTGGAGTCGCCGTTGATGGTGGAGACCACCGCCGTCTTGCCGCCGGCCGAGAACTTCTTGATGTCGGCCACGATGGTCTGGTAGTCGCTGTGGCCGAAGGGCGTGTACTTCTCGTCGATGTCCTTGTCGGCCACGCCCTTGCTCTTGAGGTAGGCGCGCAGGATCTTGTTGGTGGTGCGCGGGTAGACGTAGTCGGTGCCCAGCAGCACCCAGCGCTTGGCACCGCCGCCTTCCTTGCTCATCAGGTAGTCCACCGCCGGAATGGCCTGCTGGTTGGGCGCGGCGCCGGTGTAGAACACGTTCTTGGAGAGCTCTTCACCCTCGTACTGCACCGGGTAGAACAGCAGGCCGTTCATTTCCTCGACCACCGGCAGCACCGACTTGCGCGACACCGAGGTCCAGCAGCCGAAGATCACCGAAACCTTGTCCTGGCCGAGCAGCTGCTTGGTCTTCTCGGCGAACAGCGGCCAGTTGGAAGCCGGGTCGACCACCACGGGCTCGAGCTGCTTGCCCAGCACGCCGCCCTTCTTGTTGATGTCGTCGATGGCCATCAGCACCGTGTCCTTGAGCACGGTTTCCGAGATCGCCATGGTGCCTGAGAGGCTGTGCAGCACGCCCACCTTGATGGTGTCGGCGGCATGGGCTGGCAAAGCGCTAAGGCTGGCCAGGGCGGTGGCGGCCGCGAGGGCCTTGAGGGTGAACCGGCGTTGCATGTGGCTTCTCCAAGTGAGGAACGAACAAAGGGGATGGACGGGGTTCGCTGTCGCCGCCCTCCCGGACGCCATTCAGCGGACAGGTTCATGCTAGGTTCGCCCCCGGGCCGCGCCAATACGCCAGGTGGCGTACGCGACCGGTGCCGGCAGGCATGGGTTGCTATTAAATCCATAGCACCCGATGACCGCCCGACAAGGACATCGGCCGGTATTTCCTTGAAAACCCGGCGCCGAAGCGCTGCGGGCCGACCGCCGGGCTGATCGCGAGGCCGCCGGCCATCCACGCTGGCCCTGCTCCTGCCCTGCGGCGCGGGCGCCAAGCCGATCCGGCAGGGTGAGGGCGGCGGGTCTCCCCAATTAAATCCGGGCAATATTGATGGTAATATTTAATCCGGGTAAAATTAGACCCCTCCCTTTCCTCACCCGACCTCCCATGAACGACAAGCGCACCCTCACCCGGCAATACAAGGCCGCCCGGGTTCCCATGGGCGTGTTCCTGATCCGGAACCACGCCAACGGCCGCCTCTACGTCGATGCCAGCATGAACCTGCCGGGCGCGATGAACCGGCACCGCTTCGAGCTGCAGCTGCGCTCGCACCGCAACAAGGAGCTGCAGCGCGACTGGATCGCCTGCGGCGCCGACCAGTTCAGCTTCGAGGTGCTGGAGCGCCTCAAGGAACGCGACGACCCGCAGTTCGACTACCCGGCGGAACTCGCCGACGCCCTGGCGCTGTGGCGCGAAGAACTCCCCTGCCACGGGCCGGCCGGCTACAACGGCCGCCCGGGCCCGGCCCACACCAAGGAGGCGCCATGACCGACGCACTCACCCTGGGCCTGCGGCTGGCCGAGGCCCATGCGCGGCTCGGCTTCAAGCTGGACGACGAGCTCGGCACCTTCCATGGCCTGAGCTTCGGCGACTTCCTGCTGCTGCACCGGCTGGCGCTCGCCGAGGGGCGCCGCCTGCCGGTGGACGAACTCGCGCGGCCGCTGGGGCTCACGCTCTCGGCTGCCGTGCGCCGGCTGCTGCCGCTGGAGAAGACCGGGCTGCTCGACCGCGTGCCCGGCGCCGCGGGGCGGCGCGCCGGCGAGGCCGTGCTGCGCCCGGCAGGCCAGGCACTGCTGCAAGGCGCGCTCGAGACAGTGCAGGCCGTGTGCCGCGAGGCCACGCGGGCCATCGGCCCGGACGAGGCCGCCGCCACCGCCCATGCGCTTGAGGCGCTGTCGCGCAGCCGGGCGCTCGATCTGTAGCCGGGCGCGGTTTGGCGTCATGCCGGGGATGACAGAATCGCCCCCGAAAGGAAAATTTCCCCATGCCCCGACTGATCCTGATCCCCGGCCTGGCCGGCGACGCCACGATGTGGCAGGCGCAACTGGCCGCGCTGCCCGCCGCCCTGAGCCCCGTCGTCACCGACGTCCACACGCGCGCCGAAACGGTCGAGGCCATGGCCCGCGCCCTGCTGGAGGAGCATGGCGGCGAGCTGATCCTGTGCGGCGCGTCGATGGGCGGCATGGTGGCGATGGAGACGGCACGCCAGGCGCCGCAGCGCGTCCGGGGCCTGGCCCTGCTGGGCACCAGCGCGCGGCCCGAGACCGACGACATGCGCGCGCTGCGCGAGAGCGCGATCGAGCTGTTCCGCCAGGGGCGCGCCGAGGAAGTGATCCGGCCCAACGTGGGCTTTGCCTTCGCCCCGCAGCAGGCCAACGACCCGGCGCTGGTGCAGGCCTACCTGGACTTCGTGCTGGGCGCGGGCGCCGAGCAGCTGATCCGCCAGAACCGCGCCGTGATCGCGCGGCCCGATGCGCGCGCCCACCTGCCGCAGCTGCGCTGCCCCACGCTGGTGATGTGCGGCGAGGCCGACCAGCTCACCCCGCCGGAGTGCGCGCGCGAGATCGCGGCCCTGGTCCCCGGTGCCGAGCTGGTGCTGCTGCCGCAGTGCGGCCACATGCTGACGATGGAAAAGCCGGACGAGGTGAACGCCACGCTGCTGGCGTGGCTGGCACGGGTGAATCCGTCCCGGCCTTGAAGCCGGGCCGTCGATGGGTTTCCTGAACACGGCACGAAGCTGGGCCAGGCGCATCAAGCGCGATGCGATGACGCTGTGGTTCGCCCGAACGCATCCGGACACCCCCTGGTACGCCAAGGCGCTGGGCGCTTTCGTGCTGGCCTATGCGCTCAGCCCGATCGACCTGATCCCCGACTTCATTCCGGTGCTCGGCTACCTGGACGACGTCATCCTGCTTCCGGCCCTGATCTGGCTGACCCTGCGCCTGCTGCCGCCCCAGGTCTTGCTGGAGTCCCGCCAGCAGGCCGAGGCCTGGATGGCCCGGCCGGCGGCCAAGCCGCGCAGCTTCGTGGGGGCGGTCGTGATCGTGCTCGTCTGGACGGCGCTGGCCGTGGCGCTGGCCTTCTGGATCGCCGCCGCGCTGCGGCGCTGAGCGCCCGGCGGCCGATGCCTTTGCCGCCTTACTCGCGGCCCAGGCTGCGCACCTTCTCGGCCAGGCGCTGCTGCACCGAGGCCGAGACGAACTTGTCGACCTCGCCACCCAGCACCGCGATCTCGCGCACGAAGGTGCTGGAGATGAACTGGTACTTGTCGCTGGGCGTGAGGAACACGGTCTCCACGTCGGGCATCAGGCTGCGGTTCATGCCGGCGAGCTGGAACTCGTAGTCGAAGTCGGTCACGGCGCGCAGGCCGCGCACCATGGCCTTGCCGCCGCGCTGCACCACGAAGTCGCGCAGCAGGCCGGAGAAGCTCTCCACTTCCACCTGCGGATAGCGGCTCACCACCTCGCGCGCCATCTCGATGCGCTCCTGCAAGGTGAACAAGGCCTTCTTATGGTGGCCGGCGGCCACCGCCACAATCACGCGGTCGAACAACTGCGTGGCCCGCCGGACCACGTCTTCGTGGCCCAGGGTCATGGGGTCAAAGGTCCCGGGATAGACGGCAACGACGTTGGACATGAGCCCTTCTCCTCAACACGTTCATGACGGTTTTGTTGCAGTGCATTATGCCCGCCGTTACAGATGCCGTAACAAATGGGCGTGCACGGCCCCGGCTTTCAGGTGGCGGTGCGGCTGCAGACCGTGGGCGGCCAGCGCGTCGGCGTCCCAGGGCCGGGGCGCCTCGAGGTAGACCAGGCCATCGGCCCGCAGCGCAGTCCGGGCCGCCCGCAGCGCCGGCGCGAACAGCGCCTCCGCCTCGAACGGGGGGTCGAGAAACACCAGGTCGACCGAGCCCGGCGCGGCGCGCCCGAGCGCCGCCACGCCGTCGCCGCGCTCGATGCGCACCGCCGCGGCGCCCAGCCGGGTCTTGACGGCCGCAAGCCGCGCCACCAGCGCCGCGTCCTGCTCCAGCATCAGCACCTCGGCCGCGCCGCGCGAGGCGGCCTCGAAGCCCAGGGCGCCGCTGCCGGCGAAGGCATCGATGCAGCGCCAGCCCGTGAGGTCCTGGCCGAGCCAGTTGAACAGGGTTTCGCGCACGCGGTCGGGCGTGGGGCGCAGGCCGGGCCGGTCGGCCACCGGCAGCTTGCTGCGCTTCCACTGGCCGCCGATGATGCGCACCTCGTGCGGCGCCGCGGCCGGCGCCGGGCGGCTGCCCTTGGGGCGGCCCTTCGGGGCCGGCGCGCGGCGCGGTTGGGTGTCGGGAGAAGTCATGTCGCCGCCATTGTGGCGCACCGCGGGCCGCGGGCGGCCGCGTTTCCGATTCAGGGCGTGCCGCCCAGCACCACGGTCACCATGCGCTCGGGCTGCAGCTTGCGCGCGAAGGCGGCCTTGATCTGGGCCGCGCTGACCTGGCCGACCTGCTGCGTCCAGGTGTCGAGGTAGTTCAGCGGCAGCCCGTTCCAGGCGATGTTGGCCACGTTGTCCAGCAGCTTGCGGTTGCTGTCGATGCGCAGCGCGAAGCCGCCGATCAGGTTGTCCTTGGCGGCCTTGAGCTCGGCCTCGGTCGGCCCCTCGGCCACGAACTTGGCAACCACCTCGCGCGCCACGCGCACCGCCGCGTCGGCCTGGTCGGGCCGGGTCTGCAGGCCTACGGTGAAGGCGCCCGCATGCAGGCCGGGCGCGAAGTAGCTGTAGACGCTGTAGCTCAGGGCCCGCTTCTCGCGCACCTCGGAGGTCAGGCGCGAGACGAAGCCGCCGCCGCCCAGGATGTAGTTGCCCACGGTGAGCGCGAAGAAGTCGGGGTCGTTGCGCCGGTAGCCCGGCTGGCCGATCAGCACCTGGGCCTGGGCCGAGGCGAACGGGATGCGCTGCTCGCGCGCGGCGGCCAGCGGCGACACCTCGGGCAGTACAGGCAGCGGCGCGCAGGCAGCAGGCTGGGGCAGGCGCGACAGCAGGGTTTGCACCAGCGCATCGGCCTGCGCGCGCGTGACCGCGCCGACCAGGCTCACCTTGGCGCGGCAGGGCGCGATCAGGCCGCCGTAGAAGGCGCGCATGTCGGCCACGCCGATGCGCGCGAGGCTGTCCTCGGTCATCTCCTGGCCGTAGGGGTGGCCGCCGTAGACGGCCTGGGCGAAGGCGCGGCCGGCCAGGGTGGCCGGGCGGGTGTTGGCCTCCTTGAGCGCGGCGTTCAGGCGCGCGCGCTCGCGCAGCCAGACGGCCTCGGGAAACGCGGGTTCGCCAAGCTGGCGCGCGGCCAGCCGCACGGCGCGGTCCAGCAGGTCGGGGTAGGTCAGCGAGCGCAGCGAGAAGCTCATGCGGTCGTTGCCCGCGCCGGCGCCGAACGAGGCGCCGAGGTCGGCCCAGGCCTGGCTCAGCGCGTTCTCGTCGAGCGCCGGCTCGGCGCCGCGCGCCAGCAGCCCCTTGGAAGCCATGTCGGCGGTGACGCTGGCCAAGCCGGCCTGCGGGGCCGGGTCGCGGCGGGCGCCGGCGTCGAAGTCGATCTGCACGTCCAGCATCGGGATGCCCGGGCTCTCGACCAGATAGACCTGCGCGCCGCTGGCCTGGGTCCAGTGCTGGATCGGCAGGGCCGCGAAAGCGGCATTCATCCCGAAAAATGAGAGAAAAGCGGCCAACGTCCAGGTGCAGCGGTTGTTCTTTGCTATTGTTTTCATAGTGCTCGGGTTCATCGCATCTCTCCCGCGGCGCCGGGTGCCGCCGGGCGCGGCGCGCGGTTCTTGTCCAGAGGCTGCGGGCGCAGCGTGGCGACGGTGAGCTGGTCGTCGCCGAAGTAGCGCGCCGCCACCGCCTGCACCTGCTGCGCCGTGACGGCGCGCAGGCGCTGGATCAGGCGCTCGCCGGCGTCCAGCGGCTGGCCCTGGATCCAGTAGCTGCCGAGTTCGCGCGCCTGGTTCATCAGCGAGTCGAGCTTGTAGACCTCGCCGGCCACCCACTGCGTCTTGACGCGGTTGAGCTCGGCCTCGCTCACGCCCTCGCGCGCCACCAGCGCCACCTGGGCGCGCAGCGCGGCCTCGACCTGTTCCGCGGTCTTGCCCTGCGCCGGCACGCCATCCAGCACAAAGAGTTGCGGCCCGCGCCCGAACAGGCCGTTGCCCGCGCCGGCGCTGTCGGCCACGCGGTCGGGCCCCTGGGTCAGCGCGCGGGCCAGCCGCGCGCCCTCGTAGCCGTCGAGCACGGCCGCCAGCACCGTGAGGGCAAGCGCGTCCTCGTCGGACGGCTGGGGCGCCGTGAGCGAGGCCAGTTGCGGCACGCGGAACGCCAGCGTCACGTAGGCCTGCTCGGCCGGCGCCTTGAATTCGAGGCGGCGGATGCCCGCCTGCACGGGCTCGGTGCGCGGCTTGCGCGCGGGCACGGCGCGCGCCGGGATGCCGCCGTAGTATTTCTCGGCCAGGCGATGCACCTGGGCCGGCTCCACGTCGCCCACCACCACCACGGTGGCGTTGGCCGGCACGTACCAGCGGCGGTGGAAGTCGCGCACGTCGTCGGGCGTCATGGCGTCGAGGTCGCTCATCCAGCCCACCACCGGGCGGTGGTAGGGCGAGGCGATGAAGGCCGCGGCATTGAGCTGCTCGTACAGCAGCGAGCGCGGCACGTCCTCGGTGCGCATGCGGCGCTCCTCCTTGACCACCTCGATCTCCTTGCGGAACTCCTCGTCAGGCCACTGGTTGTGCGCGAAGCGGTCGGCTTCGAGCTTCATCACATCCTCCAGCCGGCCGGCCGGGATCTGCTGGTAGTAGCCGGTGTAATCGCGCGTGGTGAAGGCGTTCTCGCGCCCGCCCAGCGCCGCCACGCGGCGCGAGAACTCGCCCGGCGGCAGCGTCGGCGTGCCCTTGAACATCATGTGCTCCAGCGCATGCGCCACGCCCGAGGTGCCGTCCACCTCGTCCAGCGAGCCCACGCGCACCCAGACCATGTGCACGGCCGTGGGCGCGCGCCGGTCGGGCTTGACGATCAGCGTCATGCCGTTGGCGAGGGTGAATTGTTCGGTTTTGACGGGGGTCTGGGCGCTGGCGCCGGCCGTGAAGGCCAATCCCAGGACGAAGGAAAGGGCTGGGAGAAGTCGTTTCATAGAATGGTGTGATTCTAGAAAACCGCCCAATGTTCAGTTTCTTCAAGAAAAAAGCACCGCCCGCCCCCCCTGCTCCCACCGCGCTGCCCGACGCCGCAGCCCCCGTTTCCGTGCCGCCGGCCGTCGCGCCCGCCGTGGCTGCCAGCCCGGCGCCCGCCGCGCCCGAGCCCTCGCGCAAGGGCTGGCTCGACAAGCTCAAGGCCGGCTTGCGCAAGACCGGCTCGAGCATCGCCACCGTGTTCACCGGCACGCAGATCGACGATGCGCTGTATGAAGAGCTGGAAGCCGCCCTGCTGATGGCCGACACCGGCGTCAAGGCCACCCAGCACCTGCTGGACGATCTGCGGCGGCGCGTCAAGGAAACCAAGACCACCGACCCGGCCGCCGTCAAGGGCCTGCTGGCCGACGCCATCGCCGAGCTGCTGGCGCCGCTGGAGAAGCCGCTGGTGATCGGCCAGCACAAGCCCACCGTGATCATGGTGGCGGGCGTCAACGGCGCGGGCAAGACCACCTCGATCGGCAAGCTCACGCGCCACCTGTCGGCCGAGGGCGCCTCGGTGCTGCTGGCCGCGGCCGACACCTTCCGCGCCGCGGCGCGCGAGCAGCTTGGCGTCTGGGCCGACCGCAACACCGTGGAGATCGTCAGCCAGGAAGGCGGCGACCCGGCCGCCGTGAGCTTCGACGCCGTCACCGCGGGCCGGGCGCGCGGCAAGGACGTGGTGCTGGTGGACACGGCCGGGCGCCTGCCGACGCAACTGCATTTGATGGAGGAGCTGCGCAAGATCAAGCGGGTGGTGACCAAGGCCGATGCCACGGCACCGCACGAGGTGCTGCTGGTGATCGACGGCAACACCGGCCAGAACGCATTGGCCCAGGTGCGCGCCTTCGACGACGCGCTGCAGCTCACCGGCCTGATCGTGACCAAGCTTGACGGCACGGCCAAGGGCGGCGTGCTGGCTGCCATTGCCCTCTGGGCGCGCGAGCGCACCCAGATTCACCCGGACTTGCGGCCGGTCCCCGTCTATTTCATCGGCGTGGGCGAGAAGCTCGAAGACCTGGAAACCTTCAGCGCTCGGGAGTTTGCGCAGGCTTTGCTGGCTTGATTTTGCTGGCTTGATTCTTGGTTGGAGGTTTTCCTCCGGCGAAGCGCCTGCCGCCGGGGCGCAGCGCTTGCGCCACCAGAGCCCCGGCCCCTTCGGGTGAGCCGCTGCAGTGCTCAAAACGGGCGGGCCTCAGTGGCTTGGGTTTGACACTTGTCGTCCGCTGCGATGGCCTGGCCCGTTTTTCCGCGCTTCGCGCCCGGAGCTCTTGATCGGTGGCGCAAGCGCTGCGCCCCGGCAGCAGGCTTTGGGCGAGCGGGCGGGTTGCGCGCCTAATGAAAATGCCTGCGCCCCTGCGCCCCTGCGCCCCTGCGTTCCCAAGCTCTTTCGCGGACCACCATCTCCTCTCGCGCCCAAGCGTGCGCCCAGGCCGCGCGGCCCAATCAGAGCCGCAGGCGCGAAGCACGGAAAAACAGGCTGCGAGGTCTCAACGGACCGCCGTTGTCAAACCCGAGCCCATCCGGTTCGCCTGTTTTGAGTACTGCAGCGGCTCACCCCGCAGGGGGCTGCGGCGAGGGCCGCGCTGCCTGGGCGCACGCTTGGGCGCAGGCGCGGTACAGGCGTGCGGCACAGGCACGGCGCCCGCCTATCGCAGCAGCAAATCAATCAGGCTTGCGCCCCGGCTTTGCCCAGCCCACGAATTGCGGCGCCACGCGCGCCACCACCGGGCCGTTGAAGTCCCAGGTCATGCACTTGCCCATGTAGAACGGCGGATCGCCGCCCTCGACGGCCGGCTGCCCGGCCTCGCGGCGCCGCACCTCGCGCGCATGCGGGATGGTCTGGAAGGCCGCCGTCGCCAGGTTGAACAGCAGCTCGCGCAGGTGGGTGCAGCCCTGCACGCCGCCGATGGCGCGGTCGATCGCCTGGCGCCAGCCGGGGCCCATGGTCTGGCCGATCATGCGTTTCATGGTGGCATCGGCGGACCGGCATTCGCCGAACGGCGTGCTCTCCATCGAGGTTTCGATGTCATGGATGCAGAGGCGGTCGTCCACCGTCGCGCGCAGGTGCATGTGGTGGATCGGCGTGCCCGCGGGCATGGAGCGGCTGCCGCTGGCGTAGCTGTAGTGCTTGCTGTCGTGCAGCTCGCCCTCCATATCCCACAGCCCGTCCTCGCGGGCATAGCCGCGGAAGGTGATGGTTCGGGTGTGCAGGGGAGCGCGGGCGGCGGGTGTGCTGAGCATGGGGGAATGAAAGCGTTCAGTGGGTCTGGAAAGGATTTTGCCCGCATTGCCCCGGCGCGGCCTGTCAGGCGCCAGATTGCGGCCCCAATTGGGCCAAGGTCCAGGCGGCATAGTCTTTGTCTGCTATGTATTTCATAGCAACGATCTGCGGCAGCTCGTAGGGGTGATGCGCCTTCAGCCAGCGCTCCAGCGCCGTGCGGGCCGCCGGGGCGGTCTTGAACGTGAGCCGGAATTCGCGCTCCTCGCACAGCCGCCCCTGCCAGGGGTACAGCGATTCGATCGGCTCGATCTGCGCGCAGGCGGCAAGCTGCTGCGCCAGCACCTCGCGCGCCAGGCGGTGCGCGTCCTCAAGGGTTGCCACGGTGGTGGCGACGCTCCAAATGTCGTATTTTTGACTGTCTTGCATGGCCGCGGACCTCCAGAATCAGGTCATTGTTCCAAGAATACAGCCCAGGAGACAGCCCCATGACGACCGCCGCCGACACCCACGCCCCCGCCGCCGGCACACGCCGGGTGGACCAGCTGCTCGCCCACTACGGCGAGAGCCACCGCAACCCGACCAACGAGCTGATCCACTTCGTGGCCATCCCGGCCATCATGCTCAGCATCGTGGGCATGATGTACGCCGCGCATCCCTGGGTGGCCTATGCCTTCCTCGCGGCCAGCGTGGTGTACTACGCCCGGCTGTCGGTGGTGTTCCTCGTCACCATGGTGCTGTGGTCGGGCCTGCTGCTGGCCCTGGTGCTGGCCATGGGCGCGATGGCCTTCAAGCTGTCGCTCGCCATCTTCGTCGTGGCCTGGATCTTCCAGTTCATCGGCCACAAGATCGAGGGCAAGAAGCCGTCCTTCTTCGAGGACCTGCAATACCTGTGGGTGGGGCCGCTGTTCGTGCTGAGCAAGCTGTTCAGCCGGCTTGGCATCCGCTGGTAAGCCACCGCTAACTTCTGCAACCTCGGCGCCGTGCCTGCGCGGCGCGGCACGGGCGGCGATGTCCCCTCGCCCCGGCCCCCTCGCGCAAGGATGCGAGAATCACGCGCCCTCTTTGACCGTTTGCTCAGTCTTGGCCATCGAGGGGCTGTCGATTGTGTGAAAGGCACGGAGCATGTTTCGAGGAATTTTGGCAAGCGCCCTGGTGCTGGCGCTGATCTGGTTGGGCCTGCAGGGACTGGGCTGGCTCATGGCCTCCCTGCTGGGCCGCGATCTGTCCACCCTGGAGTGGACCCTGGCCGTCCTGGTTCTGGCGGCCCTGGCGGCCGGCACCCTGCTGCGCCGCCGCAAACAGGCGCGCCGCAAGCACCTCGCCCTGCGCGACTCGGCGCTCTGGTGAGCCCACGCCCCGCACGCCCAGGCGCCGCACGCGCGGGCTACGGCGGCAGCAGGCGGTCGTACTCCTTCTTCACCACGGCATAGCATTCGCAGGTCCGCTGCTCGAGCCCGTGCCGGTCGAGCACGGTGATGTGGCCGCGCTGGTAGCGGATCAGCCCGGCAGCCTGCAGGTGGCCGGCCGCCTCGGTCACGCCCTCGCGGCGCACGCCCAGCATGTTGGCGATGAGTTCCTGCGTCATCGCCAGCTCGCTGGACGGCAGGCGGTCCAGGCTCAGCAGCAGCCAGCGGCAAAGCTGCTGGTCCAGCGAATGGTGGCGGTTGCACACGGCGGTCTGCGCCATCTGGGTGATCAGGGCCTGGGTGTAGCGCAGCAGCAGATGCAGCACGGGGCCGGCCTGCTCGAACTCCTGCAGCAGCAGGCCCGCCCGCAGGCGCCAGCCCTGGCCGGCGCTTTGCACCACCGCGCGGCTGGGGGTCGACCCGCCGCCCATGAACAGCGAGATGCCGACCATGCCCTCGTTGCCGACGACGGCGATCTCGGCCGACGCGCCGTCGGCCAGCACATGGAGCAGCGAGACGATCGCCGTGGTCGGGAAGTACACATGCGCCGGCTTGGCGCCGGATTCGCAGAGCACCGTGCCCAGCGGCAGCGCCACAGGCTCCAGCAGTGCCTGCCAGCGCGCCCACTCGGCCGGCGGCAGCGCCGCAAGCAGCCGGTTGTGTCGCGGATCGGCAGCGGGGGCCATCGACATCTCCTGGGCAGTCCGGCCAACCAGTCTACTCCCGCGCCGGCTCTGCCGCACAGGCGGCCGGCCCGCCAGCGTGCGATAGCGCACAGACGCGGCCTTGCGCCGCGGGCATGCTGATCCTGTTCACAGGAGTGATGCCATGAACATGATCACCCTCTTCATCGTCGCCGTGCTGGGCGCCCTCGGCGCACTGCTCGCCACCCTGGGCTGGCTGGGCCTGGGCATCGCCTTCGGGGTGGCCGCGGCCCTCGTCGCGCTGTCCCTGAAAATGGCCAACACCTGGCAGAAGTTCGTGGTGCTGCGCGCCGGCAAGCTGCAGGGCGTCAAGGGCCCCGGGCTGTTCATGATCATCCCGATCGTGGACAACGTGGTCGCCGTGATCGACGAGCGCATCCAGACCACTGCCTTCAATGCCGAGCAGGCGCTGACCCGGGACACCGTGCCGGTGAACGTCGACGCCATCATCTTCTGGCGCGTGCACAACGCGCAGAAGGCGGCGCTGGCGATCACGGACTACCGGCAGGCCATCGACCGCGTGGCGCAAACCTCGCTGCGCGAAATGATCGGGTCGTCGCTGCTGGCGGCGCTGCTGTCCGACCGCCGGGCGGCCGACCGCCAGCTGTGCGAGGACATCGGGCGCAAGACCGTCGAATGGGGTGTGACGGTCAGCTCGGTCGAGATCCGGGACGTGGCGATCCCGGTGGCGCTGCAGGACGCGATGTCGCGCCAGGCCCAGGCCGAGCGCGAGAAGCAGGCCCGCATCATCCTGGGAACGGCCGAGGCGGAGATCGCCGGCAAGTTCGTGGAGGCGGCCCGCATCTATGCCAACCAGCCGGGCGCGCTGCAGCTGCGCGCCATGAACATCATCTACGAGACCACCAAGGAGCGCGGAACGACCATCCTGATCCCGAGTTCCATGGTCGACAGCATGAACCCTGCGGCGGCCGTCGCCGTCGCGCTGACCACCGGCGGCACCGCCCATGCCGTGCCGGAGCCTGTGCATTAGGTTAGGGCCGGCTCACATTCCAGGTGCCCGGGCGCGGCCTGGCCTGCGGGGCAGGCGCGGCGCTAACCGGACCCGGCTGTCCGGCCGCCCAGCAAGCCCCGCTTCCCGCCGGGTCTTCCGGCAGAAGAGCCCGGGCTCTTGAAAATCCCATGAGAATCAATCATTTGAAGGTCAACACCGGTGGATTGACCGCAGTCACATTCCAGATCGACATCGGCCACGGCCAGGGCACAACCCTGGCTATGGAGGTGATTGAACTTTCCATTTAGCACTCTATCGAAGGGAGTGCTAACATGGATCTCTAGAGAAAGGAATTCTGGTATGACCCATCAGGCTGGAACCTCTGTCACCGCACTTGCCGTTGCCAATCCGTGGGCTGTGGTGCCCCCGCTCGGCAATCTGGATGCCTATATTTCGGTGGCCAACCGCCTGCCCCTGCTGACCTTGCAGGAAGAGCAGGAGTTCGCCAGAAAATTCAAGGAAAACAACGACCTGGAAGCGGCCGGGAAGCTGGTGCTGTCGCACCTGCGGCTGGTCGTGTCCGTGTCCCGCCAGTACCTGGGCTATGGCCTGCCGCACGGTGACCTGATCCAGGAGGGCAACGTGGGCCTCATGAAGGCCGTCAAGCGCTTCGACCCCGACCAGGGCGTGCGCCTGGTCAGCTACGCGCTGCACTGGATCAAGGCCGAAATCCACGAGTACATCCTGAAGAACTGGCGCATGGTCAAGGTGGCCACCACCAAGGCCCAGCGCAAGCTGTTCTTCAACCTGCGCTCGATGAAGCAGGGTTTCAAGGCCGATGCCGCCGCGGAAGACGCCGCCACCCACCGCGACACCCTCAATGAGCGCGAAATCGAGCTCATGGCGCGCACGCTGAACGTCAAGCGCGAGGAAGTGATCGAGATGGAAACCCGCCTGTCGGGCGGCGACGTGACGCTCGATCCCGGCCCGTCGGACGACGGCGAGGACAGCTTCGGCCCGATCGCCTACCTGGCCGACGCCCGCCACGAGCCGACCGCGCTGATCGAGTCGCGCCAGCGCGACGTGCTGGCCAGCGACGGCATCGCCGCCGCGCTCGAAGGCCTGGACGAGCGCAGCCGCCGCATCGTGGAAGAACGCTGGCTCAAGGTCAATGACGACGGTTCGGGCGGCATGACGCTGCACGAACTGGCCGCCGACTACGGCGTGAGTGCCGAACGCATCCGCCAGATCGAGGCGGCCGCGATGAAGAAGATGAAGAAGGCGCTGGCCGAATACGCCTGAATGCGCCTGGCCGGCACTTTATGGAGCCCGTCGTGGTAAGTCCGCGACGGGTTTCTTTCATCCAGGCACACCCCCCGGCACAATAGCGTCCGTGCCCTCAGCGCCCCCGCTCCCGACACCCCGACGGCTCGTCCGTTTCCTTCTTGCCCTGGCGTGCTTATGGCTGGCATGGTCCGCCGTCTTCGCCGAGGAAGCGTCTCCCGCGCCGCCGCTGGTGCGGCTGGAAGCCACCCAGTCCCTGGTCAACCTCGCGGATGAGAGCGAATTCTGGGTCGACGAAACCGGCATGCTCGGCATCGACGCCCTGGAGCAGCGCCAGGCCCGCCTGCCCTTTCGCCTGCGGCATGTGGACCAGCCCCACCTGATCGACGGCAAGGCCCTGTGGCTGCGCTTTGACGTGCGGATGGAAGACACCTCGGTGCGCTGGCAGCTCGAGCTGCCGCTGGCCGGCGTGGACCTTGCCACGCTCTACTACCGCGACGACCAGGGCCACTGGGTGGTGCAGCGGGCCGGCGACAGCCTGCCGCTCAGGGCCTGGCCGCAGGCCGGGCGCTACCCGGTGTTCTCGCTGTCGAACACGCCGCAGAAAACCACCCGCTACTTCCTGCAGATCATCCATGCGCGCGTGCCGTTTTCGGCCGGGCTGCAAATCGTCAGCGACAGCCGCATGACCACGCAGCACGAGAAGGAGCAGTTCTTCCTGGGCGCCTATTTCGGGCTGGCGGCGCTGGTGGTGGTGCTGGCCGCGGCCAACGCCCTGGCCTTTCGCGACTCGGGCTTTGGCAGCTATGCCGTCTACGTCGCCCTGCTGGCCGCGGCGCAGGCCGCCTTCACCGGCGTGGCCGCGCAATACCTGTGGCCCGGCTACCCTCAGCTCAGCAATGCCGGCGTGTTCTTCCTGCCGCTGATGGCCGCGGCCACCGGCATGTGGTTCGTGCGCACGGTGACCACGCCGCGGCAGTTCTCGCCCGCGCTGGACCGCTTCGTGCTGGCGCTGGTGGGCCTGCTGGTGGCCGCGGGCCTGATCGACGTGCTGTTCCCCACCAGCGAGGGCTTTGCCGTCACCAACACGCTGCTGACGGGCAGCATGCTGGTGATGCTGTCCGTCATCGTGCTGTCGGTGTTCGAGGGCGACCGCGACGCGCGCTGGGTGGCGCTGGGCTTCCTGCCGGTGATGATCGCTGCGATGTTCCCGCTGCTGCGCAACTTCGGCCTGATCTCGTCGGGCTTCCTCACCGAGTACGGCCTGACGCTGGGCTCGGCGATCGAGACGCCGATCCTGTTCTACGGCCTGCATCGGCGGCTGTCGGTGCGCCGCGAAGCGCAGGCCCGCGCGCGCGCGCTGTCGCAGACCGACCCGCTGACCGGGCTGGCCCACGCGCGCATCCTGCTGCTGCGCCTGCAGGGCGCGCTGGTGCGCGCGGTGCGCTACCACCACCAGAGCGGCCTGCTGCTGGTGAACCTGTCGAACCACGGCGCGCTGCTGCGCGAGCATGGCGGCGAGGCCGCCGAGCGCTCATTGGTGCTGGCCGCGTCGCGCCTGCGCGCCGTGGCGCGCGACGTGGACACGGCCGCGCGCGTGGGCGACCACCAGTTCGCGCTGCTGATCGAGGGCCCGACCACGCTGCAGGAAACGCAGGACATCGCGATGCATGCCGTGGCGCGCGGCCTGCGCGAGTCGGACATCCTGCCCGGTGGCGCCAGCCTCAAGTTCCACATCGCCATCACCATGCTGCCGGCCGGCGCGCTGGACGCGCAGACGCTGCTGGCCCGCCTGCAGGATGAGCTGCGGCAGATGGAGCCCGATGCGCGCAAGACCATCCGCGTCGCCAGCTTTGGGGCGCCCCCCGGGGCGGAGTCACCCGGCCCGGCGTTTTCTTGAGACGGCGCGCAACATCTGAAACAATTTTCTGCGGGCATCCACATGCTGCGGCCCCGTTGTCGCGGTAGCATTGCAGGCTGATCCGGCGCCAAGGCCCCGGGCCGTCGCCCGGACCTGTCTTCGCGGCGCGGGCCCCCGGGCCGCCGTCTTCACCTCAACCGCCTCCGGCCCTCTGCCGGGCCGCCAACTTTCAAGGATATTGCATGCTTCGCCGTCACGCCTTCCGCTACGCCACGCTCCTGATCGCCCTCGCCGCGGCTTCCACGGGCGCCCTTGCCCAGAAGGCCACCAAGGCCGCCCCGTCCGCGCCCTGGCCGACCAAGCCGGTCCGCATCCTGGTGGGCTTCCCCGGCGGCTCCACGCCCGACCTGGTGGCCCGCACCATCGCCGAGCCCCTGAGCAAGGCCCTGGGCCAGCCCGTGGTCGTGGAAAACAAGATCGGTGCCGGCGGCAACATCGCCGCCGACCAGGTGGCCAAGGCCACCGACGAGCACACCATCGGCGTGATGGTCAACGGCAACATGACGATCGCCAAGCTGCTCAACCCCAAGACCCCCTACGACCCGGTGAAGGACCTGGCGCCGCTCAGCCTGATCGGCACCGCGCCGCTGGTGCTGGCCGTGCCGGTCACCGCGCCCGGCAACACCACGCAGGAGTTCTTCCTGGCCGCGCGCAACTCGGGCACCAAGTGGAGCTACGGTTCGGTGGGCGTGGGCTCGGTCGGCCACCTGGGCATGGAACTGCTCAAGACCAAGACCAACATCGACCCGGTGCACGTGCCCTACCCGGGCAACCCCCAGGTGATCAACGCCATGATCGGCGGCCAGATCCAGCTATCGCTGCTGCCCCCGGCCCTGGCGGCCGCGCAGGTGCGCGCCGGCAAGCTCAAGGCCATCGGCGTGACGTCCATGGGCCGCAGCCCGCTGGTGCCTGAAATGCCCAGCCTGGCCGAAGGCGGCATCCAGGGCTTCCAGCTCGAGATCTGGACGGCCGCGGCCGCGCCGGCCTCGATGCCCAAGCCGATCGTGGCCAAGCTGTCGGGCCTGATCAGCGAAATCGCGCGCTCGCCCGAAGTCCGCGCCAAGCTGTTCCAGCAGGGCTGGCAGGTGGCCGGCACCTCGTCCGAGGGCCTGGCCAACCGCATCAAGAACGACACCAACATCCTCGGCGGCGTGATCGCGATGCGCGGCATCAAGGCCGAGTAAACCCGGCGCTTCCCGACCCAAAGGCCGGCTTGCCGGCCTTTTTTCATTTCACGATGACTCCAGCCCGGCCATGCGCTGGACTGCGCCGAAGCCAGATACAGCAGGTTTATCAATCACTTAGGCGGGTTCAGCATATGCCGGTGCATTCCGAAACCTGACCCGCCTTCCCCTCTAATGGCCCCTATGAGGCTCCTGGGAAACGGGTCTTTCCGAGGAGTCATCATGGCAAAGCTCAAGCTCACCAAGTCCGCCGTCGATGCGGCGCAACCCCAGGCGCAGGCCGTCGAGCTGCGGGATACCGTCGTGCCCGGTTTCATGTGCAAGATTACACCAGCGGGCCGCAAGGTGTTCATGCTCCAATACCGTACCAACGCGGGCGAGCGCCGCAAACCCGCCTTGGGCCTGTACGGTGAACTCACCGTCGAGCAGGCCCGCGCCCTGGCGCAGGAATGGATGGCCGAAGTACGCCGGGGCGGCGACCCCAGCGCGGCCAAGGCCGCAGCCCGCTCTGCCCCCACGGTCAAGGAACTGTGCGGCAAGTTCATGGAGGACTACTCCAAGCAGCGCAACAAGCCCAGCACGCAGGAAGGCTACCAAAGCGTGATCGACCGCAACATCATCCCCATCCTGGGCCGGATCAAAGTCCAGGACGTGAAGCGTTCCGACGTGGCCGCAGCGATGAAGAAGATGGCCCACAAGCCCGCCGACGCGAACCGCACCTTCAGCGTGATGCGCCGCATGTTCAACCTCGCCGAAGTGTGGGGCTACCGGCCCGATGGCACCAACCCTTGCCGCCATGTTCCGGTGTACCCCGACGGCAAGGCCACCCACCTTATTAGCGACGAAGACATGGGCAAGCTGTTCCGCTACCTGGAGCACATGGAAGCGGAAGGACTGGAGCACTACACCATCCCGCTGGCGATCCGTCTGCAATTCGAGTTCGCAGGCCGCCGCTCCGAAATCATCTCGCTCCAATGGCAATGGATCGATCTGGAAAACCGTCGCGTCGTCTGGCCCGACAGCAAGACCGGCAGCATGTCCAAGCCCATGAGCGAGGAAGCCTACCGGCTGCTTTCCACCGCGCCACGCAAAGACGGCTGCCCCTACGTCCTGCCCTCGCCCAACGACCCGACCAAGGCACTCACCGAAGGCGAGTACTACGGCGGCTGGAGCCGCGCCCTCAAGGCCGCAGGGGCTACACACGTTGGCACGCACGGTATCCGCCATCGTTCAACGACCGACATTGCCAATTCGGGCATCCCGGTGAAGGTGGGCATGGCGCTGACCGCGCACAAGACCGTGGCCATGTTCATGCGCTACGTCCACACCGAAGATGACCCGGTGCGTAAGGCGGCGGAGCTGGTGGCGAACCGCCGCAAAACCGTCGTCATGGGCAAGCAGCCAGCCAGCCAGGGAAACGCCGCCAGCACGCCATAGAACGGCCCGCGCCCTTGCATTCGGACTGCCAAGATTCCGCCCCTGTTTTACGCACGCAAACGTGCGCAAAACAGGGGCGGCAGCATTTCAAAACCACGCCAGCCGCAAGCATGGCCGCTGGCATCGTCACTGCCCGCCATCAAGCCATCGCCGTGCATTGCTGCGTGTCTCCGGCCTGTCATTGCGCGTGCATTCACGCTGCGCGCCGAACTGCAGACGGCACAGCCGTCCCATGTGCAGATAGCGAGCTATGCCGCGCCGCCACCGCACCGAATTTGCGTGCCGTGGCGCTTGAAGCGGCGGAAGGCAAGATGAAAGGGCGCGGCACCACGGTGCGCGCCAAGCCAGTCTGCACGTGGGGTTGGGGCGGCACACGCCGAATGCGGCACCGTGCCGTCGAACTGTGTCGATCCAGCAGCCATGCGGCTTGCCCGCGTGCCACCTACGCGGCAGAACGCCCTGCTGCGCCAGGGCAGCAGGGCGTCAAAGACGTGGAAATCGGCTCAGGGGCGCGAGTCAGGAGGAGCCGCAGTGGCGCGCTCGATGAAGCGGGCCAGCGGCTCGGACGGATCCGTATCGGCCCGCAGGAGGTAGGTGGTCAAGGTGGGCGATATGCCTGCCAGCGGGCGGCTGCTCACATCGGGAGAACGGCTTGCGGCAATCTGCGAAGCCCCGACAAATGCCAAGGCATAACCAGCAGAAACCAGGGTCAATGCCAGATCGAGCGAAGCCACTTCCTCGGCCACCAGCGGCTCTTGATCGACCGTGCGCAGCACCTTGGCGACTTGACGGCAATAGCCCTCGCACAGGTGCGGGTCACCCATCAACAGCGGGTAACGCAAGACCTCTTGCAGCGGGATGCGCTTGTAGGCCATCAGGGGATGCGTGGCAGGCATAGCCACGACCAGCGGATCATGCCAAACGGGAACGGCCAGAAGACCTTCGCCCACCTCATCGGACTGCGCGAATCCGGCGTCATACAGATCGTCTTGTAGACCCTTGAGCTGCTGCGACAACGGGACTTCGCTCAATTGAATGCCGACCTCGGGATCATCGTCCCGGCACTTCGCCAGGAAGGCCCCGAGGTGCGGCGGCGTGATGCCATCGGACAGCGCAATGCGCAACTGGCCGTCGTAGCCCGCCGCAACCGCCTTGGCCCCGTCGCGGGCCTGCTGCAAGGCCGCGAAGATGCGCGGCACATGCTCCTTGAAGACCTGCCCGGCACGCGACAAGCGGGTGCTGCGCGAGTTGCGGATGAACAGCCGCACGCCCAGGTCTTCTTCCAGTTCCTTGATGGCGCGGGACAGGGGCGACTGGTCGATGTGCAAGCGCTCCGCAGCGCGGGCGAAGTGGAGTTCTTCGGCCACGGCCTGGAAGCAACGTAGATGGCGAAGTTCCATTGACGCTCCCCTCAGCACATCCGGCTACGGCCGTAGACGATAGATGGCCCCCGTTCCCCACGCCCCGGCAAGCCATTCATTCGCCATACCTCTACCAAGCGCAACGGCGCTGCCGGATAGCTTCTCTCCAACGATGGATGTCTTTCCGTCAAACGTGACCCGGCGAACAACGCCAGCACCGTTGTCCACCACGAGGACGGCATTCGGCCCGTCCGCTGCAATCCCCACTCCGGGACGGTTGAACGATGTGCCCAACTCCTGCTTATGCCCGTCACGAGTCACACGTGTTACCCGTCCGCCATATTGCGAAACCACGATGCTGCTGTCTTCCATTTCGACGACACCGACAGGCAGCGAGAAGCCATCGGCCACCAAACTTGCACGTCCACTGGAGACATCCACCGATACCACTTGGCCAGCGCCACGATTGGCAACCAGCAAGCGGCCGTCTCGGGAAAAGGTGATGCCCGTTGGGGTGGATAGGTTCTCCGCGATACGGCGGACTGAGCCATCCGAATCGAGGCGCACGATGTAGTCCGCCGAATAGGATGCAATGAACAATGCGCCTTTCTGATCAATGGCCACCCCTGCCGCTGCGGGAATGTCCTTGGCTACAACAGTGCGCGTGCCATTTTGGTCAATCCGCGTGACGGTGTTGGCCGACCAATCAGAAACGTAGACGGCCTTTCCAGGGATGGACGCAATCCCGACAGGCGACTGAAATCCTTCGTAGGCAGCTTCGGCTGCTACAGCTTGGCTGGGCATATGCAAGGTCATCAAGGATGTGAGCAGACACAGGAAGAGTTGGCGTTTCCGAATGCCCGGAGGTGGAGCGACATGCCGCCGCGCATGAATCAATCCGGTCATGCCGACTCCCTCTGCGCGAAGACTTCCTTGGCGGCAAATAGCCCGTTGAGTGCGGCCGGAAAGCCCGCATAGACGGCCATCTGCATGATGGTTTCGACGACTTCCGTGCGGCTCACGCCGACATTGAGCGCGCCATGGATATGCACCTTGAGTTGAGGCGCCGCATTGCCCAGCGCCGTCAGTGCCGCAACCACGGCAATTTCTCGGCTTTTCAGATCCAGGCCAGGCCGGGAGTAAATGTCTCCAAACGGAAATTCGATCAAGTAGCGGGCAAAGTCTGGGGCGATGTCCTCCAGGCTTTCCAGCACATGTTCACCGGCTTGCCCGTCTATTTCTTTCAACTTCGCGAGTCCGCGCTCGTAGCGGTCTTGGGTGTTCATCAGCAGTTCCTTGGGTCATGGGTGAGTTGGACGCCAGGGACTGCTCCATCGAGCGGTAATGCTCGATCTTGGCCTGCAAAGCGACTGCGGATTGGCTCATCGCTTCAATTTCCGCAAGAACATCCGTCAAGTGCTCTTCCAGCATCTGGCGACGATCCGGCACCGTCGAGTCCCCAGCGCCGCGTAACTTTGCAAACGCCTGCATCTTGCCGATAGGCATATGCGTCGTTCGCAAGCGCAGCAGGAATTCGATCCAGGCCATATCCGATGCCGCATAGCGCCGCTGGCCTCCAGCCGCACGACCGACCGGGGCGATCAGCCCGATGCGCTCGTAGTAGCGAAGGGTATAGGCCGTCAGGCCCGTGCGCTTGGCGACTTCTTCAATGCTCAGAAGATATTCCATGGGGTGATCCTAGAAGTTAGAGTGCGCTCTAAGTCAACAACTTTATGGTTGATTCAGAAGCCGCGCAAACTCGCCGGTGAATGCCCGCATACGCGCAGACGCGCCCGAACCCATAGGAGTCCAACAACCGCAGCATGGCCCCAGCTACGCCTTGAGCCGAGGCTGGGTTCTGGCCCACCGCCCGCTCGTCATTGCCTGGGTCTGGAAACTGGAGGCGAGGCGCCGTGCATCCGTGGGATGCTGAATCACCGTAAGCTTGCCCCTTGTAGTCTGCCCGCCGGGTTGCTCCAAGGTTTTCCGTCGCTATGCCCCCATGTGACCCTTGGCCTATCAAGAGCCAAGGGCATGCAGGCACTGAGATTCAGCCTAAGTCATTGGGCTGTTTGAACTTTTTCCCGCATTGCCATTGCGGAAAGAACTTGACAACAGACATTTTTCATCGCCGGGCCACCCCAAGATGAAAAGCGCCCCCTCGGGGGGATGCGACCCGCGCAGCGGCGGAGCGTGGGGGCCATTTTTTATGCCAAACCGGCCCGATGTCCAGGTGCAGCGGTCATTCGCCGCTATTATTTTGATAGCGTCCGCAGCGCCCGGCGCACGATGTAGCCCGTCTGCGGCGCGGCCCCTGCCGCCAGCCAGCGATCGCAGGTCTGCTGCACCCATTCGGGCTGCGACTTGCTGGCATCGTTGAGCCAGTTGGCCACCGAGTTCTGCACGTAGCGGCTCGGGTCGGCGCGCAGCGGCTCCAGCAGCGCCAGCGCGCGCCAGGGCTCGTTTTTCAGCGCCTCGATCGGGGCGCACCAGACGCCTCGCGGGCGCGTGAGCTCGCTGGCGAAACGGCGGATGCGCTCGTCCGGATCGCAGGCCCAGGGCTGCAGCAGCGCCAGCGCCTCGTCGAGCGAACCGATCACCGCGTCGCGCACCGTCATCCAGGCAATCTCGCGCACGCCGAAATGGCGGTCGGCGGCGAAGCGCCGCACCGCAAGCAGCCGGCCCGCCAGCGCCAGGCCCGACATGGGAATCCATTGCGCCGCCCAGCAGCGCGCCGCGTCGCTGGCATGCGTGGCCAGCGCGTGCGCCACGGCATCGCGGTCGGGGCGCACGGCCGCGAGGTCGTACAGCGCGCGGGCCACATGCTCGTGGCGCTTCATCGGCTTGAAGGCGTCCAGCATGGCCAGCGTGTCCTCCAGCCGCTCGGCCCGGGCCTCCAGGCCGATGTGGCCCGCCACGCTGCGCGCCAGGCGCGGCAGGTCGAGCGCGAGGAATTCGTTGAGATTGACGGTCTCCACCCGGCCGTCGTTGAGCGCCTGCAGCACCTCGGGCGGAATGAGCGCGATCTTCGCCGCGCCCTTGCGCCCCAGCAGGTGCTGCACACCGCTCATGCGGCCACCGCTTCGGGAGCGGCCCGGCGGCTCATGACGCCTGCTTGAGCAGCAGCTTCAGGTCGTCGGCCAGCGCCTGCGCGCCGCTGCCGTAGCGCGTGAACAGGCGCACGTTGCCCTGCGTGTCGTAGACGTAGCTGCCGGCCGAATGGTCCATGGTGTAGCTGGTGGCGGTCTTGCCGGGGACTTTCTTGTAGTAGATCTTGAAGTCCTTGGCCAGGGCCTCGAGCTTGTCGGGCGTGGTGTAGAGCGCGAGGAAGCCCGGGTCGAAATTGCCCATGTAGGCCTTGAGCACCTCGGGCGTGTCGCGCTCGGGGTCGACCGTGACGAACAGGCCCTGCAGCTTGTCGCCATCCGGGCCCAGCAGCTTCTTGGCCTCGGCCAGCTCGGCCATGGAGGTGGGGCAGACATCCGGGCACTGCGTGTAGCCGAAGAACACCACCACCAGCCGGCCCTTGAAATCCTTCAGGCTGCGCGGCTGGCCGTTGTGGTCGGTGAGCTGGAAATCCCTGGCATAGCCGGCGCCGGTGATGTCCACCGCCTTGAACTGCGGCTTCGACTCGGTGCAGGCCGTGAACAGGCCCAGGGTCCCCGCCAGCAGGACGCTGGACGCTATGAATTTGAGAGCATTCCGCTTGATCATGGTGTTTAGAGGAGGTAGTGGTCCAGCAGCAGCGCGGCAAACAGCACGCTCAGGTGGATCAGGGAAAAACGAAACGTCTTGCGCGCCAGGGCATCCGAGTAGCTGCGCCAGAGCCGGAATCCGTAGGCGCAGAAGCCCACGCTCAGCACCACGGCGGCGGCCAGGTACAGCCACGAGCTCATGCCGTAGATGAAGGGCATCAGGCAGGCTGCGAACAGCACCAGCGTGTACAGGAACACCTGCAGCCGCGTGAACTCGTTGCCGTGCGTCACGGGCAGCATCGGCAGGCCGGACTTGCGGTAGTCCTCTACCCGGTACAGCGCCAGCGCCCAGAAGTGCGGCGGCGTCCACAGGAAGATGATGAGGAACAGGATCAGCGCCTCGGGCCCGACCTCGCCCGTCATCGCGGCCCAGCCCAGCACCGGCGGCATGGCGCCCGAGGCGCCGCCGATCACGATGTTCTGCGGCGTCAGCGGCTTGAGGATCACGGTGTAGACCACGGCATAGCCGACGAAGGTGGCGAACGTGAGCCACATGGTCAGCGGGTTGACCCAGACGTACAGCAGCCACGAGCCGGTGGCGCACAGCACGGCCGAGAACAGCAGGGTCTGCCAGTCGCTCAGCTCGCCCTTGGCCGTGGGCCGCCAGGCGGTGCGCTTCATCTTGGCGTCGATGCCCTTTTCCACCAGGCAGTTGAAGGCCGCGGCGGCGCCGGCCACCAGCCAGATGCCGAAGCAGGCGATGGCGGCGAGCCGGACATCGTCCAGCGACGGCAGGCCCGGCACGGCCAGCACCATGCCGATGAGCGCGCAGAACACGATGAGCTGGATCACGCGCGGCTTGGTCAGCGCGTTGAACTGCCGCAGGCGCGACGGGAGCGGGAGGGTTTCGACAGCACTCATGCGGACAGTCTCGATGCACTCAGGTTGGATGCGCTCACCGTATCCAGCGCGGTGCGGCTTGCAAAAAGGGACCAGGTCAGGACCACCACCAGCGCCGCGGCGCCGCCGGTGTGCGACACCGCCGCCACCAGCGGCCAGTCCAGCACGACGTTGGACAGGCCGGTGGCGAACTGCCACAGCGCGAGGCCGGCGATCCAGCGCGCCTGCGTGCGCAGGGGCTCCAGCCGATGCAGCCGCCAGGCCAGCAGCCCCAGCGCCACGAACACGGCGTAGGCGAACAGGCGGTGGGTGTAGTGGATGGCCGTCAGCGCGGCGAAGCCGATGTGCTCGCCGTCGGCCGTCATGCCGAGGTGGCGCCAGAGCTCGAAGCCCTGGCGGAAGTCCATGTAGGGCCACCAGCTGCCCTGGCAGGTGGGAAATTCATTGCAGGCCAGCACGGCATAGTTGGTGCTGACCCAGCCGCCCAGCGTCACCTGCAGCACCACGGCCGCGAAGGTGGCGCCCAGCAGCCAGCGGGTGGCCGGCTTGAGCGGCACGGGCACCCGCTCGTCCTGGGCCTGCGAGTAGCGCACCGCCTGCGCGCACAGCAGGGCCAGCAGCACCAGCCCGCCGATCAGGTGCAGCGTCACGATCGCGGGAAAGAGTTTCTGTGTCACGGTGAGCGCGCCGAACGCGCCCTGCAGGCACACCCAGACCAGGGTCGCGGTCGGCCACCAGGGGCTGATGGGCACGCCGCCCTGGTTGTGCTTGCGCTGCAGCCAGCTGGTGACCGCCAGCGTGAGGATCAGCACGCCCACGCCGGTGGCGAGATAGCGGTGGATCATCTCGACCCAGGCCTTGCCATGCGTCACCGGGCCGGTGGGCATGGCGCTCTGCGCGGCGCTGATCTCGGCATGCGCCCCGACCGGGCTGGCATTGCCATAGCAGCCGGGCCAGTCCGGGCAGCCCAGGCCGGAATCGGTCAGGCGCGTGAAGGCGCCGAACAGCACCAGGTCGAAGGTGAGGAACAGCGTGAGCAGCGTCAGCGCACGCAGGCGCCGGGCCGGCGAAGCCTGCCGGTTGCGCAGCCAGACCCAGGCCAGCGGGCCGAGCGCCACCACCACGCCCATCAGCATGAGGCGGGCCAGCGGCGAGAGGTCGTAGAGCGATTGGGCGTCCATCGGTGCAGCGCTTCAGCGGCCGGGCTGGTCCCACGAGGCGGAGGCGCGCAGCAGGCGCTCCAGGTCGCGCTTGGCCTTGGCGGCGCCGTGCACGTCGAGCCCGGCCGGAAAGCGCATCATCCAGTTGCCCATCGGGTCCACCACGTACAGGTGGTCGCGCAGGGCCTGGCCCGGCGCCGGCTGCAGCCAGGCGCCGAGCTGCGCCTCGGGCACGCGCAGCACGTCGGCGCCCTTGAGCGCCGGGCGCAGCGCGTCGGCCACCGGCGCGTCGTCGCTGACCAGCCAGACCCAGTCAACGCGCTCCTTCTCCTTGCCCAGGCCTTCGCGCAGCTGGCGCTGCAGGTACAGGTGCTTCTGGCAGACCTCGTCGCAGCCGCCGCCGGCCACGCTGACGAACAGCCACTGGCCCTTGAGATCGCGCAGGTTGGCGGGCGCGCCGTCCAGGTCGCGCACCGCGAGGTCGGGCACGGGGCGCTGCGGGTCGATCAGCTCGCCGTAGTTGTGCCGGCCTTCGGGGCGGATCACGTAGTAGGTGAAATACGAGGCCACCACCGGCGCGGCGCACACCAGCAGCACGGCCAGCATCTTCCAGCGGCCGCTCACGGTGCGCTGCGCCGCCTGCGGATTCGGCAGGCTGTGCACGGTCAGGCCCAGCGGTTCGTCAGCGGCGGCGGGCCGCGCGCCGGGCGGGAGCGATGAATTGGAACCAGACATAGAGAATTGCAATCAGGCCGCTGAGGCCCCACCATTGAAACGTGTATCCGTAGTGTTTTGCCGTGTCGCTGCCCACCTCGGGCCAGTCGCGCTGCAGGCCTTCGCCGGGTGCGCCGGTCTGCAGGACGCTCACGCCCAGCAGGGGCAGCTTGGTTTCGGCACGAAACTCGGCCAAGTCGAGATTTTGCCGGATGGCGCCGGTATCGGCCCCCTTGAACTCATAAAGCTTGGACGGCGGGGGGGCAATCCGGCCATGGATTTCGACCGGCCCGGCCGGCATCTCCACCGGCGGCAAACGGGTGCGGTCCACGAAGTTGCGCTGGACCCAGCCGCGCTGCACCAGCACCACACGGTCCTGCCCCTGCAGCCGCAGCGGCGTGAGCACGTAAAAGCCCGGGGTGCCGTGCATCTGGCGGTTGTCGAGGTACACCGTGTCGTTCGGCAGCCAAATTCCGCGCAGGACCACCTGGCGGTGCACCAGCTGCGCCGCGTCCGGGGCGGCCAGCAACGCGGCCTGATCGAGCGCGGGAAGACGCTGCTTTGCCTCGATGGCGGCCTGCAGGGCCTCCTTTTGCGCGGCGCGCGACAACTGCCAGCGCCCGAGCGAGGCCGTCACGCCGATGCCGGCCACGGCCGCCAGCGTCAGCAGCCAGAAACGCCATGACGCCAGCTTCGGACTCACGGGATAATGCACTCCATGAAGTACCTCGTGCTGCTCGCCTTCGTGGCCATCATCGCCAGCCTGGGCTCGGCCTTGTTTTTCATGCTCAAGGACGGACGCGACGGCAAGACCAAGACCAGCAACATGGCGCGCGCGCTGGCGTTCCGCGTCGGGTTCTCGATTCTGCTGTTCGTCTGCATTCTGATTGCCTGGAAACTGGGCTACATCCACCCCACCGGCATTCCGGCAGGAACCTGAGAAAAACCGCCAAAGACAAAAGGCACCGCATGCGGTGCCTTTTTTTCATGGGCGCCGATGCGCGTCCTTACAACCAATAGACCAGCACGTACAGGCCGAGCCACACCACGTCCACGAAGTGCCAGTACCAGGCCGCGCCCTCGAAGCCGAAGTGGTGCTCCGCGGTGAAGTGGCCTTTCATCAGGCGCAGCGTGATGAACAGCAGCATCAGCATGCCCACGAACACGTGGAAGCCGTGGAAGCCGGTCAGCATGAAGAAGGTGGAGCCGTAGACGCCCGAGCTGAGCTTGAGGTTCAGATCGTTGTAGGAGTGGAAATACTCGTAGCCCTGCACGCACAGGAAGATCACGCCGAGCACCACCGTCATCCACATGAAGGCGATGGTCTTGCCGCGGTGGTTTTCGCGCAGGGCGTGGTGGGCGATGGTCAGGGTCACGCCCGAGCTCAGCAGCAGCGCGGTGTTGATGGTGGGCAGCCAGAACGGCGTCATCGTGGTGAAGGGCTCGACGATGTTCGCGGGCGAGGCCGTGGCGCCGGCGGCGAGGCTCGGCCAGACGGCCTTGAAGTCGGGCCACAGCAGCGCATTGTCCAGGCTACCGAGGGCGGGCACCGAGTGCGCGCGCGCCCACCACAGGGCCGTGAAGAAGGCGCCGAAGAACATCACTTCGGAGAAAATGAACCAGCTCATGCTCCAGCGGTAGGAGTTCTCGATGCGATGGCTGTACAGGCCGCCTTCGCTTTCATGCACCGCGTCGCGGAACCACTGGTACAGCACGCCGAGCCACCACAGCAGGCCGAAGGCGAGCGAGTACTTCCCCCAGTCATGGCCGTTGATCCACTGGGACGCGCCCAGGATCACGAAGAACAGGCCCAGGGCGGCCATGGCCGGATGCCGCGAAGGATTGGGCACAAAGTAGTAGGGCGTTGCGCCTTGCGTTGTCGAACTCATTTCAGCTCCTGACTCTCTCAGATCTTCTCTTGATATTTTCAAATTCCGGGGCTAGGGCGCCGCCACCCAGTTGACCAGCAGCACCAGCGTCAGCACGAACAGCGCCACGCCCACGAGGCCCACCGCGATGATGTGGAAGGGGTTGAGCCGGGCCACGTCTTCCTGGTACTCGCTGTCCCTGCGCACCCCGAAGAACGACCAGGCCACGGCCTTGACCGTGCGCAAGACCGAGCCCCTGGGCGGGCGGCGGATGGACGGCTGCTTCAGGGATTTGTTCATGCGCCGGGCCTCGAGTGCAGCAGCCCGGCCGCATCCGCCGTGGAGGAAGCGGGCGCCGGCGGCGTCTTGCCGCCCACCTCGAAGAAGGTGTACGACAGCGTGATGGTGGTCACGTCCTTGGACAGCTTGGGATCGATCACGAAAGCCACCGGCCACTGCTTCTTCTCGCCCGGATCGAGCGTGTACTGGTTGAAGCAGAAGCACTCGAGCTTGTTGAAGTGCGCCGCCGCCTGGCGCGGCGCGTAGCTCGGGATGGCCTGCGCCGCCATGCGCCGGTTCTGCACGTTCTGGAACTCGTACATCACGGTGGTCAGCTCGCCCGGATGGACCTGCAGCGAACGCAGGGCCGGCTTGAACTCCCAGGGGCCGCGCGAGTTGGCGTCGAACTCCACCGTGATGGTGCGGCTCGTGTCCACCTGCGTGTTGGCGGGCAGCTTGACGTTCTTGCCGCCGGACGCATTGCCCGGCACTTCCAGCTCCGACAGCGCCAGGATGTTGATGCCGGTGAACTCGCAGATCGCCTTGTACATCGGCACCAGGGCGTAGCCGAAGGCGAACATGCCCACGGCCACCACGGCCAGCTTGCCCACCATCCGGATGTTTTCTCGCTGGATACCCATGTCAGTCCGCCTTGGTCATTTGCTCAGCAGCACCATCTTGGTCATGAAGCCGATGAAAAACACGACGGCGACCGAGGCCAGGATCAGGGCCAGGCGCAGGTTGCTCTTCTTCTGTTCGGGCGTCATGGCTCGGACTCCGCTCAGCCGATGACCTTGGTGGCCGTCACGTCCAGCTTGGGCGGGTGCTCGAAGGTGTGGAACGGTGCCGGCGACGGCACTTCCCACTCCAGGCCTTCGGCCGCTTCCCAGGGCCGCTGGGCGGCCTTTTCACCCTTGCCGAGCATCGTGGGCAGCACGATGAACACGAAGAAGTAGACCTGCGCCAGGCCGAAGGCGAACGCGCCCACCGAGGCCACGGCGTTGAAATCGGCGAACTGCATCGGGTAGTCGGCGTAGCGGCGCGGCATGCCGGCCAGGCCCAGGAAGTGCATCGGGAAGAAGGTCACGTTGAACGAGATCAGCGACCACCAGAAGTGGATCTTGCCGCGCGTTTCGTTGTACATCACGCCGGTCCACTTCGGGCTCCAGTAGTAGTAGCCCGCGAACATGGCGTACAGCGAGCCGGCCACCAGCACGTAGTGGAAGTGGGCCACCACGTAGTAGGTGTCCTGCAGCTGGATGTCGATCGGCGCCATGGCCAGGATCAGGCCGGTGAAGCCGCCCATCGTGAACACGAAGATGAAGCCGACGGCGAACAGCATCGGGGTCTCGAAGGTCATCGAGCCCTGCCACATGGTGGCGACCCAGTTGAAGATCTTCACGGCCGTGGGCACCGCGATCAGCATGGTGGCGTACATGAAGAACAGCTGGCCGGTCACCGGCATGCCGGTGGTGAACATGTGGTGTGCCCACACGATGAACGACAGGATGGCGATCGACGAGGTGGCGTACACCATGGAGGCGTAGCCGAACAGCTTCTTGCGCGCGAAGGCGGGCACGATCTGGCTGATGATACCGAAGGCCGGCAAGATCATGATGTAGACCTCGGGGTGGCCGAAGAACCAGAAGATGTGCTGGTACATCACCGGGTCGCCGCCGCCGGCGGGGTTGAAGAAGGTGGTGCCGAAGTGGCGGTCGGTCAGCGTCATCGTGATGGCGCCGGCCAGCACGGGCATCACGGCGATCAGCAGGTAGGCGGTGATCAGCCAGGTCCAGGCGAACATCGGCATCTTCATCAGCGTCATGCCGGGGGCGCGCATGTTGAGGATGGTCACGATGATGTTGATCGAACCCATGATCGACGAGGCGCCCAGAATGTGCATCGCGAAGATGCCGGCGTCCATCGACGGGCCCATCTGCAGCGTCAGCGGCGCGTACAGCGTCCAGCCGGCCGCGGGAGCGCCGCCGGGCATGAAGAACGAGCCCACCAGCATCAGCGCGGCGGGGATCATCAGCCAGAAGCTGAAGTTGTTCATGCGCGCGAACGCCATGTCGGCCGCGCCGATCTGCAGCGGGATCATCCAGTTCGCGAAGCCCACGAAGCCCGGCATGATGGCGCCGAACACCATGATCAGGCCGTGCATGGTGGTGAGCTGGTTGAACAGCTCGGGGTTCACGAGCTGCAGGCCGGGCTGGAACAGCTCGGCGCGGATCAGCATGGCCAGGATGCCGCCGACCATCAGCATCGTGAAGGAGAACAGCAGGTACAGCGTGCCGATGTCCTTGTGGTTGGTCGCAAATACCCAGCGCCGCCAGCCGGTCGGGGCGTGGTGGTCATGGTGGTCGTCATGCGCATGATCGTGATGATCGAGAACTGCACTCATCTTTATTCCTTCTCAATACGTGGCGACGGGGCTTATTTGCGCTCGGCCTTGACTTCAGCCGGCTGGACCAGCTGGCCGGTCTTGTTGGACCAGCTGTTCTTGGTGTAGCTGACAACGGCGGCGATGTCGGTGTCGCTGAGCTGCTTCCAGGCCGGCATGGCGCCGTTGTTGCGGCCGTTGAGCACGGTGTCGATCTGCTTGTTGTGATCGGCGTCGAGCACGATGGCCGAGCCGTCCAGCGGCTTGATCGGGCCGGCGCCCTTGCCGTTGGCCTGGTGGCAGGCCGCGCAGTTGGCCGCATAGACCTTCTCGCCGCGCTTCATGATGTCGTCCAGCGTCCAGACCTTGTTCGGGTCGTCCAGTTTGGCGGCGGCCTTCTTCTTCTCGCCGTCGACCCACTTGCTGTAGTCCTCGGCCGACACCACCTTCACGTGGATCGGCATGTAGGCGTGTTCCTTGCCGCACAGCTCGGCGCACTGGCCGTAGAAGTCGCCGGTCTTCTCGGCGCGGAACCAGGTGTCGCGCACGAAGCCGGGGATGGCATCCTGCTTGATGCCGAAGGCCGGCACCATGAAGGCGTGGATCACGTCGTTGGCGGTGGTGATGATGCGGATCTTCTGGTTGACCGGCACCACCAGCGGGTTGTCGACCTTGAACAGGTAGTTGTCGGGGATGTCGCCCTTGGCGCCGTTGTTGGACATTTCGCGGTGCGTCGCGTCCAGCGTGGAGACGAAGCCGATGCCCTCGCCTTCGCCCTTGATGTAGTCGTAGCCCCACTTCCACTGGTAGCCGGTGGCCTTGATGGTGAGGTCGGCGTTGGTGGTGTCCTTCGAGGCCACCAGCACCTTGGTGGCCGGCAGGGCCATCAGGATCACGATGACGAAGGGAACGATGGTCCAGATCACCTCGACCGTGACCGACTCATGGAAGTTGGCGGCCTTGTGGCCCACCGACTTGCGGTGCTTCCAGATCGAATAGAACATCACGGCGAACACGGCCACGAAGATGACCGTGCACAGAATCAGCATCATCCAGTGAAGCCAGGCCTGTTCTTCGGCGATCTTGGTCACCGCGGGGGGCAGGTTCAGCTGGCGCACGGAGGGGCCGCCCGGCAGGTCGTTGACCGCGTGGGCGGAGGTGGCGACCCAGGTGCCTGCCATGAGCAGCAGTGAAGCCAGCTTGTTGGAAATGCTCTTCATCGTGTTCACTTAACTTCTAAGCCTCAATTTAACCAATCATCCCCGCAGCGCCCTGCGGCGCTTCGCAGAACCGGCCTCACGCACCGCGCAGGGCCATCCGAATCTCTCGCGCCAGCGCCGGGCGCAGCTCGGGGCGCACATAGCGCCCCACCTCCACCGTGCGGCCCCGGGCCGACACCTCGATCAGCGACCGGTCTCCCGCCTTGGGCTCGATCCGCACCCAGTCGCGGTTGAACTCCGCCCGCTCCAGCCGCCCCGCGCTTTCGAGCTCGACCACCAGCTGCGCGCCCTGCAGCGAAATCTTCTCGCCGTCGGTCGCGTGGCGGGCGTACACCAGGAACGCCGCACCCACCGCAATCAGCTCGAGCCATGCGAACGGCATGACCAGCCTGGCCCCCTGGAACCAGAAGAACGTTCCGATCCCCAGCGACACGACGCACAGCGAGGCATACAGCCAGCCCAGCTGGGCTGGTGTGACCGAGCAGTTGCGTTTCAGAAACCAGTGGATGTTCTGGCCTGAGACAGTGGCGAAACGAAATACCGGATTCGACACAGGTGACGCTCACAAAAACCGGCGCGCCGAAATCGCTGGGCCAACAACCCTGGCGCGCCGCACTGCGTGGGAAGATCCCCGAAACTCACACAACAGGAGATTGTAGCGCGGGTTTACCCGGCAACTTTCGTTCTCCCGCCTACGAACGGCCCTCGCCAGACCGGCCGCCATGCAGCATGGCGCGCATGTCCTGCAGCGAGACCGCGCTGTGCGCGCTCAGGCGCACCTTGGGCGCGGGCTTGAGGGCATGGCCATAGATGATCTCGAAGGTGAGCGCCAGCCGCCCGCCCTCGCGTGGATCGGCCAGCTGCTGCGCCAGCCGCTGCTCCAGCTCGCGGCGCCAGCCGCGCCCGCGCAGGGCCGCGAAGCGCTGCGGGTGCAGGTTGCAGCCGAGCTCGCGCAAGTCCTGCAGCAGGCGCGCCGGGGTCTCGTAGGTCAGCACGATGCGCTCCATGTCCATCACCGGCTCGGCAAAGCCCGCATGCACCAGCATGTCGCCCCAGTCGTGCATGTCGGTGAACTCGTGGCCGGCCGCCGGCCAGCCCAGCGCCTGGTACAGGCCGCGCAACTCGCGCACCGTGTCGGGCCCGAGGCACGAGAACATCAGGAAGCCGTCGGTCGCCAGCGCGCGGTGCCATTGCGCGATCAGGGCCTGCGGGTCGGCCGCCATGTGCAGCGCCATGTTGGCCCAGAGCATCTGCACGCCGGCGTCGGGCGGCAGCCCGAAGTGCGTCGGCGCGCCGCTCCAGCGGCGCGGGCTCCACCATGGGTTCGCTATTGATTTGATAGCAATCGATGACCGCTGTGCCTGGACCTCCGCCACATAACACGCCGATTTCGGATAGCGGCGGCTGAGCAGGGCATGGGCCTGCAGCCCGCCGCGCACCGGCTCCCAGTGGGCCCAGGCCTGCGGCTGCAGCCGGATCCACTGCAGCCGCTCTTCCATGCGCCGCGCCACCTCCTCGTGCAGCCAGGGCGAGAGCGCGGGCGCGCTGCGCTGCCAGCGCGCGGCGGCAACGGGGTCGATGGTGGGCGGGCGCTCGTGGGCAGGGGTGGACATGGCGTGGGGAGTATATTGATTCGATGTTCCGCGAGCTGATTGCAAGGACTTGCGCGCCCCTGCCCAGCCAGTGCGCGGTGTGCCGCGCCTGGCCCGCGCAGCCGGTGTGCGAGGCCTGTGTCGCCCGCTTCGCGCAGCCGCTGCCGCGCTGCCGCACCTGCGCGCTGGCCGTGCCCGCCGGCGTGCACCAGTGCGGCCAGTGCCTGCGCACGCCGCCGCCGCTGGACGACTGCTTCGCCGCCGTGTCCTACGCCTATCCCTGGTCCGACTGCCTGGCCGCCTACAAATTCCATGACGATCCGGGCTGGGCCGCCACCCTGGCCACCCTGCTGCGCAGCACGCCCTGGGTGGAGCCCGCGCTGGAGCGCTGCGACGCCGTGCTGCCGATGCCCCTGTCCGTGCAGCGGCTGCGCCAGCGCGGCTTCAACCAGGCGCTGGAGCTGGCGCGGCGGCTGGCGCCCGGCAAGACCGACGGCACGCTGCTGCTGCGCCTGCGCGACACGGCGCCGCAAAGCGAGCTCGACCTGCCCGCGCGCCAGCGCAACGTGAAGGGCGCCTTCGCGGTCGATCCGCTGCGCGCAGAGCGCGTGCGCCAGCGCCGCGTGGTGCTGGTGGACGACGTGATGACCAGCGGCGCCTCGCTGTTCGCGGCCGCCGCGGCCTTGCGCCAGGCGGGCGCGGCCCACATCACGGGGCTGGTGGTGGCGCGCACGGAAAAGGAATAGGGGAACAGGGCCGCGCGAAGCCGGGCCGCGCCGGCAGCACCAGGCAGGCGCGACAATCGCCGCATGTTCCATATCGTCCTGGTCGAGCCCGAAATTCCGCCCAACACCGGCAACGTGATCCGCCTGGCGGCCAACACCGGCTGCACGCTGCACCTGATCGAGCCGCTGGGCTTCTCGATGGACGACAAGCACATGCGCCGCGCCGGGCTGGACTACCACGAGTACGCCGAGGTGCGCCGCCACGCCGGCTGGGAGGCCTTCCTGGCGGCCGAGCAGCCGGCGCCGCAGCGGCTGTTCGCGCTCACCACGCGCGGCACGCGCCTGGTGCACGACACGGCGTTCGAGCCCGGCGACTGGCTGGTGTTCGGCTCCGAAACGCGCGGCCTCGCACCCGCGCTGCGCGAGCGCTTCGCGCCCGGGCAGCAGCTCAGGCTGCCGATGCGCCCGGGCCAGCGCAGCCTGAACCTGTCGAACGCGGTAGCCGTCACGGTGTTCGAGGCCTGGCGCCAGAATGGCTTTGGGTTGCTCCCAAAAGAATAGCGCCCGAGGTCCAGCACACCTGGACCCCGGGCCTTTTCAGGCCATTTTCAGACCTTGAGGCCGCGGGCCGCGGCGGCCTGCTCCACGGATTCGAACAGAAAGGTCATGAAGGCCCGCGTGCGCGCGGGCAGCAGCTTGCGCGTGGGCAGCGCGGCGTAGATCGTGAAGCGGCCGAACACCCAGTCCGGCAGCAGCTGCACCAGCGCCCCGCTGGCCAGGTGCGGCGCCACCAGCAGCTTGGACAGCACGGCCACGCCCGCGCCGTCGAGCGCGGCGCGGTACAGCACGTCGAAGCTCACCGATTGCAGCACCACCGGCATCTCCACCTCCACCGGCTCGCCTTCGCCCTCCAGCGGCCGCAGCCGCAGGCGGCGGCCGCTGTGCCCGCTGGCCTGCTGCCACGGAAACCGCAGGTAACCGTGGTGCTGCAGCTCCTGCGGCGTGCGCGGCGTGCCGTGGCGCTGGAGGTAGCCCGGCGAGGCGCAGACGATCCAGTCGTTGGAGATCAGCGGGCGCGCCACCACGCTGGCGTCGTAGCCCTCCTCCACCACGATGAAGGTGACGTCGAACTCCTCCACCCGGTTCTGCGGGAACGGGTCGATCGACAGGTCCAGCGTCACCTTGGGATGGCGCTCGCACCATTGCGCCACCCGCGGCGCCAGGAAATACGAGGCCAGCACCGGCGTGGCCAGCACATGCAGGGTGCCCTGCAGCTCGCGCGTGCTGGCCGCCGCGACGGCTTCCGCGTCGTCCACCTCGTGCAGGATGCCGCGCAGGCGCAGCAGGTAGGCCTCGCCGGCCTCGGTCAGCGCCAGCTTGCGGGTGGTGCGCTGGATCAGCCGGGTGCCCAGGTGCTGCTCCAGGTCGCTCACCAGCCGCGTGACCACGGCGGGCGACATCTCCAGGGCCCGCGCGGCCGCCGCGAAGCCCCCTTCGTCGATCACCCGCTGGAACACGCGCATTGAAAGAAGACGATCCATGTTTGCAACAAGATTTATCTGGTTCGATTAATTATTGCAGATACCGAAATGTTCAATTGACGACTATGTAGTTTTCATTTCGTGCGTGGCCGTCTACAGTTGAGCCATCGATGAGTTGAAACCAGAAAGACGACTCAGCGAGGCTGGACGAGACGGGGAACCGATGGAGCCCGTCTGGCCCGTGAATTGACTCACTTTTGAAAGGAAACCATCATGAATGCATCCAAGTTCTTCGCTGTTGCCGCCTTCGCCGGTCTCGCCTCCATGGGCGCCCAAGCCGCCGGCAACGACGATCCCTCGCAATACGTGCTGCAGTTCAACTCCGTGCGCCCCCGCGCCGAAGTGCAGGCCGAAGCCGTGACCAAGGCCCGCAACCCCAACTTCGAACCGGCCGGTTCGCGCGTTCTGGCCGTGGCCCCCTCGAAGCTGGAGCGCAAGGACGTGCGCGCCCAGGCCGCCGTGGCGCTGCGCCAGGGCCTGATCGCCGACGGCGAAGTCTGATCGCCCGGTACCGCTAAAAAGAGAAGCAGGCCGGCGCCGCCGGCCCATCCACCCGCCAGGGGTCACACCCGGGCGGGTTTTTTCATGGGTGGCCCCAAAGCCTCAGGGATAGCGCCGCACCAGCGATTCGGCCACGCACACCGGCTTGGCCACGCCTTCGCGCTCGATCGTCACCTGCCAGGTCATCTGCACGCCGCCGTTGTCGATCGGCTCGCAGGCCAGCAGCGCCATGCGCGCGCGCAGGCGGCTGCCCACCGGCACGGGCGACATGAAACGCACCTTGTTCAGGCCGTAGTTCACGCCCATGCGCGACTGCACCACCTCGAACGAGGATTCAAAGAACTTCGGCAGCAGCGACAGGGTGAGGAAGCCGTGCGCGATCGGGGCGCCGAACGGGCCGGCCCTGGCCTTGTCCACATCGACGTGGATCCACTGGTGGTCGCCGGTGGCCTCGGCAAACTGGTTGACCTGCTGCTGCGAGATCGTGATCCAGTCGCTGACGGCGACTTCCTGGCCGACCAGGGCCGCAAATTCCGAGAGGGTCTGGAAGGTTTTCATGGCGCCACTGTAACGGCCCCGCCGCGGCTCAGTTGTCGAGCCAGCGACACAGGCCTTCCCACTGCGCCAGGTCTTTCTCGACGCGGCCGGGCGCCACGTCGAACAGGGTCAGGCCGCGCGCGGCCAGGTGGATGTAGTTCTGGGTGTCGCGCAGGTAGCCCAGCACCGGCAGGCCCAGGTGCTCCACGAAGTCGCGCAGCTTGTCGGCCGCCAGGGTGCGCGCATCCACGCGCATGCCGACGATGCCCACCTGCATGCGGCCCGCGTGGCGGTGCTCAGCGAGCTGGTCGAGAAAGCTGCGGGTGGCGAAGATGTCGAACACGCTGGGCTGCAGCGGCACGATCACCTTGTCGGCCAGCTTGATCACGTCGTTGAAGCGCCAGCCGTGCAGGCCGCCCGGGGTGTCGAGCACCACGTGGGTGGTGCCCTTGGGCGGCTTGACGATCAGGTCGGCGTTGACCTCCCAGGTCGCCACGGGCCGCGCCGCCGGCGGGCGCAGCCCGAGCCACAGGCGCGTGGACTGCTGCCGGTCCGCGTCGCCGAGCATCACCGAATGGCCCTTGCTCGCAAAATACCCCGCCACATTGGTGGCCAGCGTCGTCTTCCCGACACCTCCCTTGGGATTGGCTACAACCACGACCGGCATGACCCGCTCCTTGCTGTTTGGACTTATGGGATATGTTAGCGGCATGGACGAAACCACCAAAACCGCCCCCGCCCCGGCCATCTACCTGCTCGCCGCCCACCCGCACCCGCGCGAGTCGCGCGTCAACCGCCGGCTGCTGGCGGCCGCGCGCGGCGTGGAGCGGGTCGACGTCAACGACCTCTATGCGAGCTATGCCGACTACGACATCGACGTGCCCGCCGAGCAGGCCCGGCTGCAGGCCGCGCAGCTGCTGGTGCTGCTGCACCCGATCCAGTGGTACTCGATGCCCGCGCTGCAGAAGCTCTGGCTCGACGAGGTGTTGACCTACGGCTGGGCCTATGGCGGCGCGCCGGCCGGCGGCGGCACGGCCCTGCAGGGCAAGGACCTGTGGCTGGTCGCCAGCACCGGCGGGCCCGAGGCCTCGTACCATCCGCAGAGCTACAACCGCTATTTCTTCGACGCCTTCCTGCCGCCCTACGAACAGACCGCGGCGCTGTGCGGCATGCGCTTCCTGCCGCCGCTGATCCTGCACGGCGCGCACCGCGCCGCCGAGGCCGAGATCGCCGCGCATGCGGACACCTTCCGCCAGCGCCTGCAAAGCTACCCCGACTGGCCCGAGCTCGACGAGCTCGACGCCTGCCCGCTGTGCGAGGTGCCCGCCACCGACCGCCCCGCCGATGCCTGAGCCACCCCGAGGACGCACGTCATGGAACACACTCCCGCCTGGCTCACCAGCAGCCTGATCTACCTCGGCGCCGCCGTCTTCGCCGTGCCGCTGTCCAAGGCGCTCGGGCTGGGCGCCATCATCGGCTACCTGGCCGCCGGCATCGCCATCGGCCCCTGGGGCCTGGGGCTCGTGAGCAACGTGGAGGACATCCTGCACTTCGCCGAGTTCGGCGTGGTGCTGATGCTGTTCCTGGTGGGGCTGGAGCTCGAGCCCAAGCGCCTGTGGAGCCTGCGCCGGCCGATCTTCGGCTGGGGCGCGGCCCAGGTCATGGCCTGCGCCGCCATCCTGTTCGCCGTGAGCTACCTGTTCGGCGTGCCGTGGCGCGTGGGCGTGGTGGCCGCGCTCGGGCTCGCGCTGTCGTCCACCGCCATCGCGCTGCAGGTGATGGGCGAGCGCAACCTGCTGCCCACCTCCAGCGGGCAGGCGGGGTTCTCGATCCTGCTGTTCCAGGACGTGGCCGCCATCCCGATCCTGGCCCTGCTGCCGCTGCTGGGCAGCGTTGCAGGCCCGAACGAGGCCGCCGTCCACGCCAACCGGGCGTTTGAAGCCATCAAGATCATCGCGGTCATCGGCGGCATCATCCTCGGCGGGCGCCTGCTGCTGCGCCCGCTGTTCCGCTGGATCGCCGCCAGCCGCACGCCCGAGATCTTCACCGCCGCCTCGCTGCTGCTGGTGGTGGCGATCGCCGCGCTGATGCAGTTCGTCGGGCTGTCGATGGCGCTGGGCGCCTTCCTGGCCGGCGTGCTGCTGGCCGAGAGCGAATACCGGCGCGAGCTGGAGACCGACATCGAGCCGTTCAAGGGCCTGCTGCTCGGGCTGTTCTTCATCGCCGTGGGCATGAGCATCGACTTCGGCGTGCTGCTGCGCTCGCCCGGCCTGATGGCGCTGATCGTGCTCGGCTTCCTCGCGCTCAAGGCCGCGGTGATCTACGCGCTGGCGCGCCTCATCGGCCTGCCGTTCCAGGAGCGCCCGGTGTTCACGCTGCTGCTGGCGCAGGGCGGCGAGTTCGCCTTCGTCGTGTTCCAGGCGGCGGCCGGGGCCCAGGTGTTCGCGCCCGACGTGGCCTCGCTGCTGATCGGCGCGGTGGCGGTGTCGATGCTGCTGAGCCCGCTGATCCTGGTGGCGCTGGACAAGTACCTGCTGCCGCGCTTTGCCAACTGCAACCTGCCGCAGCTGGAGGAAATCTCCGAGCCGCAGAACGCGCCCATCATCATCGCGGGCTTCGGCCGCTACGGCCAGATCATCGGCCGCCTGCTGGCCGCGCAGGGCATCCCCGCCACCGTGCTGGACCACGACGCCGAGATGATCGAGGCCGCGCGCGCCTTCGGCTACAAGGTGTTCTACGGCGACGCCACGCGGCTCGACCTGCTGCGCATCGCCGGCGCCGGCACCGCGAAGATCCTGGTGATCGCGGTGGACGGGCAGGAGCAGTCGCTCGCCATCGTGGAGCTGGCGAAGGAGCATTTCCCGCACCTGGAGCTGGTGGCCCGCGCGCGCGACGTGACGCACTGGAACGAGCTGCGCGACCGCGGCGTGATGCGCGTGGAGCGCGAGGTGTTCGAGTCCAGCCTGCGCAGCGCGCGCACCGTGCTCGAAGTGCTGGGCTACCCGCCGCACGAGGCGCGCCAGTCCGCGCTGCGCTTTCGGCGCCACAACCTCGCGCTGTTCGAGCAGATGCACCCGCACCACCGCGACCGCGCCAAGCTGATCGCCGTGGTCAAGCAGGGGCGCCAGCAGCTCGAGGAGCAGATGGCGCAGGAGCGCGCCGAGCGCGAGGAACGCCGGCGGCAGTCCCAGGCGCCGGTGCAGGGCTGGGACCGCTGAGCCCGGAGCCGGCTGCGGGCCTCAAACCGCAAAATCCGATCCAAAAAAGCCCGATGTCCTTGTCGGGCTGTCGTTTTCAGCTATATTTTTTATAGCAATCAGAACCACGCATCCCACACCAGCTTGCAGCCGGTGAGGAACATGCCCAGGTACACCATGCGGAAGAACAGCACCGGGTTGATGCGCCGGGCGATGCGCACGCCGGCCCACACCCCCACCGGCGCCAGCGGCAGCAGGGCCAGCGACGTCGCCATGTTGCGCCCGTCCAGCAGGCCGAGCCAGGCAAACGGAATCCACTTGCTGAGGTTCACCACGAAGAAGAAATAGGCCATGGTGCCGGTGAACAGCAGCGGCGGCAGGCGCATCGGCAGCACATAGGCATTGAGCGGCGGCCCGCCGGCATGCGCGATGAAACTGGTGAAGCCCGAAATGGTGGTCAGTACCGCGCCCAACCAGCGCGGCGGGTGCGGGCTGTCGGGCCCGGGCGGAAACAGCAGCCGCTGCGCCAGGAACAGCAGCGTGAACACGCCCACGAGGCCGGCCACCAGGTGCGAATCGAGCAGCTTGAACAGCAGCGTGCCGACCAGCGTGCCCACCAGCCCGAACGGGAGCAGGAAGCGCAGCAGCGCGCCGTCGAAGTGGCGGCGGTAGGCCATCAGGCTCAGCACATCCATCACCAGCAGCACCGGCATCAGGATCGCCGCGGCCTGCGGCACCGGCACGGCCAGCGCCATCAGCGGCACCGCCAGCGAGCCGAAACCGGCGCCAAAGCCGCTCTTGCTGATGCCGAGCAGCAGCACGGCGGGAATGGCGACGGCGTAGAACGAGCCGTCGGTGATCAAAGGGAGGTTCAAGGGACAGCAGGAGAAATCAGGCGGGCCCCGAATCTAACGCAAATGCCCGCAGCGGGCGCTGCGCCCCCCGGAACCCGTACACGGCCCTAGCCGCGCGGCGCGGCGCCGTCGAACGCGCGCTGCAGCAGCGCGCGCAGCGCCGCGCGCTCCAGCGGGCGCGGGTTCGGGTAGGCCGCCTGCACGGCCAGGTCGGCCGCCCGGTCGAGGCCGCCCTCCGGCATGCCGATGGCGCGCAGCGACAGCGGCGCGCCCAGGCGCGCGGCCAGCCGCTGGACGGCCTGCGGGGCCTGCGCCGCCTCCGGCTCGCCCAGCGCCGCCGCGATGCGCGCCATCGCCTCGGGCGCGGCCGCCGCGTTGTAGGCCAGCGCGTGCGGCAGGACCACGGCATGCACCTCGGCATGCGGCAGGTTGAAGCTGCCGCCCAGCGTGTGGCACAGCTTGTGGTGCAGGCCCATGCTGACCTGCCCGAGCACGATGCCGCACAGCCAGGCGCCATACAGCGCGTCGCCGCGCGCGGCGAGGTCGCGCGCATCGGCAACCAGGCCCGGCAGCGCGGCGGCCATGGCACGCAGGCCCTCCTGCGCCATGAGCTCGGTGATCGGGTTGCCGTCGTGCGCATACAGCCCCTCGGCCGCATGCGCCAGCGCATTGAGCCCGCTGGCCACGCTCAAGGGCACGGGCAGCGAGAGCGTGAGCTCGGGGTCGTAGATCACGGTGCGCGGCAGCACCTTGGCGTCGCGCCCGGTCTTCTTGACGCCGCCCTCGGTGATGCCATAGATCGGCGTGACCTCGCTGCCCGCGTAGGTGGTGGGAATGGCCAGGATCGGCAGGCCCGATTCGAGCGCGATGGCCTTGCCCAGGCCGGTGGTGGAGCCGCCGCCAATGGCCACCGCGCAGTCGGCGCCCAGGCGCTGCGCCTCGCGCCGGGCTTCTTGCGCCGACTCAATGGGCACGTGCATCACGGCGCGTGCGAACACGCCCGCCGCGCGCTCGCCCAGCAGGGCCGCCACACGCTCGGCCTGCGCGGCTTGGCCCGGCGTGGACAGCACCAGCGCGCGGCGCGCACCGAGCGCCTCGATCTCGCGGCCCAGGTGCTGCAACGCGCCAGCGCCGAACACCACGCGCGACGGATGGGGAAGGTAGCTGAAGGCGCGCATGGAAGACTCCGATCTCAGAGCACGGTGCAGGCCTGCTCGAAGGCCAGCCGCGGGTTGCGGTCGAACAGCAGGCTGTTGTCGCCATAGCCCAGGTTGATGAGGAAGTTGGCCTGCCAGCGCCCGTCGGGGAAGAACTCGGCGTTGACCTTGGCGATGTCGAAGCCGCTCATCGGCCCACAGTCCAGGCCCAGCGCGCGCGCCGCGATGATGAAGTAGGCGCCGCCCAGCGTGCCGTTGCGGGTGGCGGTGGCGGCCGCCAGGGCCGGGTTGCCCTCGAAGTTCTCCCGGGCGCCGGGGCGGTGCCAGAGCTGCGGCATGTGCTCGTAGAAGCGCGTGTCGGTGGCCACGATCACCGTCACGGGCGCGATCTTCGTCTTGTCCAGATTGCCGGGGCTGAGCGCCGGCAGCAGGCGCGCGCGCGATTCGGGCGTGGCCAGGAACACATAGCGCGTGGGCTGGGTGTTCATCGAGGTCGGGCCCATCCGGGCGATGTCGTAGACCTGCTGCAGCAGGGCCGTGGGCACGGGCTTGTCGAGAAAGCCGTTGGCGGTGCGCGCATTCAGGAAGAGTTGTTCAAGGCAGGCGTCGGAAATTGGCATGGGGTTTGGTTCCTGGCAATAAAAAGGAAAGTGAGTTCGCTTTGGCGCTCAGCGCTCCAGCGCGCCGCCGGCCAGCCAGCGCGCGCCGCGGCGGTACAGCTCATCGACCACCGGCCCCTTGAGCATGGGCATGTCGAGCTTGACCTGGTAGCCGATGCGCGTCTGGATGTAGGCCAGGTGCCGGTAGCCTTCGGGGAACGCGGCCAGGGCCCGCGCGTCCAGGCTCAGCGTGGCGGCCGGGTCCACCGGGTCGATGCGGTCCTTCTCGTAGATCGGCTGGCGGTGCAGCAGCTTCCACTCGCCCTCGTGCTTCTGTACGAAATCGTAGAAGCGGCCGGTGCAGACCACGTCGCACAGGACCGGGCCGTTGTCACCCTCGACCAGGCCGCGCTGCGAGATCGTCATCTTGGTCTGGGCGATGGCGCGCTCGCCCGCCACCTCGATGGCCGAGCCGCCCAGGAAGTGCAGGATGCTCACGCCCTTGGCCCAGCCTTCCTGCGTGACGCGGATGAACTCCGCGAACGGCCCCTGGAACCAGGTGGCCATCATCACGCCCTCGGGGTGCCAGACGGTGGCGAAGCGCGCCCAGTCGCCGGCGTCGCGCCAGACGGCCCAGCGCTCCACGAGCTGGCGGATCAGCAGTTCATCGTGCAGGGTGTCGGACATGGTGTCTCCTCAAGTCGATTCAAGAGAGGGTAACGGGAGCCGGGTAATCGACCTGGTGGCGCGCCACGCGCAGGTCGCCCAGCACCTGCTTCACGCGCAGGTGCTCGGGGTGCGTGGCGTAGGCGTCGAGCGCGGCCTGCGAGTCGAATTCGGAATACAGCACCACGTCGCAGGCGTAGTCCACGCCGCTCGTGTCCACGCCCAGCTCCAGGTGCAGCAGGCCCGGGATGCGCCCGCGCAGGCCATTAAAGCTCTGCCGCAGCAGCGCGATGTTGCGCTCGCGCTCGCCGGGCGAGCCGCCGCGCACGTTCCACATGACGATGTGCTTGACGATCAAGGCCGTGCTCCCCGGTCCTGCGCTTCAGGGCGCAGGCGGAAAACCCGCCTTCTGCGGCCACAGGTTCACGAAGCCATGGACGGCCGTGGAGGCATACAGGCCGGCCTTGGTGAACGGCTCGTCCGCGATCCAGGCCTGCGCGGCTTCGCGCGATTCGAAGTCGATGGCCAGCAGGCTGCCCACCATCGCCTGCCCGTCGTCGGCCACGAGCGGGCCGGCGAAGGCGATGCGCCCGGCCATCTTCGCCAGGTAGTCCTTGTGCGCAGGCCGCACGCGCTGGCGCAGCTCGGCGCCATCCGGCCGGTCGACCAGATACAGCGCGTAGATCATGGCGTGCTCCTGGATTTGTCGGCGTTCCTGGCGGGCGCATAGCGGTCCTCCAGGGCGGCCCAGCGCGGGAAGTCGACGATGCGTTTGTACTCCTCGAAGCCCACGCCCGTGCCGACCAGCTTGAGCTCGCCGCTCTTGATGTCGTCGAGGGCGAGCTGCATGGTGCGCGTGATGCGCATGAGCAGCGAGATGCCGTAGATGACGATGCGAAAGCCCAGCGCCTCCAGCTCCGCCGGCCGCAGGATGGGCGTGCGCCCGCCTTCGAGCATGTTGGCCATGAGCGGAATGCCCTTCAAGGCCTCGCCCACGCGGGCCAGTTCCTCGACCGACTCGGGCGCCTCGATGAAGATGCCGTCGGCGCCGGCGCGCGCATAGCGCTCGCCGCGCCGCAGCGCCTCGTCCATGCTGTAGACCTCGCGCGCATCGGTGCGCGCGATGATGAAGGTGTCCTTGTTCAGCCGGTTCTCGGCGGCGGCGCGGATGCGCGCCTCCATGTCCTCGCAGGACAGCAGCTCCTTGCCCGCGATGTGCCCGCAGCGCTTGGGCGAGACCTGGTCTTCGAAGAACAGCGCCTGCGCGCCCATGCGCTCGTAGGCCTGCACCGAGTAGATGACGTTCTTCACGTCGCCGTAGCCGTTGTCCACGTCCACCAGCGCGGGCAGGTCCGACACCGCCATGATGTCGCGCACGCCGGCCGAGATTTCGCCGAGCGCCACCAGGCCGATGTCCGGCACACCATAGCGCACGCCCACTAGCGGGAAGCCACCGATGAAATACGCCTTGAAGCCCGCCTGCTTGATGAGCAGGGCCGACAGCGCGTCGTGCGCGCCCGGCAGCACCAGCGGGCGCTCGCTCGCCACCAGCGAGCGGAAAGTCTGAGGAGAAGTCGAAGTCTGCATCGTGGGTCAGTCCAGTTTGATGTTGCCGCTGGCGATCACTTTCGCCCAGCGCGCGCTGTCGGCCCGCACCATGCGGGAGAAATCGTCCGCCGATCCGGCGCCCGGCTCCGCGCCCTGGCCTTCGAACTGCTTGCGGACGGCGGGGTCGGCCAGGATCTGCCCGATCTGCCGGTTGAGCTCGGCCGTGATGGCCGCGGGCAGGCCCTTGGGCCCCATGAAGCCGAACCAGGTCGTGCCCTCGAAACCCGGGAAACCGCTCTCGGCCACCGTCGGCAGGTCCGGTGCCAGCGGCGAGCGCTTCGCGCTGGTGATGGCGAGCGCACGCACCTTGCCGGCCTTGGACTGCGGCAGTGTCCAGACGATGCTGTCGAAGGCGAAGTCGACCTGGCCGCTGCCGATGTCGGTGAGCGCCTGCACGCCCGTCTTGTAGGGCACGTGCGTGGCCTTGAAGCCCGCGATCTGCGTGAACGATTCGCCGATCAGGTGGGTGATGGTGCCGTTGCCGCTGGAGGAAAAGGACATGCGGCCGCTCTTGGCTCTTTCGAGCTGCACCAGCTGCGCCAGCGTGGTCACGTTGAGCGCGGGGCTCACGACCAGCACATTGGGCGCGGTACCGATCTCGGCCACCGGCGTGAAATCGCGCAGCGCGTCATAGGGCAGCGGCCGCAGGTGCGGCAGCACGGCATGCGTGCTGCTGGTGGCCATGAGCAGGGTGTAGCCGTCGGGCGGCGACTTGGCCACGGCGTCGGCGCCGATGGCGCCGGCCGCGCCCGGCCGGTTGTCGATGGTGACGGGCTGCTTCATGCGCTCGGCCAGCTGCTGGCCGACGATGCGGGCCAGGGCGTCGGTGCTGCCGCCGGCCGCGAACGGCACCACGATCTTGATCGGCCGCGAGGGATAGGCCTGCGCGGCCGCCGCGAACGGCAGGGCCAGCGCCAGCACAGCCGCGGGAATGGCGAGCAGCCGGCGCCTGGAAGGCGTCGCACGCCGGGTGGGATGAGAGGGGTTCAAAAGGTCTCCTTCAGTTTTTTTCAGGGGCAAGGACAAAGTCGAAATCGAGGCTGTAGCTTCCATCCGCCAGTGGTTTCCAGTCGGCCACCAGCGACTGGCGCACGCCGAACACGGCGTCGGAATCCAGGTAGGGGCCGCCGTCGCGGAACACATGGGTGACCAGCGTTTCGTAGCCGGCGGCCTTGATCATGAAATGCAGGTGCGCGGGCCGCCACGGATGGCGCGCGGTGGCGCGCAGCATCTCGCCGACCGGCCCGTCGGTGGGGATCGGGTAGGCCTCGGCCACGATGGTCCGGAAGTGGAAGCCGCCGTCCGCGCCGGACTCGAGCACGCCGCGCGCGCGGTGCTGCTCCAGCCCCTGGTACTGCACGTCGTAGTGACCGTCGGCATCGGCCTGCCAGACTTCGATGGTGGCGCCGGCCACCGGCCGGCCGTCCAGGCCCAGCACCCGGCCGTGCACCAGGCAGGGCTCGCCCTTGGCGCCATTGGCCACGTCGTCGCCATGCTCGTAGTGCGGCGCGCCCGCCACGTGGAACGGCCCGAACACCGTGGCCTCGGTGCAGCCCTGGGGCTTGTCGTTGTTCATGGCCACGGTGAGCATGGACAGGCCCAGCGTGTCGGAGAGCAGGATGAACTCCTGGCGCTTGTCGTCGCACTTCTGGCCGGTGGCGGTGAGAAACCCGATGCCCTGGGACCACTCCTCCTCGGTCAGCCGGACCTCGCGCGCGAAGGCGTGCAGGTGCTGCACCAGGCTGGTCATGATCTCCTTCAGGCGCGGATCGGGCGTGTTGGCGAACCGGGCGATCACGGCCTGGGTGATGGTGTCCTGGTTGAGATTGCGCACTGAGGTCTCCGGCGGGGTGGGTAGGTGCAGGCGACTGTAGAAGGCCGCGGCCTCTTGCGAAAGGCCTGCAGCGCAAATGACTTTTTCGCGCAGCGGAACACAGGCCCGGCCCGCGCCGCCACAATGCGGAGAGCGCGCAGGCGCCGACACACAACGACAGGAGACCCGGGTTGGATCGCTGGACTGAAATCGAGCTGTTCGTGCAGGTGGCCGAGACCGGCAGCCTGAGCCGCGCCGCCGAGGCGCTGGGCCTGTCCAATGCCGCCGCCAGCCGCCACCTCTCGGCCCTGGAGCAGCGCCTGGGCGTACGGCTGGTGGAGCGCAACACGCGCCGCCTGTACCTCACCGACACCGGCCAGGAATTCTTCAGCCGCGCCAGGACCATCCTGGCCGACCTGAAGGACGCCGAGGCCACCGTCAACGCCGCGGCGCTCAACCCCACTGGCATGCTGCGCGTGACGGCCTCGCTGTCGTTCTCGATGCACCACATCGCGCCGCTGCTCAGGGAATACACCCGGCGCTACCCCAACGTGACGGTGCACGTGGAGGCGGCCAACCGCTACTTCGACATCATCGACAACAACATCGACGTGGCCATCCGCACGCGCGAGTTCGAGCCCGACTCGAACGTGACGATCCGCCGCCTGGCCGAAACCCGGCGCATCCTGGCGGCGTCGCCGCGCTACCTGGCGCAGCATGGGTTTCCGAGGACGCTGGACGATCTGCCGCGCCACAAGCTGCTGATCTACACCTACGCCAACAATCCGAACGAGCTGCGCTTCACGCGCGAGGGCCAGACGCAGGTGGTCAACGTGAAGGGCCTGCTGGAGTCCAACGACGGCCAGATCCTGCGCGCCGCGGCGCTGGACGGCATGGGCATCCTGGTGCAGCCCACCTACATCCTCTACGACGACATCGTGGCCGGCCGCCTGGTGCCCGTGCTCGACGACTGGGACCTGCCGCGCCTGACGGTGAACCTGGCCTACCCCAGCCGCAAGCACCTCTCGGCCAAGGTGCGCAGCTTCATCGACTTCATGGCCGAGCACTTCGAGAAGATGGCCTACGAGCGCAAGTGGACGGGGCGTTTCGGGGCGTTCTGAACCCGGCGAGCTCGCCCGCGTGCACCCTCATCGAGGCGCCGGGGATGAGGGGTGGCGTGGCCCCCTGGAACTACACGCGCTCCAGGATCAGCGCAATGCCCTGGCCCACGCCGATGCACATGGTGCACAGCGCGTAGCGGCCGCCGGTCCTGTGCAGCTGGTTCACCGCCGTAGTGGCCAGGCGCGCGCCGCTGGCGCCCAGCGGATGGCCCAGCGCGATGGCGCCGCCGTTGGGATTGACGCGCGGGTCGTCGTCCTGCAGGCCGAGCAGGCGCAGCACCGCGAGGCCCTGCGCGGCGAAAGCTTCGTTGAGCTCGATCACGTCGAGCTGGGCCAGCGTCAGGCCGGTCTGCGCCAGCACCTTCTGCGTGGCCGGCGCGGGGCCGATGCCCATCACGCGCGGCGCCACGCCGGCCGTGGCCATGCCGACCACACGCGCCCGGGGCGTGAGGCCCTGCTTCGCGGCCGTGGCCTCGTCGGCCAGCAGCAGCGCGCAGGCGCCGTCGTTCACGCCGCTGGCATTGCCGGCCGTCACCGTGCCATCGGGGCGCACCACGCCCTTGAGCTTGGCGAGGGCTTCGAGGCTGGTCTCGCGCGGATGCTCGTCCCGGCTCACGACGATCGGGTCGCCCTTCTTCTGCGCAAGGGTCACGGGCGTGATCTCGGCATCGAAGTAGCCGGCCTTCTGCGCGGCCACGGCCTTGAGCTGGCTGGCCAGCGCCATGCGGTCCTGCGCCTCGCGCTCGATCCTGTGGTCGGTGGCCACGTTCTCGGCGGTCTCGGGCATGGAATCCACGCCGTATGTCTCCTTCATCAGCTTGTTGATGAAGCGCCAGCCTATTGTTGTGTCGTAGATCGCGTTGGCGCGCGAGAAGGCACTCTCGGCCTTCGGCATGACGAAGGGCGCGCGGCTCATGCTCTCCACGCCGCCGGCGATCATCAGCGTGGCCTCGCCGGCCTTGATGGCGCGCGCGGCCGTGCCCACGGCATCCAGGCCCGAGCCGCACAGGCGGTTGAGGGTGGCGCCGGGCACCTCCAGCGGCAGGCCCGCGAGCAGGCTGGACATATGGGCCACGTTGCGGTTGTCCTCGCCGGCCTGGTTGGCGCAGCCGAAGATCACGTCGGTCACGGCCTGCCAATCGACCTGGGGGTTGCGCGCCATCAGCGCCTTGAGGGGGATGGCGCCGAGGTCGTCGGTGCGCACGCTGCTGAGGGCGCCGCCGTAGCGGCCGAAGGGGGTGCGGATGGCATCGCAGATGAAGGCTTGGGTCATGTCGGTTCCTGTGTCGGTTCCTGGTGGTTCGGCAAAATCGGTCAGCGGGCGATCGGCAGGCCGATCAGCCGTTCGAGCGCGTCATGCGCCAGGCCATCGACTGTATCAATCAGCCTGAGGCCCTGCGGCGTGCAGGCCAGGGTGGCCAGATCGGTGTAGATGCGCTTGACGCAGGCGATGCCGGTCAGCGGGTAGCCGCACTGCGCCACGACCTTGCTCTCGCCCTTCTTGGTCAGCAGGTCCATCATTACCCAGGTCTGCTTGGCGCCCAGGGCCAGGTCCATCGCGCCGCCCACGGCGGGAATGGCATCCTTCTCGCCGGTGTGCCAGTTGGCCAGGTCGCCCGTGGCCGAGACCTGGAAGGCGCCCAGCACGCAGATATCGAGGTGGCCGCCGCGCATCATCGCGAAGCTGTCGGCATGGTGGAAAAAGGCGCCGCCGGGCAGCAGGGTGACGGGCTGCTTGCCGGCGTTGATCAGGTCGTAGTCTTCCGCCCCCTCGGCCGGCGCGGGCCCCATGCCAAGGATGCCGTTCTCGCTGTGCAGCACCACCTCGGTGCCGGCGGGCAGGTGGTTGGCCACCAGGGTGGGCATGCCGATGCCGAGGTTGACATAGGCGCCGTCGTGGATGTCGCGCGCCACGCGGGCGGCGAGCTGGTCCTTGGTTCTCTTCTGGTAGCTCATGCGGCCTTCCTGAAACCGCCGGCCTGGGTGGCGACGCGGTCGATTTTGACGATGCGGCTCACGAAGATGCCGGGGGTGACGATGGCCTCGGGGTCGAGCGCGCCGAGAGCGACAATCTCATGCACCGTGGCAATGGTCTGCTTCGCGGCCGTCGCCATCACCGGGCCAAAGTTGCGCGCGGCCATGCGGTAGCTCAGGTTGCCCCAGCGGTCGCCGCACTCGGCCTTGATCAGCGCCACGTCGCCGTGGATCGGGTGCTCCAGCACGTAGTGGCGGCCGTTGATCTCGCGCGTTTCCTTGGGGCTGCCGTCGGCGTGCTTCGCGAGCTCGGTGCCGAAGCCCGTGGGCGTGAAGAAGGCGCCGATGCCCGCCCCCGCGGCGCGGATGCGCTCGGCCAGGTTGCCCTGGGGCACGAGTTCGAGTTCGAGCCGGCCGCTGCGGTACAGCCCATCGAACACCCACGAATCGGCCTGGCGCGGGAAGCTGCAGATGATCTTGCGCACGCGCCCGGTCTTGAGCAGCGCGGCCAGGCCGGCATCGGCATTGCCCGCGTTGTTGTTGACCACCGTGAGGTCTTTCGCGCCCTGCTCAATCAGGCCGTCGATCAGTTCGTTGGGAATGCCCGCGGTGCCGAAGCCGCCGATCAGCACGGTGGCGCCATCCTTCACGCCAGCCAGCGCCTCGGCCACCGAATGGGCGATTTTGTCGATCATGAAACCGTTCTCCAGGAGACAGGCGCTGCCGATTCGGGCCATTCCATCCGAATCGGCCACGCCTTGAAATTTGTTCTATATACGAACATTTGTTCTTATAATGAATTTTAAGAGAATCACCCCGCCATGGCAACCATTACCCCGCCCGCCTCCCTGCCCCGCCCCGGCGACAGCTACGTGCAGTCGTTCGCGCGCGGGCTGGAAGTCATCCGCTCCTTCAGCGCCCAGGCGCCGCAGCAGACGCTCACCGAGGTGGCCGCGCGCAGCGGCCTCACGCGCGCGGGCGCGCGCCGCATCCTGCTCACGCTGCAGGCGCTGGGCTATGTGGAGAGCGACGGCCGGCTGTTTTCGCTGACGCCGCGCATCCTGGACCTCGGCTTCGCCTACCTGTCGTCCATGCCGATCTGGAACCTGGCCGAGCCGGTGATGGAAAGCCTGGTGCAGCAGGTGCGCGAGTCGTGCTCGGCCGCGGTGCTGGACGGCACCGACATCGTCTACGTGCTGCGCGTGCCCACCCACAAGATCATGAGCATCAGCCTGGGTGTGGGCTCGCGCCTGCCGGCCTATTGCACGTCCATGGGGCGGGTGCTGCTGGCCGCCCTGCCCGAAAGCGAGCTGCGCGAGCGCCTCGCCGCGTCCCGCCCGGCGCCGCTGACGCGCCACACCGTGACCGATGCCGACGCGCTGCTGGCGCGCATCGCCCAGGCCCGCCGCCAGGGCTGGTGCCTGGTGAACCAGGAACTGGAGGAGGGCCTGATCTCGATGGCTGCGCCCATCACCGGCCGTGGCGGGCGCGTGGTGGCCGCGCTCAACATCTCGGGCCAGGCCAACCGCACCAGCGCCAAGGCCATGCAGGAGGGCATGCTGCCGGCCCTGCTGCAGGCCGCGCAGGCGATCTCGCGCCTGCTGGCCGTGCAGCGCGGCTGAGCGGCGGCGGCCCGCCCCCCGCCCCGAATGAGCCCGTGCCGGCGGCGGAAAATGATGCCGTGCTACCCTGCGGGCATGTTCAGCCCCTCGCAAGCCGACGTTCGCCGGTTTTTCTGCTCCGTCTATGCCAAGGCCCGCCAGGGACAAGCCCTGGAAGCTATCGAAATCATAGCAAGCCAGTGGATCGACGAGCACCCCGAATACCATGCCGAGCTGGCCGACGAAGAAGCGGCCGTGGCCCGGGTCTACGAGGCCGAAGCCGGCCGCACCAACCCGTTCCTGCACCTGTCGATGCACCTGTCGATCAGCGAGCAATGCTCGATCGACCAGCCGCATGGCATCCGCCAGGCGGTGGAGCTGCTCAGCCGCCGCCGCGACTCGCTGCACGAGGCGCACCACGAAACCATGGACTGCCTCGGGCAGATGCTCTGGGAGAGCCAGCGCGCCGGCCGTCCGCCCGACGGCGCAGCCTACATCGACTGCGTCCAGCGCCGCGCCACGAGCGACTGAGTTTCGGTGACTGGGCTGCTACTTTTTTGATAGCAAACAATCACCGCCCGACGCGGACATGACGCAAAAAAGCCCGCTGAAAGCGGGCTTTTTGCTGGTACCGGGCGATGTTCAGCGGAACCGGGCCTCGGGCACCACCTTCAGGTCGCCTTCGAGCGCACCCACGTAGCCGGCCAGCGCCTTGAGTTCGGCATTGGAGAACTGCTTGGCAATGCCGCCCATCACGCCGTTGGAGCGGCCGACCTGGGCGTTGTTCTCGGTCTTGTAGGCCTTGAGCGCCACGAACAGGTAGTCGGCATGCTGGCCGGCGATCTTGGGGTAGGCCGGGTCGATCGGCTTGGCGAAGTTGTCGCCGTGGCAGGACACGCAGTTGCCCTTCTTGAGGAGTTCGGCCTGCTGGGCGCTGGGCTCGCGGGCCGGCTTGGCCGGCAGCGCGGCGGCGCCTTCGACCACGCCGTTGGCGCTGTAGTAGGCGGCCACATCGGCCATGTCCTGGTCGCTCAGCGAGTCGGCAATGCCGCGCATGGTCGGGTGCTTGCGCTCGCCGGCCTTGTAGGCGTTGAGCGCCGCGACGATGTACTTGGCCCCCTGGCCCGAGATCTTGGGCACCTTGTACACCTCGGGAAACGAGGCCTGGTAGCCCACGATGCCGTGGCAGCCGATACACATGGCGATTTTCTTCTCGCCGGCCTTGGCATCACCCTTGATTTCCTGGGCCAGGCTCGAAGGAGCATAGACCGCCGTCACGGAAGCGACAGCGAAGGCAAACATCGTGGTCAACAACTTGTTCATTTTGCGCGCACAATCTGGTGAAAGTTCAGACTTGTAATCAACCTTCGATTATATCCGGCGCAACCCTTACCCACCGATCGCACCGCTCATGAAGTTCCAAGGCTCCCAGAATTACGTCGCCACGCAAGACCTGATGCTCGCCGTGAACGCGGCCATCACCCTCAAGCGCCCCCTGCTGGTCAAGGGCGAACCCGGCACCGGCAAGACCATGCTGGCCGAGGAGGTGGCGCAGGCGCTGGACATGCCGCTGCTGCAGTGGCACATCAAGTCCACCACCAAGGCGCAGCAGGGCCTGTACGAGTACGACGCGGTGAGCCGCCTGCGCGACAGCCAGCTCGGCGACGAGCGCGTGAAGGACATCCACAACTACATCGTCAAGGGCGTGCTGTGGCAGGCCTTCACGGCCGAGCAGCCGGTGGCGCTGCTGATCGACGAGATCGACAAGGCCGACATCGAATTCCCCAACGACCTGCTGCGCGAGATCGACCGCATGGAGTTCTACGTGTACGAGACACGCGAGCTCATCCGCGCCAAGCACCGCCCGCTGGTGTTCATCACCTCCAACAACGAGAAGGAGCTGCCCGACGCCTTCCTGCGCCGCTGCTTCTTCCACTACATCAAGTTCCCCGATGCCGACACCATGAAGCAGATCGTGGACGTGCACTTCCCCGGCCTCAAGAAGGAACTGCTGACGGCCGCGATGAAGACCTTCTACGACGTGCGCAACCTGCCCGGCCTCAAGAAAAAGCCCTCCACCAGCGAACTGCTGGACTGGCTCAAGCTGCTGGTGGCCGAGGACATCCCGCTCGAATCGCTGCAGAGCAAGGACGACAAGGTCGCCGTGCCGCCGCTGGTCGGCGCGCTGCTCAAGAACGAGCAGGACGTGACCCTGTTCGAGAAACTGGTGTTCATGCAGCGGCACAACCGCTGAAACAGCCAACCTGCAGGATCTGCCATGAGCCGCGAACTACTGATTGAAGGCTTGTCCGATGCCATCGGCTTTGTCGGCGGCGCGCTGGCCGGCTACGGGCTCGGCCTCCTCTTCGGCCTGAACATTTTCTCGCCGGGCTACAGCAACGGCACCGTCGCCGGCATCGTGCTGGTCGGCCTGGGCGGTGGCGCCGGCCTGCAGCTCGCGCGGCGCTGGCGCCGCGGCCGGGCCGCACGCAAGGAGTAAGCATGGCTTTCGTCGAACCCGTCACCCTGTCGGCCCGCGGCATCGAACTGGTGCCGCTGGCGCTGGCCCATGAAGACGGCCTGCGCGCCGCGGCGGCCGACGGCGAACTGTGGAACCTGCGGGTCACCTCGGTGCCCGAACCGGAGAACACCCGCGCCTACATCGAGGCGGCCCTCGCCATGCGCGAGCAGGGCCAGCGCTTCGCCTTTGCCGTGCTCGAGCAGGCCAGCGGCACCGTGCTCGGCACGACGAGCTACCACGACATCCTGCCGGCCGTGAAACGCGTGGAGATTGGCTACACCTGGTACGCCCAGCGCTGCCAGCGCACGCACATCAACACCACCTGCAAACTGCTGCTGTTGACCCATGCCTTCGAACAATTGAGCTGCCATGTGGTGGGCTGGCGCACCGACAACTTCAACCATGCCTCGCAGCGCGCCATCGAGCGGCTGGGGGCCAGGAAAGACGGCGTGATCCGCGGCCACGCGCTGCGGCGCGACGGCACCATCCGCGACACCGTGATGTACAGCCTGCGCTCCGGCGAATGGCCGGAAGTCCGTGCGCAGCTCTTGTACCTGCTGAACCGGCCCCGCCGCCAGGAGGCGCGCCATGCTGATTGATTTCTTCTACACCCTGCGCTCGGCCAAGCTGCCGGTCTCGGTCAAGGAATACCTGACGCTGCTCGAAGCCCTGCAGGCCGATGTGGTGGGCCCCAACTCGGATGACGCCTGGAAGATCGACGACTTCTACTACCTCTCGCGCACGGCGCTGGTGAAGGACGAGAAGCACTACGACAAGTTCGACCGCGCCTTCGCCGCCTATTTCAAGGGCGTGGAGATGGTGGCCGACTTCACCAAGGACGTGCCGCTCGAATGGCTGCGCAAGAACCTCGAGCTGGAGCTCAGCCCCGAGGAGAAGGCCAAGATCGAGAAGATGGGCTGGGATGAGCTCATGGAGACGCTGAAGAAGCGCTTCGAGGAGCAGAAGGAGCGCCACGAGGGCGGCAGCAAGTGGATCGGCACCGGCGGCACCAGCCCGTTCGGCGCCAACGGTTTCAACCCGCAGGGCATCCGCATCGGCCAGGAAAAGGGCCGCAACAAGAGCGCGGTGAAAGTCTGGGACCAGCGCGCCTACAAGGACTACGACGACACGCAGGAGCTCGGCACGCGCAACATCAAGGTCGCGCTGCGCCGCCTGCGCAAGTTCGCGCGCGAGGGCCACGAGGACGAGCTGGACCTGGACGAAACCATCAGCAAGACCGCCGCCAACGCTGGCTACCTCGACATCAAGATGCGGCCCGAGCGCCACAACAACGTCAAGGTGCTGCTGCTGATGGACGTGGGCGGCACCATGGACGAGCACATCGCGCGGGTGGAAGAGCTGTTCTCGGCCACCAAGACCGAGTTCAAGCACCTGGAGTTCTACTACTTCCACAACTGCGTCTACGACTTCATGTGGAAGAACAACCGCCGGCGCTTCTCCGAGAAGTTCGCCACCTGGGACATCATCCGCAAGTACAACAAGGACTACAAGCTGATCTTCGTGGGCGACGCCACCATGAGCCCGTACGAGATCCTGCAGCCCGGCGGCAGCGTGGAATACAACAACGAGGAGGCCGGCGCCGAATGGCTGCAACGCCTCACGCACGCCTTCCCCAAGTTCGCCTGGATCAACCCCGAGCCTCAGGGCGTGTGGCAGTACCGCCAGAGCATCAGCGTGATCCAGCAGCTGGTGAACCAGCGCATGTACCCGCTGACCCTCAAGGGCCTCGAAGAGGCCATGCGCCTGCTCTCGAAGTAAGATCGGCCAGGTGATATCCGCTCGTGCCGGAGAAGCACGTGCCGCTGCCTGGGCGGCTCTTGTTTCAGGCGTCCTTTTCTGCTGCTGCCCTGTCCCGGTGCGTGCGCAGCCCGCCACGCCCGGCCTGGGCACGTCCTCCTCCGCGGCGCAGGCCCCCACGGCCACCTTCAGCGCGCCATCCGGCGCCGCCCAGGGCGCACCTGCGCCGGCCCCGCCGCCGGCCGGCATCGAGCCGCCCATGACACCGCAGGGCTCGGTCGGCGCCCCGGGCGCCGCGTCCGAGGTCACGGCCTTCGACATCGAGGTGCACGCGCCCGACGAGGTGCGTGGCCTGCTGGAAAAACACCTGGAGCTGCAGCGCTACCGCGCCGTCACCGACCTCGACGATGCCGAACTCGCGCGGCTGGTGGTGCTGGCGGAGCGCGACGTGCGCAATCTCGTGGGCACGCTCGGCTATTTCAGCCCGCGAATCGAGATCCGCCGCGAGAGCCCGGCCGGCGCTCGCCCCACGGTGGTGGTCTCGGTCGAACCCGGCACGCCCACCCAGGTTGGCGACGTGAGCCTGGGCTTCGAGGGCGACATCGACACCTCACCCGATCCCGCGGCCCGGCGCCAGCGCGAGAACATCCAGCACCTGTGGCAGTTGCCGCCGGGCCGGCGCTTCACCCAGGACGACTGGGACAGCGCCAAGACCCAGGCCGTGCGCCGGCTGACCGAGCGCCGCTATCCCGCAGGCCGCATCGCATCGAGCCGCGCCGACATCGACGCCGCAACCAACAGCGCACGGCTGGGCCTGCAACTCGACTCGGGCCCGCTGTTCCGCCTCGGACCGATGCAGGTGACCGGCGTGCAGCGCTACGACCCGCAGATCGTGCCGCGGCTGGCACGCCTGACACCGGGCGCCGTCTACGACCAGGCCAAGCTGGTCGAGGCGCAGCAGCGGCTCGCCTCCAGCGGCTACTTCGACTCGGCCTACATCTTCGTCGACCCCGACAGCGACCCGCAGGCCGCGCCGGTGCAGGTCCAGGTGCGCGAGACCCCGCTGAAGAAGCTGATCCTGGGCCTCGGCCTGTCGACCGACAGCGGCGCGCGCGCCTCGATCGAGCACACCCACCACCGCGTGCCCGGCCTCGACTGGCGCGTCACCAACAAGCTGCAGCTCGACCGCAAGTCGCCTTACGCGCAAAGCGACTGGCTGGCCCCGCCCAATGCCGACGGCTGGCGCTGGGGCGTGCTGGCCCGCGCCGAACGCCTGGACGATGGCGAACTGCTGACCTATGGCCAGCGCCTGCGCCTGGGCCAGAGCAAGAACGCCGACCGCATCGACCGCAACGTCTATTTGCAGTACGACCGGGCCAACGTGACGCAGTCGCCCTCGGCCACGGCCGCCGCCGTGACCACGGCGGATACCGGCGACGGCTCCGCGCTGAGCGCCACCTATGTCTGGACCGGCCGCTATTTCGACAGCGTCCCCTTCCCCTCGCGCGGCAATGGCCTCGGCGTGGAATTGGGCGCCGGCGTGACGCTGAGCGGCGAGCGCAAGCCCTTCACGCGCGTGGTCGTGCGCTGGCTCGGCGTGCGGCCGCTGTCGGCCGGCCGCGGCCGGCTGGCCTTGCGGGCCGAAGGCGGCGCCGTGGTGGCCGACGCGAGCGCGCGCATCCCCTCCACCCAACTGTTCCGCACCGGCGGCGACAGCACCGTGCGCGGCTATGGCTACCGTTCGATCGGCGTGGCCCTGCCGGGCGGCGTCGTCGGCCCCGGGCGCTACATGGCCACGGGCAGCCTCGAATGGCAGCGCCCGATCCTGCGCAACGGCCTGCCTTCGGAATGGGAGAGCACGCTGTTCATCGACGCGGGGGCCGTGGCCGACCAGCCGCGGGCACTGCGCGCCTCGGTCGGCGTCGGCACCGGCGTGCGCTGGCGCAGCCCGATCGGACCGCTGCAGGCCGACCTGGCCTACGGCATCGACGACCGGCGCTTTCGACTTCACCTGAGCGTGGGATTCATCTTCTGATGGCGGCCGCTCCGACGCCCCCGCCCTTCGGCAGCCGCGCCGCCGTGGCACGCTGGCTGGTCCGCGGCCTGCGCCTGCTGGTGGGCGCCGGCTGCGTGCTGGTGCTGCTGTTCGTGCTGGCGGTCAGCCTGCTCTGGTGGTGGAGCGGGCAGGACGGCTCACTCGGCACCACGCTGCGGCTGGCCGCGCATTCGCAGCCGCTGGTGGCCGAGCGCGTCAGCGGCTCGCTGCGCCACGGCGGGCAGATCGGCCGCCTGGCCTGGGAGCAGGAGGGCCTGAGCGTCCAGGCCAGCGACGTGCGCCTGGCCTGGCAGCCGCTGGCGCTGCTGAGCGGCGAATTCAACCTGGACCACCTGTCCGCGGCCACGCTGCGCATCGACGACCAGCGCCCCCCGGCGGCCACCCCTGCGACAGCGCCGCCGCGCTCGCTAGCCCTGCCGCTGCGATTGTCGGTCGACACGCTCGCCCTGGGGCAGTTGCAATGGGTCGGGCCGCCGGCCTTCGAAGCCCGGGATATCGCGGGCCGCTACGAATTCGACAGCCGCCAGCATCTGCTTCAGCTGGACAGCCTGCAGGCCGCGAGCGGCCGCTACCACGGCCGCGCCGCGCTCCTCGCGGGCGGCGACCTGCGGCTCGATGCCAGCCTCGCCGGCGCGATCGAGGCCCCGATCCCCGGCGGCGAAGGGCCGCCGCTGCAGCTGACCTTCACCGCGACGGCGGCCGGCCCGCTGGCCGACCTGCAACTGCAGGCCCTGCTGCAAGCCATGCCCGCCGCCGGCCGTCCCGCACTGGCCGCCAGCGAGGCACCCCAGGCCACGGCCACGGCCCGCATCACCGGCTGGGCGGCGCAGCCGGTGGCACAGGCGCAGGCCAGCTTCCGCCAGATCGATCTGGCCGCCCTGTGGCCCGACGCACCGCAGACCCGGCTGACGGGCGAGGCCCATGCGCAGCCCGACGCCAGCCGCAGCGCCACCTGGTCCGTGGCCGCCACGCTGGACAACGGCCTGCCCGGCCCGCTAGACCGCCAGCGCCTGCCTCTGCAGCGGCTGCAGGCCGAGGGCGAGTGGCACGGCGGCATGGGCCTGGTGCGCACGCTCAAGGCCAGCCTGGGCGGCGGCGAGCTCACAGCCAGCGGCGGGTGGACCGATGCCGGCCAGTTGCGCTGGACGCTCAAGGCCGATGCCCGCGGGATCGACCCGGGCCAGTTGCACAGCCGCTTCGCCGCGCTGCCGCTGGACGGCCACGCGGCCGTCCAGGGCCACGGCCAGGACCTGGGCTTCGACGCGCAATTGCTCACCCACGGCAGCAGCCCCGCGCCGCGCCGTACTGCGGCCGGGGACAGGCCCGCCCGCGGCCAGCCCGCGGCGGTGGCAGACCTGCGCGCCCTGCATCTGCGCGACGCCGCGGCCCGGGGCCGCTGGTCGGGCGGCGTCTTGCAGCTTGATGCGCTCCAGGTCCGCACCGACGATGCACAGCTCGACGCCGCGCTGCGCCTGCAGCCCGCCACTCGGGCCGTCAGCGGGCGCCTCTCGTTCCATGCGCCAGGCCTGCAGGCGCAGGCCCAGGGCGAGCTGCGCGACACCGCGGGCGCCGGCCAGCTCGGCGTGCAGGGCCGCGATCTCGCGCAGGCTATGGCCTGGCTGCGGCGCCTGCCCGGCCTGCCCGCGCCGGCCCGCGATGCCGTTGCCAGCGGCCAAGGCGAACTTGACCTGCGCTGGCAGGGCGGCTGGCGCGATCCCTCGGTCCAGGCGCGGCTGGATCTGCCCTCGCTCGATCTGCGCGCGCCGGCCGCCTCGTCGGCCACGGCAACACCCACCGCAGCGGCCGCCACCCCTGCCGCTGCGCTCTGGCAACTGCGCGCCACCTCGCTCACACTGTCCGGCCGGCTGGCTGAGGCGCAGCTGGCCCTGCGCGGCCAGGCCGCCTCGGCCGGGCGCCGCTATGCCCTGCAACTGCAGGCCCAGGGCGGCCAGCCCGGTTTCCATGCCGGACACGGGCTGTCCTGGGGCGGTACGCCCTGGCAGGCGAGCGTGACGCAGCTCGAAGCCTCGCTGGACGACCCGGCGCTCGGCGCCGGCGCCTGGCGCCTGGCCACGCGCGGGCCGGTGGCACTGCGCTGGACACCGGGCACGGCTGGCGGCCAACTGACCACCAGCGCGGGCGAAGCGGCCCTCCTCGCGCCCACCGGCATGGCCAGCGGCACGGCGACGGCGCCGGCCGTGCTGGCCTGGCAGCCGGTGCGCTGGCGCCCCGGCGAACTCGTGACAGCCGGCCGCCTCACCGGTTTGCCGCTGGCCTGGATCGAACTGGTGGCCGGCCCGCAACTCGCGGGCACCGGCCTCACGGGCTCGCTGGTCTTCGACGGCGACTGGGACGCCACCCTGGGCGACACCCTGCGCCTGAAGGCCAGCGTGGCGCGCAGCCGTGGCGACCTCACGGTGCTGGCCGAAACCACGCCCGGGGTTTCCACGCGCGTGTCGGCCGGCGTGCGCGAGGCCCGCCTGTCGCTTGTCAACGAAGGCGATGCGGTGCGCGTGGCGCTGCGCTGGGACAGCGAGCGCGCCGGCACGGTCGATGGCACGCTCGCCACGCGCCTGTCGCGCGGCCCGGACGGGGCCTGGCAGTGGCCTGCCGACGCGCCGCTGTCGGGCCGGCTGCGCGCCCGGCTGCCGCGCATCGGCGTGTGGTCGGTGCTGGCGCCGCCGGGCTGGCGGCTGCGCGGCTCGCTCGGGGCCGACGTGGCCTTCGGCGGCACACGCGGCGCGCCGGGCCTCACCGGCAGCCTGCAGGCCGACGACCTGGCGCTGCGCTCGGTGGTCGACGGCATCGAGTTCGGCAATGGCCGGCTGCGCGCCCAGCTCGACGGCACGCGCATGCACATCAGCGAGTTCCTGCTCGAAGGCGCGGGCGACAAGGGCACGGGCGGCCGGCTCACGGCGCGCGGCGAGGCCGGCTGGATCGACGGGCAACCCCGCGTCCGGCTCGACGCCAGCGTGCGGCAGTTGCGCGCCAGCATCCGCACCGACCGCCAGATCACGGTCTCGGGCGATCTACAGGCGGGGCTGGCCGGCAGCGCGGCCGAATTCACGGGCAGCCTGCGCGTGGACCAGGCGCGCATCCTGCTGCCCGACGAGGACACGCCCAAGCTCGGCGACGATGTGGTCGTGCACCTGGCCGGCGCCACGGCCACCGGTGCCCAGGCGCCGGCGCAGACCTCGTCCGCCCCCGACGCCGCGAAGGACAGCCGCACGCTGCGCCTGGCAGTGCAGCTCGACCTGGGGCGTGATTTCCGCATCCAGGGCCGCGGCATCGACACCCGCATCCGCGGCACGCTCGAACTCGCGGGCAGTTCGCTGGCCGCGCCGCGCCTGACCGGCACCGTCAACACCTTCGGCGGCCAGTACCGCGCCTACGGCCAGCGGCTCGACGTGGAACAGGGCGTGGTGCGCTTCACCGGCCCCATCGACAACCCGGCGCTGGACATCCTCGCGCTGCGCCCCAACATGATGAACGACCAGAAGGTGGGCGTGCAGATCACCGGCACCGCGCTGCTGCCGCGCGTGCGCCTCTATGCGCAGCCCGACATGCCCGATGCCGAGAAGCTCTCGTGGCTGGTGGTCGGCCGCGCCTCGGCCAGCGGCGGCGCCGAGGCCGCCTTGCTGCAGCAGGCCGCGCTGGCCTTGCTGGGCAGCCGCAGCGGCGGCATGTCGGGTGGCCTGGCCGCCTCGCTCGGACTCGACGAACTGTCGTTCCGGGGCGCATCCACCAGCAGCACGGGCGCCACCACCGAAGGCGCGGTCACGCTCGGCAAGCGCTTCTCCCGCAACTTCTACGCGGCCTACGAGCGCAGCCTGTCGGGTGCCCTGGGCACGCTCTATGTGTTCTACGACATCTCGCGCCGCATCACGCTGCGCGCCCAGACCGGCGAGCAAAGCGCGGTGGACCTGATCTTCACGGTGCCGTACGACTGACCGCCCTCGGGTCTCGCCTGAGCCCCACTACAATGACGCCCGCCGCCGCCATAGTTCAATGGATAGAACGAGCGCCTCCTAAGCGCTAGATGCAGGTTCGATTCCTGCTGGGGGCGCCAAGCCATCCGTGGCCTGCCGTGCACCCCTTCCCAAGCAAGACATCGGGAGCTTCACGATGCCGCCCGTCAGTTCCTGCTCGGGCGCGAACACCTGCACGGTCGTGTGGCCGGCCCGGCGGTACGCCTGCTGCAGCGCCTCGATCGCCGACTGCACGTCGCCATACAGCCGGTTGCGTTCGTCATTTCCCAAGGCAATCGATCGGCTGAACACATCACAGGCCACAAGCGAACTGTTCGAGGCGGTTCAGACGGCCGGCCACGGTAACACCATGTAACTCGCGTGACTGCGGCATAGAATCCCCGACAGCCCATGACGGCGGTGGCGCCGCGATCCCGAGATGGAGAGACATTGGTTTTGACTGCTGCTGCCGATGCCGACACACAGGCCCTCCAGGCGCCGGCGTTTCCCCGCCCGGTGCTGGTCGTGGAAGACAGCGCAGCGATGGGCGAGCGGCTGCGGCGCATCCTGGTGTCGCTGGGCGTGCCGCAGGCGGACATCGTCCACGCCGCCAGCCTCGCGCAGGCGCGGCAATGGCTGCCCACCCGCCCGTTTCAACTCGCCCTGATCGACATCGGGCTGCCCGACGGCAGCGGCGTGGACCTGATCGCCGCGCTGCAACGGCAGCCCGCGCCGCCGGCCTCGGTGGTGGTGTCGGCCTGGGGCGACGAGGACACCCTGCTGGCCGCGCTGCGCGCAGGAGCCGCCGGCTACCTGCTCAAGGAGCGCGAGGATGCGGAGATCAGCCTGTCGCTGCGCAGCATCCAGCGCGGCGGCGCCCCGATCGACCCCTTCATCGCGCGGCGCATCCTCAGCTTCGTGGCCCAGCAGGCGGCCGCCCCGGAAGCGCCCGCAGCGATGGAGCTGCCGCCCCTGAGCCAGCGCGAGAACGAAATCCTGCGCCTCGTGGCGCAGGGCCTGAGCAACCACGAGATCGCCGTCGCGCTGTCGCTGTCGAAGCTGACCGTGGAAAGCCACACCCGCAACATCTACCGCAAGCTCGCCGTCGGCTCGCGCACCGAGGCCGTCTATGAAGCGCGGCGGATGGGCTGGCTGCCATGAAGGGCCTCTGGCACCGGCTGCTGCCGGCCCTGCTGCTGGCCCTGTGCTGCCTCGCGCCCGCAGCGGCGGCCGCGCCGCTGGTGGTGACGCAGGCCGAAGCCGTGCAGGGGCGCTGGGACGACGACGTGCCCCCGGTGGACGGTTGGCAGCCCGTGTCGATTCCCGATGTGTGGGCGAAGCGCTGGCCGGACTACAACGGCGTGGTCTGGTACCGGCTGCAGTGGGACCAGGCCGATGCCAACGCCCCCGTGGGCCTGCTGATGGAGTACCTCGTCATGGCCGGCTCGGTGTACGTCAACGGCACGCTGCTGCACCGCGACCCGCACCTGACCCCGCCGCTCTCGCGCGCCTGGAACACGCCGCGCTACTGGCTGATCGCACCGCCGCTGCTGCAGGCGGGGCGCAACACCGTGCTGTTCCGGGTGGCGGGCGCGGCCGCGCACCAGGCCGGCCTGGGGCCCCTCACCCTGGGCCCGCCGGCCGAGGTCGGGCCGCTGTACCGGCACGAACGGCTGATGCGCTACGACCTGCAGCTGATCAGCCTGACGCTGTGCGGCAACATCGTGCTGTTCTTCGGCATCCTGTGGCTGATGCGGCACCAGGACACGGTCTACGGCTGGTTCGCGCTGACGGAAGCCTTCTGGCTGCTGGTCGGCCTCAACCAGGTGGCCACCAGCCCCTGGCCGTTCCAGAGCAATGATGACTGGCATGCCCTCAATGCGATGGCGATCCTGGGCTTCGCGGGCTGCTTCGCCGTCTTCATCTGGCGCTTCAGCGGCCAGCGCCATCCGCGGCTGGAGCGCGCGCTGTGGATCGCCGTTGCGCTGGGCGTGCTGTGGCTGGTGGGGGTGCCGACCCACTGGCTCTATCCCTCGCGCGCGCTGCTGATGGTGCTGAGCGCCGCCATCGTCTGGACGGTGTGCATCATGTTCATGGTCACGGGCTGGCGCAGCCGGCAGACCGACCAGCGCATCCTGGCCGTCTGCGTGTCCACCTTCGTGATCACCAGCGCGCACGACGTGCTGACTTTCCTGCGCGTGCTGGACAGCAACATCTACTACACCAGCATGACGGCGCACATCCTCATGGTCGGCATGGCCCTGGTGCTGGCCTGGCGCTTCGTCAACAGCCTGCGCCGCATCGAGGGCTTCAACCTCGAACTGCAGGCCTCGGTCGATGCCGCCCGCAGCGAACTGGCATCCACGCTGAGGCGCCAGCACACGCTCGAGGTCGCCAACGCGCGGCTGAGCGAGCGCGTCAACCTCGCGCGCGACCTGCACGACGGCCTGGGCGGCGCTCTGGTGGGCGGCATCGCGGCCATCGAGCACGAGCCCGAGAAAGCCAGCGCCCCGGCCCTGCTGGGCCTGCTCAAGGGCATGCGCGACGACTTGCGGCTGATCGTGGACAGCTCCGCCGCCCACGACGGCCAGGGCCAGCCGCTGGCCCAGCTGCTGGTGCCGCTGCGCCACCGCTTCACGACGCTGCTCGAGAACAGCGGCATCGAGGTCCGCTGGCAGTTGGCCGGGCTCGACAGCCTGCAGCTGCGGCCGGCCCAGGGCCTGGATGTGCTGCGCTTCCTGCAGGAGGCCCTGACCAACGTGCTCAAGCACAGCCAGTCGCGCAGCGTGGAGGTCGGCGTGGTCCACGACGCCGCGGGCCTGCGCGTGAGCGTGCTCGACCACGGCGTGGGCCTGCCGGCAGGGCTGGCGGGCGAAGCGCGGGACGGCGTGGGCCTGAGCAGCATGCGCGCGCGCGCTGCGCGGCTGGGCGGACAGCTTGAGGTGGCGTCGCAGCCGGGCCAGACCCGGGTGGTGCTGCAGGTGCCGCTGGCAGCGGCGCCCACGGCCTGAAACGCCGGCGCAGGGCAAATTTCAAATCAAAACCGGCCGATGTCCTGGTCGGGTGGTCATTTGATGCTATTAAATCAATAGCAATCAGCGAGCCGGGCTGCGCAGCGTGCGGCTCAGCAGCATCACCGGCAGCAGCCCCACCAGCACCAGCGCCAGCGAGGGCAGCGCGGCCTCGCCCAGGCGCTCGTCGCGCGCGAGCTGGTAGGCCACCACGGCCAGCGTGTCGGTGTTGAAGGGACGCAGCACCATGGTGGCGGGCAGTTCCTTCATCACGTCCACGAACACCAGCAGCGCGGCGGCGGCGGTGGAGCGCCGCAGCAGCGGCCAGTGCACGCGCGCCAGCAGGCCGAAGCCGCCCGTGCCCAGCATGCGCGCGGAGTCGTCGAAGCTCGCGGGAATGCGCGCATAGCCGCTTTGCATGGACTGCAGCGCCACCGCGCAAAAGCGCACCAGGTAGGCCCAGACGATGCCGACCACCGTGGCCGTGACGAGCGCGCCCGCGTTGCTGTTGGGCGCCGCGGCCTGCAGCCAGCCCACGGGCAGCAGCAGCCCGACCACGATCACCGCGCCGGGCACGGCATAGCCCAGCGACACCAGGTGCACCACGCCGCGCGTGACGAGGTCGGGCGTGCGGCGCAGCGCGAACGCCAGCGCCACCGCCAGCGCCACCGCCAGCACGGCGCTGAGGGCGCCCAGGCGGATGCTGTTGCCGGCCCACTGCACGAAGCGGTCCCAGGGCAGCACCGACCAGTCGGCCGCCAGCGGGCGCAGCATGAACAGCACCGGCAGCACGAAGCCCATCAGCACCGGCAGCGCGCACAGGCCCCAGGCCAGCCAGCGCCGCGCGCCGTGCAGCGCGGCGGGCTGCGCCTCGGCCGAACCGGCGCGCGCGCCGCGGCCGCCGGCAAAGCGCATGCGGCGCTGCGCATGGTGCTCCAGCCGCAGCAGCAGCATCACCACCGCCAGCAGCAGGGTGGCCAGTTGCGCCGCGGCGATGCGGTTGTCCATCGACAGCCAGGCCTTGTAGATGCCGGTGGTGAAGGTCTGGATGCCGAAGTAGCTGGACACGCCGAAGTCGGCCAGCGTCTCCATCAGCGCCAGCGCCACGCCCGCGGCCACGGCCGGCCGCGCCAGCGGCAGCGCCACGCGCCGGATGCGCCGCGACAGCGGCGCGCCCAGCAGCCGCGCGGCCTCCATCAGGTGCGCGGCGCGCTCGCCGAGCGCGGTGCGCGCCAGCAGGTACACATAGGGGTAGAGCGAGAAGGTGAACACCCAGGCCGCGCCGCCGACGCTGCGCACTTCGGGAAAGACGCGGCCCTCCAGGCCGAAGGCGGCGCGCAGCCCGGTCTGCAGCGGCCCGCTGAACTGCAGGAAATCGGTGTAGGCATAGGCCACCACATAGGCCGGCATCGCCAGCGGCAGCAGCAGCAGCCACTCGAAGGCCTTGCGCCCCGGGAACTCGAACAGCGTCACCGCCGCCGCCGTGGCCGTGCCCACCACCGCCACGCCCACGGCCACCATCAGGCACAGGCGCAGCGAGGTCCAGGCGTAGTCGGGCAGCACGGTGCGGCTCATCTCGCGCAGGATCTGCGCGGCCTGCGTGTTGTCGGCGCCCCAGGGCAGCCACGAGGCCAGCACGGCCAGCACGGGCAGCGTCAGCAGCAGGGCCACCAGCAGGAGGAAAAGGGTTTGGAGCCGGCGAAACGGCATGCGGCAAAGGGTCAGGAAGGAGTGCAGTGCAAATGAGAATTGTAAGCATCTACAATTTGCACCATGTTCTTAGAGGTTTCCCAGCTTCGCGTCCAGTACGCGGGCCGCGCCCAACCCGCCGTGGCGGAGGTCTCGTTCGGCCTGCAGGCCGGTGAAATCGGCGTCCTGATCGGCCCCTCGGGCTGCGGCAAGACCACGCTGCTGCGCGCCGTGGCCGGGCTGGAGCCAGTGAGCGCGGGCGAGATCCGGCTCAGCGGTGAGCTGGTGGGCAGCGCGAGCCGCAGCGTGGCGCCCGAGGCGCGGCGCATCGGCATGGTGTTCCAGGACTATGCGCTGTTCCCGCACCTCGACGTGGGCCGCAACGTGGGCTTCGGCATCCACCACCTGCCCCGCGCCGAACGCGCCCGGCGCGTGGCCGAGGTGCTGGAGCTGGTGTCGCTGGGCGGCACCGAGCGACGCTTTCCGCACGAGCTCTCCGGCGGCCAGCAGCAGCGCGTGGCGCTGGCGCGCGCGCTGGCGCCGCGGCCGCAGCTGCTGCTACTGGACGAGCCGTTCTCCAACCTCGACGTGGACCTGCGCGAGCGCCTGGCCCACGAGGTGCGCGGCATCCTGAAGGCGGCGCAGGCCACGGCCCTGTTCGTCACGCACGACCAGCTCGAGGCCTTCGCGATCGGCGACGCCATCGGCGTGATGCACGAGGGCCGGCTGCACCAGTGGGACGATGCCTACACGCTGTACCACCGCCCGGCCACGCGCTTCGTGGCGGATTTCATCGGCCATGGCGTGTTCGCACCCGCCACCGTGACACGCGACGAAGGCGGCCTGGTGCGCGTGGCCACGCCGCTGGGCGAATTCACGGATGCGCGCGCGGAGGCCGCGGTGGGCACGGCGCGCGACATCCTGCTGCGCGCCGACGACATCGTGCACGACGACGACGCCCCCGTGAAGGCGCAAATCCTTCGCAAGGCCTTCCGCGGCTCGGAGTTCCTCTACACCCTGCAGCTGCCCGGCGGAGAGACCGTGCTGGCCCATGTGCCCAGCCACCACGACCACCGCATCGGCGAATGGATCGGCATCCGGCCCGAGGTGGACCACGTGGTGCTGTTCGAGCGCGCCTGAAGACTCAAAAAAAGCAGGCCGCCCGGACCATGATCCGGGCGGCCTGCCGTGTTCCGTTTTGGTCTGTCAGGGCTTGAGGTTGAGCCGCGCCATCAAGGTCTTGAAGGCCGCGCTCTGGCGCGAAATGGCGCCCGAGAATTCAGGCAGGTCGGCATAGGCCGGCGTGAGGTTCTGCTTCTGCAGCGTGCCCAGGAAGGCCGGGCTGCTCATGGCCTGCTTGGCGGCGGCGCGCCATTTCTCCACCGCTTCCTTGGGCGAGTTCCTGGGCATGCCGATGCCGCGCCAGACGCTGAACTGCAGGTCCAGCCCCTTCTCCTTGAAGGTGGGCGCGTCCAACCCCTTGACGCGCTCCTCGTCCATCACCGCCAGCGTGCGCAGCTTCCCCGACTCCACATGCTGGCGCAGTTCGGCATAGGCCACCGTGGTGGCCTGCACGTCGCCGGCCAGCAGGCCCATGATGGCCGGGGCCGAGCCCTGGTAGGGCACATGGGTCAGGTTCACGCCCGCCTTGTCCGCCAGCGCGGCCGCGGCCAGGTGCGGGATGGTGCCGTTGCCGGCATTGGAGACCGACACCTTCTGCGGGTTGGCCTTGGCGTAGGCCAGGAACTCCTCGATGGTCTTCCACGGCGCATCGGCGCGCACGGTGATGGACGAGGGGTCGTCGGTGAAGCGGGCGATCGGCTGGAAGTCGTCCACCGTGGTCTTGCCGATGCCCATGAGCGGCACCACCAGCATCTCGGGCGTCATCAGCACCAGCCTGTAACCATCGGCCGGGCTGGTGGCCACATAGCTCCAGCCGATGGAGCCGCTGGCGCCGGGCTTGTTCATCACCAGCGTCGGCTGGACCAGCGCGGGGCGCACCGCCTCGGCCAGCGCGCGCGCCGTGTTATCGCTGCCGCCGCCGGGCGGGTAGGCCACGGTCAGCTCGATCGGCTTGGAGGGATAGGGGTCGCTGGCCGACGCAGCGGTGGTGCCCAGGGCGAGCGCCAGCACGGCAAGAACACGAAGGAGTTTCATGGCGTTGACAAGGATAAAAAAGAAAGATCGGCGGCGCCCGGTGGATCGATGCTCGGCCTGCGCTGCGGCGCCGGTTTACAGCGCAGGCAAGGATGAGATGCGCGGCGGCCGGCTCAAGCCGCCAGCGCCTTCAGGTCGGCCAGCGTCTGGCGCGTGATCGCGATGGTGCGCTCGCGCTCCTCGCCAGCCAGGGCCAGGCGGGGCGGCTTCACGGTCTCGGCGCTGCCGGTGATGAGGTGCTCGGCCAGCTTGATGTGCTGCACCAGCTTGACCACCGTGTCCAGGTGGTAGAGCGGCGTCAGCGCACGGTAGAGCCGGCGCGCCTTCGCGAGATCGCCGGAGATCAGCAGGTTCAGCAGCTCGACCGACTCCCGGGGCAACGCATTGGCCATGCCGGACACCCAGCACGTGACGCCCAGGGCCGCGCTCTCGAGCAGCAGATCATCCACGCCGCACACCACGTTCAGGCGGTCTCCGAAGCGGCTGATCAGGTCGGTGACGCGGGTGGTGTCGTACGACTCCTCCTTGAGCGCCACGATGGTGGGTTCCACCAGCAGTTGTTCCACGATGTCGGGCGTCAGGTCCACGCCGTAGCCGCGCGGGTTGTTGTAGAGCAGGATGTCGAGCGGACTGGCCTGCGCCACCGTGCGGTAGAACGCCACTGTTTCGCGCGCATCCGATTTGTAGGTCAGGCCGGGAAACACCATGAGGCCCTGCACGCCTGCCTGCTCGGCGGCCCGTGCGTAAGCCACGGCACGCTCGGTGCTGGTTTCGCCGACCCCTGACACCACCGGCACCCGCCCCTTGACGGTCTCCACCGCCGTGCGCAGCACCGTCATCTTCTCTTCCGGCGAGAGCTGGGCGTTCTCGCCCACCATGCCCATCATCACGACGCCGCCCACGCCATTGGCGATCAGGCGCTCCAGGCCGGCGCGGATCGCCTCGATGTCGAGCGTGTGGTCTGGTTTCAGCTTGGTGGTGACGGCGGGGAAAACGCCTTTCCAGTGGATCTTGCTCATCTCGTTCCTTGAATGAATGCGTCAGGCATCACGTCCTGGTTTGAAAACAATATATTGGATCCAATTTAAAATCTCAAACAAAAAGGGCGATATGCCCTGCCTACTGCCAGTCTTATGCAGCGCACTAGACTGGCTATTGGATCCAATATATGATCATTAAATCATGCAGATCCAGGCTCTGCAACTTGTAGCAAATACAAATTTCTAATGAAAACACAGCACTAAATGAATTCAAGTGCTTTGAAAACACCCGAAGCCGCTGACGCCAGCGCGCGCGAACCCGCCGCCGGCAGCAGCCGCCTCGTGCGCAAGACCGCGGTGGAACTGGTGGTGGACGAGCTGCGCCAGCGCATCCTGAGCGGCACCCTGCCCCCCGGCTCGGCGCTGCGGCAGGAAGCCCTGGCCGAGGAGCTCGGCGTGAGCCGGATCCCGCTGCGCGAGGCCATGCGCTTTCTCAGCTCCGAGGGCCTGGTGGACCTGCAGCCACACCGCGGCGCCTTCGTGTCCATGCTCTCTACCGCCGAAGCGCAGGAGTTCTTCGACATCCGGCTGCGGCTGGAGCCCTGGCTGCTGCGCGAAGCGGCCCCCGCCATGGGCGAGGCCGAACTGGCCCAGGCCGAGGCCGTGGTCACCCGGATGGACGTGGCCGAGGCCAGCGACTGGGGCCGCCTGAACTGGCAGCTGCACGAGCTGCTGTACCGGCCAGCGCAGCGCCCCGCCGCCCTGGGCATCGTGCGGGCCCTGCATGAAAAGTCGGAACGCTACCTGCGGTTCCAGGTGGTGAATGCGCCGATCCGCCAGCAGGCCCGCACCGAACACATGGCCCTCATCGGGCTGTGCCGGCATGGCCAGGCCGAACAGGCGCAGGCCGCGCTGGAGCAGCACATCATCGAAGCCGCAGAGCAGATCATCGGCATCGTGCGGCGCCTGCTCGACGAGTCGGACGGCTCGCCGCGCCACGGCTGAGGCGCGGCCGATCCCCCAAGACGCACCGCCTCTCAGCGGTGCGGGCCCCTCTCGCGCAGCGCCGCCACGTCATCCCGCAGGCTGTGCGCCCAGCCGCGCCGGTCGCGCCCCTGCGCCTGCTGCGGCGCGCCGAAGGTGACCACGGCCGTGATGCCGGGCGCCGTGAGGGTGCGCCAGATCGAGCCCAGCAGCGTGTCGTCGCCGATGTAGCACGGCGCCGCGCTGCGCTGCCCCGTGGCGCTGTCGAGGAACTGCAGCGCCACCGGCTGCGCCGGCGCCTCGGCCGAGATCGCGGCCTGGATCAGGTTGGCATGGAACGGCAGCAGTGCGATGCCATCGCTGGTCGTGCCCTCGGGGAACACCGCCACCACGTCGCCCGCGCGCAGGCGCTCGGCCATGTGGTGCACCACGCGCATCGCGTCGCGCCGCGACTCGCGCTCGATGTAGAGCGTGCCGACGCCGGTGGCCAGCGTGCCGATCAGGGGCCACTGCTTCACGTCGGCCTTGGAGACGAAGCGGCAATAGCGCGCGGCGTGCATCACCGCGATGTCCAGCCACGAGATGTGGTTGGCCACCAGCAGCACCGGGCCCTGCGCGCACGGGCTGCCGCGCACCTCCAGCGTGATGTCCAGGCAGGCGAGCAGTTGGCGCGACCAGGCCTCGACGCGCTGCTCGCGCTCTGCCGGCGTGAGCCGCGGAAACAGCGTCCGGATGGTCCAGTAGCCGGCCAGCGCATGCGTGAGCGCGCGCAGCAGCTTCCAGGCGGCGCGCAACGGCTTCATCAGGCCCCGTAGGCGACCTGGCCGCCCACCAGCGTCCAGCGCACGCGGCCCGGCAGCTCGTAGCCGGAGAACGGCGTGTGCTTGCCCTGGCTGCGCAGCGCATCGGGCTGCACCGTCCACTCGGCCTGCGGGTCGAAGATGCACAGGTCGGCCACGCCGCCTTCCACGAGCTGGCCGGCGCTGGCCTGCAGGGTGCCGAGCGCGGGGCCCAGCACGCGGGCCGGCTCGCTGGTCAGCGTGGCCAGCGCGCGCGGCAGGCCCAGGCCGCTTTCCTGGCCCCACTTGAGCGCCAGGCTCAGCAGCAGCTCCAGCCCGGTGGCGCCGGCCTCGGCCTCGGCGAACGGCAGGGTCTTGGCGTCCTCGTCCACCGGCGTGTGGTCGGACACCAGGGCATCGATGGTGCCGTCGGCCAGCGCCTCGCGCAACGCATCGCGGTCGCGCTGCTGGCGCAGCGGCGGGTTCAGCCGAGCCCGGCTGTCGAAGTAGCCGATGTCGGTGTCGGTCAGGTGCAGCGAGTTGATGCTCACGTCGCAGCTCAGGTGCAGCCCTTCGTCGCGGGCCCGCCGCACCAGCTCGACGCCGGCCGCGCTGCTCAGGCGGCACAGGTGCACGCGCGCGCCCGTGGTCTTCATCAGCTCGAAGATGGTGTGCAGCGCAATGGTCTCGGCCGCCACCGGCACGCCGGCCAGGCCCAGCCGCGTGGCCAGCGCGCCGCTGGCCGCCACGCCCTTGCCCAAGTAGAGCTCCTGCGGGCGCAGCCACACGGTGTAGCCGAAGGTGGCCGCGTACTGCAGCGCGCGCTGCAGCACCTGGGTGTTGCCCAGCGCCACCTCGGCCTGGCTGAAGCCGACGCAGCCGGCCTCGGTGAGTTCGGCCATCTCGGTCAGCACCTCGCCGGCCAGGTTGCGCGTGAGCGCGCCCAGCGGGAACACGCGCGACTGGTGCAGCTTCTCGGCCCGGAACTTGAGCATTTCCACCAGGCCCGGTTCGTCGAGCACCGGCTCGGTGTCGGGCGGGCAGACCAGGCTCGTGACGCCGCCGGCCACGGCCGCCGCCATTTCGCTCTCGAGCATGCCCTCGTGCTCGTGGCCCGGCTCGCGCAGGCGCACCGCCAGGTCCACCAGGCCCGGCGCCACGATGCAGCCCGAGGCGTCGATCACGCGGTTGGGCGAGAAGTCGGCGGCGATCTTGCGGATCGCGATCACCCGGCCCGCGGCCACGGCCACGTCGCAGACCTCGTCGAAATTCGAGGCCGGATCGATCACCCGGCCGTTCTTGATCAGGATCTTCATGCGAGCCTCCGCCGGGCCGCCCCAAGGAAGCCGCGCCCCTTCGGGGGGCAGTGAACGAATGTGAAGGTGGGGGTCATGCTTCATTTCCCGCGATGATGGACATCACCGCCATGCGCACGGCGATGCCGAAGGTCACCTGCGGCAGGATCACACTCTGGCGACCATCGACCACGGCCGAGTCGATCTCGACGCCGCGGTTGATCGGGCCTGGGTGCATCACGATGGCGTCGGGCTTGGCCAATTGCAGCTTCTCGGGCGTCAGGCCGAAGCTCTTGAAGAACTCCTGGCTGGAGGGCAGCAGCGCGCCGCTCATGCGCTCGTTCTGCAGGCGTAGCATGATCACCACGTCGCAGCCCTTGATGCCCTCCTCCAATGTGTGGCACACGCGCACGCCCATCTGCGCCATGTCGCCCGGCACCAGGGTCTTGGGGCCGACCACGCGCACCTCGGCACAGCCCAGCGTGGTGAGCGCGTGGATGTCGGAGCGCGCCACGCGCGAATGCAGCACGTCGCCGACGATGGCCACGGTGAGGTTGGAGAAATCCTTCTTGTAGTGCCGGATGGTGTACATGTCCAGCAGCCCCTGCGTGGGGTGCGCATGCCGCCCGTCGCCGGCGTTGACCACGTGCACGTGCGGCGCCACGTGCTGCGCGATCAGGTAGGGCGCGCCCGACTCGCTGTGGCGCACCACGAACAGGTCGGCCGCCATCGCGCTGAGGTTGGCGATGGTGTCGAGCAGCGACTCGCCCTTGGCGGCCGAGGAGCGCGCGATGTCGAGGTTGATCACGTCGGCCGACAGCCGCTTGGCCGCGATCTCGAAGGTGGTGCGGGTGCGCGTGCTGTTCTCGAAGAACAGGTTGAACACGCTCTTGCCGCGCAACAGCGGCACCTTCTTGACCTCGCGGTCGTTCACGCTCACGAAGTTGGCGGCGGTGTCCAGGATGTGCGTGACGATGTCCCTGGGCAGGCCCTCGATCGACAGCAGGTGGATCAGCTCGCCGTTCTTGTTGAGCTGGGGATTGCGCCTGAATAACACGTCTAGTGGCCCTCCACGTGAAAACTGAATGCCCCCGCGTCGCTGCGCGCCAGCGCCAGCGACTGCGAGGCCGGCAGCGCCACGCGCGCGGCCGCGAAGTCGGCCTGCACCGGCAGCTCGCGCCCGCCGCGGTCCACCAGCACGGCCAGCTTCACGCCGGCGGGGCGGCCGTAGTCGAACAGCTCGTTGAGCACGGCGCGGATGGTGCGGCCGGTGTAGAGCACGTCGTCGAGCAGCAGGATCTCGGCGTCGTTCACGTCGAACGGCAGTTGCGTCTGCTGCACGCCGCCCGCCAGGCCGCGCTGGGCGAAGTCGTCGCGATGCATGGCCGACGAGATCACGCCGGGCGCCCCCGCCAGGCCCAGGTCGCGCTGCAGGCGTTCGGCCAGCCAGGCGCCGCCCGAGGTGATGCCCACCAGCCGGGTCTCAGGCTGGCGCAGCGACTGCACGCCGCGCAGCAGTTCGCGGTACAGGGCCTCGGCGTCCAGAAACAGGGCGCCCGCGCCCGCGGTGGCGCCGCGGGGCGGACCGGCGTCGCTCGGTGTGGTGCTCATGGCAGATTCCTCAAGAACTGTTCAAGAATGATGCAGGCCGCCGCCGCGTCGGCGTCTTTCGCGCCGGCCTGCAAGGCTTCGGTGGTGCTGTAGCGCTCGTCCACCTCGAACACCGGCAGCCGGTAGCGGCCGCGCAGCTGGCGCGCGAACTTGCGCGCGCGCTCGGTGTTCTCATGGCTGGCGCCGTCGGGATGGAACGGCACGCCGACCACGAGGGCGTCGGGCTGCCACTCGCGGATGCGCGCCTCGATCGGCGCGAAGCGCGCCTCGCCCACGGCCTGGATCGTGCCCTGCGGCTGCGCGCTGCGCAGCAGGCGGCTGCCCACGGCCACGCCGGTGCGCTTGAGCCCGTAATCGAAAGCCAGAAAAGTGTGCAGGTGGGAGGGTACGTCTGGCATGGCCAACGTACTCATGGAGCGACCTTCGCGCCGCGGGCGGCCGGACCGCTCATGCGTGCCCCGCCTCGGGCGACAGCATCCAGGCCTCCAGGCCCAGCAGCATCAGCGCGCGGTCGTAGCGCTGCGCGACCGGCGTGTCGAAGATCACCGCCAGGTCGGCGCCGACCGTGAGCCAGCTGTTCTCGGCCAGCTCCGATTCGAGCTGGCCCTCGCCCCAGGCCGAGTAGCCCAGCGACACCAGCACCTTGCGCGGCCCGGCGCCGGTGGACAGGGCTTCCAGTACATCCTTGGAGGTGGTCATCTCCAGGCCGCCGGGAATGGTCATGGTGGAAGCGTAGACCGATTCGTTGGAAGGGCTGTCGCCCGCGAAGATCGGCTCGTGCAGCACGAAGCCTCGCTCGGTCTGCACCGGGCCGCCCTGGAACACGGGGGTGTCGCTGAGGTCGCCGCGGCGCAGCGGCAGCTCGACCTTGTCGAACAGGTTCTTGAGGTTGATGTCGCTGGGCTTGTTGATGACCAGCCCGAGCGCGCCGCGCACGCTGTGCTCGCACAGGTAGACCACGCTTTTGGCGAAAGTCTCGTCCTCCAAACCCGGCATGGCGATCAGGAAGTGATGCGTCAGGTTGATGGGAGCAGAATCAGCGGACATGATTGCGATTTTACCCCCGGCGCCGCGGCGGCGCCCGTCGCGGGCCCGCCCCTGACGGGTGCCCTCACCGTGGTCGCGGCCCCCTGGTTCCCATGAACAAGCCCTATGCCTGCGGCCTGATGTGGTTTCGCCGCGACCTGCGCGCGCACGACAACGCGGCGCTGTTCCACGCGCTCAAGGGCTGCCGCCAGCTGCACTGCGTGTTCGTGTTCGACCGCGCGATCCTGGACGCCCTGCCCCGGCGCGACCGGCGGGTGGAGTTCATCCGCGAATCCCTGGTGGCGCTCGACGCCGAGCTGCGCGCGCTCGCGGGCCAGGCCGGCGCCGGCCTGATCGTACGCCACGCCACGGCGGCGGCGGAGATCCCCGCGCTGGCCCAGGCCCTGGGCGCGCAGGCCGTGTTCGCCAACCACGACTACGAGCCCCAGGCGGCGGAGCGCGACGCCCGCGTGCGCGGCGCGCTGGCCGAAGCCGGCATCGCGCTGCACACCAGCAAGGACCAGGCGGTGTTCGAGCGCGACGAGCTGCTGACGCAGGCCGGCAAGCCCTATGCGGTGTTCACGCCCTACAAGAACGCCTGGCTCGGGAAAGTCGACGCCTTCTACCTGAAGCCCTACCCGGTGCAGCGCTACGGCGCCGCGCTGGCCCCGCGGCCCGAAGGCCAGCGCGCCGGGGTGCCCACCCTGCAGGCGCTCGGCTTCGAGTCCACCAACCTGGCCGAGCTGCGGATGCCGACCGGCGCCGGTGGCGGCCAGGCGCTGGCCGCCGATTTCCTGGAGCGCATCGACCGCTATCACGAGACGCGCGACTTCCCGGCGGTGAAGGGGCCAAGCTACCTGAGCGTGCACCTGCGCTTTGGCACCGTGTCGATCCGCCATCTGGCGGGCGCCGCGCACCGCCTCGCGGCCGAGGGCAGCCACGGCGCCGCGGTGTGGCTGGGCGAGCTGATCTGGCGCGATTTCTACTTCCAGATCCTGCACCACTTTCCCCATGTGGCGCAGCGTTCGTTCAAGCCCGGCTACGACGCCATCCGCTGGGAGCACGGCAAGCACGCCGACGCGCTGTTCCAGGCCTGGTGCGAGGGCTGCACGGGCTATCCGCTGGTGGACGCCGCGATGGCCCAGCTCAACCAGACCGGCTACATGCACAACCGGCTGCGCATGGTGGTGGCCAGCTTCCTGTGCAAGGACCTCGGCATCGACTGGCGCCGCGGCGAGCGCTACTTCGCCGAACACCTGAACGACTACGACCTCGCCGCCAACAACGGCGGCTGGCAATGGGCCAGCTCGAGCGGCTGCGACGCGCAGCCCTGGTTCCGCATCTTCAACCCGGTGAGCCAGAGCCAGAAGTTCGACGCCGACGGCAGGTTCATCCGCAGGTACCTGCCCCAGCTCGGCCGGCTGCCGGCCGGTGCGCTGCATGCGCCTTGGCTGGCAATGCCGGTGGAGCTGGCTGCCGCCGGGGTGGCGCTCGGCGACAGCTACCCGCGGCCCGTCGTGCAGCACGACGCGGCGCGGGCGCAGACCCTGGCGCGCTACGCCGTGGTCCGCAAGACGCTACCAAAAAAATAGCAGGAAACGACCGCCCGACGCGAACATCCGGCCAATCAGGCCGGAATTTCCGCAGTGGCGTAGGCGCGCACCAGGCCCAGCAGCTCTTCCTCGGAATAGGGCTTGCCCAGGTAGTGGTTGACGCCCAGCTCCTTGGCGTGGTCGCGGTGCTTCTCGGCGATGCGCGAGGTGATCATGACGATCGGCAGGTCGTGCAGCCGCGCATCGCCACGGATGTTGCGCGCGAGGTCGAAGCCGTCCATGCGCGGCATCTCGATGTCGGACAGCACCACGGTCGGCCGCTCTTCCTGCAGCCGCTCCAGCGCCTGCAGGCCGTCGGCCGCCAGGGCGACGCGGTAGCCTTCGCGCTGCAGCAGGCGCTGCGTCACGCGGCGCACGGTGATGGAGTCGTCCACCACCAGCACCAGCGGCACCTGCGGCGGCGCCGACTCGACCGACGGCAGCGTGGTGCCGGCCGCCGCGGCGGCCTGCCCCAGCACATGCGGCTGGGCCTGGTCGGCGCTCAGCGTGCGGGCCTGCTCGCCATACACGGTGGCCAGCGCCACCGGGTTGTAGATCAGGACCACGGCACCCGATGCCAGCACCGACATGCCAGCCAGACCCGGCAGGCGCGACAGCTGCGGCCCGAGGTTCTTCACCACCACTTCCTGGCTGCCCAGCACTTCGTCCACGTGGACGGCGATGCGCTGCGCCGCGCTGCGGAACAGCACCACGGGAATGGTCCGGCCCTGCGGCTCGCTGCTGCGCTGCGACGACTGCAGCAGCGCGCCGGACCAGAAGAACGGCACCGACTCGCCGCCAAACTCGAAGCTGGCGCTGTTGTAGGCCTGCTGCAGTTCCTTGACAGTGGCGCGGCGCACGATTTCCACCACATTGGCGGGCACGCCGATCGAGAAATTGCCCGAGCGCATCATCACCACCTGCGTCACCGCGGTGGTCAGCGGCAGCACCAGCTTGAACGCCGTGCCCTGGCCGGCCTGGGTGCTGGTCTCGATGCGGCCGCCCAGGGCGTTGACCTCGGAGCGCACCACGTCCATGCCGATGCCGCGGCCCGCCAGCTCGGTCACCTGCGCGGCGGTCGAGAAGCCGGGCATGAAGATCAGGTTGGCGGCGTCGGCGTCGCTGAGTTCCTGGCCGGCCGCGATCAGCCCCTGGGCCAGCGCCTTCTCGCGGATGCGCGGGAGGTTCAGGCCGGCGCCGTCGTCGCGGAACTCGACCGACACGTCGTTGCCCTCGTGGTGCAGGCCGATCAGGATGGTGCCGCTGGCGTCCTTGCCCGCGGCCGTGCGCACGGCCGGGTCTTCGATGCCGTGCGCCACGCAGTTGCGCAGCAGGTGCTCGAAGGCCGGCGTCATGCGGTCGAGCACGCCGCGGTCCATCTCGATGGAGCCGCCGGTGATGTCGAGCTTGACCTGCTTGCCGGTGTCCTTGGAGGCCTGGCGCACCACGCGGTACAGGCGCTCGGAGATGCCCTCGAACTCCACCATGCGGGTGCGCAGCAGGTCGCGCTGCAGCTCGCGCGTCTGGCGCGCCTGGGCAATCAGGTCGTCCTCGGTGGCTTCCACGGTGCGCTGCAGGTTGCGCTGCACGGTGGCCACGTCGTTCACCGACTCGGCCATCATGCGCGTGAGCTCCTGCACGCGAGTGAAGCGGTCGAACTCCAGCGGGTCGAAGCCCGCCGCCGAATCCTTGGCCTGGGCCAGGCGCGACTGCATCTGCGACTCGGCCTGCAGCTCGATGTCGCGCAATTGCGCGCGCAGACGGTCCAGGTTGCCCGACAGATCGCCCAGCGATCCGCGCAGCTGGCTGAGCTCGGCCTCCAGGCGCGAGCGCGTGATCATCACCTCGCCGGCCTGGTTGACCAGGCGGTCCAGCAGCTGCGAGCGCACGCGCACCGCCTGGTTGGAGGCCTGCCTCAGCGGCGCCAGCATCGTGGCCGCGGGCAGGGCCACCACCGAATGCGTGGCGCCCGGCGCAGCAGCAGTTGGGGCAGCGTCCACCGCGACAGCCGCGGCAATCACGGCCGGCTCAGGCACCGGGGCCTGCTGGGCCTGCAGATCGCGCAGGCGCAGCGCATCGAAATTGGCCTGCAGGCCATCGAAGCGGTGCAGCAAAGGCTCGAACTGCGAGGTCTGCAGCACCTGCTGGGAGCCGAAATACTCGATCTCGGATTCCATGCGGTGAGCCAGCTCGCCCAGGCGCAGGGCGCCCGACAGGCGCGCACTGCCCTTGAGGGTGTGCAGTGCGCGCAGCACTTCGTCGCGCGCGCCCAGGTTCTCGGGGCGGGCCGACCACTGGCGCAGCGCGCCCCCGAGCTGGGGCAGCAACTCAAGCGCCTCTTCCTCGAAGATCGGGAACAGGTCGGCGTCGATCGCGTCGACCGCGTCGATATCGTCTTCCTGCTCGTCCTGGATCACCACCGGCGCGGCCACCACGGTGGCCGCAGGCGCTATGAAATGAGGAGCAGAAGGTGCCAGTGCTGCCTGGACCTCCACGGCTTTTTCCTCGAAAACCGGGGCAGCGTGCAGCTCGGCCGCGGGTTCGACCGCATGGATGATGGTGACGCTGGGCGGCGCGGCCGGGGGCTCGGCGGTCTCCAGATCCTTGAGCGCCTGCAGCACCTGGGCATCGGGCTCCTTCAGGAAGCCCGCCGCAAACTGGTGCAGCAGGCGGCGAATGTCTTCCGCCGCCTGGGTGAAAACCTGGCCCTGCAGGGCCGAGCCGTGCGACTGCCCCTGGGCATGCTGCAGCGCGTGCTCGAGTGCGCGCGCCATGTCCGACAGGGCATGGAACCCGACCGTCGCCGAGCTGCCGGCCAGGGAATGGGCCAGCCCCACGGTCGAGTCGGCCACCGGGCGATGCAGCTCCAGCGCCCACTCGGTGACCTCGGTCACCAGCCGGCGCGACCACTCGTCCGCCTCGTTGAGGTAGACGTTGTACAGCGGGATGCCGATGCGCAGGCTCCCGATCACCTTGACCTGTTCGTCCTGGCCGGCCAGCGCGGAGACCTCGGGCTCTTCCGGCAGGGCCGCAGGCTCGATCACCTCGAAATCGCCAAGGTCCAGGGCAGCCTCCAGCGGCTCCACGGGAGCGGGGGTTGCGGCCACCACCGGATCGAACGCCGGTGGCAGTTCGGCCGCCATCTCGGGCGCTGCCAATGCATGGGCCACGGCCGCCGCCGGTTCGGGCGGCAGCTCCAGCGTGAAGTCGGCGGCGAAGGTGTCGTCCAGATCGATGACGACCGGCTCGGGCTCCGCGACGGGCGCGGGAACCGGTTCGTCCATGTTCGCCGTATCCGACACCACGGACAGGCTGGCGAAGTCGATGCCGTCGATGTCGAGCAGCACCGGCTCCGGGACCGGCGCCGGCCCATGATCCTGCGCCTGCACCGGAGCCTGCGCTGCCGCGGGCTCGATGTCGAAAGCAAAGTCGGGCTCAAGTTCGGGCGCGGCGACCTGGGGCAGCGGCTCTGCGGGGGCCGCCAACGGTTCATCGAACGAGGGCAGTTCTATGTCGGCGATGGGGTCGGCGATCGCGGCGCTGTCGGCTGCAGCCACGGGTTCCGGCAAGGCGGCCGGCGCGCTGTCGGGCAATGCCAGCGGCAGCACCCGGCTGTCCAAGCGCAGGGCGTCCGCCACGGTGCGGAACATGCTCGCCTTCCAGCGTGCGTCGGTGCCTGCGGCAATGTCTTCCACCCAGCGGCCGAAGCCTTGCATGGCGGCGCCGGACAGGGCGCACAACTCCTCGCTGACCGGCTTCTGCTCGGCCAGCCAGGCATTCAGCAGTTGCTCCAGCGACCAGGCCGCCTCGCCGAACTCGGTGAGGCCCACCATGCGCGAGCTGCCCTTGAGGGTATGGAAGGCACGGCGCAGCGTGGTCTGCTGGGCCATGTTGTCCGGCTCCTGCGCCAGCGCTTGAATGGCTTCCAGGCCCGTCTGCACCACTTCGCGCGCTTCCTCCAGGAAGATGTCGCGCAAGTCGTCTTCAGCGAAATCGGGGCCGCTCACCGGCACTGCCGGGGTGACCGCCGCAACGGGCTGGGCCGTGGCGGCCAGCTGCGTCAGCGCGCTGGCCGCCGCGCCGGCATCGTTCGCGGAAACGGCAGCGGCCGCTTCGCGCGCCGACTGGGCCAGGCCGGGCTGGTCTGCCAGCGCGGCATGCTCTGCCAGCGTGTCGAGCTTGACCGTCAGGTTGCTGTCGATCACGCCCTGGTCCACCTCCTGGACCACCGACCGCACTTCCTGCGACAGCATGTTCTCATTGATGGTGACGGCCGCCACCGCATCGCCGGTAGTGTGGCCGGTGCGGCCCATCAGCGGCTTGAGTTCGCCGCGCTCGTCGTCATAGATGAACAGCTTCTTGGCCAGCGCCGGCTGGTAGTTGAGCATGTCGATCAGGAAGCCGAGCGCGCCGAGGTTGTTGCCGAGCTTGTCGAAGGTGCCGGCCGCGCGGGCGCGCTCTTCGTCGATCTCGGTCACCAGGATCTGCTCGACGCTGTCGCGCATGCGCAGCACGGCCTGCGAGGCCTGGTCGAGGCCGAGCACCGAGAGCACGCCACGCATCTGCGACAACTGGCCCGGCACGTCGCGCAGCGAGGCCTTGTCCTGCGGGTTGCGGAAGAACTGGTCCAGCGATTTTTCGAGCTCGCCCAGCGTGGTGCGCAGCTCGCCAACCACGCTGCCCATGGTCTGGCGGTCGCTGACGCGGCGGTACAGCTCCTCCATCCAGGGCTCGAGCGCCTCGGGCGGCCTGCCGCTGCGCGCATTTTCCAGCCGCTCGGACAGGCGCACCATGCGTGCGGCCAGTTGTGAATCGCTCGGGTCGAGGTCTTCGAACGCCGCCTCCAGGTACAGCACCGAGGTGGCGACTTCCATGGCCAGTTCGGTGGCCGGCGGCTCGCCGGCGCGCACCATGGACTCGATCACCCGGGTCAGGGCCTGGGCCAGCGGCTCGCTGGCAGGGTAGAGCCGGGTCAGCGAATCGCACACCAGGCTGAACTGGTCGGACACGGTCTTGAGTTTGCCCGCATCGCCCCCCGACAGGGCCGACCAGCTTTCCTTGGCGGCGCTGATGCGCTTGCGCGCCTGGGCCAGCAGGGCGGGATCGAACCGGCCGAACTGGCTGGCTTCGTAGTCGACGGGCTTGAAGCGCGCCAGCCCCCAGGCCTGGCGAACGGCCGACAGGGCCGGCGCCTCCGCCGCGCGCTGCGGCACGGCCTGCGAGCAGAAGAAAAGCAGGTCCTGCGCCAGGCGGTCGGACACGCCGAGGTCGCCCTTCACCAGCGTGGTGTACTGCAGCAGCACGCGCGAAGCGGCGCGCTTGGTGTAGAGATCGGGCGGCACCAGTTGCAGCGCCAGCGCCTCGAAATAGGCCGCGCAGACCTTCCAGAAAGCGCGGGGCTGCTGCACCGTCTGGGCCGCGGCGAACCCGAGGCTGACGTCGCTGAGTATCCGGGCCGCGGCGGCATCGCCGCTCTTGACCACCTTGAGAACCGCCTGGTCGAAACGCGCGCGCACCGCCGCGTCATAGGCCTGCGGGGCCTGGGTGATGTGCAGCTCGGGATCGAGCCAGCGCCACTCCAGCGTCCAGAGGTCGGCCGGATGGACACGGTCGCCGCCGGCCAGTTCCTGCACGTCCCGGTATTGCGGAAACAGGGCCACGGGCGACACCGGCTTGCCGGTCAGCACGCTTTCCAAGTATTCGGTGAGGGCGAAGCTCGCGCGCTCGACCTTGGATGCCGCATCGTCGCTGCACAGCTCGGGCCGCTGCACGAACTTCTGCACCACCGCCTCCATGGCGTGCAGCACCAGCGCGGGTGCACTCAGCCCGACCATCTCCAGTGCACCGACGGCCTGGTGCAGTTGCTGGCGCGCAATGCGCAACTGGCTGGCATCGACGGCCGCCAGATCGGAGCCGCGCGCCATCTCGGCATCGCGCACGAACCGCCGCAGCGCCTTGCCGGCGCCGTCCAGGGATTTGCGCAGTTCATCCAGCACCCAGGCCAGCGGCCCGAGGTCGTTGGCCGCGAGATCCAGGTCAGGCGCAGCGGAACCGGCTTCGTTGAGTAGCATGGATGCGTTCACTCCTGCGTGTGACAGGTCGGCGGCCGTTCAGATCAGGCGATCTTGAACCGCGACACCGACTGGCGCAGCTCTTCAGCCATGCGGGACAGTTCGCGCACCTGCTGCGCCGTGGAGCGCGTGCCCTCGCCGGTCTGCTCCGTCACCGCGAAAATGTGCTGGATGTTGCCGGCCACCACGTTGGCGGACTCGGCTTCCTTGGAAGCGGAACTCGAAATCTGCTCAATCAGGTCGGCCAGACGGCGCGACACCTGGTCGATCTCGGTCAGCGCGGTACCGGCGTTGTCGGACAGCTTGGCCCCTTCCACCACACCCTGCGTGGAGCGCTCCATGGCGGCCACCGCATCCTGCGTGTCGGTCTGAATCGCCTTCACCAGCGCCGAGATCTGGCGCGTGGCGTCTGCGGAGCGTTCGGCCAGGCGCTGCACTTCTTCGGCCACCACCGAGAAGCCTCGCCCGGCTTCACCGGCGGACGCCGCCTGGATGGCGGCGTTCAGGGCCAGCACGTTGGTCTGCTCGGTAATGTCGGAAATCAGTTCCGTGATTTCACCAATCTCCTGGGACGATTCGCCCAGCCGCTTGATCCGCTTGGAGGTTTCCTGGATCTGGTCGCGGATCGAGTTCATACCGCCGATGGCGTTCTGCACGGCCTGCAGGCCCGATTCGGCGGCCACCAGCGACTGGCGCGCCACCTGGGCCGATTCCTGCGCCTGGCCGGACACCTGGTTGATTCGGCCCGCCATGTCGAGCACCGACTGGCCGGTTTCGCGAATCTCTCGCAGCTGCTCGGTGGAAGCCGCCAGCAGTTCGGTGGAGGTGCTTTCCACCTGCGCCGTCGTCTGCGCCACGCGGGTGACCGTGTTCTGCACGTTGCCCACCAGCGAACGCAGCTCTTCCACCGTGTAGTTCACCGAGTCGGCGATGGCGCCCGTGATGTCCTCGGTCACCGTGGCTTCCTGGGTCAGATCGCCTTCGGCCACGGTTTGCAGTTCGTTCATCAATCGCAAAATGGCCGCCTGGTTGGCGTCGTTCACGCGCTTGGCTTCCTGCTCCTGGCGCTCGGCTTCGAGCCGCTGCTGCTCGGCAACGCCCTGGCGCTGGCGGCTGTCCTGCAGCTGCACATAGGCCAGCCCGCCCGCGCACAGCAGTGCGAACACGGCCGACAGGGCCAGGGTGGCCAGGGCGCCGGCGCTCAGGCCGGTCTGGGACGACAGCTTGCCCTGCAGGTCTTCAAGATTGCGGCGCAGCGGTTCGCTGTCGGCAATGATCGCAGCCTGCGCTTCGCGCGCGGACACCAGGCCCTGCAGGTTGCCCAGAATGGCGCCGGCCTGGCTGCGCGTTTCTTCGTAGAGCTTCATGAGGGCATCCAGCCGCTCGCGGGTCTGCGGGTCCTTTGAGCCGGACAGGCGCAACTCGGGGCTGCCGTCCAGCAGGCCCTGGGCAATTTCCTTGAAGGAGTTCAAGTCCTTGCCCAGCAGGAACACGGCTTCGGGGCTCACGCCTTCCATCGTCAGGAATTCGTTGGCGGACTTGCCGATGCGCTGGGTCAGCATCACGAGCTGGCCGGCGGCAGAGATTTCAGCGGGCGCCGCGTTCTGCTGCAGCTTGAGCGAGGACACGGTTTCGGCAATTTCCAGCAGATCGGACGACTGGCGGTTGATGGTGCGCAGGGCGTTGCCCACCTGCGTCAAAATCTTCTGCTGGCCCATCACGGTGCCGGCATTCTTTTCGGCGCGCTCCATCAGCGGCGTGATCTTCTCCACGTCTTCCTGGGCTTCGGTCGTCACCGCACTCAGGCGCAGTTGCTCGTCGCCGACCTTCAGGCCGCGCACCGTCTTGGCCAGCACGTCGGAGCTTTCCTTCACGTCGGGGAAGGCCTGAGCGCTGCCCACCAGGGCCTGCGACACCGATTTGGCAAGGCGCTGCGACTGCATCAGCGACTGGCCGGTGGCGGCCACCTGCTGGGCCACCTTGTCGGCCTGGTTCAGTGCGAAGAAGGCCACCGCGGCAAACACCACCAGCGCGATTCCGAGCAGCGTCGCCAGGATCCGCTGGTGCTGGACGATGGTGCGCCGGCCCAGCAGGGGCAGCGCCAGGCGGTCGCTGCCGCCAGCCAGGGTTTCTAGCTCGCTGTCGGCCATCTGGCTTTCGCCCAGGCCGCCGGGTTTCTCATCGGCCGGCGTCATGGCCACCGTGTTGCCCGCGTTGGCTTCCAGCGAGCCTGTGGCCATGGGGTCCACCGAGGCATCCGGCATGGCCAGACTCAGGCCGCCCTCGGATTCGACGGGCTTCTTCTTGGAGAACAGTTTCTGGAGTTGGTCAACGACGGACATGATGCAGCCTTCGAGGAATTAAGCGCTGATGCTCAGGAATTGAGGTTGTTGCGACAACGACTGGAGGTTGATTTCCTGCCAGTACGCACCATTGGAATCGGTGTACCCATTGCCGAAATAGTCGGGGGCGCCGTCGGGCGGCCGCGCGGAAGCGGTGAAGGCCTCGACATTGCGCAGGCCGGCGAGCCGGTCGATCAGCAGTGCGCAGTTGATCTCCAGCACGGCGTTGAGCGCCACCAGGCGCGACTCGGCCCGGGTGGCTTCGCTGCGCGCGCTCGAGGGGCTGCCGCCCGCCACGAAACCGGCCAGATCCACGACGCCGTAGAGCCCCCCGCGCAGGTTGGCCACGCCCAGGAACCAGGGCCGCGTGTAGGGCACGGGCTGGGTCGAGGACCAGGGAAAGATCTCGCCGGACTGGCTCAGGGGAAACAGGTACTTCGCTCCGGCCGCCTCGACAGCCAGCCAGGAGGCTGACACCCCGGCCGTACGGGCTGCCTGCAGCCGGCTGGCAAGGCGTGTCTGGAGCTCTCGGAGGGCTTCGCGGTTGGCCATGCGTGGTGCGGGAGCCTCAGCTCAGGGCCTTGATCTTGGCCATCAGCTCGTCGGCATCCACCGGCTTGGTGATGTAGTCGCGCGCGCCCTGGCGCATGCCCCAGACGCGATCGGTTTCCTGGTTCTTGCTGGTACACATGATGATGGGCACATCGGCATAGAGCGGGTCGCGGGTGATGGCCCGCGTCAGCTGGAAGCCATTCTGCCCCGGCATCACCACGTCCATCAGGATCAGGTCGGGCTTTTCCTCGGCCAGTCGACGGAAGGCATCTTCCGCGTTCTCGGCGGTTTTCACCGACAGGCCTTTTTTCTGCAGCAGGTCGGTCAGGAACATCAATTCGGTCTTGGAATCATCCACGACCAACACCTTCTGAATCGGCATCACACTACTCCTTGTTGGGCGGCACCGAACTGCAGCACGGCCTGCAGCAGCTGGTCCTTGGTAAACGGTTTGGTCAAATATTCCTGCGAGCCCACCATGCGGCCGCGCGCCTTGTCGAATACGCCATCCTTGGATGACAGCATGACGACCGGCACCGAGGCGAATTTGGTGTTGCGCTTGATGATGGCGCAGGTCTGGTAGCCGTCCAGGCGCGGCATCAGGATGTCGCAGAAGATCAGGTGCGGCTGGTAATCGTTGACTTTGGCCAGCGCGTCGAAACCGTCCTCGGCCAGCAGCACGTCGTGCCCGCCCTGCTTGAGGAAGATCTCGGCGCTGCGTCGAATGGTGTTGCTGTCGTCAATCACCAGGACTTTGAAGCCTGATCCGGTCGTACTCACTAGAAGCTGCTCCTGTTTTTTTCAACGACACTGGCGGAACGCGCCCTCCCGAAGCTGCGGTCCTGTCTATATTTGAACCATCTCGAAGTCTTCCTTGCGGGCGCCGCATTCCGGGCAAGTCCAGTTCATGGGAACCTCGGCCCAGGGGGTCCCTGGCGCAATGCCGTGGTCAGGCGCTCCGGTGGCTTCGTCGTAGATCCACCCGCAAATCAAACACATCCAAGTTTTGGTATCAGTCACAGCTTAAAGGGCCTTCGCATAGAATGCAACGATTGTATCGAGGCAGCTAAGTCGCCCTGCGTGCAGCGCACCGTCGCATGGCGGTTTTTTGTCCTATGACAAACCCCAATTCCCCCGGATCTCCCCCCTCTTCCTCCGCCGACTCCGACGACGACACCGAAGCCGCCGGCCCGGCCTGCGTGATGGTGTTCAATGCCAGCGATCCCAGCGGCGCGGGCGGCCTGTCCAGCGACGTGACCGCCATCGCCTCGGTGGGCGCTCATGCGCTGCCGGTCGTGACCGGCGCCTATGCGCGCGACACCGCCGAGATCTTCGACCATTTCGCCTTCGACGAGGAGGCCGTGGCCGAGCAGGCGCGCGCGATCCTCGAGGATGTGCCGGTGCAGGTGATCAAGGTCGGATTCGTCGGCACGCCCGAGAACCTGAGCACCATCGCCGAGATCGCGGCCGACTACGCCGACGTGCCGCTGATCGCCTACATGCCCAACCTCTCCTGGTGGGACGAGGGCCAGATCGACCTGTACCTGGACGCCTTCCGTGAGCTGCTGCTGCCGCAGACCACCGTGTTGGTAGGAAACCACAGTACGCTGTGGCGCTGGCTGCTGCCGGACTGGAGCGGCGAGCGCAGCCCGACCGCGCGCGACATCGCCAAGGCGGCCTCGGAGATGGGCGTGCCCTACACGCTGGTCAGCGGCATTCCGCTGCCCGACCAGTTCATCGACAACGTGCTGGCCACGCCGCAGGCGGTGCTGGGCAGCGAAAAGTTCGAGCGCTTCGAGGCCGTGTTCGCCGGCGCCGGCGACACGCTGTCGGCCGCGCTGGCAGCCCTGGTGGCCAGCGGCAGCGATCTCGCCGCCGCCACCACCGAAGCCCTGAGCTACCTGGACCGCTGCCTCGACGGCGGCTTCCGCCCCGGCATGGGCCATGTGGTGCCCGACCGCCTGTTCTGGGCCCAGCCCGACAGCGAGGCCGACGAGCCCGCCGACGACGGAGCGCCGGATCTGCAGAATTTCGAGATGCCTCCCCATGACACCAAGCACTGACCGCAACGAGGCGCTGTTCGAGCGCGCCAAGCAATTCATCCCCGGCGGCGTCAACTCCCCCGTGCGCGCCTTCAAGGCCGTGGGCGGCACGCCGCGTTTCGTGCAGCGCGCGCAGGGCGCCTACTTCTGGGACGCCAACGGACAGCGCTACATCGACTACATCGGCTCCTGGGGCCCGATGATCCTGGGCCACGGCCACCCGGCGGTGGTCGAGGCCGTGCAGAAAGCCGTGCTCGAAGGCTTCTCGTTCGGCGCGCCGACCGAGCGCGAGATCGAGCTGGCCGAGGAGATTCTCTCGCTGGTGCCCTCGATGCAGATGGTGCGGCTGGTCAGCTCCGGCACCGAGGCCGGCATGAGCGCGATCCGGCTGGCGCGCGGCGCCACCGGGCGCAGCAAGCTCATCAAGTTCGAGGGCTGCTACCACGGCCATGCCGACGCGCTGCTGGTCAAGGCCGGCTCGGGCCTCGCCACCTTCGGCAACCCCACCAGTGCCGGCGTGCCGCCCGAGGTGGTGCAGCACACGCTGGTGCTCGAGTACAACAACATCGAGCAGCTCGAAGAAGCCTTCGCGCTGCATGGCGCGGAGATCGCCTGCCTGATGATCGAGCCGATCGCGGGCAACATGAATCTGGTGCGCGCCAGCGTGCCCTTCATGCGGCGCTGCCGCGAGCTGTGCACGCAGCACGGCGCGCTGCTGGTGCTCGACGAGGTGATGACGGGCTTTCGCGTGGCGCTGGGCAGCGCGCAGAGCGTCTACGCGCGCGAGATCCCCGGCTTCGCGCCCGACCTCACGGTGCTGGGCAAGGTGATCGGCGGCGGCATGCCGCTGGCGGCCTTTGGCGGCCCGCGCGCCGTGATGGAGCAGCTCGCGCCGCTGGGTCCGGTCTACCAGGCCGGCACGCTGTCGGGCAACCCGGTGGCCACGGCCTGCGGCCTGGCCACGCTGCGCGAGATCCGAAAGCCGGGCTTCTACGAGGCGCTGTCGGCCCGCACCCGCTCGCTGGTGAGCGGCCTGCAGGCCGCCGCGCAGGCCGAAGGCGTGGCCTTCAGTGCGGACAGCGAGGGCGGCATGTTCGGCTTCTTCCTGCTGCCTGAGCTGCCGCAGAACTATGCACAGGTGATGAAGAGCGACAACGCGCGCTTCAACCAGCTGTTCCACGGCCTGCTGGCACGCGGCGTCTACATCGCGCCGGCGCTCTACGAGGCCGGCTTCGTGAGCGCCGCGCACAGCGCCGAGGACATCGAAACCACCGTGGCGGCGGCGCGCGAGATCTTCAGAACGCTACAAAAACAGTAGCAACAAAAGACCGCTGCGCCTGGACCTCCGGCGCTTTTGATTCAAAAAAGGCCTGCACCACCGGCGCGGGCCTTTTTCTTGTCCGGATCAATGCCGGAAGTGGCGCACGCCGCTGAACACCATGGCCACGCCGCGCTCGTTGGCCGCGTCGATCACTTCCTGGTCGCGCATGCTGCCGCCGGGCTGGATCACGCAGGTGGCGCCGTGGTCGATCACCACGTCCAGCCCGTCGCGGAACGGGAAGAAGGCGTCGCTCGCCACCGCCGTGCCCTGCAGGCTCAGGCTGGCGTGGCCGGCCTTGATGCTGGCGATGCGCGCGGAGTCGAGCCGGCTCATCTGGCCCGCGCCCACGCCCATGGTCATGCCGTCCTTGCAGAACACGATGGCGTTGCTCTTCACGAACTTGGCCACCTTCCAGGCGAACAGCAGGTCCTCGATCTGCTGCGCGGTCGGCGCGAGCTGGGTCACCACCTTGAGGTCCTCGCGCCGCAGCTCGTGGTTGTCGGCGGTCTGGATCAGCAGGCCCGAGCCCACGCGCTTGATGTCGTGGCTGTTGAGGCCGCGCGCCCACGGCGTGGCGCCGTCGCGCTGCACGGCGTCGAGCGAAATCTCCAGCACGCGCACATTGGCCTTGGCCTTGAACACCTCCAGCGCCTCGGGCGTGTAGGCGGGCGCCATCAGCACCTCGACGAACTGCTTGTTGGCCACCGTGATGGCCTGCGCCACCGCACCGTCCACCGGGCGGTTGAAGGCGATGATGCCGCCGAAGGCGCTGGTCGGGTCGGTCTTGAAGGCCTTGGTGTAGGCCTCCAGCGCGTCGTGGCCGACCGCCACGCCGCAGGGGTTGGCATGCTTGACGATGACGCAAGCCGGCGCGTCAAAGCTCTTGGCGCACTCCCAGGCCGCGTCGGCGTCGGCGATGTTGTTGTACGACAGCTCCTTGCCTTGGAGCTGGCGCGCCGTGACCAGCGAGCCCGGCGCGGGATACAGGTCGCGGTAGAAGGCGGCAGTCTGGTGCGGGTTCTCGCCGTAGCGCAGGTCCTGCAGCTTGACGAGGTTGCTGTTGTGCTGGCCGGCGTAGGCGGCATGCGATCCGTCCTCGTTGACGGCCGACAGGTAGTTGCTGATGGCCGCGTCGTAGTTGGCGATGCGGTTGAAGGCGGCCACCGAGAGCGCGAACTTCGTCTTCTGGCTGATGCCGCCGGCCTTGAGTTCGGCCAGCACGCCCGCGTACTGGCTGGCGTCGGTCAGCACGGCCACGTCCTTCCAGTTCTTGGCGGCGCTGCGCACCATGGCCGGGCCGCCGATGTCGATGTTCTCGATCGCGTCCTCCAGCGTGCAGCCAGGCTTGGCCACGGTGGCCTCGAACGGGTAGAGGTTGACCACCAGCAGGTCGATGGTGGCTATGCCGTGTTCCTTGAGCGCCGCCATGTGCTCGGGCACGTCGCGCCGCGCCAGCAGGCCGCCGTGCACCTTGGGGTGCAGCGTCTTGACGCGGCCATCCAGCATCTCGGGAAAGGCCGTGACTTCGGCCACCTCGGTCACCGGCAGGCCCTGGGCCGCCAGCAGCTTGGCGGTGCCGCCGGTGGAGATCAGCTTGACGCCCTGCGCATGCAGCGCCTGGGCGAGTTCGACGATGCCGGTTTTGTCGGAGACGGAGAGGAGTGCAGTGAGGGACATAGGGTTCTTCGCAAATTCAAGGAGAGGTTATTCCGGAGATGCCGCCGCGCCGGCCGGGCCCCGGCGAGGAGATGGGCAAGGCGGCACGGCCTGCGCGCAGCCCGGGGGGGCGTCATTTCAGCAATTTGTGTTCGACCAGTTTCTTGCGCAGGGTGTTGCGGTTCAGCCCCAGCCATTCGGCGGCCCGAGACTGGTTGTCGTCCGCCTGCTTCATCACCACCTCGAGCAGCGGTTTTTCCACGACCTTGACCATCATGTCGTACATGCCATCGGGCTCGGTGCCCCGCAGGTCCTTGAAATAGCCCTCCAGGCTGGCGCGCACGCATTCTTCGATTTGTTTCTTGCTCATACGGTCGTTTCCACCGGTTCTTCGTCCCTGTCTGCCGGCTCCGCCGCCCCTGCTTCGGGCATGCGGTCCATGCCGGCGCCTAACTCGTCAAAAAAATCGGCCACGGCCGCCAGTTGCGCGCCGCAGTCCTCCAGCCCGTTCATGCGGGCGCGGAACGTCTCGCCGCCGGGCAGTGTCTTCACATACCAGCCGATGTGCTTGCGCGCGGTGCGCACGCCGGTGTAGTCGCCATACAGCGTGTAGTGCTCGCGCAGATGGTCGAGCAGCAGGCGCTTGACCTCGGCCACCAGCGGCGGCGCCAGGTGCGTGCCGGTGGCCAGGAAATGCGCCACCTCGCGGAAGATCCAGGGCCGGCCCTGCGCGGCCCGGCCGATCATCACGGCATCGGCGCCGGTGGCGGCCAGCACGTCGCGCGCCTTCTCCGGCGTGGTGATGTCGCCATTGGCCACCACCGGCACGCGCACGGCGGCCTTGACGGCGGCAATGGTGTCGTATTCGGCCTGGCCCTTGTAGCCCTGCTCGCGCGTGCGCCCATGCACGGTGAGCATCTGCACACCGGCCTGCTCGAACTGCCGCGCCAGCACCACCGCGTTCTTGTGCGCCTGGCACCAGCCGGTGCGCATCTTGAGCGTGACCGGCACCCGGTGCGGCGCACAGGCGGCCACCACGGCCTCGACGATGGACAGCGCCAGCGCCTCGTCCTGCATCAGCGCCGAGCCAGCCCACTTGTTGCAGACCTTCTTGGCCGGGCAGCCCATGTTGATGTCGATGATCTGCGCGCCGCGGTCCACGTTGTAGGCGGCGGCCTCGGCCATCATGGCCGCGTCGGTGCCAGCGATCTGCACGGCGATCGGCGCGTTCTCGCCCTCGTGGTTGGCGCGGCGCGATGTCTTGAGGCTGTTCCAGAGTTCGCGCCGCGAGGTCACCATCTCGCTCACCGCATAGCCCGCGCCCAGCGTCTTGCACAGCTGGCGGAACGGCCGGTCGGTCACGCCCGCCATCGGGGCGACGAACAGGTGGTTCGCCAGGGTGATGTGACCGATGTTCATGAGAAGACGTGAAGCGCGTTTGCTGAAAAATGAGGCACGATTGTAGCTGCTCAAAATTTCAGCAATTGAAATCTGCAGGGGCCAGCTTCATATACTGGGCCGCATGGATATATGGCTCGAACAATTGCTGACCCTGCTGGCCCTGCCCCGGTACGGGCTGAGCACGGTGTTCGTGGTGTCGTTCATCTCCGCCACGCTGCTGCCGCTGGGCTCCGAGCCCGTGGTGTTCGGCCTGGTCAAGCTCAATCCCGAGCTGCTCTGGCCCACCGTGCTGGTGGCCACGCTGGGCAACACGCTCGGCGGCGCGGTGGACTGGTGGATGGGCTATGGCGCGCACAAGGTGGTGGACAAGTACCGCCACTCGCCCACCCATCTGCGCGTGCTCGGGTGGCTGGAGCGCCTGGGCCCCAAGGCCTGCCTGCTGTCGTGGCTGCCGGTGGTGGGCGACCCGCTGTGCGCCGTGGCCGGCTGGCTCAAGCTGCCGTTTTGGCCCTGCCTGGCCTACATGGCGGTGGGCAAGTTCCTGCGCTATGTGGTGATGACGGGCGCGCTGCTCTGGGTGTTTCCGGCCTGACCGTGACATATGCACGCCCCGGCGTAGCAATTCGATACCTCTGCGCCGCCGGTGCCCCCTAGAATCCGCCTGCCCGGCCAGACCGGGGCCGTCTTCACCAGGAGGAAATCCATGCTTCATGCGCCTTTCGCGCGGCTTGTGCTGTGCGCGTCTGCCATCCTGCTTGCCTGTTCCGCGGCCCGGGCCGCCGCCGACGTGGCGGGGTCCAAGGACCACCCCGTGCTGGGCCGCTTCGCCGGCGCCGCCATTTCAGACTACCGGCAAAAAAGCTTCGACGCGGCCTCGCTGCCCGTCGCCCGCGTGGACGATGCCGGCAAGCCCGGCAAGCTGCTGGCGCTCGAAGGCAAGACCACCCACCTGAACTACCGCATCGCCGGCGCCAAGACCGCCATGGAAGCGGCGAAGAACTACGAACAGGCGCTGACCAAGGGCGGCTTCAAACTACTGTTCACCTGCGCCAACGCCGACTGCGGTGGGGACTTCTCCCAATTCGTCCATCTGTCGGGCCAGGTGGCGCCCAAGGGTTTCGGCGACAGCTACTTCGGCCTGCCGCAGCGTGGCCTCCTCGCCCAGCGCAGTTCGCCGCAGGGCGATGTGTACGTGTTCCTGCACATGATGGAGTCCGGCCGCGACAACCTGTCGATCTACCAGCAGGTGGTGGAGGTCCAGCCGATGCAGACCGACCAGATTCAGGTGCTGGACGCCGCCGCGCTGCAAAAGGGACTGCAGGCCGAGGGCCGGATCGCCGTCTATGGCGTGTTCTTCGACACCGGCAAGGCCGACGTCAAGCCCGAATCCAAACCCTCGCTCGATGAAATGGGCAAGTTGCTGAAGAACGCGCCGGCACTGAAGGTCTACATCGTCGGCCACACCGACAACCAGGGCCAGCTGGCGCAGAACCTGGACCTGTCGCAGCGGCGCGCCGAGGCGGTGGCCAAGGCGCTGGCGGCGCAATACGGTGTGGCCGCGAACCGCCTTGCCGCCAAGGGCGTGGCCTCGCTGGCGCCGGTGGCCAGCAACGAGGGCGACGCGGGCCGCGCGAAGAACCGGCGGGTGGAGCTGGTGGTGCAGTAGCCGCTGGCCCCGCGCCTTTCTCTGCCGCGCCCCTGAAGGGGGCGCCGGCCCGGGCTCAGACGTTGAACAGGAAGTTCATCACGTCGCCATCCTTGACGACGTACTCCTTGCCTTCCGAGCGCATCTTGCCCGCATCCTTGGCGCCCTGCTCGCCCTTGAAGGCGATGTAGTCCTCGAACGCAATGGTCTGGGCACGGATGTAGCCGCGCTCGAAGTCGCCATGGATCACGCCGGCGGCCTGCGGGCCGGTGTCGCCGATGTGGATGGTCCAGGCGCGCACTTCCTTCACGCCGGCGGTGAAATAGGTCTGCAGGCCCAGCAGCTTGAAGGCCGCGCGGATCAGGCGGTTCAGGCCCGGCTCCTGCTGGCCGATTTCGGCGAGAAACATTTTCTTGTCTTCGTCGTCCATCTCCGCCAGTTCGGCCTCGATCTTGGCGCAGATGGCAACCACGGGCGCGCCCTGTTTCTCGGCGTACTCGCGCAGGCGGTCGAGGAAGGGGTTGTTTTCGAAACCGTCCTCAGCCACGTTGGCCACGAACATGGCTGGCTTGGCGGTGATCAGCGAGAACTGTTTCACCAGGGGCCGGTCCTCCTTGCTGAATTCGAGCGCACGCACCGGCATGTTCTCGTTCAGCGCGGCCTGGCATTTCTCCAGCAGCGCGACCAGCTTGATGGCATCCTTGTCACCGGAGCGTGCCGTCTTGGTATGGCGGTGCAGGGCTTTCTCGACCGTGCCCAGGTCGGCCAGGCACAGCTCGGTCTGGATCACCTCGATGTCGGAGATCGGGTCGACCTTGCCGGCCACGTGGATCACGTTCTCGTCCTCGAAGCAGCGCACCACGTTGACGGTGGCGTCGGTTTCGCGGATATGCGCCAGGAACTGGTTGCCCAGGCCTTCACCCTTGCTGGCGCCGGCGACCAGGCCCGCGATGTCCACGAACTCGACGATCGCCGGCACCACGCGCTCGGGCTTGACGATGTCGGACAGCTGCTGCAGCCGCGGGTCGGGCACTTCCACGATGCCGACGTTCGGCTCGATGGTGCAAAAAGGGTAGTTTTCGGCAGCGATGCCTGCCTTGGTCAACGCATTGAACAAGGTGGATTTCCCTACGTTGGGCAAGCCTACAATGCCGCACTTCAGACTCATGACGTACCTCGAAATTCAGGCTGGCAAGTGTATGCGATGCCCGAAAGGCCCCGCTGCGCGCGCGCTGGCCGGCCTGTGGCAGCGGGGGTGGCCGGTGTGGCTGTTGCTGCTGGCGCTGGCCATCGCCGGGCCGGCGCAGGCCCGCAGCGGCAAGGCCGCCGTTGCCGAGCCCCCCGCCCTGGCCGCCATCGTGCTGGACGACCGCCTCAGCACCCTCGATGTCGCGACGCGGGGCGAGGCCTGGGTGGACCCGGCGGGCACCGCCTCGTTCGAGCAGGTGCTGGCCGCCGGCGCCGAGCCCTTTGCGCCGGTCCAGGCCGGCCGGGTCGATGCGCTGGGAGCGCAAGGGGCGCTGTGGCTGCACTGGCGGGTGACGCTGGCTCCGACGGCGGCCGCCGGGCCCTGGATGCTCGAATTCCCGCTGCCCTACCTGGACAGCGTGGCGCTGTACCAGCAGAACGCCTCGGGCGCCTGGCAGGCCCAGCTGGCGGGCGACACCGTCGAGATGGCGGCCTGGCCCGAGGCCGGGCGCTACCCCTCCTTCAGGCTGAACCTGGCGCCCGGACAGACGCGTGACCTCTATGCCCGCGTCAACCACCTCACGCCGCTGAGCCTGCCCGCGCGCCTGAGCACGGAAGCGAGCCACGACACCCGCCAGCAGCTCGAGTACCTGGGGCTGGGCATCGTGTTCGGCGCGCTGCTGCTGCTGATCGTGGCCTGCACCGTGCAAAGCTGGGCCTACCGCGACCCGACCTATGCCTGGTATGCGCTCTATGCGGCGATCACCATGCTGGCCGTGGCGGCCTACACCGGCGTGGCCGGCCACCTGCTGTGGGGCACGGCGGGCCGCTGGGCCGACACGGCGCAGGGCTTCCTGGCCCTGCTGGCTGGCGCGTGTGCGCTGCTGTTCATGCGCAAGCTGAGCAGCATCTCCAGGCGCTATCCGCGGCTCGACCGCGCCCTGCAATGGCTGGGCGTCGGCGGCCTGGTGCTGGCCCTGGCCTACGTGACCCTGGAGCGCTCCACCACGGTGACGCTGCTGGGGCTGTACCTGACCTCGGTGGCCCTGATCAACGTGGCCGCCGCCTTGCTGATCTGGCGGCGCGGCGACGTGGTGGGGCTGTGGATGGCCACGGCCTACGCGCCGATGGCGCTGGCCGTGCTGCTGGCCATGGTGCGCGTGTTCGGCTGGGTACCGTTCTCGTGGCTGGCCCAATACGCGGTGGTGATCGCGATGGCGCTGGAAGTGCCGTTACTGCTGGTGGCGCTCAACATCCGCTCGCGCGAGCGCCACAGCGCGGAGGTGCGCGCGCAGGCCCTGTCGAGCCAGGATGCGCTGACCGGGCTGCTGGCCGCGCACCTGTTCCAGGACCGGCTGCGCCAGGTGGTCCACCGCCACCAGCGCGATCGCGAAAGCGCCGCGATCGTGCTCATCGATCTCGTGAACTACCAGCGCATCAAGGATTTCCACGGCCCCGCCGTGGCCGAGCAGAGCCTGCTGCGCAGCGTGATCAAGCTGCGGCGGCTGCTGCGCGACGTGGACACCACCAGCCGCGTCGGCGAGGCGCGGTTCGGCCTGATCATGGAAGGCGTGTCCTCGCGCACCGTGGTAACCGACCGCGCGGCGCGCCTGATCGCCGCCGGCCTGATGCCGCTCAAGGGCCTCAAGCCCGAGGTCACGCTGCAGTTCCACATCGCCGCCGTGCTGCTGTGCGAACGCAGCCTGGAGCCGGCCGCACTGAACGAGGCGCTGGGCGAGCTGCTGTCGGGCATGTCGGGGCGCACACGCCGGCCCATCCGCTTCCTGGAGCCCGAAGCCACGCGGCCCCTGCCGCTGGAACAGGAGCAGGATTCGCAGACCGACGCGCTGGACGACGGCGACAGCACGCTGCCCCAGACCGCCTGAGCCGGCGCGCCGCTCGCGCTCAATCGAACCGGTAGTCGGCCGACACCGCCTGCCCCACGCGCAGCACCTGCTCCACACCCTGCAGCACGATCGCGTTCATGCCGAAGGTGATGGCGCCATTCACGCGCTCGTCGCGGCGATAGCCCTGCAGCGTGTCGCTGACCTCCGGGCTGCTGACGGCGGTGGCCGGGTCGATGTTGGGAATCGGGCAGCGCGAGCAGGGCTTGACGGGCTGCAGCCGCGCCTCGCCCTGCGCCGTGGCCACATGCAGCACCTGCAGCCGGTCTTCGTCATGGGCCTGCGCTCCCGACAGCACGATGTTGGGCCGGAAGCGCTCGATGCCCACCGGCCCATGGCCGGCCGCGGCCAACCGCGTGTTGAGTTCATCCACCGAGGCCTCGCTGGCCACCAGCAGGGGGTAGCCGTCGGCAAACTGGTTCAGCGCCTCCACGCCGCCGGTCCACTGCAGGCTGGACAGGCGCTTGTGGTCCGGATCGAAACGCACCAGGCGCAGCCGGCGCCCCAGGAAATCGCTGAACCACTGGGCGGCCACATCGCCCATGTCGTAGGCGCTGACCACGTCCTTCCAGACCTTGGCCTGCACCGGCTGCTCCACCGCGTCCAGCGCAATGTGCAGCGCCAGCATGCCGGGCGCGCGCAGCACCATCTCGAAGTGCTTGAGCCGGGGCCGGATCAGCGCCATGCGCGGCAGCTCGCGCTGGGTCACGAACTCGCCCTGCTCGTCCACCACCATCCAGGCGCGGTCGAACTCCAGCCCGGTCTCGGTCAGCAGGGCTTCCTGCACCTCCACCCCGGCGCAGGACTTGACGGGGTAGACGAACAGGCGCGCGATCTTCGCGGCCACATCGCGGGGGGCGGTACTCACGTGAGGGTTCCTTTCAGCAGATGGCAGGCGGCGGGGTTTCCATGCCGGACCGGGGATTTTGCCCTGCCTCCTACAATCCCCGCATGGCTCAACCCTATGACATCTGTATCCGCGGTGCCGGCATCGTGGGCCGCACGCTGGCGCTGCTGCTGGCGCGCGAGCGGCTGCGGGTCGGGCTGCTGGCCCAGCCACCCGGCGCGGCCAGCGGCGCCTCGGACGTTCGGGCCTACGCGCTCAATGCCGCCTCGAAGCAGTTGCTCGATTCCCTGCGCAGTTGGCCCGACGCCCGCCATGCCACCGCCGTGCAGGCCATGCAGGTGCATGGCGATGACGGCGGTGAGGTCAATTTCAGCGCCGAAGCACAGGGCGCGCCCGCGCTGGCCTGGATCGTCGACGTGCCCGCGCTCGAAGCCCGGCTGGCCGAGGCGGTGCGCTACCAGCCGCTGATCGACGTGCTGGAGGCTCCGGCCCCGGCCGCCCTCACCGTGGTCTGCGAAGGCCGGGCCAGCACGACCCGCGAGGAGTTCGCGGTCGATTTCGAGATCACGCCCTACCCCCAGCGCGCGATCGCCGCCCGCGTGAGCTGCGAACAGCCCCATCGCCAGGTGGCGCGGCAGTGGTTCTCGCCCGGCGAGATCCTGGCGTTCCTGCCGCTGGACGGCCCGCAGGGGAACTCGGTCGCGGTTGTGTGGTCAGTCCTTCAGGAACGCACGGCCGGCTTGCTGGCGCTGGAGGCGGACGGCTTCGCCGCGCAGCTCGAGGCCGCCAGCCATCAAGCGCTGGGCCGGCTCACGCTGGCCAGCGAGCGCGCCGCCTGGCCGCTGCAGCTGGCGCGTGCCCGGCACTGGGTCGGCCGCCGCGGCGGCGCCAGCTGGGCGCTGGCCGGCGACGCGGCGCACACGGTGCACCCGCTGGCCGGACAGGGGCTGAACCTCGGCCTGGCCGACGCGGCGGAACTGGCCCGGGTGCTGCATGAGCGCGAATACTGGCGCGGCGTGGGCGACGAGAAGCTGCTGCGCCGCTACGAACGTGCGCGCAAGGCCGACGTGCTGTCCATGGGGGCGACGACGGACGGGCTGCAGCAGCTGTTCGCGCAGCCGGGCTCGCCCTGGCAGGCGCTGCGCAACTGGGGCATGAAGGGCTTCGAGCGCAGCGGGCCGCTCAAGACCTGGGTGGCGCGGCAGGCCATGGGCCTGCCTGGAAACGGATTGCTTTGAATCATTGATATTGAGAATGGGATGACGATGAACATGTTCAAGACCGGGCTGCTCGCGGCCCTGCTGGCCGCCGGCTTCGCCGCGCAGGCTCAGGAAGCCACGATCCGCAAGAACCTGGGAGAGCGCATCCCCCAGCTGCAGCAGATCGACGAAGTCACCAAATCGGCCATGCCCGGCCTGTTCGAGGTGCGCGTCAACGGCACCGACATCCTCTACACCGATGCCGAAGGCAACTTCCTGATCCAGGGCAGCCTGATCGACACCAAGCAGCGCCGCAACCTGACCGAGGAGCGTGTCGACAAGCTCACCGCCATCGACTACAGCAGCCTGCCGCTGAAGGACGCCTTCACCATCGTGCGCGGCAACGGCAAGCGCAAGATGGCGGTGTTCGAAGACCCGAACTGCGGCTACTGCAAGCGCTTCGAGCGCGATCTGCAGAAGGTGGACAACGTCACCATCCACATGTTCCTCTACCCCATCCTCGGCGGCGATTCGCCCGACAAGTCGCGCAACATCTGGTGCGCCAAGGACAAGGCCAAGGCGTGGCAGGACTGGATGGTGCGCGATGTGCCGGCGGCGGCCGGCAGTTGCGATGCCGCCGCGCTCAACCGCAACCTCGAGTTCGGCAAGAAACACAAGATCACCGGCACGCCCACGCTGATCTTCGCCGACGGCTCGCGCGTGCCCGGCGCCATTGGCGCGCAGCAGGTCGAGAAGTTCCTGACCGACGCCGTCGCCGCCAAGTAGGCCCCGCGCCGGCCCGCGCGGCTCTCGCCCGGGCCGCGCCTGGGGTATTCTTTGACCCAAGATGCCCAAGAACAACACGCCCCCCGCCGCCCCGCTCCACTACCGCGTGGAGGCGGCCGATCCGCAGGCCCATCTGTTCCGCGTCACGCTGACCGTGGCGCAGCCCGCCGCGCAGCAGCGCGTCTCGCTGCCGGTGTGGATTCCCGGCAGCTACCTGGTGCGCGAGTTCTCCAAGAGCCTGCAGCGCCTGCGCGCCAGCCAGGGCGCGCGCGCCGCGGCCTGCAGCCAGTTGGACAAATGCAGCTGGCAGGTGGAGTGCCGGCCCGGCCAGCCGCTGGTGCTGACCTACGAGATCCACGCCTTCGACAACTCCGTGCGCACCGCCTGGCTCGACGCGAGCCGCGGCTTCTTCAACGGCACCAGCCTGTGCCTGCGGGTCGAGGGGCAGGAAGACCAGCCCCACGACCTCGAGCTGGTGGCAGCGCCCGCCATCGCCGGCTGGCAGGTGGCCACGGGGCTGCCCGCCCTGAAAACCAGCAAGAACGGCTTTGGCCTGTACCGCGCGGCCGGCTACGACGAACTGGTGGACTGCCCGGTGGAGATGGGCCGCTTCTGGAGCGGCGAATTCAAGGCCTGCGGCGTGCCGCACCGCTTCGTGGTGGCGGGCGCCACGGCCTCGTTCGACGGCGCGCGGCTGCTGGCCGACGCCCGCAGGATCTGCGAGGCCGAAATCCGCTTCTGGCACGGCAGCAGGAAGCCGCCGCACCCGAACTACCTGTTCATGCTCAACGCCGTGGACGAAGGCTACGGCGGCCTGGAGCACCGCAACTCCACGGCGCTCATCTGCAACCGCCGCGATCTGCCGCGCCGCGGCGAGGCGCGCCAGCCCGAGGGCTACACCATGCTGCTGGGGCTGATCAGCCACGAGTACTTCCACACCTGGAACGTCAAGCGCCTGCGCCCCACCGATTTCGAGCGCTACGACTACGAGCGCGAGAACTACACGCCGCTGCTCTGGTTCTTCGAGGGCTTCACCAGCTACTACGACGACCTGCTGCTGCGCCGCGCCGGCCTGCTCGACGACGCCGGCTACCTCAAGCTGCTCAACAAGACCGCCAACCAGGTGCTGCAGACGCCGGGACGCCTGGTGCAGTCGGTGGCGCAGGCCAGCCGTGACGCCTGGGTCAAGTACTACCGGCCCGACGAGAACACGCCCAACGCCACGGTGAGCTACTACACCAAGGGCGCGCTGGTGGCGCTGTGCTTCGACCTGACGCTGCGCGCCGAAGGCCGCACCACCCTGGACGAGGTGATGCGTGCGCTCTGGCAGCGCTGCGGCGCCGGCCAGGGCCGCGGCGCCATGAGCGAAGCCGACTTCGCGGCCGTGCTCCACGAACTGGGCGGCCGCTCGTTTGCGAAAGAGATCGCCGCCTGGGTGCACGGCACGCGCGAGCTGCCGCTGCAGGCGCTGCTGCAGCGCCATGGCGTGGCCGTGCTGGTGGAGCCGGCCCAGCCGGCCCAGCGGCTGGGCCTTCGCGTGACGGAGAACGGCGGCATCCAGGTCAAGACGGTGCTGCGCGGCGGCGCGGCCGAGCGCGCCGGCCTGGCCGCGGGCGACGAATGGCTGGGCGTGGAAGTGGCCGGCCAGGGCTGGCGCCTGGGCAAACTCGATGAGCTGGCGCTGTATGCCGGCACCGCCCGGAAGGTGACCGCGCTGGTGGCGCGCGACAAGCGCCTGCTGCGGCTCGACCTGGCGCTGCCGGCCGCCGCCGGCACCTGGCGGCTGGCGCTGCGCGACGCAGCGCCTGTCAAGCTGTGGCTCGCACCGCACGACTGATCACCGCGCTGGCGCTGGCCGTGCTGCTGGCGCATGGGCTGGCGCTGGAATGGCTGGCCAGGCAGTGGCAGGAACCCTCGGTGCTGCGCCCGCTGGCCACGCCGATGTTCACGCGGCAGATCGTGCCGCAGGCCCCGCCGCCGGCTCCAGCCCCCATTTCGGTGCCAAAACCGCGGAAGGTCCAGGCGCAGCGGTCATCGAATGCTATTAATTCAGTAGCAAGCAGCAGCCTCCCGGCCGACACCACGCCGACGGCACCGCCGCCCGAACCGGCCGCGGCCCCCACCGACACGGCGCCGCCGGCCACCAGCACCATCGCCTCAGCCACTGCCACCGTGGCGGCCACGCCCGACAGCAGCACGACCGCCGCCAGCGCCACCGCGACCACGACCGCCTGGCTCGACAGCTGGCCCGCCGACACCCGCCTGAGCTACCAGCTGGGCGGCCAGTTCCGCGGCGAGCTGCACGGCAACGCGCAAGTGCAATGGCAGCGCGAGGCCGACAGCTACCAGGCCCGCGTTGCCATCGACATCGGCTGGATGGTCAACATGGTCATGACCAGCCAGGGCAAGGTCTCGCCGCAGGGCCTGCAGCCGCGCGCCTATGAGGAACAGGTGAACGGACGCCGCCGCAGCGCCCTGCTGGACGAGCGCAGCGTGGCGCTGGGCAGCGGCGAGCGCGTGCCGCGCCCCGACGGCGTGCAGGACACGGCCAGCCAGTTCGTCGAGCTCAGCCACCAGTTCGCCAGCGGCCGCGCCGCGCTGGAGGTGGGCCGCACCGTGAGCTTCTGGATGGCGCGCCCGGGTGGCGTGGACCTGTGGACCTACGACATCACCGAACAGGTGACGCTGATGACCCCGCGCCTGGGGCCGGTGCAGGCCTTCCACCTCAAGCCGCGCCCGCTGGCCAATCCGCGCGGCAACATCACGGCCGAGATGTGGTTCGCGCCGAGCCTGCAGTACCTGCCGGTGCGCATCCGCATCGGCCTGGGCAACGACGCCTTCGTGGACCTGCTGGTCGACCGCATCGAGCAGCGCTGAAACGGCAACGCGGCCCGCCAGGGGCCGCGCCGTGTGCTGGCGGCCGCTGGCGCGGCGTCTTACTCGGCTTCGATCTTGGCGTCCTTGACCACCTTGGCCCAGCGCGGCGTTTCGGTCTTGACCAGGGCCGCGAACTGCTCGGGTGTGCCGCCGCCCACCTCGTTGCCCTGGCTCAGGATCTTTTCCTTGAGGTCGGGGTCCTGCAGTGCCTTGTTGAGCACCGCGTTGAGCTGCTTGACGAGGTCGGGCGACATGCCCTTGGGACCGATCAGGCCCTGCCAGTTCAGCACCTCGACCTCCGGGTAGCCCTGCTCGGCCATGGTGGGGATGTCGGGCGCCAGCGGCGAGCGGGTCTTGCTGGTGATGGCCAGCGCGCGCAGCTTGCCGCCCTTGACGGAGGGCATGGCCGCGTACATCTGCTCGAACATCATGTGCACCTGCCCGCCCATGAGGTCGGTGGCGCCGGCCGAGCCGCTCTTGTAGGGCGCATGGATCATGTCGATACCCGCTGCGTGCTCGAACAGCGCGCCGCTCAGGTGGTGCGTGCCGCCGATGCCGCCCGAGGCGTAGCTCAGCTTGCCGGGCGAGGCCTTGGCCGCCGCCACGATGTCCTTGACCGACTTGTAGGGAGAATCGTTGCGCACCATCAGGATCAGCGGGCCCTTCTCGATCAGGCCGATCGTCACGAGATCGTTGGCCGGATCGAAGTTCAGCTTCTTGAACAGCGCCTTGTTGACCGCCAGCGGCGCGAAATTGCCCATGCCCAGCGTGTAGCCGTCGGGCTTGGCGCGTGCGATGGCCTCGGTGCCGATGTTGCCACCGGCGCCGGCCTTGTTGTCGATGATGATGGGCTGGCCCAGCAGCTGGCTCATGACCTTGGCCACCTGGCGCGAGCGGCTGTCGGCGTTGCCGCCGGCCGCGTAGGGGCAGATCCAGGTGATGGGCTTGCCCGGGTACTTGTCCTGCGCCAGGGCAAAGCCCGGGACGATGGCGGCGCCACCGGCAGCCTGCAAAAGGGTACGGCGTTTCATGTCAATCCTCTGTTGTGAGTGGTTTCCCGCGACATTAACGCGAATGGCTGTCAAACGGCTGGCAGCCATATCAGCAATTACCCGGATGGCGGCGCTCAGTGCGGCCGCTGGTCGAGCACCCGCCGGGCCTTGCCGAGGCTGCGCTCGACGCCGCCGGTGGCGCGCAGCTCGATGCGCGCCGAAGTGCCGATGTAGGCCTTGATGTCGTGCTGCAGGGCGTCTGCCGCGGCCAGCGCCGGGGCCGAGTCGGGCAGCACGCCCGAACGGGTCTCCACCGCCACCGTGAGCGCGTCCATCGGGCCGTCCAGGCTCAGGATGCACAGGTAGTGGGCGCTCAGCTCCGGCCGGCGCAGGATCAGCTCCTCGATCTGCGTGGGAAACACGTTGACGCCGCGCACGATCATCATGTCGTCGCTGCGGCCCGTGATCTTCGCCATGCGGCGCATGGTGCGCGCCGTGCCGGGCAACAGGCGCGTGAGGTCGCGCGTGCGGTAGCGGATGATGGGCAGCGCCTCCTTGGTCAGGCTGGTGAACACCAGCTCGCCAGGCTCGCCGTCGGCCACCGGCTCGCCGCTGTCGGGGTCGATGATCTCGGGGTAGAAATGGTCCTCCCAGATAGTGGGGCCGTCCTTGGTCTCCACGCACTCGTTGGCCACGCCCGGGCCCATCACCTCGGACAGGCCGTAGATGTCCACCGCGTCCATGCCCATGCGCCGCTCGATCGCCAGCCGCATGTCGTTGGTCCAGGGCTCGGCGCCGAAGATCCCCAGGCGCAGGCTGGAGGCGGCCGGGTCCAGGCCCTGGCGCTCGAACTCGTCGGCGATGGCCAGCATGTAGCTGGGCGTCACCATGATGATGTCGGGCTTGAAATCATGGATCAGCTGCACCTGGCGCTCGGTCTGGCCGCCGCCGAACGGCACCACGGTCAGGCCCAGCTTCTCGGCGCCGTAGTGCGCCCCCAGGCCGCCGGTGAACAGGCCGTAGCCGTAGCTCACGTGCACCAGGTCGCCCGGTCGCGCGCCGCTGGCGCGGATGCTGCGTGCCATCACGGTGGCCCAGGTGTCGATGTCGTTCTTCGTGTAGCCCACCACCGTCGGCTTGCCGGTGGTGCCGCTGGAGGCATGGATGCGTGCGCACTGCTCGCGCGGCACCGCGAACATGCCGAAGGGGTAGCTGTCGCGCAGGTCCTTCTTGGTGGTGAAGGGAAACTTCGCCAGATCGGCCAGCGTGCGGCAATCGTCCGGGTGCACGCCGGCCGCATCGAACTTGGCCCGGTACACCGGCGAGTGCGCGTAGGCATGGCGCAGCGTGGCGCGCAGGCGCTTGAGCTGCAGCGCGCGCAGCTCGTCCACGGAAGCGGTTTCGATGGGTTCGAGGGGAAAGCGGTTCATGCGGCCTCCGGGATCACCGTGCCCTGCAGCTGGGCGCTCTTGCCGCGGAACATCGCCACGACGTCGCCGCGCTGGTTGGTCACCTTCATGTCGTAGATGCCGTGGCGCCCCTGCAGCGCCTGCTCCACGCCCTCGCAGGTGAGCAGGTCGCCGAGCTGGCCCGGCTTGAGGAATTCGATGCTGCAGCCGGCGGCCACGGCGGGCCGGTTGTAGCTGTTGCAGGCGAAGGCGAAGGTGGAGTCGGCCAGCGTGAAGATGAAGCCGCCGTGGCAGATGCGGTGGCCGTTGAGCATGGGCTCGCGCACCGCCATGCGCATCACGGCGCGCCCGGGTTCGCAGCTCACCAGCTCCATCTGCATGAATTCGCGCGAGGCCCGGTCGGCGGCGAACATCGATTCGCCCACCGCCTGGGCCAGTTGACGGGCCTCCATCATTCGCCCCTGAACTGCGGCGCGCGCTTCTGGAGAAAGGCCGTCACGCCCTCGATGTAGTCGTGCGTGCGGCCCAGCGCGGACTGCATGTCGCGCTCGGCGTCGAGCTGCTGGTCGAGCGTGCGGGTGCTGCTGTCGCGCAGCATCTGCCGCGTGGCGACCAAGGCCTTCGTCGGCATGGCGGCGAGCCGCTGCGCCAGTGCCAGCGCCGCGGCCACGCACTCGTCGGCGCCGCCGTCGACCACCTCCCAGATCAGGCCCCAGTCCCTGGCCTGCTGCGCCGGCAGCTTGTCGCCCGTCATGGCCAGCGCCATGGCCCGCGCCAGGCCCAGGCGCTGCGCCAGGAACCAGGTGCCGCCGGCATCGGGAATCAGCCCGATCCGGCTGAAGGCCTGGATGAAGCTGGCACCCGAGGCCGCGATCGCAATGTCGCAGGTCATGGCCAGCGAGGCGCCCGCGCCCGCCGCCACGCCGTTCACCGCCACGATGCTGGGCATGCGCAGCGCCTGCAGCCGGCGCACCGTGGGGTTGAAGGCCTGCTCGATCACCGGCCCGGGATTGGCGCGCTCGACCAGATCGGGGCCCGGCTCGAAGTCGAATTCGGCCAGGTCGGCCCCGGCGCAGAAGCCGCGGCCCGCGCCGGTGATCACCAGCGCGCGGATGCCGGGGTCGGCCTCGGCCCGGTCCAGCGCGGCCCACAGGTCGTGGTGCATCTGGCGCGTGAAACTGTTGAGGGCCTGCGGCCGGTTGAGCGTGAGCAGGGCCACGGCGCCCTGCGCGGAATAAAGAACGGTGGGTTCGGTCATACGGGTCTCCTGAAGCAGAATCTACCATTCGCCGACCATTCGGTCGGTTAATGTTTTCCCGGGGTCGGAATGGCGCCGGCCCGGAAGCCGCCGCCGCCCGCGGCAACGGCCGGGCTCGGTATAGTTCTGCCATTGCAACAGAAAACCGGAAAGCCCATGAACTACGAACTGATCGAGGTGCGCACCGAGGCCGGCAAAGTCGGGGTCGTCACGCTGAACCGCCCCAAGCAGCTCAATGCGCTGAACAACCAGTTGATGGATGAACTGGGCCATGCGCTCAAGGCCTTCGATGCCGACGCGGCCATCGGCTGCATGATCGTCACCGGCAGCGAGAAGGCCTTTGCCGCAGGGGCCGACATCGGCGCCATGGCGAGCTACAGCTTCGCCGACGTCTACAAGGGCGACTACATCACGCGCAACTGGGAAACCATCCGCCAGGTCCGCAAGCCCGTGATCGCCGCCGTGAGCGGCTTCGCCCTGGGCGGCGGCTGCGAGCTGGCGATGATGTGCGACTTCATCATCGCGGCCGACAACGCCCGCTTCGGCCAGCCCGAGATCAAGCTCGGCATCATCCCCGGCGCCGGCGGCACCCAGCGCCTGCCGCGCGCGGTGGGCAAGGCCAAGGCCATGGACCTGGCCCTGACCGGCCGCATGATGGACGCCGCCGAGGCCGAGCGCGCCGGCCTGGTCAGCCGCGTGGTGGCGCTGGACAAGCTGATGGACGAGGCGCTCGGCGCGGCGCTGCAGATCTGCGATTACTCGCAACTGGCCACCATGGCGGCCAAGGAATCGGTGAACCGCGCCTTCGAAAGCGGCCTGAGCGACGGCGTGATGTTCGAGCGCCGCATGTTCCACGCCCTGTTCGCCACGGCCGACCAGAAGGAAGGCATGGACGCCTTCGTCAACAAGCGCAAGGCCGATTTCCGCAACCAGTGAACCCGGCTTCACCCTCCATGGCAGACACGCTATAATGGAGGGCTTGGCGCTTTAGCTCAGTCGGTTAGAGCGATGGAATCATAATCCACAGGTCCGCGGTTCGAATCCGTGAAGCGCCACCAAACCACATAAGAAGCCCCCGCTATCGCAAGATAGCGGGGGCTTCGCACATCTGCAGCTCGCGCGGAACCCCTCGCAGGGCCACATCACCATCTGCGACCGGCCCCCAATCAGCCCTCTGGAGGGTACCTCCAGCACCTCCAGTGGTCAGTAGTCGTAGGCGCGTCACGTGGCGCAGTGACAAGCCCCCTCACCCTCCTGAACCCCCTGTTTTCCATGCATAAGCGCCACCGCTCGGCATGCTCCGGTGCCCTCAGTTTTCTCGCAAATGCAACAGTTTCCCGCGCCAAGGTGGACACATTCATAGGCAATAAGATTTAATTTGTTACATTAAGTACCAAGAAAAACAGATAGCAATAAGGGAATCGTGATGAGTCACACACAGCAAGAAAAAGCTGCCGCATCAGTCACCGGCACGACCATTTGCCGCAAGTGCAATCCATCGGAGGTCGACCGCTGACCCACCCGTTGCCTGTTCTCCAAGCGCAGCAGGACAGGCGGCAGAAGCAGCAAACACAGGGAGCTCGACGGTGATCCCCCGCGTCGGATCGACAACCGGCCCATTGGCACGGTCGCGGGCGCGCCTTCGCCACGACGCAACGCCCCTCTTCTCGGCCTTGACCGACCGGCTCCCAACACAAGAACCCATGGTTTCGCAGAGCGAGCGTCAGCTGCGCAGCATGCTCAAACGGCCTCTCGCGCCCCCAGAGGGCCAAGCACCTTCCAACGCCGAAAGCACGAATCCCTCTCGCCGCGTGATGCCGTGTCAACGCCGCCAGACCACGGCTCGCCGAAGCACAAGCACGACTCTTCTTTCAAGCATTGACTGATGATGGCTATGCAGATCAAAGCATTCCAGACCTACCTAGGGCCCCTGCTCGTCACGGACGACCTCATCCCACCCACGCTGCAGCAAGCCCTGTCCGATCTGACTCGCCAACCCATCTGGCAATACGGCTGGCGCTCCAACACGCGGCGCGAACGCTACTGCTACTGGCATGCGCACATCGCAGGCGGCGACGGCAGCAGCCGCGTCAACTGCGAAAGCGAACTGGCCTCCAGCGCCAGATTCTCTGCCGTGCACGCTCTGTTCAAACTGCTGCAGCAGGGGCCGCTGCGCGGCCACGAACCGTTGCGCGTCTACCTGAACGGCCATACCTACGGCATCGAAGGCTACGTGCATCAGGACAACAAGGACACTGAAAACTACTTCTCCACCATCTACTACGCCCATCCGGTCTGGCACCAGAACTGGAGCGGTGACACGGTGTTCTACAACCGCGATGAAGACGACATCCTGACCTCCGTCTTTCCGCGCCCCGGACGAGCCGTCACGTTTCATGGAGCCATCCCACATTGCGCCCGGGCACCCAGCCGCGACTGCAGCGAACTGCGCGTGAGCCTGGTCATTAAGACCCACAAGGCGCTACTTGGATCAGGGGCGTCGATCCCAGCAAATGCGCCATGAACAGCTCTCTGGTCCAAGCAAGCGCCGAGCAGCCACTCCTTGACGAACTGCGCACGCACGTGCCACCAGCCGCCTGGCGCCTCCTCGAAGGCAGTGCGGCGATGCATCTGGCCCACAGCGGCCGAACGCTGTTGCTGCACCTGGCGGGTACCTGGCAACTGCTGCGACGCTGGGGCAACACCCAACCCATCTGCCTGGCAGGCCTGTTCCACAGCATCTACGGCACCAATGCCTTCCAACGTCAGAGCCTGCCTGAAAACCGGCGCCCCGAGCTGCAGCACGCCATCGGTCATGGCGCCGAGCAGTTGGCCTGGCTCTTCGGTGCCGTAGACCGACCACGCGCCTTACTGGAAGGGCTGCAACTGCTACGGCCCGGCGCCCTCATACCGCAGCGGATTCCCTTGCCTGCGCGGCGCGGATGGCCTGCCTCGCACCCGTTGACGATCACCTCACACCAGCTCGCAGCGCTGACAGAAATCGAGTGCGCGAACCTGCTCGAACAAGGTGGCTCGGGCAACGCACTGCGCGACCTGTACTGCGCAGGTATCGATCGGCCCCTGCTGAGCGCCGCGGCCATGGCAGCTTTGCGCGACAGACTCAGCCAGCAGATGCGCCCGCCGGCACCGCACGCCCAGGACAGCCAGCGATGAGCCAGCCACGTTTTGCCCAGGCATCTGATATTCCCCGGCTGGTAGAGCTTGGCCGCCGCATCCACGCGGAGAGCCGCTACGCATGGATGCCCTACAGCGCCCAGCGTGCATGGCGCTACCTGGAGCAGGCGCTGCCCAGCAAGCAACATTGCGCAATGGTTGTGCAGCAAAGCGACGGCTCTCTTGCGGCGCTGCTGCTGGCCTCGGCGCAGCAATACGCCTTCAGCAACAACTTCGCGGTGCAAATCGACGTGTTCTACGTACTGCCCCAGCTGCGCGGCAGCCCCGCGGCCTTGCGCTTGCTGGGTGCCTTGCGGAAATGGGCCGACAACCGTGACGTGGTGGAGATCTGGCTGCTGGATCGGTTCACAGGCGCGCCAAACCGCAACCATCGTTTGTTGGAGAAGCTGGGCCTGACAGCCGTGGGAGCAATGCATGCCAAGTGGATAGACCGAAGCTGATGAACAGGACAACACACGTGAAAACACCAGCGGCCAGCATTCAACTCCGTCGGCGTTCCCTGGTGCTGGACAAAAACATCAACGGCATCATCGACAACACCGAGGAGATGTTCAGTAATAACGCAGCGGCAGCCCCTTTCAGAGACATGACCAGCCTGGCCACCTGGGGGGCCAATGGCGACAAGGGCATCAATGCCAGCGCCCCCATCTACAAAGCCCTTAACGACGGCGGCAAGCTGCAGGCCAATGAAGTCACCGCCCTAAGCGCCCTGGATGTATCCAGCCTGGACTATGCGAACTGCACCTTTCCACAGAGCAACCAGGTCCATCAAATCAGCGCGCTGATGCCCCAGGCCCAGACGCTGAGCAACATTTATGTGCCAAAGCCGGACAGCATACAGATGAATACCAACAATAGGCAGTCCACTTTGCTGGTGACGCAATTGCATGGTCTGAATGCCCTGCAAATCAATGAGGATGGCTTCACGACCGAGCAGAATGTGCCCGCCGTGATCTCGGTTCGCGGCAACGGCAGCACCATGCAGGAACTGCTGAACAACGACCATGTGATTCAACGCTATCAAAGGCGTAGCCGCTTGCGTCCAAGAGTAAGGGACGGCAGGGCTAAAAGGCTATTGAACTACGCCAGAAACCATTTGAATCGAGCATCGAATTCAAGCGCCGGAAGCCTTTTCACGGCGGTAAAGCGTGGCAACTTCAGAATGAAAAGAGCCTGTAGCCCGATTAAATCAGACGCAAGTAGCTACGAAAAGAATAGCAAATTGATCTTGGGAAGGAAAATCCAATGAAACGCCTCATCCGATGGAAACTGGTCGCCGTCATTGCGCTGACTGAAGCTGTGGTCAAAGGCGTATATATCACGTGCGTCACATTGCTCCTTTTGCTCGATAGTTCCGGAGTGCAAGCGCAATCAGGGGTGGCACCAGCCTCAAGCGAAAGTGATAACGTAGTTCGAGCCGCATACAACGAAAATTCTCTTGGCGCAGCATTGACTCTACCCGATGGCAGTGTCATCAAAACCGTTTGGCCTGCCGCCTTGGCCGTCATAGAAGTTGCAAGCCCGTTGCACACTCAACCTGTTTCTCCACGTTGCGAACCTGCCGTATACAGCATTGCACGCGTACTTCCAGATGGCAAGGAGCTGTGGGCCAAATCCTATCTATTTCGCGGCCCAATTATCAATGTTTGCGATCCGGATAAATGGGGGTTTACGGTGCGCTCAGGTATGTATGAGTATGGTGGTGTTCTCGGTGTAGATGAGCTGATCTATCTCAAGCCCTATGACGGCACTTTTTTCATAGGCGGAATTGTTAACGAATTCGTTCTCGATAAAAAACCGCCAAAGCACGGCCTGCACATTAGTGCAGACACCGGTGACATCGTGGGCAATATTCCAGCCAACATTCGAGTTGTGGATGCCTATCGACTCCGCGAGATGAAGCGCAGTCTTGAGAAAAAAATTGAGAGCGAAATTCCGAAAGGAACTATCGATGAAAACGGACGCAAGAGCACCCCGAAATTCTTCCGCCGCTTAGAGGATCTCATCTTCCAGGCACCGAAATAGACCGACAGCCCCTCTAAGCAACAAATCTATGGAAATACTATGACTATTACTTCTACAGAAATCCGCTCCCTAGCTCTGCTCAACGCCGGTTATGCATCTGAAGTGCAAAACAAGTCCAGCTACGCGCTTAGCTGGGCTATGAGCTACAGCAAAAAAGACGGTAGCCCCGAAAATAACAGCGGCTACTCTATTGGCACGTTGCAGAGCGACTTGGGACAGCGTCCGCAACTAGTCTCCGGGCTAGTCACGGCTTACTATGCTTGGGCTGGCACGGATGCAAGCAAGTTGCTTGACAGAACTGAGTCTGAGTTAACTTCAGTTCTCAAGGAGCAGGGCCGATATGGTCTTGTGCCAAACGCAAATTCTGCTGATCTGTCCAAGCGACCGTTAAGCAGCGAGGAAAAAACGAAATTCAATACCTTCCTACAAACTGATTCTGGCAAGCAGGCGGTTTGGGAAATGGACCTGAAGCAAATAGACGAAAAGCTCCTTCCCTTTGCCCAACGTGTAATCAGTTCGCAAACGTTTCAGTCCTTTGTGAGCGAAGACGATCAGCGCTATGTGCTCACCGCCGCCATGAAGCTTTTCAACCAAAGTGAAGCCATCGCAGCGACGCGGTCTGCTGTCAATGGTGGAAATTTGATCTCAAAAATGGAGTCTGAGATCGTAAGTTGGGCGAATATCGAGTCATTTATAAATAGCCAGGCAAGCTACATACAAAGCGGTTTCCAAGCTGCGATGCGCGGCGCCGACCTCTATACCAAGGTCCGCAATTCCAATACTCCATTGTCCTCTTGGCTTAAAGATTTGGAAGATCAGGATTTATCCCAAACTTCTCTCAGCATGTTTGCCGCAGATCCGCGCTTCCAGGTTTTAGAGCGTATTTTTCGTGATACAAAAGCGGGCGACGGCTTTGTAAACAGCCTGGAGAAAGGTCAGCCAGCTCTGATGACGCTGCCCAACGGATTGGATGGTCAAGCTCGTATCGTTGGTATTGATAAAGCGGGGCACCTATTTAGCGCGGACGCCAATGGTGACAACTTCAAGCGCTTTTCCGATGGGCAATGGACGGACAGTTTTGGTAACTATCCTCGAAGCGATCTCCCCATTCTCAAAAGCAACAACGGAAAAATGATTCTGGCTTTGGGGACTGAAGAAATTGAACTTGGCGACACCGCTGTTGCCCAAGTCAACATCAACGGAGTGGATGTCACGCTGGACGCTGGCAAAGGTGGGCAATATGCGTTCGCCAACAATGGTGACTTGTTCCGAAGCGACCTCAGTGCGGATGAAACCAAAGTAGCCGGAGAAATCCTCACCGGCCAATATGCGGGGTACTCATTCAGTGAGAGCGTAAGTTCCGGAGGCGCAGCCGGGTCTGACCCCAGCATGCTCTATGCCTCGGATTCAATCTCGCGACCAAGCAACACTAGTACGGATCGTCTTTTGACGTTGGACGACGGCAACGGCAACCAAGTCACGATCTACCGCCATACGGTGGTTGCTCAGACCGACACGGGCCTCGAAATGCAGGGCGTTCAAACCATCACGACGAGCATACATAGTGGGATCACTCAATCCATTGAATTGGCCTTCAAGTCGGCAGACGGTCGAATCACCACAACAGATGCCACCATCAACAATCCCACCACAGGCACCTTTCTCAGCCATACGATCAGCACGACGGCACCTGACACAGACACTGGCCGGCCACGAACAACCGAGTCAAGCTTGGACGCCAATGGAGCGCAAATCTCCAGGAGCGTCACATCATTCGTGGGCGTGGCAACACAGGTTTCTATATACAACGCCAGCGACGTACTCCAAAGCACCACGACCAGTCAAACTTACGACGATGGAACGAGCCTCGTCACGGTGAAGTACCGCAGCGGCCTGCAAACTGTCATCACCACGGCCACTGACAGCACCAGCCGCCAGATCGACTACACCGATCCCTCCGCCTCGCAGGTGCAGACCATCACCGAGCGAGACGCCACCGGAGCCATTACCTCCATCACCGACATCGCGCCCACGCGCGACGAGGCCAACAACCTCATCGCCAACACCTACGACATTGTCAAGCGCGATGGCGACGGCATCGTCCTGGCTACTGGCGTGCGCGCGTTCAACCCGGCCGATGGCGCCTCACTGGACACTTGGATCACCTCGGCAACGGCGAACGATCCCTCGGGCACGATCAGCCAGGTACGCAACAATCCTGACGGCAACCAGACCGCGGTGCTGAACAACATCGCCCTGGCCAACCTGGGCATCGCCGCACAAGGCTTCAATGACGCCTACAGTCTCATCCAGGCGATCCAGCACCAGCAGCCGCTGCCGGCCCTGGCCAGCGGGCTGCGACTGTACAACGACGTCTACCACGACGCCCCGCCCGCGCTGAACGATGCCGCCACGACTCTTGGCGCGCTCAGCAGCCTGTATGGTCTGGGGCAGGCGCTCAAGCGCGGCGACACTGGCGGCGCCATCATCGCCAGCGCCAACAGCTTCAGCCTGGGAGTCACGGCCTACGCCAACATCGTCTATGGCGACGCCATCAATGCAGCGGCCAATGGCATGGGCAGCCTGTTGGGCGCCTCCCGGGCCGTGGGCGATGCCATTCCCTATCTGAACCTCGTCAACGATCTGGTCGGCGGCAACCTCGCGGGGGCTGCGGGCGATTCCGTGGGCATTGCAGTGGCGGCTGAGCTGTCCGAGATGGCTGGTGCAGCGGCCGGCCCCATCGGTGCCTTCGTGGGTTTGCTGGTGGGCACCATCCTGGGTGATATCTTCGGCGACGACCCGCCCCAGCCCTGGGGCTCAGCCAATGCCTACTGGGATACGGGCACCCAAGGCATCCAGGTCAATGCCCAGGGCGGCGACGGTGGCGACCAGATCACCTTCAACGCCCTGAGCAACCTCATCGGCAGCCTGCAAAGCATCGTCGGCCACTACAACGCCAGCGCCACCAGTGCCTACCAGCAGGTGGGCCTGATCGCCCAGCGCCTGGGCGGCATCAGCTATGCGAGCGGATTCATGAGCGCGGGCTTTGCCGTCAACACCACCGACCCGACCACCGGCCAAAGCCTCAACCCCGGGCTGCACTTCCGCTCCGGCGATGGGCTGGCCACAGGCGTGGAGCCCAGCAACCCGGCTTACTTCCAGAGCTTGGGGCAGTACTACGTCGGCAACGCGCTAGCACGCCAGGCCATCGCACCGCAGTGGGAAGTGGCCACGGCCAACGCCCAGGCGGCCAACCACTTGAGCAACGCCGGCCTGTCCGAGGTTGAGCGCGATGCCAACCGGGGGTTGCTGGCTTCGCCGCTGCCGGCGGGCGCCACCACCGAGCAGTGGAATCCCATCGGCCTGGATCTGGGCGGGGGCCTGTCCACCACGGGGCTGAGTGCCAGCGTGGTGCAGTTCGCCGTGGACGGCAGCGCGGCGCTCGCCGATACACCGCCAGCGGGCAGCACGGGCTACCTGCACCGCACCGCCTGGCTCAACGGCAACGATGGCTTCCTGGTGCTGGACAAGAACCTCAACAACGCCATCGACAACGGGGAGGAGCTGTTCAGCAACGCCCGGGTGGCCGGCGGCGCGCGCGGCATCGCCAGCCTGGCCACCTGGGACGCCAATGGCGACGGCATCATCGACGCCAGCGACCCTGTCTACGCGCAGCTCAAGGTCTGGCGCGACGCCAATGGCGACGGCCGCATCGAGCCCGGCGAGGCGCTCACCCTGGCCGACATGGGCATCACCGCGCTCAACTACCAGATGGGCACCTACACCCGCAGCGACGACAGCGTGCACCAGATGGCCACGCTCGACCTGCAGGCCAGCGCCCAGGGCACCAGCTACACCCCGGTGGCCGGCGGCATCCGCATGAACACCACCGGCGGGCAGGTCAGCATCGCCGTGACCCAGGTGCAGGATCTCAGCAGCGTGGTGGCCAACACCGAGGCCGTGTCCACCGAGGAGAACGCGCCGGCCATCATGCAGCTGCACGGCAACGGCAGCGGCGTGCAGGGCCTGCTGGACAGCGTGCACGTGGCCAACGCCCCCAATGCGCTGATTAACATCGCGGGCGTGGGCAACGCCCAGCACGGCAGCGTGAGTTATGACGCGACCTCGGGGCAGGTTACCTTCACGCCAGACGCCTATTACTGGGGCAATGACGCCGGTTTCGACGTCCGGGTGGATGCGGGCGCCTACGGCCAGGCCATCGAGCATGTGCAGGTCAACGTCAGGCACATCGATCAGGCGCCGCACATCACCGGCGAGCACAACACCCAGACCCCGCTGTACGGCTACCAGCTCAACAACGCCGGCACCGCAGACGCACCGGCATACGAGTCGATCCCGCTGACTCAGCCGGGCTGGGGCTACCAGAACCCGGACGGCAGCGGCGGCTGGGCCTACCGTGACCAGCCAGTGGCCTGGCTGAATGATCCCTATTCCGGCGACTTCAGCGTCGTCGATCCTGACGACGCGCCGTCGAGCCTCAGCTGGAGCATCGTGCAACAGCCGCACTTCGGCACGGCCAGCGTGGACGCGCAGGGCCACTGGACGTTTTCGGTCAACGGCTCAGCCCCTGCCGGCCAGGACGCCTTCGTGGTACAGGTGAGCGACCCCTCGGGCTTGAGCGACCGCTACCAGATGACGGTCACGCTGCCAAGCAGCGGATCCGGCGGGGACGGCCCCATCGGCAGCGACGGCGCGGATGGCATCGGAGGAGACAGCGACGCCGATGCAGACAGCAGCGACGGCAGCGCCGATGGAGACGGCGACGGCGGTGGCGACGGCGGCGGTGGAGCCGGAGACCCCATCATCCTGGATCTGCAAGGCACCGGTTTTCACTTCAAGTCGGTGGACGATTCCAACGTCTTCTTCGCCCAGGCGGGCGATGGCTGGCGTCACCGCACGGCGTGGTTCACCGGCGGCAACGGCGTGCTGGCCTTGGACAAGTACGGCGACGGCATCGTCCACGACAGCAGCCAGATCGACTTTTCGACCTACACCAAAGACGCACGGAACGCCTTGCAGGGTCTGGCGGCGTTTGACCTCAACCACGACGATGTGATCGACAAGAGCGACGCCGTCTGGGGCCGGCTGGGGGTGTGGGTCGACGCCGATGACAACGGCGTGGGCAGCGCGGGCGAATTCAAGACCCTGGACCAGTTGGGCATCACGTCCATCAGCCTACAGGGCAGCAATCACTTCGCCACAGATCAGGGGGTGGTGATGCACAGCACCACTACCTTCACCCGCAGCGATGGCAGCCAGGGTCAAGCAGCCGACGTGGTGTTACCCATCAGTCGCGACGTGCTGGCAACCGATCCAGACGGCGCCCCGCGCATCACCCAGGTGGCCCAGGCCAACCCGAACCATCCCATCACCGTGGCCGACGGCGACTACCTGGTGCTGGGCAACCATGGCGACAACATCATCCACGCCGGCACCGGGCGCGACGTCATCATCACGGGCAGCGGCAACGACATGATTGCCGCCGGCGACGGCAACAACCTGATCCAACCCGGCGACGGGCGCGACGTGATCGCCGCAGGCCAGGGCAACAACACCATCCTGCTGGGCGCCGGCAACAAATTTGTCGCTTTGGGCAACGGCAACAATCTGGTGGCCGGCGGCTCGGGCAACAACCTCGTCTTCGCAGGCGGCGGCGACAACCTGCTGTACGCCGGCAGCGGCAACAGCTTGCTCAAGGCAGGCAACGGCAACAACACCCTGCTCGGCGGCATCGGCCACAACGAACTGCTCGCAGGCAACGGCAGCAACATCTTCAACGACGGCGGTGGCATCGCCGACATGCACGCGGGCACGGGCAGCAACACGTTTGTCGTCACCAACGCCAGCGACACCATTCACGTGAAGGCTGGAGGCCGCAACACGGTCAAGACCTCGGTGAACTGGACCCTCGGCGACAACCAGCAGGTGCTCTGGGGCACCGGCAGCCAGGCCCTGACGCTGCGCGGCAACGACCTGGGCGACCAGATCATCGGCAACGGCGCTGCCGATATCCTGATCGGTGGCACGGGCGACGACACACTGGTCGACAGCGGTGGCGCCGCGACGCTGGTCGGCGGGGGCGGTAATAACACCTTCGTGGTGAGCAACGCCGGCACAGTGGTCAAGGCCGATGGTGACGGTGAGGATACGGTCAAGACCAGCGTCAGCTACAGCCTGCCCACTGGTGTCAAGCACCTGGTGGGCACGGGTTTCGCCAACCTCACCCTCACAGGCGGCAGTGAGGACGGCGTGACGCTCGCAGCCAACGACGGCAACGACACGCTGGTGGCGGGCACGGGCGTGGCCACCCTGATCGGAGGCCACGGCGACACCACCTTCGTCGTGAACAATGGCGCCGATGTGGTCATCGCCCAGGCCTGGGGCAACACCAACACCGTCTTCTCCAGTGTCAGCTACGCGGTCCCGGCCAATGTGCAGAAGCTCATCGGCACGGGAACAGCAGACATCACCCTGACCGGCGGCGCGCAGGCCATCACGATCCAGGCCAATGACGGCAACGACACCCTGATCGCCGGCACGGGCGACACGACCCTGATCGCGGGTGCGGGCCACGACACCCTGATCGGAGGCTCCGGTGCCGACACCTACCGACTGTTCAACGCGCAGGACACCGTGCGCCTGGGCAGCGGCTCGAGCACCGTGGTGGGTAGTGATGCCCGGGTGCTGCTCACGGGCGATGCCGGCGGCCGCTCAGCCATCAGCCTGGGTAACGGCGACAGCCAGATCGACCTCAGCATGAACCACCACGGCAATCGCGTCACACTCGGCAACGGCGGCAACGCCGTGTCTGCCGGCGACGGCGACAACGTCGTCCAGGTCGGTTCGGGCGCCAATGCCATCATGCTGGGCAACGGCAGCAACAGCGTGACCGCCGGCGATGCCGCAGGCACGGCGAACACCATCCGGATCGGCGACGGCATCAACGTCGTCCATGTCGGCCAGGGCGGCAACCAGATCACCCTCGGCAATGGCACCAACACACTCACTGGCGGCAACGGCGCCAACGTCGTCAGTGCCGGCCGCGGCGCGGAGAACATCACCCTGGGCGATGGCAACAACCGGGTAACGACGTCGGACGCGGCTGGAACGATCGACACGATCCGGCTCGGCAACGGCAACAATCAGCTTCGGGTCGGGCAAGGCGACGATCAGATCGTATTGGGCAACGGCACCAACACCGTGCTCGGCGGCGACGGCGCCAATCAGCTCTCGCTGGGGTCCGGTTCGAACTCGGTCACCCTGGGGTGGGGCAACAACCAGATCAACGCCGCAGATGCAGTGGGCAGCGCAAATGCCATCACACTGGGCAACGGCGCCAATCGCGTCGCCCTGGGTGCCGGCAACAACCGCCTGACTCTGGGGCAAGGAGCCAACCGCGTCACCGCGGGAAACGGCGCGAACGTCATCGGCGGTGGCAACGGGGCCAACCAGGTCACTCTGGGCGCCGGTAGCAACACGGTGACCCTGGGTGATGGCAACGATGCCATCACGGCACAGGACACGACAGGATCAGTCAACCGGATCACGCTGGGCCAGGGCAACGACACGCTGACCCTAGGCGACGGCGACAACCATGTCATCGCAGGCAATGGCGCGGGCATCGTCAGGGCAGGCAACGGCCGCAACACCGTCGTGCTCGGTTCGGGCCAGGACAGCGTGACTCTGGGTCATGGCAACAACACCGTGACTCTGGGCAACGGCAACGATCTCGTCACAACGGGCGATGGCGACAACACCGTGTCCGCCGGCAACGGCAGCAGCCAGGTGCGCGTGGGCAACGGGCGCAACAACGTCACGGTGGGGAACGGCAACAACAGCCTCACCACCGGCAGCGGTGTCAACGCCCTGCACGTCGGCACCGGGCAGGACACGATCTACAACCGTGGCGGCACCGACACGCTTTATTTCGCTCCCAACGTTGCTGCGGACACGCTGAACTTTGCGCGCACCGGCGCTGATGTTCTCGTCAGCGAACTCGTCACGGGCGGCAGTGTGCGCGTCGTCGGTGCTGCGGTCAACGCCGCCAACGGCATCGCGCAGTATGTAGTGGGTGATGGCAAGTACACCGCCCGGTTCGACGACGGCAGCTACAACTTTGCAGCCGGCAACGGCAACGATGCGGTCTACGGCAACGCCGGCGCTTACCGCGTGAGCCTGGGCAATGGCAACAACCTCGTGCAGTTTGGTAACGGCAATGACATGCTGACGCTGGGCCACGGCAACAACCAGGTCACGGTCGGCAATGGCAATGACACGATCGCCGCGGGTGATGGCAACAACCTGATCCGCTTCGGCAGTGGCAACGACAGCGTCACCGCCGGCAATGGCAACAACGTCATCACCCAAAGCTTGACTGGGAACACCGATGACGATTGCCGCCGTCAGGATAAGACGCCGTCTGGCAGCGCCAGCGTGACCGTCGGCGATGGACGCAATGCCATCACGCTGGGCAATGGCAACGACAGCGTGACCGTGGGCAACGGCAACAACTCAGTCACGCTCGGCAGCGGAACCAGCCAGATCGTGACCGGTCGCGGCGTCAACGACATCAACCTGGGCAGCGGGCGCTACACGCTCATCAATCGGGGAGGCACCGACACCGTACATCTCTCTTCTGTCGATGACGATGACAGCTCGCTGACGTTCACGGCCAGCGGGCAAGACTTGCTGCTAAGCAGCAACGGCGACGACAGGCGCGGCGGAGTCACTGTCCGCGTCGTTGGCGCGAACGCGACCGCCGCGGCCGGACTCACCCAGTTCGCTGTGGGCAACGGCGAGCACCGTGTCAGTTTCGACTCTGCGAACTACGCTTTCGCCGCGGGCGACGGAGACAACGCGATCCGAGGTGGCAATGGTGCGAACACCCTCGCACTGGGTTCGGGCGAAAACCGGGTTCAGCTCGGTAACGGCAACAACCAGATCACCCTGGGACGCGGCGAGAACACCGTCACCCTGGGCAGCGGTTCGAACACCATCCGCGGCGGCGACGGCGAAAACGACATCCAGACGTCCGATGTCACCGGAAAGACCAACGTCATCCAATTGGGCAACGGCGAGAACCACATCGCTGTCGGCCAGGGCAACGACCGGATCACGGTAGGCAACGGTCAGAACTCGGTTTCCGGTGGCAACGGCAACAACGTCGTTCAGGTGGGAAGCGGGTCCAACTCGGTCGTATTTGGCAACGGCAACAACACCGTCACGGCGGCCGACACCTCTGGCCGGGAGAACCGCATCCGGCTGGGAAGCGGCAACAACACCGTGACCGTCGGCAGTGGCAACGACTCGATCGTCGTGGGCAACGGAAACAACGCCGTTACGCTCGGCGCGGGAAAGCACTCGCTGACACTGGGCAACGGCGCCGATACCATTCGCACCAATGGCGGCCGGGACACACTCACGCTCGGAACGGGCCAGTACACCCTGATCAATGCCAATGCCCGCGACGACGTCGCCCTGACCAGCGGCGCCTACAACAAGCTCTGGTTCCAGCAGCAGGGCAATGACCTCGTGATGACCGTTCTTGGCAACAGTGAAAGGCTCACTGTCGCCAACTGGTTCAGCGGTGGCGTGGGCGCGCAGCTGAACACACTGACCTCCAGTGACGGACGCAGCATCAACGGCGCGGACATCACCAAGCTGGTGCAGGCCATGTCGGCATTCACTGCGCCGACGGCCGGGCAGTTGAACTACACCCCTCAAGAGCAGCAAGCCTTGGCCCCGCTGATGGCATCGGCCTGGCATCGTTGAAGCGGGCCGCGGGAGGGCCGCGGTGGACTCTGGCGCGAAGCGCTCCACGCGCATCGCTCCCAGAGGCCAGCCACGGCGCCCCTCGCCTGCAGTCAAAGGCGAGGGTAGACCTCGCCAGGGTCTGCCGCTCAACGGTCCCTGCATCCCAGAAACACCATCCCTCCGACGCCCGTGACCACCAACCCTCCCGAGACCACGGGGCCATTCCCCGCACCGCAAGGCTCTCCTCCAACCGAAGAGCAGGATTCCACCTTGCTCTCACTGCTGATGATGGCCAGCTTCCATGGCATCGCCGCTGACGCCGCGGCGCTGCGGCACGAGCATGGGCACCAGGATTTTGACTTGCAAACCCTGCTGCTGGCCGCCAAACGCCTGGGGTTGTCGGCCCGGCTGGTACGCCAACCCGCTGAACGACTCGACAAGGCACCTCTGCCCGCCATCGGCCGGGACCGGGCCGGCCGCTGTTTCATCGTCGCGGCCTTCGACCGCGGCGAGGGCACGGCTGCGCGCCTGCTGATCCAACGCCCGGGCGAACCACCGGCAGTGCTCCAACGCGAGGAGTTCCTCGCGTTGTGGAACGGGGAACTCGTCCTGTGCACCAGTCAGGCCAGCTTTGCCGGCGAGACAGCCCGATTCGACTTCACCTGGTTTATTCCGGCGGTCGTCAAATACCGGAGGCTGCTGGGCGAAATCCTGCTCATCTCGCTGGTGCTGCAGGTGATCGGCCTGGTCACACCGATGTTCTTTCAAGTGGTGATGGACAAGGTGCTCGTCAACCACGCGATGAAGACATTGAACGTGGTCGCCGTCGGCCTGGTTTGCGCCATTCTGTTCGAGGCTACGCTGACCGGTATCCGCAGCTGGGTGTTCGCGCACACCAGCAGCAAGATCGACGTTGAGCTGGGCGCCCGGCTGTTCCGCCACCTGCTGGGCCTGCCCCTCGCGTACTTTCAGGCACGGCGCGTGGGCGACTCGGTCGCACGCATCCGGGAACTCGAGAGCATCCGCTCATTCCTCACCGGCAACGCCATGACCCTGGTGCTGGATCTGCTGTTCTCGGTGGTCTTCCTGGGGGTGATGCTTTGGTACAGCACATGGCTCACCCTGGTCGTCGTGCTGTCGATCCCGCTCTACGTGCTCGTGTCCCTGCTGTTCACCCCGGTGATCCGGACCCGCTTGGACGACAAGTTCAACAAGGGCGCGGAGAACCAATCCTTTCTTGTGGAAACGATCGGCGGCATCGACACCGTCAAGGCCATGGCGGTCGAGCCCCGCTGGACCCAGAAATGGGATCAGCAGCTCGCCAGTTACGTCACTGCCGGCCTATCGGTCACCCGGGCATCGACAGTGGCCAGCAGTTGCGTGACGCTGATCAGCAAGCTGGTCACCGCCGCCATCATGTGGCTGGGAGCCACCCTGGTGATCGACAACCAGATGACGGTGGGCGAACTGGTGGCCTTCAACATGCTGGCCGGGCAAGTCTCTTCGCCCATCCTGCGCCTGGCGCAGTTGTGGAACGATTTCCAGCAGGTGGGCATCTCCATGAGCCGCCTGGGCGACATCCTGAATGCGCGCACCGAAGTCCATTCCGCCACGAAAACCCGGTTGCCGCGCCTGGCCGGTTCGATCGAATTCGACCATGTCTCTTTTCGCTACCGGCCCGACGCGCCCGAGGTCATCCGCGGTGTGAGCCTGCGCGTCGTCCCGGGTCAGATCATTGGCATCGTCGGGCGATCCGGCTCCGGCAAGAGCACCTTGACCAAGCTGGTGCAGCGACTGTATGTGCCGGATCGCGGCCGGGTGCTGGTGGATGGACAGGACATTGCCATCGTCGACACGGCCTCGCTGCGCCAACAGATCGGCGTGGTGCTCCAGGAAAACATGCTGTTCAACCGCTCGATCCGCGACAACATCGCCCTGGTCAATCCGGCCCTGCCGATCGAGGCCGTCATCGAAGCGGCCCAACTTGCCGGGGCGCACGACTTCATCTGCGAGTTGCCCGAGGGTTATGACACCGTGGTCGGCGAGCACGGCACCGGCTTGTCCGGCGGACAGCGCCAGCGCATCGCGATCGCGCGGGCGCTGATCACCAACCCGCGCATCCTGATCTTCGACGAGGCCACCAGCGCGCTGGACTACGAATCAGAGAAGGTCATCCAGGACAACATGCGCAGGATCTGCCAGGGCCGCACGGTGCTCATCATCGCGCACCGTCTCTCTGCCGTCCGCGAGGCCGACCAGATCCTGGTGATGGAGCGCGGGCAAGTGGCAGAGTTCGGGCACCATGACGAACTCAAGGCCAAGGCGGGTGGCATCTACGCCCACTTGCATGCATTGCAGCACGGCACGGCCGACGCCCGAAAGGTCGCGGCATGAGCGCCGCCTTCGGCAGGACGGGCACTCGCACCGTAGTGCGTAGCATGGGGGTTCCTCAATGAACACGGTGATTCACCGACTGCGGGCCTGGGCCTCGCTCTGGCGCCGCTATCGCTCGGCATGGGCGCAGGCCTGGGCTCGGCGCGACCAGCTCACCCAGCCGGCGCTGCAGACACACGAAGCAGAATTCCTGCCCGCTGCGTTGGCGCTGCAAACACGGCCTGTGTCACCCGTCGGCCGCTGGGTCGCACGGCTTCTGATCGGCCTGGTCATCGTGGCCCTGTCGTGGTCCTTCTTCGGGCAAGTTGACATCATCGTGAATGCCCAGGGCAAGATCATCCCTTCACAACGCACCAAGACGATTGCTTCCATCGAGGTGGCCAGTGTCCGGGCCCTGTACGTGAGCGAGGGCCAATCGGTCCACGCCGGCGACCTGCTGGTCGAGCTGGACGCGCGCGCCAGCGACAGCGAACATGACAAGGCCGCCGGAGACCACCAGAACGCCCAGCTTCAGGCGGCACGCGCTCGCGCACTGATCAGCGCCCTGACAATCGGAACCGCTCCCCGCCTGGCCGCGTTCCCCGAGGTACCCGCCGAGCGCTGGCAAGACGCCCAGCAACACCTGCTCGACCAATGGCGCGACTACACGGCCAAATCCCGGCGCCTGGACGACGAGATCCGCCGCTATGCCCAGGCCCTGCCGCTGGCCGTCCAACGGGCCGAGGACTACCGCGTCCTGGCTCGGGACCACGACGTGTCACACCACGCATGGACGGAAAAGGAACAGGCCCGCATCGACCTGCAGGGCCAACTGAACGATGCACGCAACCAGAAGGCGGCTCTCACCGCGGAACTGCGCAAGAACGCCCAGGACGCTCTGAGCGAAGCCCAGCGCGTCCTGGCCGAAACCGCACAGGATGCCAGGCGTGCCGCCGTACACAGCGAGCTCTTGAAACTGGTGGCGCCGGTGGATGGAACGGTCCAGCAGTTGACGGTACACACCGTCGGCGGGGTGGTCCCGGCGGCACAGCCGCTGATGCAGATCGTTCCTCGACAGGGCGTGGTCGAAGTCGAGGCCTTCCTGGAGAACAAGGACGTCGGCTTCGTCCAGGAGGGACAGGCCGCCCAGGTGAAGATCGACGCCTTTGCCTACACCAAGTACGGCACGGTGCCTGCGGCAGTGAGCCATGTGTCGCGCGACGCGATCCAGGACGACAAGCGAGGCTGGCTCTACTCCGTCAAGATTGCCCTGAACCGGCTGTCGCTTCCGGTCGATGGGCGCGAGGCTCCGCTGACACCCGGCATGACCACGAGCGTGGAAATCAAGACCGGGACGCGCCGCGTGATCGAGTACGTGCTGTCGCCGCTGGTCGAGCACGGACGGGAGAGCTTGCGTGAACGCTGAACAAAAAAAAGGGAGGCTACGCCCGACAGCGAAAGACTCTGCGCTGGCCTGCGTGCTGGCGGCGGCATGCGCGGGCAACCTGGCAGCCGCGGCGGGAGAACTGCACGGCACCAGCCTGGTGGATCCGTTTCAAGACCCGCTGCATGTGCGCCCCGCCGCTTTGGACACCGGCGTGGCCTTGCCGGGCGACAGCGCGCCCCCCGCGTGCCCGATGGACGACCGCCACGGCACCGATGCGGAGCACCCGTTGACGCTGGATCGCGCCGTGGACCTGGCACTGTGCCGAAGCCCCCAGGTGCGCGCCGCCTGGGCCGCCATCAAGGTCCAGGCGGCGACTCTCGGGGAAGCACGCGCGGCGTATTGGCCGACGCTGAATGCCTCCGTCGCCCGGCAGCACACCCAAACCCGCTACCCGGACTCGCCGGGCGCCAGCACGAGCGCCAGCGGCCACACCGGCTACCTCAGTACAAGCTGGCGACTGCTGGATTTCGGAACCCGTGCCGCCCAGCGCGAGGCAGCCGGTCAATCGCTGGTGGCGGCCCTCGCCTCCCACGATGCGGCATTGCAAAAGACACTCTCCAGTGTGATTGGTGCCTACTTCGATGCGCTCGCGGCCGAGGGCGGCATGCGGGCCCGCGACCAGGCGTCACAACTGGCGCAAAGCACGCTGGAAGCCACACGCCGCCGCGAACAACGAGGTGTCGCCCCCATGAGCGACGCCCTGCAGGCCGGCACGGCCCTGGCCAAGGCGCGTCTGGCGCAGCAGCGCGCTACGGGAGACTACCGCAAGGCGTTATCCGTGCTGACATACGCGATCGGCCTGGCGCCCGCGTCGCTGGCAGCGGCCCCCATTCGCCTGGTTGACAACGAACTGGCCGAGCCGGCGGACGGCAGCGAATTGCAGGCAAGGGAGGCCATGAACGAATTGGCTCAATGGATGGCACAGGCGCAGGCGCGCCACCCGGCCATCGCGGCCGCCCGGGCCCAATTGGCCGCCAGCGAGGCCCGCGTGGCAGCCGCTCGCGCGGAAGGGTTGCCGACCCTTGATTTGACCGGCAATTTCTACCAGAACGGCTACCCGAACCAGGGCCTGCAGCTCAACCGGAGTCAGGTGACGACGGTGGGCGTGGTGTTGTCGATCCCTCTGTTCGAAGGCTTTGCCCGAACCTACAAGATCCGAGGAGCCCAGGCCCAGACGGAACAGAGCGAGGCCCAGTTGGCAGACACGCGCAACCAGGTCCTGATGGAAGTCGTGAAGGCACACGCCGACGCCGTATCCGCTCTGGGCAATCTGGAATCCTCGCAAACACTGATGAATGCAGCCCAGGCGTCCGTCGCCTCATCGCAACGGCGCTATGCCGGCGGCGCGGCCGACATCCTGGAACTGCTGGCCACCCAATCGACCCTGGCCGATGCGCAGCAGGAAAGGGTGCGTTGTCTGGCCGAATGGCGTTCGGCACGGCTGCGGCTGGTCGCCAGCGCCGGGGCGCTGGGCCGTCAGGCCGTGCTAAAGCGCTGACCTCTGGAAAACATCCGACCCGTGATCGCGATCGCTCAGGCGGTGCCCGCAGCGAACTTCGCCAGCCCGATCAGCACCACCACCAGCAGCAGCGCCAGCACGACCGCGATGGCAATCGTCGGCATGACGCCGGCCTGGTCCACGCGCGCATCGGCGTCGGCCCGGCGGCCGCCCAAACCAATGAAGCCCCACAGCACGGCGCGCAGATAGCGCAGGAATTTCGACAACATCTCGGCAACCTCGCAACGGACATCGGTCCTGCCTCCGATTGTGTTGCGCCCGCCCGCGCAAGAACAGAAGCAGTTGCCGCGGCAAAGGCCGTATCAGATCAGCGGCAAACCCGAGCCCGCGCGCACATCGCCGTGGCGAACGAGCGCCGGGCCGGGCGCGGGCTCAGAACGGCGGGTCAACCGGGTCCGCCGGCTCGGCCGCCGGCCGGCTGGGCGCGGGCGCAGCAGTGGCCGGCAGGCCCGGCACCACCTCGCCATCCAGCGCCAGCAGCAGATCGGGCAGCATCTGCGCGAGTTCGGCCGTGCTGATGGCGGCATCGGCGTCGAAGCCGTCCTCGCCCTGCGGGCTGTCCGTGCCCTCGAACACCACGTCCTGGAAGCTGAGCTTCTTGACCTGCAGGCCCTCGGTCAGCACGAACGACAGGCGGTCGCTCCAGGTCAGCGCCAGGCGCGTCGGCAGCTTGCCGCCGGCGATGTGCTGGCGCACCTCCTCGATGTCCAGCGGGTGGTGGGCGTAGCGCACCACGGCCTTGGAATCGTCCGAGGCCTTGAGCTCGCACTCGCGGTCGATGCTGAAGCCCTGCGGCGGCTCCTGCGTGGTGAGCCACTGGGCCATGGCGGTGGCGGGCGCGGTCTGGGTGTTGAGCGCCATCACGCCGAAGCCGTCCAGGCTCTTGACCAGGCCGGTCACCACCTCGTCGGCCTTGGCCTGGCTGGCGGCGTCGATCACCAGGAAGCGCGCCTGCGGGTCCAGCCACACGGTCACGGCGGCCTGCCGCGTGAAGGCCATGGGCATCAGCGACAGCCGCACCTCCTCCTTCAGCTCGCGGATTTCCTTCTTGCCGGGCTTGCGCCCTTCGGCGAGTTCGATGGCCGCGACCTGCTCCTTGACCTTGCGGGTGACTACCGAGCCCGGCACCGTCTTGGCTTCCATCATGAAGCGCAGGATCCACTGGCCGTCCACCGCCTCCACCAGCGCGCCATGCGCCTGGCCGCGCGGCGGCACCCAGCCGGCGGATTTTTCCTGGGTCGGCCCGCAGGGTTCGAAGGCGACGGGCGCCAGGCTGTCGCTCACTTGCTCCAGGGTGGCGCCCCAGTCGGAGGCGATGCGGTACACGATCACGTTCTTGAACACAGATGTCCTTTTTCACTGAAACCGTCGGCGCCACGGCGCGGCGCGACAAAAGCTGGGCATTGTCGCCGCATCGCGGCCGCGACCCGGGCGGCCGGGCCTTCCGGTCGGGAATTGCCCGGCCCGACAGCCGCGCCGGTAGAATCCATGCCATTCCCACAGCCTCTGGATCTACACCATGAAACGCTGCACGAGCTCGCGATCTGCTCCATTTTTGATAGCAGGCGCGGTCCTGCTGACCTGGACCTTCGCCACTTTTCCCTCTGAATCTGTTGCCCAGGACACGGTGCGCTCGTTTCCGGTGGCCGCGAAGCGCGGCGTGCTCGAAGTCACCGCGCCGCCCAGCGTCAAGCTCAACGGCCAGGCCGACCAGCTCTCGCCCGGCGCCCGCATCCGCAGCCCCCAGAACATGGTGGTGATGTCGGCCACGCTGATCGGCCAGGAGCTGCTGGTCAACTACGTGCGCGACGCCAGCGGCATGATCCGCGAGGCCTGGATCCTCACCCCCACGGAAGCCCGCGAGAAGCGGGACGGCGCGCCGACCGGCCGCAACTTCGTCTTCAGTTCCGAGGTGGACCCCACGCCCCGGGACGACGGCAAGACGCCGTTCAACCAGTTGCCCCGCTACGGGCAGTAAACGGCGCTTTTCTTCATTTTTCTTCATGAAACCTGGCTCATGTCCAGGTGCAGCGGTCATTTTCCGCTATTGATTTCATAGCATTTCGAGCAAGAGGTCCCCCATGGCCAAAAAAGTTTTCATCAAGACCTTCGGCTGCCAGATGAACGAGTACGACTCGGACAAGATGGCCGACGTCCTCAACGCCGCCCAGGGCTACGAGCCCACGCAGGACGTGGACGAGGCCGACCTGATCCTGTTCAACACCTGCTCGGTGCGCGAGAAGGCGCAGGAGAAGGTGTTCTCCGACCTCGGCCGCATCAAGCACCTGAAGGCCAAGGGCGTGCAGATCGGTGTCGGCGGCTGCGTGGCCAGCCAGGAGGGCGCGGCCATCATCGCGCGCGCGCCCTATGTGGACGTGGTGTTCGGCCCGCAGACGCTGCACCGCCTGCCCGAGCTGCTCGCCGCGCGCCAGCGCCAGGACCGCCCGCAGGTGGACATCAGCTTCCCCGAGATCGAGAAGTTCGACCACCTGCCGCCCGCCCGCGTGGAAGGCGCCTCGGCCTTCGTGAGCATCATGGAAGGCTGCTCCAAGTACTGCAGCTACTGCGTCGTGCCCTACACGCGCGGCGAGGAGGTCTCACGCCCGTTCGACGACGTGCTGGTGGAAGTGGCTGGCCTGGCCGACCAGGGCGTGAAGGAAGTGACGCTGCTGGGCCAGAACGTCAACGCCTACCGTGGCCCGATGGGTGACACGGCCGACATCGCCGACTTCGCGCTCCTGATCGAGTACGTCGCCGAGATCCCCGGCATCGAGCGCATCCGCTACACCACCAGCCACCCGAACGAGTTCACGCAGCGCCTGATCGACGTCTACGCCAGGGTGCCCAAGCTGGTCAGCCACCTGCACCTGCCGGTGCAGCACGGCAGCGACCGCATCCTGATGGCCATGAAGCGCGGCTACACCGCCATGGAATACAAGAGCACGGTACGCAAGCTGCGCGCCATCCGGCCCGGCCTGGCCATGAGCAGCGACTTCATCGTCGGCTTCCCCGGCGAGACCGAGGACGATTTCCAGAAGATGATGAAGCTCATCACCGACGTGGGCTACGACACCTCGTTCAGCTTCATCTTCAGCCCGCGGCCCGGCACGCCGGCCGCGGCGCTGCAGGACGACACGCCGCACGAGGTCAAGCTCAGACGCCTGCAGCACCTGCAGGCCACGCTGGACGAGAGCGTGCGCGCCATCAGCGCCAGCCGCCAGGACACGGTGCAGCGCGTGCTGGTGGAAGGCCCCTCGCGCAAGGACCCGGCCGTCTTCACCGGCCGCACCGAATGCAACCGCCTCGTCATGTTCCCGGGCCAGCCGCGGCTGACCGGGCAGATGGTGGACGTGCACATCACCGAGGCCACGCAGCGCTGGCTGCGCGGCGAGGTGGTGCAGCGCGAAACGGCGCTCGCGCCATGAACCCGCTGCCTCGCCGCCACGCGGCCGGCGCCTCCCGGGCATGCGGGGCCTGAGCCAGCGCCTCGGCTCGTTCCGGCAGCTGCTGCTGGTCGCCTTCCTGCTGATCGCGGCGCTGCTGGGCGGCACGGCGCTGCGCGCCGTGGTCATGCTCGACAGCCTGATGGCGCAGAACAGCGAGGGCGCCGCCCGCGCGCTGCAGCTGAGCGCGGCCGCGCAATCGCTGGCCGAGCGCAGCACGGCCATGGAGCGGGCCGCGCGCCAGTCGCTGATCCTCAGCGACGCGCTGCTGCGCCAGCGCTTCGACGAGGAGGCCCGCAACGCGCGCGGCGTGCTGGACCAGTTGGTGGCCAACGACCTGCCGGCGGCCCAGACGCTGCGCTGGCGCGCCCAGCTCGCCGCCATCGGCGACCTGATGAATGGCCCGCCCGACACCGCGCTCGAGCGCGAACGTGCGATGGCCCAGGAGTTCCGCGAGCTCGACGCGCTCAGCGCCCGCATCGCCCAGCAGGTGCAGGGCATCATCGAGAACCAGAACAAGGCGCTGCTGGCCCGGCTCGACGCCAGCCGCGACCGGCTGACGCAGCAGGTGATGGTGTCGATCGCCCTGTCGGTGGTGCTGGCCGTGGGCCTGGGCCTGTGGCTGGCGCGGCCGTTCGGGCGGCTGGAGAAAGCCATCGTCGGCCTGGGCGAGAACCGCCTGCAGGAGCCGATCGACATCAAGGGCCCGTCGGACGTGCGCGGCGTGAGCCAGCAGCTCGAATGGCTGCGCCTGCGCCTGACCGAGCTCGACGCCGACAAGTCGCGCTTCCTGCGCCACATCTCGCACGAGCTCAAGACCCCGCTGGCCGCCCTGCGCGAAGGCGTGGCCCTGCTGGAAGACGGCGTGACCGGCGAGCTCAACGACAGCCAGCGCGAGGTCGCCCGCATCCTGCAGCAGAACACCCGGGCGCTGCAGAACCAGATCGAGGCGCTGCTGCGCTTCAACGCCGCCGCGTTCGACGCGCGCCAGCTGCGCCGCCAGCCGACCGACCTGCTGGCGCTGCTCGAGGAGCAGGTCGACACCCAGCGGCTGCAATGGCAGGCCCATGGCCTCACGGTGCAGGTCGAAGGCGCGCCGCTGGTGCTGCCCGTGGACCGCGAAAAAATCGGCATGGCGGTGGCCAACCTGCTGTCCAACGCGATCCGCTTCTCGCCGCACGGCGGCACCGTGCGGCTGGCGCTCGCGGCCCTGCCGGGCCGGGCCCGGCTCGACATCAGCGACCAGGGCGCCGGCGTGGCCGAGGCCGACCGCGGGCGCATCTTCGAGCCGTTCTACCGCGGCGAACGCCAGCCCCCCGATGCCGTGCGCGGCAGCGGCATCGGCCTGTCCATCGTGCAGGAGTACATTGCGGCTCATGGCGGGCGCATCACGCTGCTGCCCGGCGAGGCCGGCGCCCATTTCCGGATCGAACTGCCCCATGCTTCGTAGAACCTCCCCTTCTTCTCTCGCGCGCGCCGCCAGCCTGGCCGCCGCCCTGCTGCTGGCCGGCTGCGCCGCCACGCCCTTGGCGGTGCCCCCCGCGCCCGCGGCACCGCCGCCGAGCCTGGAGCCGCGCGCGCCGGCCCCGGCGCCCTCCGCCCCGGCCGCCGCCGCAGCGCCGGTCACGCTCGCGCTCGCGTATGCCGATCACCTGCGCGCCTCGACGCCGGCCGAGGTGGCCGCCGAGATCGCGCGGCTGGGCGAGCCCGGCGAGGCCGCGCAGCGCCAGCTCCAGCTCGCCCTGGCGCTGGCCCAGTCGCATGACCTGGCGCGGGCCCAGGCCTTGCTGCAGAAGCTGCTGGCGCAGGCCGACCCCGAGAGCCAGGCGCTGCAGCCGCTGGCGCGGCTGCTGGCCGCCCAGTACGCGGAGCAGCGCCGCGTGGAAGACCAGCTCGAGCGCCAGAACCAGCAGCTGCGCGACAGCCAGCGCCGCATCGACCAGCTCAACGAGCGGCTGGAAGCGGTGCGGGCCATCGAGCGCAGCCTGCCCTCGCGCCCCGCCGCGCGCGGCACCGCCCCCTGAGCACGCCATGGCCGACACCGCACGCCCCAGCCCCGCCAGCCCGCCGCGCCTGCTGGTGGTGGACGACGACGCCGACATGCTGCGCCTGCTGTCGATGCGCCTCACCGCGGCGGGCTACCACGTCAGCGCCGTCGGCTCGGCCGAGGCGGCGCTGGCCCAGCTCGCCATCGAGCGGCCGCAGCTGGTGCTCAGCGACGTGCGCCTGCCCGGGCGCGACGGGCTGGCGCTGTTCGACGAGATCCGTACGCGCCATCCCTCACTGCCGGTGATCCTGCTCACGGCCCACGGCACCATCCCCGACGCCGTCGAGGCCACGGCGCGCGGCGTGTTCACCTACCTCACCAAGCCCTACGACGGCAAGGAGCTACTCGACAAGATCGCGCAGGCGCTGGCCCTGAGCGCGCCGCCCGCCCCCGCTGGCCCGACCGACGAGCGCTGGCGCGCCGGGCTCATCAGCCGCTCCAGCCGCATGGCCGAGCTGCTGGCCGAGGCGCGCATGATCGCCCGCTCCGACGCCAGCGTGCTGCTGCGCGGCGACAGCGGCACCGGCAAGGAAATGCTGGCGCGCACCATCCACGGCGCCAGCCCGCGCGCGGCGCGGCCCTTCATCGCCGTCAACTGCGGCGCGATTCCCGAGGCCCTGCTGGAGTCCGAGCTGTTCGGCCACATGAAGGGCGCCTTCACCGACGCGGTGGCCAACCACAAGGGCCTGTTCCAGGCGGCCGACGGCGGCACGCTGCTGCTGGACGAAATCGGCGACATGCCGCCGGCGCTGCAGGTCAAGCTGCTGCGCGTGCTGCAGGAGCACGCGGTGCGGCCGCTGGGCTCGAGCCAGTCGGTGCCGGTGGACGTGCGCATCCTCTCAGCCACCCACCGCGACCTCGACGCGGCCATGGCCGCCGGCCAGTTCCGCGAAGACCTGTACTACCGCCTCAACGTGGTCACCCTCACGCTGCCGCCGCTGGCCGAGCGGCGCGAGGACATCGCGCTGCTGGCCAACCACTTCCTGCACAAGCTGGCGGGCAAGTACGGCCGGCGCCTGAGCGGCTTCGCGCCCGAGGCGCTGAAGGCGCTGACCACCGCCGCCTGGCCCGGCAACGTGCGCCAGCTCTACAACGTGGTGGAGCAGGTGTGCGCGCTGTCCACCACGCCGCTGGTGCCGCTGGCCCTGGTGCAGCGCGCGCTGCGCGTGCCCTCGATCGAGGTGCTGACCTACGCCGAGGCCAAGCAGCGCTTCGAGCGCGACTACCTCGTGGGCCTGCTCAAGCTGACCGACGGCAACGTGGCCGACGCCGCGCGGCTGGCCGACCGCAACCGCACCGAGTTCTACCGCCTGCTGCAAAAGCACGAGCTCACGCCCGGCCACTTCAAGGCCGACCCTGTCGCCGAGGGGCGACACGACTAAGCGCTTGAAAACATTCGGTTTTTTTGTTCGCCCCGGGTGACTTGTCGCCCCTGGGCGACAAAAACAGGGGTTGGGCGGCCCCGGCGGCGGCCGACACAGGTGCTTACGAGAGAGATGCGCTGCAAGTCGTTGATCTGAATTGATTTTTTCACGCTGGCACAGGGTTTGCCCTAGCCAGTGGCATGACGCCTGTTTTCTCCCTGCGCGCCTGGCGGCCCCGCCTGCCGCACCCGGCCTGGCTGGCCCTCGGGGTCCTGCTGCTGGCCAGCCCGCTGGTGCGGGCGCAAGCCTTCGATTTCGAGACGCTGACCCGGCTGGCGCGTGAGCGCGCGCAGGCGGCCTATCGGGGTGGCGGCGACAAGCTGCCCAGCGAGCTGGCGCGCCTTGACTACGACCAGTACCGCGACATCCGCTTCCGGCCCGCGCAGGCCCTGTGGCGCGACGCGGGGCTGCCGTTCGAGACCCAGTTCTTCCATCTCGGCCGCACCCAGGCCGAGCCGGTGCGCGTCAACGAGATCACGCCGCAGGGCGTGCAGCACATCCGCTACGACCGCCGGGCCTTCGACTACGGCAAGAACCGGCTCGAGCCGCAGGCCTGGGGCGACCTCGGCTTCGCCGGCCTGCGTGTGCACTACCCGCTGAACTCGCCCGACTACAAGGACGAGCTGATCGTGTTCCTCGGCGCCAGCTATTTCCGCGCCCTGGGCGCCGGCCAGCAGTACGGCCTGTCGGCGCGCGGCCTGGCGATCGACACCGCGGGCGGCAGCGGCGAGGAGTTTCCGCGCTTCACCGAGTTCTGGCTGGAGCGGCCCGCGCCCGGCGCCCGGCAGCTCACGCTCTACGCCCTGCTCGACTCGCCGCGCGCCAGCGGCGCCTACCGCTTCGACATCGTCCCTGGCCCGCAGAGCACGGTGACGGTGCGCGCCCGCGTGTTCCTGCGCGCCGGCGCGGGCCGGCCCGTCGCCACGCTGGGCCTGGCGCCGCTGACCAGCATGTTCCTGTCGGGCGAGAACCAGCCGCGCCCCGGTGATTTCCGCCCCGAGGTGCACGACTCCGACGGCCTGATGGTGGCCACCGGCGACGGCGAGTGGCTGTGGCGGCCGCTGCAGAACCCCCGAAAGCCGCTGGTGACCTCGTTCGCGATGAACCGCCTGGCGGGCTTCGGCCTGATGCAGCGCGACCGCGCCTTCGCCAGCTACGAGGACGTGGAGGCGCGCTACGAACGGCGCCCCAGCGCCTGGGTGCGCCCGCTGGGCGACTGGGGCCCGGGCCGGGTCGAGCTGGTGCAGCTGCCCACGCCCGATGAGACGCACGACAACATCGTCGCCTACTGGGTGCCGGCGCAATGGCCCGCGCCGGGCGCGCCGCTGGAGTTCGCCTACGAGCTGGGCTGGCAGGGCGATGCGCAGCAGCGCCCGCCCGCCGGCTGGGTGACGCAGTCGCGCCGCGGCATCGGCTACAGCCCGCTGAGCGCCGACGAACTCAAAACCCAGGTGCAGTACGTGGTCGATTTCACCGGCCCGGCGCTCGACGCGCTGGCGCCCGAAGCCCCGGTGCAGGCCGTCGCCACCAGCGATGCCGGCGGCCGCATCGTGGAACAGCACCTCTACCGCAACCCCGCCACCGGCGCCTGGCGCCTGACCCTGCGCGTGCAACGCAACACCCCGGCGCAGCCGATCGAGCTGCGCGCCTTTCTTCAACACCACAACGAGGCAGTGAGCGAAACATGGAGCAACATCCTTCTTCCCGACTAGGTTCGCCGCGGGCACCGTCGTTCCCGCCCCACCCGGCCCCCGACGGCGGCGCGGCCCCGGCCGTGGTGGCGCGCCGCGGCGCGGCCTACCCGGTGCCGCAGGTACCGCGGCGCAGCAGCGTGCGCGAGGAGCGCCATCCCAACTCGGCCACGGCGCCGCCGCTCAACCGCGGCTCGATGGCGCCGCGCCCCTGGCGCGGCTTCTGGAGCAGCCTGGGCGCGGGCGCACTCTCGCTGATGCGCCCGCGGCCGGCCGCGCGGGCCGCCGCCCCCGAGGCCTGGCAGCAGGCCGCGCAGCGGCGCCGGCTGGTCTTTGCGCTGCTGACGCTGGTCAGCACGATGATGGCCACCACGCTGTTCGCCAATGCGCAGCCCGACTACGACAGCGCCTGGCTCGAGTACGGCCAGGTCGTGCTGTTCGCGGTGCTCTCCACCTGGGTGGTGACGGGCTTCGTGACCGCGCTGATGGGCTTTTACGTCACGCTGCGCGGCGACCGCCACGCGCTCTCGGCCCGGGCCGTGCGCCACCATCCGGTGAACCCGCAGGCGCGCACCGCCATCGTCATGCCGATCTGCAACGAGGACGTGGCCACCGTGTTCGCGGGCCTGCGCGCCACCTGCGAATCGGTGGCGGCCACCGGCCATGCCGGTGTGTTCGACGTGTTCGTGCTGTCGGACAGCGCCGACCCGAAGACCGCCGCGGCCGAGCGCGCGGCCTGGGAAGACCTGCGCGCCGCGCTGGCTGCTCACCCCGAGCAGCCGCAGATCGAGGTCTACTACCGCCTGCGCGCGCGCCGCACGCACCGCAAAGCCGGCAACGTGGCCGACTTCTGCCGCCGCTGGGGCCGGGACTACCGCTACATGGTGGTGCTGGACGCCGACAGCGTGATGAGCGGCGAGTGCATCGTGTCCATGGTCAAGCTGATGGAAGCGAACCCGAAGGCCGGCATCATCCAGACCGCGACCCAGGCCATCGGCCACGTCACGCTGCACGCGCGCGCGCAGCAGTTCGCTTCGCGCGTCACCGGCCGGCTGTTCACGCTGGGCATGCAGTTCTGGCAGCTCGGCGAATCGCACTACTGGGGCCACAACGCGATCATCCGCGTCGCGCCGTTCATGCAGCACTGCGCGCTGGCCCCGATCCGCGGCCGCGGCGGCCTGGCCGGCGGCATCCTGTCGCACGACTTCGTCGAGGCCGCGCTGATGCGCCGCGCCGGCTACCACGTCTGGCTGGTGTCGGACCTGGTGGGCAGCTACGAGCAGCAGCCGCCCGACCTGCTGGCCGAGCTGCAGCGCGACCGCCGCTGGTGCCAGGGCAACCTGCAGAACTCGCGCCTGATCGCCGAGCCGGGCATCCACCGCGTGCACCGCGCGATGTTCGCCATCGGCGCCATGTCCTACCTGTCGGCCCCGCTGTGGCTGGCCTTCCTGACGCTGGGCACGGCGCTGTGGATGTCGGGTGCGCGCATCCTGCCCGAGTGGCAGGCCGTGCCCACCGAGCTGCGCGAGCTCTGGGCCTGGACGCTGTGCATGCTGTTCCTGCCGCGCGTGCTGGGCCTGCTGGCGGTGCTGCTGCGTGGCCAGCAGAAGTCCTACGGCGGCACGGCCGGCCTGCTGCGCAGCGCCGCGGTGGAGACCGGGCTGGCGCTGCTGCAGGCGCCGATCCGCATGCTCGCGCATTCGCTGTTCGTGCTGGTGGCGCTGACCGGCCTGAAGCTCGACTGGAAATCGCCGCCGCGCGAAGCCGCTGCCGTGTCCTGGCGCGACGCCGCCGCCCGCCTGGCGCCGATGACAGCGGTGATTGCACTGCTGGGCCTGGGCATCGCGGCGATCGACGCGGGCGCGCTGGTCTGGCTCACGCCGGTGGCGCTGCCGCTGCTGCTGGCCGTGCCGCTGGCCGTGCTGACCAGCCAGGTCGGGCTCGGCACGCGGCTGCGCGCGCGCGGCGTGCTGCTGATTCCCGAGGAGTCATGGTCGCCGGCCGTGCTGCGCCGCGCCTGGCGGCACGCGGCCGAGTTCGCGCGTGCCTGAAGCGCCGGATTGCTATCAGATATATAGCAAACAATGACCGCTGGACGCGGACATCCGGCTGAAAACGCTTGAAACTTGGATCAGAAGGGCATCTTGGGCATGCCCTTCATGCCGCCCATGCGCTTCATCATCTTCATGAGGCCGCCGCCCTTCATCTTCTTCATCATGCCCTGCATCTGATCGAACTCGTTGAGCAGGCGGTTGACCTCCTGCACGTGAACGCCGGCGCCGGCGGCGATGCGGCGCTTGCGCGTGGCCTTGATGAGTTCGGGCTTGCGCCGCTCCAGCGGCGTCATGCTGTGGATGATGCCTTCCTTGCGGCGGATGTCGCGCTCGGCCTTGTCCATGTCCACCTGGCCCGCCTTGGCGGCCATCTGGGCCGGCAGCTTGTCGAGCAGGCTGGACAGGCCGCCCATGCTCTTCATCTGCTGGATCTGGCTCAGGAAGTCGTTGAGGTCAAAGCCGTCGCCGCTCTTGACCTTGGCCGCGAGTTTCTGCGCGGCCTCCATGTCGACCCCGGCCGTGACCTGTTCGACCAGCGCGACGATGTCGCCCATGCCCAGGATGCGCCCGGCGTGGCGCTCGGCGTCGAACACCTCCAGGCCGTCGATCTTCTCGCTGACGCCGGCGAACTTGATCGGCGCGCCGGTGACCTGGCGCACGCTCAGGGCGGCGCCGCCGCGCGAGTCGCCGTCGGTCTTGGTCAGCACAATGCCGGTCAGCGGCAGGGCCTCCTTGAAGGCCTTGGCCGTGTTGATCGCGTCTTGGCCCTGCATGGCATCGACCACGAACAGCGTCTCCACCGGGTCGAGCGCGGCATGTAGGTCCTTGATCTCGCGCATCAGCGCCTCGTCGATGGCGAGGCGGCCCGCTGTGTCCACCAGCAGCACGTCGAAGAAATGCTTCTTCGCATAGTCGAGCGCGGCGCGGGCGATGTCCACCGGCTTCTGCTCGGGCGTGCTCGGGAACCATTCGGCGCCGGCCTGGGCCGTCACGGTCTTGAGCTGCTCGATCGCCGCGGGGCGGTAGACGTCGCCCGACACCGTGAGCACCTTCTTGCGGCGCTTGTCGATCAGGTGCTTGGCCAGCTTGGCGGTGGTGGTGGTCTTGCCCGCGCCCTGCAGGCCGGCCATCAGGATCACGGCCGGCGGCTGCGCGGCGAGGTTGATGTCGGCCGGCGCGCGCAGCGCGCCCTTGTCGTCGACCTCGCCCATGGTGGCCGCCAACTCGCGGTTGACGATGCCCACCAGGGCCTGCCCCGGCGACAGCGAACCCAGTACCTCCTGGCCCAGCGCCTTCTCCTTCACGCGGGCGATGAAGTCGCGCACCACGGGCAGCGCCACGTCGGCCTCGAGCAGGGCCATGCGCACCTCGCGCAGCATGTCCTGCACATTGGACTCAGTGATGCGGGCCTGGCCGCGCATTTCCTTGACGAGGCGGGAGAGTTTGTCGGTAAGAGCGCTGGCCATAAAGAGAACGAATGCCTTGTAAAAATAAGGAGCAGAGACAACCGGCCGCGCACAGCGCCGCCCAGGTTCGGGGCCGCCGCGCAGCGGGCCTTGCCAGGCCGCTGGCGGCGCCCCCTTGCGAAGCGAAGGGGGAAGGCGCAGCACCGTCGCGTGCGGAGCCTGGGGGTTAAACTCCTTTGCCATGATTTTATCCAGTGCGTCCCCCCTCAGCGTCCTGCTGGGTATTGCGGCCGCTGCAGCCTACGCCATCCCTGCTGCTGCCGCAGCGCGCCTGAGTTTGCGCGCCAGCCGCACGGCCCTGCTGGCGGCCTGGCTGCTGCATGCCGGCGTGCTGGCCGCGGGGCTGCTGGGCGACCCGCCGCGTTTCGGCTTCGCGCCCGCGCTGTCCGTCACCGCCTGGCTGGTGCTGACGGTCTATGCGGTGGAGAGCCAGCTGTTCCCGCAACTGCAGGCGCGCTGGGCCCTGGCCGGGCTGGGCTCCGCGGCCGTGCTGCTGGCCCTGCTGTTTCCGGGCAATGCGCTGCACGTGAGCGCCTCGCCCTGGCTGCCGCTGCACTGGGCGCTGGGCATCGCCTCGTACGGCCTGTTCGCCGCCGCCGTGGTGCACGCCTGGCTCATGACGCGCGCCGAGCGGCAGATCCGCCAGGCCAGCGATGCGCACAGCGGCATGCCGCTGCTCACGCTCGAACGGCTGACCTTCCGCTTCGTGAAAGCCGGCTTCGTGCTGCTGACCGCCACCCTGCTGGCCGGCTGGCTGTTCGGCGAGACGCTGTACGGCCCCGGCAAGGCCTGGAAGTGGGACCACAAGACGGTGTTCTCGGTGCTGTCGTGGCTGGCCTTCGCCGCCTTGCTGCTGGGCCGCTCGCGCTTCGGCTGGCGCGGCCGCAAGGCCGTGCGGGTGCTGTACGTCGGCTCGCTGCTGCTGCTGCTGGGCTATGTGGGCTCGCGCTTCGTGCTCGAAGTGGTGCTGGGGCGCGGCGCATGAAATACCTCATCGTGCTGCTCGTGGTCCTGGCCGGCGTCTGGCTCTGGCGCAGCCGCCGCCTGGCCGACCGGCCCGCGCGCCGCGGCCCGGCCGCGCAGCCCGCCGGCGAACCCCAGGACATGGTGCGCTGCCCGGTCTGCGCCGTGCACCTGCCGCAGGCCGAGGCGCTGCCGGGCCGCCGCGGCCTGTACTGCTGCGCCGAGCACCGCCAGCGCGCCGAGGGCTGAATGGCCAGCCCCACGGACGCGCCCTCCTGGTTCGGCCCGCCCCTCCCGGAAGACAGCCCCACCCCGGTGGAAGACTCCGCCTTCGCCAGGCTGTGGCGCGGCTTCATGACCGCGCGCATCATGATCGCCGTGGTGCTGCTGCTGATGCAGGGCTCGATCTACGGGCTGGGGCAACCCGTCAACGTGTGGCTGGTGGCGCTGTGCAGCACCTACCTCGCCGCCACGCTGGCCGTGCGCCTGCTGGCCCAGCCGCGCACGCCCGGCCGCACCTTCGACACGCAGTGGGTGTCGACCATCGGCGTCGACCTGATCGCCTTCTCGGCCCTGCAGTTCCTGCAAGGCGCCAACATCAACTACACCCCGCTGTTCGCCCTGCCCGTGCTGCTCGGGTCCGTGATGGGCTCGCTGCCGCTGGCGCTAGGCACGGCCGCCGGCGTGACGCTGGTGCTGCTGGTGGACGCCTGGTGGATCTCGCTGCAGATCCAGGGCGATGCCGCGCCGCGCTTCCTGCAGTCCGGCCTGACCGGCATCGGCCTGTTCATCGTGGCCTTCCTGGCCAACCAGCTGGCCCTGCGGCTGGCGCGCGAGGAGGCGCTGGCCCGGCGCAGCCAGCATGCCGCGCGGGTGCAGACCCAGGTGAACGAACTGGTGATCGAAACCCTGGCCGACGGCGTGCTGGTGGTCGACATCAATGGCGTCGTGCGGGCCGCCAACCCGGCGGCGCGCCGCCTGCTGGGCTCGGCCCAGGGCGCCGTGCGCAACGCCCCCTTCGTGCTGGCGGCCGAGGCCGCCTGGCAGGCCCTGGTCGAGCTGGCCCGGCTGACCTTCGTCCAGCACGGCAGCCAGATCTCCGACATCGCCATCAGCCATGCGGGGCAGAACCCGCGGCGCATCCACGTGCGCACGCGGCTCACCGCCACGCACGACACGCAGGCGGAGAACCTGTGCGTCATGTTCCTGCAGGACCTGCGCGAAATGGAGGCGCGCCTGCGCACCGAGAAGCTCGCGGCCATGGGCCGCATGTCGGCCGCGGTCGCCCATGAAATACGCAATCCGCTGGCCGCCATCTCGCAGGCCAACGCGCTGCTCGACGAAGACCTGACCGAGCCGGCGCAGAAGCAGCTGACGATGCTGGTGCGGCAGAACGCGCTGCGCCTGGCGCAGATCGTGGAGGAAGTGCTGGACATTTCGCGGGTGCAGCAGCAAACCGCCGTCGCCGGCCCCGGCCTGCTGGACCTGGATGCGAACGTCGCCACCATCTGCGCCGACTGGTCCCGTCAGACCGGCGCCGCGGCGCGCCTGAGCGTGGCGCTCGACGCCATGGGCCCGCGCGCGGTGTTCGATGCCGGCCACCTGCGCCGCGTGCTGATCAACCTGCTGGACAACGCGCTGCGCTATGCGGGCCAGCAGCCCGACTCGATCCAGGTCTCGACCGTGGTCTCCTCCCTCGGCGAATGCAGCCTGCTGGTGTGGAGCGACGGCGAGCCGCTCGAGCAGACCGTGCAGCGGCATCTGTTCGAGCCCTTCTTCTCTTCGGAAAGCCGCTCCAGCGGCCTGGGCCTGTACATCTGCCGCGAACTGTGCGAGCGGCATGGCGCGCTGATCGGCTACCAGCGGGCCCCGCGCGGCCCGGTGGCCGCGGCCGTGGAAGGCAACGAATTCTTCGTGACGTTCCGCGCCGGTCCGGCGCAAGGCGACAGCCCTCTATCATTTGACACAATACTTGTCTGACCATGGCTGCAAGCAACTCCCCGAACCCCGCGCAGGTCCTGATCGTCGACGATGAGCCGGACCTGCGGACGCTGTACGAGCTCACGCTGCTGCGCGAGGGCTACCGCGTGGAAGCGGCCGCCAGCCTCTCGGAGGCCTGGCAGCACCTTGGCGACCGCAAGTTCGACGCCGTGATCACCGACATGCGCCTGCCCGACGGCCTCGGCCTGGAACTGCTGGTGGGCATGACGACGCAGCAGCGCCAGGAGCGCTGTGTCGTGATGACGGCCTACGGCTCGGCCGAGAACGCAGTGGAAGCCCTCAAGGCGGGCGCCTTCGACTACCTCACCAAGCCAGTCGACCTCAAGCAGTTCCGCAGCGTCGTGGCCTCGGCCATCCAGGGCACGCAGCAGCAGCCGCTGCGCGGCGGGCGCGGCCAGGGCCCGTCTGCCGCCAGGCCCCCCAGCGCCGCGGAGCTGCCGCAGACCGGCCACACGGCGCTGCAGCGGCTGGTGGGCGACTCCGGCGCCATGCGCGGCGTCAAGGAACGCATCGTCAAGGTCGCCCGCAGCATGGCGCCCGTGCTGGTGCGCGGGGAATCGGGCACCGGCAAGGAACTGGTGGCGCGCGCCATCCATGCCTGCAGCCATCGCGCCGAAGCCCCCTTCGTGGCCGTGAACTGCAGCGCCATCCCCGAGAACCTGCTCGAGGCCGAATTCTTCGGCGCCAAGAAAGGCTCCTACACCGGAGCCACGCAGGACCGCGAAGGCTATTTCCAGGCCGCGCGCAGCGGCACCCTGTTCCTCGACGAGATCGGTGACCTGCCCCTGGCCATGCAGTCCAAATTGCTGCGCGCCATCCAGGAACGCCATGTGCGCCCGCTGGGTTCCACGCAGGAAGACGCCGTGGACGTGCGCATCGTCAGCGCCACGCACAAGGACCTGGCCGCGGACGTGCAGGCCGGCCGCTTCCGGCAGGACCTGTACTACCGCCTGAACGTGATCGAGATCGTGGTGCCCCCTCTGCGCGAGCGCACCGGCGACCTGCCGGCCCTGTGCGCCGCGCTGCTGGCCCGGATCGCTCAGGAGTCGGGCATGCCGGTGCCGGCGCTGTCGCCGACGGTGCTCGAGCAACTCTGTGCACATCCCCTGGGCGGCAACGTGAGGGAACTGGAAAACCTGCTGCATCGCGCCGTGGCCCTGAGCGAGGGCGACGTGCTCCAGGTCGATTTCGCGCCCACCCAGGCCGCGCCCGCCGCCGCGCAGGCTGCGCCCGACCCCGTGCCGATGCCCGCGGCACCGGCCCTCGCCCAGGCTCCGAGCGACCTGCAGGCCTACCTCGACCAGCAGGAGCGCGACATCCTGGTCAAGGTTTTGAACGACACCGGATTCAACCGGACCGCTGCGGCAGCCCGCCTGGGGCTGAGCCTGCGCCAGATCCGCTACCGCATTGCCCGCCTCAACATCTCGACGCCACCGGGTGATGAGCCGAATGAAGAAACCGCCTGAGCCTGCCGCCGACGGCGACGACGGCCTGTGGCACGAAGGCTGGTACCGGTTCGCACGAACGCTGCCGTCCCCGAACTTCGGGCCGCGCCCGGCCGGCACCGAGATCGACCTCATCGTGCTGCACTCGATCAGCCTGCCGCCGGGGCAGTATGGCGGCGACGAAGTGCTGCAGCTGTTCACCAACACACTGGACTGGAACGCCCACCCCTACTTCGAGCGCATCCGCGGCACCCAGGTCTCGGCCCATTTCTACATCCGCCGCAGCGGGGCGCTGTGGCAGTTCGTGAGCTGCCGCGAGCGCGCCTGGCATGCCGGCGCCTCGCACTACCTGGGCCGGGACAACTGCAACGACCGCTCGGTGGGCATCGAACTCGAAGGCCTGGAGGGCGACCGCTTCGAAGCCGCGCAGTACGAAACCCTGGGCAGCCTGTGCTCGGCCATCGCGCAGCACTATCCGGTCGCGCACATCGCGGGCCACGAGCACGTTGCGCCTGGGCGCAAGCAGGACCCCGGCAACGGCTTCGAGTGGCCTTTGCTGCAGCGCACGCTGGGCTGGCCGCCCCGGTCTTTTCCCGAATCGTTGCGCCTGCCACAAAACGCATGAAGGCACTCGCCGCGCATGCGGCAAGACCCCTCTGACGGGGCCGCATCCTCCACGACCTCAGGCCCTACGCGGCACGGCGCGGCAAAACCGGCCGCAAGGCGCACACAGACTGGCCGCACTGCGGCGCCCCCTGCGCGGATCACGCCTGCAAGGCCGTGCGGCCACCCTCGCAAAGGCACTCGCTCCCAGCGGTTTTTCGAGGCTCAAATGTAAGCATGTGCATCAGGGTCGATACACTACCCGTAGTGGCTTGAAATCCAGTTGGACCCTAGATATAGTGTGTCCATTGTGCAAACAAGGGTAGCCCCCGACACCCCTCTGGCCCGCGCTCCCGCCCCGCCAGTCCCAACAAAAATTGCGAAAGAAGAGGAAACAATGCAAACCGCTTTGACCCCCCCGTCCACGCCCCATGCCGGCGTCGTTCCGTCCCAGGCCACCGACAGCGCCGGCAGTGCCGCCGCCCATCCGCTGGCCCATTACCAGATCATCCGCCGCAACGGTGCCGTCGTGCCGTTCGAGCCGGACAAGATCGCGATCGCGATGATGAAGGCTTTCCTCGCGGTGCATGGCACGCAGGGCGCCGCCTCGGCCAGCGTGCGCGAAGTCGTCGACAACCTGACCCAGGGCGTGGTGCGCGCCCTGATGCGCTCGCGCCCGGGCGGCGGCACCTTCCATATCGAAGACGTGCAGGACCAGGTGGAACTGGGCCTGATGCGCGGCGGCCACCACGAGATCGCCCGCGCCTATGTGCTGTACCGCGAAAAGCGCACGCAGGAGCGCGCCCGCCAGGCCGTGCAGGCCACCCCGAAGGCGCCGGCGCTGCATGTGCTCGACGGCGGCCGGCGCGTGGCGCTCGACCTCGACCGCCTGCAGGGCCTGATCGAATCGGCCTGCGCCGGCCTGGGCACAGACGTCAAGCCCGACCCGATCGTGGCCGAGACCATGCGCAACCTGTACGACGGCGTGCCGATGGACGAGGTCTACAAGGCATCGATCCTGGCCGCGCGCACGCTGATCGAGAAAGACCCCGACTACACCTACGCCACGGCGCGCCTGCTGCTGCACACGATCGCCCGCGAAGTGCTGGGCCAAGAAGTGACGCAGGCCGAAATGGCCCAGAGCTATGCCCGCTACTTCCCTGAATTCATCAAGAAGGGCGTGGACGCCGAGCTGCTGGACGAAAGGCTGCTGCACTATGACCTGCACAAGCTGGGCGCCGCGCTCCAGGCCGACCGCGACCTGAAGTTCGACTACCTGGGCCTGCAGACCCTGTACGACCGCTACTTCCTGCACGTGCGCAAGACCCGCATCGAGCTGCCGCAGGCTTTCTTCATGCGCGTGGCCATGGGCCTGGCGCTCAACGAGGTCGACCGCGAAGCCCGCGCCATCGAGTTCTACGAAGTGCTGTCCTCGTTCGACTTCATGTCGAGCACGCCCACGCTGTTCAACAGCGGCACGCTGCGCTCGCAGCTGTCCTCCTGCTACCTGACCACGGTGCCGGACGACCTCGACGGCATCTACGAATCGATCAAGGAAAACGCGCTGCTGTCCAAGTTCGCCGGCGGCCTGGGCAACGACTGGACGCGCGTGCGCGCCCTGGGCTCGCACATCAAGGGCACCAACGGCGAGTCGCAGGGCGTGGTCCCCTTCCTCAAGGTGGTCAACGACACGGCCGTGGCCGTGAACCAGGGCGGCAAGCGCAAGGGCGCGGTCTGCACCTACCTGGAAACCTGGCACCTGGACATCGAGGAGTTCCTCGAGCTGCGCAAGAACACCGGCGACGACCGCCGCCGCACGCACGACATGAACACCGCGAACTGGATCCCCGACCTGTTCATGCGCCGCGTCATGGAAAAGGGCGAATGGACGCTGTTCTCGCCGTCCAACGTGCCCGACCTGCACGACAAGTTCGGCGCCGACTTCGAGAAGGCCTACGTGGCCTACGAGGAAAAAGCCAAGCGCGGCGAGATCAAGCCCTCGCGCACGCTGCAGGCCAGCGACATGTGGCGCAAGATGCTCACCATGCTGTTCGAGACGGGCCATCCCTGGATCACCTTCAAGGACGCCTGCAACGTGCGCTCGCCGCAGCAGCACGCGGGCGTGGTGCACTCGTCCAACCTGTGCACCGAGATCACGCTCAACACCAGCGACACCGAAACCGCGGTCTGCAACCTCGGCTCGGTGAACCTGCTGCAGCATCTGAAGGCGGCACCCGCCGGCTCGGCCGGCGGCACCCAGGTGCTCGACCACGACAAGCTCAAGAAGACGATCGCCACCGCGATGCGCATGCTCGACAACGTGATCGACATCAACTACTACGCCGTCAAGAAGGCGCGCGACTCCAACATGCGCCACCGCCCGGTGGGCCTGGGCGTCATGGCTTTCCAGGATGCCCTGTATGAGCTGCGCATTCCCTACGCGTCGCAAGCGGCCGTGGAATTCGCCGACCGGTCGATGGAAGCCGTCTGCTACTACGCCTACTGGGCCTCGACGGAACTGGCCCGCGAACGCGGCCAGTACTCCAGCTACAAGGGTTCGCTGTGGGACCGGGGCATCCTGCCGGCCGACACGCTGGACCTGCTGGCCCAGGCCCGCGGCGGCTATGTCGAAGTGGACCGCTCGGCCGCCCTGGACTGGGACGCGCTGCGCAAGAAGATCGCGGCCGACGGCATGCGCAACTCCAACTGCGTGGCCATCGCACCCACCGCCACGATCTCCAACATCATCGGCGTCGACGCCTCGATCGAGCCGTGCTTCGGCAACCTCTCGGTCAAGTCCAACCTGTCGGGCGAGTTCACCGTCATCAACAGCTATCTGGTGCGCGACCTCAAGCGCCTGGGCCTGTGGGACGACGTGATGGTGATGGACCTCAAGCACTTCGACGGTTCGCTGCGCCCCATCGACCGCGTGCCGCAGGACATCAAGGCGCTCTACTCGACCGCCTTCGAAGTGGAACCGCAGTGGCTGGTGGAAGCCGCCGCGCGCCGCCAGAAGTGGATCGACCAGGCGCAATCGCTCAACATCTACATGGCGGGCGCCTCGGGCAAGAAGCTCGACGACACCTACAAGCTTGCCTGGCTGCGCGGCCTCAAGACCACCTACTACCTGCGCACCATGGGCGCCACGCACGCGGAGAAATCCACCGTGAAGGCCGGCCAGCTGAATGCCGTGTCTTCCGGCAGCGAGCCGCAAGCCGGTGCAGGCATGAGCGCACTCGACGCCGCAGCCGCTGCCGCGCGCGCGCAGCTGAGTGCTGCGCCTGCCACCGACATCAAGTTCTGCGGCGTGGACGATCCGACCTGCGAGGCCTGCCAGTAAGGCCCTCGCTGCTGCGAAATTCCGAATGGGTTTCGATGCAATTGAGCAACACAATCGGGCAACGATGTGAATGAACACTTTTCATTTCACATCGTTGCTCTGATAATTTGAATATTGGAATCCTCTATGTTGACCTGGGACGAAGAAGTCAAGCCCTCTGTGCAAAACGGATTGCAACAGCCACTCACCAGCGGTTCATCCAGCAACCGCTCGATGGAACTTCCGCCTCTTTCGCCAGCCCCGCGCACACTCCATGACGGAGCGCCTGTGCCGGTTGCAGCCACCGCCCCCACCATTCAGCCCACCAGCGAGCGCCGGGTCCGGGCCGCTGACAAGCGCATCATCAACGGCCAGACCGACGTCAACCAGCTGGTGCCGTTCAAGTACAAGTGGGCCTGGGAAAAATACCTCGCCACCTGCGCCAACCACTGGATGCCGCAGGAAGTGAACATGACGCGCGACATCGCGCTGTGGAAAGACCCGAACGGCCTGACCGAGGACGAGCGCCGCATCATCAAGCGCAACCTCGGCTTCTTCGTGACCGCCGACTCGCTGGCCGCCAACAACATCGTGCTGGGCACCTACCGCCACATCACGGCGCCTGAATGCCGCCAGTTCCTGCTGCGCCAGGCCTTCGAGGAAGCCATCCATACCCACGCCTACCAGTACATCGTGGAGTCGCTGGGGCTGGATGAGAGCGAGATCTTCAACGCCTACAACGAAGTCCAGTCGATCCGGGAGAAGGACCAGTTCCTGATCCCGTTCATCGAAGCCATCATGGACCCGAACTTCAAGACCGGCACACCCGAAACCGACCAGACGCTGCTGAAGTCGCTGATCGTGTTCGCCTGCCTGATGGAAGGCCTGTTCTTCTATGTCGGCTTCACCCAGATCCTCGCCCTGGGCCGCCAGAACAAGATGACCGGCGCTGCCGAGCAGTACCAGTACATCCTGCGCGACGAGTCGATGCACTGCAACTTCGGCATCGACCTGATCAACCAGCTCAAGCTCGAGAACCCGCACCTCTGGACCGCCGAATTCAAGACCGAGATCAAGGCCTTGTTCATGAAGGCTGTCGAGCTCGAGTACAAGTACGCCGAGGACACCATGCCGCGCGGCGTGCTCGGCATGAACGCCTCGATGTTCAAGGGCTACCTGCGCTACATCGCCAACCGGCGCGCCACGCAGATCGGGCTGGAAGCACTGTTCCCGAACGAGGAGAATCCGTTTCCCTGGATGAGCGAGATGATCGACCTGAAGAAAGAGCGCAACTTCTTCGAGACCCGCGTGATCGAGTATCAATCGGGTGGCGCGCTTTCGTGGGATTGAGCATCCATAACGACAATGAGTTCAAGAATCGCACCCACCGCTGATGGCGCCGCAGAGCGCGCACGCGGGGAGTGCTCCCCTGTTCATGGTGCTGGGGCCGGCCCCAACACCATGAATCGCTTCATGCAAACCAACAAGCGTGAAGTGCTCTTTGCAACTTGATCAAGGAGAAAATGATGGCAACTGCAAAGAAACCGGCCGCTAAGAAGGCCGCTGCTAAGAAACCGGCCGCCAAGAAGGCCGCTGCGAAGAAACCGGTTGCGAAGAAGGCACCGGCCAAGAAGGTAGCCGCCAAGAAGGCTCCGGCGAAGAAGGCTCCGGCGAAGAAAGTCGCAGCCAAGAAGCCCGCTGCCAAGAAGGTAGCCGCCAAGAAGGCTCCGGCGAAGAAGGCCGCTGCCAAGAAGGCGCCCGCGAAAAAGGCGGTAGCCAAGAAGGCCCCGGCGAAGAAGGCCGCCGCCAAGAAAGCCCCGGCGAAGAAAAAGCCTGCGGCCAAAAAAGCAGCGAAGAAGCCCGCTGCGAAGAAAGCAGCGAAGAAGCCCGCTGCCAAAGCAGCCGCCCCGGCTGCCCCCGCGGCTCAGACCACTCTGAACCCGCAGGCTGCCTGGCCGTTTCCCACGGCCAGCAAGCCCTGAGGCAGCAAGCGGGTAACCGCTTCTCAAGCCCGGTGCCGCAAGGCATCGGGCTTTTTCATGCCTCCACCGAACCGCCAGAGCACGCCATGAACCTCCCTGCCGCCAGCTTCCTCCGCCTGGAAAAGACGGGCGCGGTGATTGTCGATGTCCACGTCATGCCCCATGCCGCACAGAGCCGGGCCGATGGCCTGCATGACGGCGCGCTGCGCGTGCGCCTGAAAGCGGTGCCTGTCGACGGCAAGGCAAATCAGGCGCTGATCCTCTGGCTGGCGGACACGCTGGGCGTCGCGCGCTCATCCGTCGAACTGGTTCGGGGCGCGACATCGAGGCGCAAGCAGCTGCGTGTCACAGCGCAGGCCGCAGCCGCGGCCGACTGGCTTTCGCTGGTGACGTGAGCGCTATCAAAAACAGAGCACTCTCTGTCCCGCCGACGAGGACTACAGCTCGATTTCCTTCAAATCCAGCGTGTAGTTCTGCGGCCCGCGCTGGGCGATCTTGATGGCGCCGATGCGGTTGCCCAGCGCCGCGCAGCGCTCCAACGACCAGCCGCGCTCCAGGCCGTAGAGCAAGGCACCACGGTAGGCATCGCCGCAACCGGTAGGGTCCACGACCTCGTCGGCCTTCACCGGCGCCACCATGGTCTTCTCGCCGTCGATCCAGACTTCGCTGCCGTGCGCGCCCAGCGTCACGATCAGCCCCCGCACGTGGCGCGACATCTCGGCAGGGCTCCAGCCCGTGCGCTCACTCAGCATCTTGCCTTCGTAGTCGTTGACCGTGACCCAGCTGGCCTGCTCGATGAAGTGCGCAAGCTCGGGGCCGTCGAACATCGGCAGGCCCTGCCCCGGGTCGAAGACGAACGGGATGCCGGCGGCCTTGAACTGCTCGGCATGCTGCAGCATGGCGTCGCGGCCATCGGGCGAGATGATGCCCAGCGCGATGTCGGGCCGCGCCTCGATCCGGGTGATGTGGGCCTGCATCATCGCGCCCGGGTGGAACGCGGTGATCTGGTTGTTGTCGCGGTCCGTCATGATCATCGCCTGCGCGGTGTAGGTGTCGTTCACCTGCCGCACGAAGTCGGTACGGATGCCGAGGCCCTGCAGGCGCTGCAGGTAGTCGGCGCCATCGCTGCCCACGGTGGCCATCGGCAGCGGCACCCCGCCCAGCGCCTTCAGGCTGTAGGCGATGTTGCCGGCGCAGCCACCGAAGTCGCGCCGCAACGCCGGCACCAGGAAGGAGACATTGAGGATGTGGAGTTGGTCGGGCAGGATTTGCTCCGAGAAGCGGCCCTCGAACGTCATGATGGTGTCGAACGCCAGGGAGCCGCAAATGACTGCTGCCATGAATGCCTCTTTCAGGTCTTGAAGTTGAAAATCAGGGATAGAACGCCAGCATGCGGTAGCCCGCAATGCGCGCGGCACCGTTACCGTTGCCCGCCACGCTGACCGCGAAAGAACCGGTCCACTCGCCGCCCGCGCCCAGCACCGCCGGCGCGGCGCCGAGCTCGGCAGGCTGCAGCACGCGGCGCAGCACGGGCTGGTCCTGCGTGTCGGTCAGCGCAAGTTCGATGGCAGGCAGCGCCAACGCCATGGGCGCCGTGTTCTTGAGGGTAAAACTCAGGCGGTAGGCATCGCCGCGCATCTTGTTGAACGAGGAGCTGTCGATCACGATGGATTCGATCTGCCGCAGCGGCGCCACGCTGCATTGCAGCGGTGCGCACAGTTCCATCAGCCAGGGACGGGCACGCGGCTCGAGCGCGGCCACGCGGTCGCGCTCCTGCACCGCCACCTGCAGCGCCAGCAGCGACAGCAAGGCCAGGCACACCAGCGCCAGCGCCGTGCGCACCAGGGGACGGCGCCAGAAGGCCTTGCGCCGGGCCTCGCGCACGAACGAGACATCGTGCAAGGCCTGCTCCGGCTCCTCGGCCGGGGGAATCGGCGCGCTGGCGGCCACCACTTCATCGACCCGCGTCTCCTGCACAGCCTCTTCCGTTCGGGTTTCGGGCTGCAGCACGGCGGGCTGGGACGGCGCGGCCTCCTCCAGCTCGTCGGGCACCAGCTTCACGACCGGCACCGGCGCATCGGTGGCCGGGAACACCTCGGCCGCCGGAGCGGCCGGCGCAGGCGCAAGCTCGGGCTCGTGTTCAACAGGTTCAGGCTCGGGCACCTGCGCCACCGGGGGCATCACCTCGCCGTGCGGCACCGAGGTCGGCTCGGCAGCCGGTGCCGGTGGCACATCGGTCTGCAGATACAGCGCCGCATCGAAGACCTCGGTGCAGTGGCCGCAGCGCACCCAACCCTCGGAGATCCTGAGTTGGTCGGGCACGACTTTGAACATCGTTGCGCAGGCGGGGCAGCGTGTGATGAGGCTCATGAGCGATCGATTGTAGGGGCTGGTTCCCGCGCCCCGCCCCGGCGTCAGAGCACGGCGGTCATCAGGATCCAGCCATCTTCGCGGTCGGCCACGACCAGGCGGGCATGCGGTGCATACGCGGCCTGGAGCTCCTCGGCCTGGCGCTCCAGGATGCCGGCCAGCACCAGCGAACCGCCGGGCGCGACCCGCGCGCACAGCAGCGGCGCCAGCACCTTGAGCGGCGTGGCCAGGATGTTGGCCAGCACCGTCTGGTAGGTGCCGCTGGCCTGGTCCGGCAGGCCCGAGCGCAGCGTGACGCCATTGGCCTGCGCATTGAGCACCGTGGATTGCACGGCGGCCTCGTCGATGTCCACCGCATCGACGTCGGCAGCGCCGTACTTGGCGGCCCCGATGGCCAGGATGCCGGAGCCGCAGCCGTAGTCGAGCACCCGCTGGCCCGCCAGGCCGTGGCGCGCGATCCAGCGCAGGCACATGCGCGTGGTCGGATGGGTGCCGGTGCCGAAAGCCAGGCCCGGATCGAGCCGGATGATCTGGCGCGCCTGCGCGGGCGGCTCGTGCCAGGTCGGCACGATCCAGAATTCCGGCGTGATCTCCACCGGATCGAATTGCGACTGCGTCAAGCGCACCCAGTCCTGCTCGGGCACCGGGGCCAGCCCCAGGATCCGGCAGTCCGCAAAGAAGTCCTGCGCCGTCAGCAGCGTGCGGGCCTCCAGCGCCAGGGATTCCGTTGCGAACAGCGCCAGCATGCGCGAACGCTGCCAGCCGTCCTTGGGCGGCGGCATGCCGGGCTCGCCGAACAGGGCTTGCTCGGCATCGGTCTGCGCGTCCGCGTCTTCCACGGAAACGCTCAGCGCATCGAGTGCATCGAGCGCATCGCTCAGGGTTTCGACCCGGTCTTCCGGGCACAGCAGGCTCAGCTCAAACATCGTTTCTCCATCAGGCCGCCCGCAGGGCCAGGCCCCCGGCGGCGAACCGGGCAGGCTCTAGCGCTTGTGATGCGACAGCCACTCTTCCAGGTAGTGGATGTTGGTGCCGCCCGCCATGAACTTGGCGTCCACCATCAGTTCGCGGTGCAGCGGGATGTTGGTGTTGATGCCTTCGACCACGGTCTCGGACAGCGCCGTGCGCATGCGCGCCAGCGCTTCCTCGCGCGTGTCGCCGTGCACGATGATCTTGCCGATCATCGAGTCGTAGTTCGGCGGCACGAAGTAGTTGGTGTAGACATGCGAATCCACCCGCACGCCCGGGCCGCCCGGGGCATGCCACATGGTGATGCGGCCCGGCGAGGGCGTGAACTTGTAGGGGTCTTCCGCGTTCACGCGGCATTCGATGGCGTGGCCGCGGATCTCGATCTGGCGCTGGGTGAACGGCAGCTTCTCGCCGGCGGCCACCAGGATCTGCGTCTTCACGATGTCGACGCCGGTCACCATCTCCGTCACCGGGTGCTCGACCTGCACGCGCGTGTTCATCTCGATGAAATAGAACTCGCCGTTCTCGTAGAGGAACTCGAAGGTGCCCGCGCCACGGTAGCCGATCTTCTTGCAGGCCGCGGTGCAGCGCTCGCCGATCTTCTCGATCAGCTTGCGCGGGATGCCCGGCGCCGGCGCTTCCTCGATGATCTTCTGGTGGCGCCGCTGCATCGAGCAGTCGCGCTCGCCCAGGTAGACCGCGTTCTTGTGCTGGTCGGCCAGGATCTGGATTTCGATGTGGCGCGGGTTCTGGAGGAACTTCTCCATGTACACCGCCGGATTGCCGAAGGCCGCGCCGGCCTCGGCCTTGGTGGTCTGCACCGCGTGGATCAGCGCCGCTTCGGTATGGACCACCCGCATGCCACGCCCGCCGCCGCCGCCCGCAGCCTTGATGATGACCGGGTAGCCGACCGACTTGGCAATGCGCTTGATCTGCACCGGGTCGTCCGGCAGTTCGCCTTCCGAGCCGGGCACGCAGGGCACGCCGGCCTTGATCATGGCCTGCTTGGCCGACACTTTGTCGCCCATGATGCGGATCGACTCGGGCGTCGGCCCGATGAACTGGAAGCCGCTTTTCTCGACCCGCTCGGCAAAATCGGCGTTTTCGCTCAGGAAACCGTAGCCGGGGTGGATGGCCTGCGCGTCGGTGACCTCGGCGGCCGAGATGATGGCCGGCATGTTGAGGTAGCTCAGCCCCGAAGGCGCCGGGCCGATGCACACGGCCTCCTCGGCCAGCTTGACGTACTTGGCCTCGCGGTCGGCTTCGGAGTACACCATCACCGCCTTGACGCCCAGCTCGCGGCAGGCGCGCTGGATGCGCAGGGCGATCTCGCCGCGGTTGGCAACTAATATCTTTTTAAACATGGTCAGTCTCGCGGCTCATCGCGCTTCCGCGCAGATGGTGGCGTTCGTTTCCCGCCCGGCGCTGGCGCGAACGTCGCGGAAGCAACAGGCGGGGTGGGACATGGGTGGACGCTGGCGGCCGTTCACTCGATCACGAACAGCGGTTGCCCGTATTCCACGGCCTGGCCGTTGTCGGTCAGGATCTGGGTGATGGTGCCGGACTTGTCGGCCTCGATCTCGTTGAGGATCTTCATGGCCTCGATGATGCAGATGGTCTCGCCTTCCTTGACCTGGCTGCCCACCTCCACGAAGGCCTTGGCGCCCGGGCTGGAAGAACGGTAGAAGGTGCCCACCATGGGCGATTTGACGATGTGGCCGGCCGGCACCCCGGCAGCCGGTGCCGCGGCAGGCCCTGCCGCTGCGGGCGCGGCGGCGGCCACCGCGGTCCCTGCCGGTGCGGCCACCAGCATCGGCGCGGCCATCTGCTGCACCAGGGCGCCACCGCCCTTCACAATGCGGACCTTGCCTTCTGCTTCGGTGATTTCGAGTTCCGACACGTTGGACTCCGACACCAGGTCGATCAACGTTTTGAGTTTGCGTAAATCCATGAGGTCTCCAACGACTGCAAACGAGAGAAGGCGAGAATTTACCGCAAATTCAGCTTATTGCGCTTTTTTTCGTCTATTTTCTTTTAATTACCGGCCTTGATAGAGAGAAACAATCAAGGGAAAGGCCCGCGCGGGGCCTGGCCGGGAGGCTAGCGGGCACCGGCCCACTGCTGCAGGTCTTCGGGCGAAACCTTGCCCATTCTACGCTCCAGCAAGCGGCCGTCGGCGCCGAACACCACGGTGAATGGCAGGCCTCCCGCCTCGTTGCCGAGCGAGCGGCTCAGCTCGGTTCCGCTCAAACCCGCCAGCCCGATCGGAAAACCGACCGGCGTTTTCTGCAGGAAGCTGCGCACGGCGCTGGGCTGATCGATGGCCAATCCTATCACTTGCCAGCTTTTGGCTGCATGTTCCTTGTAGAACTTGTCCAGCAGGGGCAGTTCTTCCACGCAGGGCGGGCACCAGGTCGCCCAGAAGTTGATCAACAGGGGTTTGCCGCGCAAGGCCTGCAGGCTCAGCGTCGCGCCGTCCGGTGTGTCGAACGACAGGCCCCACAGGGCCGCTTCGGCACCTGGTGCCGGCTCGTGCGGACGGAATTTGTGCCAGGCCAGGCCCGCGCCACCCAGTCCGGCAACGGCGGCCACGCCGGCATACAGCCAGCGGCGGCGACTCAGGCCCGGAGCCGGGGAAGAAGAGGGGGAGGCAGGTGGATTCATGGTCTCGATTCTTGCAGCAGCAGGCGCACGGCGGCGGCATCGCCGCGGGGCGTCCGCCCCTTGGCGTCGGGTTTGAGGGCGCCGCGCAGGTCGTCGTGGTCGTACACCATCAGGTGCACCCCGATGGTTTCGCCCAGTTCCCGGCTGTCGCTGTGCAGACTCAGGGCCTCCACCGGCTCGCCGTTGAAACCCGTCACGGTGCGCGGCTCGTAATTCACCCGGTGGTCGATCAGCGCGATTTCCGCCGATTTGGGGTCATCGCAGAACAACTGTATGTAAACGTCGGACAGCCGCGTCGCCGTGCCATGCCAGACCGCGCCACCGAGATAGGGGCGAAATTCGGTAAGGCGCTCCATCCAGGTGAGTGCCAACTTACGCAATGCTACCAGTTCGGCCGGCTGGGTGTCGGCGCAGAACAGGTCGATGTACTCGTGCACGGCGTCTTCCAGCTCGTCATTGCCCGGTAGCTCGGCGCGCGCGCTCAGGCCCATCTGCTTGGCTGCACGGCGCTTGGCCGGGCCGTATTCCAGGCCTTCCTCCACCACCAGGCGGGCAGCAGCGGCGGCAATCTCGGATTTCAAGCTGTCCATCGACGGCCATTTTCCATGGTTTGCGGGGCCGCGCCGGTGTCAGGGCCAATCGCCAGGCCATCAGGGCAGCCTTGATTGCTACGTTTTTCATAGCTAGCGAGGTCCGATAGACGTGGACTCCGGCCCAGAATGGCATGGAATCCCGCCTAGAATCGGCGCATGCACATTCACATTCTCGGTATCTGCGGCACGTTCATGGGCGGGCTGGCGGCGCTGGCCCGCGAGGCCGGCCACAAGGTGACGGGCTGCGACGCCGGGGTCTACCCGCCGATGAGCGACCAGCTGCGCGCGCTGGGCATCGAGCTGATCGAGGGCTTCTCCGCCGACCAGATGGCGCTGCGGCCCGACCTGTTCGTGGTTGGCAATGTGGTGTCGCGCGCCCGCCTGGCCGACGGCCGCCCGAAATTCCCGCTGATGGAAGCCATTCTGGACGCCGGGGCGCCCTACACCAGCGGCCCGCAGTGGCTGGCCGAGCATGTGCTGCAGGGCCGCCACGTGCTGGCCGTGGCCGGCACCCACGGCAAGACCACCACCACCTCGATGCTGGCCTGGGTGCTGGAGTGCGCCGGGCTGCAGCCGGGCTTCCTGGTGGGCGGCGTGCCGCTGAATTTCGGGGTCTCGGCCCGGCTGGGCGCCCTGTCGGCAGCGCCGGAGGGCCGCGCAGCCCAGACAGCGGTCAGCACAGGGACAACTTTCGTGATCGAGGCCGACGAGTACGACACCGCCTTCTTCGACAAGCGCAGCAAGTTCGTGCACTACCGCCCGCGGACCGCGATCCTGAACAACCTGGAGTTCGATCACGCCGACATCTTCGACGATCTCTCCGCCATCGAGCGCCAATTCCACCATCTGGTGCGCACCGTGCCGGCCTCGGGCCGCATCGTGGTGAACGGCCTGGAGGACAGCCTCGCGCGCGTGCTGCACCAGGGTTGCTGGAGCGAGGTGCGCAGCTTCGGCGCCACGGTCAGCGATTTCACCGCCGTGGGCGAGCCCGGCCGCTTCGAGGTGCTGCAGCAAGGCGAGCGCGTCGCCACGGTGGACTGGGCGCTGGGCGGCGTGCACAACCAGCTCAATGCGCTGGCTACCATCGCTGCCGCCCAGCACGTGGGCGTGCCGCCGGCCGTTGCCGCGGCAGCGCTGGGCCGGTTCCAGAACGTCAGGCGCCGCATGGAGGTGCGCGGCGTGGTCCGCGGCATCACGGTCTACGACGATTTCGCCCACCACCCCACGGCCATGCGCACCACGATCGACGGCCTGCGCCGCCAGGTCGGCCCGGGGCAGCGCATCCTCGCCGTGTTCGAACCGCGCAGCAACACCATGAAGCTTGGCACCATGAAGGCCCAGCTGCCCTGGAGCCTGGAGCAGGCCGATCTGGCCTTCTGCCACAGCGGCGGGCTCGACTGGGACGCCCGCGAGGCGCTGGCGCCGATGGGCCCCCGCGCCGAGGTGGCCGGCAGCATCGAGGCGCTGGTCGCGCAGGTGCGGGCGGCGGCCCGGCCGGGCGACCATGTGCTGTGCATGAGCAACGGCGGCTTTGGCAATGTCCACGCCAAGCTGCTCGAAGCGCTACAGAATCAATAGCACACAATGTTCGCTGCACGAGGACATCCGGCTGTTTTCACTCTTGAATCAGTAGGAAACCGTCAATCCGGGCACGTCGATGCGCACCACCGGCTTGGCCAGCGCGGCGCTGCTGGCGCGGGCAAACTCGCTGGCCCACCTGGCGTCGCCGAACTGCTTCGGCCCCGCGGCCTGCGCCACGCACAGCACCTTGTCGGCCAGCAGCACCTTGCCCGTGGGACGCAGGGGCTCGCAGCCCATGCGCGTGAACTGCTCGTCCAGCCACCAGCGGGCCACGTCATGCGGCATGGGCTGCACTTCGTCCAGATCGATCCGGACCGGGGCCTCGGGGCCGAATGAAACCGTGACTTCGCTGCGCATGGCTCGCTCCTGACAGAGCCTGCATCGTGCGTCGGCCGCCGGTGCACCGGCAATTCGCAAAAACCCTTTGAACAGCCTCGGCAAGGCATGGCGCCACCCTCAATTTGCTTCATTTGATATAATTTCATTTGAAATCAATTGACCGCGAGCCCCTCATGACCTTCGAAGAACGCATCGACCGCTTCTGCGCCCACCACCCGCAGGCGCCGCGCGACTTTATCCTGGGCTCGCGGCTGCTGCTGCGCACGGCCCGGCTGCTGCGCCAGCATGCGCAGCGGGCGCTGGCGCCGCTGGCGCTCGACCTGGAGCAGTACCTGGTGCTGAGCATGCTGGCCACCGACCGCGAGAAGCTGTCCATGCCCTCCGAGCTCGGCACCGTGCTCGACGCCACGCGCACCCAGATGACGCGGCTGCTCGACGGACTGGAAAGCCGCGACCTGGTGCGCCGCCATGCCAGCGCACACGACCGGCGCAGCCTGGAGCTGGAGCTGACCGCCGCCGGCCAGCGCCTGCTCAAGCGCGCCGCGCCGCTGGTGCACGAGGCCTACACCCAGGCCTGGACGGCGCTGGAGCCCGCCGCCTTTGCCAGCACCTCGCGCAGCCTGGCCCAGGTGCATGCCAGGCTGCAGGAGCTGCAGCCGTGAGCACCGGGACACGCCAGGCGCAGGCACACGCGAGCCGGCTGGCCTGGCTCGGCCACCGGCAGCGCCAGAGCCTGCTCATGGCGCTGTTGGCGCTGGTTACCTCGGTGGAGTTTCTCGAAAGCATCATGTTCGTGTTCGCGTCGCGCCACATCATGGGCGGCGTCGATGCCGATCCGCGCAGCTTCGCGCTGGCGCAGGCTGCCTATGCCGTGGGCAGCATGCTGATGATCCTCAAGCAGCAGTGGCTGGCGCGCCGCTTCGGCTACCGGCGCTACCTCACGGCCGCGCTCGGCCTGTTCATGGCCGGCACCCTGCTGGCCGCCACCAGCGATTCGCTGGCGCAGCTGCTGGCCGCGCGCTTCGTGCAGGGCGTCAGCGCCGGCGCCTTCTTCACCAGCTGCCGCATCCTGGTGCCCCTCATGTTCACGCCCGCGGAGCGGCCGCGGGCGATGAAGTGGTTCATGATCGGCATCTTCATCGCCGGCGCGCTGGGCCCGGTCGCGGCGGCCTGGCTGATCGACCACGGCAGCTGGCGCGACGTGTTCTATGGCGTGCTGCCGCTGGCCGCGCTCGGCCTGCTGGGCTGCTGGCTGCTGCTGCCCGACGCCGAGCCCTCGCGCGAGGACACCGGCTGGTCGCTGGCGCCGCTGCTGGTGTTCGGGGCCGCGGCGGTGGCGCTGCAATGGGGTTTCAGCGAGGCGCGCTTCGACATCTTTTCGCACCCGGCCCATGTGCTGGCGCTGGCCCTGCTCGGCGCCGGGCTGCTCGCGGCCTTCCTGCGGCACCAGCACCGCCACCCCACGCCGCTGCTGCAGCTGCGCGCGCTCGGCAACCCGGTCTACCTCACCGGGCTGGCGTTCTACTTTCTCTATTACCTGGTGTCCACGCTCAACGGCTATGTCTTCCCGGTGTTTGCCGGACAGGCCCTGGGCCTGCCGCTGGACGTAACCGGATGGCTCAACAGCCTGGCCGGGCTCGTGAGCCTGGGCGCCGCGCTGATCTACATGCGCTTCGGCGCCAGGACGCCGCGCAAAAAGCCGCTGATCCTCGCCGGCCTGGCCTTGATGGCCGCCGCCGCGCTCTGGCTGTCGCGGCTGCCTCCCGCAGCGGGGCTTGGGACACTGCTGCCCGGCCTGATCGGCAAGGGCCTGTTCGGCGTGCTGGTGGTGATCCCGATCGCGGGGCTGACTTTCCGCGAGCTGCGCGCGGAGGACTTCCCGCATGGCTACCAGAGCAAGAACCTGCTGCGCCAGGTGGCGCAGTCCTTTGCCTCGGCCTTCGGCGCCGTGATGCTGGAGAACCGGCAGTTCGTGGTGCATGGCGCGCTCAGCGACGCGCTCGGCCGGCACCCGGCCCAGGCGGCGTCATGGATGGATTCGGTGAAGGGCGCGTTCGCCGCATCCGGCCTGGACCCGGCGCAGGCCAGCCAGGCCGCCTCGGCCCAGTTGGCCGGCCTGCTCGACCAGCAGGCCCTGCTGATCGCGAGCGAGGACCTGTACCGGCTGATCGCCGTGCTTGCGCTGCTGATGGGCGTGGCCCTGCTTGTGCAGCGCCGCCTCCGTTAATCGAATCGCAAAGGCGCAGGCGCCGTCAGGTCGGACGGCAGTTCCACCGAACGCCCGATGAACTGCGAGTCGAGCCCGGGCAGCGAGCTCCGGGTGTCGGGCGGCACGCTGAGGGTGTTGCCGTCGCGCCGCAGGGCCTCTTCGTCCGCCGCGCTGGTGCGGGTGGAGGTGATCGAGCCGGCAAAGTAAAGGCTGGCCAGGTCGCGCGCCAGTTGCACCGGCGCCAGGGCGGTGCGCTGCTGCAGCACCTCGAAGCTGCCGGGGGCGAGCGACAGTTCGCGCAGCAGCAGCAATTGCGAATCCTTGAGCCAGCGCAGGGGCACGCGCGGCGAGCGGCGAAAGTAGATCGGCCCGCTGCGGTAGCGCTGCGGCAGCACATCCCGCTCGGTGCGCTGGGCGTAGGTCCACATCAGCTGCGCCAGGCTGATGCGCACGAAGCGCTCGGGGATGTCGTTGGCCGCCGGAGGGCGCTTGTCCCAGTGGGCCTGCTCGAAGTCGATCGGGCGCACGGTCGGCGCGATGCCAACCTGCCACTCGTGCAGGTCGACCACGGCCAACATGCTGCCGCGGTAGCTGACGTGGTAGACGGCGGGCCTGAGGTTGTCCTCGCGCGCCAGGATTTCGGCGCCCAGCGCGAACTGCGCCCGCAGCGGCCTCAGCCAGCCCTCGAACTGCTGCAGCACCGTGCGCACGCTGGGCTCGGACGCCGGATCGAACGTGTACTTGGGCTCGAAGCCCCGGGGAGCCAGCGGCGTCGAGAAGGCGATCGGCCGGTCGATCTCGTCCAGGTTGAGCTGGATCGATGCATCGGCCGCATCGTGCTCGACGGGAATCTTCAGGGTGCTGCCGTTGAGCAGCCGCACGCCGCGGCCCTCCACCCACCAGGCATCCGCCTCGGAAAACTTGGCGCGGCGCCACGCCGGCCATCCCGCCGGCTGGCTGGCCAACAGGGCCGCGAGCTGCGTTTGCCGTTCCGGCGCAAAGCCGGCCATCCCCAGCCAAAGAACAGGTTGCTCCACAGAATATGACGCGTATGAATGACTGGTACTAGATACGGCCCGGGCACCCTTTTGGATGCACCGTTTTGACTATACCGCCGCCGCGACATGCCTGTAAACGCCTGCGTCCCCCATAAACGGGGGAGAAGATCAGCCGCGCCGCGCCTTGACGGCCTCCGACAGCATCGACAGCACCTGCTGGGAGTGATCCCAGCCCAGGCAGGCGTCGGTGATGCTCTTGCCGTATTCCAGCGCATTGACATCGTCCTTGCCGGGCGTGAACTTCTGGGCCCCGGCATTCAGGTGGCTCTCCACCATCAGGCCGAAGACGTGGCGGGAGCCGCCCGCCACCTGGGCGGCGATGTCGCGCGCCACATCGACCTGCCGCTCGTGCTGCTTGGAGCTGTTGGCGTGGCTGCAGTCCACCATCAGCGTGGGCGGCAGCTTGGCCGCCTCCAGGTCCTTGCAGGCCGCGGCGACGCTGGCCGCGTCGTAGTTCGGGGCCTTGCCGCCGCGCAGGATCACGTGGCAGTCCTTGTTGCCATGGGTCTGCACGATGGCGACCTGGCCGTTCTTGTGCACCGACAGGAAATGGTGGCCGCGCGCCGCCGCCTGGATGGCGTCGGTGGCGATGCGGATGTTGCCATCGGTGCCGTTCTTGAAGCCGATCGGCGCCGAGATGCCGGAGGCCAGTTCGCGGTGCACCTGGCTCTCGGTGGTGCGCGCGCCGATCGCGCCCCAGGAGATCAGGTCGCCGATGTACTGGGGCGAGATCACGTCGAGGAACTCGCTGCCCGCGGGCAGGCCCAGGCGGTTGATCTCGATCAGCAACTGGCGCGCGATGCGCAGGCCTTCGTCGATGCGGAAGCTCTCGTCCAGGTAGGGGTCGTTGATCAGGCCCTTCCAGCCGACCGTGGTGCGCGGCTTCTCGAAATAGACGCGCATCACGATTTCCAGCGTGTCCGCGTACTTGTCGCGCAGCACCTTGAGGTGGCGCGCGTAGTCCAGCGCGGCGGCCGGATCATGGATCGAGCACGGCCCGATCACGACCAGCAGGCGGTCGTCCTTGCCGGCCATGATGTTGTGGATGTTCCTGCGGGTGCCCGTGATCAGCGATTCGGCGGCCGTGCCGCGGATCGGGAAGAAGCGGATCAGATGTTCTGGAGGTGGCAACACGGTGATGTCCTTGATGCGTTCGTCGTCGGTCTGGCTGGTTTTTTCGACGCTCGCATACCAGGCATCGGAGCCAGGTTGGGTGGCCTTCGCATTCATGGGGTCGCTCCTTGTTTCGCTGGGTTCAAAAAGAAAATGGGCATAAAAAAACCGCCGGGGTGGCCGGCGGTTTGGGGGAGATTCGGTGCGTTTTTTACGGGTACGCTCAGATCTCTCTACCGCCGGTGGCGCTTGAGAACCAAAAGTAGCCGAAATAAAAACGGGCTGGATGCATGGGAAAGAATGTATCACAACCGGCGAAGGCGGCGAAATCCGGGCGGGTTGCAAACCCTGCGCGCGCCTATCCGCGCAGCCGGCTCCACCAGTTGCGGGCCCGTTCCGCGCGCGGATCCTCGAGGGTGCCGAGCGCCGATTCCTGCTGCTCGCGCCCGCGCCACTGGTCATAGATATCGATCAGCAGCATGCCCTCGCCGAGGGTGCGCCAGGCGATCAGCTCGAAATCCTCGAACCCGGCCGCCGGCTCGCGCCGCCCGTCCTTGTCCAGCAGCCACTGGCCGATCAGCACCCGGAAGTTGTTGAGCGCCGCGAGATAGGAGGCGTACTCGTACAGGCCGCGCCAGGCCGTGTTCAGTCCGATCACCAGGGCCCGGTGCTCGCGCAGGATGGTCAGCAGGTCCATCAGCAAAGGGGCCACGGCGGCCCGGTCATGCCCCTGCTTGAGCGCCGCCACGATGGCCTCGATGTGCGAGGCCAGCAGGCCCATGCTGTCACCCAGCTGCAGCGTCTCTTCGTCGGCCACGGCCGAGCGCAGGAAATGGCTCAGCTCGCTGAAACTCTGGGCGTGGGGCAGCTGGGTGGAAGGGTCGATGCTCAGTCGCGAGGGTGTCATGGCCTGCATTGTGCGGGGACAGCGTGGCTCTGCCAAGCGGCGGCGCATCCGGCGCGGACGAGGCAGCCCATGCGACGCCGGGGCCTGGCTCAGGCGGTGCCGCCGACGGTCAGGCCGTCGATGCGCAGCGTCGGCTGGCCCACGCCCACCGGCACGCTCTGGCCTTCCTTGCCGCAGGTGCCCACACCGGGGTCGAGCGCCATGTCGTTGCCGATCATGCTCACGCGCGTGAGCGCGTCGGGCCCGTTGCCCACGATGGTGGCGCCCTTGACCGGGTACTGGATCTTGCCGTTCTCGACCCAGAAGGCCTCGCTCGCGGAGAACACGAACTTGCCGGAGGTGATGTCGACCTGGCCGCCGCCGAAGTTGGTGGCGTACAGGCCCTTCTTGATGCTGGCCACAATTTCTTCGGGCACCCGCGAGCCGCCCAGCATGTAGGTGTTGGTCATGCGCGGCATCGGGATGTGGGCGTAGCTCTCGCGCCGGCCGTTGCCGGTGGGCCGAACCTTCATCAGGCGCGCATTCATCGCGTCCTGGATGTAGCCTTTGAGGATGCCGTCCTCGATCAGCACGTTGCGCTGGCTGGCGTTGCCCTCGTCATCGACGTTGAGCGAGCCGCGGCGGTCGGCGATGGTGCCGTCGTCCAGCACGGTGACGCCCTTGGCCGCCACGCGCTGGCCGATGCGGCCGCTGAAGGCGCTCGAGCCCTTGCGGTTGAAGTCGCCTTCCAGCCCGTGGCCGATGGCTTCGTGCAGCAGGATGCCGGGCCAGCCGGGGCCAAGCACCACGGTCATCTCGCCGGCCGGGGCCGGGCGCGATTCGAGGTTGGTCAGCGCGGCATTGACTGCGTCGTTCACATACGAAGCGATGTGCTCGTCATCGAAATAGGCCAGGCCGAAGCGCCCGCCGCCGCCGCCCGAGCCCATTTCGCGGCGGCCGTTCTGTTCGGCAATCACGGTCACACTCAGGCGCACCAGCGGGCGCACATCGGCCGCCAGCGTGCCGTCGGCGCGCGCCACCATCACCACGTCGTATTCGCTGGCCAAGCCCGCCATCACCTGCGCCACGCGCGGGTCCCGGGCGCGGGCCAGTTGTTCGACCTTTTCGAGCAGGTGCACCTTGGCCGTGCTGTCCAGCGTGGCGATCGGGTCCAGCCCCTGGTACAGCGAGCGGCTCGAAGCGACCTTCCTGGGCGCCACTTTGGCCCGGCCTCCCCGGGCCGCAGCCGAAATGGAGCGCACGGTGCGAGCCGCATCCAGCAGCGAGGCTTCGGAGATGTCGTCGGAATAGGCGAAGGCGGTCTTTTCGCCGCTGACCGCGCGCACGCCCACGCCCTGGTCGATGCTGAACGAGCCGGTCTTGACGATGCCCTCCTCCAGGCTCCAGCCTTCGCTGCGCGTGTACTGGAAATACAGGTCGGCGTCGTCCACCTTGTGCGCGGTGATCTCGGCCAGCGCGCGGCTCAGGTGCGATTCGTTGAGGCCAAAGGGTTCGAGCAGCAGGCGCTGGGCCGTGGCCAGGCGCTCAAGGGTGGGTTCGCGGGAGATCATGGGCCCATTTTAGGCCGAGCCCCATCCCCCGCGCGGCGGCAAGGTTGCACCGGCCCGCCCGCAGCGGCGGCAGCGATGCTTCAGGTCTTGCGCAGCAGCTTGAAGATCGCCGCGTCGTCCTCGCCGGCCAGGCCGGCCTCGCGGGCCTGCGCAAACACGGCGCTCACGCGCGCGCCCAGCGGCCCGTCGAACCCGGCGGCACGGGCGGCCTGTACCGCCAGCCGCGTGTCTTTTTCCAGCAGCGTCACATGGGCGCGCGGCGCGTAGTCGCCCGCGACGGCGCGGCGCATGCGGTCCGAGCCGATCCAGCTCTGGCCGCTGGACTGCTCGATCACGTCCAGGGTGGCGCCAGGATCAAGCCCCATGCGCTCCGCCAGCGCCAGCACCTCGGCCGCCCCCACGAGGTTGATGCCCGCCAGCAGGTTGTTGACCAGCTTGGTGCGCGCGCCGTCGCCCGGCCGCCGGCTGATGCGGAAGACGCGGCTGGACAGTGTCTCGATCAAACCGCGGTGCGCCTCGAACGCCGCGTCGGCGCAGGCCACCATGAGGCTCATGCTGCCGTCGCGCGCCCGGACCGGCCCGCCCGACAGGGGCGCGTCGATGGCGTGCACGCCCAGCGCTGCCAGCCGGCGGGCGAAGTCCTCGGTGTCCTGCGGCGCGATGGTGGGGCACAGCAGCACGGCTTGGCCGGGCCGCAGCGCACCGGCCGCGCCGTCGGGGCCGAACAGCACGGCTTCGGTCTGGGCCGCGTCCACCACGCAGACGATGATTGCTGTCGAATCCATAGCAATCAATGACCCACTGGCGCGGACCTCGGCGCCCTGGGAGGTCAATTCCGCGGTGCGGACCGGATCCAGGTCGCACACCCGCACCGGCCAGCCCCGGGCCAGCAGGTTGGCCGCCATGCCGGCGCCCATGTTGCCGACGCCGATGACACCGACCGGGTAAGGCGCCGCCATCGCCGTCACGATTGCACCAGCCGCTTGGACTTGGAGATCGCCATCAGGATGCCCAGGCCCATGCCGAGCGTGACCATGGCCGTGCCGCCGTAGCTGATGAAAGGCAGCGGCACGCCCACCACGGGCAGGATGCCGCTGACCATGCCCATGTTGACGAAGGCGTAGGTGAAGAAGATCAGCGTCACGGCGCCCGCCAGCAGGCGCGAGAACAGCGTGGGCGCCTCCAGCGCGATCGCCAGCCCGCGCAGGATCAGGAACACGAAGCCGGCGATCAGGAACAGGTTGCCGAGCAGGCCGAATTCCTCGGAATAGGCGGCGAAGATGAAATCGGTGGTGCGCTCGGGAACGAACTCCAGGTGCGTCTGCGTGCCCTGCATGAAGCCCTTGCCGAAGACCCCGCCCGAGCCGATGGCGATCACGCCCTGGATGGTGTGGAAGCCCTTGCCCAGCGGGTCGCGGCTCGGGTCCAGCAGGGTGCAGATGCGCTGCTGCTGGTAGTCGTGCAGCACCGGCCAGCGCACGCCGTCGGCGCACAGGCTGGGCTCGAAGATCACGATCAGGATCACGCCGACGAGACCGATCAGCGCCGGCGGCAGGATCAGCTTCCAGGACAGGCCCGCGAAGAAGATCACCGACAGCCCGGCCGACAGCACCAGGAGCGCGGTCCCCAGGTCGGGCTGCCTCATGATCAGGCCCACCGGCACGCCCAGCAGCACAGCGGCCACCAGGAAATCGAGCGGCCGCAACTGGCCTTCGCGCTTCTGGAACCACCAGGCCAGCATCAGCGGCATGGCGATCTTGAGGATTTCGCTGGGCTGGATCACCACGCCGAGGTTGATCCAGCGCCGGGCGCCCTTCTTGGTGATGCCGAAGACCGCCACCGCGATCAGCAGCACCACGCCCGCCGTGTACAGAGGCACGGCGAACGTCATCAGCCGCTGCGGCGGGATCTGCGCCATCACGAACATGATGGCGCCGGCAATCAGCATGTTGCGGCCATGGTCGATGAAGCGCGTGCCGTGGTCGTAGCCGGACGAATACATGGTCAGCAGGCCGGCGCAGACCAGCAGGAACACGGCAAAGGCCAGCGGGCCGTCAAAGCCCCGGAACATCGGGGCGGCACGCTGCCAGTAGGAGGGTTTTTCGAATACGGCGGCCATGGGGGTGGATTATCCCGCGCGGACCTGTCGCGCCTCGCCCACACCGGCCATCTCACCCCATATTTTGGGGATGCGATTTGAAACAGTTGGTGTTACGTTTGACACGCCCCATTGAAACACGAGGAGGAGGCACCCCATGGAAATGAACATCCCCCGGCTTCGCCGGATCGGCGCAGCGCTGTCCAGCGTCGCCCTGCTCAGCCTGGCCGCCTGTGGCGGCGGCGGTGGCGGCACATCGCCCGCCCCGTCCGCCACTGCCAGCGTCCCCATCACCGTGGTCGACGGCCCGATCAAGAATGCATTGGTCTGTCTCGACAAGAACAAGAACGGCGCCTGCGACAGCGGCGAGCCCTCGGGCCGCACCGACGGCAGCGGCAACGTCACCCTGCAGGTCCCGGCCGAAGATGCCGGCAAGTACCCCATCCTGGCCGTGGTCGGCACCGATGCGGTGGACACTGACACCGGCGCGGTGCCCATCCCCTTCGTCCTGAAGGCCCCTGCCGACAAGCCCGGCGTGGTCAGCCCGCTGACCACCCTGGTCCAGGCCCTGGTCGAGAGCACGGGCGCCAGCTCCGCGTCGGCCGCCGCGTCACTCCAGTCCACGCTGGGCCTCAACGTCTCGCTGTTCGAGGACTTCACCAAGAGCAGCAGCGCCGACGGCAAGACCGCCGGCACCGTCGCCCGCATGGTGGTGGTCACGACCCAGCAGCAGTCCAAGGCGCTGGCCAGCGCCGTCGGCACCAAGAACCCGATCGACGGCAGCACCATCAACCAGAAGGACCTGGACAAGGCCATCCAGCAGAAGCTGCTGCAAATCCTGTCCGATCTCGTGACCAAGCTGGCCGACCCCAGTGTGAAGGCCGCGCAGAACCCCGCTGATCTCTCCGCAGCCTTGACGACCCTGGCCCAGGCCCTGGTGAACGATGCCACCACCGGCCTCACCACCACGACCGTGGCCACGATCGTGGCCATCAACAACCAGACCGCCTCCGGCTCGGGCAGCACCAGTGAAGCGCCAGCGGCCAGCGGCCAGCGTGCAGCTCAACTCGATGAACTTCTACGACAGCTCGAACTGGAACTGGCGCGTGCTGGCTTCCACGGCCGCCCAGAACACGCCGGACAGCAACAACCGCACCCGCTACGTGGACCGCCGCAGCAGCAACAACATGGGCGCTGTGGCCAACTGGGGCTTCGGCGGCCAGCCCAACCGCCAATCCGACCTGCACTGGAATGGCACGTCCTGGATCAACTGCCCGATCAACTACGAGAACCTCAGCACGGTACGCGACGCCGCCGGCAACAGCAACTACGACATCTGCGACAAGTTCGAGATCGGTTCGTCCAACCGCGCCAGCTTCGACATCGGCGGCCGCACCATGCTGGAGGTGCTGCAGCAGATCCGCGACGGCGGCTTCACGAACCTGTACGTCGCCAATGCCGACTCGCTGCTGGGCTCCACCGCATTCCCCACGGGCGCCAAGCTGTACTACAACACGACCTCGGCGCTGAACACGGCCCTGGCGTACTACCCCGGCGTGGGCAGCGTGATGCGCAACGCCAGCGCCGCCGTGGCCGCGGGCAAGACCAGCGCCAGCGACAATACGTCTGCTTGCGCCTCGATCACGCAATCCACGCCACAGGGCGGCTACACCACGCCGGCCACCACGCTGGAGAGCATGATCGCAGCCAATCAGGGCACGCCCTGTGTCTATAGCCCCGGCTCGACGGTGATCACCACGCCCAGCGGCACCGCCACGGTGCCCAGCGGAGCGCGCAACGATGCGTGGAGCTACAGCTCCGTCTCCATCGGCGTGCTGGGCAACGCCCTCACCGGCGGCTACCAGACCTCGTACTACACGACCAACACCCACCTGCGCGCAGCGTTCGGTGCCGGCAATGTGGTGAAGTACTACAGCTGCCAGCAGCGCTCCACCGACGGCTCGCCGCGCAACTGCGACCCGATCGGCACCGGCACCTACACGATCAGCACGATGGGCGACGGCCGCGCCATGACCCTGAGCACCCCCCCGGCGCTCACCGGCGGCCTGAACTACCAGCGCATCTTCGTGGAGCGCGGCGGCAAGGTCTACGCGGGCTACCAGAACAAGCCCGTGGTCAACCGTTCGGCGCGCTTCAACATGCAGGCCAGCAACGCCCTGCTCACCAAGCTGGGGCTGCCCGCCGTCGACCCGGCCACGCCGATCAGCCTGACCCCGGCTTCCTACGCCGGTGACTGGATCATCAACGACAGCAGCGACAGCGGCGGCCTGCAGGTCACCACCGGCACGACCCTGCGCCTGAATCCCAGCTTCGTGTCCGGCAACGCCTCCACCACCGCGTGCATCGACAACAGCATCAATGCCTACGAGAGCTGCACCATCACCGTGAACGGTGCCACCGGCGCGTTCACGCTGACCGATGCGTCGGGCAGCGGCAGCGGCACGCTCAACTTCCTGAGCGGCGCCGTCAGCGGCACGTACACGCCCACGGGCGGCTCTGCCATGACCTTCACGGGAATGCGGCGCTGACCGGCTGACCGGTTACCTGGGCCAGGGCTGGCACCCTGGCCCGACCCCGCCCTCCACCCCGCTTCGGCGGGGTTTTCTTTTGGGCGGCCATCAGGCGGTTTGCTATCAATTCAATAGCATACAATGACCGCTGAACCAGGACATCAGGCCGATCTGGCTTGAAAACCGGCCTCTCTCACCCCGGCAGCCGGATCTCCACCTCGGTGCCGCCCCCCGCGCTGCGGATGACCAGCGCCGCCCCGATGGCCTGCGCCCGCTCGCGCAGCGACAGCAGCCCCTTGCGCGGCGGCCGCGTGGTGTCGAAGCCCCGCCCGTTGTCGATGAGGCGCAGGTGCACCTGCGCACCCGCCACGCGGGCCTCGATGCGCAGCACGCTGGCCTGCGCATGCTGCAGTACGTTGGACAGCGCCTCGAACACCATGAACTGGAGCTGGCGCATGGCGCCGGCATCGAGCCCCTGCAACGGGTCGAGCAGGTCCACGTCCCATTGCAGCTCGATGTCGGAGGCGGCAAAGCGCGGCTCCAGCCGGTAGCGCAGGTTGGCCAGCAGCGCCGTCACGTCGCCCGCCGGCAGGTTCATCGCGTCGATCGACAGCTTGAGCTGGTCCAGCGAGTCGCGCAGGGTCAGCAGCACCGCCTCGTTGCTGGCCCGGCCCGACTGCAGCTGCCGGATCGCCGCACTGATGTGCGAGCCCACGCCGTCGTGCATGTCGCGCAGGATGCGCGAGCGCTCGCTGGCGCGCTCCTGCTCGCGCGCGAGCTGCTCCACGCGCTGGTAGGTCTGCGCCAGCTCGGCCTCCTTCTGCGCCACGCGCGCCGCCAGATTGGCCATCAGGTCGCGCACCTGGACGCTGGCGGCGCGAAAGCGGGTGATCGCGATATAGCCCAGCATCAGGCCGAACAGCATCGACGAGTAGCGCAGCCAGGAATTGTCGCCAAAGGAGTCACTCATGCGGAACACCACCAGATCGCGCAGGCCCGTGAGCACGTTGGCCAGCAGGGCCAGCGCCACCAGCACATGCGCGCGGCGGGCGCCGGGGCGCACCGCCCGCGCCATGTAGACCAGCGCGAAGGGAATGCACCAGGCGCTCGCCACGGCGTAGTAGGTGGTCAGCAGCAGGGGCTGGTGCCCATACTGGGCCGCCACGCCGATGACCGTGCCGGCCAGGAAGAACAGCAGCAGCCCGCCCTTCCACCAGCCCAGGCGCGAGCGATCGTCCCAGCCCGCCACCTTCACGCAGAACAGCGCCATGCTGCACAGCCAGCAGGCGGCGCACGCGGTCATCAGCGGCCCCCAGCCGAGCCAGGACATCGGCGGGTTCTCGATCAGCTTGTCGCCGATGCGCAGGGCCCAGGCCAGCTCGGCCAGCCCGGCGTAGAGATAGAGGCTGTCGCGCTTGCGCCAGCCGCGCTGGGCCGGGTCCGACTGGGTCAGCCACAGCATCAGCGCCACGATGCCCACGAGCAGGCTCAGGACCACCACCGCCAGCGAGCCCGCCACCTGCCAGCGGTAGTCGGCCACGTAGAGTTCCCGCACGTCCTCATCGGGCCCGACCACCGGGGCCGCCAGGCCGCCGCGCCGGCCGCCATCGGCGCGGATGTTGATGCGGAACAGGTTCTGCTTCTGCAGCAGCTGCGGCGGCACCTCGACATAGCGGGGCGCCTTGCCGTAGTCGGAGCTGTTGAAGCGGGCGAGGTCGCCGTTGCGCTGCAGCAGGGTGCCGTTGAGCCAGATCTCGTAGGCATTGCCCAGGCGCGGGAAATACACGGCATAGGGCACGGCCGGTTCGCCCGGCATCGAGAACGCCACCTCGAAGGTGGCGATGCCCTGCTGCCCGGGGTGGTGCCGGTCCCAGTGATAGGGCAGCGCCACGGTGGTCAGCTCGGTGGTGCCGTCCACCGTGATGGCGGCGCGCGCCTGGCGCAGCTCCTGGATCTCGGCCCGGGCGCCCAGGGCCAGCGCCAGCCACAGGAACAGCAGCCACCCTCCCGCCTTGATTGCCCGGAAATTCATGCGCCGATGGTAAACGCGCGGCGGCTCAGCCCCGCTTCGAACTAACCATGCCGGCGCAGCAGGCCGAGCCGGGTCGCCTCGAACACGGCCTCGTTCTTGGAGTGCACCGCCAGCTTGCCGTAGAGGTTCTTGATGTGGGTCTGCACGGTGTGCACGCTCACGCCCTGCAGCTTCGCAATCTCGAGGTAGGAGAAGCCGCGGGCGATCAGCTCCAGCACCTCCTGCTCGCGCCCGGACAGCAGCGAGCGGCCGTTGGCGGCCAGCGGCGGAGCCTCCGCGGCGGATTGAGTTGCTCCTGTTTTGATAGCATCCGATGACCCGTCCGCCTGGACCTTCGCCCGTTTTGACTGCAGACTCAGGTATTTGGACAGGACCCGCCGCGCGATCATCGGCGAGATCGGCGAAGCGCCGGCCTTCATCTCAAGAATGGTGTGGGCGATGTCGTCGGGCGTGGAGTCCTTGTGGATGTAGCCCAGGGCCCCGGCCTCGATGCTGGCGAGCACGTTGTCCTCGTCGCCGAACATCGAGATCACCAGCGGCTCGCAGGCCGGGTGCAGCTTCGTGGCGTGGCGGATCACGTCCAGCCCGCTGCCATCGGGCAGGCCCAAATCGGTCAGCAGCACGTCGACCGCGTGCGCGGAATCATCCAGCCAGGCGATGGCCTCGGACAGGGTGCCCAGGCTGGCGGCGAGCGTCAGCTCCGGATGGCGCGCCACGCTGGCCGCAAAAAAATCCCGCATCAGCGGGTCGTCCTCAACAATCAGTACGCGCCACACGGGCATCACCTTTTCGCTTCACGCCGCTGGAACCCAGCGGATGCCGCCAGCATAAACGCGCCCGGCACAGGCGGCCAGTTCGGTGCCTCCCATGACTATGGGAGAAATGCGGCCCCTACGCGGCCCTCCGCTGCAAAAGACGCGCAACTCCACGGTTTTGCAGGAGGCCTCGCACTCGATCTCCCCGGCCGGCGCCAGCGGCGCGATGGCAAGGCCTCCCATAGCCATGGGAGCCAAAACCCACCTTGCACACCGCACCCACCCGTTCATGGGATGGTCGCCGCGCCGCAAGGCTCCTAGATTCAAGCGCGGGCCCAGAGCCCCTCCCGTTCGACGAATCTCAGTCCATTTTTTGAAGGTCTCCGATGAAGAAAATACCCCGACTCCAGGCACTGGGCCTGGCACTCGCCGGCGCCGCCGTGCTGACGCTTGCCGGCTGCGGCGGCGGTGGCAGCGGTGGCCTGGCCAACACACCGGTCTCGCCCCCGGTGGCGCCCCCAGCCGCCACCACCCTGTCCGGCACCGCCGCCATCGGCGCGCCCATCGCGGGCAGCGTCGTGGCCATCGACGTGAACGGCAAGGTCTCTCCGCCGGCGGCCACCACCGCCAGCGGGCTCGGCGCCTTCGTGGTCGACGTGAGCGGCATGACGGCGCCCTTCTTCCTGACCATCACCGGCACCGCCGGCGGCCGCCAGGTGGTCCTGAACTCCATCGCCACCGCGGTCGGGCAGACGGTCAACATCACGCCGCTGACCGACCTGATCGTCGCCGCCGCCGCCGGCCAGCCCGCCGGCGGTTCGCTGGCCAGCCTGTGCGCGCCAGTGAACAACGCCACGCCCGCGGGCTGCCTGTCGGCGCTGGCCGCGGCCGCCACCCCGAGCCGGCTGAACGCCGCCGCCGCCAGCATCGCGCAGATGATCAGCCCGTTCAACACCACCGGCACCGATCCGCTGAGGGGCGCCTTCAAGGCCGACGGCACCGGCATGGACGGCATCCTCGACCGCATCCTGGTCTCACCGGCCCTCAATGGCGGCGACATGGCCACCATCACGCTGATCGCCACCAACACCCAGCTCGGCCAGGTCACGCTGCCGTCCACGGCCGGCGGCAGCGCCACCGCGGTCGCCACGGCGCCTTCGGCCAGCGACGTGGCCAAGGCCAATGCCGCCGCCACGGTGCTGCCCGAAGCCCGGGCCTGCCTGGCCGCGCTGAGCGCGCTGTACCCGGCCACCGGCTTCACGGCCCCCACGGCGGCGCAGGTCGGCCCCTTCATCGACGCCAGCTTCAGCCTGGGCGCAGGCGCCGACAAGGCCGCCTTCGTGAGCGAGCTGACGGACACGCAGCAGGGCGCCCAGCCCGGCTTCACGCTCGAAGCGGCCGGCCTGTCACCCTATGACATGAGCCCGCTGACGCCGACCGAAACGGCCGCCCTGGGCTCCAGCACGAACGCGGTGGCCATCGTCAAGGCCCGCACCAGCACCGCCGTCACCCTGAACGGCAGCAACCTCCCCACCAGCGCCTGGATCCAGCTCCACGCCAGCGCCGACGCGGGCCTGCAGAACTGGAAGATCGTCAAGGGCGCGGCCTATGCCGGCTGCCCCGGCGGCTGGAAGCTCGCCGGCAGCGGCCACCTGGACATGCACATGAACGCGCGGATCACGCGCAGCGTGGACGGCTCGGGCAAGGCCGGCTTCAGCCGCCAGTGGGCCTTCCACATCCAGAAATCCGACGTGCAGGCCGCGTCGGCCGACACCGTGGTGGTGCGCGGCCCCGGCCTCAGCGCCTACAGCGGCGACCCGTCGGCCCCCGTGGGCGCCAGCCAGCGCCTGGTGCTGAACCTGCCCAGCGGCCTGAACACCACGATGCAGATCGGCAGCGGCAACACGTTCTACGGCCCGGCCGCGGAAGCCCTTCAGAGCTGCCAGGACCTCGCCGGCACGAGCGCCGCCGCCGGCACGCCCTGCATCGACGAGACCCTGGCCGCGCCCGGCAAGCTGTACAGCTGGGAGCTCCGAAGCGGGGGCAAGGACGGCACCGTGCTGGTCGCGTTCCCGTTCCAGACCAACGCCGTCCCGCTGTCCAAGGCGTTCGCGCAGGCCAATGCCGCCAGCCTGTTCGCGACGTTCACCAGCGTCACGCCCGGCAGCCTCGCGGCGCTGAGCTCGGCCATCTCGGGCACCGCCGTGGGCGCGCCGATCGACGGCGTCATCACCTACCGCTACACCCAGCAGGCCACCTATGGCTCGCACATGGACAACTGCCGCCTCAGCCTGTTCGACGGCTCCAGCACCAACATCCTGACGGCCGAGCAGAACGCGGTGGGACGCGAGACCGCCTGCACCTTCAGCACGGCCGGCCTGAACGAAGGCAGCCTGGCGAAGCCGGCCGGCACGGTCCAGAACGGCTTCGTGAGCCTCACCACGATCGTGCTCGGCAACCAGGCCTCCTCGGGCCGCCCGTACTGACGGCGCCCTGGCCGCACCGCGGCCTCGTGGGGGGCCGGGCGACGGGCGCAGTCCGGCCGGGTTCGCCCGGCCGGACTTTTTTTCATCGCCGGGCCGCCCCAAGATGAAAAGCTGCCCCTCGGGGGCAACGACCCGCGCAGCAACGAAGCGTGGGGCCATTTTTCATCGCGCCCCTCGCGCCTATGATCGCCCCATGCCCACTACCCACCTGCTCTACCTGCACGGCTTTCGCTCTTCCCCGCAATCGGCGAAGGCGCGGCAGATGGCCGCACGCGTGGCCGCCGGCCACCCCGGCGTCGCCTGGTGGTGCCCGCAGCTGCCGCCCTCGCCGCGCGAGGCCATGGCGCTGATCCTGGCCGGCATCGCGCCCTGGCCGAAAGCGTCGATGGCCGTCGTGGGTTCCTCGCTCGGCGGCTTCTACGCCACCCATGTGGCCGAGCAGACCGGCTGCCGGGCCGTGCTGCTCAACCCCGCAGTGCACCCGGCGCGCGATCTGGCACGCCACATCGGCGAGCAGACGGCCTGGCACGATCCGCAGCAGCATTTCTTCTTCGAGCCGCGCTTCGTGGACGAGCTGCGCGCACTCGAATGCGGGCCGCCAGCACAGCCCGAGAACTACTTCGCCGTGATCGCCAAGGGCGACGAACTGCTGGACTGGCGCGAGATGACGGGCCGCTATCCCGGCGCCCGCGTCAAGCTGCTTGAAGGCGGCGACCACGCCCTGAGCGATTTCGACGCCCATCTCGGCGGGATCCTGGCCTTTCTCGACCTCGCCTGAGCCGGGCTGCGCCGGCCCGCATGGGACAATCGCCCCATGTTTGCATTGTTTGAAGAAGCCGGCAAGTTTCTCGCCGGGCGCGTGCTGTCGGAGGCGGAATCGTCCGCCCAGGTCGAACTGGACAGCGGCAAGCGCGTGAAGGTGAAAGCCGCCAACATCCTGCTGAAGTTCGAGAAACCCGCCCCGGCCGAGCTGCTGGCCCAGGCCCAGGCCCTGAGCCAGACCATCGAGCTGGAACTGGCCTGGGAATTCGCGCCCGAAGACGAATTCGGCTTCGCCGACCTGGCGCGCGACTATTTCAACGACAAGGCCTCGCTCGAACAGCAGGCCGCCGCGCTGCTGCGCCTGTTCGAGGCGCCGCACTACTTCCGCCGCGCCGGCAAGGGGCGCTTTCGCAAGGCGCCGGCCGAGATCGTGCAGCAGGCGCTCGCCGCCATCGAGAAGAAGAAGCAGGTGCTGGCGCAGATCGCCGCCTGGGCCGAGGAACTGGGCCGCGGCAGCTGCCCGGCGCCGATCCGCGAGCAGCTCTACAAGATCCTGTTCAAGCCCGACAAGAACGCGCCCGAGTACAAGGCCGTGGTCGAGGCCAGCCGCGCCACGCAGACCGCGCCGCTGGAGCTGCTGCAGCAGGCCGGCGCCATCGACTCGGCCTACCAGTTCCACTGGAAGCGCTTCCTGTTCGACAACTTCCCCAAGGGCACGGGCTTCCCGCCGCTCGAAGCGCCGCTCATCAAGGACGAGCTGCCGCTGGCCGCCGTGCAGGCCTACTCGATCGACGATTCGCAGACCACCGAGATCGACGATGCGCTGTCGGTGCAGGGCCTGGGCAGCGGCAGCGTGGTGCTGGGCATCCACATCGCCGCGCCGGGGCTGGCGATCCAGCCCGCGGGCGCGATCGACCAGGTGGCGCGCCAGCGGCTGTCCACCGTCTACATGCCGGGCTACAAGATCACCATGCTGCCCGACGACGTGGTGCAGACCTACACGCTGCAGGAAGGGCGCGACTGCCCGGCCGTGTCGCTGTACGTCACGTTCGACGAGGCCTCGCTTGAGATCCGCGACACGCAGACCCGGCTCGAGCGCGTGCCGATCGCCGCCAACCTGCGCCACGACCAGCTCGACGCCGTGGTCACCGAGGCCTGGCTGCAAAACCCCGCGTTTGAGCATGAAAACGGCCCGATGTCCTTGCCGGTCGGTCGTGACGTGCTATCGTTTTTATACCGCCTTGCCCAGCAGCTGAAGGCGCGGCGCGAGGTGGTGCGCGGCAAGCCCGAGACCTTCAACCGGCCCGACTACAACTTCCGCCTCATCGGAAACGACGGCAGCGAACCCACCGGCAGCGAGCAGGTGCAGATCACCACGCGCCAGCGCGGCGCGCCGCTGGACCTGATCGTGTCCGAGGCCATGATCCTGGCCAACAGCACCTGGGGTAACTGGCTGGCCGAGTCCGGCGTGCCCGGCATCTACCGCAGCCAGGCCAGCCTGGCGCCCGGCGTCAAGGTGCGCATGGGCACCAAGGCGCTGCCGCACGCCGGCATCGGCGTGAAGAGCTACGCCTGGAGCACCTCGCCGCTGCGCCGCTACACCGACCTCGTGAACCAGTGGCAGATCATCGCCTGCGCGCGCCACGGCCGCACGGCGGCGCTGGCCGCGCCGTTCAAGCCCAAGGACGCCGAGCTGTTCTCCATCATCAGCGGCTTCGATGCCGCCTACAGCGCCTACAACGGCTACCAGGCCGGCATGGAGCGCTTCTGGACGCTCAAATACCTGGAGCAGCAGGGCATCACCGAGCTCACCGCCACGGTGTTCAAGGACCTGCCCGGCAGCGTGCTGGTGCGCGCGGACGAGTTGCCGCTGGTGCTGCCGGTGCTCGGCGCGCAGGGCCTGCCGCGCGGCGCGAAGCTGCGCGTGAAGCTCGGCGCCATCGATGAAATCACGCTCGACGTGAACGGCACCGTGCTCGAACGGCTGGACGCCGCGGCAGCCCCCGAGGCCGCCTCCGACGAGGAGGACGAGGGCGAGGAAGTGGCCGCCGGACCGATCGCGATCGCGGTGGATGTCAGCGAAAACGAGGCGGCTTCGGGCGATAATTCCTCCCCGTGAACCTGCGGTCCTTCAGCACACTCCAATGGGCGCTCGGCGCCTCTGTCGCATTCCATGCGGTGCTGCTGACCGTGCGCTTCGTCGACCCCGAGAGCTTCAACCGCGTGTTCCAGGACACGCCGCTCGAAGTGATCCTGGTCAACGCCCGTGCCAGCGAGCGCCCGGACAAGGCCCGCGCCATCGCCCAGTACGCGCTGGCCGGCGGCGGCGAGGCCGACAAGGGCCGCGCCACCACGCCGCTGCCGCCCTCGGCCCTGACCGAGATGGGCGATGCCACCGAAGACGCGCAGCGCAAGATCGAAGCCATGCAGGAGCAGCAGACGCTGCTGCTGGCACAGCTCAAGAAGCAGCTCGCCGCCCTGCCCCCGCCCGATCCGAAGCAGCCCAGCACCAACCTGGAGGCCGCCGCCCGCGAGGAAAAGCGCCGCCAGCTCATCAAGCTGCTGGCCGAGATCGAGCGCCGCATCAACGAGGAAAACGCGCGGCCCAAGAAGCGCTACATCAGCCCCGCCACGCGCGAGGAGGTGTACGCGGTGTACTACGACAGCCTGCGCCGCCGCATCGAGGATCGCGGCACCGAGAACTTCCCCGAGACCGCGGGCAAGAAGCTCTACGGCGAGCTCACCATGATCGTGACGGTCAACCACGACGGCCGCCTGCTCGCCACCGAGGTGGTCGAGACCTCGGGCAACCTCACGCTGGACCGGCGGGCCCAGGCCATCGCCCGCGGCGCCGGGCCGTTCGGCCGCTTCAGCGACGCGATGCGCCGCAAGGCCGACCAGATCGTGGTGGTGTCGCGCTTCAAGTTCACGCGCGACGAAACCCTGGAAACCAAACTCACCGCCCGCTGAACCCGGCGGCGCCGCACCCCATGGATCAATACTGCGTGATGGGCAACCCGGTGGAGCACAGCAAGTCGCCGTGGATCCACGCCCGCTTTGCCGAACTCACCGGCCAGTCGCTGCACTACGGCAAGCGGCTGGCGCCGCTCGATGGCTTCGCCGCCGCCGTGCAGGCCTTCCGTGCCGAAGGCGGCCGCGGCTGCAACGTCACCGTGCCCTTCAAGTTCGAGGCGGCCGCGCTGGCCAGCCACACCACGGAGCGCGCCCGCCTGGCGCAGGCCGTCAACACCCTGCGCTTCGAGGCCGACGGCGGCATCCAGGCCGACAACACCGATGGCGTGGGCCTGGTCAACGACATCACGCGCCACGCCGGCGTCGACCTTGCCGGGTGCGACCTGCTGCTGATCGGCGCGGGCGGCGCCGCGGCCGGCGTGCTGGGCCCGCTGCTCGGCGCCCGGCCGCGCAGCCTCACCCTCGCCAACCGCACGCAGGAGCGGGCCGATGTGCTGGCGGCGCGCCACGCCAGCCTCGCACTACTACAAAAAACAGAGCTGCAAACGTCCACCCTGCAAGGACTTCGGGGCCATTTCGATGTGATCATCAACGCCACGGCCAGCAGTTTGAACGGCGCCGCGATTCCGGTGCCCGCGAGCGTGCTCAAGCCCGGCGCGCTGGCGGTGGACATGATGTACGGCCCCGCCGCGCAGGGCTTCATGGCCTGGGCGCGCGAACATGGCGCCGTGCCGCGCGACGGCCTGGGCATGCTGGTGGAGCAGGCGGCCGAAGCCTTCCTGCTGTGGCGCGGCGTGCGTCCGCCCACGGCCGATCTGCTGGCCGAGATGCGCGCCACCTTCGGATGAAGCGGCCATGAAAGCCCTGCTGCGCTGGATCGGGCTCGTCGTGGTGGCGGCCGTGGCCCTGCAGCTGTTCTTCGTGGGCCGCATCGCCCTGATGCTGGTGGTCGACCCGCAGTCCACCACCTTCCAGCGCTCGGAAGCCTGGCGCCTCGCCACCGAGACCGGCCGCCTGCCCTGGCGCCAGCAATGGGTGCCCTATGCGCAGATTTCCGACAACCTCAAGCGCGCCGTGATCGCCTCGGAGGACGATAGCTTCGTCAACCACGACGGCGTGGACTGGGACGCCATCGAGAAGGCCTGGCAGAAGAACGCCAAGGCCGAGGAGCAGGCGGCGCGGCGCGCCCAGCTCGCGCGCTCCAGCACCCGGCCCACTGCGCGCGCGCCCAAGATCGTGGGCGGCTCCACCATCACCCAGCAGCTCGCCAAGAACCTGCTGCTGTCGGGCGAGCGCACGCTGCTGCGCAAGGGACAGGAGTTCGTGCTGACCCTGCTGCTCGAGCACCTGCTGGGCAAGCAGCGCATCCTCGAGATCTACCTCAACAGCGTGGAGTGGGGCGACGGCGTGTTCGGCGCCGAGGCGGCGGCCCAGCACTACTACCGCAAGCCCGCGGCGCGGCTCAGCGCCTACGAGGCCGCGCGGCTCGCGGTGATGCTGCCGCGCCCGAAATTCTTCGAGAAGCTGCCCAACTCGGCCTACCTGTCGAATCGCGCCTCGACCATCGTGGCGCGCATGGGCGACGCCGAGCTGCCCTGAGCGGGCCGGCGCAGCGGCGGCTGCCCGTATCATCACGCCATGCTTGCCAAGTTGATGAGCCTGTCCCTGCTGGGCCTGATCCGATTCCTCACCGGCGCCCAGGCCCGCTGGTACGGCTGCCCGCCCAAGGCCGAGCAGCGCATCTATTTCGCCAACCACCAGAGCCACGCCGACCTCGTCATGATCTGGGCCGCGCTGCCCGAGGAACTGCGCAGCATCACGCGGCCGATCGCGGCCAAGGACTACTGGACCCAGACCCCGTTCAAGCAGTGGATCACCACCGCGGTGTTCAACGCCATCTACGTGGACCGGGCACGCACGGGTGACCAAGACCCGCTGGAGCCGCTGATCGAGGCGCTCAACAACGGCGACTCGATCATCCTCTTCCCCGAGGGCACGCGCGGCAACGCCGAGGAGCCGCAGGCCTTCAAGGCCGGCCTGTACAACCTGGCCGAGAAGTTTCCCGGCGTGGTGCTGGTGCCGGCCTGGATCAACAACGTGCAGCGCGTGATGCCCAAGGGCGAGGTGGTGCCGGTGCCGATCCTCTGCTCCGTGACCTTCGGCGCCCCGCTGCGGGTGGAGCCCGGCGAGGAGCGCCGCGCCTTCCTGGACCGCGCGCGGCAGGCCGTCATCGCACTGAGAGACGTATGAGCATGCACCCCACCCCCCACGCCGCCACCGGCCGGCTGCGCGGCCCCGCCCGCGCCAAGGCGGCCCGCCGATGAACCAGTTCCTGCGCAGCCTGAGCGCGACCCAGCAGGTGGGCGCGCTCTTTCTCATCGTGTTCGGCCTGCTGGCCATCGTCAGCACGGTCGTGCTGATCCTCTCGCTGCGCGAGCGCGGCGACGATGCCGGGAGCGAGGCCCGGCGTCTCGAGCTGAGGAACTTCAACGGCCTGCTCAAGACCTCGTGGCTCATGGTGGTGGTGTTCTGGGTCGGCTGGGCCTCGGGCGAGCGCGTGGCGACGGTGCTGTTCGGCATCGTCTCGTTCTTCGCGTTGCGCGAGTTCATCACGCTGTCGCCCACGCGCCGGGGCGACCACCGCAGCCTGGTGCTGGCGTTCTTCGTGGTGCTGCCGATCCAGTTCTGGCTGGTGGGCACGGCGCATTTCGACCTGTTCACGGTGTTCATCCCGGTCTATGTGTTCCTGGCGATTCCCGTGGTCAGCGCCCTGGCCGACGATCCGCACCGCTTCCTGGAGCGCAATGCCAAGCTGCAATGGGGCATCATGGTCTGCATCTACGGCATGAGCCACGTGCCCGCGCTGCTGCTGCTGAAGTTTCCGGGCTACGCGGGCAAGAACGCCTTCCTGGTGTTCTTCCTGGTCTTCGTGGTGCAAAGCTGCATGATCGTGCAGCACCTGGCGAGCCGCCGCATGCAGCGCCCGCCCGTCGCGCCGAACGTCAGCAAAAGCTTCAACTGGAAGAGCTGGGCCATCGGCGTGGCCGTGGCCAGCTTCCTGGGCGGGCTGCTGGCGGGCATCACGCCGTTCAAGCCCGGCCAGGCGCTGGCGATGGCCCTCATCGCGTGCATCGCTGGCTCGATGGGCCACTTCGTGATGAAGGCCCTCAAGCGCGACCGCGGCATCACCAACTGGGGCGCCCAGGGCCAGTCGGTGACCGGCGCGGGCGGCCTGCTCGACCGGGTCGACGCCCTGTGTTTCGCCGCACCGGTGTTTTTCCACTCCGTTCGGTGGTATTTTGGCCTGTAGGTCCGCGCCCCACGGTTCTTTGTTGCTACAAATTTCATAGCACATGCGCATCCTCGGCATCGACCCCGGACTGCAGACCACCGGCTTCGGCGTGATCGACGCGGAAGGGCCGGCGCTGGCCTACGTGGCCAGCGGCACGATCAAGACCACGCACCTGCCCACCGGCGACCTGCCGGCGCGGCTCAAGGTGCTGTTCCAGGGCATTGGCGAGGTGGTGGCGCGCTACCAGCCCGAGATGGCGTCGGTCGAGATCGTGTTCGTCAACGTCAACCCGCAGGCCACGCTGCTGCTGGGCCAGGCCCGCGGCGCCTGCGTCACCGCGCTGGTGTCGTGCGACCTCGCGGTGGCCGAGTACACCGCGCTGCAGATGAAGAAGGCGATTGCCGGCTATGGCAAGGCCGGCAAGGCCGAGGTGCAGGAGATGGTCAAGCGCCTGCTCAAGCTGCCCGGCCTGCCCGGCCCGGACGCCGCCGACGCCCTGGGCCTGGCGATCACGCATGCGCATGTCGGGCAGGCCATGGGCCGGCTGGCCGCCGCCACCGGCCTGCAGCGCAAGAGCACGGGCATGTACCGCGACGGGCGCAGCCGCTGAGGGGCCAGGCCGCTCAGGCCAGCCGTTCGAGAATCAGCACGGCAAAGAAACAGAATGCCGCGATCAGCGTCCATTTGAGGACGACGAGGCCGAAGCGCTTGTAGCGCGGCTGGCCCGTGCCGGCGTAGAAGGCGAACGACACGGCCGCGGCGAACAGCAGCAGCATGATCGTCCAGCGGAACAGCAGCATGGCGAGAACGGAAAACGGGCCGCCGGCGCTACCAGGCGCGCGCCGGCCGGGCGAAACCCGCGGGGGCCTGCTTCTCGTCGTCGAAGGTCACGACTTCGTAGGCATCGGTGCGCGACAGCAGCTCGCGCAGCAGCTTGTTGTTGAGCGCGTGGCCGGAGCGGAAGGCGCTGTAGGCCGCCAGCAGCGGCTTGCCGATCAGATAGAGGTCGCCCATGGCGTCGAGGATCTTGTGCTTGACGAACTCGTCGTCGTAGCGCAGGCCGTCGCTGTTGAGCACCTTGTAGTCGTCCATCACGATGGCGTTGTCCAGCCCGCCGCCCAGGGCCAGGCCGTTGGCGCGCATCATCTCCAGGTCCTTGGTGAAGCCGAAGGTACGCGCGCGCGCGATGTCGCGCGTGTAGGAGCCCGAGCTCAGGTCGAACTCCACGCGCTGGCCGGTGGAGTCGACCACGCGGTGCGCGAAATCGATCTCGAAGCTGAGCTTGTAGCCGTGGTACGGATCGAGCCGGGCCCACTTGAGGTGGTCGCCCTGCCCCTCGCGCACCTCGACCGGCCGGGTCACGCGAATGAAGCGCCGGGGCGCCTTCTGCAGCTCGATGCCGGCGCTTTGCAGCAGGAACACGAACGACGCCGCCGAGCCGTCCAGGATCGGCACCTCCTCGGCGGTGATGTCCACGTAGAGGTTGTCGATGCCGAGCCCGGCGAATGCCGACATCAGGTGCTCGACCGTCTGCACCTTGGCGCCGCCCATCGAGATGGTGGAGGCCAGGCGCGTGTCGTTGACCGCCAGCGCCGAGATCGGAATGTCCACCGGCTCGGGCAGGTCCACGCGCCGGAACACGATGCCCGTGTCCGGCTGCGCGGGCCGCAGCGTGAGCTCCACCCGCTGGCCGCTGTGCAGGCCGACGCCGACGGCCTTGGTCAGGGATTTGAGGGTGCGTTGCTGGAGCATGCCCATGATTTTATTCGGGAGAGCGCTGTCTGCAGCGCTCAGCTAGATGGATTCTGGCTATCCACACCATTGCCGCCCCAAGGGCCCGCGCAGCGCGGCCCGTTCGCGGCCACCGCGGAACCGGCTATGCCGGGCCGCTGGTGGCGCCCCCTCGAGGGGGAAGCGGCCGCAGGCCGCTTCGGGGGTGGTCGATCAATCCGCCTGCTTGCGCAGGAAGGCCGGGATCTCGAAGTCGTCCATGCCGCCCGAGGCCAGCGCGTCGACCTTGGCCGCCGCCTGGGTGCGGTTGGTGCGCCACACGCTGGGCACGGCCATGCCGTTGTAGTCGGGCTGGGCCATGCCGCCCCCCATCGCCGCCGCGCCGGGACCGCCGACGGTCGCGTTGACGGTCGGCACATGGAACGGCACGTTGTCGGTGCCGGTGCGCAGCACCTGCAGCGGCGGCGCGGTGCGGCGCGCGCCCTGGCGCGACAGGCCGGTGGCCACCACGGTCACGCGGATCTCGTCGCCGAGGTCGTCGTCGTAGGCCGTGCCGTAGATCACATGCGCGTCGGGCGAGGCATAGGCGCGGATGGTGTTCATCGCGAGCTTGGACTCGCTGAGCTTCAGCGAACCCTTGGCCGCGGTGATCAGCACCAGCACGCCCTTGGCGCCCGACAGGTCGATGCCTTCGAGCAGCGGGCAGGCCACGGCCTGCTCGGCAGCGATGCGCGCGCGGTCCGGGCCGGCCGCCACGGCCGTGCCCATCATGGCCTTGCCGGGTTCGCCCATCACGGTGCGCACGTCCTCGAAGTCGACGTTCACATGGCCGGGCACGTTGATGATCTCGGCGATGCCGCCCACGGCGTTCTTGAGCACGTCGTTGGCATGGGCGAAGGCCTCGTCCTGGGTGATGTCGTCGCCCAGCACCTCGAGCAGCTTCTCGTTGAGCACCACGATCAGCGAATCGACGTTGGCCTCGAGCTCGGCCAGGCCGTTGTCGGCATTGGTCATGCGGCGGCCGCCTTCCCAGTCGAACGGCTTGGTGACCACGCCCACGGTGAGGATGCCCATCTCCTTGGCGATGCGCGCGATCACCGGTGCGGCGCCGGTGCCGGTGCCGCCGCCCATGCCGGCGGTGATGAACAGCATGTGCGCGCCGTCGATGGCCTCGCGGATGTCGTCCGCCGCCGCTTCCGCCGCGTCGCGGCCCTTGTCGGGCTTGCTGCCGGCGCCCAGGCCGCTCTGGCCGAGCTGGATGGTCTTGTGCGAGGAGCTGCGGGCCAGGGCCTGCGCGTCGGTGTTGGCGCAGATGAATTCCACACCCTGCACATGGCGCTCGATCATGTGCCCGACCGCGTTGCCGCCGCCGCCGCCCACGCCGATCACCTTGATCTGGGTGCCCAAATTGAATTCCTCTACTTCAATCATTTCGATGCTCATGTTCTTACTCCTGATTTTTCCTGAATAGTGCAGTTGCCATGTAATTGCGTTGGGGTGCGTCATGAACGTTCATGACGGCGGATCGGTGCACCGCCATCGCCAGTGAGGGCTGCCGCGCGCGAGCCAGAGTTTGTGTTTCATGGTCAGAAGTTCCCCACGAACCAGTCCTTGACGCGGCCCATGGCGGTTTTCATGGAGCCGTTCTTCTGCGCCACCTTGAAACCGCGCAGGCGCGCCAGGCGCGCCTCCTCGAGCAGGCCCATCACGGTGGCCGCGCGCGGCTGGGCCACCATGTCCGACAGCGCGCTCGCATACTTCGGGATGCCGCGGCGCACCGGCTTGAGGAAGATGTCCTCGCCCAGCTCCACCATGCCCGGCATCACGGCGCTGCCGCCAGTGAGCACGATGCCCGAGGACAGCACTTCCTCGTAGCCCGATTCGCGCACCACCTGCTGCACCAGCGAGAAGATCTCCTCGATGCGCGGTTCGATCACGCCGGCCAGCGCCTGCTTGCTCAGCATGCGCGGGCCGCGGTCGCCCAGGCCCGGCACTTCCACCTGCTGCTCGGGGTCGGCCAGCAGCTGCTTGGCGTAGCCGGCCTCGACCTTGATGTCCTCGGCGTCCTTGGTAGGCGTGCGCAGCGCCATCGCGATGTCGCTGGTGATCAGGTCGCCCGCGATCGGGATCACGGCCGTATGGCGGATCGCGCCGTTGGTGAAGATCGCCACGTCGGTGGTGCCGGCGCCGATGTCCACCAGCGCCACGCCGAGCTCGCGCTCGTCCTCGGTCAGAACCGCCAGGCTCGAGGCCAGCGGGTTGAGCATGAGCTGGTCCACGTCGAGGCCGCAGCGGCGCACGCACTTGATGATGTTCTCGGCCGCACTCTGCGCGCCGGTGACGATGTGCACCTTGGCCTCCAGGCGGATGCCGCTCATGCCGATCGGCTCCTTGACGTCCTGGCCGTCGATCACGAACTCCTGCGGCTCCACCAGCAGCAAACGCTGGTCGGTCGAGATGTTGATGGCCTTGGCGGTCTCCACCACGCGCGCCACGTCGGCCTGCGTGACCTCGCGGTCCTTCACCGCCACCATGCCGCTGGAGTTGATGCCGCGGATGTGGCTGCCGGTGATGCCGGTGTAGACGCGCGTGATCTTGCAGTCGGCCATCAGCTCGGCCTCCTTGAGCGCCTGCTGGATGCTCTGCACCGTGGCGTCGATGTTGACCACCACGCCGCGCTTCAAGCCATTGCTCGGCGCGATGCCCAGCCCCGCGAGCTTGAGCTCGCCGCCGGGCAGCACCTCGGCCACCACCACCATCACCTTGGCGGTCCCGATATCCAGCCCGACGACCAGGTCCTTGTACTCTTTTGCCATATATGCACCTGTTGTGTCTTGGGTTCCCGCTACTTCTTGCGGGCGTCCGCGCCCACCGTGGTCACGCCGCGCAAGCGCAGCGCGTAACCATCGGCGTGGCGCAGATCGGCCGCTTCCAGCGAGTCCGCCTTCCGTCCATACTTCGAAACTACCTGCGTCAGCGTGTGCGTGAAACGCTGCACACGCGCCGCCACTTCTCCGGGCGAGCCGCGGCCGAGCTCGATCGCCGCGCCGCTGTCGAGCTGCACGCGCCAGCCGCCGCGCCCGGACAGGTCGAGCTCTTCCACCGTGGCGTCGAGTGGCGCAAACAGCGGCTTGAGCACGCGGTACATCGCCAGCACCTGGGCCGCCTGGCCATCGGGGCCGCTCAGGTGCGGCAGTTCGTCCGCCTCCACCTCGTCCACGTTGGCCTCGAACACCTCGCCGAAACTGTTGACCAGCCGGGACTCGCCGTCCGCCCCCCAATAGGCCACGGGCTGATGCTCCTGCAGCGTCACGTCCAGGCGGTTGGGGAACTCACGCCGCACCACCGCATGGCGCACCCAGGGCACGGACTCGAAGATGGCGCGCACCTGCGCCAGGTCCGCCGTGAAGAAATTGCCCGCCAGCCTAGGCGCTACGTTGGCGCGCAGGGTGACGGCGTTGTTGTGGGCCACCTCGCCCTGCACCGTGATGCCGCCGATGGCGAACACCGGGTTGCGCAGCGCCCACCACACCACCGCCGCCAACGCCATGGCGACGCAGGCCAGGAACAGGGTCGTGGCGACCATGTTCATGAGCTTGACGTCGAACGGCGCGGGCAGCGTCTGGGTCATGCAGGCGCTCCAGGAAGCAGGCGGTGGTCGAGCGAGGCCGACAGCAGCACCCTCACGCACAGCTCCTCATAGCTGATGCCGGCCGCACGGGCCGACATCGGCACCAGCGAGTGGCTGGTCATGCCGGGCGAGGTATTCATCTCCAGCAGGAAGGGCTTGCGGTCGCTGGCGCGGATCATCAGGTCGGCGCGGCCCCAGCCGCGGCAGCCCAGCGAGCGGTAGGACGCCAGCACGATGCGCTGGATCTCGCGCTCCTCGGCCTCGGGCAGGCCGCTCGGGCACTGGTATTTCACGTCGTCGGTGAAGTACTTGTTCTGGTAGTCGTAGGCGCCCTCGGGCGCCAGGATGCGGATCACCGGCAGCGCATGGGCGCTCGCGCCTTCGCCCAGCACCGGGCAGGTCACTTCCTCGCCCTCGATGAACTCCTCGCACAGCACGTCGGGGTCGTAGCGCGCCGACAGCTGCACCGCGTCCTGCATCTGCGAGTAACCCATGACCTTGGTCACGCCGATCGAGGAGCCCTCGCGCGGCGGTTTGACGATCAACGGCAGGCCCAGCTCGTCGGGCACGGTGCGCACGCGCACGCGCTCCTGCTGGTCCGGCGCCAGCCACACGTACTTCGGCGTGGGCAGGCCCTCGGCGCTCCACACGCGCTTGGTCATCACCTTGTCCATGGCCACGCTGGAGGCCATGACGCCCGAGCCGGTGTAGGGAATGCCGAGCAGCTCCAGCGCGCCCTGCACCGTGCCGTCCTCGCCGTGGCGGCCGTGCAGCGCGATGAAGCAGCGCTCGAAGCCTTCCTTGCGCAGCTCGCCGAGGTCGCGCAGCGAAGGGTCGAACGCATGGGCGTCGATGCCGCGCGAGCGCAGTGCCTGCAGCACGCCCTGGCCCGACATCAGCGACACCTCGCGCTCGGCCGAGGCGCCGCCCATGAGCACGGCCACTTTCCCGATTTTTGAATCAAACTGGCTCATAGTCCTTGCCCCTTGGGCATTTCACGCTCCGTTTTCTGTAGCATCTCGATGACTTTCGCGGGCACGGCGCCGATCGAGCCCGCGCCCATGCACATCACCACGTCGCCATCGCGCGCGTTGTCCGCGATGGCCTGCGGCATGTCGGCAATGTCGTCCACGAACACCGGCTCGACCTTGCCCGCCACGCGCAGCGCGCGCGTCAGCGAGCGGCCGTCGGCCGCCACGATGGGCGCTTCGCCGGCGGCATAGACCTCGGCCAGCAGCACGCCGTCCGCGCCCTGGCCGATGACCTTGACGAAATCCTCGAAGCAGTCGCGCGTGCGGGTGTAGCGGTGGGGCTGGAACGCCAGCACCAGGCGCCGCCCCGGAAAGGCACCGCGCGCGGCGGCCAGCGTGGCCGCCATCTCGACCGGGTGGTGGCCATAGTCCTCGATCAGCGTGAACGTGCCGCCGCCGTTGGCAGGCGCCACCGGCACCTCGCCATAGCGCTGGAAGCGCCGGCCCACGCCCTTGAACTCCGCCAGGGCCTTCTGCACCGCCGCATCGGGCAGGTTCAGCTCCGCCGCCACCGCGATCACCGACAGCGCGTTGAGCACGTTGTGCTCGCCCGCGAGGTTGAGCACGATGTCCAGGTCGGGCAGCGTGACGCCGTTGCGCCGCTGCACGGTGAAGTGCATCTGGCCGGCCTGCGCACGCACGTTGATGGCGCGCACCTGCGCGTCCTCGCCGAAGCCGTAGCTGGTGACCGGGCAGGACACCTGCGGCACGATCTCGCGCACGGCCGCGTCGTCGGTGCACAGGATGGCCACGCCGTAGAACGGCATGCGGTGCAGGAAGTCGACGAAGGCGCCCTTCAGGCGGCCGAAGTCGTGCCCGTAGGTTTCCATGTGGTCGGCATCGATGTTGGTCACGACCGCCATCACGGGCAGCAGGTTCAGGAACGAGGCGTCGGACTCGTCGGCCTCGACCACGATGTAGTCGCCCGTGCCGAGCTTGGCGTTGGCGCCGGCGCTGTTGAGCCGGCCGCCGATCACGAAGGTCGGGTCCAGCCCGGCTTCGGCCAGCACGCTGGCCACCAGGCTGGTGGTGGTGGTCTTGCCATGCGTGCCCGCGATCGCGATGCCCTGCTTCAGGCGCATCAGCTCGGCCAGCATCAGCGCGCGCGGCACCACGGGGATCTTCTTCTCGCGCGCCGCGATCACCTCCGGATTGTCGGGCTGCACCGCGGTGGAGGTGACCACCGCATCGGCGCCTTCCACATGGGCCGCGTCGTGGCCCACGAAGGTCCGGATGCCCAGCGCGGCCAGGCGGCGCAGCGTGGCGCTGTCGGACAGGTCGGAGCCCGAGATGGTGTAGCCCAGGTTCAACAGCACCTCGGCGATGCCGGACATGCCGGAGCCGCCGACCCCGACGAAATGGATGTGCTTGATGGCATGCTTCATGCTGCCAGCTCCTCGCAAGCGGCCACGACTTCGGCCGTGGCATCGGTTTTTCGCATCCGGTGGGCCGCCTCGGCGCATTGCAGCAGCTCGGAGCGCTCCGTGGCCTGCAACATGACGGCCAGGCTCTCGGGCGTCAGGTCCCGCTGCGGCACCAGCCAGCCGCCGCCCGCATCGACCAGGAACCGGGCGTTCGTGGTCTGGTGGTCGTCCACCGCGGACGGGAACGGCACGAACAGCGCGGCCGCGCCCACGGCGGCAATCTCCGTCACGGTGCTGGCGCCGGCGCGGCAGATCACCAGATCGGCTTCGGCGAAGGCCTGGGCCGTGTCGTCGATGAAGGGCGTGAGCTCGGCCTGCACGCCCGCGGCCGCGTAGTTGGCGCGCAGTTCGTCGATCTGTTTGGCGCCGCTCTGGTGCAGTGCCGCGGGTCGCTGCGCCGGCGGAATCAGCGCCAGCGCCTTCGGCACGATCTCGTTGAGCGCCCGGGCGCCCAGGCTGCCGCCGACCACCAGCAGCTTGAGCGGGCCGCTGCGGCCGGCAAAGCGCTCGGCAGGGCCGGGCTGCTGCAGGAAGGCCGCGCGCATCGGGTTGCCGACCCAGCGCGCCTTCTTCAGCACCTCGGGGAAGGCGCTGAACACGCGGTCGGCCACGCCCGCCAGCACCTTGTTGGCCATGCCGGCCACCGAATTCTGCTCGTGCAGCACCAGCGGCCGGCCCAGCAGCACGCTCATCATGCCGGCCGGGAAGGTGATGTAGCCACCCAGGCCCACCACCACGTCGGGCTTGACGCGGCGCACCGCCTGGAGGCTCTGCCAGAAGGCCTTGAGCAGGCGCAGCGGCAGCAGCACCAGCGTGCTCAAGCCCTTGCCGCGCACGCCCGAGAAGGCGATGGTCTCGAAGGCGAAGCCGCGCGGAGGCACGATGCGGCTTTCCATGCTGTCGGGCCCGCCCAGCCAGTGCACGCGCCAGCCGCGCTCGCGCAGGGCCTCGGCCACGGCCAGGCCGGGGAAGATGTGCCCCCCCGTGCCGCCCGCCATGACCAGAGCGCAGCGTTGCGTCATGTCCTGCGCCCTCCCTGCATGAGCAGCCGGTTTTCATAGTCGATGCGCAGCACCAGCGCGATCGCCACCAGGTTCATCAGGATGGCCGAGCCGCCATAGCTCATGAGCGGCAGCGTCAGGCCCTTGGTCGGCAGCGCGCCGAGGTTCACGCCCATGTTGATGAAGGCCTGGAAGCCGACCCAGATCCCCACGCCCTGCGCCACCAACCCCGCGAACACGCGGTCCAGCGCGATCGCCTGGCGACCGATGTGCATGATGCGGCGCGTGAGCCAGAGGAACAGGCCGATCACGCACAGCACGCCGATCAGGCCGAACTCCTCGCCGATCACGGCCAGCAGGAAGTCGGTGTGCGCCTCGGGCAGCCAATGCAGTTTTTCCACGCTGCCGCCCAGGCCGACGCCGAAGATTTCGCCGCGGCCGATCGCGATCAGCGAATGCGAGAGCTGGTAGCCCTTGCCCAGGGCATGCTTCTCGCTCCAGGGGTCGAGGTAGGCGAAGATGCGCTCGCGCCGCCAGTCCGACAGCATCACCATCAGGCCGAAGGCCACCACCATGACAGTGGCGATCAGGAAGAACATGCGCGCGTTGACGCCGCCCAGGAACAGGATGCCCATGGCGATCACCGCGATCACCATGAAGGCGCCCATGTCGGGTTCGGCCAGCAGCAGCAGGCCGACCACGGCCACGGCCACCGCCATCGGCAGCACGGCGCGGAAGAAGCGCTCCTTCACGTCCATCTTGCGCACCATGTAGTCGGCCGCGTACAGCAGCACCGCAAGCTTGGCCAGCTCGGACGGCTGGAAGCCCATGAACCCGAGCGAGATCCAGCGGCGCGCGCCATTCACCACGCTACCCACATGCGGGATCAGCACCGCGATCAGCAGGATCAGCGAGGCCACGAACAGCCAGGGCGCGATCTTTTCCCAGGTGGACAGCGGCACCTGGAAGGCGATCAGCGAGACCACGAACGCCACGGCCAGCGAGATCAGGTGCCGCGTCAGGAAATAGGTGTGCGCATAGCGGGCGAACCGCGGGTTGTCGGGCATCGCGATCGAGGCGGAATACACCATCACGAGGCCCCAGGCCAGCAGCGCCACCGTGACCCAGAGCAGCGCCTGGTCGAAGCCGGCCACCTGCCGCGGCGCCGCGGTGGTGCGCGTGAATTCGGTGCCGCCCACGCGCACCGGCAGGGCATCGGCGGCCGCACGCGGCAAGCCGCTGAACCAGCCGGTAAGGCGATCGACCAGGCTGCCGCTCATACCGCCTCCTCCGGCCCGCCGCTCAGCGCCAGCGCGCCGCCGCCCTGGGCCAGTTCATCCACCGCCTCGCGGAAGACGCGGGCCCGGTGCTCGTAGTTGTCGAACATGTCGAAGCTCGCGCAGGCCGGCGACATCAGCACCGCATCGCCCGCACCGGCCTGCTGCGTGGCCAGCGCCACGGCCTGCTCCATGGAAGCGGCATCGAGCAGCGGCACGCCGGTCGATTCCAGCGCGGCCCGGATCTGCGGCCCGTCGCGCCCGATCAGCACCGCCGCGCGCGCATGGCGCGCCACCGGCGCGGCCAGCGGCGAGAAATCCTGGCCCTTGCCGTCACCACCCAGGATCACCACCACGCGGCGCTCGGCGCCCAGGCCCTGCAGCGCGGCCACCGTGGCGCCCACGTTCGTGCCCTTGCTGTCGTCGAAATACTCGATCCCGTCGACGATGGCCACGGGCTCGACGCGGTGCGGCTCGCCCCGGTACTCGCGCAGCCCGTAGAGCATGGGCGCCAGGCTGCAGCCCGCCGCACTGGCCAGCGCCAGCGCAGCCAGCGCGTTGACGGCGTTGTGGCGGCCACGGATGCGCAGCGCGTCGGCCGGCATCAGGCGTTGGATATGCAGCTCTTCTTCATCGCCCTTGCGCTTCTTGCGCGTCTCGTCCGCCTCCAGGGCGCGCACCAGCCAGGCCATGCCGTTGATCAGCTCCAGCCCGAAGTCGCCCGGCCGCTGCGGCATGTCGCCACCGAAGGTGACGTGGGTGCGCACCAGGGGGCGCTGCAGCCGGACCCGCACCGGCTCGGGCAGCATGGCCATCACCATCGGGTCTTCGCGGTTCAGGATCATCAGCCCTTGCTGGCCGAAGACGCGCGCCTTGGCGGCTGCATAGGCCTGCAGGCTGCCATGCCAGTCCAGGTGGTCCTGGCTGATGTTGAGCACCACCGCGGCGCTGGGCTCGAACCCACGCGCCCCGTCGAGCTGGAAGCTCGAGAGTTCGAGCACCCAGACCTGGGGCAGCACGAGGCTGACCTTCGGCTCCTCGGGCGGGGGCAGCACGACCGGGGGCTCTTCGTCGGGCTCGGGCGGCTCGTCCTGCGCCTCGAATTTGGCCTCCGGTGCTTCTTCAGCGTCACTGAGGTCCCTGGGATGTACATCCTCGACGCCGGGCTCGTCGGCCACGGGCGTGCTGGCCTCTGCCGGGCCCGCCGCGGGCGGTTCTGTGGGTGCGTCCTGTATGTCTTCCGGATCTTCTTGAATCTCGGCCTGCGCGGCGGCGTGGGCCTGCTGCTCGTCCAGCTTTGCAGCCAAGGTATCGAGCAGGGTCGGGCCGATGTTGCCCGCCACCGCCACGCTCTTGCCGGCACGCTCGACCAGTTGCCCCGTGAGCGACGTGACCGTGGTCTTGCCATTGGTGCCCGTGATGGCCAGCACCTGCGGTGCGTAGCCGAGGTCGGTCCTGAGTTCGCGCAGGGCCTGGGCGAACAGGCTCAGCTCGTTGCCCGTCCACAGCCCCATCGCGGCGGCGGCGTCCACGACCGGTGCCACGGCCGCCGGCGGCAGGCCCGGGCTCGTGAACACGGCGCGCACGTCGGTGCCCTCGACCAGCGCGGCGGCGAACGGTCCGGCGGCGAACACCGCCTGCGGCGCCTCGCGGCACAGGCTCTCGAGCTGCGGCGGGTGCTCCCGCGTGTCGGCGACGGTCACGCGCGCACCGAAGCGCGCGCACCAGCGTGCCATGGCGAGCCCGGACGCGCCGAGGCCCAGGATCAGAACGTGAAGGTCCTTGAGCTGGTTCACCGGCTACCTCAGCTTCAGGGTGGACAGGCCCACCAGGCACAGCAGCATGGTGATGATCCAGAAACGCACGACGACCTGCGTTTCCTTCCAGCCGCTCTTCTCGAAATGGTGGTGCAGCGGCGCCATCTTGAGGATGCGCCGGCCCTCGCCGTAGCGCTTCTTGGTGTACTTGAAGTACAGCACCTGCATCATCACCGACAGCGCTTCCACCACGAAGATGCCGCCCATGATGGCCAGCACGATTTCCTGGCGCACGATCACCGCGATGGTGCCGAGCGCCCCGCCCAGCGCCAGCGCGCCCACGTCGCCCATGAAGACCTGGGCCGGGTGCGTGTTGAACCACAGGAACGCCAGCCCCGCGCCGGCCATGGCCGAGCAGAAGATCAGCAGCTCGCCGGAACCCGGGATGTACGGAAAGAACAGGTACTTCGAGTACACCGAGCTGCCCGTAACGTAGGCGAACACCCCGAGCGCCGAGCCCACCATCACCACCGGCATGATGGCCAGGCCATCCAGGCCGTCGGTCAGGTTGACGGCGTTGCTCGATCCCACGATGACCAGGTAGGTCATGATCACGAAGCCGAACACGCCCAGCGGGTAGCTCACCTCCTTGATGAACGGCAGCAGCAGGCCGGCCTTGGGCGGCAGGTTGACGTCGAAGCCCGACTGCACCCATTTGAAGAACAGCTCCAGCACCCGCAGGTTGGAGCTCTCCGAGATGCTGAACACCAGGTACAGCGCGGCCACCAGGCCGATCACGGACTGCCAGAAGTATTTCTCGCGCGAGCGCATGCCCTCAGGGTCCTTGTGCACCACCTTGCGCCAGTCATCGACCCAGCCGATGGCGCCGAAGCCCAGGGTGACCAGCAGCACGATCCAGACGAAGCGGTTGCTCAGGTCGAACCACAGCAGCGTGGAGACCGCGATCGACAGCAGGATCAGCACGCCGCCCATGGTGGGCGTGCCCTGCTTGGACAGGTGCGTCTCCATGCCATAGCCGCGGATCGGCTGTCCGATCTTGAGTTCGGTCAGGCGGCGGATCACGTAGGGTCCGGCCAGCAGGCCGATCAGCAGTGCCGTCAGCGCGGCCATGACGGCGCGGAAGGTCAGGTACTGGAACACCCGGAAGGCGCCGAATTCAGGGGACAGCGACTGAAGCCATTGGGCGAGGCTAAGCAGCATGGCCTTCCTCCTTGTCTTGTTGTTGTGGTTGTTGCGCCTGCGCGGTGATGGCCTCGACCACCCGCTCCATCTTCATGAAGCGCGAGCCCTTGACCAGCACGCTGGCGGTATGCGCGAGCTCGGCCAGCACGGCGGCGTTCAGCGCCTCGATGCCGTCGAAATGCCGGCCAGCGCCAAAGCTGTCGGCAGCACGCGCCGACTGCGTCCCGAGCGTGAACAGGGTTTCGATGCCCAGGGCCTTGGCATGCGCGCCGACTTCGGCGTGGAACTGCGGGCCCTGGTCGCCCACCTCGCCCATGTCGCCCAGCACCAGCAGGCGCGGGCCCGGCAGCTCGGCCAGCACCTCGATCGCGGCGCGCACCGAGTCGGGGTTGGCGTTGTAGGTGTCGTCCACCAGCGTGAGCGGGCGGCCGGCCAGCGTGACGCCGAGCGCGCGCGAGCGCCCCTTGACCGGCTCGAAGCCGCCCAGCCCCTGCGCGATCGCGGCCAGCGGCACGCCGGCGGCCAGCGTGCAGGCCACGGCGGCCAGCGAGTTGCGTACGTTGTGGCGGCCGGCGATATGGAGCTCGTAAGCCAACGGCCCGGCAGGCGTCTGCACGCCCACCTGCCAATGCCCCTGCTTCCACTCAATACCGGCCAAACTGATGTCGGCACCGGCAGCGGTGCCGAAACTCATGCAGGCGCGCGACCCCGCGAGCGCCGTCCAGATCGGGGTGTAGGCGTCGTCGGCCGGAAACACGGCCACGCCCTGGGGCGCCAGCGATTCGATCACCGCGCCGTTTTCCCGCGCCACGGCTTCCACCGTGGCCATGAACTCCAGGTGTTCGCGCTGGGCGTTGTTGACCAGCGCCACCGTGGGCCGGGCCATGGCCGCGAGGCTGGCGATCTCGCCGGGATGATTCATGCCCAGTTCGACCACGGCCACGGCATGCACGGCGCGCAGGCGCAGCAGCGTGAGCGGCACGCCGATGTCGTTGTTGAGATTGCCCTGGGTGGCGAAGGCAGCCGCGCCTTTCCAGTTGCGCAGGATCGCGGCAATCATCTGCGTCACCGTGGTCTTGCCATTGCTGCCGGTCACCGCGAGCAGCGGCAGGCTGAACTGCGCGCGCCAGCCCGCGGCCAGCGCGCCCAGCGCCCGTTTGCTGTCGGCGACCTCGATGCCCGGCAGGCCGGCGCCGGCCAGGCCACGCTGCGCGATGGCGGCCACGGCGCCCCGCGCCTTGGCCTCGGCAAGAAAATCATGGGCGTCGAAGCGCTCGCCCTGGAGCGCCACGAACAGGTCGCCGGGCTGCAGCGTGCGTGTGTCGGTGTGCACGCGCAGCACGGGCACGGCGCCGTCTCCCACGAGCCGGCCGCCGGGAATCCAGGCCAGCGCCTGTTGCAATGTCATCATGGAATGGGAGGCTCCGGCGCTGGCCCGCACGGGGGCCTTGGCGCCTTCGAACGGGCGGGCGACGCTCATGCGCCCACCTTTCTGCGCTGCAGCGCCAGGCGGGCCTGGTCCTTGTCTGAAAACGGGTGCTTGATGCCGGCCACTTCCTGGTAGTCCTCGTGCCCCTTGCCGGCAATCAGCACCACGTCCTGCGGCTCGGCCTGGCCGATGGTTTCGGCAATCGCCAGGGCCCGGTCGGATTGCACGCGCGCCAGGTCGCCGTGGCTCAGGCCCAGCAGGATCTGGCAGATGATGGCCTCGGGCTTCTCGCTGCGCGGGTTGTCGCTGGTGATCACCACCTCGTCGGCGTTTTTCTCGGCCACGGCCGCCATCAGCGGACGCTTGACCGGATCGCGGTCGCCGCCGCAGCCGAACAGGCACCAGAGCCGGCCGCCCCGGCGGGTGCTCAGCGGCCGCAGCGCGGCCAGCGCCTTGTCCAATGCATCGGGCGTGTGGGCATAGTCCACCGCCACCAGGGGCTGCCCGGCTTCGGTCAGACAGTCCATGCGGCCGGGCACCGGCAGCAGGCGGCGGCAGGCCTGCACGGCCTCGGCCAGCGCCACGCCCAGGGCCCGCATGGTGGCGATCACGCCCAGCAGGTTGGTCACGTTGTACTGGCCGATCAGGGCCGTCTCGAGTTCGTGGCGCTCCGGGCCTTCCGCCACCGTGAAGCGCAGGCCCTGGCTGCCGTAGCCGATGTCGCGCGCCTGCAGCCGGGCCGCGCCCTCGCAGGACACCGTCCACAGGTTCAGCGGCGTGTTGGCCAGCGTGCCGGCCAGGTCGACGCCCTGCATGTCGTCGATGTTGACCACGGCAGCCTCGAGCCCCGGCCAGCGGAACAGTTCGGCCTTGGCCTGCCAGTAGGCCTCCATCGAGCCGTGATAGTCCAGGTGGTCGTGGGTGAAGTTGGTGAACACGGCGATGCGGATGCGCGTGCCGTCCAGCCGGCGCTCGGCGAGGCCGATCGATGAGGCTTCGATCGCGCAGGCGGCCAGGCCCTCGTCCAGGAAATGGCGGAAATGCCGCTGCAGCAGCACCGGGTCCGGCGTGGTCAGGCCGTTGGCCACCACCTCAGGCGGCTTTCCAATGCCCAAAGTGCCCACAAGTCCGCATGGGATGGGCGCGGGGTGCTTCACATTCGATAGCGCCTGCGCCAGCCACCAGGCACTCGAGGTCTTGCCGTTGGTGCCGGTGATGGCGATCACGTCGAGCTCGCGCGTCGGCTCGCCATAGAACGCGGCGGCAATCGGACCGGTAGCCGCCTTCAGATGTTCATAGACCGCCACGGCATCGCCGCCCAGGCCGTAGGCCGCCACGCCGGCTTTCTCCACCAGGCAGGCGGCCGCGCCCTGCGCCAGCGCGGCGCCGACGTACTGGCGGCCGTCGGTGGCCGCGCCGGGCCAGGCGATGAAGCCGTCGCCTGCGCCGATGCGGCGGCTGTCGACATGCAGCGTGCCGCTCATGCGCGAGTGCAGCCATTGCGCGGCCTGGGCGGGGGTGCGGAGTTCCTGCATCAGAACGACTCCTCCACCGCGTCGGCCACGATCTGCGGCTTGACAGCCATGTCGGGCTGCACGCCCATCATGCGCAGGGTCTGCTGCACCACCTCGCTGAACACCGGGGCCGCGACCGCGCCGCCGTAGTACTGCCCGGCGCTGGGCTCGTCGATCATCACCGCGACGATGATGCGCGGCTTCTCGATCGGTGCCATGCCGGTGAACCAGGCGCGGTACTTGTGGCCCGCGTAGCCCTTGCCTTCCTGCTTGTGTGCCGTGCCGGACTTGCCGCCCACCGAGTAGCCCATGGTCTGCGCCTTCGGCCCGGTGCCGCCGGGGCCGGCGGCCATCTGCAGCATCTTGCGCACTTCGGCCACGGTCTTGGCCGACAGCACCTGCACGCCCGCCGCCGGCTCGCTGGTCTTGAGCAGGGTGGCGGAGATGATCTGGCCGTCGTGCGCGAACACGGTGTACGAGCGCGCCATCTGGAACAGCGAAGCCGAGAGTCCGTAGCCATAGGACATGGTGGCCTGCTCGATCGGCCGCCAGCTCTTGAACGGGCGCAGCCGGCCCGTGACCGCGCCGGGGAAGGTGATCTGCGGCTTCTGGCCGAAGCCCGCTGCCGAGAAGACCTCCCACATCTCGCGCGGCTGCATCATCATCGCGATCTTGGTGGTGCCGATGTTGCTGGATTTCTGGATCACCTGCTCCACCGTGAGCGCGCCGTTGTTGTGGGTGTCGGAGATGGTCGAGCCGGTGATCGTGAGGCGCCCGGGCCCGGTCTGGATCACGGTGTCGGGCTTGACGCGGCCGGTTTCCAGCGCCAGCCCGATGGTGAAGGGCTTCATGGTCGAGCCGGGCTCGAACACGTCGGTCATCGCGCGGTTGCGCAGCTGCGCGCCCGTGAGGTTCTGCCGCCGGTCGGGCTCGTAGCTCGGGTAGTTGGCCATGGCCAGCACCTCGCCGGTCACGGTATCAAGCACCACGACGCTGCCGGCCTTGGCCTTGTTGGCGATCACGGTGTCGCGCAGTTTCTGGTAGGCGAAGAACTGCACCTTGCTGTCGATCGACAGCTGCAGGTCCTTGCCGTCGACCGGCGGCACCTGCTCGCCCACGTCTTCCACCACGCGTCCCAGCCGGTCCTTGATCACGCGGCGCGAGCCGGCGCGGCCAGCCAGCTCCTTGTTGAAGGCCAGCTCCACGCCCTCCTGGCCGTTGTCCTCGACGTTGGTGAATCCCACCACATGCGCGGCAGACTCGCCCTCGGGGTACTGGCGCTTGTACTCCTTGCGCATGTAGATGCCCTTGATGCCCAACGCCTGGATCTGCTGGGCCACCGGCTCATCCACCTGGCGCTTGAGCCAGACGAAGGTCTTGTCCTCGTCCTCGAGCTTCTTGTTGAGGTCGGCCAGCGGCATGTCGAGCAGCCGGGCCAGCTGCTTGAATTTGGCCGGGTCGCGCTCCACGTCCTCGGGAATGGCCCAGATGCTGGGCGCCGGCACGCTGGAGGCAAGGATCAGGCCGTTGCGGTCCAGGATGCGGCCGCGGTTGGCCGGCAGCTCCAGGGTGCGGGCAAAGCGGACCTCACCCTGGCGCTGGAAGAATTCGTTGCCGATCACCTGCACATAGGCCGCGCGCGCCGCCAGCCCGACGAAGCCGATGGCGATGGCGGCGACGATGAACTTGCTGCGCCAGACCGGCGTCTTGCTCGCCAGCAGCGGGCTGGAGGCGTAGAGGACGCTCTTGCTCATGGCGCCTGCTCCGGCGCGGAGGCAGCCTTCGCCGCGGCGCCATAGGTGACATATTGCGTGATCGCCGGCGTGGCCGAGCGCATCTGCAGCTGCTCCTTGGCCAGCTTCTCGACCCGCAGCGGCGTGGCCTGCGCGCGCTTTTCCACCTGCAGGCGCTCGTTGTCGAGCTCCAGCCGGCGCGACTCGGCATGCGCCTTGTCCAGCTCCGTGAAGAGCCGGCGCGATTCGTACTGGGTGTGCACGAGGTACAGCGCACTGGCCAGCACCGCGAGCAGCAGAACGATGTTGAGCCGGGTCATGCCTGGGCCTCCGCAGCGGCACCGGTGCTCGCCGCCCAGCGGGCGGCGGCCGTCGTCCCGGGAACGGTCCGGCGGTTCATGCAGCAGTCCTTTCGGCCACCCGCATGATCGCGCTGCGCGAACGCGGATTGGCCGCCACCTCGGCCTCGGACGGCCGGATGCGGTCCAGCGCCTGGAGCTTCATGGCCTTGGGCGGCGCAAACGGCGCCCGGCGATCGTATTCCTCGCGCGCATGCTTCGCGATGAATTGCTTGACGATGCGGTCTTCCAGCGAATGGAAGCTGATCACCACGAGCCGGCCTCCGGGTTGCAGCACATGCAGGCTGGCCTCTAGCGCCTGTTGCAGCTCTTCAAGCTCGGCGTTGATGAAAATCCGAAGAGCCTGAAATGTGCGCGTTGCAGGGTCCTGGCCCGGCTCGCGGGTTTTGACCGCGCCAGCCACGAGCTGGGCCAGCTCGGCGGTGGTTGAAATTGGGCCCCGTTCCTGTCGGCGAGCAACAATCGCCTTTGCAACCGGAAGAGCAAACCGTTCTTCGCCGTAGTCACGTATCACCTCCGCGATCTGTTGAACTTCTGCATGGGCCAGCCACTCGGCCACGCTCTCGCCGCGCGTGGTGTCCATGCGCATGTCGAGCGGGCCGTCGAAGCGGAAGCTGAAACCCCGCGCCGGGTTGTCGATCTGGGGCGAGCTCACGCCCAGGTCCATCAGCACGCCCGCCGCGCCGGCAGCGGGCAGCTCCTGCAGATGGCGAAAGCCTTCGTGGCGGATGGACAGGCGCGCATCGCCCAGGCGCTGCGCCTCGGCGATGGCATCGGGGTCCTTGTCGAAGGCGACCAGCCGGCCCTGGGGGGACAGCCGGGAGAGAATCAGCCGCGAATGGCCGCCGCGCCCGAAGGTGGCGTCGATGTAGGTCGCATCCGGATTGCTGAGGAGAGCATCGACTGCTTCGTTCAACAAGACGGTGGTGTGTTTCCATGAGGTGTCCACCGTCGGCTTTCAGAAGGAAAAATCCTTGAAGACGTCGGGCATGTCGCCCTGCATCGCCTTCGCCTCCTCGGCGTCGTAGGTCGCCTTGTCCCACAGCTCGAAATGGTTGCCCATGCCCAGCAGCATGGTGTCGCGCGTGATGCCGGCCGCCGTGCGCAGCTCGGGCGATACCAGCACGCGGCCCGTCGCATCCATGTCCACATCCATTGCATTGCCGAGAAAAATCCGCTTCCACCACTGTGCGCTCATCGGCAAGGCCGCGATGCGTTCACGGAATTTCTCCCATTCGGGGCGCGGAAACAGCATCAGGCAGCCATGCGGATGCTTGGTGATCGTGAGCTGTCCCTCGGCGATGGCATTCAGCACGTCACGATGCCGGGTCGGCACTGAAAGCCGGCCCTTCGCATCCAGACTGAGAGATGAAGCCCCTTGAAACACGATCACATGCCCTTGCTGTGGAAATCAACTGCGACATCCGCAGTGAAAAGACACTTTTCACCACTTAAATGCACTTTTTTGCACTGTAGCAGGAAAAGAATCGCCCGCAAGAGGCGCTTGCAAGATTTTTTGTAATGAAATCAACGACTTAGAAGCGACTTTGCAAGCTTCGATTGCCAGAAAGTCGTTCTAAATTAAGCACTTAGCGCGCGCTATGAATGTGTTTTGTGAAGCAATGGGGCTGCTGCCCCAAGGGGTTAGAGAATGTAACGGGACAAATCCTCATTGCGGCTCAGTTCCTCCAGGCGTGCATCGACGTAGGCCGCGTCGATCGTCACCTTCTGGCCCTCCAGCCGGGTCGCGTCGAAGCTCACCTCGTCGAGCAGGCGCTCCATCGCCGTGGACAGGCGGCGCGCGCCGATGTTCTCGGTGCGTTCGTTGACCTCGTAGGCAATGCGCGCCAGCCGCGTGATGCCTTCGGGCGTGAATTCGATGGTGACATTCTCCGTTGCGAGCAGCGCTTGGTACTGCTTCACCAGCGAAGCATGGGTCTGCGTCAGGATGGCCTCGAAATCCTGCACCGACAGCGACTGCAGCTCCACCCGGATCGGGAAGCGCCCCTGCAGTTCGGGAATCAGGTCGCTGGGCCGGCTCAGGTGGAAGGCCCCCGAGGCAATGAACAGGATGTGGTCGGTGCGGACCATGCCGTACTTGGTGGACACGGCCGTGCCCTCGACCAGCGGCAGCAGGTCGCGCTGCACGCCCTGGCGCGACACGTCGGCACCGCCCGTGTCGGAGCGCGACGCCACCTTGTCGATCTCGTCGATGAACACGATGCCGTTCTGCTCGGCGCTGGCAATGGCCTGTGTCTTGATCTCGTCCTCGTTGACCAGCTTGCCGGCCTCTTCGTCGATCAGCAGCTTCATCGCCTCGGCGATCTTGAGCTTGCGCGTCTTGCGTTTTTGGCCGCCGAACTGGCTGAACATGCCGCGCAGCTGCTCGGCCATGTCTTCCATGCCGGCCGGCCCCATGATCTCGAGCTGGGGCCGGGCTTCGGCGAGATCGATCTCGATGTCCTTGTCGTCGAGCTGCCCCTCGCGCAGCTTCTTGCGGAAGGCCTGGCGCGCGGCGCTGTCCGGCGCGGCGCCCTGGGCCTCCGCCGTGCGGGCGGCAGGGATCAGGACATCGAGCAGGCGGTCTTCCGCGGCATCTTCCGCGCGCGTGCGCACCTTGCGCATCTCGGTCTCGCGGGTCTGCTTGACGGCCATGTCGGCCAGATCGCGGATGATCGAATCCACGTCCTTGCCCACGTAGCCGACCTCGGTGAATTTGGTGGCCTCGACCTTGATGAAGGGCGCATCGGCCAGCCGCGCCAGGCGGCGCGCGATCTCGGTCTTGCCCACGCCGGTGGGGCCGATCATCAGGATGTTCTTGGGCGTGATCTCGCCGCGCAGCTTTTCATCGACCTGCTGGCGGCGCCAGCGGTTGCGCAAGGCAATGGCCACGGCGCGCTTGGCCTGCGCCTGGCCCACGATGTGGCGGTCGAGTTCGGAGACGATCTCCTGGGGGGTCATGGACGACATGGCGGGCGTTTTCAGTGGCAAATGGGCCTGATGTCCAGGCGGAGCGGTTCTTTCTTGCTATCGAAAAGTGAGCAAACGGGTGCGCCGCCGGCTCAGAGCGTCTCGATGGTGTGGTGCATGTTGGTGTAGATGCACAGCTCGCCGGCGATCTCGAGCGACTTCTTCACGATGTCGCGCGCCGGCAGCTCGGTGTTGTCGAGCAGCGCCCTGGCCGCGGCCTGCGCATAGGCGCCGCCGGAGCCGATGGCGACGATGCCGTGCTCGGGCTCCAGCACATCGCCGTTGCCGGTGATGATGAGCGAGGCGTCCTTGTCCGCCACGGCCAGCATGGCCTCGAGGCGGCGCAGCACGCGGTCGGTGCGCCAGTCCTTGGTCAGCTCGATGGCCGCGCGCACCAGGTGGCCCTGGTATTTCTCGAGCTTGGCCTCGAAGCGCTCGAACAGGGTGAAGGCATCCGCCGTGGCGCCGGCAAAGCCGGCCAGCACCTGATCGTGGTAGAGCTTGCGCACCTTGCGGGCCGAGCCCTTGACGACGATGTTGCCGAGCGTGACCTGTCCGTCGCCGCCGATGGCGACCTGGTAGCCGTCAGCGGTCTTGCGCCGCACGCTGACGATGGTGGTGCCGTGAAATTGTTCCATGTCTCCCAGCTTGGGACGGCCTGCACGAATGCAAGGCGGCGCCCCCCGAATAACCCGGGCTCAGTCCGTTCTCGTGACCACGCGCGAATGCTCGCTGATACCGATCACATTGAAGAAGGCCGCCACCAGGCGATGCACGTCGCTGAACTGCACCTGGCGGCCTTCGGCCTGCCGCGAGGTCACCCAGTTCAGCAGGGTGCCAGCGGCCGAGAAGTCCACGCGGATCAGCTTGGCGCACGAAATGACCATGACATCGGCGCCGGCCAGCTTGGCCTCCAGCCGGTCCAGCGTGGCCGAGGCGTCGCCCACGATCTGGCCCGCCAGTTCCACGGACGAGATGTGCGAGAGCTGCGAATGGCCCGTCTGCGTGTCCCCGTCGCCGTCGCTGGCGCCAAACGCCAGCGAATCGTGCGATGACTCGCCAATGAGGGTGTGGCCGGACAGGTAGCCGCCATCGCTGTCCAGCGGCTTGTATTCGCAGCGCGCGCTGTCCCATGACGGCGGGGACACCTCGTAGGTGACGCAGTAGTCCAGCGCGGCCAGTTCGAACTCGTCGGGCCGGTGCATGATGCGCAGCACTTCCATGCGCAGGCGCCACCATTCCGGCTGGATCGCCTTGTCGCCCGAGGGGGTGGCCTTCTTGAGCACTTCGTCCAGGCGATCGGCGCCGATGAAGCGCAGTTGCACCGGCTGGGCGCCCCAGCCGGCGAACAGCTTGCGCAGCGGCTCGGCCGCCGCCGCTTCGATGGCGACCAGCTTGGACCAGTCCAGCCGCCAGGGCTGCGCCGACTTGCCCAGGGCCGCGTTGAGCGCGGCCAGCGACTGCGTGCCGAAGGTCGACGGGCTGACCCAGTCCGACGGCCGGGCGGAGGCAGAAGGCGACGGTGACGGCGCGGCCATGCGACCCACCATCTCCGGAATCGAGAACCATTGCGGAGCCGAGCGGCTGAACCGGCCCGCGAAATCGATGGCGGCGCTTTCGAAGCGCTCATGCTGGCCGGTTGCGCGGTACAGGTCGAACAGGGTCAGCCAGGTTTCGTCATGGCCGCTGCGGGTGCCCTGGGCGCCCAGCGCCTCCAGCAGGCCCGCTTCGGCGCCGGCGTCGTCCCCGTTGGCAAAGCGGATGGAGGCTTCTTCGAGCTCCGGGTCATGGGCGAAGGCTTCGTCCACCTCGACCGCGAACAGCTTGGAGTGGGAAAAGCCGCTGGGCGGCGGATCGCTGCGCCCTGCCCGGTTCGCGGAAGGCGGCGGCGGAGCCACCGGCTGCACCGGCGCCGGGGCGGCGGCCGGCGCCCTGGCCGGGGGCGGCACGGTGTTCTCGTAGTGGGGAGGCAGGGTCGCGGGCGAAGCCGCCTTGACCCGGGCCGCGAGCAAGGGAGCGGGATCCGTCTTGGCGTACCCGATGCTGCCCATCTTCGGCGGCGCCGAGGCGGAGTTGGCGGTGGAGGACCGGCTCTGCTCGCCGGCATCGGCGGAGATGGAGGAGACCGTCGAGTAGTTGGGCGTGCGGACCGACGAGTCGCCGTGCTTGGTTTTCCACCACTGCATGGACATCTGCGCCTCGATCTCGTCGATCTTCTTGAGCGTCATGGCCCGGTCGTCGGGCTTGGACGGCATGCTGCTCTGGAAGAAGGAGGGGCGGGCGGCCGGGTCCTGCCCTGCCATCGCCTCGCGCCGGCGCATCTTGCGCAGCATGTCGAACTCGCGCTTGCGCACGAAATCGTTGCGCCGCTTGCGCTCGATCATCTCCTTGAGCATCTGCTTGCTGTAGTTGCTCTCCCGATCGGTCTCCTGCTGGTCGAGATCAGCCCAGTTCGTCGTCGGGTTGCGGACGAACTTCACTACCTTGGACAGCAAACCGGCGTTGTCGTCTTTGGCCATGGGCTGGGGTCCGGGTGGATCCTGGGCTGAAAATCGAGCGTGCCGGCTCAGTCGCCGAACATCTTCTGCTTGAGTTCGCGGCGCTGCTGCGCCTCCAGCGACAGCGTGGCCGTGGGCCGCGCAAGCAGGCGGCCCACGCCGATCGGCTCGCCGGTTTCATCGCAGTAGCCGTAGTCGCCGGCGTCGATGCGCGCGATCGACTGCTCGATCTTCTTGAGCAGCTTGCGCTCGCGGTCGCGCGTGCGCAGTTCAAGCGCATGCTCTTCCTCGATGGTGGCGCGGTCGGCCGGGTCGGGCACGATGACGGTGTCTTCCCGCAGGTGCTCGGTGGTTTCGCCGGCGCTGTTGAGGATTTCCTGCTTGAGCTGCACGAGCTTGAGGCGGAAGAACGCCATCTGCTTGTCGTTCATGTACTCGGTGTCGGGCATCGCGAGGACTTCGGCATCGGACAGCTGTTCGGCCGTCTTGGCTTTCCAGTTGTTGGCGAGCTTGGGGTCTTTCTTGACGGCCACTTGCGGGGGAGGAACGAGAACGGGTGAGGACATGGTGTGTTGGTAACTGGCCTTGGCAGCGGTCGAGGCTACCACGGGTGCCGGAGCCGGCGGGGTTGGAGGAGTCCCCCGCGCGCCGCGACCGGTCTTGGCCATCGGAGCAGGCGCCGCAACGGGTGCGGCCACGGGGACGGGACGCGCCGCAACGGCCTTGGCAGGCGCTGTTTTGGCGGGCGGAGCAGCCGGCTTGGCCGTCTTGATGCTGGACTTGGCCGGCACCACGGGCGCTTTCGCGCCGGTGGCTTTCGCTTTGGGAGCAGGTGCCGCCGCCTGCCTGGCAACAGGCTTGGCGGAGGGCTGGGCGGCCTTGGACGCCGGTTTGGCGGCGGCCTGGCTCTTGGCGGCAGGCTTGGCTGTTTTCTTGGCGACGGCCTTCGCCGCCTTGGCCACGGGCTTGGAAGCCGTTTGCTTGGCAGCGGGTTTGGCCGCCTTGGCGGGTGCCCTGACCGGCGACTTGGCCGCCGGTTTGGCCTTGACCACCGGCTTTTTCGTGCTGGCCTGCAGCTTGGTCTTCTTGGGCTGGACTTTCACTTCCTGTCTCCTCGCTGAACCGGCAGTCGGACGGGCCTGAACCCCATGGTCCGGTAGGTTCTTCTCGGGTGATCGGGGGGCTTCACTCACCCGAGTTATACCCCTATTGTCGGCCCCTGCGGGCCTGTTTTCAGGGTCGATACCGGCGCGCGATTGTATCGGTTTGCCGAAAACAAACCGCGCCAGTTGCGCAAGCGAGACACTCATGCAGCCCTCCCGGCCCAAAACGGACAGCTTACTTCACATCCGGCCCTCCAGGCGGGTTCAGACCAGGCATTGCTCCATGCCCTGCAAAAAGATGTCCCGCGGCAGCTCGATGCCGATGAACACCATCTTGCTGGTGCGCGGCTCGCCCTCGGCCCACTGCGGCCCGAGGTCGCTGCCCATGAGCTGGTGCACGCCCTGGAAGATCACCTTGCGGTCGGTGCCCTTCATGTTGAGCACGCCCTTGTAGCGCAGCATGCGCGGGCCGTAGATGTTGACGATGGCGCCCAGGAAGTCCTCGAGCTTGGCCGGGTCGAACGCGCGGTCGGACTTGAAGACGAAGCTCTTGACGTCGTCGTCATGGTGATGGTGGTGGCCGTGCTGCTCGTGGGCATGCGAGGGGTGGTCGCAGTGCTCGCCGTGCTCATGATCGTGGTCATGGTGGTCGTGATCGTGCTCGTCTTCCTTGAGGAAGTCGGGGTCGATGTCGAGCTTGGCGTTGAGGTTGAAGCCGCGCAGGTCGAACACCTCGTTCAGGCCCACCTCGCCGAAATGCACGGCCTTTTGCGGCGCGCGCGGGTTCATGTGCTTGAGGCGGTGCATCAGCGCCTCGGTCTCGTCCTGGGCCACCAGGTCGGTCTTGCTGATGAAGATCTGGTCGGCGAAGCCCACCTGGCGGCGCGCTTCCTGGCGGTCGTTGAGCTGCTGGGCCGCGTGCTTGGCATCCACCAGCGTCAGGATGGAGTCGAGCAGGAAGCTCTCGGCGATCTCGTCGTCCATGAAGAAGGTCTGCGCCACCGGGCCGGGGTCGGCCAGGCCGGTGGTCTCGATGATGACGCGGTCGAAGTCGAGCAGGCCCTTGCGCTTCTTGGCCGCCAGCAGCTGCAGCGTGGCGCGCAGGTCCTCGCGGATGGTGCAGCAGACGCAGCCGTTGCTCATCTGGATGATCTGTTCCTTGGTCTCGGTGACCAGGATGTCGCTGTCGATGTTTTCCTCGCCGAATTCGTTTTCGATCACGGCGATTTTCTGGCCGTGGGCTTCGGTGAGCACGCGCTTGAGCAGCGTGGTCTTGCCGGAGCCGAGGAAGCCGGTCAGGATGGTGGCGGGAATGAGGCTCATGGGGTGTTACCAGTCAGTGGGGGACGGCGCCGGGGGGCGCGGCGTCCCGCGGGTCCAAAGCGAAACAGGTGGGGAGTGTAGCGGCCTATTCAATGGGCCACAGGCCGCCTCGTTCCATGGTGCGCAGACTGTCAGGCGTTGGCCCGGATCGCTCCTTTTTTAATAGCAAACTATCACCACCCCACCTGGACATCGGGCCGGTTTGGCTTGAAATTCAGGGTTTTCGGATAACCACCAGCCCCTTGAGGTATTCCCCTTCCGGAAAGGTGATGGTCATGGGGTGGTCGGGCGCGCCTTCCATGCGTTCGCTGATGTAGCCGTCCACGCCTGCGTCGAGGCCGGCCGAGGCCACGATCTTGTGGAACAGCTCGGGCGCGATGCCGCCCGAGCAGGAATAGGTGAACAGCACGCCGCCCGGCTCCAGCAGCTTGAAGGCCAGGCGGTTGATGTCCTTGTAGGCGCGTGCCGCGCGCTCGGCGTGCGCCGCCGTGGGCGCGAACTTCGGGGGGTCGAGAACGATGGCGTCGAAGCTGCGGCCGTCCTTGTCGAACTGGCGCAGCGAGGCGTTCACGTCGGCGTCCAGGAAGTCGGCGCGGCCGGCCTCGAAGCCGTTGAGCGCCACGTTGGCGCGCGCCCGCTCCAGCGCCGGGCCGGAGGAGTCGATCGAGGTCACATGCGCCGCGCCGCCGGCCAGCGCCGCCACGGTGAAGCCGCCGGTGTAGCAATAGCAGTTGAGCACGCGCTGAAAGCCCAGGCGGCGCGCGTAGTCGGCGAATTTGCGGCGGCTGTCGCGCTGGTCCAGGTAAAAGCCGGTCTTGTGGCCCTCGGCGATGTCCAGGCCCAGGCGCCAGTCATGCTCGCGCAGGGTGAGGCCGGTCGGGCCCTCGCCGCGCAGCCAGCCGGTGGCGGGCGCCAGGCCTTCGAGCGTGCGCACGCTGGCGTCGGAGCGCTCGTAGAGCCGTGCCAGGCCGGTCTGCGCCAGCAGCGCATCGGCCAGCGCGCCCTTCCAGCGCTCGGCGCCGCTGGACAGGAACTGCGCGACCAGCGTGTCGCCGTAGCGGTCCACGATCAGGCCGGGCAGGCCGTCGGACTCGCCATGGACCAGCCGCAGGCCATCGCTCTGGATGTCGAACCGGCGCCGGGCCCGGATGGAGCGTTCGAGGGTGGCACCCAGAAACGGCGCATCGATGCGCTGCGCCTCATCGAAGCTCCAGACCCGGGCCCGGATCCGCGAGCTCGGGCTGAACGCCGCCCAGGCCAGGAACTGGCCCGCGTGCGACTCCACGCGCACCGTCTCGCCCGCGTCGGCGCCGCCCCGGGCGATGGCGGAGTCGAACACCCACGGATGGCGGCGCAGCAGGGAGCGTTCCTTGCCGTCTTTGAGACGAATCGTTTTCATGGCGGCTATTGTCGCGGCTGGCCATCCAGGCTCCACGGTCCCAGCCGTCGCAAGGATGCAACACCACGGCCGCGAACCGGCCTGAAAGAGCGAAAAACCGCACGCTCAAGCGCCAACCCGGCCCCGAACGTCAGAGGGCCTGTGATTTACTTCAGTAAGGGGGAAGTGTGCAATGCGGTCACCAGCATCCATTTGTTTCGGGCGCCTCGGACGCTGGCGGACGCCATTCGTGCTGCTGCTGGGCGCCGTGCTGTCGCTCTCCGCCCTCGCGCGCACGGCGCTGGAGCTGGACACCGCGCGCCAGCCCGTGAACCTGGACGACTGGGGCGACGCCTGGATCGACACCGGCGGCAAGGCGCAGCCGGCCCAGGTCGACCGCGACCCGTCCCTGCCCTGGCAGCCCACCCGCGGCAACGCCATCTATGCCTTCGCCGCCGGGCAGGCCCTGTGGGTGCGCTTCACCCTCCCGCCGTCGCCCGACAACGAGCGCTGGTACCTGGAGCTGCCCTACCCCTCGGTCAACCTCGTGTCGCTTTACCGGCAGGATGGCGCGGGCCAGTGGGACGAGCAGCGCGCCGGCGACACCCTGGCCGTCAACACCTGGCCCGTGCCGCACCGCCATCCGCTGATGCCCGTGGCCCTCTCGGCCGAGACGCCCCGGCGCTACCTGCTGCGCATCGAGAACCCCTACGGTTTCAGCGCGCCGCTGCGGTTCGTCAGCGAGAGCTACCTGAGCTACCACGAGCAGCGCGTCTCGCTGATCCTGGGCATCTATTTCGGGCTGGCCGGGCTGGCGGCCCTGCTCGCCGCGCTCAGCGCCGTGTCGCTGCGCGACCGCGCCTACGCGCTGTACGCCCCCAGCGTGGCGCTGATGGCGCTGACCCAGGCCTCGATGACCGGCATCGCCGGGCTGCACCTGTGGCCCGGCCTGGCCTGGTGGAACGACGTCTCGTCGCTGGTGCTGCCGGTGCTGACGCTGATCTCGCTGCTGCTGTTCGTCTCGGCCGTGGTGTCCATGCGCGAGCGCTCGCGGCACTTCCACGCCGGCCTGATCGGCCTGGCCGTGCTCGGCGCCCTGGTCGCCATCGGCATCATGGTGATCGAGCCCCAGCACCGGTTGTGGCTGCTGGTGCCCTACACCCTGCTGACCCAGGTTGCGGGCCTGCTGGCCCTGTTCTGGAGCTGGCGGCGCGGCGACCGCTTCGCGCCCTGGCTGGTGCTGGGAGCGCTGCCCGTGATCGGCGCCGCCGCGCTGCCGATTGCGCGCATCTGCGGGCTGGTGCCCGTGAGCTTCGCCACGATGTACGGCATGCAGATCGGCATTGCGTTCGAGCTGCCGGTGCTGCTGGTGATCCTGATGCTGCGCAGCCAGCAGCGGCGCGAGCACAACCGCCGCATCCACGGCATGGACCGCATGGACCCGGCCACGGGGCTGATCAACGGGCATGTCCTCACCGAGCGGCTGCAACGCATGATCGGGCGCTCCGAGCGGCTGCACCACCAGAGCGCGGTGCTGCTGATCGACATCGTCAACATCGAGCAGATCCAGCGCGGCTTCGACCGCAAGTCGGCCGAGGAGCTGCCGCTGCGCGTGGCCGGCCGCCTGCTGGCCACCGCGCGCTCGATCGACAGCGTGGCGCGCCTGTCCGAATACCGCTTCGGCATGCTGGTGGAAGGCCCGCTGACCTCCGAGGAGGCCGCCGCCGTCGGGCCGCGCCTGGTGGCCCGCTGCCTGATGCCATTTCGCAACAAACCGCCCGAATGGGTGGCGCAGCTGCGCGTGGTCTGGGCTCGGGTGCCGCAGGACAGCGGCGACGCCACCGCGCTGCTGGAGCGGCTGGGCAGCGCGCTGGGCGCCGTGCCGCGCGACAGCAGGCGCGCCGTGTTCCCGCTGCGCGAATAGGTCTCGCACAGTACCTCTTTAGTCGTCTTTGAAGTCCGGCGATTTCGTGATGGAATGCCGGATCTTCAGCGAGGAGGTGTGGCGTGATCATGATCCGTGCAATTCTTGCCGCCCTGGCAACCCTGTTGAGCGGGGCCTGCGCCGCACAGGGCCTGATTCTTGGCGTGAGCGAGGGCACCTCCGGCGGCCTGGACCATGCCCAGGTGATCGCCAAGTACCAGGGCCTGGCCGACGTGATCGGCAAAAGCATCAAGCAGAAGGTCAGCGTGGTGTTCATCCGCGAGTTCTCGGCGCTCGAGGAAGGCATGAAGACCGGCCGCTTCGACTTCGTGATGGCCCGCCCCAGCGACTACCCGGCGCGCGGCCTGCGCGACTACGGCTACCACTACGTGGCCAGCGCCCGGCCCGACGGCCGCTGCCACATCATCGTGCCCAAGGACTCGCCGATCAAGTCGCTGGCCGAGATCAAGGGCAAGCGCATCGCCCTGCCCGAAACCGCCGCCTACATGACCAAGTTCTGCCGCGCCGAGCTGCGCGACCAGGGCATCGACCTGGCCCGGGAGAACGTGCAGTACGTGCGCGAGCAGGGCGCCGTGGTCTTCTACCTGGAGAACCGCTTTGCCGACGTGGGCGGCGTGGCCTCGTACTCGGGCGTCGCCAAAAAATGGGAAAAGGACGGCCACCGCGTGCTGCACAAGAGCGTGGCGCAGCCCTATTTCCCGCTGATCGCCAACCGCAAGCTGGCCACGCCCCAGATCGAGGCCATCCAGAAAAACCTGCTGGGCCTGCCCGAGGACGAGGCCGGCCAGGCCGTCCTCAAGTCCATCGGCATCCAGGCCTTCGACACCGGCAGCGAGCAGCGGCTGCGCGAACTGCTCAAGTGGCTGGGGCTGTAGGCCCTAGGTCTTCTTGCGCGCGCGCGGATGCGCCGCATCGTAGGCGCGCGCCAGGTGCTGGAAGTCGAGCCGGGTGTAGACCTGCGTGGTGGTGATGTTGGCATGGCCCAGCAGCTCCTGCACCGCGCGCAGGTCGCCGCTGGACTGCAGCACGTGGCTCGCGAACGAGTGGCGCAGCATGTGCGGGTGCACCGGTGTGGCGAGGCCAGCCTGCAGGCTGCGGCGCTTCAGGCGCTGCCAGATCGACTGGGCCGTCAACCGCGTGCCGTGGCGGCCGATGAACAGCGCGGGCTGTTCGGACAGGGTGCCGCGCAGCGCCAGCCAGTGCTGCAGCGCCTCGAGCGCCTGGGCCCCCACCGGCACCGCGCGGCGCTTGCCGCCCTTGCCCAGCACATGCGCTTCGCCGGCCTGCAGATCGACCCAGCCGCGCGCCGCGCTGCCGGCCACGGCGTCGAGCCCCACCAGCTCGCCCACGCGCAGGCCGCAGCCGTAGAGCAACTCCACCATGGCCGCATCGCGCGCCTCGAGCCAGGGATCGTTGTCGTCGTTCTGGTAGCCCGCGAGCTGCACGGAGTCGTCCACGCTCAGCGCCTTGGGCAGCGGCCGGGCCGCCTTGGGGGCCCGCACATCCTGCACCGGGTTGCTGGCGATCAGGCCCTGGCGCCCGAGCCAGGTGTAGAAGCCGCGCCAGCCCGAGAGGATGAGCGCGATGCCGCGTCCGCTGCGGCCGCCGCCATGCATCTGCGCCACCCAGCGGCGGATATGGGCGTTCTGCACCTGCAACAGCTCGACGCCGGCCTGGGCCGCGTGGCCGCTGAGTTTCTGCAGGTCCAGCGCATAGAGTTCGACCGTGCGCTGCGCCAGGCGCTTTTCCACGCGCACATGCTCGAGGTAGCGCTCGACGAGAGATGCCTCGGCAGCGCCCATGCAGGCTACCGCAGCCGCGACAGCGCGGCGCTGGCCAGCTCGGCGATGCGTTCCAGGAAGTCGGTGCCCATGCCGCTGTGAAAGCGCTGCGGATCGGGCGAGGCCAGCACCAGCAGGCCGAACGCGGGGCCGGGGCTGTTGATGGCGCCGGCGCGCAGCGGGACCAGCGCCAGCGACATGGCCAGGGCCGAGTCGTCAAGCCAGTTGACGGGCTCGAACCCCGAGTTCACGCCGCAGTACGGCATGGTCAGCGAGGAGGCGAAGGTCTTGGCATCGTCGCTCACGCCCTGCGCGAAGGCTTCGCCGGCAAAGGCGCTGTCCACGCCCCAGACCTTGATCGCCACCTGCGGCACCAGGAACTGCTCGCGCAGCTCGACCAGGATCTGGGCCGGCAGCGCGCGCGCCTCGGGCGTGAGGAACAGGTTGCGCGCCCAGCGCTGCAGCTTGTCGGCAATGATCATGTTCTCGTTGCCGTGGCGGATCATGTCCATCACGCGGTGCTCCAGCGCCTTGATCTTCTCGCGCAGCATCTCGGCCTGACGCTCCTGCAGGCTCACGGCGCGGTTGCCGTGCGGGCTGGTCATCTGCACGCTGGCCAGCAGCTCGGCGTGGCGCTCGAAGAAGTCGGGCGTGTTCGCCAGGTAGTTGGCGATGTCGTCTTCGGTGATGGGGTTCATGGCGTTGATGTTCATGGGTTGTCGGGGATGTCGATGTCACCTGCAAAAACCGTCACGGCCGGGCCGGTCATGCGCACCGGGCTGTCGCCGCCGGCCCACTCGATGGTCAGCCGCCCGCCGCGCGTGTCCACGTCGACGCGCGCGTCCAGCAGCCCGAGGCGGATGCCGGCCACCACCGCGGCGCAGGCGCCGGTGCCGCAGGCCAGCGTCTCGCCGGCGCCGCGCTCGTACACGCGCAGCCGGATGTGGCTGCGGCTCAACACCTGCATGAAGCCCGCGTTGACGCGCTTCGGAAAAGCCGGGTGCCGCTCGATCAGCGGGCCCTGCGCCGCCACCGGCGCGCTGTCCACGTCGTCCACGAGCTGCACCGCATGCGGGTTGCCCATCGACAGGACTGCTACGGAAACGATAGCAGGGTTGGTCCGTGCGTCAAGGACCAGCGGCCATTTCTGCCATGAACCGGCGGCCTCGGGCGTGAGGCCGGCCGCATCGAAGGGCACGCGCGCCAACTCGAAGATGGGCGCGCCCATGTCCACCGTGACGCGGCCGTCGGCATCCATGCGCGGCTCGATCACGCCGCTGAGGGTCTGCACCCTCACCGCCTCCTTGGCGGTCAGGCCCTGCTCGCGCACGAAGCGCACGAAGCAGCGCGCGCCATTGCCGCACTGCTCGACCTCGCCGCCGTCGGCGTTGTGGATCACGTATTCGAAATCGACGTCCGCGCTGGGCGCGGGGCGCACGGTCAGGATCTGGTCCGCGCCCACGCCGAAGTGCCGGTCGGCCAGGAAGCGGTACTGGGCCGGGCTCAGACCCAGGCGAGCGCGCGTCTCGTCGAGCACCACGAAGTCGTTGCCCGCGCCCTGCATTTTGGTGAAGCGGATTCGCATGGACGGGATTATCCCCCGTCCCCCGCGCGACCCGCGGGCCCGGCGCGGGCTGACCATAATGCAGCATGGTCCGCCCTTCCCAACTCCTGCACTCCCAGCGCGAGCCCGTGCCCACCCGACCCGCCGCCACCGTGCTGCTGCTGCGCGACACGCCGCAGGGCATCGAGGTGCTGATGACGCGCCGCTCGATGACGGCCAGCTTCGCACCCGGCGCCTATGTGTTTCCCGGCGGCGGCGTCGACGCGGCCGACAGCGCGGCGCACGCCATCGCGGCGCGGCGCCCGACGCAGAGCGAGCTGCACCTGACCCAGGCCATCGCCGCGATCCGCGAGAGCTTCGAGGAACTCGGCATCCTGCTGGCCCGCCATGCCGACGGCCGGCCGGCCAACGCCGCCGACATCGCCGCGCTCGACCGCAAGGCGCCGTTCGCCGCACAGTGTCAGGCGCGCGGCCTGACGCTGGCTGCCGACCAGGTCTTCGTGCTGGCCCACTGGATCACCGACCGCGACCTGCCGCGCCGCTTCGACGTGCCCTTCCTCGTGGCCCGCATGCCCGAAGGCCAGCAGCCGGTGGCCGACGAGGCCGAGCAGTTCGAGCCGGTCTGGGTGCGCCCGGTCGACGCGCTGGCGCGGCACCGGGCCGGGCAGTTCTTCATCATCTTCCCGACCATCCGCACGCTGGAGCGGCTGCAGGCTTTCCAGAGCGTCGATGAGGTGCTGGCGGCCTGCGCCAGCGAGCAGCCGCTGTGGACCAGTTGCCCGCGCGCCGGTTTCCTGGCCGGCCGCGAGGCGCGCTACATGGAGCACGAGATGCCCTACGGCGAGCTGGAGCTGGTCAGCCCCGACGGCCAGATCGTGCACCACCTGGACTGGCAGACCGAGCAGCCGGTGGCGCTGCTGAAGAACGTGCAGCGCCTCACGGCCCCCAACCCCGGCGTGATGACCGGCCCGGGCACCAACAGCTACCTGGTGGGGGACCCGGCCAGCGGCTACATCGCCATCGACCCGGGGCCGGACGACGCCGCGCACCTGGAGCGCCTATGGCGCGCGGTCAAGGGCGACATCCGCCTGATCGTCTGCACCCATTCGCACCCCGACCACTCGCCCGGCGCCCGGCCGCTGCAGGCCCTGTGCGCCGGCAAGCCGCCCATCCTCGGCCTGCCGTCGGCGCCCACCGCGCGCAGCGCCAGCCATTTCGTGCCCGACCGGGTGCTACAAAATCAGGAGCACCTGGTGACGCAGGGACAAGGACTCCCGCACACTTTGAAGGTGATTTTCACGCCCGGGCATGCCGCCAACCACCTGTGCCTGGTGCTGCTCGAAGACGGCCTGCTGTTCTCGGGCGACCACATCCTCAACGGCAGCACCACCGTGGTCGATCCGCCCGACGGCGACATGACGGCCTACCTCGAATCGCTGGACACCCTGAGCGCCGCCTGCGGCGAGCACGGCATCGGCTTCATCCTGCCGGCGCACGGCCATGTGCTGGGCCACGCCCGCCAGGCCATCGCCCACCTCAAGGCGCACCGCCTGAAGCGCGAGGCAAAGATCATCGCCGCGATGCAGGCCCGCCCCGGCGGCACGCTCGACGAGTGGGTCGAACTGGCCTACGACGACGTGCCGCCGCGCATGTGGCCGGTGGCGGCGCGCTCGCTGCTGGCGCACGTGGAGCGCATCCAGTCCCTGCAAGGCACCCCATGACGGCTCCCGCCCGCCCGCCGGCGGAGGCCGGCACCCGGCTCGCCAAGCGCGTGGCCGAGCTCGTGCCCTGCTCGCGCAGCCAGGCCGAGCAGTACATCGAGGGCGGCTGGGTCCGCGTCGACGGCGAGGTGGTCGAGACACCGCAGTTCCGCGTGCTGGACCAGCGCATCGAGATCGACCCGCAGGCCCGCCTCGCGCCGCTGGAGCCGGTGACGCTGCTGCTGCACAAGCCGCCGGGCTTCGACGCGGCCGACGGCCCGCGCCCGGCCGGCCAGCTGCTCATGGCGGCCAGCCACGCGCAGCCGCAGGACCGCTCGGGCATCCGCCCGCTCAAGCGGCATTTCATGCAACTGCAATGCGTGACGCCGCTGGAGACCGGGGCCAGCGGCCTCGTGGTGTTCACCCAGGAATGGCGCGTGGCGCGCAAGCTCACCGAGGATGCGGCGCTGGTGGAGCACGAGATCATCGTGGAAGTGGCCGGCCCGGTCACGCCCGAGACGCTGGCCCGGCTCAACCACGCCCCCGCCGGCGGCCGGGGCGCGCCGGCGCCCCGGGTCAGCCTCAACCAGCAGACCGCGGCCGGCACCCGGCTGCGCTTTGCCGCCAAGGGCCACACGCCGGGCCAGATCGCCTGGCTCTGCGGCGAAGCCGGGCTGCAGGTCACAGGCATGAAGCGCATCCGCATCGGGCGCGTGCCCCTGGCCAGCCTGCCCGCGGGCCAATGGCGCTACCTCGCGGCGCACGAGCGGTTCTGACGGCCTGCTTTGGCGGCAGGCCCTGGCCGTGGCGGCCTGAAGAAAAAGTGTGAAGTCCGCCGTAAGCCGGATTCTGTGCGTCGGGGTTGCCCCCGACGTGACCGCCATTACTCTGGGCCGCGGGTCGCCCCGGCGGCTCGATGCTACCTACCCGCCAGCTCTGCGGAGCCACATCAACGCTGGCCTACTTGGTATTGCTGCGCGTAGAGATTGCCCGTTTCACCCGCACTGAAGCGGCTCGTCTCTGTTGCTCTGATCCTCACCTCACGGTGGACAGGTGTTACCTGCTACGCTGCCCTGTGCAGTCCGGACGTTCCTCCAGTGCCGTGTTTCCACGATTGCACCAGCGGCGGTCTGGCGGGCTTCACGCGGCGATTATCGCAGTACGCCACAATGGCCGTCCGCACCGCCAACCAAGGAGCCAGCAACCATGAAAGCCGACAACATCCTGCAGACCATCGGCGCCACGCCGCACATCCGCCTCCACCGCCTGTTCGGCGGCGGCGCGAACGTCTGGGTCAAGTCCGAGCGCGCCAATCCCGGCGGCTCGATCAAGGACCGCATCGCGCTGGCGATGGTGGAAGACGCCGAGGCCTCCGGCGCGCTGAAACCCGGCGGCACCATCATCGAGCCGACCTCAGGCAACACCGGCATCGGCCTGGCCATGGTGGCCGCGGTCAAGGGCTACAAGCTGGTGCTGGTGATGCCCGACAGCATGTCGGTGGAGCGCCGCCGCCTGATGCTGGCCTATGGCGCCACGTTCGACCTGACGCCGCGCGAGAAAGGCATGAAGGGCTCGATCGCCCGCGCCCAGGAGCTGGTGGCCGCCACGCCCGGCGCCTGGATGCCGCAGCAGTTCGAGAACCCGGCCAACATCGACGTGCACATGCGCACCACGGCGCAGGAGATCCTGGCCGACTTCCCCGAAGGCCTGGACGCGCTCGTCACCGGCGTGGGCACGGGCGGCCACATCACCGGCTGCGCCCGCGTGCTCAAGGCCAAGTGGCCAAAGCTCAAGGTGTTCGCGGTGGAGCCCACCGCTTCGCCCGTGATTTCGGGCGGGCAACCCTCGCCGCACCCGATCCAGGGCATCGGCGCCGGCTTCATCCCGAAGAACCTGGACGTGAGCCTGCTCGACGGCGTGATCCAGGTCGATGCCGAACCGGCCCGCGAGATGGCGCGCCGCTGCGCGCGCGAGGAAGGCATCCTGGTCGGCATCTCCTCGGGCGCCACGCTGGCCGCCATTGCGCAGAAGCTGCCGGAGCTGGGCGCCGGCGCGCGCGTGCTGGGTTTCAACTACGACACCGGCGAACGCTACCTGTCGATCGAAGGCTTTCTCCCGGCTTGAAGCGGCCGGCCGTATCATTGGCGGCTCCTGCTTGATAGCCACAAGCCTGCAGCCCCACGATGATCCGAATTTCAGAACTCAAGCTCCCGCTCACCGAGGCGGAATCCCCCGAGGCCGCACTGCGTGCGGCTGCCGCCCGCCTGCTGGGCCTGCCCCCTGCCGGGATCGCACGCCTGGAGGTGTTCAAGCGCAGCTTCGATGCGCGCAAGGCCGAGTTGATGGCGGTCTACATCGTCGATCTCGTGCTGGCCGACGCCTCGCGGCACGATACGCTGCTGGCGCAGTTCAAGGACCACCCTCACATCGGCGCCACCCCCGACATGGCGTGGCGCGCCCCGGTGCAGGCGCCGGCCGGCCTGGCGCCGCGCCCGGTGGTGGTGGGCTTCGGCCCCTGCGGCATCTTCGCGGCACTGCTGCTGGCGCAAATGGGCTTTCGGCCCATCGTGCTGGAGCGCGGCAAGGCGGTGCGCCAGCGCACCCAGGACACCTGGGGCCTGTGGCGCAAGAACGTGCTCGACCCCGAGAGCAACGTGCAGTTCGGCGAGGGCGGCGCCGGCACCTTCTCGGACGGCAAGCTCTACAGCCAGATCAAGGACCCGCGCTTTCTCGGCCGCAAGGTGATGCAGGAGTTCGTGAAGGCCGGCGCGCCGCCCGAGATCCTGTACGTCGCGCATCCGCACATCGGCACCTTCAAGCTGGTGAAGGTGGTGGAACACATGCGCGAGCAGATCATCGCCCTGGGCGGCGAGATCCGCTTCGGCCAGCGCGTGACCGACGTGCAGATCGACGACGGCCCCGCGGGCCGGCAGCTGCGCGGCCTCACGGTGCTGAACCAGGCCACGGGCGCCACGCAGGAGCTGCGCGCCGACCATGTGGTGATGGCGCTGGGCCACAGCTCGCGCGACACCTTCGCCATGCTGCACCGGCGCGGCGTCTACCTCGAAGCCAAGCCGTTCTCGATCGGCTTTCGCATCGAGCACCCGCAGGGCGTGATCGACCGCGCGCGCTGGGGCCGGCATGCGGGCCATCCGCTGCTGGGCGCGGCCGACTACAAGCTGGTGCACCACGCCGGCAACGGCCGTTCGGTCTACAGCTTCTGCATGTGCCCGGGCGGCACGGTGGTGGCCGCCACCTCGGAGCCCGGCCGCGTGGTGACCAACGGCATGAGCCAGTACTCGCGCAACGAGCGCAATGCCAACGCCGGCCTGGTGGTGGGCATCGAGCCCGCCGACTACCCCAGCGACCCGGCTGCGTTCGCCGCCGCGCTGGGCGAGGCCTTCGCCGACCCGGCACCGCCCCCCGGCCAGCCGCATCATCCGCTGGCGGGCATCGTGCTGCAGCGCCAGCTCGAATCGCGCGCCTACGTGCTGGGCGGCGGCACCTACGAAGCGCCGGGCCAGTTGGTGGGCGACTTCATCGCGGGCCGGCCCTCCACCGCCCTGGGCAGCGTGCTGCCGTCCTACAAGCCGGGGGTGAAGCTCGGCAACCTGCACGAGGCGCTACCGCGCTACGCGATCGAGGCGATGCAGGAGGCGCTGCCGGTGTTCGGCCGCAAGATCCGCGGCTACGACATGCCCGACGCCATGCTCACCGGCGTGGAGACGCGCACCTCGTCACCGCTGCGCATCACGCGCGGCGACGATTTCCAGAGCCTGAACCTGCGCGGCCTCTACCCTGCCGGCGAGGGCGCGGGCTATGCGGGCGGCATCCTCTCGGCCGGCGTGGACGGCATCAAGGTGGCCGAAGCCGTGGCGCGCAGCGCGCTGGGCGCGGCCTGAGCCCAGGCCTCAGCGCGGCGCCCAGTGGCCGCCGTGGAAGCGCCAGTTGCCGCCCGGCCCCTGCACCCAGCGGTGCGGTGTCCAGGCATAGCCCGGACGCGGCGGCACGGCCCAGTAGCCCGGACGCCAGGCGTAGCGCCCGCCGCCCCATTGCCAGAAGCCGTTGATCCAGACGTAGCCCACCGCCGGGGCCACCGTGACGGTTTCCTGGATCGGCATGGGCGGCGCCATCGGCGCCTCCACCACCGGGCCGGCTTCACCGACCATGGGCGCCGGCGCCACGGGCGCCACCACGCAGCCCGAGAGCCAGAGGCTGCCCGCGGCCACCGCCGCCACGGGCAAGAGGCCGCCGCAGCGGCGAAGAATCGGGGTCAGCACAGGCATGAGGATCTCCTTGGAGGGTTCATGCCTGCACAACGGCCCGCCGGCCGCCGTGTTGACGCGCTTCGGTGAAGCGGCCGTAAAGCCTGTGGGCAAATTGTGTCGCTCAGCCCTGCGCGTTCTGCAGCGCGGCGATGCGCTGCTCGATCGGCGGGTGGGTGGAGAACAGCTTGCCGATGCCGCCCGCGATGCCCATGGCCGAGACGCTCTTGGGCAGCTCGCCCGGGTGCATGCCGCCCAGGCGGGCCAGCGCGTTGATCATGGGCTGCCTGCGGCCCAGCAGCTGGGCCGAGCCGGCGTCGGCGCGGAACTCGCGCTGGCGCGAGAACCAGGCCACCACGATGGCCGCGGCGAAGCCGAGCACGATGTCCAGCACCAGGGTGGTCACCATGTAGCCGATGCCGGGGCCCGAGGAGCGATCGTCGTTGCGGCGCAGGAAGCTGTCCACCGCGTAGCCGATCACGCGGCTCAGGAACACCACGAAGGTGTTCATCACGCCCTGGATCAAGGTCATGGTGACCATGTCGCCGTTGGCGATGTGGGCCACCTCGTGGCCGATCACGGCCTCGACCTCCTCGCGCGTCATGCCCTGCAGCAGGCCGGTGGACACGGCGACCAGCGCCGAGTTCTTGAAGGCGCCGGTGGCGAAGGCGTTGGGGTCGCCTTCGAAGATGCCGACCTCGGGCATGCCGATGCCGGCCTTGTCGGCCAGGCGGCGCACGGTCTCGACGATCCAGGCCTCGTCGGCCGTCTGCGGCTGGTTGATCACGCGCACGCCGGCGCTCCACTTGGCCACCGGCTTGCTGATCAGCAGCGAGATGATGGCGCCGCCAAAGCCCATGATGAGCGCGAAGCCGAGCAGCGCGCCGAGGTTCAGCCCGTTGGCCGTGAGGTAGCGGTTGACGCCCAGCAGGCTGGCCACGATGCCCAGCACCGCCACGACGGCGACGTTGGTCAGTACGAACAAGAGGATGCGTTTCATGAATTCTCCATGGGGTGAATGGGCCGCGGCCCTTGGCGCAGAAGATGGGGCCTTCGGGCGCCTTCTTCAAGTCATGCCGGCCGCAGGATCTGCCTTGTTGTATGGATGATTGTGGCCCTGCGGAGGGCGGAACACGAGTGAGTCATCATAGAAGGAAAAGTTCTCGTTTTCCGCCCACCAGCCGGGAATGCCGAGCACCGGCAGCGGCGCGAACGGCTTGGCCGCCAGCGCGGCCGGCGCCAGGCTGGCGGCCAGCCGGTCATCGAGGTCTGCTCCTGATTCGATAGCACGAAATGACCGCCACACGTGGACAGTGACCTGTTTTCGTGGAAAAACCAGCTTCTCGAGCGCGGCGTGGCCCACCACGCGCAGCTCGGCCTCGGCCCACAGCGGGCGCAGCACCACGAACAGGCGGTGCCAGTCCTTGTCGAGCAGCGCCTGCCACAGCGGCGGCGGCGCCTGCAGCAAGGCCGCGTTCTCGTCGAACAGCGTGAGCGCATCGCGCACCGGCCCGCGCTTCGGGCCGATGCCGTCGGCCGCGATCTGCGCGGCCTGCAGGGCATTGAGCCGCTGCTTGGTCCGCGGCAGGCCGAGCCAGCAGATTCCATTGAAAAAGTCGTGGAGGTCCGCGCGCACCGGGCAGCAGCCGCTCTCAAAAATATAGTGCTCGTAGGCCATGCCGGGCGGCAGCTCGCTTTGCGGCACGAAGCGCACCGGCGCCCTCGCCTCGCGGTTGAGCGCCTCGTGCAGCGGCAGGCCGCCGGCCACCGCCTGCGCGAGCCGCTGCCCGGGCTCGCGCCACGGGCGCAGCCAGGGCCGCGTCCAGTCGATGCCGTGCAGGGCCTGCACCGCGCGCTTCTCGCAGCCCTAGCCGCCGCGGCCCGCCTTGGCCAGCCGCTTGTCGCGCACCGCGACGGTGGATTTGCCTTCGTCGGCGACGTCGAACAGCTGCGTGGCCACCAGCAGCTTGGTCAGCGTGGCGTAGCCGTAGTTGCGGTGGTCGAACGAGGCCTGGTTGGCGATCTGGCTGCCGACCGCGCCCACGCGCGCCCAGCCGTCGTCGTCCGCCGCGGCCTGCACCGCGTTGCGCAGCAGCAGCACCAGGCGGGCGTCCTGCTTGAGCTGCGCGGTGCTCGCGCGCAGCGGCGCGGCGGCCACCGCTTCGGTGTCGGCATCGGCCGCGTCGCTGACGGCCGCGGGCCGCAGCTTGTCGAGGAACAGGAAGCGCGAGCAGGCGTTGACGAAGGGCTCGGGCGTCTTCTGCGCGCCGAAGCCGTAGACCGCCGCGCCCTTGGCGCGCAGGTGCATCACCAGCGGCGTGAAGTCGGCGTCGGAGGAGACGATGCCGAAGGCGTCGGGCCGGTCGGTGTAGAGCAGCTCCAGCGCATCGATCACCATGGCCATGTCGCTCGCGTTCTTGCCCTTGGTGTAGTCGAACTGCTGCATCGGGCGAATCGCGTGCTCGTGCAGCACCTCTTCCCAGCCCTTCAGCTCGTTCTTCTTCCAGTTGCCGTAGGCGCGCCGGATGTTGGTCTCGCCGAAGGTGGACAGCTCGTTGAGGATCAGGTCGATCTTCGAGGCCGGCGAGTTGTCGGCGTCGATCAGCAGCGCGACGCGGGATTTGCGCTCCATCAGGCGCTCCCGTGGCGGACCAGCTTCCAGGGCAGCGCCTCGCCCGCGCGCAGCGGCTTGAGCTCGGCCTCGCCGAAGGCAAAGCTCTCGGGCGGCGTCCAGGCTTGGCGGCGCAGCGTGATGGTACCGCTGTTGCACGGCAGGCCGTAGAAGTCCGGGCCGTGAAAGCTGGCGAAGCCTTCGAGCTTGTCCAGTGCGCCGGCGTTGTCGAAGGCCTCGGCGTACATCTCGATGGCCGCATGCGCGGTGTAGCAGCCGGCGCAGCCCGTGGCGTGCTCCTTGAGCTGCGCGGGATGCGGCGCGCTGTCGGTGCCGAGGAAGAACTTCGGGCTGCCGCCGGTGGCGGCCTGCACCAGGGCCAGGCGGTGGGTTTCGCGTTTCAGCACCGGCAGGCAGTAGTAGTGCGGGCGGATGCCGCCGGTGAAGATCGCGTTGCGGTTGTACAGCAGATGGTGCGCCGTGATGGTGGCCGCGGTGTGCGGCCCCGCGCCGGCCACGTACTGCGCGGCTTCCTGCGTGGTGATGTGCTCGAACACGATCTTGAGCTCGGGGAAGTCGCGGCGCAGCGGAATCATCTGCTGCTCGATGAACACGGCCTCGCGGTCGAACAGGTCGATCTCGGGCGAGGTCACCTCGCCGTGCACCAGCAGCAGCAGGCCGGCGCGCTGCATGGCCTCGAGCGTCTTGTAGGTCTTGCGCAGGTCGGTCACGCCGGCATCGCTGTTGGTGGTGGCGCCCGCGGGGTAGAGCTTGAGCGCGACCACGCCGGCATCCTTGGCGCGCGCGATTTCATCGGGCGGCAGGTTGTCGGTGAGGTACAGCGTCATCAGCGGCTCGAAGGCCAGGCCCTCGGGCACGGCGGCGCGGATGCGCTCGCGGTAGGCCACGGCCTGCGCCGCGGTGGTGACCGGCGGCTTGAGGTTGGGCATGATGATGGCGCGGCCGAACTGGGCGGCCGTGTGCGGCACGACGGCGCGCAGCGCCTCGCCGTCGCGCACATGCAAGTGCCAGTCGTCGGGGCGGGTCAGGGTCAGGGAATCGCTCATGGCCTGATTGTCGCACCCGGGCGGCCGGCTCCGGCCCGCTGGCCGGGTCAGCGAGTTCACCCGAACGCTATCAAATCAATAGCGAGAAATGACCGCAGCGCCTGGACCTCGGGCCTGTTTGGCCCTGATTTCGGCGGCAACGCGGCCTACAGCGTGTAATCGCCGCTGGCCTCGGGCTGGAACAGGATGTCCAGCACGCGGCCCGACGCCTGCTGGCCGTCGGGGGTGGTCCAGCCGGCCAGCGCGCCCACCGGCAGGCCCAGCAGGCTCGCGCCCACCGGCGACAGCACCGAGACGAAGCCGGTGGCCGGCTCGGCGTCGCGCGGGTAGCACAGCGTGATCTTGCGCTGCGTGCCGGTGGCGAGGTCCGCCAGCAGCACCTGCGAGTACATGGTCACCACATCGGCGGGCACTTCGCGCGCCGGCACGAGGTCGGCGGCATCCAGCACCGCCGCGATGGCGCTGCCGGCCTGCTCGCGCGGCAGCAGCTTGCTGATGCGGGTGTGGTCCAGCTCGGTGAGCGTGCGCATTTCTTGGACAGATGACAACATGGAAAGCTCTCCTGAATCGATCAGGCCCGGAAAAAGCCTCCGGGCAGGCGGCGCCTGGGAGGTCGGCCCGGTGATCCAGAGAAGCGCTTGGGGGAAGGAAGAGGAAGGGGGATCGCCGGGCTCAGGACTGTGCGACCGGCGGATGGAGCAAGGGAGCCGCGGCCGCGCGCGCGCAGGCCAGCGCCGCCAGCGACTGGGCGCGGGCGGAGCAGGAGGCAATGGCGGACAGGCGGCTCACGGCGAAACGCATGGCCGCATTGTAGGCCGGCCCGCGTCAACCTGCACGGGCCAGGGCCTTGCAGTCAGTGCTGCAGGATCTTGTTGAGGAAATCCTTGGTGCGCGCCTGGCGGTTCTCCGGGTGATTGAAGAACTCGTCCTTGGAGCAGTCTTCCAGGATCTTGCCGCCCACGTCCATGAAGATCACGCGGTTGGACACCTTGCGCGCAAAGCCCATCTCGTGGGTCACGCACATCATGGTCATGCCTTCGTTGGCCAGGCCCACCATCACGTCGAGCACCTCGCCCACCATTTCTGGGTCGAGCGCCGAGGTGGGTTCGTCGAACAGCATCACGATCGGGTCCATGCTGAGCGCGCGGGCGATCGCCACGCGCTGCTGCTGGCCGCCCGAGAGCTGGCCCGGGAACTTGTCCTTGTGCGCCATCAGGCCCACGCGGTCGAGCATCTTGAGGCCGCGGGCCTTCGCGTCGTCGGCGCTGCGGCCGAGCACCTTGATCTGCGCGATCGTGAGGTTCTCGGTCACCGACAGGTGCGGGAACAGCTCGAAGTGCTGGAACACCATGCCGACGCGGCTGCGCAGCTTGGGCAGGTCGGTCTTGGGATCGTGCACGGCCACGCCGTCCACGAAGATCTCGCCCTTCTGGAAGGGTTCGAGCGCGTTGATGGTCTTGATCAGCGTGGACTTGCCCGAGCCCGACGGGCCGCACACCACCACCACTTCGCCCTTCTTGATGTCGACGGAGCAGTCGGTGAGCACCTGCACCGGGCCATACCATTTGGATACGTTCTTGAGTTCGATCATTTGTTTCTCCACTCAGCGGATGATGGCGATTTTCTTGTGCAGGCGCTTGACCAACCAGGACAGCGCGTAGCACATCACAAAGTAGACGACGGCGGCCAGCAGGTAGGCCTCGATCGGGCGGCCGTAGTTCTTGCCGGCCGTCTCGAAGCCCTTGAGCATGTCGTAGGCGCCGATGGCGTAGACCAGCGAGGTGTCCTGGAACAGGATGATGGTCTGCGTGAGCAGCACCGGCAGCATGTTGCGGAAGGCCTGCGGCAGCACCACCAGCTTCATGTTCTGGCCGTAGCTCATGCCCAGCGCCTGCCCGGCGAACACCTGGCCGCGCGGGATGGACTGGATGCCGGCGCGCATGATCTCGCTGAAATACGCCGCCTCGAAGGCGATGAAGGTGATGGCCGCCGAGATTTCGGAGCGGTAGTTCTGGCCCAGCCCCCAGGGCAGCGCGTTGTAGAACGCGGCCGGCACCAGCAGGAAGAACCACAGGATCACCATGACCAGCGGAATGCTGCGCATGCCGTTGACGTAGATCGTGGCCGGCACGTCGAGGAATTTCTTGCCCGACAGGCGCATCAGCGCCAACACGGTGCCGAACAGCACGCCCCCGAGGGTGGACACCACCGTCAACAGGATGCTGAAGTAGAAGCCCTTGAGGACGAACTTGCTGATGATGTCCCAGCTGTAGAACGAAAGGTCGAGGTTCATCATGTCAGTGCCCTCCGCCCACGCCACCGGCGACGATGAAGCCCGGCACGCGCGCGCGCTTCTCGATGAAGGCCATGATGCGGTTGATGGCGAAGGCCGAAACGACGTACAGCCCGGTGACTGCGAGGTAGACCTCGATGCCGCGGGAAGTCTCTTCCTGGGCCTGCATCGCGAACATGGTCAGCTCGGCGACCGACACGGCGAACGCCACGGACGAATTCTTGAAGATGTTCATCGTCTCGCTCGTCAGCGGCGGGATGATGATGCGAAAGGCCATCGGCAGCAGCACGTAGCGGTAGTACTGCACCGTCGTGAAGCCCAGCGCCATGCCGGCGTAGCGCTGGCCGCGCGGCAGCGCCTGGATGCCGGCGCGCACCTGTTCGGCGATGCGGGCCGAGGTGAAGAAGCCGAGCGCCAGCACCACGAGGATGAAGCTCGGGACGCCCTTCATCACGGGGAAGATGGCTGGCACCACGTGGTACCAGAGGAAGATCTGCACCAGCAGCGGTATGTTGCGGAACAGTTCCACCCAGCCGTTGCCGAAGGCCACGAGGGCGCGGCTGGCCGGCAAGGTGCGGATGGTGCCGATGATGGAGCCGGCGATGAGGGCGATGACCAGGGCCAGCAGGGCCACCGATACCGTCCAGCCCCAGGCCGACATCATCCATTGGAAATAGGTCGGGTACTCGCCGCCCGGGTCCTGCAGGAAGACTTGCCAATCCCAGTTCGATCCCATGGGAAATCCTTCTCAAGCGTGTTGTTGTTGTCGTAAGCCCCCGCCTGCGCCGCCACGGCCCTGGCCGTGTTGAAAGCAAACGCCCACCGGGGTGGGTGGGCGTTTGGCATGGGCAGGCGCCGGTGCGCTTACTCCTTGATGGAGTACTCTTCCATCGGCTTGTCGTTCGGGTTGGCCCAGGCCGCCTTGGTGCCTTCGGACAGCGGCAGGCCGACCTTCACGTTGTTCGGGGGGATCGGCTGCATGAACCACTTGTCATAGAGCTTGGCCATGTCGCCGGACTTGATCTGCGCCTTGATGCTGTCGTCCACGGCCTTCTTGAACGCCGGGTCATCCTTGCGGATCATGATGGCGATGGGCTCGACCGACAGCACTTCGCCGACGATCTTGAAGTCGTTGGGCGACTTGGCCTTGGCAATGTTGGAAGCCAGGATGGAGCCGTCCATGATGAAGGCGTCGGCGCGGCCGGACTCGAGCAGCAGGAAGCTGTCGGAGTGGTCCTTGCCGAAGACTTCCTTGAACGTCAGGCCCTCGGCGCGCTTGTTCTTGCGCAGGGTCTGCACCGAGGTGGTTCCGGTGGTGGTGGCGATGGTCTTGCCGTTGAGGTCCTTGATGCCGGTGATGCCGGAGTTGGCCTTGACGGCGATACGGATTTCTTCCACGTAGGTCGTCACGGCAAAGGCGACGTCCTTCTGGCGGGCCAGGTTGTTGGTGGTCGAGCCGCACTCGATGTCCACGGTGCCGTTCTGCACCAGCGGAATGCGGTTCTGCGAGGTGACGGGCTGGTACTTCACGTCGAGCTTGGCCAGGCCGAGCTGCTTTTGCACGTCGGCGATGACCTTGGCGCACACGTCATAGTGGAAGCCCGTGAACTTGCCGTCACCCAGGGTATAGGAGAGGCCGGAAGACTCGCGGACCCCTTCGGTGATGGTGCCGGTCGCCTTGATCTTGGCCAGCGTGTCGTTCGCCTGGGCGAAAACGCTGCCCGCGGCCACCATGGCAACGGCAAGAGCCAACAAATGCTTCTTCATACAAATCTCCTTATAGTGAAGCGTGAAAGTTGATAGGTAGCGAAATTTTAGAGGTTCGCACCCGGGGGTTCATCCGCAATAACCAGAGGATTCCGGTTTTCAGAACGGAACCTGGTCCGTGGGGTACTTCCAGAAATCTTTCAAGAGGTAGCTCGCGGGCAGGTTCAGTGGCGTGTGGTTGGGCGGAATGGGCCTCGCAAACCACTTGTCGTAAATCGGATAGATCTCCCGGCTGGTGATCAGGTGGCGCATTTCCTCGTCCACCAGTTTCTTGAACTCGGGATCGTCCTTGGGCAGCATGATAGCCAATGGCTCGGTGGTGACGAACTTGCCCACCACTTTCAGAGCCGCCGGGTTGGGGCGGTTGGCCGCCAGCCCGTACAGCAGCACGTCGTCCATCACGAAGGCATCGGCCTCGCCCTTCTCGACCATTTCCACCGCGCGCCCGTGGTCCGGCGCCTCCAGGATGGTGATGCGCAGCAGCCGCTCGCGGTTGGCCTGCTCGGCCGCCTTCAGCGGCGTGGTGCCCTTGGTCGACACCAGTTTCCGGCCGCTCAGGTCTTCCATCTGCTCGACCGGGCTGTCGGCCCGCACCAGCAGGCGCGCGCCGGTGATGAAATGGGGAATCGTGAAGGCGACCTTCTGCCGCCGCTCGGCATTGTTGGTGGTGGAGCCGCACTCCATGTCGGCCTTGCCCTGCTCGATCATGGCGATGCGGTTGGCCGACGTCACCGGCAGGAACTCCACCGGCAGGGTCTTGAGGCCCGCCTTGCGGCGCAGCGCGTCGGCCACCTTCAGGCACAGGTCCACGGCATAGCCCACGGGCCGCTTGTCGGCGTCGAGGTAGGAGAACGGAATGGAGGATTCGCGATGGGCGATCACCAGCTTGCCGCCGTTGCGCACGCGGTCGAGCACGCCGTCGGCCTGGGCCAGCGTGACCCAGGCCAGCGCCAGCAGCGCGCAGAGCCGTTTCCAATGTGGTGCGTTCATCCTGTGTTTCCAACGACATGGGTCGACTTAAGCAGCCTTTGTGCCTGGTTTTTTTCCTGCGGCCCGAAACTCAAGCTTTCGGGTTCATCGGCTCGGTCAGCTTGTCCGGCACCAGCAGCTCGTCCATCTGCTCGCGTGTCAGGATGCCCAGCGCCTGCGCGGTCTCATCGATCGGCCGGCCGGTGGCGATGGCGGTCTTGGCGATGAGCGCGGCCTTTTCGTAGCCGATCAGCGGATTGAGCGCCGTCACCAGCGTCACCGATTCGCGCACGCGGCGCGCCAGCAGCTCGCGGTTGGCCTCGATGCCGGCCACGCAATGGGTCTGCAGCGTGAGGCAGGCCTGGCTCAGGTGCTCGATGCTCTTGAACAGGCTCCAGCCCATGATGGGCTCGAAGGCGTTGAGCTGGAGCTGGCCGGCCTCCGAGGCCATGGTCACCGTCATGTCGTTGCCGATCACCTCGAAGGCGACCTGGTTCATCACCTCGGGAATCACCGGGTTCACCTTGCCCGGCATGATGGACGAGCCGGCCTGGCGCGGCGGCAGCTTGATGTCGCCGAAGCCCGCCTGCGGGCCGCTGGACAGCAGGCGCAGATCGTTGCAGGTCTTGCTGAGCTTGGTGGCCACGCGCTTGAGCACCCCCGACAACTGTACGAAGGCGCCCGTGTCCTGCGTGGCCTCGATCAGGTTGACCGATTTCACGACCGGAATGCCGCTGTCCTCGGCCAGGTAGCGGCAGGCAAGATCGGCATAGCCGCGCGGCGCGTTGATGCCGGTGCCGATGGCCGTGGCGCCGAGGTTGATTTCCTGGATCAGCGCCCGGGCCTCGCGCAGGCGGGCTTCGTCCTCGCCGATCATCACCGCATAGGTGGAGAACTCCTGCCCCAGCGTCATCGGCACGGCATCCTGCAGCTGGGTGCGGCCGATCTTGAGCACGTCCTTGAATTCCTCGGCCTTGGCCGCGAAGCCTTCGCGCAGGAAGGCCATCGAGCCCAGCAGCCGGTCGATGCCCGACCACAGCGCCAGCCGCACGGCCGTCGGGTAGACATCGTTGGTGCTTTGCGAGGCGTTGACGTGGTCGTTCGGGTGCAGCACGTCGTAGCGGCCCTTGCCGAAGCCGAGTTTCTCGAGCGCGAGGTTGGCGATCACCTCGTTCGCATTCATGTTGGTGGAGGTGCCGGCGCCGCCCTGGATCACGTCGACCACGAACTCCTCGTGCAGCTTGCCGCTGATCAGGTCGTCGCAGGCCAGCACGATGGCGCCCACGCGCTGGCTGTCCAGCGCGCCCAGATCGGCATTGGCCCGGGCCGCGGCCTTCTTGACGAAGGCCAGCGCGCGGATGAGGTCCGGCATGGCCGAGATCCGGGTGCCCGAGATCGGAAAATTCTCCACGGCGCGTGCCGTGTGAACCCCCCAGTAGGCGTCGGCCGGGATCAGTTTTTCGCCAAGAAAATCATGCTCGGCACGGAAGGGGGGAGGCATGTTGTCTCATCGGTTTTTGGTATGGCGCGAACTTTAGAGGTCTGCCCGGTGAAACGCCAATGCTGATTGCGCGAGGTGTTATGCATGATGCTTATAGATTGCCCTACTTCGCTATTTCGCCGCCGTGAGCGCCTGCAAATAGCTCCATAATGCCTGCGCCGTTCCCTTGGGTGCCTCTTTTCCTACGGGTTTCTCCCTATACGCGCGGATGTCCATGGTCATCTCCAGCGTCCCCGATTCGGGCCCGGCCGCGCTCACCAGCTTCTTGCTGCGCAGCTCCTTGCGCACCGCGCTGTAGGGCAGGAAGGCCACGCCGTGCCCTTCGAGCGCCATCACCTTCAAGCCCTCGGCCATGTCGGTCTCGTACACGCGGTCCAGGTGGATCGCGGTGCCCGCCTGCTTGAGGATCAGGTCGGTGACGCGGCCCAGGTAGGCGCCCGGCGCGTAGCCGAGGTAGGGCAAGGGCTGGCCGGAGCGGCCCGGCAGCCGGAACAGCGGCTGGCCGTCGGCATCGGCCTTGACGTAGGGCGCGAGCAGTTCCTGCCCGAGGCTCACCATCTCGTAGCGGTCGGCATCAAGCTGGAACGGCTGCGAGGGGTGGTGGTAGGCGATCAGCAGGTCGCAGCCGCCTTCCACCAGCCGCATCACCGCGTCATGCACATTGAGCGCGATCAGCCGGCTCTTGATCGGGCCGAACTTCTCGCGCAGGCTCGACACCCAGACCGGAAAGAACGTGAAGGCCAGCGTGTGCGGCACGGCGAACTCGATCACGTCCTGCCCGGCCGTGGTGTGGCCGCGCAGCATGGCGCGCGTGCTCTGCAGCGCCTGCAGCATCTCGAGCGACTGCGCGTACAGCGTTTCACCGGCCGGCGTGAGCCGGGTCGGGTAGGAGCTGCGGTCCACCAGATCGGTGCCGGCCCAGGCCTCCAGCGCCTGGATGCGGCGGGAGAACGCGGGTTGCGTGACATGGCGCAGCTGCGCCGAACGGCTGAAGCTGCGGGTTTCAGCAAGGCTGACGAAATCTTCCAACCACTTTGTTTCCATGACGGAATTATGAATTTGATTGTTGTGCGGACAACGATGCGGCCGGCTCCGGCATCCGCTCGTTTTCCCGGGCCAGGCTGCTGGGCGAGGGTTGACTTTCAGCGGATAGCACTTAATATTTAAATCAGCAAATCAAGCGGCTCTTTTATAGGATAAAGCAATATGAGCATCCGCACACCCCTCATGGCGGCGGCGTTGCTGGCGCTGGCGCTGCACGCCGGCGCAGCCGATCTGCTGGACACGGTAAAGCAGCGCGGCACGCTGCAGGTGGCCCTCGAAGGCACGTACCCGCCGTTCAACTACCGCGAGAACAACCAGCTCGCCGGCTTCGAGGTGGAGCTGGCCAACGCCCTGGCGCAGAAGCTCGGCGTCAAGGCCGTCTTCAGCACCAGCGAATGGAGCTCCATCCTCGCCGGCCTGCAGGCCGGCAAGTACGACGTGGTGATCAACCAGGTCGGCATCACCGACAAGCGCAAGGAAACCTTCGACTTCTCCGAGCCCTACACGATCTCCAGCCCGCAGCTCATCGTGCGCAAGGACGAGAAGCGCGAGTTCAAGTCGCTGGCCGACCTCAAGGGCCGAAAGCTCGGTGTGGGCCAGGGCACCAACTTCGCCGACCTCGCCCGGGCCGTGGGCGGCATCGACGTCAAGACCTATCCCGGCGCCCAGGAATACCTGCAGGACCTCGCGCTCGGCCGCATCGACGCGGCGCTGAACGACAGCCTGCTGATCCCCTACATCGTGCGGCAGACGCGGCTGCCGCTCAAGCCCGGCGCGCCGGTGGGCGAGCTCGAGAAGTCGGGCATTCCGTTCGTCAAGAACAACCCCAGGTTCAAGGCCGCGATCGACAAGGCGCTGGCCGATCTCCAGGCCGACGGCAGCTTTGCGAAAATCTCCGTCAAGTGGTTCGACCGCGATGTGAGCAAGCCGCCGCGCGCGCAGTAGCGCCGCCGCCAGGCGCTACCATCGCCCCGACAACCGCCCCGGCCCCTGGCCGGGGTTTTTCATGTTCGGAGGACGCATGGATGCCAATGGCCTGATCCCACTCTTGCGCGATGCGCTGCCGCTGCTGCTCAAGGGCGCCGGCTACACCCTGGTGCTGGCGCTCGCCTCCGTCGTCTTCGGCGCGCTGATCGGCACGCTGGTGGCCGTCACGCGGCTGGCCAGGCTGCCGCTGCTGTCGGGCCTGGCCGCGCTGTACGTGAGCTGCATGCGCGGCACGCCGCTATTGGTGCAGCTGTTCGTCATCTACTACGGCCTGCCGAGCATCGGCATCCAGTTCGAGCCGATCACCGCCGGCATCCTGGGCCTGAGCCTGAACGTGGGCGCCTACCTGTCCGAGACCATCCGCGGCGCCATCAACGGCGTGTCCCACGGGCAATGGGATGCCTCGCGCAGCCTCGGCTTCACCCAGTGGCAGACGCTGCGCCACGTGGTGGGCCCGCAGGCCCTGCGGCTGGCCGTGCCCAGCCTCTCCAACAGCCTGATCAGCCTGATCAAGGACACCTCCCTGGTCTCGGTGATCGCGGTGGGTGAGCTGATGCTGGCCACCAAGGAAGTGATCGCCACCACCTTCCAGCCGTTCCCGCTGTACCTGGCGGCCGCGGGCCTCTACTGGGCCATGAGCGCGTTCTTTGAGGCGCTGCAGAAGAAGCTCGAGATCCGGCTGAACCGCAGCTACCTGCGCTGACATCGGGCCCCTGGTCAGGGCCCCGCCTCCCCCGCCTCAGGCCAGCGATAGCCCAGCACGGACGCCAGGGGATAGCCCTGCTCGCGCACCTGCCCGAGCTGGTTGCCGCCCAGCAGGTAGACCTGGTGTTCGTCAGAGCGCAGGTAGAACCCGACATGGCCCTTCCAGCTGTCCGGGTCGTCCCGGTACAGCACGACGATGCAGCCGGGCACCGGCTGATCCAGCGGACGGCCCCACTCCAGCCAGGAGCGCGCCAGCGCCGACCCCGTGCCCGCGATGCCTGCCTGGGCCAGGCACCAGTTGACGAACGACGAGCACCAGGAGGCCTTGTCGTCATACCCGCGGATGTTCGTGCCCGCGTGGTACTCGGTGATGCGGGGGTTGCTCTGGCCGGCCGGGTACTGGGCCACGCCGATCTCCTGAGCGGCCACGGAAAGCCAGGGTGCAGGCATGGGCGCTCCGGCGTGGTGGTTCGGGGGTGGCCTTGCTGCCGCGCTAGTAGAGCGTGGCGCGCTGCCGCGCGGGCAGTTCGCGGTCGTAGGTCTCTCCGTCGATGCCGGCCTCGGTCAGGGCGGCCAGCATGGTGCCGGGGCTGGGCACGCCGGGCCGCGCATCCGGCGGCACCGGCTGCCACAGCCTGGAGCGCTGGATCGCGCGGGCGCACTGGAAGAAGACCGTCTCCACGCGGATGACGAGCACGCACTTGGGCAGGCTGCCGCCCACCGCAAAGCGCTGCAGCAGCGCCGGGTCGGTGCTGATGCTGGCGCGGCCGTTGACGCGCAGGGTTTCGCCGACGCCGGGAATGAGGAACAGCAGCGCCATCCGCGGATCGGCGAGCAGGTTGCGCAGGCTGTCGACCCGGTTGTTGCCGCGGCGCTCCGGCAGCAGCAGCGTGTGCGCGTCCTGCACCACCACGAAGCCGGGCGGATCGCCGCGCGGCGAGGCGTCCAGCCCGTCGGGCCCGCTCGTGGCCAGCACGGCGAACGGCGAGGCCTCGATCAGCGCCCGGTAGTGCGGGTGGACGAACGACACTTCCTTCTTCAGCGAGGCCTCGCCCACCTCGCCGAAGAGCGAGGCCAGTTGTTCCGGGGTGCTGATGAGGTGGGGATCGGCGGGCTGGGTCATGAAGGCATCTCGAGCGGTCGGCGGCGGCAGAAAATCGGGTTGGCGCGCCGCCGCCTGATGCGGCAGCGGTGCATCGCTGATTTATAGCACCACGCCCGAAGCGCACCCGGCCAGGGCGGCAGGGGCGCTACGCCCCCCTGGGCCCGAACGCCATTCGCTATTCATTTGATAGCAATCAATGACCACCCCATGCGGACCTCTGGCCCAAATCACTCCGAACTTTGCTGCAGCGCCCACATTCTGGCGTAGCGGCCCTGCTGCGCCAGCAGTTCGGCATGGGTGCCGCGCTCGATGATGCGGCCGGCCTCCATCACCAGGATCTCGTGCGCGTCCACCACGGTGGACAGGCGGTGCGCGATCACCAGCGTGGTCTTGTTCTGCGCGGCGCTTTGCAGCTCGGCCTGGATCGCGCGCTCGTTGGCCGAGTCCAGCGCCGAGGTGGCTTCGTCGAAGATCAGGATCGGCGGATCCTTGAGCAGGGTGCGCGCGATCGCCACGCGCTGCTTCTCGCCGCCCGAGAGCTTGAGCCCGCGCTCGCCCACCATGGTGTCGTAGCCCCGGGGCGTGGCGCTGATGAAGCCATGGATGTGGGCGGCCCGGGCCGCCGCCTCGACGTCGGCCCGGCTGGCGCCGGGGCGGCCGTAGGCGATGTTGTATTCCACCGTGTCGTTGAACAGCACGGTGTCCTGCGGCACGATGCCGATGGCCTGGCGCACGCTGGCCTGGGTGACCGTGCGGATGTCCTGGCCGGCCAGGGTGATGCGGCCGCCCGCCCCGGCGGGGCCGCCGGGCGAGCCCACGTCGTAGAAGCGGTACAGCAGGCGCGCCAGCGTGGACTTGCCCGAGCCCGAGGGCCCGACCACGGCCACCGTCCTGCCCGCGGGGATCTCGAAGCTGATGTGGTGCAGGATGGGCCGCTCGGGCTCGTAGGCGAAGCTCACGTCCTCGAAGCGCACCGTGGGCTGGTGCAGGCCGGTGAGCGCCGCGGCGCCGGGCGCGTCGGCGATCTCGCGCTCCTTTTCCATCAGCGTGAACATCTTGTCGAGGTCGGTCAGGCTCTGCTTGATCTCGCGGTAGATCACGCCCAGAAAGTTCAGCGGGATGTAGAGCTGGATCATGAAGGCGTTGACCATCACCAGGTCGCCCAGCGTCATGTGCCCGTCCACCACGCCCTGCGTGGCGCGCCACAGCATGGCCACCAGCCCGACCGCGATGATGAGCTGCTGGCCAGTGTTGAGCAGGCTCAGCGTGGTCTGCGCCTTCAGGCGCGCGCGGCGCAGCTTCTCCAGGCTTTCGTCGTAGCGCCGGGCCTCGAAGCCCTCGTTGTTGAAGTACTTGACGGTCTCGTAGTTCAGCAGCGAGTCGATCGCCTTGGTGTGCGCCGCCGAGTCAAACTCGTTGGCCTGCTTGCGGAACTGGGTGCGCCATTCGGTGACGCTGACGGTGAACACGATGTAGACCGCCAGCGCCGCCAGCGTGATCCAGGCGAACCAGACATCGAACTTCACCGCCAGGATCGAGAGCACCAGCGCCACCTCGATCAGCGTGGGCACGATGCTGTAGAGCGAATACGAGATCAGCGACTCGATGCCGCGCACGCCGCGCTCGATGTCGCGCGTCATGCCGCCGGTCTGGCGCTCCAGGTGAAAGCGCAGGCTCAGGGCATGCAGGTGCTCGAAGGTCTGCAGCGCGATGCTGCGCGCTGCGCCCTGCGTGGCCTTGGCGAACACCAGCTCGCGCAGCTCGGTGAACAGCGAGGTCGACAGCCGCAGCAGCCCGTAGCCCAGCAGCAGCGCCACCGGCACCACCAGCACGGCGCGGGTGTCGCCGGGCTTGAGGGCCAGCGCGTCGACCAGGTTCTTCAACAGCACCGGCACGCCCACGTTGGCCAGCTTGGCGCCCACCATGAAGGCCAGCGCCGCGAGCACGCGCCATTTGTACTGCCAGAGGTAGGGAAAGAGCCGGCGCAGGGTGGCCCAGTCGGCGCTCGCGGCGGGGGGTGCGGCCGCCGGGGCGGGGGTCAGGGAGGGGGAGGCAAGTTCGCCACTGCGGCGCATGGGGGACAATCCGGTGTTATTGATCTCAGATTGTGCCCATGTCCGCCGATTCAAGCGCCCCCCGGGTTGAACTGCCCACCGACCAGGAACTGGTTCTCAAGGTCATCCCCATGCCCGCCGACTGCAACGCCAACGGCGACATCTTCGGCGGCTGGGTCATGGCCCAGGTCGACCTGGCCGGCTCGGTGATCCCCGCGCGGCACGCCAAGGGCCGCATGGCCACGGTGGCCGTCAACGAGTTCATCTTCAAGCAGCCGGTGAGGGTGGGCGACATCCTGTCGTTCTACTCGTCGCTCACGCGCATCGGGCGCACCTCGATGACGGTCAAGGTCGAGGTCTATGCCGAGCGCTTCCGTTCGCAGGGCCAGTACATCAAGGTCACCGAGGCCAGCCTGACCTATGTGGCGATCGACGACCAGGGCCAGCCGCGGCCCGTGCCGAAAGACTGATTGCTACCGATTTGATAGCACCCAACGTCCACCTCACCTGGACCTCCGGGCCTTTTCCTTCTTAAAACTTGCCGTGGCGGCCGGCGCCGGCCGCAAACCGCGCCGCGCCCTCCAGGCCGTCGGCAATGCAGTGCTTGCCGCGCTCCCACTCCTGGTGCAGGGCCTGCGGCAGCGGCAGGTCCCATTGCGCATAGGCGCTGGCGCGGTCGGCCAGCATCGTGGCCTGGGGAAACCGGCACAGCGCCTGCGCCAGCGCGATGGTCGCCGCGCGCGCCTCGCCGCGGGGCACCACGCGGTTGCACAGCCCCATCTGCAGGGCCTCGGCGGCCTCGACCTTGCGGCCGGTGAGGATCAGGTCCAGCGCGCGGCCCTGGCCGATCAGGCGCGGCAGGCGCACCGTGCCGCCGTCGATCAGCGGCACGCCGAAGCGGCGGCAGTAGACGCCGAAGTAGGCGTCCTCCTCCATCACGCGCAGGTCGCACCACAGCGCAAGCTCCATGCCGCCGGCCACGGCCGCGCCGCTGACGGCCGCGATCACGGGCTTGGACAACAGCAGGCGCGACGGGCCCATCGGCCCCAGCGGTGCCGGGCCGGGTCCCGCCGCGTCCTGCGGCGTGAAGTCCAGCGCCGGCAGCACGGCGGCCGGGCCGGCTGACGCCGACGCCGGTGCCAACGCCTGCTGCACCCGGGCCCCGAACTGCAGATCCCAGCCGGCGCAGAAATGGCCGTGCGCACCGTGGAACACCGCCACGCGCGCACCGGCATCGGCATCGAATGCCACGAAGGCGTCGTACAGCGCACGCGCGGTGTCGGCGTCCACCGCGTTGCGCACCTCGGGCCGCTTAAGCGTGACCACCGTCACCTGCTCCAGCTTTTCAACATGAACACTCGTTGCCATGCAGGGATTACCCCTGATCCCGAAGTGACCCCGTATTCGGAACAACCCTGACGACAGTTCACGCATGCACAGATATAACCGTGCCACACGATTCAGGAGAGACCATGATCGCCGATGCGCGCCGCAGTCCGCAGCTCCCCCGGGAGGCCACCGCCTTCGCTGAAGCCGCACGGCAGGAGCGCTGATCCGTGCAATTTCTCCAACTGGTGATCAGCGGCATCTCGCAGGGCTGCATCTACGGCCTGATCGCACTGGGCTTCGTGCTGATCTACAAGGCTACCGAGACCGTGAGCTTCGCGCAGGGCGAGCTGATGATGCTGGGCGCGTTCTGCGCGCTGGCGCTGATGACGCTGCTGGGCTTTCCGTTCTGGCTGGCGGTGATCAGCGCCATCGCCGCCATGGCGCTGTTCGGCATCGTGCTCGAGCGGCTAGTGATCCGACCGATCCTCGGCCAGCCGGCCTTCTCGATCGTGATGCTGACCATCGGCATCGGCTACGTGGCGCGCGGCGCCATCACCATGATCCCCGGCATCGGCACCGAGACCCACACCCTGCCCGTGCCCTACAAGGACATGATCTGGAACGTCGGCGCGCTGGTGCTCAACGTCGAGCAGATGGCGGTGATCGGCACCACCGCCGTGCTGTGCCTGCTGCTGTTCGCGATGTTCCGCTACAGCAAGCTCGGCATCGCGATGCAGGCCTCGTCGCAGAACCAGCTCGCGGCCTACTACATGGGCATTCCGGTCAAGCGCCTGAACGGCCTGGTCTGGGGCCTGGCCGCCGCGGTGGCCGCGGTCGCCGGCCTGCTGCTGGCGCCCATCACCTTCGTGCACGCCAACATGGGCTTCATCGGCCTCAAGGCCTTTCCGGCCGCCGTGGTGGGCGGCTTTGGCAGCCTGCCGGGCGCCATCGTGGGCGGGCTGATCATCGGCATCGTCGAATCGCTGTCGGGCTTCTACCTGCCCGACGGCTTCAAGGACACGGCCGCCTACATCGTGGTGCTCATCATGCTCATGGTCAAGCCCAACGGCCTGTTCGGCGAAACGCTAAGGAAAAAAGTATGACCCCCCCGAAGCGCCTTCGGCGCCTTCCCCCCAGGGGGGCGCCACCAGCGGCCCGGCAAAGCCGGTTCCGCGGTGGCCCTCGCATGGGCCACCCGACTGCCATGGCTGCGGCCTGTTCCTTTTTCCTTGGATAAGAGCCCATGCGTTTTATTTTCAAGACCGACTACGGCCAGGACATCCAGCTCGCCAAGCACGGCGGCCATGTGTTCTGGTACGGCGCGCTGATGCTGCTCCTGCTGGCCGCGCCCTGGTTGTTTCCCGAATACTGGCTGGCGCAGCTCACCTTCGTGCTGATCTACTCGATCGTCGGCCTGGGCCTGATGCTGCTGGCCGGCTTCACCGGCCTGTTCTCGATCGGCCATGCGGCCTTCCTCGGCGTCGGGGCTTACACCCAGGCGGTGCTGACCAACATGGGCTGGCCGTTCCCGCTGGCGCTGCTGTGCGCGGGCCTGCTGTCGGCCGCGGTGGGCGTGATCGTCGGGCTGCCCGCGCTGCGCGTGAAGGGCATCTACCTCGGTATCGCCACACTGTCGTTCGGCTTCATCGTGGAAGAGGTTCTGGCGCGCTGGGAGTCGGTCACGGGCGGCAATGCCGGCATCCAGGTCAAGCCGCCGCAGCTCGGCGGCTGGAAGATGGATTCGGGCATGGAGTTCTATTTCCTGTGCCTGGTGATCGCGGTGCTGGCGACGCTGGCCATCCTGAACCTGCTGCGCTCGTCCACCGGGCGCGCCTTCGTCGCCATCCGTGACTCCGAAATCTCGGCCCAGAGCATGGGCATCCACCTGGCGCGCTACAAGACGCTGTCGTTCGCGCTGTCGGCCGCGCTGGCCGGTGTCGGCGGCGCGCTCTATGCGCACAAGCTGCAGTTCATCTCGCCCGACCAGTTCAACATCCTGCAGTCGATCGACCTGCTGCTGATGGTGGTGATCGGCGGCCTGGGCTCGGTGCACGGCGCCTTCCTCGGCGCCATCTTCCTGATCTCGATGCCGCAGCTGATCTCGCTGTCCAAGGACCACCTGCCCGACGTCATCGGCCAGGCACCGGGCCTGCAGGCCGTGGTCTACGGCGCGGTGCTGATCGGCTTCGTGCTGTTCGAGCCGCTCGGCCTGTACGGCCGCTGGCTCAAGGTGCGCACCTGGTTCCAGCTCTTTCCGTTCTACCGCAAGGGCCTGTTCAAGCGGCAGAAATCCTTCCAGAAATCCGACAGGCTTAGATGAAACACCCCCGAAGCGCCTTCGGCGCCTCCCCCTCGAGGGGGCGCTACCAGCGGCCCGGCAAAGCCGGTTCCGCGGTCGCCTGCGAAAAGGCACGGCTATCAGGATGCCCCCTATGACTGACATCCTCCTCTCGGCCCGCAACCTCAGCGTTCGCTTCGGCGGCGTGCTGGCGGTCAACAACGTGAGCTTCGACGTGAAGCAGGGCGAGGTGTTCACGCTGATCGGCCCCAACGGCGCGGGCAAGACCACGGTGTTCAACCTGATCAGCCGCATCTACACGCCGACCTCGGGCGAGATCGAGTACGAAGGCCGCCGGCTCACCGAGCAGCCGCCGCACCGGATCGCCTCGCTGGGCATCGCGCGCACCTTCCAGAACATCGAGCTGTTCGAGCACGCCACCGTGCTGCACAACCTGCTGATCGGGCGCCACACGCACCGCAGCACCGGCCTGTGGAGCGAGATGTTCTTCACCCCCAGAACCCGCGCCGCCGAGATCGAGGCGCGCGAGAAGGTGGAAAAGGTCATCGAGCTTCTCGACCTGCAGCACCACCGGGACTCGATGGTGGCCGGCCTGCCCTACGGGGTGCGCAAGGTGGTGGAGCTGGCGCGCGCGCTCTGCACCGAGCCCAAGCTGCTGCTGCTGGACGAGCCCTCGTCCGGCCTGAACGTGGAGGAGACCGACGACATGGCGTTCTGGATCCAGGACATCCAGCATGAGCTCGGCATCAGCGTGCTGATGGTCGAGCACGACATGACGCTGGTGTCCAAGGTCAGCGACCGGGTGCTGGCCATGAACCAGGGCGAGGTGCTGGCCCTGGGCACGCCGCGCGAGGTGCAGGCTCACCCGGGCGTGATCGAGGCCTACCTCGGCTCCATCGACGACGTGTCGTCGCTGCGCCGCCAGAGCACCGGGAGGGCCGCATGAGCGAAGTGCCGCCGCCCGTGAGCGATCAGCCCGTGCTCAAGCTGCTCAACGTCGAGAGCGCCTACGGGCCGATCAAGGCGATCCGCGGCGTGAGCCTGCAGGTGCGCCGCGGCGAGATCGCCACCGTGCTCGGCTCCAACGGCGCGGGCAAGACCACCATCCTCAAGACCATCAGCGGCATCATCGACCCGCGCAAGGGCTCGATCGAGTTCAAGGGCGACGACATCACGGCGCAGGACCCGGCCCACATCGTGCAGCAGGGCCTCTCCCACGTGCCCGAGGGGCGCGAGGTGTTCCCGCTGCTCTCCGTGCGCGACAACCTGCTGATGGGCGCCTACACCCGCAGCGACCGCGACGGCGTGGCGCGCGACATGGAAGCGGTGTACGGCTACTTCCCCATCCTCCAGGAGCGCGCCGCGCAGGACGCCGGCCTGCTCTCGGGCGGGCAGCAGCAGATGCTGGCGATCTCGCGCGCCATCATGGCCGCGCCCGACCTGATCCTGCTCGACGAGCCCAGCCTCGGCCTGTCACCGAAACTGACCAAAGAGATCTTCGAGATCGTGGTGCGCATCAACCGCGAGCGCGGCACCACCATCCTGCTGGTGGAGCAGAACGCCAACATGGCGCTCAACGCCTCCGACTACGGCTATGTGCTGGAGAACGGCCGCATCGTCATGGAAGACACCTGCGCCCGGCTGCGCGAGAAGGAGGACATCAAGGAGTTCTACCTCGGCATGAAGGAAGAAGGCGTGCGCGGCGAGCGCCGCTGGAAGAAGAAAAAGAACTGGCGCTGAAGGAGCAAGCAAGACATGTCCAACCTCTGGGATCTCAGCCACATCCAACCCGAAACCCGCGTGGTGCTGGAAGGCGACACGGTTCCCGCGATGTTCTGGAACGCGGTGGAGACGCGCGGCCCACAGGTCTGGATGCGGCAGAAGGAGCTGGGCCTGTGGCGCAGCTGGACCTGGGGCCGCACGGCCGAGGCCGTGCGCGAGATCGCCGGCGGCCTGATGAGCCTGGGCTTCGCACGCGGCGACTGCGCCTCCATCCTGTCCAACACCGTGGTCGAATGGGTGCTGGCCGATCTCGCCGTGCTCAGCTGCGGCGGCGTGGCCAACGGCATCTACCCCACCGACGCGGCCTCGCAAGTGCACTACCTGTGCGAAGACTCTCGCACCACCGTCCTGTTCGTGGAAGACGACGAGCAGCTCGACAAGGCGCTCGAAGTGCGCGACCGGCTGCCGCTGCTGAGCAAGGTGGTGGTGTTCGACATGGAAGGCCTGCGCGAGCTCGACGACCCCGGCGTCATCAGCCTGGATGAGCTGCGCGCGCGCGGCCGCGACTACCTGGCCCGGCACCCGGACGAGCTCATGCAGCGGGTGCAGGCCTGCCGGCCCGAGGACCTGGCCATCCTGGTCTACACCTCGGGCACCACCGGCAAGCCCAAGGGCGCCATGCACAGCCACCGCGGCCTGGTGCACACCGTGCGCGGCTACAACACGCTGGTGGCGCAGGATGCGCGCGACGAGCGCATGTGCTTCCTGCCGCTGTGCCACATCGCCGAGCGGCTGGGCGGCGAATACTTCGCGCTGTACACCGGCGCCATCTTGAACTTCGTCGAGAACCCGGAGACCATTCCCGAGAACGTGCGCGAGATCGCGCCAACGGTGTTCACAGCCGTGCCGCGCGTCTGGGAAAAGTTCTATTCGGGCGTGATGATCGCGCTCAAGGAAGCCAGCCCGCTGCAGCAGGCCACCTATGCCTGGGGCATCGGCGTGGGCACGCAGATCGCCGAGCGCGTGCTGGCCGGGCAGCCGGTGGACGGTTTCCTCAAGTTCAAGTTCACGCTGGCGCGCTGGCTCGCGCTGAACAACGTGCGCAAGCTCATCGGCATCCACCGAGCGCGCTTCTGCGTGACCGGCGCGGCGCCGATCTCGCCCGAACTGGTCCGGTGGTACCTGGCCCTGGGCGTGCCCATGCTCGAGGTCTGGGGCATGACCGAGTCCTGCGGCGCGGCCACGGGCGTGCCGGCCACGCGCATCAAGCCCGGCTCGATCGGCCCGGCGGCCAGCTACAACGAGGTGAAGGTCGACCCGGCCACCGGCGAAATCCTGGTGCGTGGCACCAACGTCTTCATGGGCTACCTGAACCAGCCCGAGAAAACCGCCGAAACCATCGACGCCGACGGCTGGCTGCACACCGGCGACGTGGGCAGCATGGACGAGGACGGTTTTCTCAGGATCACCGACCGCATGAAGGACATCATCATCACGGCCGGCGGCAAGAACGTGACGCCCAGCGAGCTGGAGAACGAGCTCAAGTTCTCGCCCTACATCACCGACGCGGTGGTGATCGGCGACAAGCGGCCCTACCTCACGGTGATCGTCATGATCGACCAGGAGAACGTCGAGAAATTCGCGCAGGACAGCGACGTGCCCTTCAGTAATTACGCCAGCTTGACAAGGACGCCAGAAGTCCAAGAATTGATCCAGTCCGAAATCGACCGCGTCAACAAGAAGTTCGCGCGCGTGGAGCAGATCAAGAAGTTCTTCCTGCTGGAGACCCAGCTGACCGCGGAAGACGAGGAATTGACGCCCACCATGAAGCTCAAGCGCAAGCTCGTGCAGACCAAATACTCGCCGCAGATCGAAGCGATGTATCGGTAGTTCCACCTTCAACAGGAGACCAGCAGCATGAAACTCAAAGCCACCCTCGCCTTCGCCGTGCTGGCGTTCGGCGCTTCGTTCGCGCTCGCCCAGCAGCAGGGCGTGAGCAAGAACGAGATCCTGATCGGCACGATCCAGGACATGTCGGGTCCGCTGGCCGGCTACGGCAAGCAGGCGCGCAACGGCATGCTGCTGCGCATTGCCGAGCTCAACGAGCAGGGCAGCATCCACGGGCGCAAGCTCAAGCTGCTGGCCGAGGACGACGGCTACGATCCCAAGAAGGCCGTGCTGGCCGCGCAGAAGCTGGTGAACCAGGACAAGATCTTCATCATGGCCGGCCACCTGGGCACGGCGCAGAACATGGCCGCGATGCCGGTGCAGTTCGACAAGAACATCGTCAACCTGTTCCCGATCACGGCCGCACGCGAAATGTACGAACCGCTGAACCGGCTCAAGTACTCGTTCGCGGCGACCTACTACGACCAGGTGCGCATCACGCTGCCCAAGATGATCAAGGAAAAGAACGCCAAGAAAGTCTGCACCATCTACCAGGACGACGACTTCGGCACCGAGGTCCAGAAGGGGGCGGAGGCCGCGCTCAAGACCCTGAACATGGAGCTGGCCGAGAAGACCACCTACAAGCGCGGCGCGACCGACTTCTCCTCGCAGGTGGCCAAGATGAAGGCCGCGGGCTGCGACCTGGTGGTGCTGGGCACCATCATCCGCGAGACCATCGGCACCATCGCCGAGGCGCGCAAGACCGGCTTCAACCCCACCTTCCTCGGCACCAGCGCCGCCTACACGGATCTGATCCACAAGCTGGGCGGCAAGGCCATGGACGGCCTGTACGCCACCATGACCGTGCAGCATCCCTACCTGGACGAGGCCTCGCAGCCCCTGCGCTTCTGGGCCAACAAGTACAAGACCCAGTTCAATGAAGACCCGACCGTGTTCTCGGTCTACGGCTACATCATCATCGACTCGTTCATCCAGGCGGCGCAGAAGGCTGGCCCGAACCTCACGACCGACAGCTTCATCAAGGCCATGGACAGCATGACCTTCGAGCCTGACATGTTCGGCAGCCCGAAGAGCAACTACACCGCCACCAAGCGCCTGGGCAACGATCTCTCGCGCCTGTCGCAGATCCAGGACGGCAAGTGGAAGGTCATCTCGGACTACGTGAAGCCCTGAGGGCGGTCGCATGCGCGACAAAAAGGCGCCTCCGGGCGCCTTTTTTCATGCCCGGCAGTCGCGCAGGTGAAAGCAAAAGTACCAGTCCCTCGCGAAGATTCCGGGGCTGCGTTCGACAGCACCATCCATCACGAGGAGACACGCGACATGAAGACCAAACTCGCCTGCCTGGGGCTGCTGGCCCTGGGCACCACGTTCGCCACCGCGCAGACCGCCACCCAGGGCGTGAGCAAGAACGAAATCGTCATCGGCACGATCCAGGACCTGTCGGGCCCGCTGGCCGGCTATGGCAAGCAGATCCGCAACGGCATGCAGTTGCGCGTGGAGGAAGCCAACGAGCAGGGCGGCATCAACGGCCGCCGGATCAGGCTGCTGGTCGAGGATTCGGGCTATGAGCCGAAGAAGGCCGTGCTGGCGGCGCAGAAGCTGGTGAGCCAGGACGGCATCTTCGCAATGGTGGGCCACCTGGGCACCGCGCAGAACATGGCCGCCATGCCGGTGCAGTTCGAGAAGAACGTGATCAACTTCTTCCCGGTCACGGCCGCGCGCGAGATGTACGAGCCCCTGCACCGCCTCAAATACTCCAACGCGGCCACCTACTACGACCAGATGCGCATTGCGGCGCCGCGGCTCATGAAGGACCGCAACCTGAAGAAGGCCTGCGTGATCTACCAGGACGACGACTTCGGCCTCGAAGTGATGCGCGGCGCCGAAGCCGGCCTGAAGACCCTCAACATGGAGTTCGCCGAGAAAACCTCGTACAAGCGCGGCGCCACCGACTTCTCCTCGCAGATCGCGAAGATGAAGGCCGCGGGCTGCGAGCTCGTGGTGCTCGGCACCATCATCCGCGAGACGGTGGGCACCATCGGCGAGGCGCGCCGCTCGGGCTTTTCGCCGCTGTTCGTGGGCTCCAGCGCGGTGTACACCGACCTGATTCCCAAGCTCGGCGGCAAGCCGATGGACGGCCTGTTCGCCACCATGACCGCGGCACACCCCTACCTGGACGCGGCCGAGCAGCCGGTGCGCTTCTGGGCCAACAAGTACAAGACCCGGTTCAGCGAGGACCCTTCGGTGTTCTCGGTCTATGGCTATGGCAACATGGACGCGTTCCTGCGCGTGGCCATGAAGACCGGCCCGGCCCTCAGCACCGACAGCTTCGTCAAGACGATGGACGGCATGACCTTCACGCGCGACATGTTCGGCACGGCCGAACTGAGCTTCAGCCCGACCCGGCACCTGGGCAATGCGTTCTCACGGCTGTCGCAGATCCAGGACGGGCGCTGGAAGGTGGTGTCCGACTACGTGGCGTTCAGCGGCCTGAAGCCGGTGCTGCAAAAGGACGGGAAGTGGAAGGTCGAGTCGGAGTTCTTCAAGGATTGAGCCGCTGCGCCTGGGGCTGAGCGGCGCCGCCGCTCAGGACACGATGTAGGCCCCCGCCCCCACCGACAGCAGTCGGCCATCCGCCCCGAGGAACTCCATCCGCGTGGAAGCGACGCGCGAACCCAGCCGCAGCACCTCGGCACGCAGTTCGAACCGCTCGCCGATACCCGGCCGCAGGTAATCGATGCGCAGGTCGATGGTGCCAAGCTTGGCAAAGCGGTGCAGCCGCTGCGCAGGCGGCTCGTCCATGTGGCGGGCGCCGATGGCCGCCATCACGGCCAGGCCGCCCATGGCGTCCAGCCCCGCGCTGATCACGCCGCCGTGGACACGGTTGTGGGCATAGTGCCCCACCAGTTCGTGGCGCATCTCGATGCGGCCGGTGACCTGCTCGGGCCGCATCGAGATGATCTTCAGGCCGATCACCCGGTTGAAGGCAATCTTTTCTTCAAAAATGGTTTTCAGGCCGGCGATGAACTCCGGTTCGAATTCGCCAGCCGGCGCCGCAGTGTGAGTCATGAATCGCATTGTCTCGCAGCGCACGGCATCGCGGCCCGCCGAAGCCGATGAAACTGACAGAACTGTCATGTGAATGACAGCCTGCGGTTCGCCCCCGGCGCCTAGAGTGCCATGAACCGGTCACGCGGGCGGCGGCCCTTTTCGCGGTGCGCGGCCCGGCCCACAGAACACCCTCGACACCATGACGCCACCCGATGCCCGCTTTCAGCGCTCCCCGGCGCGGCCCGCCCGCTGGCTGGCCGGCCCGGCTCTCGCCGCTTTGCTGGCCGGCTGCGCCGCCGTCGGCCCCGACTACGTGCGCCCCGCCATGGAGCTACCGGCGGCCTACAAGGAAAGCGGCCCCTGGAAGACGGCCCAGCCGCAGCCCATCGACAGCCAGCGGCGCTGGTGGGAAGCCTACGGCGACAGCACCCTGAACGCGCTGATCGAGCAGGCCAACCAGGCCAACCAGAACATCCGCCAGGCCGAAGCCCAGTACCGGCAGGCGCGCGCCCTCGCCGATGCGGCGCGCGCCGGCTTCTCGCCCACGCTGGGCGTGAATGCCGGCGCCGACCGCAGCCTGACCAATACCAACGGCATCGTGCTGGGCAATGACTACAGCCTGGGGCTCGGCGCCAGCTGGGAGCCCGACCTCTGGGGCAGCGTGCGGCGCGCCGTCGAGGCCGGCCAGGCCGGCGCCCAGGCCAGCGCCGACGACCTGGCCGCGGCCCGCCTCAGCATCCAGGCGGCGCTGGCGCAGGACTACCTGCAGCTGCGCGTCACCGACCTGCTGCTGGACCTCTATGCGGCCACCACGGCGGCCTACACCCGCGCGCTGCAACTGACGCAAAGCCAGTACGCCGCCGGCGTGGCGCTGCGCTCCGACGTGGCGCTGGCGGAAACCCAGCTGAAGACGGCGCAGGCGCAAGGCGTCGATCTGCAGGCGCAGCGCAGCCAGCTCGAGCATGCGATCGCGATCCTGACCGGCCGGGCGCCGGCAGACTTCACGCTGCCGCCAGCGGCGCTCACGGCGGACCAGTTGCGGGCCAGCCTGCCCGCGATACCGGCGGGCCTGCCGTCCGACCTGCTGGAGCGCCGCCCCGACATTGCCGGGGCCGAACGCCGGGTGGCCGCGGCCAATGCCAACATCGGCGTCGCCCGGGCAGCGTTCTATCCGTCGCTGACGCTGGGGGCCAGCGACGGCTTCAACATGACCCGGCTGGCGACCCTGTTCAACACCCCGAGCCGGGTCTGGTCGCTCGGCGCCAGCCTGGCCCAGACCCTGTTCGACGGCGGCCTGCGGCAGGCCCGCAGCGCGCAGGCGGTGGCCGCCTACGACGTCTCGGTGGCGCAGTACAAGCAGATCGTCCTGGGCGGCCTGCAGCAGGTCGAGGACAACCTCGCGCTGCTGCGCACGCTGGACCACGAAACCGGCCTGCAGGACCAGGCCGTACAGGCCGCGCAGCTGGCCGAGCGGCTCACATTGAGCCAGTACCGCGCCGGCACCACCTCCTACCTGGCCGTGGTGACAGCGCAGACGCTGTCGCTGTCCAACCAGCGCACGGCAGTGCAACTGCAGGGCCGGCAACTCGCCGCCAGCGTGGCCCTGGTCACCGCCCTGGGCGGTGGCTGGCACGACGGCACGAACACCGCCTCGCGCGAACCGGCCCGCGCCACGCCCCCGGCCTCGACACTGGCCGCCACCCGCCCGGAAAGCTGATGCCATGACTTCTGCGCTGTCCCAACGCCATCCCACGCTGCTGACCGCCGCCGCGCTGGTGGTGGTCCTCGCCGGCACCGCGCTGGCCCTGCGCCACACGGCGTTCTCCTCCAAGCCGCCGGCCGCGCCGCCGCCGCCGGTACAGGTCACCACGGCGCCGGTCCAGCAGCAGGACGTGCCGATCTACCTGGCCGGCATCGGCAACGTCACCGCCATGGCCAGCGTGACGGTCAAGGCGCGCATCGACGGCCAGCTCGAGCGGGTCGGGTTCACCGAGGGCCAGGACGTGAAGGCCGGCCAGATGCTGGCGCGCATCGACCCGCGCACGCTGCAGGCGCAGCTGCAGCAGGCGCAGGCCCAGAAGCTCAAGGACCAGGCGCAGCTCGCCAACGCCAGAACGGACCTGCAGCGCTACACCACCCTGATCACGCAGGATGCGGCCACCCAGCAGCAGCTCGACACCCAGAAGGCGCTGGTGGCGCAGCTCGATGCCGCGGTCAAGACCGACGAGGCGCAGATCAACTATGCGCAGGTGCAGCTCGACTTCACCACCATCGCCGCGCCGATCAGCGGCCGGGTCGGCGCGCGCCTGGTGGACCCGGGCAACATCGTGCACGCTGCCGATGCCAACGGCCTGGTCGTGATCAACCAGATCGATCCGATCGCGGTCGTGTTCACCCTGCCCGAAGGCGCCTTCCAGGAGATCAACCGGGCGCTGCGCGCGAGCCCGCAGCCGCTGGCGGTGGAGGCCTATCCGCGCGAAGGCCGCGAGCTGCTGGGCCAGGGCAAGCTGATCCTGCTGAACAACCAGATCGACCCGACCACCGGCACGGTGCAGCTCAAGGGCAGCTTCCCGAACCCGTCGCACACGCTGTGGCCCGGCCAGTTCGTGAACGCGCGCCTGGTGCTGGGCACCCGCAGCCAGGCGCTCACCGTGCCCGCCGCCGCGGTCCAGCGCAGCCAGGGCGGCCTCTATGTCTATGTCGCCAATGCCGACGGCACGGCGCAGAGCCTGCCCGTCCAGGTGGCGCGGATCCAGGACGGCCTGGCGATCATCGACAAGGGGCTGAGCGCCGGCCAGCATGTGGTGGTGGACGGGCAGTACAAGCTCAAGCCCGGCGTGTGCGTCGTGGAAGTGGCAGCCGGCACCTTGAAAACGGCCGGCGCCGCGGCATCGGGAGCCGGCAATTGAGCATCTCCGCCACCTTCATCCGGCGGCCCATCGGCACCACGCTGCTGGCGCTGGCCCTGCTGCTCGTGGGCGTGGCGGTGTTTCCGCTGCTGCCGGTGGCCCCGCTGCCCCAGGTCGATTTCCCGACCATCCAGGTCTCGGCCAATCTGCCCGGGGCCAGCCCGGAGACCATGGCCTCGAACGTTGCGCAGCCGCTGGAGCGGCAGTTCTCGCTGATCGCCGGCCTGAGCCAGATGACCTCGACCAGCGGCATCGGCTCCTCGCAGATCACCCTCCAGTTCGACCTGAACCGCTCGATCGACGCCGCGGCGCTCGACGTCCAGGCGGCCATCGTCGCCGCCACCGGCCAGCTGCCGGCCAACCTGCCGAGCCCGCCGACCTTCCGTAAGGTCAATCCGGCCGATTCGCCCATCATGCTGCTCACGGTGCAATCCAGGACGCTGCCGCTGATCGAGGTCAACGACTATGCCGACAACATCCTGGCGCAGCAGATCTCGCAGATCTCGGGAGTCGGCCTGGTCAGCATCGGCGGGGTGCAGAAGCCGTCGGTGCGCATCCAGGTCGATCCCGCCCGGCTGGCCGCGCTGGGCATGAGCCTGGAGGACATTCGCGGCGTCATCGCCAGCACCACCGTGAACCAGCCCAAGGGCACGCTGGACGGCCAGCGGCAGAGCTTCACCGTCTACACCAACGACCAGTTGCTGAGCGCCGCGCCCTGGAACGACGTGGTGCTGGCCTACCGCAACGGCGCGCCGGTTCGCGTGCGCGACCTCGGTGTCGCGGTGGATGCGGCGGAGAACACCAAGGTGGCCGCCTGGGCCTATGGCGGCGCTGCCGCGCCGGCAAACAGCACCGTCGGCAACGGCCGCTCCATCGTGCTGGTGATCTTCAAGCAGCCCGGCGCCAACGTGATCGAGACCGTGGACCGCATCAAGGCCGCACTGCCCCAGCTGCAGGCCTCCATTCCGCCCACGGTGGACGTGAACATCCTGGTGGACCGCACTCAGACCATCCGCGCCTCGGTGCTGGACGTCGAGTTCACGCTGCTGCTGACGATCGCGCTGGTGGTGATGGTCATCTTCCTGTTCCTGCGCAACGTGGCGGCCACGCTGATCCCGAGCATCACCGTGCCGCTGGCGCTGACGGGCACCGCGGCCGTGATGTACCTCGCGGGCTTCAGCCTCGACAACCTCTCGCTGATGGCGCTCACCATCTCGGTCGGCTTCGTCGTGGACGACGCGATCGTGATGCTGGAGAACATCTACCGCCACGTCGAGCAAGGCCTGTCGCCGATGGAGGCGGCCCTCAAGGGCGCGGCGGAAATCAGCTTCACCATCGTCTCTATCTCGGTGTCGCTGGTGGCGGTGTTCATTCCGCTGCTGCTGATGGGCGGCATCGTGGGCCGGCTGTTCCGCGAGTTCGCGATCACGGTGACGCTGGCGATCACGGTCTCGGTCGCCATCTCGCTGACCCTGACGCCGATGCTGTGCTCGCGCTTCCTGAAGAACGAGCACGGGCGATCGCATGGGCGGCTCTACCAGTGGTTCGAGCACGGCTTCGATGCGATGCTCAACGGCTACAAGCGCGGCCTGCATCTGGTGCTGCGCCACCAGTTCATCACGCTGTGCGTGTTCATCGCCACGCTGGCGGCCACCGTCGCCCTGTTCGTCTTCATTCCCAAGGGATTCTTCCCGCAGCAGGACACCGGCTTCATCTTCGGCTCGGCCGAGTCCGCGCAGGACTCGTCGTTCGAGTCGATGAACCAGCGCATGACCCAGCTCGCCGACGTGGTGCGCCAGGACCCCGACGTCACCGGCCTAGCCATGTTCGGGAACTCGTCGACCTTCAACACCGGCAACTTCTTCATCAGCCTCAAACCGAAGGACGAGGGCCGCACCCTCAGCGCCGACCAGATCATCGCGCGGCTGCGCCCGCAGCTCGCCAGGGTCGAAGGGGTGTCGCTGCTGATGCAGGCCGGGCAGGACATCAACGTCGGCGGCCGCCTGTCGCGCACGCAGTACCAGTACACCATCACCGACGCCAACCTCGACGAGCTGAACGTCTGGGCGCCCCGGCTGCTGGAACGCCTGCGGCAGCTGCCGCAGCTCGTCGACGTCGCCTCCGACCTGCAGAACGCCGCGGCCACCGCGTCGCTGACCATCGACCGCGACCGCGCCTCGACCTTCGGCATCTCGCCGGCCGCCATCGACGCAACGCTCTACGACGCCATCGGCCAGCGCCAGGTGGCGCAGTACTTCACGCAGATCAACAGCTACCACGTGGTGCTGGAAGTCACGCCGCAGATGCAGCAGGACCCGACCCTGTTCAACAAGCTGTACGTCACCTCGCCCCTCACCGGGCAGCAGATCCCGCTGTCGACCTTCGTGAAGGTCGACACCAACAAGACGGCCTACCTGTCGATCAGCCACCAGAGCCAGTTCCCGGCCGTGACGCTGTCGTTCAACCTGGCGCCCGGCGTGGCGCTCGGCGATGCGGTCAAGGCGATCCAGAAGGCCCAGGCCGCCATGGGCCTGCCGCAGGCGCTCACCGGCTCGTTCCAGGGCACCGCCAAGGCTTTCGGCGATTCGCTCGCCACGCAGCCCTACCTGATCGCGGCGGCGCTGATCGCGGTCTACATCGTGCTGGGCCTGCTGTACGAGAGCTACATCCATCCCCTGACGATCCTGTCGACCCTGCCGTCCGCCGGCGTCGGGGCGCTGCTGATCCTGATGGCGGGAGGCTACGACCTGAGCGTGATCGCGCTGATCGGCATCATCCTGCTGATCGGCATCGTCAAGAAGAACGGCATCATGATGATCGACTTCGCGCTCACGGCCGAGCGCGAGCAGGGTCTGGCGCCGCAGGAGGCCATCTACCAGGCCTGCCTGCTGCGCTTTCGGCCCATCATGATGACCACCATGTGCGCGCTGCTCAGCGGCCTGCCCCTGATGCTGGGCCATGGCGCCGGCTCCGAATTGCGGCGCCCACTGGGCTATGCTATGGTCGGCGGGCTGGTCCTGTCGCAGGCGCTGACCCTGTTCACGACGCCGGTGATCTACCTGTACCTGGACCGGGCCCACTACTGGTACCTGCGCCGCAAGCAGGCGCGGCTGGCCCGCAAGGCGGGACCTGCCGGCGAGCCGGAGCCGCCGGTGACGGCCTGACCCAGGATGTTCGAGTCGCGGACGGCATCGCCCATGAAAATACTGATCGTCGAAGACGAGCTCAAAACCGCCGACTACCTGCAAAAGGGCCTGGGCGAGCAGGGCTGCGTCGTGGACCTGGCGCACAACGGCATCGACGGCCAGCATCTCGCGCTGGAACACGACTATGACGTCATCGTGCTCGACGTGATGCTGCCCGGCCTCGACGGCTTCTCGGTGCTGCGCACCCTGCGCACGCTCAAGCAGACGCCGGTCATCATGCTGACCGCGCGCGACGACGTGGAAGACCGCATCAAGGGCCTGCACGACGGGGCCGACGACTACCTCGCCAAGCCGTTTTCGTTCCTGGAGCTGCTGGCCCGGCTGCAGGCCCTGACGCGGCGCGGCCGCGCCCAGGAGCCCGCGCAGCTGCGGATCGCCGACCTGCAGATCGACCTGATCGCCCGCAAGGCCTCGCGCGGCCATGTGCGCATCAACCTGACCGCCAAGGAGTTCTCCCTGCTTGCCGTGCTGGCGCGGCGCCAGGGCGAGATCCTGTCCAAGACCGCGATCGCCGAGCTGGTCTGGGACATGAACTTCGACAGCAACACCAACGTGGTCGAGGTCGCCATCAAGCGGCTGCGGGCCAAGATCGACGCGCCGTTCAGCCCCAAGCTGCTGCACACCATCCGCGGCATGGGCTACGTGCTGGAGCTGCGCGAGGAAGAACCAGGCTGATGCGCCACTCCATCACCGCGCGGCTGGTTCTCATGTTCGCGGTCGCGGCGCTGGCCACCTTCGCCCTGATCGGCGCTGCGCTGTACGGCGTGCTGCAGCGCGAGCTGGCGCGCCATGAACGCGACGAGCTGAACACCCACCTGCACAACCTCCAGTACTCGATCGAGCGCACCGGCACGGTCGACCGCTGGTCCCGCGTGCAGGCCAAGATGGACGCGCTGACCTCGGACGACGGCAGCGTGCGCTTCTGGGTGCTGAGCGACGACCCGCGCTTCCAGTACGGCCAGGGCCTGGCCGAGATCGAGCAGATGAGCCGCGAGCCGGGCGGGCTCGGCACGATCCTGATGCCGCAGCGGCAGCACCCGATCCATACCCTGTCGGCCTCCATCCCCGCCCTGCAGGACCGCCCGGCCGTGCGCCTGATCATCGGCGTCGACTCGGCCCCCTACATGCAGACGCTGAACGCCTTCCTCGCCGCGCTGGCCGTGCTGTCGCTGAGCACGGTGCTGCTGGTCATGCTGATCGGCTTCTGGATCGCCCGGGTCGGCCTGAAGCCCCTGGTGCGGCTGTCGGAGGAGGCGCAGGCGCTGCGCCCCAAGGCGCTGTCGCAGCGCCTCAAGCTCTCGCCGCTGCCGGTCGAGCTGTCGGACCTGGCCAACGCCTTCAACGGCGCACTGAGCCGCCAGGAGGCCGCCTACCGGCAGCTCGAAGCCTTCAACGCCGACGTCGCCCACGAACTGCGCACGCCGCTGACCAACCTGATCGGCGGCACCCAGGTCGCGCTGTCGCGCCAGCGCACGGCGGCGCAGTTCCAGGAGGTGCTGCAGTCGAACCTCGAGGAGCTGGAACGCGTGCGTTCGATCATCAACGACATGCTGTTCCTGGCGCGCGCCGACCTCGGCGAAGTGGCCACCGGCCTGGTGCGCACCGTCATCGCGCAGGAGGTCCGCAAGACCATCGAGTTCTTCGAGTTCGTGCTGGACGAGCAGGGCGCGGCCGTGCGCATCGAGGGCGATGTCGGGGCCGAGGCGATGATCGAGACCGCGCTGTTCCGCCGCGCCATGTCCAACCTGCTGCAAAACGCCATCGAGCATTCGGGCGCGGGTGCGCAACTCTCGGTCCGCATCCGGCAGGAGCCGGCCCTGATCTGGGTCACGGTCGGCAACCCGGGGCCGCCCATCGACGAGGCGCACCTGCCGCGCCTGTTCGACCGCTTCTACCGGGTCGACGCCTCCCGGCAGGCCCAGGGCGAGCACCATGGCCACGGCCTGGGCCTGGCCATCGTCAAGGCCGTGGCCACCATGCACGGCGGCAGCGTGACGGCCTCCTGCGCGGGTGGAATGACCACGATCGGCTTCAGCCTCCCCCGGCGCGGCGCGCTCACAGGCCCAGTTGCCGCGCCGCCAGATCCTTCATGATCTCCTCGGCGCCGCCGCCGATCATCATGACCTTGACCTCGCGGTAGATGCGCTCGCTCCGGGTGCCGCGCATGAAGCCCATGCCGCCCAGGATCTGCACGGCCTGGTCGGCGCAGAACTGCATGGCCTGGGTGGCGTGGTTCTTGAGCAGGCAGACCTGGGCCACCCAGTCGGGCGAGGCATCGCCCGCGTCGGCGCGCGCGGTGACGGCGTCGAGCCAGGCCTGGGTGGAGGCGATGCGCATCTGCATGTCCACCAGCTTGTGGCGGATCACCTGGCGCTCCACCAGCGCCGCGCCGAAAGTGCGGCGCTGGCGCGCCCAGTCCAGCGCCTCGTCGTAGCAGGCCTGGGCGAAGCCCAGCGCCATGGCCGACAGGCCCAGGCGCTCGCCGTTGAAGTTGCTCATGATGATCCTGAAGCCGCCACCCTCCTCGCCCAGCAGATGGCGCGCCGGCACGCGCACGCCGTCCAGGCGCAGGTGGGCGGTGTCGGAGCACCACCAGCCCATCTTGTCGAGCCGGGTGCGGGACAGGCCCGCCGCGTCGCCGGGCACGAGGATCATCGAGATGCCGCCCGCGCCTTTGCTTCCCGCCTCTCCGGTGCGCACGGCCATCGTGATCCAGTCGGCGCGCAGGCCCGAGGTGATGAAGACCTTTTCGCCGTCGATCACCCAGTCGCCGCCGTCGCGGCGCGCCGTGGTGCGCAGCGCCGCCACGTCCGAGCCGCCGCCGGGCTCGGTGATGGCCAGCGCCGCGATGCGCTCGCCGCGCAACACCGGCGGCACGACCTCGCGCTGCAGTTCGGGCGAACCATGGCGCAGCACGGGCGGCAGGCCGATGTTGAGCGAGAACAGGCTGGCCATCACGCCGCCGCTGCCGCCATAGCGGCTCATCGCAACCGAGACCGCGTTGCGCAACGCGAACGGCGCCGGCGTGCCGCCCAGCACCTCCGGATAGCCCAGGCCAAGCAGGCCCAGGGCCGCTGCCTCGGCGTAGAGCGTGCGCGGGAACTCGCCGGCCTCGTCCCACTGCGTCACATGCGGCGCGATGCGCTCCAGCGTAAAGCGCCGCACGGAGTCGGTCAGGGCCTCGATGTCGTGCTGCAGTTCGGGGCTCATGCGGCCGCCTCGAAGGTCACCAGCACCTGCGAGGTGGCAGCCTGCTGGCCCGGCGCCACCAGCACGGCCTTGACCGTGGCGTCCTGGGCTGCGGCCAGGCTGTGTTCCAGCTTCATCGACTCGATCACCAGCAGCGTGTCGCCCTTGCGCACCGTCGCGCCGGGTTCGGCCGCCACGGCGATCACCTTGCCGTTGAACGGCGCGCGCAGTTCGCGTGCGGCCGCCGCGCCGCCCGCGCCAACGGCGGGCTCGAACGAGGCGTCGTCGATGAAGAAATCGACGCCTTCGTGCTGCGCATGCCAGCGCCCGCGCTCGATCCCGACCGCCGCCAGCCCCGGCACGCGCTCGGGCAGGCCCTGCAGCGGCACGTCATGCAGCACGCCGCGGTGGCGCAGGCGCAGCGGCCGCGCAAACGGGCACGGCAGCACGCCGGAGGCATTTTTCAGAGTAAAAATGGCCGAAGGTCCGCATCGCACGGTCATTTCTTGCTCTCTTTTTTGAAGCGCTTCGCGCAGAACATCACCGTGCTGCGTGAGAAACGGAATCAGCGCCTGCCCCGCGCGAAACACCGGATGCCGCAGGCAGGCCGCCAGCAAGGCGCGGTTGCTGGGCAGGCCCAGCAGTTCGGTGCGGTCCAAGGCGCCGGCCAGCCGGTCGATCGCCTCCTCGCGCGTGGCGGCATGCACGATGAGCTTGCCGAGCATGGAGTCGTAGTACGGCGGCACCGCCAGCCCCTCGAACAGCGCGTGGTCGAAGCGCACGCCGTCCGGCGCGCGGAAGCGCCGCACCGTGCCGGCATGCGGCGTGAAGCTCTCGTCTTCCGCGCACAGCCGCACCTCGACCGCATGGCCGCTGAAACGGACCTGGTCCTGCGCCAGCGGCAGCGGCTCGCCGCGCGCGATGCGCAGTTGCCATTCCACAAGGTCCAGGCCCGTGACCATTTCCGTCACCGGGTGCTCGACCTGCAACCGGGTGTTCATCTCCATCAAAAAGAATTCACCTTGATCGAGCAAAAACTCCACCGTGCCCGCGCCCACATAGCCCGCCGCCTGCGCCAGCGCCACCGCGCACCGGCCCATGCGCTCGCGCAAGTCCGCATCGACGGCTGGGCTCGGTGTCTCCTCGATGAGCTTCTGGTGCCGCCGCTGCACCGAGCAGTCGCGCTCGCCCAGGTGGATGCAATGGCCCAGCGCGTCGGCGAACACCTGCACCTCCACATGGCGCGGCGCCAGCAGCGCACGCTCCAGCAGCAACTCGCCCGACCCGAAGGCCGACTGCGCCTCGCTGCGCGCGCCGTGCAGCGCCGCCGCCAGCTGCGCGGGCCCGGCCGCCAGGCGCATGCCGCGTCCGCCGCCGCCGGCCACGGCCTTCACCATGACGGGATAGCCGATGCGCGCGGCCTCGGCGGCCAGGCGTTCGTCGGAGGGGGCGGCGCCGAAGTAGCCCGGCAGGCAGGGCACGCCATGCTGCTGCGCCAGCGCCTTGGCGCCGGACTTGCTGCCCAGGGCGCGGATGGCCGCGGGCGGCGGGCCGACCCAGGTGAGGCCGGCGTCGAGCACGGCCTGGGCGAAGTCGGCGTTCTCGCTCAGGAAGCCGTAGCCCGGGTGAACCGCGTCGGCGCCGCTGGCGCGCGCGGCGTCCAGCAGCTTGTCGATGCGCAGGTAGGAGTCGGCCGAGGCCGCGCCGCCCAGCGCCTGGGCGCGCGTGGCCTCGCGCACGTGCAAGGCCTGCGCGTCGGGCTCCGAGTAGACCGCGACCGTCTCGATGCCCATGCGGTGCGCGGTGCGGATCACGCGGCGGGCGATCTCGCCGCGGTTGGCGATGAGCAGGCGTTTCATGCCGCCGGCCGCTTGGCGATGCCCATGATCTTCGAAAGAATTCCCAACATCACCTCGTCGGCCCCGCCGCCGATCGAGGCCAGGCGGCCGTCGCGGTACATGCGCGAGACCTTGTTCTCCAGCGTGAAGCCCATGCCGCCCCAGAACTGCAGGCAGGTGTCGGGCACGAGGCGGTTCAGCCGCCCGGCCTTGAGCTTGGCCATGCTGGCCAGTTCCAGCACGTCCTGGCCGCCCACGTAGAGCTCGCCCGCGCGGTAGGTCAGCGCGCGCAGCGACTCGACCTCGGTCTTGAGCTCGGCCAGCTTGAACTGCACCCACTGCTGGTCGGCCAGCGTGGCGCCGAACAGCTTGCGCTGCTGCGCCCAGTCGATGGTCCATGCGATGCAGTTGGTGAGCGACTGCAGCGTGCTGGCCGCGCACCACAGGCGCTCCTCCTGGAACTGCTGCATCTGGTAGATGAAGCCCTGGCCCTCGGCGCCGATGCGGTTGCGCTGCGGCACGCGCACCTCGTCGAAGTAGATCAGGCCGGTGTCGCTGCTGTGCATGCCGATCTTGCGGATCTTCTGCGCGACCTCGATGCCCTTGGTGAGCTTGCCGTTCGGGCCGTCGCGCATCGGCACGATGACCAGCGACTTGTTCTTGTGCACCGGCCCCTCGCCGGTGTTGACCAGCATGCACATCCAGTCGGCCTGCAGGCTGTTGGTGATCCACATCTTCTGGCCGCTGATGACGTAGTCGTCGCCGTCCTTGCGCGCATGGCTTTTGATAGCCGATACGTCGCTGCCGGCGCCGGGCTCGCTCACGCCGATGCAGCCCACCGTGTCGCCTGCAATCGCCGGCGCCAGGAATTCGCGGCGCAGCTCGTCGCTGCCGAAGCGCGCCAGCGCCGGCGTGGCCATGTCGGTCTGCACGCCGATGGCCATGGGCACGCCGCCGCAGTCGATGTGCCCCAGGGTCTCGGCCATCAGCATCGAGTACGAATAGTCCAGGCCCGCGCCGCCATAGGCCTCGGGCTTGCACAGGCCCAGCAGGCCCAGCAGGCCCAGGCCCTTGAACACCTCGTGCGCGGGGAAGATCTCGGCCGCCTCCCATTCGTCCACATGGGGGTTGATGTGCTCGTCGATGTAGCGCTTGAGCGTTTTCTGGATTTCGAGGTGTTCGTGGGTGTAGTGCATGGCCGGTCTCCTTGTCTCTGTGTCGGGGCTTTCCACGGGGGCGCTACATGCGCGCCACGCCGAACTGCATCGGATGAGGCCGGCGCGCCTGGGCCTCGGTGCAGACGCCCAGGCATTGCGCGAGCACGGCGCGGGTGTCGCGCGGGTCGATCACGCCGTCGTCCAGCACCAGGCCCGAGGTGTAGAACGCATCGGCCTGGGCCTCGAACACCGCGACGATCTTGTCGAACTGCGCTTGCGCCTGGGCCGCATCGGGCGCGATGCCTTTGCGTGCCAGGGCGGCCTCGGTCACGATCTGCATGGTGCGCGCGGCCTGCTCGCCGCCCATCACGGCCGTCTTGGCGCTGGGCCAGCTGAACAGGAAGCGCGGCGCGTAGCCACGCCCGCACATGCCGTAGTTGCCGGCGCCGAAGCTCGCGCCGCACTGGAGGGTGATCTGCGGCACGGTGGCATTGGTCACTGCCTGGATCATCTTGGAGCCGTGCTTGATCATGCCGCCCTGCTCGCTGTCCTTGCCCACCATGTAGCCCGTGGTGTTCTGCAGGTAGATCAGCGGATGGCCGAGCTGGCACATGAGCTGGATGAAATGCGTGGCCTTGTTGGCGCCGGCCACGTCGATCGGGCCGTTGTTGCTGATGAAGCCCACCGCATGGCCTTCGACCGCGGCCTGGGCGCAGACCGTGGCGGCGCCGTACAGCGGTTTGAATTCGAGCAGATCGGAGTCGTCCGCCAGGCGTGTGATGACTTCGCGCATGTCCACCGGCTCGCGGTGGTGGGCCGGCATCAGGCCCAGCAGTTCATCGGCTGCGAAGCGCGGCGGCCTCGCTTCTGATGGGATGGCAGCCTGCGCCCAGCCGGTGCGGGCCACCACCTCGCGCGCGATGCCCAGTGCGTGCCGATCGTCCTCCGCCAGGTACTCGCCCAGGCCCGAGACGGCCGTGTGCATCTCGGCGCCGCCCAGCTCTTCTTCCGTGGCCACTTCGCCGGTGGCCGCCATCAGCAGCGGTGGGCCGGCCAGGAAGGCGCGCGAGCGGCCGCGCACCATGATGACCACGTCGCTCAGGCCCGGCATGTAGGCGCCGCCGGCCGTGCCCGAGCCATGCTGCACGGTGATGACCGGAATGCCCGCGGCCGACAGCCGCGCCAGGTTGCGGAACAGGCCGCCGCCGTGCACGAAGCCCTCGACCCGGTACTTCATGAGGTTGGCGCCCGCGCTCTCCACCAGGTGCACGAAGGGCAGCTTGTTCTGCAATGCGATCTCCTGCACGCGCAGGATCTTGTCCAGGCCCATGGGCTGGATCGCGCCGGCATCGATGCCGGAGTCGCTGGCCACCACCATGCAGCGCACGCCGCTGACGAAGCCGATGCCGGCGACGATGCCGCCGCCCGGCACCGAGGCCGCCGGGTCCTTGGTGTCATGCAGGAAACCAGCCAGTGAGCACAGGGGCAGGTACGGCGTGCCGGGGTCGAGCAGCAGCGCCACGCGCTCGCGCGGCAGCAGCTGGCCGCGCTTGTCGAACACCGGCCGGGACCTGGCCGAGGCCTGGGCGGCGCGCTCTTCCAGCGCGCGCAGCTGCGCGATGCGCGCCAGCATGGCCTCGCGCCGGGCCAGGGCCTGCGCGCCCTGCGCGTTCCATGAAGAGGCAAAGACGGTCATGACTGAAACACTTTCGGTGTCTGGTAGCGGTGAAAGCCGTCGAAGGGTTTCACCGCGTCGCGCTGCTGCGCCGCCTCGGGCGCGGCCACCTGGCCCCAGCCCATGCGCACCTGGGGCCGCGCGCCGTCCACCCGCAGCACGCTGCCGCTGATGAAGCTGGCGGCCGGGCTCAGCAGGAAGGCGATGGCGGCCGAGGTTTCGGCTTCGTTGCCGAAGCGGCCCAGCGGCACGGTGGCGCGCATCTCGCGCAGCATGGGGCCGGCCTCGGGCGGGTAATGGTCCATGCCGCTGGAGGCGATGTAGCCCGGCGCCACGGCGTTGACGCGCACGCCGCTTTTCGCCCACTCGAGCGCCGCGGTCTCGGTGAAGCTGACCATGCCGGCGCGCGCCGCGCCGCTGTGGCCCATGCCGGGCATCGAGCCCCAGATGTCGGCCACGATGTTGACGATGGCGCCGCCATGCTCCTGCATGGACTGCAGGTAGCACTCGCGCGCCATCAGGAAGCCGCCCGTGAGGTTGGTGTCCACCACCGCCTGCCAGCCCTTGGCCGAGATGGACTCCAGCGGCGTGATGTACTGGCCGCCCGCGTTGTTGACCAGGCCGTCGATGCGGCCGTGCGCGATGACGATGGCCGCCACCGTGCTGCGCACCGCCTCTTCCTGGCGGATGTCGCAGGCGTGGAAGCTCACATGGCCCACGTGGCCGCGCGCGTCGGCGACGATCTCGCCGGCCACGTCCTGCAGCTTGGCCGACTGGCGCCCGATCAGCACCACATGGGCGCCCAGCGCGGCCAGCTCGTGCGCGGCGCAGCGCCCGATGCCCGAGCCGCCGCCGGTGACGACGATGACCTTGCCCGCGAACAGGCCGGGCGCGAAAACGGATCGATAGCTCATGGGATTTCCTGCAGAAAAAGCGCCAGCGCCGCGTCGGCCAGGTCGTCCAGCGTCGCGCTCTGGCGGCGGTCGAACCACTGGGCCGACCAGTTGAGGGCGCCGAAGATCAGCAGCCGCGCGAGCTTGGCGTCGGCCCGGATGCGGCCCGAGGCCTGCAGCGCCGCGAGCACCGGCGTCCAGACGGACTCGTACTCGCTCTGCAATTGCGCCAGCAGGCCGCGCTGGCGCGGCGTGATGGCGCGCGACTCGTACAGCATGACCGGGATGAAGTCGTTGCCCGGGCCGAGCAATACATCGAAGTGATTTCGAATCAAAACCCGCAGAAGTCCAGGCGGGTCGGTCGTTTCTTGCTCTTCTTTTTGTAGCGCCCTGCCTTGCTGGGCAATGGCCGAGCGCATGCCCTCCTCCATCACCGCATACAGCAGCGCGCCCTTGCTCTTGAAGTGGTAGAACGGCGAGCCGCTTTGCATGCCCACGGCGGCGGCGATGTCGCGCGTGCTGGTGGCGTCGAAGCCTTTCTTGCGGAACAGCCGGGCCGCCGCGCGGATCAGCTCGACGCGGCGGTTGCCGTCGTCGCGCTCGCCCAGCGTCTTGCGCGGGCGGCCGCGCGGCCGCTTGGCCGCAGCGGTGTCGGCATCGGTGGCGCGGGCGACGGGCTTGTCCATGACACCGGACGATAGCAAAGGCTTTTATTTTTAGCAAGCACTTGCTTGGTAAAAATAAGGTGCCACCCGGCGGCGCTGCAATTGACTTTGGCCCCATGCGCTTTCAAACTGCTTTCATGAATCCGCTGATATCGCTGCTATGGTCTCGCCCATGAATGCGCTGGTCGTGGAAGACGATGCCCAAATGCACAAATCGCTGTGCCGCGCGCTCACGCGCTGGGGCTTCAACCCCTTGAGCGCCAGCGACGGGCCGAGCGCCCTCGAACGCTGGCAACAGCAGCAGCCGGCCGTCGTGCTGCTGGACCTGAGCCTGCCCGGCATGGACGGCCTGGACGTGCTGCAGCGAGGCCGCAGCCTGGGCCTGAAGACGCCCGTGCTGCTGCTGACCGCACGCGGCACCGTGGGCGACCGGATCCTGGGGCTGAACTTCGGCGCCGACGACTACCTGCCCAAGCCCTTCGAGCTGGACGAGCTGGAGGCCCGGCTGCGCGCGCTGCTGCGCCGGGTGCAGTCCAGCCCACCGGCCTCGCTGGACCGGCCGCACACGCTCGGCGCCCTCGCGTGGGAGCCGTCGGCCAGCGCGTTCTACTGCGGCAAGGAGCCGCTGGCACTGACGCCGCGCGAGACCGCGCTGCTGCGCGCGCTGGTCGAGCGGCCCAACCACGCGCACACCAAGGAGTTCCTGGCCAGCGTGGTGTTCCCGCCCGAGGAAGACGTGCTGCCCGATGCGGTGGAAGTCGTCACGCACCGGCTGCGCAAGAAGCTCGCGCCCTGCGGCGTGGCGATCGTGACGCTGCGCGGCGTGGGCTACCTGATCAAGGCGCAGGCTTGAAGCATCCCTGGTCGCTGCGCACCCGGCTGGTGTTCTGGCTGATCGTGCCCGTGGCGGGGCTGATGACGCTGGATACCATCGGCCTGTACCACAGGGGCCTGGTCGCGCTGAACTCGGCCTACGACCGCTCCCTGCTGGGCTCGGCCCGCATGATCGGCGACCTGCTGGAGATCCGGCAGAACCGCCTGGTCTCGATTGTTCCGTACACCGTGATCGAGTTCTACGAGGCCGACAACCGCTCGCGCCTGCTGTACCGCATCAAGGGCTTTCACGGCGAGCATGTGGCGGGGTACGAGGATTTTCCCGACGATCCCCAGGGCATTCCCGCCAAGGCCACCTACCCGATCACCGTCTCGTTCTTCGACGCCGACTACCACGGCGAGGCGCTGCGCGTAGCCTCGCTGTACCAGGCCGTGGCCAGCAGCGACGACCGCGGCCTGGCGCTGGTGCAGGTGGCCGAACCGCTCTCGCTGCGCCAGAGCAAGGCGCGCCGCCTGCTGGGCGAGACGATCGCCTGGCAACTGGTCTACCTGGCCGCCACCATTATCCTGACCTGGCTGGTGGTCACGGCCTTCCTCTCGCCGCTGCGGCGGCTGGAGCACAAGCTGCTGCACCGCAGCCCCGGCGACCTGTCGCCCCTCACGCCCCTGCCGGCCGTGCGCGAGCTGGACTCGCTGGTGCGGGCGCTGAACGAGGTCATGGGCCGGCTGCACGACCTGCTGGACCACCAGCGCCGCTTCATCCGCGACGCCTCGCACCAGCTGAAGACGCCGCTGGCGGTGATGAAGATCCAGCTGCAGCTCGCGCAGCGCGGCGATGCCTCCGACCCGCAGTTTCTGGCCGACATCACCCAGACCACGGAGCGCGCCGTCAACGTGACCAACCAGCTGCTGGCGCTGGCCAAGATCGAACAGATCCGGGGCCTCGCGCTGAGCGCGCCGGTGGACCTGGCGGCCGCCGCGCGTTCGGCGGTGGTCGGGCTGTCGTCGCTGATCAGCGACAAGGCGCTGCATTTCGAACTGACCGGCGCCGAACCCACCATCCTGGCGCATGGCTGGATGATCGAGCAGCTTATGACCAACCTGCTGTCCAACGCCGTGCGCCACACGCCCCAGGGCGCCATGCTGGGCCTGGACATCGCGGCCACGCCGCAGGAGGTGGTCATCCGCGTCTGGAATGCCGGGCCGGCCATCGCCCCGGAGATCGCCGACCGGCTGTTCGAGCCCTTCTCCACCACCGACCCGCTGCACGGCACGGGCCTGGGCCTGGCGATCTGCTACGAGATCGTCCGGTGGCTGGGCGGCACCGTGGTGCTGCGCAACTGCACCCTGCCCGACCAGGGCACGGGCGTGGAAGCCGTGGTGCGGCTTGCGCGAGGCCTCAATCCAGCCTGATGCTGGCGCTGCTCACCACCTTCTTCCAGCGCGCCTGCTCGTTCGCGATGAACGCCTTGAACTGCGCGGGTCCATCGCCCACCGCCAGCACGCCTTCATCCGAGAAGCGCGTGGCCGCACCCGGCGCCTTCACGCCCTTGGCCGCCGCCCCCGACAGGCGCGCCACCATCTCGTCGGTGAAGCTGGCCGGCGTCAGCAGGCCATACCACTGCGTCATCTCGAAGCCGGGGTAGCCCTGCTCGGCCACCGTCGGGACGTCGGGCAGCTGGGCCATGCGCTCGCGCGAGCCGGTGGCGATGCAGCGCAGCTTGCCGGCCTTGATGAAGGGAATCACGGCAGCGGCGCCCACGGCGGCGGCCTCCAGCCGCCCGGCCAGCAGATCGGTCATCTGCGGCCCCGTGCCGCGGTACGGCACATGGACCACGAACAGCCCGGCTTCCGACTTCAGGTATTCCATCGCCAGATGGCCGGCGCTGCCGTTGCCCGCGGAGCCGTAGTTGAGCTTGCCCGGCGAGGCCTTGGCCAGCGCCACGAACTCCTTGAGGTTCTTCGCCGGCACCGACGGGTTCACCACGTACAGGCTGGGCACCTTGGCCAGCAGCGACACCGGCTTGAAATCGCGGTTGACGTCGAAGGGCAGCTTGGCGAACAGATAGGGGTTGACCGCCAGCGTGCCGATGTGGCCCAGCACGATGGTGTGGCCGTCGCCCGCGTTGAGGCATTCCTGCATCGCGATGTTGCCGCTGCCGCCGGGCTTGTTGTCGACGAACACCGTCTGGCCCAGCGAGCCGGCCATCTCGGCGGCCGTGCTGCGCGCGATGATCTCGCTGCTGCCGCCCGGGGCGAAGGGCACGATCAGGCGGATCGGCTTGGTCGGCCAGGTGCCCTGCGCCAGGGCCTGCGGCCCGGCCAGGGCGCCCAGCATCGCGGATGCCAGAAAACTGCGTCGCTCCATGGTGTCTCCTATTGGATGTGTGTGCATGACTGCCCGCATCCTAGGGAGCTGTTCTTTCAATCGGCTTTCAGCCCGGGGCGGATTGCGCGAACCGCAGCACTGCCACCGGCGGCAGGTCGCGCGAGAGCGTGTGCCAGGACTCGCCCGCATCGGCGCTGACCCACAGCCCGCCGGTGGTCGAGGCCATCGCCAGGGTCTGGCCATCGCCGGCCACGTCCAGCGCATGGCGGTAGACCAGGTGGTAGGCGTGCTGCTGCGGCAAGCCCGCGGTCAGCGTCCTGAAGCTGGCACCGCCGTCATCGGTGCGCGTGACCACCATGCGGCCGTCCACCGGGATGCGGCAGGCATCGGCCTGCGCGGGCACGAACCAGGCGCGCTGCGGGTTGCGCGGGTCGCAAACCACCGCGAAGCCGAAACCCGAGGGCGCCGGCGCGGCGATCGCCTGCCAATGCTGCGCGCCGTCGGTGGAGCGGTACAGGCCGCAATGGTGCTGCACCCACAGCACGTCGGGCTGGGCGGCGCACTGCGCCATGCTGTGCGGGTCCTGCGTGTTCTGGTCGTCCGCGCTGTCGGCCGGCAGGTAGTCGGCCTTCATGCCGGCGGCGCTCAGCGCCCAGCTCGCGCCGCCGTCGCGGGTCTGCCAGACGCCGCCGCAGGAGATGGCCACGGTGAGGTGCTGCGCATCGCGCGGGTCCACCAGCACCGCATGGATGCCCGCATGGTCGTAGCCGCCGCCGAACCACTGCCGCCGCCCGGGCTCGTTCCACAGAGGCTCGTTCAGCGCCCAGCTCGCGCCGCCGTCCACGGACCTGAAAAGGCCGGCGGGCAGGCAGCCGGCCCACAGGGTGCCGGGTTCTGCCGCGCCCCCCGGGGCCAGCGCCCAGATCAGGTCCACACTCCAGGGCGTCGGGTCATCGGCCCAGGGGCCGGTTTCCGGCTTCGTGGGGAAGGCGGGCGCGGCGATCTCGTGCCACTGCGCGCCGCGGTCGGTGCTCTTGCGCAGCTTGACGCCGAAGTGCCCCATGCGCAGCGCGGCGTACCACGCGCCGTCGCGCGAGTCGGCCAGCACCTGGGTCACCGGTTCGCCGGCGAAATGGTGCGCGGCGATGCGCCAGCCGGCGCCGGCGCCCTCGATCACGAACAGGCCTTTGCGCGTGCCCGCCAGCAATGTGTTCATGGGGATTCCTTTCGATGCGAAGGCGGCTGGCATCAACCGCCGGTCAGGGCCTGGATCACCAGGACGCGATCGCCCCGGCTCAGGGGCTGGTCGAGGTGGACGCGGTCGCGCACCATCTGCTGGTTCACGAACACGGCCACATGCTTGCGGATGGCGCGCTGGTCGTCGAACACGTAGTGCGCCAGCTCCGGCGCCGCGGCCAGCGCGGCTTCCAGCACGGCGCGCAGGCTGCCCGGCGCCACCGACTGCGGCGCGCAGTCCACATGCCGGCGCAGGCTGGCGGCGAATTCCACTGAGACCATCATGGGCAACATGGCAGGGTGCCGTGGCAGGGGCACATCGCAAAATTGTCCGGCGCCGCCGCCCGCGGGTCAAGCCGGGGGCCGCCTGGGGCAGGCGTCATGGCGGCGGCTCCAAAGGCTGCATCTCGCTGGCGCGCTCCAGCAGCAGTTCGCGCTCGCGCGCATTGCGCGCCAGCCCCGCGGCGCGCTCGAACTCGGCCCGCGCTTCGCCGCGCCGGCCCAGCTTGGCCAGCAGATCGCCCCGCACGCTGGGCAGCCACTGGTAGCCCTGCAGGGATTTGTCGCCGCGCAGCGCATCGATGATCTCCAGCCCCGCCGCCGGCCCGAAAGCCATGCCCACGGCCACCGCGCGGTTGAGCTCCACCACCGGCGAGGGGGCCGCCTGCGCGAGGGCGTCGTACAGTGCCGCGATGCGTGCCCAGTCCGTCTCGGCGGCCTGGTGGGCCCGCGCATGGCAGGCCGCTATCGCGGCCTGCAACGCATAGGGCCCGAGCGGCTGGCTGCGCGCCTGGCCCAGGGCTTCGGCATGCGCCAGCGCGGCCAGGCCCCGGCGGATCAGCAGGCGGTCCCAGCGGCTGCGGTCCTGCGCCAGCAGCAGCACCGGCCGGCCGGCCGCGTCCACGCGGGCCGCGGTGCGCGAAGCCTGCAGCTCCATCAGCGCCGCCAGGCCGTGCACTTCGGGTTCGCCGGCCGCCAGACCGGCCAGCATGCGGCCCAGGCGAAGCGCTTCGTCGGTGAGCGCGGGGCGCATCCAGTCCTCGCCCGAAGTGGCGGTATAGCCTTCGTTGAAGATGAGGTAGACCACCTCGAGCACCGAGGCCAGCCGCTCGCCCAGGGCCGCGCCGCGCGGCAGCTCGAACGGCACGCGCGCCTCGCTCAAGGCACGCTTGGCGCGCACGATGCGCTGTGCGATGGTGGGCTCGGGCACCAGGTAGGCGCGCGCGATCTCGTGCGTGGTCAGCCCGCCCAGCAGCTTGAGGGTGAGCGCCACGCGGGCGTCGGTGGACAGCACGGGGTGGCAGGCGGTGAAGATCAGGCGCAGCAGGTCATCGCCGATCTCGTCCTGGCGGGCAGCGTCGAGCGCATCGACGAAGTCCGGCACGATCAGCGCCTCCTGGGCCTCGAGGTCATGGCCGATCTGCTCGAGCTTCTCACCCTGCATCCTGCTGCGGCGCAGGTGGTCCAGCGCCTTGTTCTTGGCGGCGGCCGTGAGCCAGGCGCCAGGCTTGTCGGGCACGCCCTGCGTGGGCCAGTGCTCCAGCGCAGACACCAGCGCGTCCTGCGCCAGTTCCTCGGCCAGGCCGATGTCGCGCACCATGCGCGCCACCGTGGCCACGATCCTGGCGGACTCGATGCGCCATACCGCCGAGATGGCCTGGTGGGTCGCGGAGTGCACGAGCGCCGGCCTGCTCAGGCTTGCGGCGGCGCGGCGCTGGCGTCCATGTACACCAGCTCCCAGATGTGGCCGTCGAGGTCGGTGAACCCGTGGCCGTACATGAAGCCATGGTCTTGCGGCGGGTTGGGCGAGGTGCCGCCCGCGGCCAGCGCCTTTTTCACCAGCGCATCGACTTCCGCGCGGCTTTCGCAGCTCAGGCAGATCAGCACCTCGGTGGCCTGGGTGGCGTCGGAGATGGGCTTCTTGGTGAAGGTGGCAAAAAAGCTCTCGACCAGCAGCATCACGTAGTTGTGGTTCTCGCTGACGACCATGCAGGCGCCCTGCTCGTTGGTGAACTGCGGGTTGAACGAGAAGCCCAGGCTCTTGAAGAACGCCTGGCTGCGTTCCATGTTCTTGATGGGGAGGTTGACGAAGATCTGGCGGTTCATGGAATGTCCTTTCCGTGGTCTGTTGAGTTTCCGGGGCGTGAGAGCTCAGCCGCGTTCGGCCTGGGCCTTGAGGTTGGCGAGGCCGGCCTCGAAGTCGCGGCCGATCATCTGGTCCATGTTGAAGAAGAGGCCCATCAGCTTGGCGATGAACGGACTGGGGCCGTGCATGGCCCAGGTCACCTCGGTGCCCTGGCCGCTGGGAGCGAGCGTGAACTCGATGGCGTTGTGGCCCTCGAACGGCTCCAGCATGTCCAGCCGCATCGCGACCCGGTTCGGCGCCATGACGTCGACGATTTCGAGGCTGCCCTTGCCCACGTCCTTGTTGCCCGCGAAGTCGTAGGCCGCGCCCGGGCCGCTCGCGGGGCCGCGGTAGCTGCCCTTGATCTGCGGGTCCTTGCGGTTGTAGGGGTTCCAGGTGTTGAACTGGTGCATGTCGCTGATCAGCGGAAACAGCTTGTCGGCCGGCGCCTGGATGGCTAGGCTGCGCTGCACGCGGAAGGTGTCGGGCCGGGTGGCGGCATAGATCAGCAGCACGGCGATGGCGGCCGCGATCAGCCCCAGGATGATTTTGAGCATGGGGTTCTCCTGTTCAGACCATCGGCTGAACCAGATTGACGAGGTTGCCGCAGGTGTCCTCGAACAGCACGGCGCTGATGGGGCCCATGGCCTGGGGCTCGCCGCGCACGACGACGCCCCGGCCGCGGAGGCGGCGCACTTCGGCGGCGATGTCGGCGGTGATGAGCGCCGTGGCCGGGATGCCCGCATCGAACAGGGCCTGCTGGTACACCCGCGCGGGCGCAAAGCCCATGGGCTCCAGCACCAGCTCGACGCCGGGCACGCCTTCGGGCGAGGTGACCGTGAGCCAGCGGTAGGTGCCCATGGGGATGTCGGCGCACTTCTCGAAGCCGAGCACGCCCGTGTAGAAGGCCAGGGCCGCGTCCTGGTCGGCCACCATGACACTGGTGAATTTGATCTGCATGGCCGCTCCTTATTTCTGGCTGGGGGTGTTCATCTGGCGGAAGCGCTCGACCTGCTGGTTGGGCGTGAAGTCGTCCAGCTCATAGAGCTGGCGCACCTCGATCACGGCGGGCGCGCCGCGGCCCACCGGGTTCGGGAACCGGCGCGACCACTCCAGCGCCTCCTCGCGCGAGCGCACCTGGATGATGGTGAAACCCGCGATCAGCTCCTTGGCCTCGGCGAACGGGCCATCGATGACGGTGCGCTTCTGGCCGTCGTAGTGGATGCGCCAGCCCTTGCGGCTGGGCTGCAGGCCGCTCGCGTCGAGCAGCGCGCCGGCCTTGGACAGCTCCTCGTGGAAATCGGCCATGTCGGCCATCAGCTGCTCGTCGGGGGTTTGCGGGGTGGTCTCGGCCTCGAACTCGGACGTGGACTTGACGATGATCATGAATCGCATGGTGTTGCTCCTGGCGGGGTTGTCAGCGGCCGGCATAGGCGCGTTGCAGGGCGGCGATGTCGAGCTTTTTCATGCCCAGCATCGCGGACATGGCGCGCTGCGCGCCCGCGGCGTCGGCGCCCGCCAGCAACTGCGGCAATACCCTGGGAACGATCTGCCAGGAGACACCGTACCTGTCCTGGAGCCAGCCGCACTGCTGGTAGGCACCGCCCGCGCCCAGCCGCTCCCAGTAGCGGTCCACCTCCTGCTGGCTGGCGCAATTGACCACGAAGGAGATGGCCGGCGTGAAGCTGAAATGCGGTCCGCCATTGAGGGCCACGTAGTCCTGCCCGTCCAGCTCGAAGCCCACGGTGAGCGCCGTGCCCTTGGGAAAAGGCGCGCCCTCGCCGTAGCGGGTGATGGCCGTGACCCGGGAATGGTCGAAGACCGAGATATAGAAGTTCGCCGCCTCTTCGGCCTGGCCGTCGAACCACAGACTGGGTGTCGTCCTTTGCATGGTGTTTTCTCCTGAAACAAGACAGGAAGCCGAAACTGGCTTTCTACATGCACGACGAACGGCGCCGCCGGTTCTCGACCCACTCGATCTAGGTAAAAACCCTTATATCTGTCAATGACCAGCGTGCGCCGCGGGCCGGGCGGCCACGTCGGCCTGGCTCTCGTCATAGCAGGGCGCCAGCGCGCGCACCTCCACCGTGGACCACTCGGCGGCCGGGCATTCACGGGCAATGGCCACGGCCTCTTCAAAGGTTTTGCACGTGACCAGGAAATAGCCGCCGATCATCTCCTTGGCCTCGGCGAACGGCCCATCCACCACCTGGGCCTGGCCGCCGCGCACGCTGACCCGGGCCGCGCTGGCCTGGGAGGCCAGCGACTCGGTGGCCTTGAGCAGGCCGCGCGCCTTGAGACCTTCGCCAAAGCGGACCATGCGGTCGTACACCGCGCGGCCTTCGGCCTCGGTGCGGGTCTGGCGCTGGCCGGTGGGCTCGAGAATCAGGAGCATGTAGGTCATGGGGAGAATCCGGGATGGCGGGAACAGAAGCCGGGTCGCCCCGGCGGCGCAGCCATCTTAGCCAATCGGGCGTCATCCGCCTCAGGGCAAAGACCTGTCCATCGCCATGGATTGAAAGCGCCAACGCAGCCCGGCCCATGGCGGCTGGCGTCGCCCGTATCATGCGGGGCTGGCGCCTCTGCCTGCACTCACGCAATGGAGAAGGCGATGACGGCAAAACCAGCTTCCAGCGGGCTCCCGGTGGATCGGATTCGAATCGGATTCTGTTTCAGATGAACAAGGCACCCACCCCATCCCTGATGACCCGGCGCCTGCAGGCGCTCATGGCGGTGTACTGCGCGGCCAGCCTCGCGCACTTCATCCACAACGCGGAGTTCATCGCGGTCTACCCCAACCTGCCCGGGTGGCTGGCCCGGGAGGGCGTCTACCTCGCGTGGCTGGCCGTCACCAGCGTCGGCGCCGCGGGCCTGATCGCGGCCCGCCTGGGTTTTGAGGCGCTCGGCCTATTGTTTGTCGGCGCCTACGGCGCCCTCGGGCTGGATGGCCTGGCGCACTACACCCTGGCGTTGTGCTCCGAGCACACCTTCGCCACCCAGGCCACCATCTGGTTCGAGGCCGCCAGCGGCTTGGTGCTGATGCTGGCCTCGGCCTTGCTGCTGGGCCGAACTCTCGCCGGCCGCAGGGGCAGGCCGCCAGCCGTGGCGGCCTGACGCCTGCGCCGGCCAGGCAGGCCCGGCCGGCGCGCGCGACGCGTCAATCCACGAAGAAGTCGGGAATGAAATTCTTCGTGCCCGGCGTCACCGAGTACTTCTCCAGGTCGGTCACGCCGTGCTGCGCCAGCAGGGTGTCGTCGATGTAGAAATTGCCGGTGACCGTGGACGGGCTGGTGAGGATGAAGTACGCCGCGTCCGACAGGATCTCGGGCTTGCGGCACAGCTTGAGGTCCACGCCCGGAATCATCTGCAGCGCGGCGGTGGCGATCGCCGTGCGTGGCCACAGGCTGTTGACGCCGATGCCGTAGCGCTTGAACTCGCCCGCGTGGCCGAGGGTGCACATGCTCATGCCGTACTTGGCCATGGTGTAGGCGGTGTGGTGCTCGAACCAGTGCTGCTTCATGGACAGCGGCGGCGACATGGTCAGCACCTGCGGGTTGCGCCCGGCCGCGGCGGATTTCTTCAGCTCGGGCAGGCAGGCCTGGGTGCAGAGGTAGGTGCCGCGCGCGTTGATGCCGTTCATCAGGTCGTAGCGCTTCATCGGCGTGTGCTCGGTGTCGGTGAGGCTGATGGCGCTGGCGTTGTTGACCAGGATGTCGATGCCGCCGAACTCCTGCACCGCCTGGGCCACGGCGGCCAGCACCGCGTCTTCCTCACGGATGTCCACCGCCAGCGGCAGCGCCTGGCCGCCCGCAGCCCGGATTTCTTCGGCCGCGCTGTGGATGGTGCCGGGCAGCTTGGGGTTGGGGTCGCTGGTCTTGGCGATGACGACGATGTTGGCGCCATCGGCGGCCGCGCGTTTGGCGATGGCCAAGCCGATGCCGCGCGAGGCGCCGGTGATGAAGAGGGTTTTTCCCTTGAGGCTCATGGCTGTCTCCTGGATGTTTGCTCCGCTTTTGATAGCAGAAAAAGACCACCCGGCCTGGACATCAGGCCGATATGGCATCAAACCTTGGAAAAATCGGGCTTGCGCTTCTCCATGAAGGCGCCAAAGGCCTCGCGCGCCGCGGGCTCGCGCAGCATGCGGCCGAAGCTGGCGCCTTCTTCCGCCATCTGCTGCAGCACCAGCTGGCCCTGCCCCTTTTTCATGAGGCGCTTGGTTTCGATCAGCGAGCTCAAGGGCTTGGCGGCGAGCTTGCGCGCCTGGGCCTGGGCGTAGTTGTTGGCCTCGGTCGGCGGCAGCACGCGGTTGACCAGGCCCACTTCGAGCGCGGCCTCGGCCATGAAGGGCTCGCCCATCAGCAGCGCCTCGGCCGCGCGGTGGTAGCCCAGCATCTGCGGCACCAGCAGGCTGGAGGCCGCCTCCGGGCACAGGCCCAGGTTGACGAAGGGCATGGAGAAGGCCGCGTTGTCGCCGGCGTAGACCAGGTCGCAATGGAACAGCAGCGTGGTGCCGATGCCCACGGCCGGGCCGCACACCGCCGCGATCAGCGGCTTGGAAAAGCCGGCGATGCCGCGCAGGAAGCGGAACACCGGCGAGTCCACGCCCGCGGGTGGCTGGTTCAGGAAGTCGCCGATGTCGTTGCCGGCGCTGAAGATGGTGGCGTCGCCCTGGATCACCACCACGCGGGTGGCCGCGTCGGCCTCGGCCTGGGCCAGCGCGTCGGCCATGGCGCCATACATGGCCGAGGTGATGGAGTTCTTCTTGTCCACGCGGTTCAGCGTGAGGGTGAGTACACCGGCTTCGGTGTGGGTGAGGATGTCGCTCATGATGTTTGCAGTGCTTCCTTGACGAAATCGAGTCGGTCCTGGCCCCAGAACATCTGGGCGCCAACGAAAAAGGTGGGGGCGCCGAACACGCCGCGGTCGATCGCCTCCTGGGTCGCGGCCTTGAGCCGCTCCTTGACCTCGGCGTCCTGGGTCAGCGCCAGCAGCGCCGCCGGATCGAAACCGGCGGCCTGCAGCACGCCGGCCACCGCCGCAGGTTCGTTGAGGTTCTTCGCCTCCACCCAGATGGCGCGGAACACCGCATCGCAGTAGGGCAGGAAGCGCGCCGGCTCGCGCATCTGCAGCCCCGCGGCGCCGCGCATCAGCGTGAGCGTGTTGATCGGGAAATGCGGGTTGCGCTGCAGCGGCACGCCGTAGCGCCGGGCGAAGCGGTCGAAGTCCACGAAGGTGTAATGGCCCTTGGCGGGAATGGTGGCCGGCGAGTGGTTGCCCGTGGCCTGGAACACGCCGCCCAGCAGCATGGGCCGGTAGGCCAGCTCGGCGCCGGCCTGCGCGCACAGGCCGGGCAGCTGCGTCCACGCCAGGTAGGAAGCGGGGCTGCCGAAGTCAAAGTAGAACTCGACCGTCTTGGGGCTCATGGCTGTTGTCTCCTGCAGTAGGGCAGCTCAGAATTTCTCGGACCAGGGCCGCAGGTCCAGTTCGTGCGTCCAGGCATCGCGCGGCTGGTTGTGCAGCAGCCAGTAATTCTCGGCGATGTGCTCGGGGTTCAGGATGCCGTCCTGGTCTTTTAGCGCATAGCGCTCGGGGAAGTTCTCGCGGATGAATTCGGTGTCGATGGCGCCATCCACCACCACATGGGCCACGTGGATGCCGCGCGGCCCGAGCTCGCGCGCCATGCTCTGGGCCAGCGCGCGCAGCGCATGCTTGGCGCCGGCGAAGGCCGCGAAATTCGCCGCGCCGCGCAGCGAGGCAGTGGCGCCGGTGAAGAGCAGCGTCTGGCGCCGCCCGGGCTCGGCGCGCGCCACCATGCGCTTGGCGACTTCGCGGGCATTGAGAAAGCCGCCCAGGCAGGCCATCTCCCAGATCTTGAAGTACTTGCGCGCGGTTTCGTCCAGGATGCTGCAAGGCACGTTGGCGCCGATGTTGAACACCATGACCTCGATCGGGCCGATGGTGGACTCGATCTGCTCGATCAGTGCCACCACGTCTTCCTCCTTGCGCGCATCGGAGGCAAAGCCGTGGGCCTGGCCGCCATCGGCCCGGATCTGCTCGATCAGCGGCTGCAGCTTGTCCAGGCTGCGGCGCGTCACGCAGGTGGCATAGCCGCCGCGCGCGAAGCGCCGCGCGATGGCGCCGCCGGTGGCGTCGCCGGCGCCGATGATGAGCGCCACGGGAGTCTTCTGGGTCATGGTCTCACTCCTTGTAATAGACCACCTGATGGGTCGTCACCAGCAGTTCGCCGGCCTCGTTCCACAGCTGCGCGGTCTGGTCGAAAAAGCCGTTTCGAAAGGCCTGCGCCCGGGCCTGGCCCAGCAGATGGCTGGTGCCCGTGGCCTGCAGCTGCGCCGCATCGGCGTGGAAATAGATGGTCATGGACACGGTGCCGATCGGCACCATGCTGGCGCGGCGGCGCCACAGGCGCGGAAAGAACACGTCCGACAAGGCCGTGAGCGAGGCGAAGTCCAGCGGGCGCGGCGGCTCGTCGCGCACCCACAGTTGCGTGAGGCTGTCGCGCTCGGTGCCGTCCCATTCGGGCGGAAAGAAGCCGTGCACGAAGCGCAGGTCGTAGCGCTTGACCCACTCCACGCGGCCGTTGCGCATGTCGGCACGGCGCGTCTCGGCCGGACCCGGCACCTGGGGCATGGGTTCGTCGTCGGCGCTCCAGGTGTCGCGGCGCAGCGCAGTGAAGGCGGTGGCGGTGAGCACGGTCTGGCCGTCCTGGCGCATCTCGATGATCCAATGCTGGGTCGAGCGGTTGGTGCGCGCGGGCCGGGCCTCGACCGTGAACGGGCCGTCAGCCAGCGCCGCGGCGAAGTTCACCGTCAACGCCACCGGTTCGCCCAGGCGCTGCGGGTGTTGCAGCACCGCGTTCAGCGCCTGTGCCGCGGTGACGCCGCCGAAGGGGCCGACCATGTTGGCGTAGGCGGCGCTGGTGTGGCCGAGCCAGTTGCCGTCGGGCTGGGCCGCCAGCGCAATGGCCTGGTCGAAGGGATGTGCGCTCATGGTGTCCAAGTGTGAATCAGGGCCGGGGCTCAGACAGTCGTCTGCGCGACGCCGGCGGGCAGCAGATGCAGCGAGTCGAGGGCCGCGATCGCACGCGGCCACAGGCTCTGGCTGAACTGCTCGCGAAAGAAGCCGAAGTGGCCGATGCGCCGCGTCGGCACCTCGGCAGGCGCGATGCGCTCCACCTTGCGCGGCGCATTGGCATAGAAATCGACCAGCGTGTTCGTGCCGCGCAGCGTCATCAGCTCGTCGTCGGTGATGGACAGCGCCAGCACCGGAAACTTCACCGCACCGTAGCTGCGCCGTGCGGCCTCGCCCCCCGCGCCCAGGCTGTACAGCGGGTCCAGGCACCATTTGCGCCATTGCAGGATCACGCCGGCCGGCAGGTCGCCCACCTTGCGCAGGCGGCGGCCGGGAAAGTAGCCGCACAGCCAGGTGGCCAAGGGCACCAGCACATGCCAGAAGTACGGCACCGTGCGCCTGAGCTGGGGCGCATTGTCGCGCCAGTAGCCGCTGCCCGCGGCGATGCTCAGCAGGCCGTCCACCTTGTTCTGATTGCGCAGCAGGCCGGGCAGCTGCGCGCCCAGGCTATGGCCCAGCAGGTACAGCGGCTCGCCCGGCAGCGCGGCCCAGGCGGCGTCGATAACCGCCTCGTAGTCGCGCGTCCAGTCGTGCAGGTCGGCCTTGAAGCCGCGCAGCGTGCCGCCGGGCGTGTCGGGCAGCGAGTCGCCCGAGCCGCGGTAGTCGAAGCTGGTGACGCGAAAGCCCTGCGCCGCCAGCCATTGCGCGAACGGCGTGTAGAAATCCTGGCGCACGCCCATGGCGCCGCCGATCACGATGCTGGCGCGGGCGGGCCCCACGGGCTCATAGGTGCGCACGGCCAGTTGCACGCCGTGGGCATCGATGAAGTACTTGTGCATACCCGTCTCCAGTGAAAGGACCGCTCTGCGGCGGTCTTGCTCCGGTTGAATCAAACGCGCTCGAAAATCCCCGCGGCGCCCTGGCCCATGCCCACGCACATGGTCACCATGCCGTACTTGAGCTGCTTGCGCTGCAGCGCGTGGATCACGGTGGCCGAGCGGATGGCGCCGGTGGCGCCCAGCGGATGGCCCAGCGCGATGGCGCCGCCCATCGGGTTGACCTTGGCCGGGTCCAGGCCCAGCGTGTTGATGACGGCCAGCGACTGCGCGGCGAAGGCCTCGTTGAGTTCGATCCAGTCGATGTCGTCCTGCTTCAGGCCGGCGTAGCGCAGCGCGGCGGGAATGGCCTCGATCGGGCCGATGCCCATGATGTGCGGCGGCACGCCCTTGGAGGCAAAGCTCACGAAGCGCGCCAGCGGCTTGAGGCCGAACTGCTGCACGGCCTTCTCGCTGGCCAGGATCAGCGCGCCGGCGCCGTCGGAGGTCTGCGAGCTGTTGCCGGCGGTGACCGAGCCGCGCGCGGCGAACACGGCGCGCAGCTTGGCCAGGCCTTCCACCGTGGTGTCGGGGCGCGCGCCCTCGTCCAGGCTCACGGTGCGGGTCTTGACGATGGGCTCGCCGCTGTCCAGGTCGGCCGTGCGGTCGGTGGCCTGCACCGGCGTGATCTCGGCGGCGAAGTCGCCGGCCTTCATCGCGGCCAGCGCCTTCATGTGCGACTGGTAGGCGAACTCGTCCTGCGCCTCGCGGCTGACCTTCCACTGGGCCGCCACCTTCTCGGCGGTCAGGCCCATGCCGTAGGCGATGCCCACGTCGCCCTCGCGCTCGAAGATGCTGGGCGACAGCGAGGGCGAATTGCCCATCATCGGCACCATGCTCATGCTCTCGGTGCCGGCGGCGATCATCACGTCGGCCTCGCCCACGCGGATGCGGTCGGCCGCCATCTGCACCGCCGACAGGCCGGAGGCGCAGAAGCGGTTGACGGTGATGCCGCCGATGCTGTTGGGCAGGCCGGCCAGGATGGCGCCGATGCGCGCCACGTTCAGGCCCTGCGCGCCCTCGGGAATCGCGCAGCCGCAGATGATGTCCTCGATGGCCTTGGGGTCCAGCCCCGGCACCTGGGCCATTGCGGCCTGGAGGGTGGTGGCGAGCAGGTCGTCGGGCCGCATGTTGCGGAAGACGCCGCGGTGCGAACGGCCGATCGGCGTGCGCGTGGCGGCCACGATGTAGGCTTCCTGGACTTGTTTGGCCATGATCAATCCTTTCAGTTCTTGCGCGGGCCGGACGGCGTCCAGGCCCAGATGAATTCACAATCGAGCGGGCTGGCGCCGGTGGCATCGGTGAGGGTCACCGCCACGTTCACCTCGCCCTGCTCCAGGGTTTGCAGCTCGGCGCGCTGCGCCGGGTTGAGCTGCGCCACGGCCCGGACTTCGCCCGTGGCACGCTGGCGGAACACCAGGCGGGACGAGCGCAGCAGCGGGATGCTGCCGTCGCGCACGTTCAGGCCCACCGCCAGGCGCGTGGCCGTCTCGGCCAGCAGGTGGATGGCCGAGACATGCAGGTCGCGGCTCTGGTTGTGCACGCGGGGTTCGTCGTCCAGGCTCGCTTCCACGCGTTCGGGCGTGAGCGCCACGAACTTCACGCCGGCCGTGCGCGCGAACGGCACCGAGCGGCGCAGCACCACGTTGCGGTACCAGGACCGGAACAGCGCCGGCACTTCGTCGAGCTGCGCGAGCTGGCGTTGCAGGTCGTTCGGCTCGGACATGGCGGTCCCCGGCATCAGTTGCGCACCGGCTTGCCGGTGTTGAGCATGCCCAGGATGCGCTCCTGGGTCCTGGGGTGCTGCACCAGCTCGCAAAAGGCGCGGCGCTCCAGCGTCATGAGGTATTCCTCGCTCACCAGGGTGTTGGCGTCCACGTCGCCGCCCGCGACCACGTTGGCGATCAGGCTGGCGATGTGGAAGTCGTGCGCGCTGATGAAGCCGCCGTCGCGCATGTTGACCAGTTGACCCTGGATGGTGGCCTTGGCGCTGCGCCCGCCCACCGGGAACTGGCGCTTGTGCGGCGCGCGGTAGCCGGCGCGGAACAGGGCCTTGGCCTCGTTCAGGGCGACGAACAGCAGCTCGTCCTTGTTCGGCACGATGATGTCGCTGTCCAGCAGATAGCCGAGCTTGCGGCTTTCCAGCGCACTGGTGCCGACCTTGGCCATGGCCGCGGCGGTGAAGCCCTCGGTCACGAACTTGAGCAGGTCGCGGTCGGTGGACGCGGCCGAATTCTCGGCGGCGCGGCGCGCGATGTAGGTCAGGCCGCCGGCGCCGGGCACCAGGCCCACGCCGACTTCCACCAGGCCGATGTAGCTTTCCATGGCCACCACGCGGCGCGCGGAATACACCGCTAGCTCGCAGCCGCCGCCCAGCGCCATGCCGCGGATGGCCGAAACCACCGGCACGCTGGCGTAGCGCAGCCTGAGCATGGTGGCCTGCATGAAGCCCTCGGCGTCCTCCACCGCGCTCACACCCACCACCATGAAGGCCGGCAGGATGGCCTGCAGGTCGGCGCCGACCGAGAACGGCTCGTCGCCCGACCAGACCACCAGGCCCTGGTAGTCCTTCTCGGCCGTTTCCACGGCCAAGGTCAGGCCCTCGCAGACATCGGGGCTGATGGCGTGCATCTTGGTCTTGATGCTGGCGATCAGCACTTCATCGTCCAGCGTCCACAGGCGGACGGCGTCATCCTCGTGCACGGTCTTGCCCGCGCTGCGGAAGTCGGGCGCCTGGCTGCCCAGCACGTTCTCCGGGAAATGCTGGCGTTCGTAGACCGGCAGCACACGGCGCGCCTCGAAGCGGCCCGCCGTGGGGTTCCACGAGCCCTGGGGCGTGTGTACGCCGCCGGCCTCGGCCACCGGGCCCTTGAACACCCACTCGGGCAGCGGTGCGCTGCTCAATGCCTTGCCCGCGGCAATGTCCTCCTGGATCATCGTCGCCACCTCGAGCCAGCCGGCCTCCTGCCACAGCTCGAACGGGCCCTGCTTCATGCCGAAGCCCCAGCGCATGGCGAAGTCCACGTCGCGCGCGGTCTCGGCGATGTCGCCCAGGTGCACGGCAGCGTAGTGGAAGCTGTTGCGCAGGATGGCCCAGAGGAAGCGGCCCTGCGCGCCCTCGCTCTCGCGCAGCAGCTTCAGGCGCTGGCCGGCGGGCTTCTTGAGCATGCGGGCATAGACCTCGTCGGCCTTCTGGCCGCCGGGCACGTAGTCCTTCTCGGCCAGGTCGAAGCGCAGCACGTCGCGGCCGACCTTCTTGTAGAAGCCGGCCTTGGTCTTCTGGCCCAGGTTGCCCATCTCCAGCAGGGTCTTGAGCACTTCGGGCGTGCCGAAGCTCGCGTAGAACGGGTCGCTTTTCTCGTCGAGGTTGTCCTGCAGCGTCTTGATGACATGAGCCATGGTGTCCAGGCCCACCACGTCGGCGGTGCGGAAGGTGCCGGAGCTGGCGCGGCCGAGCTTCTTGCCCGTGAGGTCGTCCACCACGTCGTAGCTCAGGCCGAAGTTCTCCACTTCCTTCATCGTGGCCAGCATGCCGGCGATGCCGACGCGGTTGGCGATGAAGTTGGGCGTGTCCTTGGCGCGCACCACGCCCTTGCCCAGGCCGCTGGTGACGAAGGTCTCCAGGTCGTCCAGGATCTGCGGCTCGGTGGTGGGCGTGGCGATCAGCTCCACCAGGTACATGTAGCGCGGCGGGTTGAAGAAGTGGATACCGCAGAAGCGCGGTTTGATTTCCTCAGGCAGCGCCTCGCTCAGCTTGGTGATGCTCAGGCCCGAGGTGTTGGAGGCGACGATGGCATGCGGCGCGATGAAGGGCGCGATCTTCTTGTACAGATCGAGCTTCCAGTCCATACGCTCGGCGATGGCCTCGATGATGAGGTCGCAATCCCTCAGCTGCTCCAGATGCTCCTCGTAGTTGGCCTGGCCGATCAGGGCCGCGTCCTCGGCCACGCCCAGCGGGGCGGGCTTGAGTTTCTTGAGGCCGTCAATGGCTTTGATAACAATGCCATTTTTGGAACCGTCCTTGGCCGGCAGGTCGAACAGCACCACCGGCACCTTGACGTTGACGAGGTGGGCAGCTATCTGCGCGCCCATCACGCCTGCGCCGAGCACGGCGACTTTCTTTACCTGGAAACGTGACATTGATGTGTTCCTTGTCTACTGCACGCGGACCCAAGTCTGGGTCCGGAAAAAGGGGCCGATGTAGCCGCGCACCTGCAGCTTGGCGCCGCCGTCCAGCGGGGCCATGCGCAGGGTGTAGGTCTTGCCGTTGTCGGGGTCGAGGATGTTGCCGCCCTCCCAGACGTCCTGGCCTTCGGCCTTCTTGGCGCCGCGGATGACCTCCATGCCGAGCTTGGGCTTGCCCTTGCGGTCGTCCGTGCACAGCTCGCAGGTGGGCACGGGCGAGGGCACGATCGCCTTCTCGATCACGCCGGCCAGCACCCCGTTGCCGGTGTCGCGGATGCGGATCTCGGCCTTGGGCTCGCCGCTCTTGTCGTCGATGCTGCGCCACAGGCCCACGGGCGTCATCTGGGCCAGCACCGGCATCGCGAGTGCTGCAAAAAAGATAGCAAACAATGACCGCTGCATGTGGACCTCCTTGGGATTTGACTCTGAATTCACCGATCCGGCCACGCCAGGGCTCATGCCAGCGCGGCGTCCGTGTCCATCAGCGCCTTGCTGCCCGCGCGGGCCGTGCGCATCAGCGTCGCCGTTTCGGGGAACAGCTTGGCGAAGTAGAAGCGCGCGGTCTGCAGCTTGCCTTGGTAGAACGGATCGGGGTTGCCCGCGGCGATCTCGCGCAGCGCAGTCTGCGCCATGCGGGCCCAGAAGTAGCCGAACACCAGGTGGCCGGCCACGCGCAGGTAGTCCACCGCGGCGGCGCCCACCTCGTCAGGGTTCTGCAGGCCCTTGAAGCCGATCTCGGTGGTGAACTTGGTCATCTGGTCGCCCAGGTAGGCGATGGGGTTGATGAACTCGGCCATCTTCTCGTTGACGCCTTCTTCCTCCACCAGCGCCGCCACCAGCTTGCCGAACTTCTTGAGCGAGGCGCCGTTGTTGCCCAGGATCTTGCGCCCCAGCAGGTCGAGCGCCTGGATGCCGTTGGTGCCTTCGTAGATCATGTTGATGCGCGCATCGCGCACGAACTGCTCCATGCCCCATTCCTTGATGAAGCCGTGGCCGCCGAAAACCTGCTGGCTCTGGGTGGTGGCGCTCCAGCCGTTGTCGGTCAGGAAGGCCTTGACGATGGGCGTGAGCAGGGCCACCAGCTCGGCGCTGTCCTTGCGCACCTTCTCGTCGGGATGGTTCAGTTCCTTGTCGATCAGCAGCGTGCAGAACAGCAGCAGCGCGCGGCCGCCCTCGGCGTAGGCCTTGGCGGTGAGCAGCATGCGGCGCACGTCGGGGTGCACGATGATCGGGTCCGCCGGCTTGTCCTTGGCCTTGACGCCTGAGAGGCTGCGCATCTGCAGGCGGTCCTTGGCATAGGCCAGGGCGTTCTGGTAGGCCACTTCGGTGAGGCCCAGCGACTGGTTGCCCACGCCCAGGCGCGCGGCATTCATCATCACGAACATGGCGGCCAGGCCCTTGTTGGGCTCGCCCACCAGCGTGCCCACCGCGCCGTCGAGCACGATCTGCGCCGTGGCGTTGCCGTGGATGCCCATCTTGTGCTCCAGGCCGCCGCAGTAGATGCTGTTGCGCTCGCCCAGCGAGCCGTCGGCCTTGACGTGGAACTTGGGCACGATGAACAGGCTGATGCCCTTGCTGCCCTTGGGCGCGTCCGGCAGGCGCGCCAGCACCAGGTGCACGATGTTGGCGGTCATGTCGTGCTCGCCGGCGCTGATGAAGATCTTGTTGCCGGTGAGCCGGTAGGTGCCGTCGCCCTGCGGCTCGGCCTTGGTGCGCAGCAGGCCCAGGTCGGTGCCGCAGTGCGCCTCGGTCAGGCACATGGTGCCGGTCCACTCGCCGCTGGTGAGCTTGGGCAGGTAGGTCTTCTTCTGCTCTTCCGTGCCGTGCGCGTGCAGGGCCTCGTAGGCGCCGTGCGACAGGCCGGGGTACATGGCCCAGGCTTGGTTGGCGCTGTTGAGCATTTCGTACAGGCACTGGTTCAGCACCAGCGGCAGGCCCTGGCCGCCATACTCGGGATCGCAGGACAGGGCGGCCCAGCCACCTTCCACGTACTGGGCGTAGGCCTCCTTGAAGCCCTGGGGCGTGGCGACGGCGTGGGTCTCGCGGTCGTAGGCGCAGCCGGTCTCGTCGCCGCTGATGTTCAGCGGGAACGTCACCGTGGCGGCGAACTTGCCGGCCTCTTCGATCACGGCATTGATGGTGTCGGCATCGACCTCGGCATGCCGCGGCATCAGCTTGTATTCGTCGGTGACCTTGAGCACCTCGTGCATCACAAACTGCATGTCGCGCAGGGGCGGGTTGTAGGTGGGCATGATTTACTCCTTGCTGCCTTTGGATTTGGAAGAAACGGTGCGCTTCGCGGGCGAAGCGGCTGCGGTGGAAGACGGCGCGGCGTAGCCGGCCAGGATGTTGTCGAAGCCCCGCACGGCGCGCTCGATCGAGCCCGGGGCCTTGAGGAAGCGCGCCTCGTAGTGCAGCGCGAGGATCAGGCCATGGATCTCGAACAGCATCTGGTCCACGTCGGTGCCGGGCAGCAGGTGCCCCTCCTCCTTGGCCACGGCCACCGCGCGGTGCATGGCGGCCAGCCAGGTCTTGACCGAGCCGGCCAGCGCATCGCGCACCGGGCCGGGCCGGTCGTCGAACTCGACCGCGCCGCTGATGTAGAGGCAGCCCGAGTCGATCTCGACCGAGGTGCGCTTCATCCAGTTGCCGAACAGCGCGCGCACGCGCGGCAGGCCGCGCGGCGCCTGCATGGCGGGGTAGAACACCTCGTCCTCGAAGCGCGTGTGGTACTCGCGGATGACGGAGATCTGCAGTTCCTCGCGCGAGCCGAAGTGGGCGAACACGCCCGACTTGCTCATCTGCGTGACCTCGGCCAGCGCGCCGATGCTCAGGCCTTCCAGCCCGATCTGGGTGGCCAGGCCGAGCGCGGCATCCACGATGGCGGCCTTGGTCTGCTGGCCTTTTTGCAGGGCCCGGCCTTCCCGGCTGCCGGGACGGGCGGTTTTGACGGGCAAGTCAGTGACAAACATGGGATTCATGCAAATAAAAACGAACGATCGTTCTATTTTGCACGAATTCCGTGACGCCAACGTGACCTGGGGATTATTTCTAGAGACCGCGGACTAGGCGGCCAAGGGGTAAACCCTTGAATTCAGCGGTGGCAGGCGCTGCGAATGCGCCGGCCACCGGGGCAATGGGACAACCTAAAGCTTGAACGGCACCACCAGCTGGCGCTGCTCGCCCAGGCCCTCGATGCCCAGGGTCATCACGTCGCCCTTCTTCAGGAACACCGGCGGCTTCATTCCCAGGCCGACGCCGGGCGGCGTGCCGGTGGTGATCACGTCGCCGGGCTCCAGCGTCATGAACTGGCTGACGTAGCTCACCAGCTTGGCCACGCCGAAGATCATGGTTTTCGTGCTGCCGTCCTGCACGCGCCGGCCGTTGAGGTCAAGCCAGAGCTTGAGCTTCTGCGGGTTCTCCACCTCGTCGCGCGTCACCAGCCAGGGGCCGATCGGGCCGAAGGTGTCGCAGCCCTTGCCCTTGTCCCACTGCGGGCCGCGCTCGAGCTGGAACTCGCGCTCGCTCACGTCGTTGACCACGCAGTAGCCCGCCACATGGTCGAGCGCGGCCTTCTGCGACACATAGCGGGCCCGCGTGCCGATGACCACGCCGAGCTCGACTTCCCAGTCGGACTTGACCGAGCCCTTGGGCAGCATCACCGGGTCGTTCGCGCCCTGGATGCAGCTCGTGGCCTTCATGAAGACGATGGGCTCCTTAGGGATCGGCGAGCCGGTCTCGGCCGCATGGTCGGAGTAGTTCAGGCCGATGGCGATGAACTTGCCGATGCCGGCCACCGGCGCGCCGAAGCGCGGCTTGCCGCGCACCAGCGGCAGCTTGTCGGCCTTGAGCTTGCGCAGTTTGGCCAGCGCCGCATCGCCGAGCTGGCCCGGGCCGATGTCGGGGACGACCGCGCTGAGGTCGCGCAGCCGGCCTTCGGCGTCGATGAGGCCCGGTTTTTCCTTGCCGGGGTTGCCATAGCGAACGAGTTTCATTCTTTTCCTTTCTGCTTGTCAGGGATTGCACACGGGGCGTGCCTGCCGGACTGTACGCGCTCACGCGGCCGGCCGGCTCAGGCCCGCTCAGATCGTCATGCCGCCGTCCACCGAAAACACCTGGCCGGTGGCGAACACCGATTCGTCGCTGGCGAGGTAGACCACGATGGGCGCGATCTCGTGGGCCTGGGCCAGCCGCCCCATCGGCTGGCGCGCCACGAAGTTTTTGCGCGCTTCGGCCGGGTCGTCATAGCTGTTGATGCGCTCGGCCAGCGAGGGCGTGTCCACCGTGCCCGGGGCAATGGCATTGCAGCGGATGCCGCGGCCCACGAAGTCGGCCGCCACGCTCTTGGTCAGGCCGACCACGGCGGCCTTGGAGGCGCCGTAGATGAAGCGGCTGGGCAGGCCCTTGAGGCTGCCGCAGACGCTGGCCATGTTGATGATGCTGCCGCCGCCCTGGCCGCCGCGGTTGGCCAGCATGCGCGGCAGCGCGGCCTGGATCGCCCAGAACTGCGAGCGCACGTTGAGGTTGAACGCGAAGTCCCATTCCTCGTCGGTGGCCTGCAGGATGGTGCCGTTGTGCACGAAGCCCGCGCAGTTGAACAGCACGTCGAGCGCCGGCAGTTGCGCCACCAGCCGCTCGATGGCGGCCTTGTCCAGCACGTCGAGCGGAGCCGTGCGCACATTGGCGATGCCGTCGTAGCCGTCCAGCAGCCGGGGGTTGAGGTCGGTCGCCCAGACCTGGGCGCCCTGTGCCGCCAGCGCCAGCGCGCTCGCGCGGCCGATGCCCTGGCCGGCCGCGGTGACCAGCGCTGTCTTGCTTTTGAGTCTCATGAGTGCCTCTCCGAATCAGCGGGCGGCGCCGCTGCGGCGCCTTCAGGGTTTTGCCGGATATGGGAGCGTTCCGGTTCATGGGATTATGAATTGGCCTGACCACTTGGCCACTTCTGGCTAACCCTTAACACCCCCGCCGTGCCGCTGCAAATCGTCGAATCCCAACGCCTGTACCGCCAGATCGCGGACCAGTTGCGCAAGCTCATCAGCGCGGGCGAGTTCGCCGTCGGCGCGCGCCTGCCGGCCGAGCGCGACCTGGCGCGCCAGCTCGGCGTGAGCCGGCCTTCGGTGCGCGAGGCGCTGATCGCGCTGGAGGTGGAAGGCTGGGTCGAGGTGCTCACGGGATCCGGCGTCTACGTGATCGAGCGCGCCGCGCAGGACGCCGGCCCGGCGTCCAACGAGTGGGGCCCGCTGGAGCTGATTCGCGCGCGCCGCGTGATCGAGGGCGAAACCGCCGCCCTCGCCGCCGCGCAGGGCCGGCGCAAGGATCTTGAGGCCCTGGGCCGCGCGCTCGACGCGATGCGCGCCGAAGCCGCGCGCGGCGTGGCGCCGCTGGACGGCGACCGCGCCTTCCACATGGCGATCGTGCAGGCCAGCGACAACGGCGTGCTGGTGGACACCGTGCAGGGCTTCTGGGAGTCGCGCCGCGGGCCGCTGTTCGAGCGGCTGGGCGATTATTTCGAAACCGTGCAGTCCTGGCGCTCGGCCATCGCCGAGCACGAGGCGATCCACGACGCCATCCGCGCGCACGACGCCGAGGCGGCGCGCGCCGCGATGCACCGGCACCTGGACAAGTCGCATGCCCGATTCAGCGCGAGCTGGCGCCGCGCGAAGAAGAACCACCCACCCTGAGGCCAGCATCTTCCCATCCACCATCGAGGAGACATTCATGAGCAAGCGGATCGCTATCAAGACAATAGCTGCCTGCGCCCTGCTGACGGGGACGTTCGGCGCTTTCGGCATCGCCCACGCGCAGACCAAGCTGAAATGGGCCCATGTGTACGAAACCTCCGAGCCGTTCCACAAGTACTCGGTCTGGGCCGGCGAGGAGATCAAGAAGCGCACCAACGGCAAGTACGAGATCCAGGTGTTTCCCGCCTCCAGCCTGGGCAAGGAGGCCGACATCAACCAGGGCCTGACCCTGGGCACGGTGGACATCATCCTGACCGGCGCGAGCTTCGCCGGCAACAGCTACAAGCCGCTGGCCATCACCTACTTCCCGTTCATCTTCCGCGATGCCGAGCACCAGCTCAAGTACGCCAAGAGCGACGTGTTCCTGGAGCTGGCCAAGGGCTACGACGACAAGACCGGCAACCACATCACGGCGCTCAACTACTACGGCGCGCGCCACGTGACCTCCAGCGCCGCGCGGCCCGTGAGCAAGCCCGAGGACATGAAGGGCCTGAAGATCCGCGTGCCCGACGCCCCGGCCTACCTGGCCTTCCCGAAATCGCTGGGCGCCAACGCCACGCCGATCGCCTTCGCCGAGGTCTACCTCGCGCTGCAGAACGGCACCGTGGACGCGCAGGAGAACCCGCTGCCCACGATCGAGGCCAAGAAGTTCTTCGAGGTGCAGAAGAACATCTCGCTGACCGGCCACATCATCGACTCGCTGCTCACCGTGGTGGGCGGCCCGCTGTGGAGCAAGCTGTCGGCCGACGAGAAGAAGATCTTCACCGAGGTGATGCAGGAGGCCGCCGAGAAGACGGGCCGCGAGATCATCGCCTCCGAAGCCCGGCTCACCGAGGAGTTCAAGAAGAAGGGCAACAACGTGATCACGGTGGACAAGAACGCCTTCCGCGAAGCCGTGCTCAAGAACACCAAGCCGACCGACCACGGCTACCGCCAGCAGGACTACGACCGCATCCTCGCGATCAAGTGACACCCACCGCCGGGCCGGCACACGGCGTGCCGCCGGCTCCGCGGGCGCCTGCGAACGGGTTTCGCCGCGCTCCCCCCTGAAGCGGCACGCGCCTTGGAGAGCTGGACATGGCTGAAGCAAAAATCATTGACGACGACGGGCATTTCCATGCCGAGGACGAGGCGGTGGACCTGTCGGACACCATCGCCGAGGGCTGGATCGCGCTGGCGCTGTTCTGGCTGCTCGGCCTCACGGTGTTCTACCAGTTCGTCACCCGCTACGTGCTGAACGACTCGGCCGCCTGGACCGAAGAGGTGGCGCGCTACATGCTGATCGGCGTGGTCTTCATCGGCGCGGCGATCGGGGTGGCGAAGAACAACCAGATCCAGGTCGATTTCTTCTACCGCCACATGCCCGCCGCGATAGGGCGCTGGCTGTCGCGCGCGGTGGACGTGCTGCGCACTGCCTTCTTCGCCGCGGCGGCCGTGATGACGGTGCAGATGATGCTCAAGATCGGCGGCAACACCCGCATGACCATCGTGGACGCGCCGATGAACATCGTCTACGGCGTCTGCCTGTTCGGCTTCGTCGCCATGGCCTGGCGCTCGGTGCAGGTCACGCGCGTGCACTGGCGGCGCGGCTACAGCGTGCTCGAGCGCCCCGAATCCTCGCTGGCCGACCACTGACCCGACCAAGGCCCCCTCATGCTCAAGATCTTCTTCCTGTTCTTCATGGCCGGCGGCATCCCGGTGGCCATCGCCATGGCCGGCGCCTCGCTGGCTTTCATCCTGCTCTCGGGCAACCTGCCGCCATTCGTGGTGATCCACCGCATGGTCAGCGGCATCGACAGCTTCCCGCTGCTGGCCGTGCCCTTCTTCATCCTGGCCGGCAACCTGATGAACAACGCCGGCATCACCACCCGCATCTACAACTTCGCGCTCGCGCTGGTGGGCTGGCTCAAGGGCGGCCTGGGCCACGTGAACATCGTGGGCTCGGTGGTGTTCGCCGGCATGAGCGGCACGGCCATCGCCGACGCGGCCGGCCTGGGCACGATCGAGATCAAGGCCATGAAGGAGCACGGCTACAGCACCGAGTTCGCGGTCGGCGTCACCGCGGCCTCGGCCACGCTGGGGCCCATCATTCCGCCGAGCCTGCCGTTCGTGATCTACGGGATGATGGGCAACGTCTCGGTCGGCGCGCTGTTCCTGGCCGGCTTGCTGCCCGGCGCGATCATGACCGTGCTGATGATGCTCACGGTGGCCTGGTACGCCCACAAGAACCAGTGGGGCCGCGACGTGGCCTTCTCCAGCCCGCGCCTGATCAAGGCGCTGTCGGAGCTGGCCGTGGTGATCGGCTGGCCGCTGTTGCTGTGGGTCGTGATCGACAAGTTCGGCGCGCCAGCCCAGATCTCCGTCTTCATCGGCCTGGCCTCGCTGTTCGTGGTCGACCGGATCTTCCGCTTCGAGGCCCTGCTGCCCATCATGACGCCGGTGCTGCTGATCGGCGGCATGACCACCGGCCTGTTCACGCCCACCGAAGGCGCGATCGCGGCCTGCGTCTGGGCCATGATCCTGGGCTTCGCCTGGTACCGCACGCTGCACTGGAAGATGTTCGTCAAGGTCTGCCTGGACACCATCGAGACCACGGCCACGGTGCTGTTCATCGTGGCGGCCGCCTCGATCTTCGGCTGGATGCTGACCGCCACCGGCGTCACGGCCGAGATCGCGCAGTGGGTGCTGGGCTTCACCCGGGACGCCTGGGTGTTCCTGCTGCTGGCCAACCTGTTGATGCTGTTCGTGGGCTGCTTCCTGGAGCCGACGGCGGCCATCACCATCCTCGTGCCCATCCTGCTGCCGATCGCGACCCAGCTGGGCATCGACCCGGTGCACTTCGGCCTGGTGATGGTGCTCAACCTGATGATCGGCCTGCTGCACCCGCCCATGGGCATGGTGCTGTTCGTGCTGGCGCGCGTGGCGGGGCTGTCGTTCGAACGCACCACCCTGGCCATCCTGCCCTGGCTGGTGCCGCTGCTGATCAGCCTGGTCATCATCACCTACGTGCCGTCAGTGGTGCTGTGGATCCCCAGGATGTTCTTCTGACGGCCGCGGAGCTTGCCCCCCATGACCCCTTTCATCCGACTCCACCCCGCCGACGACGTGGTGATCGCGCGCAACCAGCTCGTCGGCGGCGCCGCGGTCGAGGGCTTCACCGTGCGCGGCCTGGTGCCGGCCGGCCACAAGGTCGCGGCCCGCGCCCTGGGGCCCGGCGAGCCGGTGCGGCGCTACAACCAGATCATCGGCTTCGCGAGCCGGCCGATCGCGCCCGGCGACCACGTGCACACGCACAACCTCGACATGGGGCCCGACAAGGGCCAGTTCGAGCGCGACTACGCCTACGGCAGCGACCTCAAGCCCGCGCCGGCGCGGCGCGAAGCCCGCTTCATGGGCATCCGGCGCGCGGACGGCCGCGTCGCCACGCGCAACTACATCGGCATCCTGTCCAGCGTGAACTGCTCGGCCACGGCGGCGCGCGCCATCGCCGACCATTTCTCGCGCCAGACGAACCCCGCGGCGCTGGCGCCCTTCCCGAACGTGGACGGGGTGGTGGCCCTGACCCACGGCACCGGCTGCGGCATGGACACCGAGGGGCTGGGCATGCAGATCCTGGAGCGCACGCTGGCCGGCTACGCCACCCACGCCAACTTCTGGGGCGTGCTGGTGGTGGGCCTGGGCTGCGAGGCCAACCAGATCAACGCCTGGCTGGCCCACAGCCGCCTGCGCGAGGGCGACACGCTCAAGGTGTTCAACATCCAGGACACCGGCGGCACGCGCAGGACGGTGGAAAAGGGCATCGCGCTGGTGCAGCAGATGCTGCCGCGCGCCAACCAGGTGCAGCGCGAGCCCTGCGGCGCCGAGCACATCACCATCGGCCTGCAGTGCGGCGGCTCGGACGGCTACTCGGGCATCAGCGCCAACCCGGCGCTGGGCGCGGCGGTGGACCTGCTGGTGGCGCATGGCGGCACGGCCATCCTGAGCGAGACGCCCGAGATCTACGGCGCCGAGCACCTGCTGACGCGCCGCGCCGTGCGGCCCGAGGTCGGCCAGAAGCTGGTCGAGCGCATCCGCTGGTGGGAGCACTACACCGCGATCAACCAGGGCGAGATGAACAACAACCCCTCGCCCGGCAACAAGGCCGGCGGCCTCACCACCATCCTGGAGAAATCGCTGGGCGCGGTCGCCAAGGGCGGCACCAGCAACCTGGAGGCGGTGTACGAATACGCCGAGCCGGTGGCGGCCCGCGGCTTCGTCTACATGGACACGCCGGGCTACGACCCGGTCAGCGCCACCGGCCAGGTGGCGGGCGGCGCCAACCTGATCTGCTTCACCACCGGGCGCGGCAGCGCCTACGGCTGCGCGCCCTCGCCCTCGCTCAAGCTCGCCACCAACAGCGCGCTGTGGCAGCGCCAGGAGGAGGACATGGACATCAACTGCGGCGAGATCATCGACGGCACGGCCTCGATCCAGGCCATGGGCCAGCGCATCTTCGAGCTGGTGCTGGCCACCGCCTCGGGCGAGCCGACCAAGAGCGAGCGCCACGGCTACGGGCAGAACGAATTCGTGCCCTGGCAGGTCGGCGCGGTGATGTAGCCGGCCTGCCCGGGCCGCGCGCACGGCGGCGCCGGCAATCCTCTTGCGATGGAGCCTCGTTTTTATGGAAAAAGTGTTCGAAGTCCAGGCGCTGCGGTCATGGGTTGCTACCATTTTGAGAGCAGCCGGCAGCCAGCCCGGCGAAGCCGACACGGTCGCCGCCAACCTGGTGCTGGCCAACCTGAGCGGCCACGACTCGCATGGCGTGGGCATGCTGCCGCGCTATGTGGACGCGGTGCTCGAAGGCGGCCTGAAGCCCAACACCGGCATCAAGACCCTGCTCGACGGCGGCACGCTGCTGAGCCTGGACGGCCAGCGCGGCTACGGCCAGGTGGTGGGCGCGCAAGCCATGGAACTCGGCCTGGCGCGCGCCCGCGCGCACGGCAGCTGCATCATGGCGCTGGCCAACGCACACCACCTGGGCCGCATCGGCCATTTCGCCGAGATGGCGGTGGCGCAGGGGCTGGTGTCGCTGCACTTCGTCAACGTGCTGTCGCGCCCCGTGGTGGCGCCCTGGGGCGGCGCGGACGGCCGCTACGGCACCAACCCCTGCTGCATCGGCGTGCCGCTCGCGGGCCGCCCGCCGTTCGTGCTCGACTTCGCCACCAGCCGCGTGGCGCAGGGCAAGATGCGCGTGGCCCACAACAAGGGCGAGCGCGTGGCGCCGGGCCTGCTGATCGACCCGGCGGGCCAACCCACCACCGACCCGGGCGTGGTGGTGGTGCCGCAGCCGCCGGCCGGCCCCGGCGCGGGCCTGTTCGGCGCGCTGATGCCGTTTGGCGAGCACAAGGGCTACGGCCTGGCCGTGGCCTGCGAGCTGCTGGGCGGCGCGCTCACGGGCGGCGGCACCTGGCACGCGCCGGCGGATGCCGCGCGCGCGGTGGTGAACGGCATGCTGACGGTGCTGATCGACCCGGCGCGGCTGGGCACGCAGGCTGCGTTCGAGCAGGAGGCGCTGGCCTTCATGGACTGGCTCCGCCAGAGCCCGCCGGCGCCCGGCTTCGAGACGGCGGTGCAGACGGCCGGCGAGCCCGAGCGCGCGGCGCGCCTGCGGCGCGAGCACAGCGGCATCACGCTGGACGGGCAGACCTGGCAGGAGATGGTGGACGCCGGCCGCAAGCTGGGCCTGGAGCCCGGCAGCGAAGCCTGAATCGTGTCTGGCGCGGAAATTTCAGGCCAAAACGGCCGGATGTCCTTGTCCCCTGGTGCTCGGCAGCTATTGTTTTTATAGCATCCGGGCCAGGCTGGCTTCCAGGTGCTCGGACGGCGCGCGCCGGAAGCCCGAGCGCGCGAAGCGCTGCAGCCGGCCGACCGCGAACGCGGTGAGCACCGAGGCCCGCACCTGGGCATCGACGCTGGGGGTGGCCGAGCCGTCGCTCTCCGCCGCCGCGCGCAGGCTCTGCTTGAGCGTGGCCTCGATCTTGTCGAAGAACTGGTTCATGCGCTGCTGCAGGCGCTCGTTCTCGAACACCAGCGCATCGCCGACCATGACGCGCGTCATGCCCGGGTTCTTCTCGGCGAACTGCAGCAGCATGGCGACCATCTTGGAGGCCTGGACGGCCCCCGCCGGCTCGCGCTCGGTGATCTGGTTGACCAGGGAGAACACGCTCTGCTCGATGAATTCGATCAGCCCCTCGAACATCTGCGCCTTGCTGGCGAAGTGGCGGTACAGCGCCGCCTCGCTCACCTCGAGCCGCGCTGCCAGCGCCGCCGTGGTGATGCGCTCGGCGCCCGGCTGCTCCAGCATGGTGGCCAGCGCCTGCAGGATCTGCACCCGGCGCTCGCCCGGCTTGGGGCGCTTGCGCACAGGCGTCGCGGCGGCCTCGCCGGCAGAACTGGAGGGGGGAGTGCTGAGTTCGACGTCGGGCATGGTGGAGGGGCTGCGTGTTCGGTGGATTCTCGCACAGCCCATCGGGGGCGCCGGGCGGCAGAACCGGGGCGGCCGGCCGGGGGCCTGTCGCCGGCAAACGGCCCCCGGCGGGCTCCGCCAGGCGCCCCTGGATCAAGGGTTTTCACTGAACCCGGGCGTTGCGCCGAACTGACGCTTCAGCCCTTGAACACCAGCGTGGCCCTCAGCCCGCGCCCGCCCTGGCCGCTGCGCAGCTCCAGCGGGCTGCCGTGCACCCGCGCGATCTCGTCGGCGATCGCCAGGCCCAGGCCGTTGCCCTCGCCCTGGGTGCCGAGCACGCGGTAGAAGCGCTCGAGCACGCGGGGGCGTTCGGCCGGCACCACGCCGGGGCCGTCGTCCTCGACCTCCAGGAACGGCGCCCCGTCGCGCCGCCCGCAGCGGATGGTGACGGTGCCGCCCTCGGGCGTGTACTTGACGGCGTTGTCGACCAGGTTGCCCAGCAGCTCGCGCAGCAGCCAGTCGTGGCCCATGACCTGCGCCCGCTGGGCGTCGAGCCCGAGGTCGATGCGCTTGGCGGTAGCGGCGTCCAGGTAGGCTTCGAGCAGGCTCTCGCACAGGTCCTTCAGGTCCACGCGCTGCATCGGCTGGGCCTCCATGCTGCGGGCGTCGGCGCGCGACAGGGCCAGCAGCTGGTTGGCCAGCTGCGAGGTGCGGCGCGTGGCGCCGCGCAGCTTGTAGATCTGCTCCGCTTTCAGGTTGATGGCATCCTGCGGCGGCCCGCCCTGGACCGCGGGCTGGTTCCTGCGGTTGTTCACGGCCTGGGCCCAGGCCTCCACCTGGGCCTGCAGGCCGGCCAGCGGCGTGCGCAGCTGGTGCGCCGCATCGGCCACGAAGCGGCGCTGGCTCTCGGCCTGCGCGTTGACCAGGCCGAACAGCCGGTTGAGCGACTGCACCAGCGGGCGCACCTCGTCGGGCGAGGCCTGCTCGTCGATGGCGCTCAGGTCGCGCGGCGAACGCCGCTCCACGGCCTCCTTGAGCTCGATCAGCGGGCGCAGCGCGCGCCGCACGCTCCAGCCGACGGCGAAGGCGGCCGCGGCCAGCAGCACCAGGTTGGGCAGCAGCACCTTCAGCAGCACCGAGCGCATCCATTGCTGGCGCGAGTCGGAGCCATCGGCCAGCTGCACCACCATCTCGCCCGCCGCTGTGTCCACGCGCTGGGCCACGATGCGGTAGACCACGCCGGTGTCCTCGTCGCTGCGGAACTCCGGCTCGCGCGTGGCCGGCAGCGGGCCCACCAGCCAGCCATCGCCATGCTGCAGCCGGCCTTCCAGGTCGGACACGCTGTAGGTCGAGACGCCGGAGCGCTCCTTGAGGAATTCTTCCACCGGCGGCGCCAGCAGCAGCACCGGCGGATCGCCCGGCTGGGTGCCGGGCGCCACCACCGAATCGGCCAGCAGTGGCACCAGCCGCAGCAGCTGGCGGTCCTGCTGCAGCGCCGCGTTGTCGGCCGAGCGGTAGTCAAGCCAGGCGTTGAGCAGCGACAGCAGGAACAGCGGAACCAGCAGCATGACCAGCAGGCGGCGCTGCAGCCCCGAGGTCATGGCCGTGGCGGTCATGCCCGTCCCTGCAACTCCAGCCGGTAGCCGAACCCGCGGATCGAGCGCAGCGCCACGCCGTGCGGCTCGAGCTTGCCGCGCAGGCGCGAGATGTAGACCTCCACCGCGTTGGGGGTGATTTCGCGGTCCCAGCCGGTCAGGGCCTGCAGCAGCTTGTCCTTGCTGGCGGGCTTGGGGGCGTTGATCAGCAGGTATTCGAGCACCGTCCACTCGCGCGGGCCGAGCTCGATGGGCAGGCCGGGCGCATGGGCCTCGGTGCCGTTGCGGATGCAGGCGCGGCGGTTCGCGGTGTCCAGCTCCAGCGGGCCGAAACTCAGCACCGCCGTGGTGGCCGCCTGCGAGCGGCGCAGCAGCGCGCGCAGCCGCGCCAGCAGCTCGGGCAGCTCGAACGGCTTGATCATGTAGTCGTCGGCGCCCATGTCCAGCCCCTGCACGCGGTCGTGCAGCGCGTCGCGCGCGGTCAGCACCAGCACCGGCAGGGTGTGGCCCTCGCGGCGCAGCAGCCGCGTGAGCTCCAGGCCGTCCATCTTGGGCAGGCCGATGTCGACGATGGCCGCATCGAAGGATTCGCTCCTGAGCACCTCCTCGGCGCGCTCACCGCTGCCCACCCAGTCCACCGCATAGCCGGCGTCGGTAAGCCCCAGCTTGATGCCGCTGGCCACCATCACGTCGTCTTCGACCAGGAGAAGCCGCATCTCGATGACCTAGAAAAAACGGAAATCAGAGACCGCCAAGGCCAGCGGCCACCGGGGAACCGGCTTCGCCGGGCGGCTGGGGCGGCTCATCAGTGCGACCGGATCATGGTGCCGTAGGCCTGGTCGGTCAGGATCTCCAGCAGCATGGCATGCGGCACCCGGCCGTCGATGATGTGCACTGCGTTCACGCCGCTCTTGGCGGCATCCAGCGCACCGCTGATCTTGGGCAGCATGCCGCCGGAGATGGTGCCGTCGGCGAACAGCTCGTCGATCTCGCGCGCGGTGAGGTCGGTCAGCAGCTGGCCCGACTTGTCCAGCACGCCGGGCGTGTTGGTCAGCAGCACCAGCTTCTCGGCCTTGAGCACGGTGGCCAGCTTGCCGGCCACCACGTCGGCATTGATGTTGTAGCTCTCGTTCTGCTCGCCGAAACCGATCGGGCTGATGACGGGAATGAAGGCGTCGTCCTGCAGCGCCTTGACCACGCTGGGGTCGATCGACACGATGTCACCGACCTGGCCTACGTCGTGCTCCTTGGCCGGATCGTCCTTGTCCACCATCTTGAGCTTCTGCGCGCGGATCAGCCCGCCGTCGCGCCCGGTCAGGCCCACGGCCTTGCCGCCGGCCTGGTTGATCAGGCCCACGATGTCCTGCTGCACCTCGCCGGCCAGCACCCACTCCACCACTTCCATGGTCTCGGCGTCAGTGACGCGCATGCCCTGGATGAACGTGCCCTTCTTGCCCAGGCGATTGAGCGCCGTCTCGATCTGCGGCCCGCCGCCGTGCACCACCACCGGGTTCATGCCCACCAGCTTGAGCAGCACCACGTCCTCGGCAAAGTCGGCTTGCAGGGCCGGGTCGGTCATGGCGTTGCCACCGTACTTGATGACCATGGTCTTGCCATGGAACTTTCGGATGTACGGCAGGGCCTGGGCCAGGATTTCGGCCTTGTCGCGGGGGGTGACGGGAAGAGTGTCGGTCATGGCAGTCACAGAGATTGAAGGTGTTCAGTCCGCAAATTGTGCCGTATCGGCGCTACATGGCGCCACGGGCCGTCAGCACCACCCGCACTGTCTTCAGCAGGATCACCCAGTCCACCCACAGGGACCAGTTGCGTGCATACCAGCTGTCCAGCATGGAACGCTGCGCGAAGGTGGTGCTGCTGCGGCCGCTGACCTGCCAGAGCCCGGTCATGCCGGGCTTGACCTGCAGGTACAAGGCCATGGCGTCCGGCAGGTACTCGGACAGCTCGCGCCGCAGCAGGGGGCGCGGCCCCACCAGGCTCATGTCGCCGCGCAGCACGTTCCACAGCTGAGGCAGTTCGTCGACGCTGGCACGGCGGATCCAGCGCCCGACCCCGAGCACCCGGGGGTCGTCGGGTAGCTTGAAATTGCTGGCTTCGTAGCGCCGGTAGAGCTCGGGCTGGCTGGTTTTCCAGGACTCCAGAATGGCATCCGCGTCTTTCACCATCGAGCGGAACTTGATGAACTCGAAGTCTTTGCCGTCTCCGCCGACCCGCGGCTGGGTGTAGATCACCGGTGCACCGTCTTCGCGCCAGATCCGCCAGACCACCCAGGCCATCAGCGGGGAGAGCAACAACAGCAAGGCGCCAGACACCAGCACATCGATGCTGCGCTTCATCCAGCGCGACGACCGGCTGAACAGCTTGTGCTGCAGCCGCAAAAACAACACATCGTTACTAAAAAAGTGCTGGGCCTGCATGCCCTGCACAGGCAGGCCCTGGAGCGCGGGGACGACGAAGATCTCGAGCTGGGCGCCATGCAGCAGCCCGACGATAGGGCCGGCCTGCCGCTGCATATGGTCGTCCAGCGCCACCACGATCGCCTCGCAATCCAGTCGGCGCGCCATGGCTTCCAGGTCTCCATCCATGCGGTGCACAGGCATGGCATCCGGCTGAAGGCCGGCCTCGGATGCTCCCGTTCCGGCCTCCATGTCGACCAGCCCCGCGACCCGCAGGCCCATGTGCCGTTCCCGGCGCACGGCCTCGCAGGCCTGCCGGGCGTTGTCCCCGGCCCCCACCATCAGTGCCTGGCGCACCCAGTAGCCCGAGCGGATCAGCCATTCGCGCGCCAGCAGCCGCCCCAGCGGCAGCATCAGCAGCACAAAGGCCCAGGCCAGCACCGGGACCGTCCGGGTGTTGCTGAGCTGCACGAAGAAGTTCAGCGCGAAATTCACCAGCGCCACCATGACGATCAGCCGCCAGGCCACACGCGTTTCCTCCCAGAAGGCAGAGCGTCGGGTGTACTGCCCCCCCACGGCCAGGGACACCACCACCAGCAGCGTCATCAGGGTATACACCACCCCTCCCAGCGTCGAAAGGGGAAACCACTCGGAAAACTGAGCCCGCCCCACTCCGGAGGCGACCGCCACAGCCAGCACCCAGGCCCAGAACATGGCGGCGAGGTCCGCCAGCAGCAATGCGGCCGCCCGGATCTGCTTCCTGTGGCCGTTAAAATTCGGTTTGTTCGCCATTAGGGAAATGAATATGCACTTGGTATCTATTGTGCTCTCGGGAGGAGCAGGAACTCGCCTATGGCCGGTATCCCGTCAAGCACTCCCCAAGCCATTCATGCACCTGGGCGGCAGTTCCCTGCTGCAGCAGGCCATAGAACGAGGCCAAGCCTGCGGTGCAGGCGCCACCACGATTGTCACCAATCAAGACTACCTGTTCCTCACACGCGGCGTCCTCGGCGGGTTGAGCGATCCGCCTCAGGTGCGTTATCTGCTGGAGCCCAAGGGGCGCAATACCGCGCCCGCCATCGCTCTGGCCGCCCTGGCTTGCGCGCAGCAGTATGGCACCGATGCGGTGATGCTGGTCCTGCCAGCCGATCACCTGATCCCCGACACGGAATCGTTTGTGGCCTGTGCCCTGGAGGCCGCGCGCCATGCACAGCAGGGGCAGCTCGTCGTATTCGGCGTGCCGCCCACCACGCCCGAAACCGGTTTTGGCTACATCGAGGTGGAGAAGGCATCCCGAAACAGCCAGAAAGCATTGCGTTTCGTTGAGAAGCCGGACCTGTCCACGGCCCAGCAGTACCTCGCCACGGGACGCTTCTACTGGAACAGCGGCATGTTCTGTTTCAGTGCCGGCACGCTCCTGCAAGCCATGAAGGACCACGCCCCGCAAGTGCTGGCCGCCGCCGAACATGCGTTTGGCGACAGCACCTCGCAGGACGGTGTCACGCGTTTCGACGCCCATGCCTTCGGCCTCCAACCCGACATCTCCATCGACTATGCAGTGATGGAGCGAGCCACCAATGTCACCCTGGTGCCCGCCAAGTTTGGCTGGAGCGACGTGGGTTCGTGGCCGGCAGTGGCCCAGGCCCATCCCGCGGACACCAGCGGCAACACGTTCGTGGACGCCGATGGCACCGAGTTTGCCGCCGTGGAGACCACCGGCACCCACGTGCAGGTGGAGAGCCACACGCCCAAGGTGGTGGCCACCATCGGCGTGCAGGATCTGGTCATCGTCGATACGCCCGACGCGCTCCTGGTGGCCCATAAGAACTCGGCCCAGAAAGTCAAGACGGTCGTGGACTTGCTCAAGGAACGCAAGCATGAAAGCACCCAGCTGCCGGCGGCCGTACACCGCCCCTGGGGCACCTACGCCACCCTCAAAGAGGAGAGCGGCTACAAGGTGAAACGCATCACTGTCAAGCCAGGCCAGTCGCTCAGCCTGCAGTATCACCACCAGCGGGCCGAGCATTGGGTGGTGGTGCAAGGCATGGCCATCGTGCAGATAGGCGAAGAAGAGCACGAAACCATGCCTGGACAATACCGCTATATCCCCCTGAAGGAAAAGCACCGCCTGACCAACATCGGCAAGGACGAACTGGTGCTGATCGAGGTGCAGTGCGGTGCCTATCTCGGCGAAGACGATATCGTGAGACTGGCCGACGTTTACGGGCGTGCTTGATGGGCCTGCTGCGCGCGCTGTGGGGTTATCGGGGCTTCATCTTCGGCACCGTCAAGCGGGAATTCCGGTCACGCTACAACAACTCGCTGCTGGGTGCCGCGTGGACCGTGATCAACCCGTTGGCGATGATCTTCGTCTACACCGTAATCTTCTCGCGCGTGATGCAGGCGCGGCTGCCCGGAACCGGGACGGCGTACGCCTACGGCATATACCTCTGCGCGGGGATCCTGACCTGGGGACTCACGGCAGAGATTACCGGGCGTTGCGTCAACACCTTCCTCGAGAACGCCAACCTGCTCAAGAAGCTGACTTTCCCGAGGCTGAGCCTGCCCGTCATCGTCGTGCTGACGGCGCTGTTCAATTTCGGCATCATCTTCGGCCTGTTCACGCTGTTCCTTGTTATCTCGGGTAATTTCCCCGGCTGGGCGTTCTTCGCGATCTTCCCGGTGCTAGCCGTTCAGTTGGCCTTCTCGGTCGGCCTTGGCGTGTGCCTGGGCGTGCTCAACGTGTTCTTCCGCGACGTGGGGCAGCTGTACGGCGTGTTGCTGCAGTTCTGGTTCTGGCTGACACCCATCGTCTATCCGGCCGAGGTGCTGCCCGCCAAAGTGCGCGAACTGATCGCGCTCAACCCGATGACGACATTGATCCAGGCCTACCAGGACATCCTCCTGCGCGGCGCACTGCCGAACTGGCGCCACGTTGCGGTGGTGGCGGGCGTGGGCCTGCTCCTGTGTATCGCCGGGCTCAGCCTGTTCCGTCGGCATTCGAGCGACATGGTGGACGAACTCTGATGGGCCAGATATGCGTTGCAGGCGTAGGCAAGGCCTACAAATCCTATCCCAGCCACTGGTCGCGGCTGGCCGAGTGGGTCATCCCTTTCGGACGGCGACGCCATACGACCAAGTGGGTGCTGCGCGGCATCGACTTCACGATCGAGCCAGGCGAGGCCGTCGGCCTGATCGGCATCAACGGCGCCGGCAAGAGCACGCTGCTCAAGCTCATCACCGGCACGACGCAGCCCACGGAAGGCAGTATCGCGGCTAACGGACGCGTGGCCGCGCTGCTGGAGCTGGGCATGGGCTTCCACCCGGACTACACGGGCCGCGAGAATATCTTGATGGCCGGGCAGTTGCTGGGCATCTCGACCGCCGACATCGAGACGCTAATGCCAGACATCGAGGCATTCGCCGAGATCGGCGACTACATCGATGAACCTGCCCGCGTCTATTCGAGTGGAATGCAGATGCGCCTGGCCTTCAGCATCGCAACGGCGCAGCGGCCCGACATCCTAATCGTGGACGAAGCGCTGTCGGTAGGCGACGCCTACTTCCAGCACAAAAGCTTCCAGCGCATCCGCAGCTTCAACGAGCAAGGCACGACGCTGCTGCTGGTCTCGCATGACAAGGCCGCCATCCAGGCCATCTGCACCCGCGCCATCCTGCTCAACGACGGTGGCATCGCATTCCAGGGCGAGCCCGAGGCAGTGATGGACTACTACAACGTGTTGATCGCCGACAAAGAAGGCAAGACGCTACGCCAGGAGACCGGCAGCGAAGGCGCGATCAGGACGAGTTCGGGAACCGGCGAAGCCACAATGGCAGGGGTCGCGCTCCTGGACGCGGAGGGCGGCGAGGTCGAGCTCGTGGGCGTCGGGCAGCCGGTGCGTCTGCGCATCGGCGTAAACGTCCATGCGCCGATCGAGGAGCTGACCATCGGCTACCAGATCAAGGACCGACTCGGCCAGGTCATCTTCGGCACGAACACCGCGCATTTAGGCCAGCCGGTTTCCAATGCGCGACCAGGCGAGACGATCGAGGCTGTCTTCGCGTTCGAAGCGCGGCTAGGCAACGGCAGCTATTCGATCGCCATCTCCCTGCACAGCGGCACGGTCCATATCGGGTCCAACTACGGCTGGTACGACCGGGCCCTGATGTTCGAAATCAAGAACACGGATCAGGATTTTTTCATCGGCACTGGCTGGCTTCCTCCGGTAGCCGTTATTTCACGCACATCAACGGAACGATGATCAAGGATTTGGGGCGCTGGCTATTCGGGATTCATGTGGTGCGCAAGGCGGCACTCGTGTTTCTGTTCCTGTTTCCGCCGCTGCGGCGGCGAATCCGCATCTACATCGGCGTCGAGGGCGGAATGGCCTTCGTCGACGAGCCAGCGCTGCTGGCCGAGCGGCCCGCCCGCATCCTTGCCGACTTGCGCCTTGCGGGAAAGAAGGGCGCGCGATGAAGATCGCATTGGCCATTGCGCCGCAGGTGGGCGATGCGTGTGCTGATGCGCGCGCCATCGCAGCGACCGCCACAATGATGGCTGCCACAGGCGGTGGCCATGGTATCGCGCTGCTGCTGCCGCTCCAGCAACCAGGGCTCCTGCTCGACATTCGGCACTTCCTTGGCGATGCCGCAGCGGCGGTCTTGCTGACGACATACGAGTTGCCGCCGATGGGAAAAGACCCGGAAGCATCAAACCAAGTCCGGAGCTTGGTGTGGACACGTTTTCTGACTGACCAGCATTTCGACGTTCTGATCGTCCTGCACGACGTCCACCAGGGCGCCCTGCGCTGCACCAGCCGATTGCCGGGCAAGGCAATCGCGCATGTCGTTCTGCCGGGCCAGCCGCCCGTTACCCGCTCGCCCTACCGCGGCATCAAGCCCCAGGTTGTTCTGCAAGCCGGCGGCGATGATGCAACGATTCTCTTCGATGCCGACACGCTCCGGAAGGTGATCGAACAGTCCCTGCCGCACTTGCCAGCGAGCCCGGCGCCTCCGGACCGCGATGCCTCCTACGCCCTCCTCGTCGCCTCGCTGCGCAAACTGCGGCGTCCCGAGTTAGAACTCCGCGCCTTGGCAGCAGCCATTGCATTCAATGAAGGCCCGATGAAGCGGCGGCAATTGCTGCTCGACGTCTCGGTGATCGTTCATGGCGATGCCCGTTCGGGCATCCAGCGCGTGGTCCGCAGCCTCGTCGTCGAGTTGCTTCGTGCGCCACCGCCAGGCATGGACGTCAAGCCGATCCATTTCCTGGGCGGCACATACCGCTATGCGAACGTCTTCGCGCGGACCATGAAGCCCACCCCGCACCCGGAGTCGGAAGACACGCTGGTGGACTTCCGCCAGGGCGACACCTACCTGGCACTGGACCTCAACTCCCACTTGGTCGATCTTGCGGCCGCAGCCTTTGCGGACATGCAGGCGCGCGGCGTATCCCTGGCTTTCGTGGTCTACGATATTTTACTGATCCACCACCCTGAGTGGTGGATCGAGGGAACATCCGCAGGATTCGAAAAATGGCTGCGCTCGATCACCACTTTGGCTGACAACCTCGTCTGCATATCCGATGCGGTGGCGTGCGACGTCAAGGCGTGGTGCGCGTCGCAAACGTTCGCTCGCCACGGCCTGCCCAAGGTGTCGAGCTTTCACCTGGGTGCCGACGTGGCCAGCAGTGCCCCGTCACTGGGCATGCCGCCGGATGCTGGCGCGACGCTGGAAGCCATAGCGAGCCGGCCCTCGTTTCTGATGGTCGGGACCATCGAGCCGCGAAAGGGGCACCAACAGGCGCTCGACGCTTTCGACAAGCTCTGGACACGCTGCATCGCATGCAACCTTGTCATCGTCGGACGCAGTGGCTGGCTGGTCGACGACCTCATCGCACGGCTACGCAAACATCCTGAGCGCGGCCATCGTCTTTTCTGGCTTGAAGGCGCGAGCGATGAACTGCTGGAAGAAGTGTACAAAGCATCAACCTGCCTCATCGCCAGTTCCAAGGGCGAAGGCTTTGGGCTGCCGCTCGTCGAAGCGGCTCAGCACGGCCTGCCGATCATTGCACGGGCATTGCCGGTATTCAGGGAAGTGGCAGGCGACAACGTTTTCTATTTCGATGGCCTTGACGCGGAAGACCTCGCCTCGGCTGTGATCGCTTGGCTGGATCTTCATGTGTGTGATGCAACTCCAGACTCTCGCAACATGCGCTTCCTCACCTGGGAGGCGAGCGCGCGGCAACTGATTGGTGCCATCGCCAGCACTTCTGAAGAGAATACCGACACTTGGGTTGCAGCCGCAGGCAACGTGTCCGATCAGGGCGTTATCACGTAGAGCGCGCGGAAATCCTGCTCAACCGCGAGGCGAACCTTGCCGCTTGCTTTCAGCTCACTTTCCACTGCTACACCAGCATCTTCGTAGCCGCGGCGATCAATCAAGATTCCAGTGAAGCCCAGTGCCTTGACAGCGTCGATCTGCTCGGAGATGGGCTTCTTCTCAAGCTCGCGATAGAGCTTGTCCCCGGCGTCACGGCCCTTCATGGCGCCATAACTCCACTTGAGTCCGCTGGTGTACAGATACCCCTCGGCAAGGGAATAGGTCTCGAGCTCGTTCTTGGGCGGCGTTTCCGGAAACTCCATAAACGGCAAGGTGTAAATGGCGGCGCCCGGCGGAACAGCCTTCTGCACGTTTGCGAAGAAATAGCGCTGGCGATTGACGTGGCCCTGCATGCTCGCCGCGCACCCGCGATCGCAACGATTACCTACCTGGTCTTCCAAGCCAATCGCGAGCACCACCGCAGCCATGACGATGCTGGCAATGCCACCCCAGCGATAGATGCGAAGCCGCCCGCTCTGCCAGGCCAGCGCCATCATCGCCGCAGCGATCGAGAAGAACGCGATGAAGATGCTGATGCGATTCCAGGCGCGGATCATTGGCGACACGAAGAAAGCGAAGAGCGACGCGAATCCACCTATCGTGGCAATCAGCAAAAAAGCGAATACCACCACCGAAAAGTAGCGCGCCGGCGTTGGATGCGCCAGATTGCGCCGCCCGAAGACCAGGAAGGCGAGCAAGCCGATGAATCCGAGCCCCCCCACGAGGCCCAGCGAAGAAGAGGCGTTCTCGTTCACGAGCGGAAAAAGCCGCTCGTATTCGCGGTTGACCTCGCGCAACCATTCGACTCGGTGCACAGGCTGTGGCAGCAAAAGCTGGGCGATCTTGAGTCCGTAGATATCCGCCTCCTGAGGAACACGGTCTGCCACTTGCAGATTGGGTCCATTCGCCAGCTTGTAAAGCGTATTGGGAGCGGTATTGGCCAGTACGGTGAGGACGATGACGGCACAGCCAGCGATGGATAGCGCCAATTGCCGCAGCGAGCCCCGCTCGACGATGCCAAGGATGCCTGCAACCATGAGCCCGATCATTCCGAAAACGGCGTAATAAATACCCGCCGAAGCCAGCACTGCGAGGCCAATGGCACTCAGCCCGGCACGGCACCACCACGCGCGCGTCACCCTACTGGCCGGATTCCATTCGTATATCTTCCAGCCAACCCACGCATAAAGTGGCACTACGAAGTACCACGTGTAGTAAAGGTGATTCAGCCGTAGGAAGTGGAACGGAAGCGCTGTGAATAGAATGCCGCCCACGACCGACGGCACAATGGCGATACCCATTCGTCGCGCCACCAGTGCGAAACTCCAGGTGGCAAGCGGGAAACCCACGATGTAATAGCTGTTCACCGCGATGAACGGGCTCCCCGTGAGTTTCCCCACGAGGTAGATGAAGAGCATGCTGAGCGAGTCGGAGCCGGGGAAATCGTACAGATTCGAACCGTACGGATAGCCGAGCGCACTGTCGATGAAATAGCCGTCGCCGGCGATCAGCCTCTTGGCCATGAGCAGATGAAACAAGCCGTCTCCGAAGACCGAGAGCGGGGTGCGGATGTCGAAGTGACGCCCCCCGAGCTGGAAGATAATCAGCACAAGACTGAAAACCATGCCAGCGGCTATGTAGTACCAATCGGGCCGATGCCTGACTGACCAGGCGGGAAGGCGTAAGTGCATCTGCGGTCGCGCATTCTGTCGTTAGGGCGTCAAAGTATAGATGCGATGTCGCCAATGACGCCTCACCGCTGTTACAAGGCAAATACCCCGGTCGCTATAATTTCAGGCTACCTTGAAGGGAACCATCGATGCGGGCGATTGCGGACAATGCAGTTGTAACGGCGGCCCGGCGCAGGCTGCTTCAAATGCACCACGACAGTGGTGTGGGGCACATTGGCGGCAATCTGTCGTCCCTGGACAGCCTGCTCGTGCTGTTCCACGAATTTCTTGGCCCCAAAGGACATCTTGTCTTGTCAAAGGGCCACTCGGCTGGCGCTTTGTATGTGGCGATGTGGAGTTCCGGCCGCTTGCCCGAAGAAGCGCTATCCACCTTCCATCGCGATGCGACACTGCTTCCAGGCCATCCGCCGGCACAAGGGCATGCGGACATTCTGTTCGCCACCGGCAGTCTGGGCCATGGTCTCTCGCTTGCCGCAGGTACAGCGTTTGCCAAGCAGTTGCGTGGTGTCAATGCCGGCGAAGAGCTTGCCCATGTGTATTGCATGACATCCGATGGCGAATGGCAGGAAGGCTCAACCTGGGAAGCCCTGATTTTTGCGCAACACCGCAAGCTCGACAACCTCACTGTTTTCATTGACCACAACGAACTGCAAGGCTTTGGCAGCACGGGCGACATTGCGTCCATGGCTCCGCTGTGGGAGAAGGTTAGAGGGTTCGACGTTGACGTATCGGTCATCGACGGCCATAACCTGGCCGAGATTCGCACCGCCGCCGCAAGGCGCGGCAACAAGCCGCATTTCGTATTCATGAAGACAACCAAGGGCAAGGGCGTGTCGTTCATGGAGCACAGGATGGAGTGGCATTACCTGCCGATCAACGCCGAAAAGCTGGAAAGCGCCTTGGCGGAGCTGAGCTGATGAGAAAACAATTCTGCGACACGATGGTCGAGCGCTGCGGCCAGAAGGACATGGTATTCATGACCGGCGACCTGGGCTTCATGGCCCTGGAGCCTCTGGCTCTCGCCATGGGTGACCGCTTCGTCAATGCTGGTGTTTCCGAGCAAAACATGATCAGCGTGGCTGCCGCATTGGCCAAGGATGGCTTCGAGGCCTGGGCCTACAGCATCGCGCCGTTCTGCTATGCGCGGCCATTCGAGCAGATCCGCAACGACGTGACCTTCCACAACCTACGAGTACGCCTTGTCGGCAATGGCGGTGGCTATGGCTATGGGGTAATGGGGCCGACCCACCATGCCATCGAGGACTACGGCATCATGCTCGCACTGCCGAATATGCAGGTCTTCGTTCCGGCGTTCGACGAAGACGTGCCCGAGGCCGCGACACGCGCGGGCGACTGTTCCGGCGCCGCATATCTGCGCCTGGGTCGAGGTGAGCCGCCCAAGGGCTACGTAGTGCCTGCCTACGCACCATGGCGCCAGCTTACCGAGGGCGACGGCCCGGTCGTCATCGCCTGCGGCCCCCTTGCCGGCACGTACCTCGAAGCGATAGATGCTCTGGCGGCATCTGTGCGTCCCCAGCTTTGGGTAGTTACCGAGCTCCCCATTTCCTGTAATCCGATGCCGGCCGCATTGCTTGCCCAGTTGAAGCGCGCAAAGTCCGTCTGCGTTGTTGAAGAGCACGTCGAGCGTGGCGGGGTCGGCCCCGAGATTGCGATGGCACTGATCAAGGCGGGTATCCTGCCGGCAAAGTTCGTGCACCTGTATGCGCTGGCCCACCTCTATGAGCGCTATGGCTCGCAGGGCTTCCTGCGCAAGCAGTCGCGCCTGGATCCGGCCAGCCTCCTCCTGGCACTGGCCATCGACGAGCCCACCCTAGTGTCCACCAGCCCATGAGTGACGCCGCGCAGAACATCCGCGCACTGCGCGGGCCCATCGTTGTCACGGGCGCATCGGGTTTCGTTGGTGCCAACCTGTTCCGTAAGATCAAGTCCGTCCGCAACGACGTCTATGCCTGCGTGCGCAAGGACAAGGGGTGGCGGTTGACCGACGTTCCAGACGATTTCATCGTTGCCATCGACCTCAACGACGCCGCCGCCACACGCAATTTCGTCCAGACGCTGCAACCGCAAACGGTGTTCGATTGCGTGGCTTACGGCGCCTACTCTTTTGAGCAGGACGCCCGGCTGATCTACCAGACCAACTTTCAGGCCATCGTCAACCTAGTCTCCGAGCTCAGCGGTAAGCCTTTTGCGGCCTTCATTCACGCGGGCAGCTCGTCCGAGTACGGCACCAACTCGGCCGGCCCAGCCGAGTCGGCGGCCTGCGTGCCAAATAGCCATTACTCCGTCTCGAAGGTGGCTGTCGCCAGCTACCTCCGATACATTGGCAAGATGGCGGGATTCCCCTGCGCCAACCTGCGCCTGTACTCGGTCTACGGCCCCCTGGAAGACGTCTCCCGCCTCGTGCCCAAGATGGTCCATGAGGCGGTGGAGGGCCGTTTCCCCCCGCTCGTCGCGCCAGAAACGTCGCGCGATTTCGTCTATGTCGACGATGTATGCATGGCCTTCATCCTGGCCGCTGCACGCATGAATCCTGAGATCTACGGCGAAGACTTCAACATCGGCAGCGGCGCCAAGAGCACGATCCGCGACCTGGCCGTACTGGCCAAGGACGTTTTCAACGTTCCCGTCGAACCCGTTTTCGATTCCATGAAGGGCCGTAGCTGGGACCTGAGCGACTGGTATGCCAACCCCGCCAAGGCAGCCGGCATGCTGGGCTGGAAGGCCACGACCCCGCTAGCCGAAGGCCTCAGGCTCACAGCGGACTGGGTCGGCACGCTGAGCGCGAATGACATGACGCGCCACACCAAGCAGGGCGTCAAATCCGGGCGCCGCAGCATCACCGCCATCATTGCGTGCTACAGGGACGAACCGGCCATCCCGGTCATGCACGAACGCTTGGTCGCGACGTTCAAGAAGCTCGGCGTGGACTACGAGATCATCTTCGTCAACGACCGCAGCCCCGACAACTCGGCCGAGGTAATACGTCAGATCTCCGAGCGCGACCCGCACGTCATCGGCATCAGTCACTCACGCAACTTCGGCTCGCAGATGGCCTTCCGCAGCGGCATGGAGATCGCAACCAAGGATGCTGTGGTGTTGCTGGACGGCGACCTGCAGGACCCGCCCGAGCTGATCGAGCAGTTCTTTGCGCAATGGCAGGAAGGCTATGACGTCGTCTACGGCCGCCGCGTCAAGCGCGAGATGCCGTGGTACTGGGGCATCCAGTACAAGATGTTCTACCGCGTGTTTGCGGCCTTCAGCTACATAGACATACCGCACGACGCGGGCGATTTCTCCCTGATCGACCGCCGCGTGGTCGGATGGCTGCTGCAGTTCCCCGAGCGCGATCTTTTCATGCGCGGGTTGCGCGCCTATGTCGGCTTCAGGCAGACGGGTGTTGACTACGTGCGGCCGGACCGGATGTTCGGCGTGTCGACCAACAACTTCCTGAAGAACATCGACTGGGCCAAGAAGGGCATCTTCTCCTTCAGCAACACGCCGCTCACCATGCTCACCTCGGCCGGTGTGGTGCTGCTGGCGCTTTCGACGCTGGCCGCAATCGTGATCGCCGTGCTGCGCATCATATTCCCCGATATCGCGCCCCGGGGCGCCACGACGCTGCTCATCGCCATCCTTATGTTCGGCTCGCTGAACCTCTTTGCCATCGGCATCGTCGGCGAGTACATCTCCAAAATCATGACTGAAGTCAAGGGTCGGCCCCGCCTCATCCGCGCTGCCATCATCCGCTCGGGCGTGCAAACCGACCTGCTACCCGACGGCAAGGGCCGCTAGCCCACCGCCCGTTTATCCGCACCGCCATGGCCACCACCCGAAACTGCCCCGTCTGCGACACCCCCCCTGGCAAGGCCGAAGTCTTCCTTGAGGAAAACATCGACCAGTCGCGCATCACCGGCCTGAGCTTTGCGTCGCGCAAGGAACCCGAGTACATGTGCCACCGGTTCATGCGCTGCCCTACCTGCGACCTGGTCTACGTGGATGCCCCGCCCTCGCAGGACGCCTTGGCGCAGGCCTACCACCAGGCGGACTACGACAGCGCCGAAGAAGGCAACGATGCCGCTGCAGCCTACATTCACGCCATCAGGTCCGTGCTGGCACGCCTGCCCGAGCGCAAGCGCGCGCTGGAGATCGGCACCGGCACTGCGGTCTTCCTGGAGCGCCTGAAGAATGAGGGCTTCGCCGAGCTGGTGGGCGTGGAGCCCTCAGTGCAGGCCATTGCCAGCGCGCCAGAGCATCGCAAACCCTGGATTCGCGAAGGCATTTTCGTTGAGTCCGACTTCGAGCCCGCCTCTTTTGACCTCATCTGCTGCTTCATGACCATGGAGCACGTGCTGGACCCGAAGTCCGTATCGGACGCGGCGCTGCGGCTGCTCAAGCCGGGTGGCGCCTTCGTCACTGTCACGCACGACTACACCAGTTGGGTCAACCGTGTGCTGGGCAAGAAGTCGCCCATCATCGACATCGAGCACATGCAGCTGTTCTCGACCAAAAGCATCTCCTACCTGTTCCGTACCAGCGGCCTGGTGGACGTGCAGGCCGAGCGCTTTGCCAACCGTTACTCCCTGCGCTATTGGGCACGGCTGCTGCCGCTGCCCCAAGCGCTGAAGTCACGCATAGGAGCCTTCCTGTCGGGCAACGCGCTCGGACGGCAGAAGCTGTCCTTCAACGTGGGCAACACCATCGCGGCGGGTTACCGCAAGGTGTGATGCGCGCCACCACGACCCGTGTGGCCCGGTAGCCAAGGGACCGAACATGGACGGCAAGCTTCCACTTCTGGCGGGTTATCTCTGCCTGTTGCTGTTCTTCTCCGTCGTGCCCTGGAATGCAGCAACAGCAGCCGGACTGGGGCGGTTTGCCCGATGGCATTTGCCGGTCCTGGTACTGGCTACGGCAGCAGTTGCATGGGTGGCAACACCACGGTTGGGAACCGGGTGGCAATGGAGTGCGCTACCCATTTTGAGTGCGACAGTTTTTTTGGCAACGATGCGCAGCAAGGCATCGACGGCAGCAGCACTCACGATTTTCTGCTCATGCATCTGCGCGCTTCTTATCCTGTGGTGGGTGCCGTCCATCGACTTGCCGCGGCGCCAAATCAACATTTCGCTACTCGTATGGAGCGGTTTCGCGCTGGCACTGGGCCTACCGGGCTTACTGGCACCCGGGAAAGTTGTCCACGCGGTAATTGTCGTGCTGCTTGTCGCAGCCTCCTGGGCCTTGATGCGATACGGTGGCTTCGAAACACGTAGCCAATGGCTTGTTGCGTGGCACCATTGGGGCGCCTATTGGGGGCCTGTCGAAACCATCAAGGCCGGATTGATTCCCTTTCATGATGTCCCGATACAGTACGGTGCCGGCCCGACTGCGCTGCTGTCGCTGATACCTGTAAAAAAAGGCTTTGACGGCATGCAGCACATCGTCGCGTTGATGAGCCTCGTCGGCGTCGCAGTAGTAGTGGACTTTTGCTTGCTGGCCGTGCACCCACTGAAAAGTGCATTTGCATCGCTAGCTGCAGGTTGTGCGGGGGCTGTTGCATGCATGTTGTGGATTGCTTCGCCCAATGATGTAAGCAGCGCGATGACGACGCCGTCCACTTTCGCGCTTCGTTTCGTCCCGGCCTTCGTGTTGCTCTGGCTCCTGGTACGATTTCCCGCGCGGCACAAAATTGCCTTTGCCGCGTGGGCCGTCTGCACGCTGTGGTCCGTGGAAGCCGCTTTTTACGCCTTCGTGATCTACTGGCCGTCGCGTCTTGCCGTAGATGCCTACCAAACTCCCCAGCAGGCCGCCGCGCAGGTGTTACGTGTTGCCGTCCAGGCGCTCGCAGCGGTGCTGGTACTGGTCGGTCTCTGGTGGTTAGCCTACTTCACAGCTTTCGGAGTGCCTCCTTCCCCGCGCCTGTATGTGCTTTACGCACTGTTCCCGCCCGGCGCCATGCCGGTCAACTGGGCAGGCCCCATCGTATGGCTGCTATTCGTTTTCTGCGTGGCCGGGTGTGCGCTGCAATCTTCGCGCATTGCCGCGGCCGACAAACGCATCATCCGCCTGTCTGCCCTGTGCCTCGCCGCCTGTGCCTCGTACTATCTCGGCCGCAGCCATGACAACAACATCATCAACCTTATGCCACCTGCCGTGATGCTGCTTTGCGTCTTGGTAGGTAACGGGCGTGAAGCACCATTGGCCGCGTACGCCGCACGGGCTTCGTTGGCTGCTACCTTGGCCATGTTGCCCTTCTTTGGGTATGCATCGTGGAAAGGCATGAGGCCTGCAACCAAGAATGCCTGGAGCCACCAGATGTCATTCCTGCAAGGCGCGCTCTATCCGTCCGAACTGGTGGAAGCCATCAAGTATGTTCGCGAAAACCGCAACGAGTATTTTGAGATCATCGACGAGGGCCCGCTGAATTTCCAGGCCTATGGCGTTCCCGGCGTCTGGAATGGCCTGCACCCGCTGAGCAACTACCCGTTCGTCCCCAGTGCCGACCGGGTGAAGATATTGCAGGCGGGAGCCGCCCGCTTCAAGCGCCCCGGATGGCTGATTGTGCAGGACAGCCGCATCACGGATCCCGTCATCGCCGATTTCAAGAGGGTCTACCGTGCCACCGAGGAACGCCGGTTCGGCCCTTTCCTGGCCACGCGCCTCGTACCGTCGGAGTAAGCAGCTTTTCATGCGCCGCCTGTTCCAGCACCAGTTCGTCCACTTCCTGTTCGTAGGCGGCTTCAACACCGCCTTTGGCTTCACAGTGTTCTCGCTATTCGTGTGGATGGGCATTCCCTATGCCTGGGCCATTGCCATGTCGACCATCGCCGGCGTGCTGTTCAACTTCCAAACGCTGGGGCGCCTCGTCTTCAAGGACTCGGACTGGCGGCGCATCGGCCGCTTCACGGCGGTCTACCTGCTGTTGTATGCAATCAATGTCGGCGGCGTCGCGCTCTTCAAGCAGCTGGGCCTGAACGTCTACCTAGCCAATGCCATCGTGGTAGGGCCGCTCGCCATACTCGGTTACGTCCTGCAGAGAAAGTTTGTTTTCACTTCGCCCGCATCCCCAACCCCACGAGGAGCGCCGTGATGCCGCGACTACAATTCCCCAACTTCCGACCCACGTTTCGCCACCGCTTCTGACATGACAAAAACAGCCATCATCACAGGCATCACCGGCCAGGACGGTGCTTACCTTACACATCTGCTACTCGACAAGGGTTACACCGTCTACGGTACCTACCGCCGCACCAGTTCGGTCAACTTCTGGCGCCTCAACGAGCTTGGTATCTCCGAGCATCCCCGGCTCAAGCTGGTCGAGTACGATCTGACCGATCTCGGCTCCAGCCTAGCCCTCATGCAGAAGGCACAACCCGACGAGGTCTACAACCTGGCTGCGCAGAGTTTCGTCGGTGTGAGCTTCGACCAGCCGTCAACCACCGCACAGATCACCGGCATCGGCGCGCTCAACCTGCTGGAAGCCATCCGCCTCGTCAATACGAAGATCCGCTTCTATCAAGCCAGCACCTCAGAGATGTTTGGCAAAGTCCAGGCAATTCCCCAGGTCGAAGACACTCCTTTCTATCCGCGCAGCCCTTACGGCGTCGCCAAGCTCTATGCGCACTGGATGACCGTCAACTACCGCGAGAGCTACGGCATCTTCGGCTCGAGCGGCATCCTCTTCAACCATGAAAGCCCGCTGCGCGGTCGCGAGTTCGTGACGCGCAAGATCACCGACTCGGTCGCCAAGATCAAGCTCGGTCAGCTCGACTGCATGAATCTCGGCAATATCGACGCCAAGCGCGACTGGGGCTTCGCCAAGGAATACGTCGAGGGCATGTGGCGCATGCTGCAGGCCGATGAGCCCGATACCTTCGTGCTGGCGACCAATCGCACCGAAACGGTCCGTGACTTCGTGCGCATAGCATTCAAGGCGGCCGGCATCGCGGTCGAGTTCAACGGCACAGCCGAAAGCGAGATCGCAGTCGACACCGCCACGGGCAAAACCGTGATGCGCATCAATCCCAGGTTCTACCGCCCCGCCGAGGTCGAGCTGCTGATTGGCAATCCGGCCAAGGCCGCCGCCAAGCTGGGCTGGGCGCCTTCCACCACCCTCGAGCAACTGTGCCAGATGATGGTGGACGCCGACCTTCGCCGCAACAGGCAAGGTTTCTCGTTTTGAAGATTCTGCTGACCGGCGCGGACGGCTTCACCGGCGTGCATTTCATGCAAGCCGCGAAGAAGGCCGGCCATGAAGTCACGGGGTGTGCCGTCGATCTCGCTGACCGGACCGGGCTTGCCAATGCAGCCCGCCAATGCCAACCCGATGCAGTCGTTCACCTCGCAGGCATTGCGTTCGTGTCACACGCAGATAGCCGCGCCTTCTATGACGTCAACATGTTCGGCACGCTGAACTTGCTGGACGCATTGGTGGAGCTCGACACCGCCCCGCGCGTATTGCTGGCCAGCAGCGCCAATGTTTATGGAAACGCGCCACAGTCGCCCATCAACGAAGCTCAATCGCCCGCGCCCGTCAATCACTACGCCATGAGCAAGCTGGCCATGGAATTGATGGCTCGCAACTATGCTGACCGCCTGCCATTGTTTTTTGCACGGCCATTCAATTACACGGGTCCGGGGCAGGCGCCCTCTTTCGTCGTGCCCAAGCTGATCCAGCACTTCGTCCAACGCAAGCCGTTCGTGGAGCTGGGCAACCTGAACGTGGAGCGCGAGTTCAATGACGTGCGCTTCCTCTGCGCCGCCTACCTCGGCCTGCTCGCGCGAGCGCAGCCCGCACAAACCTACAACATCTGCACCGGCACCACCTACACGTTGAACGCCCTGCTGCAGCTCCTCCACGAGATCACGGGCCATGTGCTGGAAGTCCGCGTCAACCCGGACTTCGTCCGCGCCCATGAGATCCAGCGCCTGTGCGGAGACCCGGGCAAGCTTCTGCATACCGTGGGCGATATCCCAGCACCGCCCTTGCGCTCCACGCTCTCGTGGATGCTGGACAGCCTGCAGGCAACAGCGTCCGCCACTCCATGAAGCTGGCACTCAACGGCACCTCGCTGCTGTCGCCGCTGACCGGCATCGGCCAATACACCTGGCACCTGACCACAGAATTGCAGGCCACGCCGGATGTCGATCTCGAGCTTTTCTATGGCACGGGCTGGCTCGACCATCTGGCCAAAGAAGCGCCACGCAAGGCACGGACGCTCAAATCCCTCGCCCGCCGTTTCCTGCCTAACTCCCGCACTCTGGCCCGGCTTTACCAGCAGCGACGCTTTGACGCGCGAGCCAAAGGTGGCAGATTCGATCTTTACCATGAGCCCAACTATCTGGCCTTCAAGTTCGACGGCCCGTCGGTGGTCACGGTACATGACCTGTCGTGGCTCCGCTTTCCGCACACGCACCCGGGCGACCGCATCGAGGCCATGAATCGCTACCTCAAGCCCGCGATCGACCGAGCCAGCTTGATCCTTACAGATTCGGACTTCGTCAGGCATGAGGTAGTGGAAGAATTCAGGCTCGATCCAGCACGCGTTGTGTCGATCGCGCTGGGCGTGGAGACGGCTTTTCAGCCGATGGATGCAGCAGGCACGGCACAGGCGCTGCAAGCGCATGGCCTCGTACATGGCCAGTACTTGCTGGCTGTGGGCACCCTGGAGCCGCGCAAGAATCTGGGCGTGGCCTTGAAGGCGTACATGCAGTTACCGCTGGCGCTGCGCACGCAGTGTCCCTTGGTGCTGGCTGGCATGACAGGCTGGAAGACCTCGGCATTGGAGCAACAACTCGACCCGCTGGTGCGCGCCGGCCACATACGGCAACTGGGTTACTTGCCGCGCGAGGATCTCATGCGCGTCATTGCGGGCGCGCGGGCGCTGGTCTACCCGTCCATCTACGAAGGTTTTGGGCTCCCGCCGCTGGAGGCGATGGCCTGCGGCGTACCGGTGATCGCATCCCGAGTCTCTTCCATTCCCGAAGTGGTCGGTGATACGGGCGTGTTGTTGCCGGCCGACGATGTGGATGCATTTTCACAGGCCATGCAGACGCTGGTCGATGATGACGCTTTGCACGGCGACCTGTCGGCACGGGCCCTGACGCGCAGCGCGCAATTCACCTGGCCGAAGTGTGCGGCGGACACTATGGCAGCCTACCGTCTCGCCATCCAGGCGGGCAGGCCCTAGCCTGTTATCTGCAATCGCACACAGGCGCCCACGCTCGTCAATTTTTCGCCACCCTCCGGCCAAATGAGTGAGTGGGTTCTTCGACGGTACGGTGAATCACCCATGCCATAAAGATACTCAGTACTGATACAAACAAAAGGGATAGCGACGGCCGTACTCCGTGATCAATCAGCCAGCGAAGCACGAAAAAGCCGAACACCGCATGAGACACATAGAGCGGGTAGCTGATCGCAGCAAGGAAATCCAGCAATCGACTGGATCGCAAATACTGAGGGAAGACGAATGCGAGCAGGAATATAGGGACCGCTAGAGCATAGTTCCAAAGTTGGGCAAACGACCAAGCGTAAGGGCCAGCGGCCCAGACCACTGCAAAAAGAAATAGCAGGCAGGCGATCAACACATACGCGGGTCCATCCCGTAATGCACCCTGGTAAAGGTAGTTCACGGTCACGCCCACGAACATGAAAATTATGTACTGGCAATTGAATATGGCGACCAGCATCAGTCGGTGGAGGGTGCCCTCGCCAGTGTTGAAGCTCCTGAGCCAGAAGCTGCACGCGAAAGCCAGGACACCCAGCACAATCGGTAGGAAAAAAACGAGTTTGGACTGGCGTCTGAACCAAGCGATAGCAAGTGCACATACCAAGTAAAACTTGACTTCAATCTCCAGCGTCCAGATCGCGGCGTCGAAGCCTCGGGTTCCAACAATATCCCTCAATCCAGGAACATAGTGAACCAGCACTTCATGTGGCTGATAGTCCCAGGTCGAAGAAAAGTAGCAGGTGCTCAGGTAGGCGCCCAACAAAGTTAACGAGAAACCTGCCGCATAGGTCGGCATAAGCCGAAATGCCCGGCCAAGAAGAAATTTACCCGCACTGAGACTAGTGAGTGAGAAAGGGATGACAAACCCGCTGACGAGGAAAAAGATGCCTACGCCCAGCAGCCCCCAGCTGAAGTCAGGCACTTTCCATAAGAGGCTTATATACCAGGGTGTAGCCGCTGATGTAGGCAGCGCAGGCGAAAACGTGAGCATGGCAACAGTTGCACGGTCAATCCAGAACACGCCGTATAAATGGGCCAACATCACCATGAGCGCCGCGATTCCCCGCAGGGAATTGGCGAACTCGATCTTGTTCTGTTTCATCGGTGGGGCCTTGCGGAGTCGCCGATGTCTTCGTAGAGGGCAATGTGACGACGCACCATGGCGTCGAGCGAATATTCGTCGCGGGCCCAACTGCGCGCCTGTGCACCCAGCCGTTCGCGCAAGCCGTCATTGCACAGCAATCCCTCAAGACACTCACCCAGTGCCGCGGCGTCTCCCGGCTCAACGGCAAGGCCCGTGACACCTTCCACGTTGACCACGTTCACGCCAGTGCCCAAGCGCGTACACACCACCGGTTTGCCGCAGGCCATGGCTTCGAGCTGGACAAGACCGAAAGCTTCAATTTGCGTCACTGACGAAAGGCAGAACACATCGCATGCGTTGAAGTAGGCCGCGAGGTCCTCCTCGGCGATGCGTCCGCTGAAGTACACGCGATTGCGCAAGTCGAGCGACTCGGCGAGCGCATGCAATTCCGGCCGCATAGGGCCGTCTCCACCGAGGATCAGGAAGGCATCGCAGTGCTTCATGGCCTTTAGGAGAACGTCGAAGCCCTTGTAGTACACGTGGCGTCCTAGAGCGAAGACAATCTTGCGCGGCGCGCCGCCGACGTCCGCCATCCCGGCCATCGCACGAAGCTCGTCGCGCAGGCGCGATGTCCTTTCGTCTAGCGCCAGCTTCGCGTAGTCCATTCCGTACGGGATGACATGGCGCTTCGAGGCCGGAAGCGCGGCCGGGATCTGCGTCGACGAATCGAAATGCGCCTGCGTCGCCGCCACCACCGCCTGCGAGCGCAAGACCTCGCGCCGCAGGAATGGTCCGTAAAGTTTGAAGAGGCGCTTTTGCTTCACGATGTCGCTATGCCAGGTGATGACTCGCGGGACGCTCGCAGGAAGCATCAAGGACGCCGCATGCGTGAGCGGATCGGGAAAATGCAGATGGAAAAGGTCGAACGGCGTCTCCCGGTGCAATTTCGCCGCCTTCAGCAACAAAGCAGGCGACATTGCCGTACTGAACAACTTTCCGAACGACGGCGCTTGCACGACACGAAAACCGTGCTCCACCTTATCCCCTCTCTTCAGGTTTTCCGATGCCACGAGGTTGACGATGTCGAAGCCCTGAGCCGCCAGCCCCGTACACAGTTCGGACACGTGGCGCTCGACACCGCCGTGTTGATCGTTCCAGAACCGACCGAATTCAAGAACGCGCAACGGGCGGCCGCGCACCTCGCGGATCGCCTTGCCTTGCGTCTGCGCCACCTGGTAATCCATGCCGCACGGCTCGTTCTGCTGTGAGCGCGGGTGGTTGTCCTGCACAAACACCGGGTTGGCCCCCGTTGCTTCAGAAAAGACCCTGCGGTTGAAGCTTTCCGTGAAGAACCCGCGAGCGTCACCGAATACGCAAGGCTCCAGCAAAAGTGAGCCCGGAATGTCTACGGTGGTAACTTTCATGAAGCAGTTCAAATCTCATTGATGAGGCGCAGCAGATATTGCCCGTACTCGTTCTTCTTCATCGGAGCGGCAAGCTTCTCCACCTGGGCCTTGTCAATAAGGCCGTTACGCAGCGCAATCTCCTCTAGGCACGCAATTTTCAGTCCCTGCCGGCGTTCCAGCGTTGCTATGAACTGCCCAGCTTCCAGAAGGCTGTCGTGCGTGCCAGTATCCAGCCAGGCATAGCCGCGCGCCATGATTTGTACATTCAGGTTACCGGCTTGCAGATAGTGCTGATTGACGCTCGTGATCTCGAGTTCGCCCCGCGCGCTGGGTTTGATCGATTTGGCGATGCCAATCACGTCGTTATCGTAGAAATAAAGCCCGGTAACTGCGTGATGGCTCTTGGGCTGGGCAGGCTTTTCCTCGATGCTCGTCGCCTTGCCCGAGGCGTCGAATGCGACGACCCCGTACCGCTCCGGGTCGTGCACGTGATAGGCGAACACCGTCGCTCCATGCTGGCGGGCATCTGCCTCGCCGAGCAGGCCGGCAAAACTGTTGCCGTAAAAGATGTTGTCGCCGAGCACCAGCGCGCAGGTGGACTTCCCGATGAATTCCTCACCGATGATGAAAGCCTGCGCCAGGCCGTCGGGGCTTGGCTGCACCGCGTACTGAAGATTGAGGCCCCATTGCGAGCCGTCTCCCAGCAGTTGCTGGAAGCGAGGCGTGTCCTGCGGTGTGCTAATGATGAGAATGTCCGTGATGCCCGCCAGCATCAGTGTGCTGAGCGGGTAGTAGATCATCGGCTTGTCGTACACCGGCAGCAGTTGCTTGCTCACGACCAGCGTCGCCGGCTGGAGCCGGGTACCTGCACCGCCTGCAAGGATGATGCCTTTTCGTTCAGTCATTGCTTTGTCCCGCTGTTATCTCGCCCACTAGTTGCCGTAAGCCCGCTTCCCGGACCGGCAGGCAACGCCAAATTCCGGCTTGAATTTTCATGTGCCCCTGCGGGAATTCGGCGGCCTTGCGGCGGCCAGCGGAAACGCTGCAGAATGCACTGGCTCGATGGTTTCATCGTGCACCGCCGCCACTGCCCGTACATCGGGAGCTTCGGCGTTGACGAGAAAAGCCGCGTTGCGCGCGGCCAGAAGAGCTGTCTCATGCCGCAGCGTACTGCTTCTGCACCCAGTCGCGATAGCCGCCGCTTTGGATGTTGGCCACCCATCCCGGGTTAGCCAAGTACCACTCCACCGTCTTCCGGATTCCAGACTCGAAAGTCTCGGTGGGCTTCCAACCCAATTCCTTTTCCATCTTGCTCGCGTCGATGGCGTAACGGCGGTCATGGCCAGGGCGGTCCTTGACGAACGTGATTTGCCCGCTGTAACTCTTGCCTTCGGCACGCGGCCGCATCTCGTCCAGCAATCCGCATACTGTATGGACGATGTCCAGATTGGGCTTCTCGTTCCAGCCGCCAATGTTGTAGACCTCGCCGGGACGGCCTGCTTCAAGTACGCGGCGGATCGCGCTGCAATGGTCCCGTACATAGAGCCAGTCGCGCACCTGCTGCCCATCTCCATAAACAGGCAGGGGCTTGCCGGCCAGCGCATTGACGATCATCAGCGGGATCAGCTTCTCTGGAAAATGAAAAGGCCCATAGTTGTTGGAGCAGTTGGTCGTGAGGACCGGCAAACCATAAGTGTGATGGTAGGCTCGAACCAGATGGTCGCTTGCGGCCTTGCTCGCGGAATACGGGCTGTTGGGCTCGTAGCGGCTGGTTTCCGTGAATGCTGCATCCGTTGGCGCGAGAGAACCGTAGACCTCATCGGTGGAGACATGGGCGAAGCGAAACTTGGCCTTGTCTTCCGGAGGCAGGCCGCCCCAATAGCTACGCACGGTCTCCAACAGACGGAAGGCGCCGACGATGTTGGTCTGGATGAAATCTTCCGGCCCGTGAATCGAGCGATCCACATGTGATTCCGCCGCGAAATTCACCACGGCCCGAGGCTTGTAGGTGGCCAGCACACGCGCGACAGCCGCGGTATCGCCAATGTCACCTTGAACAAAGATATGCGCCGGATTGCCTTCGACCGAAGCCAGGTTTTCGAGATTGCCAGCGTAGGTCAGGAGATCGAAATTGACGACTGGCTCGCTATGCAAGCTGAGCCAGTCCAGGACGAAATTGGCGCCGATGAAACCCGCGCCGCCGGTGACCAGAATCATGTGTTTCCCTCGAGAACGCCTGGCGCCGCGCGCGCGCCGGGCAACTTCCCAATTATCTCATCGTCTCGAGGGTGCGAGCGGCTTCCCTCCCTCAGAAATGAATCCCCCGCATCATCTGCTGCATCGCCACCGCCTCGGCCGACAGCTGCGGCTTGCCGGACTTGTCGCCCTTGGCGGCCGACGAATCCGGGAACATGCGGAAGCTGGTGTTCATGACGATCTGCATGATGCGCGGGAACAGCGCATGCAGCACCTGGCCGGCGATGCCCAGGCGGGTGGCGATGCGCACGTTCTTGTAGATGCAGGCGCCGGCCACCATGTCGGCCGCCTCTTCCGGGCTCAGCGTGGGCACGTTCTTGTAGATGTTGGTCGGCGCAATCATGGGGGTGCGGACCAGTGGCATGTTGATGGTGGTGAAGCTCACGCCCTGGTCGGCGTACTCGCTCGACGCGCAGCGCGTCCAGGCGTCCAGCGCGGCCTTGGACGCCACGTAGGCCGAGAAGCGCGGCGCGTTGGTCAGCACGCCGATGGAGCTGATGTTGACGACATGGCCCTTCTTCTTCGCCGTCATCGTCGGCAGCAGGCCCATGGTGATGCGCAGGCAGCCGAAGTAGTTCAGCTGCATGGTCCGCTCGTAGTCGTGGAAGCGGTCATAGCTGTTCTCGATGGCGCGGCGGATGGAGCGGCCGGCGTTGTTGATGAGGAAATCCACGCCGCCATGGTTCTCGATCAGCAGTTTCACGAAGCGGTCGCAGTCGTTCATGTCGGCGATGTCGGCCGGGTAGCAGACGAAGCTGTAGCCCTTCGCCTTGGCTTCTTTCTGCGCTTCGTCGAGCTTGTCCTGGTCGCGGCCGCAGATGATGGTCACGGCGCCGGCCTCGGCGAACTTATGGGCCGAGGCCAGGCCGATGCCGGAGGAGCCGCCGGTGATCAGCACCACCTTGCCCTGCACCGTGCCGCGCAGCGTGCGGTCGATGGCGAGGTCCGGGTCCAGGTGGCGCTCCCAGTAGTCCCACAGCCGCCAGGCGTAGTCCTTCAAGTGCGGGCATTCGATGCCCGAGCCCTTGAGCTGCGCGTCCAGCTCGCGCCGGTCAAAGCGCGTTGGGTAATTCACGAAGGTGAGCATGTCTTCGGGAATGCGCAGGTCGTGCATGACGGCCGCCTTGACGCGGCGCACCGGCTTGATGGACAGCAGCGTCTTGGTGACACTGCGCGGAATGAAGCCCAGCAGCGCGGCATTCACGAAGAGGTTCATCTTGGGCGCATGGGCCGCCTTGCTGAAGATGTCCAGCACGCCGCCCACGCGGTAACCTTCGCTGTCCACCACATGGAAGCACTTCTTGTTGATGCCCGCCTTGTGGCTGATGAAGTCCAGGCAGTTCACGACGAAATCCACCGGGACGATGTTCACGCGGCCGCCTTCCAGGCCGATCACGGGCATCCATGGCGGCAGCAACTGGCGCATGCGCTGGATCAGCTTGAAGAAGTAGTAGGGGCCGTCGATCTTGTCCATCTCGCCGGTCTGGCTGTCGCCCACCACCATGGCCGGGCGATAGACGCTCCAGGGCACCTTGCATTCCTTGCGCACGATCTTCTCGCTCTCGTGCTTGGTCATGAAATACGGGTGGTCGTAGTTCTCGGCCTCCTCGAACATGTCCTCGCGGAACACGCCTTCGTACAGCCCGGCGGCGGCAATCGACGAGACATGGTGGAAATGCCCGGCGTCGATGGACTTGGCGAGCTCCACGGTGTTGCGCGTGCCCTCGATGTTGACGGCGATCTGGCTCTCCTCGTCGGCGCCGAGGTCGTACACCGCCGCAAGGTGGTAGAAATGGTCGATCTGGCCCTTGAGCTTCTTGACGTCCTCGCCGGCCACGCCCAGCTTCTTCGCAGTGAGATCGCCGAACACCGGCACCACCCGGGAGGCACTGGCGCCCCAGAATTCACGCAGCGCCGCCACTTTCGATTCGCTCTCCTTGCGGATCAGAAAGTGCACCACGGAGCCCTTGCGCTCCAACAGCTTTTTGACCAGGCGTTTGCCGATGAAGCCGGTTGCCCCGGTGACGAAATACTGCATGAATACCTCCGGATAGATGCCGCATTCTTGCTTAAACGGCAGGGGCCTCCATTCAGCAGAAACCCGTGCCAACCCTAGGGTTCGACCCCTAGTGATTTAGGAAGCCTCACCTAAACGCCTCCGGGATCAGCGCTTAAAGTGCACCTCATGCGCCGCCCCCGCACGAGCCGGGCGGTGCGCCCCTCAACCCATCGTTTGGAGCCCCTCATGGTCAAGAAACTGCAGAAACTGAGCGCAGAGAAGAAAGCCGGCGCGCAACTCTCCGGCACCGTCAAGGAATCCGCCCAGCAGATCTGGCTGGCCGGCCTCGGCGCCTTCGCCAAGGCCCAGGAAGAAGGCGGCAAGGTGTTCGAGACCCTGGTCAAGGAAGGCCTCTCCATCCAGCGCAAGACCCAGGCCGTGGCCGAGGAAAAAATCTCCGAGGCCACCAACCGCATGGCCAACATGGCCACCGACATCAGCTCCAAGGCCTCCGGCCAGTGGGACAAGCTGGAGAACATCTTCGAAGACCGCGTCTCCAAGGCCCTCAACAAGCTGGGCGTGCCGTCGGCCAAGGACATCGATGCCCTGATCGCCCGCATCGACGAGCTCAACAAGAGCGTGCAGAAGCTGTCGGTCAAGGCCCCTGCCGCGCCCAAGGCCGCCGCCCCTGCGGGCGCGGCCAAGCCTGCAGCCAAACCAGCCGCCAAGCGGGCGTCTTCGCGCACCGCGGCCGCACGCAAGTCCGCGTAAGCCGGCATGCCGCCGCCTGAAGGGCGCCCAGGCGCCCTTTTTTACGCCCGTCGCATTTGCTGCGCTGCAGCAGTAGGCGGGATCGATGCTTCTTTCCGCACGCGCCCATGACCCGTTCCACCCCCCGCACGCCACCCACCGCCCAGCCTTCCGGCGCCCCTCGCTCCACTGCGGCGCCCAGGGCGCGGAAGCGGGCACCGAGCCAGCCCCGCATTGCGCTGGCGCTGGCCGGTGGCGGACCGCTGGGCGCGATCTACGAGATCGGTGCGCTGTGTGCGCTCGAGGAGTCGCTGTCGGGCCTGGACTTCACCGGGTTGCACCACTATGTGGGCGTGTCCGCCGGCGGCTTCATCGCGGCGGGCCTGGCCAACGGCATGTCGCCGCGCGAGCTGTGCGCGTCGTTCATCGAGAACGACCACCAGGTCTCGGAAGTGTTCGACCCGGCCTGGCTGATGGTGCCGGCCTACAGCGAGCTGGCGCGGCGCGGCATCATGTTCCCGGGCCTGGTGTCCTCGGCGCTGTGGCGCTTCGTGCTCGGGCGCAAGTCGTTCACCGGCGCGCTGGAGCGCCTGGGCCCGGCGCTGCCCACGGGCATCTTCTCCAACAGCGAGATCGACCGCCGCCTGGCCACGCTGTTCTCGCGCGAGGGCCGCACCAATGATTTCCGCCAGCTGAAGACCCGGCTGACCCTGGTCGCCACCAACCTGGACAGCGGCGAGGCCGCGCCGTTCGGCCGCGCCGGCTGGGACCACGTGCCGATCTCGCGCGCCGTGCAGGCCAGCTCGGCGCTGCCCGGGCTGTTCCCGCCGGTGGAGATCGATGAGCACTACTACGTGGACGGCGCGCTCAAGAAGACCCTGCATGCCTCGGTGGCGCTGGACGAGGGCATCGACCTGATGCTGTGCCTGAACCCGCTGGTGCCGTTCGACTCGACGCAGCCGCAGGCCGCACCCGTCATGCAGCGCGGCCTGCCCGCGGAGCGGCGCGCCATCCCGCGCATCGTGGACGGCGGCCTGCCCGCCGTGCTGAGCCAGACCTTCCGCTCCATGATCCATTCGCGCATGGAGCTTGGCATGAAACACTACGAGCGCGCCTACCCCGACACCGACATCGTGCTGATCGAGCCCGACCACCGCGACCCCGAGCTGTACCTGGCCAACACCTTCAGCTACGGCCGGCGCCGCCAGCTCGCCGAGCATGCCTACCAGCAGACCCGCCGCCTGCTGCGCTCGCGCAAGACCGGCCTGTCGGCGCAGCTCGGGCGGCACGGCGTGACGCTGCGCCACGAGGTGCTGGACGATCCGAAGCGGCACCTCGTCGCCCCGCCCGCCGCGCCCACGCGCCTGGGCCAGGCCATCGCCTCACTGCAGGAAGTCATGGAAGACCTGGGCCACGTCACCCGTGCCGCCGCGCGGCCAGCTTCGGCCTGAAGACCCCAAACCGTACTCGCCTTCCCTACTTCCGCGCCCCCAGCGACTGGGGTAGAGTCGCCATCAGACCAAAAAGCAACAAGGGGCAGACATCCATGGCGAAGAAGGCGCCGCGCCGAACCGCAGAACGCATCCTGGAGGTCACGCTCGACCTGTTCAACCGTTTCGGTGAACCCAACGTCTCGACCACGCTGATCTCGGCCGAACTGAGCATCAGCCCCGGCAACCTCTACTACCACTACCCGGCCAAGGACGAGTTGATCAACTCGCTGTTCGACCGCTACGAGCGCTCGCTCAGCGAGTTGCTCAACGCCAGCGACGGCGTGCGCGACGTGGAGGACGCCTGGTTCTTCATGCACACCCTGTTCGAGCTGATCTGGCAGTACCGCTTCCTCTACCGCGACCTGAACGACCTGCTGTCCAAGAACCGGCGCCTGGAAACCCATTTCCAGTGGGTGCTCAAGAACAAGACCCGCGCGGTGCGCGCGCTGCTCGACGGCATGAACCGCTCCGGCGCCCTGAGCATCGATTCGCGCGAGGTCGAGGCCACCGCCACCAGCATGGTGGTGGTGCTGACCTACTGGTTGAGCTACGAGTACGTGCGCGACCCGCGCCGCGCGCTGGAGCCCGAAAGCGCCCAGCTGGCCCTGCTGCGCGGCGCCCACCATGTGCTGAACCTGCTGGTGCCCTACCTGGAGCCGGGCCAGCGCATGCACCTGCTGGGCCTGGTCGGGGCCTACAGCAACGCCGACAACCCCTGAGAGCGTGTCCACGTTCCAACGACCGAAGGAGACAACCATCATGGCCCAATGGATCGTTTTCCCCCATGCCGGCGACTACGCCTTCGACGCCGCCAGCGCCAGGAAGCACTGGGAGCGCCTGCACGCCGGCGATGCCGAACCCTGCCCCAAGGAAGCCAAGGTGCTCGAGGCCTGGGCCCTGTTCCACAACGGCGAGTTCCAGAAAGCCGCCCAGGCCGGCCTGAAAGCCGGCGGCGCGGGCCTCACGGTGGCCAACAAGGCCGCCTGCATCTATGCCAACTACCTGGAGAAGAAGGAGAAGGCCAAGCTCGACCTCTTCACCGAAGTGGCCGAGCGCGCCGCGGCCCAGGCGGCCGAAGACCCGAAGAACGCCAACGCCTGGTACTGGCAGGCCTATGCGCTGGGCCGCTACAGCCAGGGCATCAGCGTGGCCAAGGCGCTGGCCCAGGGCCTGGGCGGGCGGGTCAAGGAGGCGCTGGAAAAAGCCATTCAGCTCAGCCCCAAGCACGCCGATGCGCGCATTGCGCTGGGCGCGTTCCACGCCGAGGTGATCGACAAGGTGGGCCCGCTGATCGGCAGCATGACCTACGGCGCCAAGAAGGACACCGGCCTCAAGCTGTTCCAGGAAGCCCTCGCGCTCAACCCCGGCTCGGCCATCGCGATGATCGAGTACGCCAACGGCCTGGTGATGCTCGAAGGCGACCGGAAGATGAAGGAAGCCACCAAGCTCTACGAACAGGCCGCCACCAGCAAGCCGATGGATGCCACGGAGCGGCTCGATGTGGAGATGGCCAAGGCGGAATTGCAGGACTGAGCCCGGCCCGGAGGCGGGCGGCGGCGCCCTTCGCTTCCCCGATTCGCCATCAATTCGCTATCGAATGAATAGCAAGCTTTGTCCGCCCGGCCTGGACATCGGCCCGAAATCGCTTTAAAAATCGCCGAAACCCCGTCTCACCCGCCCCATGGCCACCCCACGCCCCGAACTTCCCGTCCTGTACTTCGAGCACGCCGCCGGCTGGCACCAGTGGCTGGCCCGCCATCACGCCACCAGCGCCGGCGTCTGGCTGCGCATCGCCCGCCAGGACGCCGGCCCGCCCTCGCTCACCTACCCGCAGGCGCTCGACATCGCGCTGTGCCATGGCTGGATCGACGGCCAGAAGCAGCGCGGCGACGAGCAGGGCTGGCTGCAGAAATTCACCCCGCGCGGCGCCCGCAGCCTGTGGTCTCAGCGCAACCGCGGCAAGGCGCTGGCCCTGATCGAGGCCGGGCAGATGCAGCCCGCCGGCCTGCGCGAAGTCGAGCGCGCGCGCCAGGACGGCCGCTGGGACGCGGCCTACGAGGCGCAGGGCAGCGCCACCGTGCCACCCGACCTGGCCGCCGCGCTCGACGCATCGCCGCGCGCCAAGGCCTTCTTCGCCACGCTCGACTCGCGCAACCGCTACGCCGTGCTGTTTCGCACCCAGACCGCCAAGAAGGCCGAAACGCGCGCGCGCCGCATCGAGCAGTTCGTGCAGATGCTGGCCCGCGGCGAGAAGCTCCACCCCTGACGCCACGCCCCCGGCATTGATGCGCGCCCTCCCCGCCGCGCATCAATGCCGCGGGTTTTTCGCATCAATGGCCGCGGCCCGACGCAGTAGCATGGAAGGCCTGTTCCCACCCAGCCCGGCGACACCACCATGCTCAAGCTCTACATCGGCAACAAGAACTACTCCTCCTGGTCCATGCGGCCCTGGGTGCTGCTCAAGCAGGCCGGCATCCCGTTCGAGGAAGTCATGCTCCGCTTCGACACGATGGAGCCCGGCTCGGCCTTCAAGCAGGCCGCCGGCAGCATCAACCCGGTCGGCAAGGTGCCGGTGCTGCTGGACGGCGAGCTCGCCATCTGGGACACGCTGGCCATCGCCGAATACCTGGCCGAGCGCTTCCCCGACCAGCACCTGTGGCCGCAGGCCACCGCCGCGCGGGCCCGCGCGCGTAGCGTGTGCGCCGAGATGCACTCGGGCTTCTCGGCGCTGCGCAGCCACTGCGGCATGAACATCGAAGCCTCCTTGCCCGAGGTCGGCGCCGTGATCTGGCGCGACCAGCCCGCGGTGCGCGCCGACGTGCAGCGCCTGGTCGAGATGTGGAGCGCGCTGCTGGCCGAGCACGGCGGGCCGCTGCTGTTCGGCAGCCGCTTCAGCATCGCCGACGCCTACTTCGCCCCGGTCTGCACGCGGCTGAAGACCTATGCGCTGCCGGTGCCGGCCGAGATCGCGGCCTACGTCGAGCGCGTGCACGCGCTGCCCGGCGTCAAGGCCTGGATCGCCGACGCGCTGACGGAACACGCGTTCGTGGTGATCGACGAACCCTACCGCGCCGCGCGCTGACGGCGGGGCCGCGCGGCCTGCGGCCGGCTTTTCCCGCCATTTCGGCATCAAACCGGCCCGATGTCCTTGATGTGCGGTCGTTTCATGCTATTTATTTGATAGCACCCCCGGACCGCAACCTGGCCCGACAGGCGGCCGCCCGATCAGATGAGGCCGTCGCCGAAGAGCGCCGCACCGGCTGGTGCACAATTTCCCGATGACGTCCCTCCTGCCCCGCGCATGCACCCTGCTCGCCGCCGCTTTGCTGTGGTGCGCCCCGCCCGCCATGGCGGCCCGCCTCGCGCTGGTCATCGGCAACGATACCTACCGCAACGTGCCCGCCTTGCGCAATGCCCGCACGGACGCCAGCGCCATGGCCCGCGCGCTCGAGCAGAACGGCTTCAAGGTCACCCTGCTGCAGGACCTCGACGAGCGCAGCTGGCGCGCCGGCCTGCGCACGTTCAAGGCCCGCGTGGCGGAGGGCGATGACGTGGTCTTCTTCTACGCCGGCCACGGCGTGCAGATCGACGCGACCAACTACCTGCTGCCGGTGGATATCCGCGCCGTAAGCGAGGACCAGGTGCGCGACGAGGCGGTGCCGCTGCAGCGCGTGCTGGAAGACCTGGAGGAAAGGAAGGCGCGCTTCTCGATGGTCATCGTCGATGCCTGCCGCGACAACCCGTTTCGCGCCAAGGGGCGCGCCCTGGGCGGCAGAGGCCTCGTGCCCACAACGGCCGCCACCGGGCAGATGATCATCTATTCGGCGGGCAGCGGGCAGCAGGCGCTGGACCAGCTCGACGCCAACGACAAGGACCCGAACGGCCTGTTCACGCGCGTCTTCCTCAAGGAGCTCGGCAAGCCGGGCCTGCCGGTCGACCGCATGCTGCGCAGCGTGCGCGACGAGGTGGCCCGCACGGCGCGCAGCGTGAAGCACGACCAGGTGCCGGCGCTGTACGACCAGTCGCTGGGCGACTTCTATTTCCGCCAGGGTGCGCCGGCAGCGCCCACGGGGGCCGCTGCGGCGGTGCCCGTGCCGCCGGCCAGCCGCCAGCCCGTGATCGGCTTCGCGCGCTTCGAGGGCGACGCGGCCAGCGGCGCGCTGGTCACGCGCATCGCCGGCAGCAACCTGGAGCGTAGCGGGCGCTTCGCGCTGGCGGATGCCGGGACGGCCAGCATGAGCGAAAACCAGCGCCCCGATGCGGCGCTGTGGCAATCGACGGGCGCCAGCTACGTGGTCGGCGGCTCGGCGGCCACCCTGCCCGACGGGCGTGTGAACGTGAAATTCCGCGCCTGGAACCTGGCCAACCCGTCCGACATGGGCGGACAGTCCTTCACCGTCGAGGCCCGCGACCTGCGCCTGGTCGCCCATCGCATTTCCGACTTCCTGCAACTGAAGATCACCGGGATTCCAGGCACCTTCTCGTCGCGCAGCGCCAAGGCCACGCAGGCGAAGGGGCGCTACACGCTCATGGTGTCCGACAGCGACGGCGCCAATTCGCAGCCCGCCCTCGCGTCACCCCAGCCGGTCATGCTGCCGACCTGGTCGCCCGGCGGCACGCACCTGGCCTATGTCTCCCTGGAATCGGGGCCGCCGGTTTTCTTCATCCACACGGTCAGCACCGGCGTGCGGCGCACCAGCGCTGCCACGGCGCAGCTGGCGCAGGCCTGCACGGCGGAAATTTCAGCCTTCCAGGGCGGGCCGGAAGCGTCGAGGGAAGACTGGCTCAAGGATGACTGGATGAAGCTGGCGGCCAGCGGCTGCCCCGCGGCCATGGCGGCGGAGCTGAAAGGCCTGTGAGCGCGGCCGGCGGCCGGCTTTTCCCGCCATTTCGGCATCAAATTGGCCCGATGTCCTTGGTACACGGTCATTTCATGCTATTCATTCGATAGCAACCCTCGGCCGCCGCCCGCGCCGGCGGTGACTCATTACACTGCCTGTATGAAGATCTACATGGTGGGCGGCGCGGTGCGCGATGCCTTGCTCGGGCGGCCGGTGCAGGACCGCGACTGGGTGGTCGTCGGCGCCACGCCCGAGGAACTGGTCGCGCAGGGCTACCTGCCGGTGGGCCGCGACTTTCCCGTCTTCCTGCACCCCGAGACGCGCGAGGAATACGCGCTCGCGCGCACCGAGCGCAAGACCGCGCGCGGCTACCACGGCTTCGCCTTCCATGCGGCGCCCGACGTGACGCTGGAGCAGGACCTGGCGCGGCGCGACCTGACCATCAACGCCATCGCGCAGGACGCCCACGGCGCGCTGACCGACCCGTACCACGGCCGCCAGGACCTGCAGCAGCGCGTGCTGCGCCACGTGACCGGCGCGTTCCGCGAAGACCCGGTGCGCATCCTGCGCGTGGCGCGCTTCGCGGCGCGCTTTGCCGATTTCAGCGTGGCCCCCGGCACCCTGGCGCTGATGCGCGAGATGGTGGACAGCGGCGAGGCCGACGCCCTGGTGGCCGAGCGCGTCTGGCAGGAACTCGCCCGGGGCCTGATGGAGGCGCGGCCCTCGCGCATGTTCGAGGTGCTGCGCGATTGCGGCGCGCTGGCGCGGCTGCTGCCCGAGGTGGACCGCCTCTGGGGCCCGCCGGAGGGTGGAGCCTCGGCACGTGCGACCCCGCAGGCGGGCATGAACCCGCTGCACTGGCCACGTGCCGAGGGCCCACGTTCCGCGGGTTCGCCGCAGCGCGCCGAATACCACCCCGAGGTCGACACCGGCGTGCACCTGATGATGGTGCTGGACATGAGCGCGCGGCTGGCCGCGCCGCTGCCGGTGCGCTTTGCCTGCCTCACGCACGACCTCGGCAAGGGCACGACCCCGGCCGACGTGCTGCCGCGCCACATCGGCCACGAGGAGCGCAGCGCCCGGCTGCTCAAGGGCGTGAGTGAGCGCCTGCGCGTGCCCGCCGACTGCCGCGAGCTGGCCGACGTGGTGGCGCGCGAGCACGGCAACCTCCACCGCAGCGGCGAGTTCGGCGCGGCGGCGCTGGTGCGCCTGCTCGAGCGCTGCGATGCGCTGCGCCGGCCGCAGCGCTTCGAGCAGGTGCTGCTGGCCTGCGAGTGCGATGCACGCGGCCGCCTGGGCTTCGAGGAGCGGCCCTACGCGCCGCGCGAGCGGCTGCGCGCGGCGCTCGCGGCGGCGCAGTCGGTGGCCACCCATGAGGTTGCCCTGCAGGCCCAGTCGGCGGGGGCGCGCGGCCCCGAGATCAGCCGGCTGATCCACCAGGCGCGCATCGCGGCCGTCGCGGCCGCTCTGGCGCCGGACGGCGCCTGACCCCGGCCACGCCCGGCCTCAGCGGCGCGCCGGATCGTTCGCCGCGTTCACGGCGTCGGCGCCCGGCAGGCTGGTGGCATGCCAGCCGCCGCCCAGGGCCTGGATCAACTGCACGCTGGCGACGTAGCGGCTGCCCAGCAGGCTGACCGAGGCGCGCGCCGTGGTGAGTTCCGTGGCCTGCGCGGTGATCACGTTCAGGTAGCTGACGACGCCGGCCTTGTACTGGTTGAGCGTGAGCCGCACCGACTCCCGCGCCGCCTGCAGCGCCTCCTCCTGCACCACGGCCTGCTGCTCCATGATGCGCATCGCCGACAGGTTGTCCTCCACCTCCTGGAACCCGGTGAGCACGGTCTGCCGGTACAGCGCGACGTTCTGGTCGTAGACCGCCCGCGCCTGCCGGTTCTGCGCATCGCGCGCGCCGCCGTCGAACAGGGTCGCCGCCAGCTGCGGCCCGATCGACCAGAAGCGGTTCGGCAGCGTCAGCAGGTTGGCGAAGCTGGGGCCCTGGAAGCCGGCCGAGCCGGTCAGGCTCAGGGCCGGGAAATAGGCCGCCCGGGCCACGCCGATCTGCGCATTGGCGGCGGCCACCTGGCGCTCCGCCGCCGCCACGTCGGGCCGGCGCTCCAGCAGCTGCGAGGGCAGGCCCGCCTCGGGCACCGGGGGCGGCGGCACATTGGCCAGCGGCGCCGCCGCGAGGGAGAAGGCCGAGGCCGGCTGGCCGATCAGCAGGGCGATCGCGTGCTCGAGCTGGGCCCGCTGCACGCCCAGGTTGATGGCCTGGGCCTGCGCGGTCTTGAGCTGCGTCTCGGCCGCCACCACGTCGGCCCGCGCCGCCACGCCACCGGCGTACTGGTTCCGGGTGAGCTGAAGCGACTTCTGGTAGGCCACGATGGTGTCGGCATACAGCTGGATCTGGGCGTCCACCTGGCGCAGCGTGAAGTAGCTCTGCGCCAGCTGGCCCTGGGCGCTCAGGCGGGCCGCCGCCAGATCGGCGGCGCTGGCCTGGGCGCTGCTCGTCTGCGCCTCGGTGGCGCGCCGCACCTTGCCCCAGATGTCGGCCTCCCAGGAGGCATTGAGCGAGAGCGAGCGGCTGGTGCTGATGCCGGGAGAGCCGATCGCGACGCCATTCGAGGCCACGCTGCCGCTTTGCGCCCGCGTGGCGGCCGCGTTCAGGCCAATGGTCGGGAAGTAGGCGGCCCGCGCCGACTCCACCAGCGCGCGCGCCTGCTCGTACTGGGCGGCGGCGGCTTTCACGGTCTGGTTCGAGATCTCCACCTGCTCTGCCAGCGCGTTCAACTGAGGGTCGCCGAAGACTTCCCACCATTTGCCGCGGTCCGCCGTGTCGCTGGGCTGCGCCACCTTCCAGCCGCGGTCTTCCTTGTAGGACACGGGCGTGGGCGCGTCGGGCCTGACGTAGTCGGGGCCGACGGCGCAGGCCCCCAGCAGCGCGCAGACCGCCAGCGTCATGGCCTTGGCCAGCGGCGGCATGCCGGAAGTCGGATGGGGGGTGTTCATGGCCTCTCCTGCCCTGCGAAATGAAGCCCGCGCCAGTGGGTGCGGTTGCGCCAGCGCGCCTTGCTCCACAGGCTCAGACGGTCGAGATAAAGGTATACCACCGGCGTGGTGTAGAGCGTCAGCAGCTGGCTCACGACCAGCCCGCCGACGATGGCAATGCCCAGCGGCTGGCGCAGCTCGGCGCCGTCGCCGCGCCCCAGCGCCAGCGGAATGGCGCCGAACAGGGCCGCCGCCGTGGTCATCATGATCGGGCGAAAGCGCAGCCGGCAGGCCTCGAAGATCGCATCGCGCGGCGCCAGCCCCAGGCGGCGCTCGGCATCGAGCGCGAAGTCGATCATCATGATGGCGTTCTTCTTGACGATGCCGATCAGCAGGATGACGCCGATCAGCGCGATCAGGCTGAACTCGGTGCCGGTCAGCAGCAGGGCCAGCAGCGCGCCCACGCCGGCCGACGGCAGGGTCGAGAGAATGGTCAGCGGATGCACGTAGCTCTCGTACAGCACGCCGAGCACGATGTAGACCGCCAGCAGCGCCGTCAGGATCAGCCAGGGCTGGCTGTTGAGCGAACTCTGGAACGCGTTGGCCGTGCCCTGGAAGCTGCCATGCAGCCCGGTCGGCACGCCCAGGCGCGCCATGGCGTTGTCGATGGCGCTGCTGGCGTCCGACAGCGACACCCCCGGCGGCAGGTTGAACGAGATCGTCGACGCGATGAACTGCCCCTGGTGGTTCACGGCCAGCGCGGTGTTGGTCGGCGCGTACGAGGTGAAGGCGGCCAGCGGGATCTGCGGCTCCGGCTGGGTCGACAGCGTCAGCGCCAGCGACTGGTTGGCCGCCACCTGGCCGCCCGCCGTCAGCGTCGGCGCCTGCTGCAGGGCGGAGGCGGTCGGCGCCAGGCTGGCCTGCGACACCGGCACGCTGACATAGGTCTTCTGCAGCGTGGCCGGGCTCTGCCAGTATTCCGGCGCGGCCTCCATGACCACGTGGTACTGGTTCATTGCGTTGTAGATGGTGGACACCTGGCGCTGGCCGAACAGGTCGTAGAGCGAGGCATCGATCAGCTGCGGCGTGACCCCCATGCGGCGGGCGGTGGCGCGGTCGATGGTGAGCGTGGTCTGCAGGCCCTGGTCCTGCTGGTCGCTGCTGACGTCGGCCAGCTCGGGCAGGGCCTGCAGGGCCTGCGTCACCCGCGGCTCCCAGGCCCGCAGCACGGCCAGGTCGTCGGCCTGCAGCGTGTACTGGTACTGGGCGTTGCTCTGGCGGCCGCCCACCCGGATGTCCTGCACCGCCTGCAGGAACAGGCTGGCGCCGGCCACGTGCGAGAGCTTGCCGCGCAGGCGCCCGATCACCACGTCGGCCGGGTCCTTGCGCACGCCCAGCGGTTTCAGCGAGACGAACACGAAGCCGCTGTTGACGCGCCCGCCGCCCGTGAAGCCGACCACGTTCTCCACATCCTTGTCGGCCCGCACGATCTCCACGAACTCGCCGAACTTCTGCTTCATCGCCTGGAACGAAATCGACTGGTCGCCCTGGATGCTGCCGACCAGCCGGCCCGTGTCCTGCTGCGGGAAGAAGCCCTTGGGAACGATCACGTACAGGTACACGTTCAGGGCAATGGTCGCCAGCAGGATCACCATCATGAGCGGGGCGAAGCGCAGCGCCCAGGCCAGCGAGCGTTCGTAGCCGTGCAGCATGCCGTTGAAGAAGCGCTCGCTCAGGTGGTAGAGGCGCCCGTGGGGGCGGTCCTGGCCCGGGTGCGGCCGGCCCGGCTTGAGCAGCCGCGCGCACATCATCGGCGTGGTGGTCAGCGAGACCAGCAGCGACACCAGGATGGCCACCGACAGGGTGATGGCGAACTCGCGGAACAGGCGCCCGACGATGCCGCCCATGAGCAGCAGCGGAATGAACACCGCGATCAGCGACAGGCTCATCGACAGCACCGTGAAGCCGACCTCGCGCGCGCCCTGCAGCGCCGCGGCGAACGGCTTCATGCCCTCCTCGATGTGGCGCGAGACGTTCTCCAGCACCACGATGGCGTCGTCCACCACGAAACCGGTGGCGATCGTCAGGGCCATCAGCGAGAGGTTGTTCAGGCTGAAGCCCAGCAGGTACATCACGCCGAAGGTGCCGATCAGCGACACCGGCACCGCCACGCTGGGAATCAGCGTGGCGCGCCAGTTGCGCAGGAAGATGAACACCACCATGATGACCAGCGCGATCGAGATCAGCAGCGTGCGCTCGGTGTCCTTGAGCGAGGCGCGGATGGTGGGCGTGCGGTCCACCGACACCGTCAGGTTGATGGCCGCGGGAATCGAGGCGCCGAGCTGGGGCAGCAGCGCGCGCACCCGGTCCACCGTCTCGATGATGTTGGCGCCCGGCTGGCGGTACAGGATCACCAGCACCGAGGGCTTGCCGTTGGTCTGGCCCGCGTTGCGCAGGTCGGCCACCGAGTCCACCACCTGGGCCACGTCGCTCACGCGCACCGCCGCGCCGTTGCGGTAGGCGACGATCAGGGGCATGTACTCCGCGGCGGTGCGGGCCTGGTCGTTGGCGTAGATCTGCCAGTTGCGGTCGCCGTCCTCGACGGTGCCCTTGGGCCGGTTCGCGTTGGTGGCCGCCACCGCGGTGCGCACGTCGGCCGTGCCCACGCCGTACTGGTTGAGCGCGGTGGGGTTCAGCTCGATGCGCACCGCCGGCTGCGAACTGCCGCCCACGCTGACCTGGCCGATGCCCTGCACCTGGGCCAGCCGCTGCGCCAGGATGGTGTCGGCCGCGTCGTACATCTGGCCCTGTGTCAGGGTGTCCGAGGTCAGCGACAGGATCAGGATCGGCGCATCGGCCGGGTTCACCTTGCGGTAGGTCGGGTTGCTCGGCATGCCCGTGGGCAGCAGGGTGCGCGCCGCGTTCAGCGCCGCCTGCACGTCGCGCGCCGCGCCGTCGATGTCGCGGCTGAGGTCGAACTGCAGCGTGATCCGCGTCGAGTTGAGCGCGCTCGACGACGTCAGCTCCGTGACGCCGGCAATGCTGCCCAGCGCGCGCTCCAGCGGTGTGGCCACCGTGGCGGCCATGGTTTCGGGGCTGGCACCGGGCAGCGAGGCCGAAACCGAGATCGTCGGGAAATCCACCTGCGGCAGCGGCGAGACCGGCAGCAGCCGGTAGGCCACCATGCCGGCCAGCGCGATGCCCAGCGTCAGCAGCGTGGTCGCCACCGGGCGCTCGATGAACGGCCTGGAGATGTTCATGGTCTGGCGATGCCGCTCATGGCCGCAACCCTCACGGCCGGGCCGGCGCGGGCACGGGCTCCGCCGCCGCGTCCGGCTCCGCGTCGTCGTTGCCGAAGCGCTCTTTCATGCGCCGGGCCATGCGGTCGAAGGTGAGGTAGATCACCGGCGTGGTGAACAGGGTCAGCACCTGCGACAGCAGCAGCCCCCCGACCATGGTGATGCCCAGCGGCTGGCGCAGCTCGGAGCCGACGCCGCCGCCCAGCATCAGGGGCAGCGCGCCCAGCAGGGCGGACATCGTCGTCATCAGGATGGGGCGGAACCGCAGCAGGCAGGCCTGGTAGATCGCTTCGCGCGGCGACTTGCCCTCATGGCGCTCGGCCTCCAGCGCAAAGTCGATCATCATGATCGCGTTCTTCTTGACGATGCCGATCAGCAGGATGATGCCGATGATCGCGATGATGTCGATGTCGTGCCCCGTGAGCATCAGCGACAGCAGCGCGCCCACGCCGGCCGACGGCAGCGTGGACAGGATCGTGACCGGGTGGATGTAGCTTTCATACAGCACCCCGAGCACGATGTACATCGTGATGATGGCCGCCAGGATCAGCAGCAGCGTGTTGCTGAGCGAGGCCTGGAACGCCAGCGCGGCGCCCTGGAAGCTGGTCAGCACGCTGGCCGGCATCCCGATCTCGGCCTCGGCCGCCTTGATCGCGTCCACGGCCTCGCCCAGCGAGGCGCCGGCCGCCAGGTTGAAGGAAATCGTCGCGGCCGGAAACTGGCTCAGGTGGTTGACCACCAGCGGGGCGGTCTTTTCCGAAACCCGGGCGATGCTGGCCAGCGGAATCTGGCCGCCGCCGCCCGTCACGAGGTAGATGCCATTGAGCGCAGCGGGCCCCTTCTGGAACTCCGGCCGGACCTCCATCACCACGCGGTACTGGTTGGACTGGGTGTAGATCGTCGAGATCAGGCGCTGGCCGAAGGCGTTGTACAGCGCGTTGTCGATAGCGGCGGTGGTGATGCCCAGGCGCGAGGCCGAATCCCGGTCGATGTCGATGAAGGCCTGCAGCCCCTGGTCCTGCAGGTTGCTGGCCACGTCCGCCAGCTGCGGGAGCTGCTGCAGCCGCGCCACCAGCCGGGGCACCCAGGTGCTGAGCTCGTTCGGGTCGGAGTCCTCCAGGCTGAACTGGTACTGGGTGCGGCTGACGCTGTCCTCAATCGTCAGATCCTGCACGGGCTGCATGTACAGCTTGATGCCCGGCACCTCGGCGTCCAGCCGCGGCTGCAGCCGCCGGATCACCTCGCTGGCGCTGAGGCCGCGAACCTCCTTGGGCTTGAGGTTGATCTGCAGGCGGCCGCTGTTGAGGGTGGCGTTGGTGCCGTCGATGCCGATGAACGAGGACAGGCTTTCGACCGCGGGGTCCTGCAGCACCGCCTTGGCCAACGCCTGCTGGCGCTCCGACATGCCGGCGAACGAGATCGACTGCGAGGCTTCGGAGATGCCCTGGATCACGCCGGTGTCCTGCACCGGGAAGAAGCCCTTGGGCACGAACACATAGAGCAGCACCGTGAGCGCGAGCGTCCCGACGGCGACGAGCAGCGTCAGCGGCTGGCGGTCCAGCACCCACTCCAGCGCCCGGCCGTAGTGGGCAATGACGGCATCGAAGAAGGCGCCGCTCTTCTTGAAGAACCAGCCCTGCTGCTCGGGCGGGGTATGGCGCAGCAGCCGCGCGCACATCATGGGCGTGAGCGTGAGCGAGACGAACGCCGAGATCAGGATCGCCACGGCCAGCGTGACGGCGAACTCCCGGAACAGCCGCCCCACCACGTCGCCCATGAACAGCAGCGGGATCAGCACGGCGATCAGCGACACCGTCAGCGAGATGATGGTGAAGCCGATCTGCGCCGAGCCCTTGAGGGCGGCCTCCAGCGGCTTCATGCCTTCCTCGATGTAGCGCGAGATGTTCTCGATCATCACGATCGCATCGTCCACCACGAAGCCGGTGGCGATCGTCAGGGCCATCAGGGTCAGGTTGTTGATGGAAAAGCCCGCGAAATACATGACGCCGAAGGTGCCGACCAGCGACAGCGGCACCGCGACGCTGGGGATCAGGGTGGCCGGCACATTGCGCAGGAAGACGAAGATCACCATCACCACCAGCGCCACCGACAGCAGCAGCTCGAACTCCACATCGCTGACCGAGGCGCGGATGGTGGTGGTGCGGTCGGTCAGGATCTGGACGTCGATGGAGCCCGGCAGCGAAGCCTGCAGCTTGGGCAGCAGCTTCTTGATGCTGTCGACCACGCCGATCACGTTGGCGCCCGGCTGGCGCTGGATGTTCATGATGATCGCGGGCGTGGTGTTGGCCCAGGCGCCCAGCCGCACGTTCTCGGCCGCGTCCACCACCTGGGCGATGTCGGTGATGCGGATGGCGGCGCCGTTCTTGTAGCCGATGATCAGGTTGCGGTACTCGTCGGCCGACTTGAGCTGGTCGTTGGCGTCGATGGTGGAGGCGCGCGACGGCCCGTCGAAGTTGCCCTTGGCCTGGTTGACGTTGGCGTTGCCGATGGCGGTGCGGATGTCGTCGAGGTTGAGGCCGAGCGCGGCCACGGCCTTGGGATTGATCTGGATCCGCACCGCGGGGCGCTGGCCGCCCGACAGGCTGACCAGGCCCACCCCCGCCACCTGCGAGAGCTTCTGCGCCAGCCGCGTGTCGATCAGGTCGCTCACCTTGGGCAGCGGCAGCGTCTTGGAGGTGATCGCCAGCGTCAGCACCGGCGTGTCGGCCGGGTTGACCTTGTTGTAGATCGGCGGCGTCGGCAGATCCGCCGGCAGCAGGTTGTTGGAGGCGTTGATGGCCGCCTGCACTTCCTGTTCCGCGATGTCCAGGCTCAGGTCCAGGTTGAACTGCAGCGTGATCACCGAGGCGCCGCCCGAGCTGGTGGACGACATCTGGTTCAGGCCCGGCATCTGGCCGAACTGGCGCTCCAGCGGCGCCGTGACGGACGAGGTCATCACATCGGGGCTGGCCCCCGGGTACAGCGTGATGACCTGGATGGTCGGGTAGTCGACCTCCGGCAGCGCCGACAGCGGCAGCTGCTTGAACGCCACGATGCCCGCCAGCAGGATGGCCAGCATCAGCAGCGACGTCGCGACCGGCCGCAGGATGAAGATGCGTGACGGATTCATGGCGCGCTTCAGTTGGCGGCGCTGGCCGGAGCCGCCTGCCGCTGGGCTCGCAGCGTCTTCATGCGCTCGCGGCGCTGGTCTTCGGGGAGTTTCTTGATGTCTTCGCCGAACTCGCCCGCGTCAATGCGGCGGTTCAGGTCTTCCCAGCGCTTCTGGCGCTCTTCGGGGCTCAGGGCCGCGCTGTCCGCCGGGGCCGATGCGGCGGCACGGCCGCCGGGCCCGCCGCGCCGAGCTCCCGGCTTGGGATGCTGCAGGGCCGGATCATTGGCCCCGCCGCGCATGACCGGCTCGACCTTGGCGCCCTCGCGCAGCTTGTCGATGCCGTCGACCACCACGGTTTCGCCAGGCGCGATGCCGGCGCTGATCGCGGCCAGGTCGCCCTGCATCGGCCCGGTGGTGACGGTGCGCACCGTCACGGTCTGGTCGGGCTTGACGACATACACGTACTGCCCCGTGGCGCTGCGCTGGACGGCTGCGCTCGGGATGGCCGTCACGCCGCGCTGCACGTCCAGCAGCATGTGCACGTTGACGAACTGCTGGGGAAACAGCGCATCGTCCGTGTTCGGAAACTGGGCCTTGAGCTTGACGGTGCCCGTGGTGTTGTCGATCTGGTTGTCGATCGTCAGCAGGGCGCCGCTGGCGATCTTGTTCTTCTGGTCGCGGTCCCAGGCTTCGGTCAGCGGCTTGCCGCCGTCGCGCAGCCGCTTCAGGATGGCGGGGATGTTGTCCTCCGGCAGCGAGAACACCACGGTGATGGGCTGCAGCTGGGTGATGGTGGCGATGCCGTTGGCGTCGCTGGCATGCACCACGTTGCCCAGATCGACCTGGCGCAGGCCGATGCGCCCGCCGATCGGCGCCGTCACCTTCGAGTAGAGCAGTTGCAGGCGCGCGCTGTCCAGGTTGCCCTGGTCGGCCTTGACCGTGCCCTCGTACTGCTTGACCAGCGCCGCCTGGGTGTCGAGCTGCTGGGACTGGATCGAGTCCTGTTCGACCAGCACGCGGTAGCGCTGCAGGTCCACCCGGGCGCCATTGAGCAGGGCGGTATCGCGCGCCAGTTGGCCCTGCGCCTGCGTCACGGCCACCTCGTAGGGGCGCGGATCGAGCTCGGCCAGCAGCTGGCCCTGCTGGACGCTCTGCCCTTCCGTGAAGTTCAGCTTCACCAGGGTGCCGTCAACGCGGCTCTTGACCACGGCCGTCGCCACCGGCGTGACCGTCCCGAGCCCGCTCAGGTAGACATCGATGTCGGTGGTCTTGGCGACCGCCACGCCCACCGGGGACACCCCGTTCGCGCCGCTGAAGCGCCGGCTGCCGCCCGCGCCCGCCGGGCCGCCAGGCGCAGCGCCGGCCGTTGTGCCGCCGGCCGCGCTGGCGGGGCGCTTCCAGAAGAAGTAATAGCTGCCTGCGGCGATCAGCAGCACCAGCAGGGTCAGGAACCAGCCGCTCAGCCACCAGCGCCTGCGGCGCTCGCCACGGGACTCTGTGGGAGGGCCGGCGTCAGTGGGCGTGTTCGATGGTGTATTCATGATCCAGAGGATGGGCGGGAAACAGGAACGATAAAACCGGACTGGCGCAGGCCGCTTGACGAAGCCGCAGAAAGAACCATGGGCCTTGTGCGTTGCATGGTAGCAAACGGGGCATCGCCGGCAAACCCTGCGCAGGTGTTTTTGCCACGCAGCGGCGCGGTTTTACCGTTGCTTTACTCACAGCAGGCGCACAGGCCCCATCTGCGGGCCGCCAACGCCGGACACGCGGCCTGGAAACCGTGCATTGCTGCACGCCGACGTGGCGGGCGCGCGAGGGCGCGCTCAGTCCACCAGCGCCAGAGCCGCGTAGTCGCCCACCTGCTCGCCCAGGCCCGCGGGCACCAGCTCGAAGCCGGTGGTCAGTGCGGCCAGCCGGCCCTCGATCTGGCGGCGCAGCCGCGGCAGCAGGAAGTCGCGGTGATGCCAGAACACGCTGCCGCCCACGCTGATGCGCTGCAGGTCCAGCGTGGCCACGAGGTTGTAGAGCATGCGGCCCAGCACGCGGCACAGTTCGTCCAGCGTGGCCAGCGCCTGCGGCTCGCCCGCCCTGGCCGCGCCCAGCAGCGCCGCCGCATCGCGCCCGAAGCGCCGCGTGAAGGCGTTGCCGGCCGTCAGGCCTTCCACGTCGCCGACATTGCCGCAGCCGCACAAGGCATCGCTGGCGTCGTCGTTCACGAACATGTGGCCCGCGTGGCCCGCATTGCCGTTCTTGCCGTGCAGCACCCGGCCGTCCACGCACAGGCCCACGCCGATGCCGGTGCTCCAGGTCAGGTAGGCGCAGTGGTCCAGGCCCTGCAGCGCGCCCCAGCGGCGCTCGGCCTCGAGCGCGGCCACGGCGTCGTTCTCCACCCGCAGCGCGCCCGCCGCGAGATGGGCGAAATGCGCGCGCAGCGGCGCTTCGAGCAACGCGGTGCGCCAGTCGTTGGGCAGGCCGCGCGCCGGGCCGGCGATGCCGCCGCAGAGGTTGGGCGCGGCGAGTTCGACCTGCCCCTGGTTCAGCACGAACGGGCCGCAGGACGAGACGCCGAGCGCGCTGATGTCCGTCTCATGCACCAGCCCGGCCTCGGCAGCGGCCTCGCCGAGCATGCGCAGGATCTGGCGCGCCACGGCGTCGTTGCCGCCGCGCTTGGCGGTGGGCTCGCTGCGGCGCGCGCGCAGGCGGCGGTCGGCCTCGCCGGCCAGGCTCACCGCCACCTTGGTGCCGCCGATGTCCACGCAGGCCTTCATGGTCCCGGGTCCCGCAGGGGTCACAGCAGCCGGCTGATCAGGCTCGCGGCCAGGCTCAGCAGGATGGTGGTGGTGAGCGGAATGAACCACTCGCGGCCAAACAGGCGAAAGCGCAGATCGCCCGGCAGGCGGCCGAAGCCGAGCCGGTTCAGCAGCGGGGTGAACCAGCTGATGAGCAGCAGTGCCAGGAAGACGACGATGAACCAGCGGATCATGCCCCGAGTGTAGGCCCGCCCGCCCCGCCCCTACAGCCGGTGCGTGCGGTCGCCTTCGCGAAAGCCCAGGGCGTCCCACGGCGCGCCGCGCGCGAGGCCGATCACCTTGAACAGCTCGCCCATCTCATGCTCGGCGATCAGGCGGTGCGCGTGGGCACGCTGGGCGGCCGAGGCCGTCTCCAGCGCGGTGAGCAGGCCGCAGTTCATCAGGAAGCGCGCCTGGGTGGTGTAGCCCAGCACCTCCAGCCCGGCTTCCTGTGCCGCCAGCGCGAGGCCCGTGAAGTTGACGTGGGCCGTGATGTCCTTGAGCCCCAGGTCGGCCAGCGGATCGGCGTCGGCCTGGTGCCCGCGATGGCACATCAGCGTGCCCATGTGGCGCTGCGGGTGGTAGTACTCACCCTCGGCAAAGCCATAGTCGATGAAGAAGGCCGCGCCGCGCTCCAGCCGGTCAGCCAGGGTGCGCACGAAGGCCTCGGCCTGGGGGTGGATTTCGGTCAGGTAGTCGTGGCCGCCCTCGATCTCCAGGGGCGGGCGCAGCCCGGTGGGCCGGTCGGCAAAGCGCAGGCGGCCCTCGTGCAGCGCCACGCCGCGCTCGTGCCAGACGCCGGCGCTGCGCACCAGCAGCTTCACCGGCATGGCGTCGAGCACCTCGTTGCCGACCACCACGCCGCGCAGGGCGGCCGGCAGTTCGCTGACCCACTGCACCTTGCCGGCATGGGCCTGCAGCGCCTGCTGCTGGCGCGCGCGCAGGCTGCCCGAGAGATCGACAATGGTGTAGCGCTGCACCCGGTCGCCCAGGGCTTCGAGCAGTTGCAGCGCCAGCGCGCCCGAGCCGGCGCCGAACTCCCAGACCTCGGCCGTGCCGGTGGCCTCCAGCGCCTGGGCCAACTGCCGCGCCAGGGTCTGGCCGAACAGCGGCGTCATCTCGGGCGCGGTCACGAAATCGCTGCCGGAGGACGGCATGGCGCCGAACTTGCGCGTGTCGTTGGCGTAATAGCCCAGCCCCGGGGCATAGAGCGCCAGCGCCATGAAGCGGTCGAAGCCGATCCAGCCGCCGGCGTTGTCGATGGCCCTTTGCAGCAGGGTCTGGAGGGCGGTCGTTAAACTACTCGTTGTCGTCGTCACGGCCCCGATTGTCCGCCATCGGGCCGGCCCGCCCATGCCCCCTACCGCCCCCGCCCGCACAGTCCTGGTCACCGGCTCCGCCAAGCGGCTGGGCCGCGAGATGGCGCTCGCGCTCGCCGCCGGCGGCTGGCAGGTGGCCGTGCATTACCGCAGCTCGGCCGAAGACGCTACCAAAACAGTAGCAGACTGTGCCCGTCTGGCGCGGACCTCTGCCGCTTTTCAGGCTGATCTGGGCAACGAGGACGAGGTTCGCGCCCTGCTGCCGCGCGTGATCGCGCAGTTCGGCCAGGTCGACGCCGTGGTCAACAGCGCCTCCACCTTCGAGCACGACACGGCGGCCAGTTTCAGCTTCGCCGCCATGGAGAAGCACCTGCGCAGCAACACCGGCGCGGCCATCCTGCTGGCGCAGGCGCTGCATGCGCACGTGACGGCGCGCGGCGCGGCCGATGCCGCCGTGGTCAACCTGCTCGACCAGAAGCTGTGGAACCCCAACCCGGATTTCTTCAGCTACACCCTCTCCAAGGCCGCGCTGGAAGCCGCCAACACCATGCTGGCGCAGGCCCTGGCGCCCGCCGTGCGCGTGGTGGGCGTGGCGCCGGGCCTCACGCTGACCAGCCACCTGCTGAGCCAGGAGAAGTTCGAGCAGCTGCACCGCCTGTCGCCGCTGGGCCGCTCGTCCACGCCGGCCGACGTGGCCGCCACCGTGAAGTTCGCGCTCGAGAACGCCTCGATCACCGGCACCACGCTACTGGTGGACGGCGGCCAGCACCTGATGAAGTTCGAACGCGATTTTTCGCTGATGTGAGGCCCCCATGTTCAACGCCGCAGGCAACCAGATCCTCACGCTCACCGGCTTGCGCTTCGACGCCAACCTGGGCATCCTCGACCACGAGAAGACCGCGCCGCAGCCGATCCAGGTCGACGCCGAGCTCAACCTCGGCACCCAGCCCCTGATGCCGCGCGACGACGAGATCATGCATGTGCTGGACTACCGCAAGGTGCGCAAGATCATCATCGACGAGTGCAACGCCGTGCACGTGAACCTGCTGGAAAGCCTGATCGGCAAGCTCGCGCACCGCCTGATGCAGCTGCCCGGCGTGCTGGGCGTGCGCGTGAAGATCGCCAAGCTGGAGATCTTCGAGGACTGCGAAGTCGCCATCCGGGTGGAAACCGGGCAATGGTGAGCCGGCCTCAGCACACCACAGGCTGGCTGAAGAGATAGAAAGAAGCCGGAAGTTGCGGCGCCCCCCGCACGGGGTGCGCACCGTGCCGGGGCGCTGCACGGCCCCGAGCTCCTGGCCTGCTTTTTGCTCACCCCCATCGTCCGGCTGCGCCGCACCGGGAGGCCCAGCAGGGTGTCCCGGCGGGCGGGAACAGGCGTGTTTTCTTGGGGCTCGAAGGGCTTTTTCCTAGCGTTTACCCTGTATAGACAGGTACGCTGGAGCCTGGATCATCGCTGCCAGGAAGCAAGGCCTGCTTCCATCCGGATGAGCAAAAAGTACCTTTTATTCCTACAGGAGCTGATGATGAGCCGAATGGTTGTGAAGATGGCGTCGCTGGCAGCGGCGGTTGCGTGCGTGGTGGGGGTGGCCGCGCCGGCCCAGGCCCAGGAGACCAAGGTGGCGCTGGGCATGTCGGGCTGGACGGGCTTCGCGCCGCTGACGCTGGCCGACAAGGCGGGCATCTTCAAGAAGAACGGCCTGGACGTGGAGCTCAAGATGATTCCGCAGAAGGACCGCCATCTGGCCCTGGCCTCCAAGGCGATCCAGTGCGCCGCCACCACGGTGGAAACGCACGTGGCCTGGAACGCCAACGGCGTACCCATCGTGCAGATCTTCCAGATGGACAAGTCCTACGGCGCCGACGGCCTGGCCGTGCGCAACGACGTCAAGGGCTTCGCCGACCTCAAGGGCAAGACCGTGGGCGTGAGCGCCCCCGGCACAGCGCCCTACTTCGGCCTGGCCTGGATGCTGTCCAAGAACGGCATGAGCCTCAAGGACGTGAAGATCGTCTCGCTGGAGCCCCAGCCGGCCGCGCAGGCCTTCGTGTCGGGCCAGAACGATGCGGCCATGACCTATGAACCCTACCTCTCCACCGTGCGCGCCAACCCGCAAGCCGGCAAGATTCTGGCCACCACGATCGACTACCCGATGGTGATGGACACCGTGGGCTGCGATCCGGCCTGGCTCAAGGCCAACCCCAAGGCCGCGCAGGCCCTGGCCAAATCCTACTTCGAGGCGCTGGACATGATCAAGGCCGACGCCGCCAAGTCCAACGACATCATGGGCACGGCCGTCAAGCAGACGGGCGAGGCCTTCGCCAAGTCCTCGGCCTACCTGCGTTGGCAGGACAAGGCCGCGAACCAGAAGTTCTTCGCGGGCGAGCTCACCTCGTTCATGAAGGACTCGGCGGCGATCCTGCTCGAGGCCGGCGTGATCCGCAAGCTGCCCGAGAACTACAGCGCCATGTACGACGACAGCTTCATCAAGTAAGCACAGACTGCAAGAGGACCGGAACATGAGTCGCGTGATGGGTGTTGCACCTTCGCTGGGGACTGACGAGCGGCCGCCGCGCCGCCGCGCCCTGGCACCTTTGGAACCCGTGAGCACCCGCACGCGGCTGGTGCTGGGGGTGGCGTTCTTCGTGCTGTTCTTCGGCCTATGGGCCGTGTTCACGCTGGGCGGCTTCGTGTCGCCCACGTTCCTTGCGAGCCCCATCACCATGGCCAAGGAGGGCTGGCTGCTCTTCACCGAGTTCGGCTTCCTGCACGACATCGGCATGACCGTGTGGCGCGTGGTGGGCGGCTTCGTGTTGGCCGCCATCGTCGCGGTGCCGCTGGGCATCGCGATGGGCGCGCACAAGGGCGTGGAGGCGTTCCTGGAGCCCTTCGTGTCGTTCTGCCGCTACCTGCCGGCCTCGGCCTTCATTCCGCTGCTGATCCTGTGGGCAGGCCTGGGCGAGATGCAGAAGCTGCTCGTGATCTTCATCGGCTCGGTGTTCCAGATCATCCTGATGGTGGCCGTGATCGTGGGCAACGCCCGCAAGGACCTGGTGGAGGCGGCCTACACGCTGGGCGCCACCCACCGCGGCATCGTGCGCCGCGTGCTGATTCCGGGCGCCGCGCCTGATATCGCCGAGACGCTGCGCCTCGTGCTGGGCTGGGCCTGGACCTACGTGATCGTGGCCGAGCTGATCGGCTCGTCCTCAGGCATCGGCCACATGATCACCGACAGCCAGGCGCTGCTGAACACGGGCCAGATCATCTTCGGCATCATCGTCATCGGCCTCATCGGGCTGGTGTCGGATGCCTTCTTCAAATTCGTCAACCGCCGCCTGTTCGCCTGGAGCGCCCTGCGATGAGTCCGCTGCTGTCCATTCAAGGTGTCTCGCGCACCTTCGTCAGCCCGAAGGGGCAGGCCACGCAGGCCCTGCTGCCCGTCGATTTCGACGTGCAGGAGAACGATTTCGTGACCATCCTCGGCCCCTCGGGCTGCGGCAAATCGACCCTGCTGCGCATCGTGGCGGGGCTGGACCACCCGAGCTCGGGCCGCGTGCTGCTGGGCGGCCGCCCCGTGGAGGGCCCGGGCGCTGACCGCGGCATGGTGTTCCAGAGCTACACGCTGTTCCCCTGGCTCACGATCGAGCAGAACATCCGCTTCGGCCTGCGCGAGCGCGGCATGCCCGAGGCGCAGCAGAAGGAGCGCGCGGCCTACTTCATCGCCAAGGTGGGACTGCGCGGCTTCGAGCAGCACTTTCCCAAGCAGCTCTCGGGCGGCATGCAGCAGCGCACGGCCATTGCCCGCGCGCTGGCCAACGACCCCAAGATCCTGCTGATGGACGAGCCCTTCGGCGCGCTCGACAACCAGACCCGCGTGCTCATGCAGGAGCTGCTGCTGGGCATCTGGGAGGCCGAGCGCAAGACCGTGATGTTCGTGACGCACGACATCGACGAGGCCATCTTCATGGCCAACCGCGTGGCCGTGTTCAGCGCGCGCCCCGGGCGCATCAAGACCGAGATCGCCGTGGAGCTGCCGCACCCGCGCCACTACACCATCAAGACCTCGCCCGAGTTCATGGACCTCAAGGCGCGCCTGACCGAGGAAATCCGCGCCGAGTCCATGGCTGCGGAGGCGCACTGACCCCGACGGACGCACGCGCCATGGCCCCCGCCTCCTCCACCCGCATCAAGGCCATACCGCCCAACACGCCTGCACCCGCACCCGCGCTGTACCAGCAGATCAAGGACCACATCTCGCGCAGGATCCAGGACGGCTCCTGGAAGACCGGCGACCGCCTGCCCTCCGAGAACGACCTGGTGACGCAGTTCGGCATGTCGCGCATGACGGTGAACCGCGCGCTGCGCGAGCTGTCGGAGCAGGGGCGCATCGTGCGCGTGGCGGGCGTGGGCAGCTTCGTGGCCGAGGGCAAGCCCCAGTCCACGCTGCTGCAGATCGCCAACCTCGCGAGCGAGATCCGCCAGCGCGGGCACGACTACCGCTGCAAGGTGCTCACGGTGGAGCGCGTCTCGGCCACCATGGAAGTGGCGGCCGCGCTCGACATGCGCACCGGCGAGTCGGTGTTCCACGCCGTGTGCGTGCACCTGGAAGACAGCGTTCCCGTGCAGCTCGAAGACCGCTACGTGAACCCGCGCGTGGTGCCCGAATTTGCCCAGCAGGACTTCACGCAGCTGCAGCCGTCCGAATTCCTGGTACGCAACGTGCCGTTCGACCAGGTGGAGCATGTGGTCGATGCCGTGCTGCCCACGATGGAGCAGGCCCAGCTGCTGGAGATGGAACCGGCGCAGCCCTGCCTGCTGCTCACGCGGCGCACCTGGAGCCGGGGCGTGCCCGTGACCATGGTGCGCTGCCTGCACCCGGCATCGCGCTACCGCCTGGGCAGCCGCTTCCGCGCGGACGGCAACCCGGTATTCGAATAGACCCCAAGGACCCGGGCAGCCCCACGAAGCCGCCCAGGATGTTTCGCTTGAACCAGCTTGTATATACAGGATTGAACCGATGACCACTGCAACCCAAGCTTCCCCCGACACCCTGGTGCTGCACCCCGGCCACGTGAGCCTGGCCGAGCTGCGCCGCGTGAGCGCCGGCGGCGTGCTTCTCGCGCTCGATCCCGCGGCGCTCGCGGGCATGCAGGCCGCCGAGGCCACGGTGCAGCGCATCGTGGACGAGGACCAGGTGGTCTACGGCATCAACACCGGTTTCGGCAAGCTCGCCAGCACAAAAATAGCCCACGACCGCCTGGCCGAGCTGCAGCGCAACCTGGTGCTGTCGCACAGCGTGGGCACGGGCGAGCCCTTGCCCGACGCCGTGGTGCGCATGGTGCTGGCCACCAAGGCCGTGAGCCTGGCGCGCGGCCACTCGGGCGTGCGCCCGGCCCTGGTCGATGCGCTGCTGGCCCTGGCCAATGCCGACGTGCTGCCCGTGATTCCGGCCAAGGGCTCGGTGGGCGCCTCGGGCGACCTCGCGCCGCTCGCGCACCTGGCCTGCGTGCTGATCGGCGAGGGCCAGGCCAAGGTGAAAGGCCAGATCGTTTCGGGCCGCGAGGCCATGGCGGCCGTGGGCCTCGCGCCCTTCGTGCTGGGCCCCAAGGAAGGGCTGGCGCTGCTCAACGGCACGCAGGTCTCCACGGCGCTCGCCCTCGCGGGCCTGTTCGGGGCCGAGAGCGTGTTCGCTGCCGGCCTCGTGTCGGGCGCACTGACGCTCGAAGCCATCAAGGGCTCGGTCAAGCCGTTCGACGCGCGCATCCACGAGGCGCGCGGCCAAGCCGGCCAGATCGCCGTGGCCGCCGCCGTGCGCGCGCTGCTCGAAGGCAGCGCCATCGACCCCTCGCACCCCCACTGCGGCCGCGTGCAGGACCCGTACTCCATCCGCTGCGTGCCCCAGGTCATGGGCGCGTGCCTGGACAACCTCGCGCACGCCGCGCGCGTGCTGCGCATCGAGGCCAATGCCGCGTCCGACAACCCGCTGGTGTTCACGGATACCGGTGAGGTGATCTCGGGCGGCAACTTCCACGCCGAGCCCGTGGCCTTCGCGGCCGACATCATCGCGCTGGCGCTGTCCGAAATCGGCGCCATCGCCGAGCGGCGCCTCGCGCTGCTGCTGGACACCGGCCTGTCGGGCCTGCCCGCCTTCCTGATCCGCGACAGCGGCGTGAACTCGGGCTTCATGATCGCGCAGGTGACGGCCGCCGCCCTGGCCGCCGAGAACCAGTGCCTGGCCCACCCCAGCAGCGTGACCAGCCTGCCCACCTCGGCCAACCAGGAGGACCATGTCTCCATGGCCACCTACGCCGGGCGCCGCCTGCTGGACATGGCGCGCAACACGGCCGTGATCGTGGGCATCGAAGCCATGTCGGCCGTGCAGGGCATGGAGTTCGACCGCTCGCTGAAAAGTTCACCGCTGATCGAGGACCAGTTCGCCGCCATCCGCAAGCAGGTGGCCTTCCTCGAACAGGACCGCTATCTGGCCCCCGACATCGAGGCCATGCGCCTGTGGGCCACCGAGAGCGCGTGGCCCGCGCCGCTCACCGCCTGCCTGCCCAGCCACCAGTCAACACATCAACGCCCAACGTCCACCTGAAGGAGTTTTGCCATGAACGCCAACGACGCCATCCTGTCCGCCGTCTCCACCGACCCTCGCTACGACGCCTCGCGCGTGATCCGCGCCCCACGCGGCAGCGAGCTGCACTGCAAGAACTGGCTCGCCGAAGCGGCCTACCGCATGATCCAGAACAACCTGGACCCCGACGTGGCCGAGAACCCCAAGGCCCTGGTGGTGTACGGCGGCATCGGCCGCGCGGCGCGCAACTGGGAGTGCTATGACCAGATCCTCGAATCGCTCAAGAAGCTGGAGGCCGACGAGTCGCTGCTGATCCAGTCGGGCAAGCCCGTGGGCGTGTTCAAGACCCACGAGAACGCTCCGCGCGTGCTGCTGGCCAACTCCAACCTGGTGCCCAAGTGGGGCAACTGGGAGCACTTCAACGAGCTGGACCAGAAGGGCCTGTTCATGTACGGCCAGATGACGGCCGGCAGCTGGATCTACATCGGCAGCCAGGGCATCGTGCAGGGCACGTTCGAGACCTTCGTCGAAGCCGGCCGCCAGCACTACAACAACGACCTGACGGGCAAGTGGATCCTCACGGCGGGCCTCGGCGGCATGGGCGGCGCCCAGCCCCTGGCCGCCACGCTGGCGGGTGCCTGCTCGCTCAACATCGAGTGCAAGCAAAGCAGCATCGACTTCCGCCTGCGCACGCGCTACGTGGACAAGCAGGCCAAGGACATCGACGACGCGCTGGCCCTCATCAAGCACCATACCGAGAAGGGCGAGGCCGTCTCCATCGCGCTGCTGGGCAACGCCGCCGAAGTGCTGCCCGAGCTGGTCAAGCGTGCCCAGGCGGACGGCCCCAAGCCCGACATCGTGACCGACCAGACCTCGGCCCACGACCTGATCAACGGCTACCTGCCCGTGGGCTGGACCGTGGCGCAGTGGCAGGCCGCCGCGGCCGACCCCGCCCAGCACGCCAGGCTGAAGAAGGCCGCCGCGCAAGGCTGCGCCCAGCACGTGCAGGCCATGCTGGACTTCCAGGCCATGGGCATTCCCACGGTGGACTACGGCAACAACATCCGCCAGGTGGCCCTCGACGAGGGCGTGAAGAACGCCTTCGACTTCCCCGGCTTCGTGCCCGCCTACATCCGCCCGCTGTTCTGCGAGGGCAAGGGTCCGTTCCGCTGGGTGGCGCTGTCGGGCGATCCCGAGGACATCTACAAGACCGACGCCAAGATCAAGGAACTGTTCCCCGACAACAAGCACACCCACCGCTGGCTCGACATGGCGCGCGAGCGCATCAGCTTCCAGGGCCTGCCCGCGCGCATCTGCTGGCTGGGCCTGGGCGAGCGCCACAAGGCCGCGCTGGCCTTCAACGAGATGGTGAAGAACGGTGAGCTGAAGGCTCCCATCGTGATCGGCCGCGACCACCTGGACACCGGCAGCGTGGCCAGCCCCAACCGCGAGACCGAATCCATGAAGGACGGCACCGACGCCGTGAGCGACTGGCCGCTGCTCAACGCGCTGCTCAACACCGCGGGCGGCGCCACCTGGGTAAGCCTGCACCACGGCGGCGGCGTGGGCATGGGCTATTCGCAGCATGCGGGCGTGGTCATCGTGGCCGACGGCACGGAGGCCGCGGCCCAGCGCCTGTCGCGCGTGCTGTGGAACGACCCCGCCACGGGCGTGATGCGCCATGCCGACGCGGGCTACCAGAGCGCGGTGGCCTGCGCCAAGCGCAACGGCCTGAACCTGCCGATGGTCCGCTGAGCGGCACTGCGCCGCTGCCGCCATGTCCACCTCCACCCCGCCTGCCGTGCCCACGGCCGACCGCGTGCTCCAGGTGCTGGCCGTGCTGGCCCAGCAGGGCCGCACCCTGTCGGCCGCCGAACTGATGGAGCGCACGGGCCTGGCGCGCAGCACACTGTACCGCCAGCTCGCGCGGCTCAAGCGCTGGGGCTTCGTGCTGGAGAGCGACGGCCACTACGCCCCCGGGCCGCTGAGCCTGCAGCTTGCGCTGGGCTTCGACCTGGCCTCGCACCTGGTGCGCCAGGCCCGCCCCGACATGCTGGAGCTGTCGCAGCAGTCGCAGGAAAGCGTGGGCCTGATCGTGGCCGTGAACGATCAGGCGATCTGCCTCGACCTGGTGGAAAGCCAGCATTCGCTGCGCTGCTCGTTCGAGAAGGGGCGCAGCGTGCCCCTGCGCGCGGGTGCCTCGGCCAAGTGCGTGCTGGCCCACCTGCCCGAGGCCGCGCGCGCGGCCGTGCTCGACGGCCAGTGGGGCGCGGGCACGCCCGGGCGCCAGGCCGCGCAGGACGAACTCGACGCCATCCGCAAGGCCGGCTTCGCGGTGAGCCTGGGCGAGGTGGACCCCGGCGTGTGGGGCTGCAGCGTGCCATTGTTCGGCGCCTCGCGCCAGGCCGTGGGCGCCATCACGCTGATGGCGCCGACCCTGCGCGCCCAGGGGCACGAAGAGTCGCTGATCCGCATGGCCGTGGTGGCCGCCGCACGCATCTCCCGCCAGTTGGCATTGCATTGAACCGTGTTGACCCATGACTCCTGAACCCCTGCAACGCTTCGACCTCGCGGCCGTGCCGCCCACTCCCTGGAAGAACGGCGGCGGCCACACGCGCGAACTCGCTTGCTGGCCGCCCGGCGCCGGCATGGACGGCTTCGAGTGGCGCGTGAGCGTGGCCACCATCGCGGCGCCCGGACCGTTCTCGGCCTTCGCGGGCGTTCAGCGCCAGATCATGCTGCTGGGCGGCAACGGCGTGCACCTGCGCGCGAAGGACGGCAGCCTGGACTACGCGCTGGACCAGCGCTGGCAGCCGCTGGCCTTCCCGGGCGACGTGGCCGTGGATTGCACCCTGCTCGGCGGCGCCTCCACCGACTTCAACCTCATGCTGCGGCGCGGCCGCTGGCAGGGCGCCGTGCAGCCCGTGCGCGAGGCGCGCACCCCTGGCAGCACGCCCGCGGGCCTGTGCATGGTGCTGGCCGGCCGCTGGCGCCGGGGCGGCGACACGCTGACGGCCGGCCAGGGCTTCTGGTGGAGCGCGGCCGTGGCCGGCCCGGCGCTCGTGCCGCAGGCGGCGCCGGGTGGCGAGGCCCCCGTGCTTGCCTGGGTCGGCCTCACGCCCGAAATCGGAATGAAAACAGCCGACTGTCCGCATCAGGCGGTCGTTGAATGCTATTGATTGCATAGCAACTGAATTGACCATGAACCCCACAGAACCGACCCCAGCCCCCAGCGCCGATGGCGTCTGGGAAGACCTGCGCCTGGCGCCCGGCCTGGCCCAGGCCGACGTCCCCGTGCCCGCCACCGACAGCGCCAGCGTGGTGGTGCAGGGCGGCGTGGTGCGCTGGGTGGGGCCGTCCTCAGCCCTGCCGGCGGGCTATGCACCGCTGCCACGCCATGGCGGCGGCGGAGCGCTCGTCACGCCCGGCCTCGTGGACTGCCACACCCACCTGGTCTATGGCGGCCAGCGGGCCAACGAGTTCGCCATGCGCCTGGCGGGCGCCAGCTACGAAGAGGTGGCCCGGGCCGGCGGCGGCATCGTCTCCAGCGTGCGTGCCACGCGCGAGGCGAGCGAGGATGAACTGTTCGCACTCGCGCTGCCGCGCCTCTCGGCTCTGCTGAACGAGGGCGTGTGCGCCATCGAGATCAAGTCGGGCTACGGCCTGGCGTTGGAACATGAACGCAAGCAGCTGCGCGTGGCGCGGCGCCTGGGCGAGGCGCTGGGCGTGACGGTGCGCACCACCTTCCTCGGCGCGCACGCGCTGCCGCCCGAGTACGCCGGCAAACCTCAAGGAAGCCAGGACTACATCGACCTCGTCTGTCACGAGATGCTGCCCGCGCTCGCGGCCGAGGGGCTGGTGGACGCGGTGGACGTGTTCTGCGAGCGCATCGCGTTCACGCTGGCCGAGACGGAGCAGGTGTTCCAGGCCGCGCGCCAGCTCGGCATCCCGGTCAAGCTTCACGCCGAGCAGCTCTCCGACATGGGCGGCGCAGCGCTCGCGGCGCGCTACGGCGCGCTGTCGTGCGACCACATCGAGCACCTGTCGCAGGATGGCATCGCCGCGATGAAGGCCGCCGGCACCGTGGCCGTGCTGCTGCCCGGCGCCTACTACACGCTGCGCGACACGCACCTGCCGCCCATCGAGCAGCTCCGCGCGGCGGGCGTGCCCATGGCCGTGTCCACCGACCACAATCCCGGCACCTCGCCGGCGCTTTCTTTGCTGCTCATGGCCAATATGGCGTGCACGCTGTTCCGCCTCACGGTGCCCGAGGCACTCGCGGGCATCACCACGCATGCCGCGCGCGCGCTGGGTTTGCAGGACACCCACGGCCTCATCGCGGCGGGCCGGCCCGCCAACTTCGTGCTCTGGTCGGTGCGCGAAGCGGCGGAGCTGGCCTACTGGTTCGGTAACAACCCGGCCCGCGCCATCGTGCGCCAGGGCCGCATCGTGAAAGGTGTTTGACCCGATGACGTCCCTCCATGCCCTCGCGCGGCCCGAAGTGCCGCCGCTGCCGCCCTACAACGCGGGCCTGTCGTCCGAGGCCGTGCGCGCACGCTACGGCGTGAGCGAGATCGCGCGCCTGGCGAGCAACGAGAACCCCTATGGCGCGAGCCCCGCCGTGGCGCGCGCCCTGGCCGACCTCGCCACGCGCGTGGGCACCTACCCCGACGCCAACTGCACCGCGCTGCGCGCGGCCATCGGCGCGCGCACGGATGTGGCGCCCGAGGCCATCGTCATCGGCAACGGCTCCGAGGACATCCTGCAGATGCTGTGCCAGGCCTTCCTGTCGGCGGGCGACCGCGTGCTCACGCAGCGCCCGGCCTTCGGCCTGCACGAGATCTACCCGCGCATGATGGGCGGCGAGGTGGAGCTGCTCGCGCTCACGCCGCAGCTCGGCTTCGACGTGGATGCCTGGTGCGAGGCGCTGGCGCGCGGCCCCAAGATCGCCATGCTGGCCAACCCCTCGAACCCCGTGGGCTGCATGTTCACGGCGGCCGAGATGGAGCGCCTGCTGGCCGCCACGCCCGCGCACACGCTGCTCGTGGTGGACGAGGCCTACTACGAATACGCCCGCCACGCGGACGGCTACCCCGACGTGCTGGCCCTGCTGCGCGGCCGGGCCATGCCGTGGATCGTGCTGCGCACCTTCTCCAAGGCCTGGGGCCTCGCGGGCCTGCGCGTGGGCTACGGCCTGGCCAGCGATGCGGCCCTGGTGCAGCTGCTCGACCGCGTGCGCACGCCCTTCAACGTGAACCATGCCGCGCAGGCGGCGGCGCTCGCGGCCTGGGGCGACGAGGACTTCATGCGGCGCGGCGTGGCCGAGACCGTGCGCCTGCGCGGGGTGCTGGCCGCGCGGCTGGCGGCGCTGCCGGGCATGCGCATTGCGCCTTCGGCCACCAACTTCCTGTTCCTCGACATCGGCCGCCCCAACGCGCCCGTGAACGAGGCGCTGCTGGCCCAGGGCCTCATCGTCAAGCCCTGGAAGGAGCCGGGCTTCGAGCATTTCATCCGCGTCTCCATCGGCACCGAGGCCGAGAACGAGCGCTTCGCGCGGGCGCTGGCCGCCCATCTTTCTTCATCCGCTTCCCTATGACCGACACGGCATCTTCCGTTTCCACCGGCGCGCTGTTCGCCGAACATGCGCTGCTGCCGGGCGGCTGGGCGCGCGACGTGCTGCTGCGCTGGGACACCGCGGGCCGCCTGCTGGCGGTGGCGCCTGGGGCGCCGGCGGGCAGCGCGCCGCGCGCACCCGGCCCGTTGATTCCCGGCATGCCCAACCTGCACTCGCATGCCTTCCAGCGTGCGTTTGCCGGCCTGACCGAGTACCGCGCCCAGCATCCCGATGGCGGCCAGGACAGCTTCTGGAGCTGGCGCAACCTCATGTACCGCTTCGCGGCGCAGATCACGCCCGAGTCGCTCGAGGCCATCGCGACCTGGCTCTACGTGGAGATGCTGGAGGCGGGCTATACCTCGGTCTGCGAATTCCACTACGTGCACCACGACCAGGGCGGCCGGCCCTATGCCGACGACGCCACGCTCTCGCTGGCGCTGTTGCGTGCGGCGCAGCGCGCGGGCATCGGCATCACGCTGCTGCCCGTGCTGTACCAGACCAGCGGCTTTGGCGGCAAGCCGCCGCGCGAAACCCAGGCGCGCTTCATCCGCAGCACCGACAACATGCTCGCCTTGCTGGAGCGGCTGGCGCCCGCCACGCGGGCACAAGGCGCCACTTTGGGACTGGCCCCGCATTCGCTGCGCGCCGTGCCGGAGGGCAGCCTGCGCGCGGCCGTGGAGGGGCTCACGGCGCTGGACGCGCGCGCACCCATCCACATCCACATCGCCGAGCAGACGCAGGAGGTGGACGACTGCGTGGCCTGGAGCGGCCAGCGCCCCGTGCAGTGGCTACTCGACCACGCGCCCGTGGATGCGCGCTGGTGCCTGGTGCATGCCACGCACATGACGCCCGAGGAGTACGCGGGCGCCGCGCGCGCGGGCACCGTGGCCGGCATCTGCCCCACGACCGAGGCCAACTTGGGCGACGGCATCTTCGACATGCCGCTGTGGCAGCGCCACGGCGGCGCCTGGGGCGTGGGCTCGGACAGCCACGCCTGCGTGAACGCGGCCGAGGAACTGCTGATGCTCGAATACAGCCAGCGCCTGCACCTGCGCCAGCGCAACGTGCTTGCCAGCAGTGCGCAGCCGCAAGTGGGCACGGCCCTGTGGCTGGCAGCGGTGCAGGGCGGCGCACAGGCCGCGGGCCGCGCCGTGGCGGGGCTGGCCGTGGGCCAGCAGGCCGACTTCGCCGTGCTCGACGCTGGCCATGTGGCGCTCGCCGGGCTGCCGGTCGAGGCCATGCTCTCAGCCCATGTGTTCGGCAGCCACCGCACGAGCGCGCTACACAGCCTCTGGGTGGGCGGCACGCAGCGCGTGGCCGCCGGCCGCCATGCGCTGCACGACAGCGCCGCGCAGGCCTTCGTGGCCGCGCGGGCCGCCACCATCGCCCCCTGACCGTTCCATCGACACCCGTAGACTCACGCCAACGCCATGACCGACACCGCCCTTCCCGCATTCACCTTCCACCAGGGCACCGCCCCGCTGCTGATCTCCATGCCCCACGTCGGCACGCATGTGCCGCCCGCCATCGCCGCGCGCTTCACGGGTAAGGCGCGCCAGGTGCCCGACACCGACTGGCACCTGGAGCGCCTCTACGGCTTTGCCAAGGAGCTGGGCGCCTCGATCCTCGTGGCCACGCATTCGCGCTACGTGGTGGACCTGAACCGCCCGCCCGACGGCGCGAGCCTCTACCCCGGCCAGAGCGTCACGGGCCTGTGCCCGGTGGACACCTTCGACGACACGCCCATCTATGCCAACCCGGCCGATGCGCCCGACGAGGCCGAGGTGGCGCGGCGCCGCGATGCCGTGTGGGCCCCGTACCACGCGCAGCTGCGCACCGAGCTGGAGCGCATCCGCGCCGCGCATGGCGTGGCCGTGCTGTGGGATGCGCACTCGATCCGCTCGGTGCTGCCGCGCTTCTTCGAGGGCAAGCTGCCCGACCTGAACCTGGGCACGGCCGACGGCGCGAGCTGCGACCCGGCCCTGGCGCAGGAACTGCTGGCCATGGGCAAGGCCGCCGCGGGCTACACGGCCGTGCTCAACGGCCGCTTCAAGGGCGGCCACATCACGCGCCACTACGGCCGCCCGGCCGACAACGTGCATGCCGTGCAGCTCGAGATGACGCAGTGCAGCTACATGCAGGAGGCGCTGCCGTTCGACTACCTGCCCGAGGTGGCGGCCGGCATCCAGCCGCACCTGCGCCGCATGGTCGAGGCGGCACTGGCCTTCGCGCGGGCCCGCGCCTGAAAGACTGACTGGCGGGCAGGGTGGGCCGCGCCCTGCCCGCCCCGCCGGAAAAGCCATGCAGCGCCGCGGCCGGCCTGGATCGCCGACAATCCAGCCCTGAACCGGACGATTGAAGCGACCCCTGCCATGAGTGCCCAATGGATTGAGAACGAGCCCGCTCCCCTGGCCAAGCCCCGGGAGCTGAAGATCGAGCGCGAAACGCACAAGCTCGAGAAGCGCCTGTGCCGCGAGGTCGGCCGCGCCATCGTCGACTACAACATGATCGAGGAGGGCGACAAGGTCATGGTCTGCCTCTCGGGCGGCAAGGACAGCTACGGCCTGCTCGACATCCTGCTCAAGATGAAGGCGCGCGCGCCGATCCATTTCGAGCTGATCGCCGTCAACCTCGACCAGAAGCAGCCCGGCTTCCCGGCCCATGTGCTGCCCGAGTACCTGACGCAGCTCGGCGTGCCCTTCCACATCGAGAACCAGGACACCTACTCCATCGTCAAGGACAAGATTCCCGAGGGCAAGACGATGTGCAGCCTGTGCAGCCGGCTGCGCCGCGGCATCCTGTACCGCGTGGCCGACGAACTCGGCGCCACCAAGCTCGCGCTGGGCCACCACCGCGACGACATGCTGCAGACCTTCTTCCTCAACATGTTCTTCGGCGGCAAGCTCAAGGGCATGCCCCCAAAGCTGGTGAGCGACGACGGCCGCCACGTCGTGATCCGCCCGCTGGCCTACGTGGCCGAGAAGGACCTGATCCGCTGGGCCGAGCACCGGCAGTTCCCCATCATCCCCTGCACGCTCTGCGGCAGCCAGGAGAACCTGCAGCGCAAGCAGGTCGCGGCGATGCTGCGCGAGTGGGAGAAAAAGCACCCGGGCCGCACCGAGAACATGTTCAGCGCGTTACAAAATATCGTGCCCTCGCACCTGATGGACGGAACGCGGCACGACTTCAAGGGTCTCAAGGCCACAGGCGTGGCCAGCGAGGATGGCGACAAGGCGTTCGACCCCGAGGAATTCGCCCCGGCCGCCCTGCTTGGCCTGCAAGTCATCAAAATCTGAACGAAATCCGCCGGAGGTCCTTGTGCAGCGGTCATTGGGCGCTCTCCTTTTCATAGCATTCCTGCTCAGCGGCTGTGCCTCCACCCTGCTGGTGGACAGCGACGTGAGCAGCTTCTCCACCCTGAAGGCCCTGCCCGGCCCGGCCCACGCCGCCTACCGCTTCGAGCGCCTGCCCTCGCAGCAGCGGCCGGGCGCCTCGCAGGACCAGCTCGAGGCCATGGCCCAGCAGGCGCTGGCCAAGGTCGGCCTGCGGCGCGACGACGCCGCGCCGAGCTACAGCATCCAGATCGACGCACGCGTGCAGCGCATGCTGCCGCCCTGGGCCGGGCCGGGCGACGGCTGGGGCCGCGGCGGCCCCTACGGCTATGGCTACTGGGGCCGCGGCGCCTACCTGGCGCCCTACCCGCGCTTTCCTGAATCGCCCTGGTACCAGCGCGAAGTCAGCCTCGTGATGCGCGACCTGGCCAGCAACCTCGTGGTCTATGAAACCCGCGCCGCGCACGACGGCCCCTGGCCCGACAGCGCAAGCATCCTGCCCGTGATGTTCGACGCCGCGCTGCAGGGCTTCCCGACGCCGCCGACGGGCCTGCGCCGGGTCGACATCGAAATCCCGCGCTGAGGCGAGCCCCGCCCGGCGGCGCGGCCGCGGGCCGCCAGGCCGCCGTGGAGGCACCACTAGAATCGACCCGATGGACGCCACCCGCATCATCGCCATCCGCCACGGCGAAACCGCCTGGAACGTGGACACGCGCATCCAGGGCCAGCTCGACATCCCGCTCAACGACACCGGCCGCCAGCAGGCCCGCCGCCTGGCGCGGGCGCTGGCGGGCGAGCCGCTCCAGGCGATCTACAGCAGCGACCTCGGGCGGGCCCATGACACCGCGCTGTCGGTGGGCCGCGCCAGCGGGCTGCCCGTGATCACCGACCCGGGCCTGCGCGAGCGCGGCTTCGGCATCTTCCAGGGCAAGACCTTCGCCGAGATCGAGGCCGTGCTGCCCGAGCAGGCCCTGCGCTGGCGCAAGCGCGACCCGGAATTCGCCCCCGAGGGCGGCGAGTCGCTGCTGCAGTTCCGCGAGCGCGTCACGCGCACGGCCCACCGCCTGGCCGCGCACCACCCGGGCGAACAGATCATGCTGGTGGGCCACGGCGGCGTGCTCGACGTGCTGTACCGCGCCGCCACCGGCCAGGGCCTGCAGGCGCCGCGCACCTGGGAGCTCGGCAACGCCGCCATCAACCGCTTGCTCTGGACGCCCGAAGGGCTGACACTGGTCGGCTGGTCCGACACCCACCATCTCGATGATGAATCCCTCGACGAAACCTCTGCCTGATGAACCCGCCGCAACGCAGCGCGCGGCGCCGCCCGAGGGGGCCCGGGCCGGCCTCGGCCAGGCCCTGCGGCAGCTCATCGGCCAGCGCACGGACGCCATCGACACGCCGGCGCTGGTGATCGACCTCGACGCCATGGAGCGCAACCTCACGCGCATGGCCGAGTTCACCCGCAAGCACGGCGTGCGGCTGCGCCCGCACGCCAAGATGCACAAGAGCGCGGCGCTGGCCCGGCTGCAGATGCAGGCCGGCGCCGTGGGCGTGTGCGTGCAGAAGACCGCCGAAGCCGAGGCCCTGGCCGCCGGCGGCGTGACCGACATCTACATCAGCAACGAAGTCATCGCGCTGCCCAAGCTGCGCCGCGTGGCAGCGCTGGCCCAGGCCCTGGCGGCCCGCCAGGGCCGGCTGGCCATCGCGGTGGACAGCCTGGACGGCGTGGCGCGGCTGGCCGAGGCGATGGCCGGCAGCGCGGCCGTGATCGACGTGTTCGTGGAAATCGACGTCGGCCAGGGCCGCTGCGGCGTGGTGCCGGGCGAAGCCGCGCTCGTGCTGGCGCAGGCCATCGGCCGGCACGCCCCGCTGCGCTTTGCCGGGCTGCAGGCCTACCACGGCCGGGCGCAGCACCTGCGCACGGTGCAGCAGCGGCGCGAGGCCATCGCCATCGCGGTGGACGACGTCACCTACACCCGCCGGCTCATCGAAGCGGCGGGCATTCCGGTGGACCTGGTCACCGGCGCCGGCACCGGCACCTTCGTGCTGGAGGCCGCCAGCGGCGTCTATGGCGAGCTGCAGGCCGGCTCCTTCCTGTTCATGGACGCCGACTACGCCAAGAACGAGCGCGACGCCGCGCAGCCGCAGTTCGAGCACGCGCTGTTCGTCAAGACCCAGGTCATCAGCGTCGGGGCCGACCACGCCGTCTGCGACGCCGGCCACAAGAGCCACGCCATCGACTCCGGCCTGCCGCTGGTGCACGCGCTGGAGCCCGGCTACGAGCTGACCTACCTCAACGGCGGCGACGAGCACGGCGTGCTGCGCGCCGCCGGCGCCAACGACCGCCTGCCCGAACTCGGGCGCATGCTGTGGCTGATCCCCGGCCACTGCGACCCCACGGTCAACCTGCACGATCACCTGATCGGCGTGCGCGGCGGGCTGCTGCACGGCACGGTGGAGCGCATCATCAGGGTTGATGCCAGAGGCGCGCTGACCTAGGCCGCCGCACAATCGGGCAATGGGCAAAATCATCGTCTTCGCCACGCCGGTGTTCTTCCTGCTGATCGCGCTGGAATACGCCTGGGGCCGCGCCACGGGCCGCAACCCCTACCGCCTCAACGACGCCGTCAACAGCATCAGCCTGGGCGCCCTGAGCCAGCTCAGCGGCGTGTTCCTGAAGGTGTTCAGCATCGGCATCTACACCGCGATCTACAGCTCGGTGGCGCTGTTTCCCGACGCCGCGTTCTGGAACACCTGGTACGGCTGGCTGACCGCGCTGGTGTTCTACGACTTCTGCTACTACTGGCTGCACCGGCTGGGCCACGAGTCGGCCGTGCTGTGGGCCGCGCACGTGGTACACCACCAGAGCCAGGACTACAACCTCTCGACCGCGCTGCGCCAGACCAGCAGCGGCGCGCTGCTCGGCTGGATCTTCTACGTGCCGATGGCGGTGGCCGGCGTGCCGCCGCTGGTGTTCGGCATCGTGGCGCTGATCGACCTGCTCTACCAGTATTGGATCCACACCGAGCTGGTGCCCCGGCTCGGCTGGTTCGACCGCGTGTTCGCCTCGCCCTCCAACCACCGCGTGCACCACGCGGTGAACGACGCCTACCTCGACCGCAACTACGGCGGCATTCTGATCCTGTGGGACCGCCTGTTCGGCAGCTTCAAGGAAGAAGACGAGAAGTGCGTCTACGGCACGCGCAGCCCGCTCAACAGCTGGGACCCGCTGTGGGCCAACGCCGAGGTCTACTGGGGCCTGTTCAAGGACAGCTGGCACGCCCAGAGCTGGGCCGACAAGCTGCGCGTGTGGATCAAGCCGCCGGGCTGGCGGCCGGCCGACGTGGCCGCGCGCTTTCCCAAGCCGGCCTTCGACATCGCACAGGTGCAGACCTTCCACCCGCCGATGAGCCGGGCAGTGACGGCGTTCGGCGTGCTGCAGTTCGTGGCGCTGCTGATGGGCGTGTCGCTGTTCCTGTGGTTCTCCGACGAACTGCCGCTGGCGCGGGCCGCGGTCTGGCTGGGCGTTCTGGCCGCCGGCTTCTGGGCCGTGGGCGCCGTGATGCAGGGCCGCCTCACGGTGCTGGAGATGCTGCTGGTCGACGCCGCCGCGCTGTCCACCGCCACCAGTGCCGAGGGCTGGGTGGCGCTGCACCAGGTCTTCAAGCCGCTGGCCCTGTCGATTGCTATCGTTTTCGTAGCGCTCCGCGACCGCGGGACGAGGACATCGGGCCGATTTGATGCCTTTTTGCTGGCCGCGCTCGTCTGTTCGCTGGCGGGCGACGTGTTCCTGATGTTCGAGGGCTTCTTCATCCCAGGGCTGGTGGCTTTCCTGCTGGCCCACCTGGGCTACATCGCGCTGTTCAAGCAAGGGCTGCCTTGGTTCCCGAGCCGCCGCGCGCTGGCGGCCACCCTGCTCTACGGCGCCGCGATGTACGCCTTCCTCTGGACGCACGGCCTGCCGGACGCGCTGCGCGGGCCGGTGGCCGCCTATGTGCTGGTGATCGCGCTCATGGGCGCCCAGGCCCTCGGCCGCGCCGCCGTGCTGCGCAACCCGCACGCCACCGCGGTGGCCGCGGGTGCGCTGTGCTTCATGCTCAGCGACTCGCTGCTGGCGCTGAACAGATTCGTCCAGCCGCTGCCGCTGGCGCCGCTGTGGGTGCTGGGCAGCTATTACGTGGCGCAGATCCTGATCGCGCGCCATGCGCGACCGCAGACAGCCCCTCTGCCATAGCACACACCTGTGGAGAACTTGGCCGCCTCCGACCTCAAGACGATCCTGCACTCCAAGCGGGCCAACCTCTACTACCTGGAACATTGCCGCGTACTGGTCAACGGCGGCCGCGTCGAGTATGTGACTGACCAAGGCAAGCGATCGCTTTACTGGAACATCCCCATCGCGAACACGACCACGGTGCTACTGGGCACCGGCACCTCCGTGACCCAGGCCGCCATGCGGGAACTGGCCAAGGCGGGGGTGCTGGTGGGCTTCTGCGGTGGCGGCGGGACGCCTCTGTTCACCGCCAACGAAGCAGATATCGAAGTCGCTTGGTTCTCCCCGCAAAGCGAGTACCGGCCCACGGAGTACCTTCAGCACTGGGTGCGCTTCTGGTTCGATGACGCTCTGCGCCTGACAGCCGCCAAGGCGTTCCAGCAAGCGCGACTCGAACGCATCCAGCGGCAGTGGATGAGCCGGCCACTGCGCGATGCAGGCTTCTCGGTTGATGCCGGCATGCTGCACAAGGCCCTGGAGGCGTCCACGCGCAATGTCGCCGCCGCGCCTGACAACACCGCATTGCTGACGGAAGAAGCGCGTCTCACCAAACATCTGTTCAAGCTCGCGGCCCAGGCCACAGGGTACGGCGAATTTACCCGCGCCAAGCGGGGCACTGGCGCCGATCCCGCCAACAGCTTCCTCGACCACGGCAACTACCTGGCCTATGGATTGGGCGCCACAGCCACCTGGGTGCTGGGCCTGCCTCACGGCCTTGCCGTGCTGCACGGCAAGACTCGGCGCGGCGGCCTGGTGTTTGACGTGGCAGATCTGGTGAAAGATGCTCACATCCTGCCACAAGCCTTCGTTTCAGCCCAGCGCGGCGACTCCGAGCAGGAGTTCCGGCGTGCCTGTATCGAAAGTCTGACTCGGGGGGAAGCCCTGGACTTCATGATCGATACCCTGCAAGCCGTGGCCCTGCAGCTTGGCCGCCAGGCCCAGGCCAGCGCCACGCAGGAGCCGCGCGCGCCATGAACGTGCTGCTGATCTCCCAGTGCAGCAAACGCGCACTGACTGAAACCCGCCGCATCCTCGACCAGTTTGCCGAGCGGCGCGGCGACCGCACCTGGCAAACCCCGATCACCCAGGATGGGCTGGACACACTGCGCCGCCTGCTGCGCAAGACTGCCCGCAAGAACACCGCCGTGGCCTGCCACTGGATTCGCGGACTGGATCACAGCGAGCTGCTGTGGGTGGTGGGGGATGGGCGGCAGTTCAACGAGCAAGGGACCGTTCCCACAAACGCCACCGCCAGCAACGTGCTGCGTGCCGAGGATGAGAACACCTGGCACCAGCTTCCCGCTATCAGCGCACTGGCCGCGCTGGCGGCCCTGCTGCACGACCTGGGCAAGGCCACGCAGGCGTTCCAGGACCGGCTGCGCAACCCCGGGCTCAGGGAACGCAACCACTACCGCCATGAATGGGTGTCGGTGCGCTTGTTCCAGGCCTTTGTCGGCTCGGACAACGATGCCGGCTGGCTACAACGCCTGGCAGGTGCAGCAGATGAGGCGACGGATGCCATTGTCTTCGAGACGCTGTGGCTGGACCATACCACCGGCCGCCTGCTGCGCGACGGGATCGACTTCAAAGAAGAAGACACACAGCACAACCCCTTTGCGGTGCTGCCGCCACTGGCCCGGGCCATCGCCTGGCTGGTGTTGACTCACCACCGCTTGCCCTGCAAGCCCGTGGAGAACAAGGCAAATGCATCGGACGAAGCGCAAGAGGATGGCGCCGTCAAATGGCGGCGCTTTGGCACCAAACCCAAGTTCCTGAACCGCATCCATCTGGACGGATTGCTGCAGCAGATCAATGCCGACTGGAACGAGCCGCGCGAATCCATCAGCACTGTCAGCCTGCGCGACCATTGGCATTTCCCGTACGGCTTGCCTGTGCGCAATCCTGCTTGGCGCAAGCAGGCAGCGCGCTTCGCCCGCAAGCTGCAGGCCTTACCGTCCAGCACCGTGGACGCGTTATGGCTCGCCGACCCGTTCGTCGCCCACGTCGCACGGCTGTGCCTGATGCTGGCCGACCATCACTACTCCAGCCTCGGCCTGCAAACACCCGCGCAGACCGGCAACACCCCTGGCGCCTTGCGCGACCAGCCCGTGCCGGAGCGCGCTGCGCACTTGCAAGCCCACGCCAAGCTGTACGCCAACACCACCCGCAACGCGGCCGGCGACACGGTGCGCAACCAGACGCTGGACGAACACCTGCTGGGCGTGCAAGCCCATGCCAGCATCATCACCCACGCCCTGCCCAGCCTGGTGCGCAACCTGCCCGCGCTGCAAGGCCACAAAGGCTTGAAGAAACGCACCGGCAACGCCCGCTTTCAATGGCAGGACAAGGCCGCCGACCTGGCCGCCAGTATGCGCCACAGCGCCGCGCAGCAGGGCGCCTTCATCGTCAACATGGCGTCCACTGGTTCTGGCAAGACGCTGGGCAACGCCCGCATCATGAATGCGCTGGCCGACCCCAAGCTCGGTCTGCGCTGCGCCTTCGCCATGGGGCTGCGCACGCTGACCCTACAAACGGGACGCAGCTTCCAGCACGATCTGGGCCTGGGCGATGACCAGTTGGCCATCAAGGTCGGCGGCGCCGCCAGCCGCGAACTCTTCGCCTACTACGAAGCCCGGGCCGAAGCAACTGGCTCGGCATCCGCCCAGGCCCTGCTCGATGAAGGCGGTCAGGTGCTGTTCGAGGGCAACGACCAGCACCCCTTGCTCATGCGTTTGACCAGCGACGCACAGACCCGCTCCCTGCTGGCCGCCCCGCTGCTGGTCTGCACCATCGACCACCTCACGCCCGCCACCGAAAGCCTGCGTGGCGGGCGCCAGATCGCGCCGATGCTGCGGTTGATGACGGGCGATCTGGTGCTGGACGAGCCCGACGACTTCGACATGGCCGACCTGCCCGCACTCACCCGGCTGGTGCACTGGGCCGGGCTACTGGGCTCGCGCGTGCTGCTGTCGTCCGCCACCTTGCCACCGGCCTTGGTGGAGGGCTTGTACCTGGCCTACCGCGACGGGCGGGCGCATTACCAGCGCCACCGCAGCGAACGCCCTGACGAACCCTTTGCGCTGTGCTGCCTGTGGGTGGACGAGTTTGCGCAAACCCACGCACCCTGTGCAGGCACCGGCGATGCGGGCGACTTCCGCACCGCACATGCCGAGTTTGTGCAACAGCGTTGCGCCGCCCTGGCAAAGGCCGAAGTGCGCCGCCGCGCCACACTGGTGTCGCTGCCCAGCGATTGGCATGGCATGCGCACCGACGAGCGCCGCGAGGGTTTCGCCTATTTCGTGCTGCAGCGCGCATGGGACCTGCACCAGGATGCGCAAAACCATCACATCGACACCCCTACCGGCAAACGCGTCAGCTTTGGCCTGGTTCGTATGGCCAACATCGACCCGCTGTTCGACGTGGCCCTGGCCATGTTCCGCCTCGGCGCGCCTGCGGCGGACGTGCGCATCCATCCGTGTGTGTACCACTCGCAGTTTCCACTGCTCACCCGCTCGGACATCGAGCACCAGCTCGACACCGTGCTCAACCGGCGTCAAGCCAAAGACGCGCCGGACGACACCGCAGACCCCGCACTGGCCCGGCCCACGGTGCGCGCGCTGCTGGAGACATACCCCGAACCGCACCATCTGTTCATCGTGCTGGGCAGCCCCGTCACGGAAGTGGGACGTGACCATGACTACGACTGGGCCGTGGTGGAGCCCTCTTCCATGCGCTCGCTGATCCAGCTCGCGGGCCGTGTGCGGCGGCACCGGCCCGGTGCCGTGGAGCGGGCCAATATGGTGGTGCTGGACAGCAATTTGCGCAGTATGGAGAGGAAGAATGCGGACGATGCAGTGTTCTGCAAACCCGGCTTTGAAATGAAACGGGTCGAGGTCCCCAAAGATGTGAAGCCCGCCGACCTGCGCGACTCGGCCACGCACTTCCATCTACAGTCGCACCGCCTGGCGGACCTGTTGCCCGAGCTGGCTGCACAGGACGGCGCCATCGACGCCCGCCCCCGCATTGCGCCGCGTGACAGGCTGCAGCCCCGAACCCTGTGGGTGGACCTGGAGCACGCCCGCATGCGCGACACCATGCTGCCACGTGGTGCCGGCAGCAGCTTCTATACCCCCGTCGCACGCGACGCGAGCTTGCATTGGTCTGCGCCGGGCAGTCTTTGGCTCACCGGGCTGCTGCCGCAGTTCCAGCGTTTCCGCTACGACCCATTGCCCCGTGTGGACGTGGCATGGCTGCCCGACGATGATGCAGAGGCCTTGACCTTGCACCGGGTGGACGACGGCGCAGGCCCGCGAGAAAAACTGTTTGTGCCCATCCAGAGTCTGGTCCATCCCGTACGCAATGCCGATATGTACGGCGAGCGCATCACGCCCTGGATGCAGCTGGATTTGCTGGCGGCGCTGCAACAGTGGGCCGAACAGCAAGACCAACCGCTGCGGCGCAGCGCAGAAAAGATCGCCACCGCCAGCCTTCCGCAATCGGTGCAGGGCTGGCGGTTTCATGAAGTGTTGGGTTTTGACAAGGAGGAGTGAATTGGAAAGCAATGAACAACCGACTGCACGCAGCCAGCGAATACGACGGGTCATGCAGACCCATATAGCCAGACGGCTTGCCAGGGCACTGGAAAAATGGGAAGGAAAGAATGATGCTTTGGCGCGACAAGAGGTCGCCAAGGCGCATGAGAAGTACCAGCTCGCACAAATTTTGGCAAAGGGAGTCAAGGCGAACGCAATGACGGTTGCCACTCACACAGCCAAAGGCATTCATCCAGATCTGAGGATCAAGGACGTTACCAATTTGGCCATCCGCTTTGAGGAACTTAAGACACTGAACGAAGTCGGCTCGCATCTCTTGAACTCTCGGGAAAGCCTTGCTGATACGACCGGTGATGGCGCTTACAACGCAGCAGCCTATGAGCTTTATCTGCTGCTGGACTGCCGGATTGATGGTTCAACGTTGGGTGAACTGCTCCAGGCTGATGATCCGGATGCCATCGACACGCTTTCTACCTATTCCGCCAACCCAGCTGCGATCGCAAGCGACTTGCTACGTTTACTGGAGAGCAAGTGCACCAAGCCTGCGACACATGCCCGAGAAAAACAGGTGTATTGGCTGACCGGCAACGACCCATCCAATGACGGTCAGTACCACATACTCGTGCCTCTTTATCCAGCGTCATTGGTGCATCAAGCGTATCTGCAGATTCACCCCACTCGGTATGGCGAGGACAACCATGCCGCCCGCAAGGCGAGGCGGGACGGAAAGGCACACCAGGGTGTTTATCAGGAGTACAGAGGTTGGGCCGTACAAAAATTAGGCGGCACTAAACCGCAGAATATTTCGCACCTCAACAGCGAGCGCCGAGGCGAAAACTACCTCTTGGCATCCTTACCGCCCCATGCGTGGCAGAGCAGTCAGCGCTATCTACCGGTAAACGCCAAATCTGTGTTCGACCGCAGCTTCGGCGCGCGGCCTGCCGTGCGCACCACGGTCAAGGCCTTCCTGGCGTTCTTGCTGACCAACCCGGAGCCCAACCGCCATACCCGCCAGGCGGTGGATGATTTTCTGGACAGCCTGGTGGACGAGGTGGTCATCTATGCGGGCGAGTTGCAGTCGCAGCCCGCAGGCTGGAGCCTGGAAGAACGCTACGCAGACTTGGCGCTGCCCGAGAAGCTCTGGCTCGACCCGGAACGGGCGGAATGGCCCGATGAAGCAGCATTCGCCCAGGACTGGAGCCGGATGGACTGGCCCGAACAGGTGGGTAAGCGTTTTGCCAACTGGCTCAATGCGCAGTTGCAGGGCAAGCTCCCGGTCGGCGACGCGGAGGCCCGCGATTGGCGTCGGGTGTTGCTGGCGAATGAATCGTGGCTCTTTGCCGGAGCTGCCGCATGAGCGCCAACCGCCCCACACAGCCCCAAGCCCTGCTGGTCTTCCCCCACCTGCGCGTGCAAAACGCCAACGCCATCTCCAGCCCGCTCACCCATGGCTTCCCGTCCATCACCGCCTTCACCGGGCTGATGTGGGCGCTGGAGCGCAAGCTGGCACAGGCCGGCACCCCGCTGCACCTGCTCAAGGTCGGCGTGGTCTGCCATGCGCACGACGAACAGGTGGTGGATGGGTATGTCAAAACCTTCCGCCTCACGCGCAACCCGGTGGACCAGCACGGCAACACGGCCGCCATCGTGGAGGAAGGCCGCATCCACCTCGACATCACGCTGGTGTTTGCGGTGGCGCAGGCCAGTGCAGCGGTGCCGCTGGCACAGGCGGCAGACGACCGCGAGCAGGATCTGGCACGGCGCATTGCCGACGTGCTAGCCACCCTGCGCATCGCGGGCGGTACGGTGCTGCCTTCGCGCAAGGTACCGGGTCGGCGCACGCGGCCCTGGCTGGCCTTGCTGCCTGAAGACGCCGAGGCACAGGCCGTGGCGTTCAAGCAGTGGCGGCGCCAGTGGCTGCCCGGCTATGTGCTGGTGGGGCGTGACGACCTGCTGGCCACGCGCCTAGCGCACCTGCGGCAAACCCAGCCCGAAGCCACGCTGCTGGATGCCTGGCTGCATGCCGCGCGCTTCAACCATACACCCATGCCCGTCGCAGAAGGCGCGGCAGCGCCGGGGGATGGCAAGGTGCGCTGGGTCGATCCGCTGCGTGGCAAGGGCACGGGCTGGACGGTGCCCATCCCCGTGGGCTACGCAGCACTAAGGGACAAGCCATACAGCCCAGGCGAAGTCGCGCATGCGCGTGACAGCACCACACCCGTCACGTTCGTCGAATCGGTGTACTCGCTGGGCGAGTGGATCAGCCCGCACCGGTTGCAAAGCGTCCACGCCTTACTGTGGCACGCCGACACCGACAGCACCCGAGGCCTATACCGCTGCCGCAGCGGCTACGTACCACCGGCGGGTGTAGACGCGAGCGCCTTGGACGACGAAGAGCCTGACTTTGATTGATGACGACAGTATCGATTGCATAGCCGCCCAGTGCATCTGCCCCGGGCAACTTCACCTCATTTTTAAGGATTGACACCATGTCTGAAAAACTCACCACCGCCTCTGTTCTGGCTTTCGAACGCAAACTCGACCCCTCCGACGCCGTGTTCCACGCCGGCCGCTGGGCCGACCGCGCGAACGCCAGCCCATGGGCGCCCATCGCCATCCGCGAGAAGTCGGTGCGCGGCACCATTTCCAACCGCCTCAAGACCAAGGACCAGGACCCGGCCAAGCTCGATGCAGCAATTGAAAACCCCAACCTGCAAACCGTGGACGTCGCCGCCTTGCCCGCAGATGCCGATACACTGAAAGTGCAGTTCACCCTGCGTGTGCTGGCGGGCGCGGGCACCCCATCGGCCTGCAACAGCGCGCCCTACCAGGCCAAGCTGCTGAGCACCGTCAAGACCTATGTGGATGCCAATGGCTTCACCGAGTTGGCCCAACGGTATGCCGCCAACCTGGCCAATGGCCGCTTCCTGTGGCGCAACCGCGTGGGCGCGGAAAGCGTGCAGGTGCTGGTGGAGCAGATGCAGGGCGGAAAAGCCGAAAAGTCATGGTCTTTTGATGCTCTTGCGCTTGATCTGCGGGCGCTGGATGCTATCAATAATGAAGTCAAAGAGCTGGGCCAGACTATTGCCGGCGGCCTCGCCGGAGCCGCGCACGTGCTGCTGCAGGTGACGGCCTTCGTGCGCATGGGCGCGGGCCAGGAAGTGTTTCCGTCGCAGGAGCTGATCCTGGACAAGGGTGCCAGCAAGAAGAGCAAGACGCTGTACCAGATTGGTGAAAAGAACAATGAAGTAGCCGCCATCCACTCCCAGAAAATTGGCAACGCCATCCGCTCCATCGACACCTGGTACGAGGGAGCCGAAGAACTGGGCCCGATTGCCGTCGAGCCCTATGGCTCCGTCACCACACAGGGCAAAGCGTACCGCCAGCCCAAGCAAAAACTGGATTTCTACTCCCTGCTGGACAACTGGCTGCTGAAAGATCAAGTGCCGCCACTGGAACAACAGCACTTTGTGATGGCCGTGCTAATCCGTGGCGGCGTGTTTGGTGACGCGGGTTGATGCCATGGCGCTCAGTCACTACCTCGACATCACGCTGCGGCCGGACCCCGAGTTCAGCCCTGCACACCTGCTGAATGCGCTGTACGCCAAGCTGCACCGCGCCCTGGTGCACCTGGGCACCGGCGACATCGGCGTGAGCTTTCCCCAACTGCCCCCCCAAGGGCAGCACCTGGGCCGAGTGTTGCGGCTGCACGGCAGCCCGGAGGCCTTGCAGCGCCTGCAAGCCCTGCCCTGGCTGCAAGGCATGCACGACCACTTGCAATGGAGCGAAGCGACACCCGTGCCCCCGCACGCGCAGCACCGCAGCGTGAGCCGCGTCCAGGCCAAAAGCAGCCCAGACCGCCTGCGCCGTCGGCAGATGAAACGAAAGGGCCTGACCGAAGCCCAGGCTTTGGCGCAAGTCCCCGACAGCGCCCGCGAAACGCTAACCCTGCCATACCTGGATGTGCACAGCAGTTCTACCCGCCAGCGGTTTCGGCTGTTCGTGCGCCACGGTCCATTGCAAGCCCATGCCGTCGATGGCCTATTCAGTGCCTACGGCTTCAGCCCAAACGCCACCGTGCCTTGGTTCTGATCGACCCTTTTTTCAGTGCCTGAAAAAATCCCATTAAAAACAATAGCTTACGGGAAGCTCTTGTTTTTGGACGAGTCACTGAAATAGGGGGGTGGAGCACGTGGAACTTGGGTTTTGCACTTTTTTACTCTAGTTCACTGCCGCGTAGGCAGCTCAGAAACTGTGGCGGTTGGCCGCCAAGATCATCACGAGCGTTCACTGCCGCGTAGGCAGCTCAGAAACATCGACATCGCCGCCGGCCTGCGCAACGAGATGTTCACTGCCGCGTAGGCAGCTCAGAAATGATCCCCTCCGACCCCTTCAGCCGCATCGAGGTTCACTGCCGCGTAGGCAGCTCAGAAATTCATGGGCAGGTCGACGTAGATGTTGTTGACGGTTCACTGCCGCGTAGGCAGCTCAGAAACACACCATGGGCCAGGGCGCCTTGCTGTAGGTGTTCACTGCCGCGTAGGCAGCTCAGAAATGACGCAGCAGGGAAGCGGTTCGCTTGGTGGGGTTCACTGCCGCGTAGGCAGCTCAGAAAGCTCACGCATCGCCGCGGCGATCTTCTTGTTGCGTTCACTGCCGCGTAGGCAGCTCAGAAAACTTCCAAGGAAATCGCTTTGCGCCGCGATGCGTTCACTGCCGCGTAGGCAGCTCAGAAACGCGGCGCCGCGTGAGGGGGTAGGGTGCGCAGGTTCACTGCCGCGTAGGCAGCTCAGAAAAACTGGGCGCGGTGGTGCAACGGGAGTGCGGGGTTCACTGCCGCGTAGGCAGCTCAGAAACGTGCTCTTGGCGTTCACGTCCACCGCATGGGTGTTCACTGCCGCGTAGGCAGCTCAGAAACTTGATGTAGCTGTCGATCATGTTCAAGTCGGGTTCACTGCCGCGTAGGCAGCTCAGAAAACCGTGAGTAGCGTGACTCCGTTGTTGACGAAGTTCACTGCCGCGTAGGCAGCTCAGAAAATACGTGATGCGGACCTCACCCAGATTGCCGTTGTTCACTGCCGCGTAGGCAGCTCAGAAATGAGCAGATCGACGTCAGCACCCTGGCCGATGGTTCACTGCCGCGTAGGCAGCTCAGAAATCGTCCAGGACTTCGAGAACGGCAACTCGAACGTTCACTGCCGCGTAGGCAGCTCAGAAAATCGCGTCCATGTGGGCCTCTATGACGGGAGCGTTCACTGCCGCGTAGGCAGCTCAGAAATGAACAATCTGCATCACCAATGCCTCGTTGAAGTTCACTGCCGCGTAGGCAGCTCAGAAAGTCATGCAGCAGGCGCTGCGGTGGTGGCAAGCTGTTCACTGCCGCGTAGGCAGCTCAGAAAAAATCGCTGCGTCCGATGCCAGACAGCAGCGCGTTCACTGCCGCGTAGGCAGCTCAGAAAAATTGCGTGATGTATGCCATGCTCGATTGGTGGTTCACTGCCGCGTAGGCAGCTCAGAAAAGGCTCTGCTTATATCAATGCGCAACACTACTGTTCACTGCCGCGTAGGCAGCTCAGAAAGCTGGCATGCCGGCCAGGACGCGATAGCAGCCGTTCACTGCCGCGTAGGCAGCTCAGAAACAGGTGCCCGCCTCGAAGTCGATCACGTCAGCGTTCACTGCCGCGTAGGCAGCTCAGAAAACGCTGGCGGTAGTTCCGTCGGACGACATGTCGTTCACTGCCGCGTAGGCAGCTCAGAAAACACCGCCACGCCTACCACCTTCTGACTCACGTGTTCACTGCCGCGTAGGCAGCTCAGAAACCGGGCAACGACCGGGTGATGGGTTTCGCGGGGTTCACTGCCGCGTAGGCAGCTCAGAAATTCATCGCCGCACCTCGCGAATGGGAATCTGGGTTCACTGCCGCGTAGGCAGCTCAGAAAAACGGCCTTCTTGGCGAGTTCTTCCGCCTCGGGTTCACTGCCGCGTAGGCAGCTCAGAAACAGGCCTACGCAGTCGACCCCTTCGCGGCTACGTTCACTGCCGCGTAGGCAGCTCAGAAAGGGCAGACCGCGGCCGACCTTGGAAGACATTTGTTCACTGCCGCGTAGGCAGCTCAGAAAAGCGGCGCGGCCGGGTCGATGCCGAACTCAAAGTTCACTGCCGCGTAGGCAGCTCAGAAACTGGATCAGGACGGCACAGGAGGGCGCACTATCGTTCACTGCCGCGTAGGCAGCTCAGAAAATTGTCGTCATGCTGATGACGACTCCCCGAAGGTTCACTGCCGCGTAGGCAGCTCAGAAAGCAGGGCTGGGCCAACAGTTACAACGGCCTGCGTTCACTGCCGCGTAGGCAGCTCAGAAAAGTCGCCGCCGGCACCGTGACCGGCTGCACGCTGTTCACTGCCGCGTAGGCAGCTCAGAAAAATCAGAATTAACAGGGCTTCGCTCAACGTATGTTCACTGCCGCGTAGGCAGCTCAGAAAGCACTATTGCTTATTCGTATACGGATATAAAGGTTCACTGCCGCGTAGGCAGCTCAGAAATTGTCAAGCGTAGGGCTTATTCTGACTTATCCGTTCACTGCCGCGTAGGCAGCTCAGAAATTATGTCAGAGGACGATGCCTAAGACCATGGGATGTTCACTGCCGCGTAGGCAGCTCAGAAAAAGCTCATCGGCCATTGCTTGCACAACAAGGCGTTCACTGCCGCGTAGGCAGCTCAGAAATTGCGTCATCTCTTCTTTAACAATTTATATCTTGTTCACTGCCGCGTAGGCAGCTCAGAAATTGATTCATAAGGGGAAAATGCAAAGGGCCAAGTTCACTGCCGCGTAGGCAGCTCAGAAATATGCGGGCACGTCCCAATCCTCACTCTTGTGCGTTCACTGCCGCGTAGGCAGCTCAGAAAGAATGGGAGAAACGATGATTTGGCCCTAGCAAGTTCACTGCCGCGTAGGCAGCTCAGAAATATGCCAAGGCTCAACACTACTGATCTGTTTGTGTTCACTGCCGCGTAGGCAGCTCAGAAATGGGCCGGTGGCGTGGTTGCCCGCCAGGAAGAAGTTCACTGCCGCGTAGGCAGCTCAGAAAAGTCCAGGCATTCTGCGAATGGTCAGACCAGTCGTTCACTGCCGCGTAGGCAGCTCAGAAAAGAATAGGCCTACGCTTGACAAGGTCTTTGTTGTTCACTGCCGCGTAGGCAGCTCAGAAAATCTAGGTTCTGCCTATGTCAATGCGCAACACGTTCACTGCCGCGTAGGCAGCTCAGAAAGATCAGCGCATGCTTGAGGAGCACGGCGACCTGGTTCACTGCCGCGTAGGCAGCTCAGAAAACGTTGCGGAGCGTTGAGGGTGAATTCATTTTGTTCACTGCCGCGTAGGCAGCTCAGAAACGCTAGGAAAAAATAAGGGCATAGGCATGCCTATGTTCACTGCCGCGTAGGCAGCTCAGAAATAGGCCGGTGGCGTGGTTGCCCGCTAGGAAAAGTTCACTGCCGCGTAGGCAGCTCAGAAAGCCGACGTTGTGGTGTACCCGAATGTACGAATGTTCACTGCCGCGTAGGCAGCTCAGAAAGTCACTGGGGTCAAACTGCGCCCACTCATCAAGTTCACTGCCGCGTAGGCAGCTCAGAAATTGGCGGAATTCAGCCGGCAGATATTCCAGAAGTTCACTGCCGCGTAGGCAGCTCAGAAAGGTACGTCATGGTTGAAACTCCTTTTGCGTGTGTTCACTGCCGCGTAGGCAGCTCAGAAAGTATATCGCGGCGGTGACCTCGATCCATCTAAGTTCACTGCCGCGTAGGCAGCTCAGAAATACTGCCAAGCCCTGGATCTTGACCGAGGCCGGTTCACTGCCGCGTAGGCAGCTCAGAAAGAAGCCGCGACCCGTGACGCGCTGGTGCGCCGGTTCACTGCCGCGTAGGCAGCTCAGAAACAATGCGCAACACTACTGATCTGTTTGTCTGAAATGTTCACTGCCGCGTAGGCAGCTCAGAAATAATACAAGCTGTATATATAGACAGTAGCTAAGTTCACTGCCGCGTAGGCAGCTCAGAAAGCCGATCTTGTGATGCACACGGATGTAGGTGTGTTCACTGCCGCGTAGGCAGCTCAGAAAGGCCCGAGCCAGGACGCGGCGGCCGTCGAGTTGTTCACTGCCGCGTAGGCAGCTCAGAAAAGCCAGGCGCAGCCGCAGTACGACGCCATGGGCGTTCACTGCCGCGTAGGCAGCTCAGAAAGACAGCAGCAGCAGCGACCCGGCGGTCATGGCGTTCACTGCCGCGTAGGCAGCTCAGAAAGGCCTAGGTAAGGGGAGCTAGCTTGTTAATGAGTTCACTGCCGCGTAGGCAGCTCAGAAAACATAAGGTAGGCTCCCTACATGTAACAGAGTGTTCACTGCCGCGTAGGCAGCTCAGAAAACCCCGCCCCCGCGCGAGTGGTCGCCGCAATCGTTCACTGCCGCGTAGGCAGCTCAGAAAACGAACTCTGTCCGTGTCTCTCCCATGCGGTCGTTCACTGCCGCGTAGGCAGCTCAGAAAGCCTTGAGGCGAACCTGCTTGTCCGCATCGGAGTTCACTGCCGCGTAGGCAGCTCAGAAATCAAGGCGCTCGCGGTAGCCAAACGCGCAGTGGTTCACTGCCGCGTAGGCAGCTCAGAAACGCTAGGAAAAACAAGGGCATCGGCATGCCTAGTTCACTGCCGCGTAGGCAGCTCAGAAATAATGCTCATTAACAAGCTAGCTCCCCTTACCGTTCACTGCCGCGTAGGCAGCTCAGAAAGTCCACACCATAGACGAACATGTTGCTGTCGAAGTTCACTGCCGCGTAGGCAGCTCAGAAAAGCGGGTCGAGAAGCGTGGCGGCATGACGCTGGTTCACTGCCGCGTAGGCAGCTCAGAAAGATGTATGTAATGTAGGGGATAAACAAGGCTCGTTCACTGCCGCGTAGGCAGCTCAGAAATTAGGTCAAAGGACGATGCCTAAGACCATGGGGTTCACTGCCGCGTAGGCAGCTCAGAAATACGAACTGGCGCGCGGGGTGCCTGTGCACGATGTTCACTGCCGCGTAGGCAGCTCAGAAAGACAACGCGATCCGCGTGGGCGAGAAGGACAGCGTTCACTGCCGCGTAGGCAGCTCAGAAAGAGCGTGCGCCATTTGGCGGTAGCAGCCGCTGCGTTCACTGCCGCGTAGGCAGCTCAGAAACTGGTGCCGCTGGAGCGCCCCACGCTGCAGGAGTTCACTGCCGCGTAGGCAGCTCAGAAAAGGTCGCGCGTGGCCACCACGCCGACCTGCCAGTTCACTGCCGCGTAGGCAGCTCAGAAAGCGTTGAGCAGCACGATGGCCACGATGGCCCCGTTCACTGCCGCGTAGGCAGCTCAGAAAACGAGCGCGATAAAGCGCAGATCCGCACCGAGGTTCACTGCCGCGTAGGCAGCTCAGAAAGCGGGTCGCGCGCATCACGCATGAGGATGCCGGGTTCACTGCCGCGTAGGCAGCTCAGAAAAACGCGGATCTGCGCAAGCGCCTGGTGGCCGAGTTCACTGCCGCGTAGGCAGCTCAGAAAACCGCGGCGTCGTCCAGGATCTTCTGGGTAGCGTTCACTGCCGCGTAGGCAGCTCAGAAATGCTCATGCGGCCCCCGTTGCCGCGCCGCGCAGTTCACTGCCGCGTAGGCAGCTCAGAAAAGTCCACCGGCCTGCCCGCAGTGTAGCCGCCGGTTCACTGCCGCGTAGGCAGCTCAGAAATTGAGCCGGTCGCGCGCTTCCTTGAGCGCCTTGTTCACTGCCGCGTAGGCAGCTCAGAAAATCAACGACGACAAAGACTATGAGCTGATTACCGTTCACTGCCGCGTAGGCAGCTCAGAAAACAGGGCCGCGCCCACCTGGCGGTATTCGAGGCGTTCACTGCCGCGTAGGCAGCTCAGAAATACCACAAGGCGTGCTGCGCTTGAGTAGCGAGGTTCACTGCCGCGTAGGCAGCTCAGAAAATTGACCGATCCAGGACCTGCGCTCGCTGAGAGTTCACTGCCGCGTAGGCAGCTCAGAAAGCTTCGACAAGAACGGGTTGCCCCTGCTCGTGTGTTCACTGCCGCGTAGGCAGCTCAGAAAATGTGATCGGTGAGGTGCGTTCCATTCGCGGCGTTCACTGCCGCGTAGGCAGCTCAGAAACGTAGCAAAGGACCGGCCCATGGATGAAAAGTGTTCACTGCCGCGTAGGCAGCTCAGAAATGCTCGCTGCCGCCATAGGGCGAGGCATGCACGTTCACTGCCGCGTAGGCAGCTCAGAAAAGGTTTTCATCAGCGGCTTCGCGCGCGAACTGCGTTCACTGCCGCGTAGGCAGCTCAGAAAAGCTCGATGCACTGGCTAAGGCCGGTGTTACGGTTCACTGCCGCGTAGGCAGCTCAGAAATCTTCGCGCGACAGCTCTTCCGACGCGTAGATCGTTCACTGCCGCGTAGGCAGCTCAGAAATGCTCGACGGTCGTTCCGAAGGCGGTGTACGGGTTCACTGCCGCGTAGGCAGCTCAGAAACGAATGGGACGGCCTGGACCAGTACAACCTGAGGTTCACTGCCGCGTAGGCAGCTCAGAAAATGAGCCTCCAGGAGGACGGCGGCCAATGCGTGTTCACTGCCGCGTAGGCAGCTCAGAAACACCCGGTACTCAGCCTGGTGGTCAAGATCCTGTTCACTGCCGCGTAGGCAGCTCAGAAACAGCCAGCAGATCGCCCACATCATTGATTTCCGTTCACTGCCGCGTAGGCAGCTCAGAAAAGCGTGGCCACGGCAGCGGTGGTGGAGGTGGGTGTTCACTGCCGCGTAGGCAGCTCAGAAATCATCGGCCTGGCGCGCGGCGATGGCGTCCTGGGTTCACTGCCGCGTAGGCAGCTCAGAAAAACCTGCGGGTGCGGCCGCAGCCGCTGCCACCGTTCACTGCCGCGTAGGCAGCTCAGAAAAGCGTGACCTTGTTGTTCGCGCCGTAGCTGTTGTTCACTGCCGCGTAGGCAGCTCAGAAATGATCTGCGTCGGCCTGGGGGCGTGATGCGCGCGTTCACTACCGCGTAGGCAGCTCAGAAAACGGCCATCATCTGCTCTTCGGGCTTGAGCCGGTTCACTGCCGCGTAGGCAGCTCAGAAATATGTGAACGAGGAGGGCAAGAAGGCCTATGTGTTCACTGCCGCGTAGGCAGCTCAGAAACTGGAGGCTCATGGTGTCGCCCAGGCCCGTCCAGTTCACTGCCGCGTAGGCAGCTCAGAAAAACAGGCCCGCGCATCGCAAGGTACGCGGGTTGTTCACTGCCGCGTAGGCAGCTCAGAAAACGATCCGGGCGGGGCAGGACTGGTTTGACCTGTTCACTGCCGCGTAGGCAGCTCAGAAAACGACGTTGGCCACGTCCGGGTCGTGCCAGGCGTTCACTGCCGCGTAGGCAGCTCAGAAAAGCGCAGCCAGGTGGCGGTGGATCGGCTGGTTGTTCACTGCCGCGTAGGCAGCTCAGAAATCCACGTCCAGCTTCTTCAGCTCCAACTGGGCGTTCACTGCCGCGTAGGCAGCTCAGAAACAACGCGATGAAAACCCAGTCAGGAGTGGCCAGTTCACTGCCGCGTAGGCAGCTCAGAAAAGAGGCGGTCCACGTCGCAGCGCTGGCAAAAGGTTCACTGCCGCGTAGGCAGCTCAGAAATGGTGAAGATCACGTCGACCACGTTTTGGCGCGTTCACTGCCGCGTAGGCAGCTCAGAAAAGGCTCAGTTTCCCGTCAAGGTGGCCGGCGGCGTTCACTGCCGCGTAGGCAGCTCAGAAAACCATGAAGCGGCGCCAACTGCTGCGCAGCAGGTTCACTGCCGCGTAGGCAGCTCAGAAAATGTCGAACGTCTTGCCGGCGGTGGTCGAGTACGTTCACTGCCGCGTAGGCAGCTCAGAAAACTGGACTTCGGCCGCCAGATCGGCGCAGTCGGTTCACTGCCGCGTAGGCAGCTCAGAAATCAAAGCAGTTTCCAGGCCGGGGGGCACTCCTGTTCACTGCCGCGTAGGCAGCTCAGAAATGGCCCACGTACTCCAGTTGGTCGGGCACGTCCGTTCACTGCCGCGTAGGCAGCTCAGAAAGCAGCACCACGAACCTGCCGCTGTCGGGCGCCGTTCACTGCCGCGTAGGCAGCTCAGAAAAGTATCAGCCTCACGCTGCTGGCCGACGGCGGGTTCACTGCCGCGTAGGCAGCTCAGAAACGGCGCGGTCGGCGCACCGCCCACCACCAGCGTGTTCACTGCCGCGTAGGCAGCTCAGAAAAGAAGGGCATGGCCGTGGGCCGCAGCCTGGCGGTTCACTGCCGCGTAGGCAGCTCAGAAACGGCAGGGCAAAGCCGTGCTCGTGGCCGGGGTGTTCACTGCCGCGTAGGCAGCTCAGAAAAACCCGCCCGGCTTCAACAGCGCCTATGACTTGTTCACTGCCGCGTAGGCAGCTCAGAAAGACTCATGGACGAATGGCAACGTCTTGGGGATGTTCACTGCCGCGTAGGCAGCTCAGAAAATACGGCCCCCACGGCGAGCGCGATCCACAGCGTTCACTGCCGCGTAGGCAGCTCAGAAAGCTATGGCCACACGAGAAATCACCGAACTCGCGTTCACTGCCGCGTAGGCAGCTCAGAAAAGGAAGCGGCTGCCGTCCGGCGCCCTCACTGCGTTCACTGCCGCGTAGGCAGCTCAGAAAAGAGCGCGCGCGATGCCGGCCAGGCCCGTGACGTTCACTGCCGCGTAGGCAGCTCAGAAAAGCTGGAGCATGGCGCCCAGCTCAGGGTTTGCGTTCACTGCCGCGTAGGCAGCTCAGAAAACTGCGCCCGCCTGCGCGAGTAGCGTATCGGTGTTCACTGCCGCGTAGGCAGCTCAGAAAGGGTGGTCGGTGTCGAAGAACGGCTGGCCGTCGTTCACTGCCGCGTAGGCAGCTCAGAAAGATTTGCAGGCGTTTCGCGATGGCACGCTGACGTTCACTGCCGCGTAGGCAGCTCAGAAAGACGTTTGACGCGGCCACGGCCTCCACCTTCGGTTCACTGCCGCGTAGGCAGCTCAGAAATTGGGGCTTCCGGATGATCGAATCCATTACTGGTTCACTGCCGCGTAGGCAGCTCAGAAAAACTCAGCGGCGTCAGCATCCGTCAACACCCGGTTCACTGCCGCGTAGGCAGCTCAGAAATCACGGTGTGCCGCGCTCAGTAACCCACAGGAGTTCACTGCCGCGTAGGCAGCTCAGAAATGGATGCGCTTGAGCACGGCGCTGCTCTTGTCGTTCACTGCCGCGTAGGCAGCTCAGAAAAGCATGGCGGGTGCGCATTCGCATGGAGTTCCGTTCACTGCCGCGTAGGCAGCTCAGAAATCGAAGCTGGCCGCATTGTCCAGTGCTTCCTGCGTTCACTGCCGCGTAGGCAGCTCAGAAAATGCAGGTCCCCCCGGTGAACACGCCGGAGCCGTTCACTGCCGCGTAGGCAGCTCAGAAATCTGTCAGCTCGGCGCGTGGCCGTCCGTTCACGTTCACTGCCGCGTAGGCAGCTCAGAAAACCCGCACGAACACGTTGATTGCCCGCACGCGAGTTCACTGCCGCGTAGGCAGCTCAGAAAATGTGCGAAATCTGATTAAGGAAATCCCCCCGGTTCACTGCCGCGTAGGCAGCTCAGAAACGACGCTTGCCGGGTGGCGGCATCGGGATCGGGTTCACTGCCGCGTAGGCAGCTCAGAAAATGTCGGAAGGCCCAGCCAGCCCGCAAGCTCGGTTCACTGCCGCGTAGGCAGCTCAGAAACTTGCCCGCTGCGGTGGCCTGTTTGGCTTCACGTTCACTGCCGCGTAGGCAGCTCAGAAATGGTCGGTCATCTTCTTCTCAGCCGCGTCGGCGTTCACTGCCGCGTAGGCAGCTCAGAAAAGCCAGATCAGCGACTTGGCGGGCGCCCAGCGGCTCACTGCCGCCTAGGTGATTCAGATCAAACTCCTGGCTATGTTAGCTGCTATCTTTTTCGCAGCAACTAAATCCAAAGAAGAAGGAAATTGTATCGATTTGATGCTCCTTTTGGCAGCACTCGCCTACTCAAAGCCCGATCATCAGGCACGGTCGGTCGGCCGTTGACGGGCGCGGCCCCTCCGCGCAGCAACTTGTCAGTCGTCGCCAGCGACGGTCCGGTAAATCAGGGCGCCCAGTATGCCCCCAATGATCGGCGCCACCCAGAACAGCCAGAGCTGGCCCACGGCCCCCGTGCTGGCAAACAGCGCCACGCCCGTGGAGCGCGCCGGGTTGACCGAGGTGTTGGACACCGGGATGCTGACGAGGTGGATCAGCGTCAGGCACAGGCCGATGGCCAGCGGCGCGAAGCCGGCCGGCGCGCGCTTGTCGGTCGCGCCCATGATGACGAACAGGAACACGGCCGTGAGCACCACCTCGCACACCAGCACCGCCATCATCGAGTAGCCGCCGGGCGACAGGTCGCCATAGCCGTTGGAGGCAAAGCCGCCCGGCGCGAAGCCCGGCTTGCCGCTGGCGATCACATAGAGCACGGCCGCCGCCGCCACCGCACCGATGACCTGCGCCACGACGTAGGGCACGAGGTCCCTGGCCTCGAACCGCCCGCCGGCCCACAGCCCGAACGACACCGCCGGATTCAGGTGGCAGCCCGAGATATGGCCGATGGCGAAGGCCATGGTCACCACCGTCAGGCCAAAGGCCAGCGCCACACCGGCGAAACCGATGCCCAATTGCGGAAAGGCCGCGGCCAGCACGGCGCTGCCACAGCCACCCAACACCAGCCAGAACGTGCCGATCAGCTCGGCCAGGTACTTCTTCATGGAGGTCCTCCTTGGACAGGTTTGATTGAAAAGGCAGCGCCAGCGTACCCGCCCGGCACCGGCTTTTCAAGCCTGAGAGATTTCCTGCACGTTGACACGCGGTGCTTCGACATGACCTATTGCACACTGCTGTCGGCCGGGCGCCGCGCCCGGCGGCCCCGCCCCGATGCGTCTCAGGCGCCGAACATGTCCTGGCTGCTCTTGGACGGCGTCACGCCCAGATGCCGGAAAGCCGCCAGCGTGGCGATGCGCCCGCGCGGCGTGCGCTGCAGGTAGCCCTGCTGGATCAGGTAGGGCTCGATCACGTCCTCGATGGTGTCGCGCTCCTCGCCGATGCTGGCCGCGATGTTGTCCAGCCCTACCGGGCCGCCGTCGAAGCGGTGGATCACGGCCTCGAGCAGCTTGCGGTCCATCAGGTCGAAGCCTTGAGGATCGACGTCGAGCATGGCCAGCGCCTTGTGCGCGATCTCGTGCGTGATGCGGCCGTCGCCCTTGACGTCGGCGTAGTCGCGCACGCGGCGCAGCAGCCGGTTGGCGATGCGCGGCGTGCCGCGCGAACGGCGCGCGATCTCGATGCCGCCCTCCTCGTCCATCGGAGCCTGCAGCAGGCCGGCGCTGCGGCGCACGATGCGCGCCAGCTCCTCGGGCGTGTAGAACTCCAGCCGCGCCACGATGCCGAAGCGGTCGCGCAGCGGGTTGGTCAGCATGCCGGCGCGCGTGGTGGCGCCCACCAGCGTGAACGGCTGCAGGTCGAGCTTGATGCTGCGCGCGGCCGGGCCTTCGCCGATCATGATGTCGATCTGGTAGTCCTCCAGCGCGGGGTAGAGGATTTCCTCCACCACGGGGCTCAGGCGGTGGATCTCGTCGATGAAGAGAACGTCGTTCTTTTCCAGGTTGGTCAAAAGCGCCGCCAGGTCCTTGGGCTTTTCCAGCACCGGGCCCGAGGTCTGGCGCAGGTTCACGCCGAGCTCGTGCGCGATGATGTGGGACAGCGTGGTCTTGCCCAGGCCCGGCGGGCCGAACAGCAGCACATGGTCCAGCGCCTCACGGCGCTTCTTGGCCGCGCCGATGAAGATCTCGAGCTGCTCGCGCACCTTGGCCTGGCCCACGTACTCGTCGAGCAGCTTGGGGCGCAGCGCGCGCTCGATCGCCTCCTCGTTGGGCGAGGCGGGCGCGGCGGACACCACGCGCTGGCGCGGTGCGGAGTCGAGGCTGAAATCGTCGGTCTGGATGGTCATGGTGGTTGGTGCGGGCCTGGCCTGCCTGCGGCGGCCGGCCCATCCCGGATTGTGCCCAAGTCCGCGGCCCGCAGGAGGCGCTGTCACGCCATTGTCATCCCGCGTTCACAGAATCGGGCCGCTCCCGGCAGCGCCTGACAAGGCCTGCGCCGGCCTGTTCAACCTTTTCTGATGGACGCCCATGATGAATTTCCAACGGACCCGCGCGCACCTGGCGGGCCTGATCGGCCTCACCGGCCTGCTGCTGTCCGCCTGCGGCGGCGGCGACTCGCTGCTGGCCTCCAACCCCAATCCGAACCCCGGCACGCCGGCGGTGGCGCTGCAGCCCCTGTCGGGCGGCACGCAGTATGTGGGCACGGCCGGCTTCGGCGACACCGTGTCCATCGCGCTCGACCAGCCCGCGGCCGGCCAGCTCACGCTGCGCTTCGTCGACTCGCGCTTCGGCCTGGCCGGCGCCCTGAGCGCCCGCTACAGCACCCAGCCTGATGGCTCGCTGCTGGCCACGAATTTCAGCGCCGTCGCAGGCAGCGGCGTGCCCGCGGCCCTGTCCGCCGCGCTGACCGGCCTGAGCCTGCGCTTCCAGGTGGAAGGCGGGCTGCTGAGCGGCTCGCTGGCCCAGGTGCCCAACCTCAAGGCGGCCGACGGCTCGCTGCTGCAGGGCCATGTGGCGGCCTCCAACCAGGGCGTGGCCGACATCGCCAAGCTGGCCGGCGTCTACAGCTTCTTCAAGCAGGCCACGGCCTACAGCGCGCGCGGCGTGGCACAGGGCACGGCCGACAGCGCCTACGGCCAGCTCAAGGTCCAGGCCGACGGCAAGCTGCGCCTGTGCCTGGGCCAGGCCTACGGCGACAGCTGCAGCGGCGGCCAAAGCGGCCAGATCGCGGCCGAGGCCGACCAGAAGCAATTCCCCGGCGCCTTCGCCCTGACGCTGGACGGCCAGCGCATCGGCCGCCTGATGGTGGGCGCGCAGTCCAGCGCCGCCACGCTGTTCGTGGACGAGTACACCAGCGCCAGCGATGGCAGCTTCCGCACCGGCGCCTGGGTGCTGCAAAGCGCGGCCGTGCCGCTGGCCGCCAATGCGCTGGACGGCGAATGGCTGTGCGCCCAGCCCGAGCTGGACGCCAAGGGCCTGGCCACCGGCCGCACGCAGCGCAACTTCGTGTCGATCGCGGGCAGCCTGCTGCAGACCGACACCATCGACACCGACGTGGCGCTCACGCCCAACGCCGCCTTCTCCATCGGCGCCACGCCAACGCTGGCCACCGGCGTGAACGGCCTGGTGACCGGCCAGTGGTCCGACAGCCGCGCCCTGGCACGCGTGTTCCTGCCCGTGGGCAAGAGCACGGCCTACTACGCCGGCACCTCGGGCAGCGCCCGCTTCTCGGGCCAGTGCCGCCTGCTGCCGGCGCAGACGCCGATCACCACCTACGCCTCCGCGCCCAGCAACGGCACCGGCACCCTGACCATCACGCTGGGCGATGCGCGCCCGACGCAGCCGGCCATCGGCTACGACCAGATCTTCTACAAGCTGGCGCGCTACAACAACACGGCCAACGCCTCGACCCAGTGGAAGAAGGAGTTCGACGACTACTGCGAAGCCACCGGCCTGACCGACGGCGCCAAGGGCGCGAGCGTGATCGCGGGCACCTCGCTGCTGACCAGCACCAGCAGCTTCACCTGCTCGACCAAGACCTTCGACATCACCGCCCTCAAGTCGGCCGTGGTCGGCCCCAAGGGCGTGTTGTACCTGACGGACGGGCACCACACCTTCACCAGCTTCTGGGAAGCGCCCAACGGCGGCGGCGCCGGCGTCAAGATCCCGGTGGTGATGAAGGGCAACTTCATGGACCAGAACAACGCGAGCTTCTGGCGCGGCATGCGCGCGCGCAAGACGGCCTGGCTCAAGACGCCCGACGGCCGCGCCATCACGCCGGCCGACCTGCCGGCCCAGCTCGGCCTCTCCAACGGCTTGAAGGACGACGCCTACCGCTCGCTGCTGTACTTCACGCGCGGCATCGGCTACGACCAGCCTGCCACCGGCACCGAGTTCCTGGAGTTCTACTGGGCCGAATGGCTGCAGGCCAGCCCGCAGAACTTCAAGCTCTCGGCCTACACCCTGACCGACGCAGCCAGCTACCTGCAGGCCATCCAGGCCGCCTCCAACCTGATGCTCGAAACGCCCGACGCCACCGTGATCGGCTCGTCCGGGCTGAACGCGGTGCAGATGGGCAAGCGCACGAGCTTCGACAACACCACCTACACCGACCTCAACACCCCGGTGTCGGCAACCAAGCCCGGCAAGCTGGCCTACGCGCTGAGCTGGCGCGCGGCGCTGGCGGCCAAGTAACGGTGTTCGCGCCGGGCTCGGCCCGGCCGCAACCGCCCCACCGGCAGCGCCACGAGGCCTGCCGGTTTTTTTTGGGCGGAAGCTACTTGGCCAACGCCTTGAGCGCGAGCTTGATGCCTTCGCTCACGCCCACGTCCGCCGGCAGCGCCTTGAGCGCCTGCGCCGCTTCCCGGTCGCTGTAGCCCAGCGCCATCAGCGCCTGCAGGATGTCGGCCTGCGCATCGCTGGTCACCGCTGCATGCACGCCGATGTCGGCGCCGAGCTTGCCCTTGAGCTCGAGCAGCAGGCGCTCGGCGATCTTCTTGCCGATGCCCGGCACCTTGACCAGGCGGCCCGGCTCCTGCAGGCTCACCACCTGCGCCAGCTCGCCCACGCTCATGCCGCTGAGCACGCTGAGCGCCGTGCGCGGGCCCACGCCCGAGATCTTGATGAGCTGGCGAAAGGCCGCGCGCTCGGCCGCCGTGCCGAAGCCGTACAGGATCTGCGCGTCCTCGCGCACCACGAAGTGCGTAAGCAGCGTGACCTTCTCGCCCAGCCCGGGCAGGTTGTAGAACGTGCTCATGGGCACGTCCACCTCGTAGCCGACGCCGTGGCAGTCCAGCAGCACCTGGGGCGGGTTCTTTTCGGCCAGCGTGCCTTGCAGTCGTCCGATCATGGGGTTCCTGGAGTGATAAGGAGAAGAAAAGCGGGTGCAGCGTCAGGGCTGCACCAGGCCGCGGCGCGCCGCTTCCAGCGCGGCTTCGGCGCGCGACGACACATCGAGCTTACGGTAGACCTGCTTGATGTAGTCGGCGATGGTGTGCTTGGACAGGCCGAACTGCAGCGCGATCTCGGGCAGGGTGTAGCCCTTGGCCACGCGCTGCAGCACCTCGGTCTCGCGGTCGGTCAGCATCACCTCGTCGTCGGCCGGCCGGACCGGCGAGGCCTGGCGCCGCCCGGCCTCGGCGAAATGGGCCAGCACGCGCCGCGCGATCGGCGGCGACAGCGGCGGCTCGCCCTGGGTCATGCGCAGCAGCTGCGCCACCAGGGCGTCCTGCGGCTGCTCCTTGAGCAGGTAGCCGAAGGCGCCGGCCTGCAGCGCGGGGAACAGGTGGTCGTCGTCATCGTAGATCGTCACCACCACCGGCAGCGCCTGCGGCTGGTGCCGGCGCAGCGCGCCCACCACGTCGATGCCGCTGCCGTCGGGCAGGCCCAGGTCGATCAGCGCCAGGTCGAAACGGCCCTGGTGGATGCAGGCCAGGGCCTGGTCGCGCCGCGCGGCCGCCACCACCTGCAGCGAGGGAAACGCCGCCCGCGCCACCTGGCCGAGCCAGGTGCGGATTTCGGGCAGGTCCTCCACGATCAGGGCATGTTGCATAGGGAGGCCATGTTAGCGGATGGCCGGCACCCGCTCAGGCCCGTGCGGCCCCGGTGCGCGCCGGCCCCAGGGGCACCTGCACCCGCAGCAGCGTGCCGCCCGAGGCGCCGGGGGAGAAGCCGTGCACGCCTTCGAGCGTGCGCACGCGCCGCTCGATGCCGGGCAGGCCGTGGCCCAGCGACGCCGTGGCCTCGGGCGGCAGGCCGCGTCCGTCGTCCTCCACCTCGAGCCGCAGGGCGCCCGGCGGCAGCGCGATGCGCACGCGGCAGCAGCCCCCGCCGCTGTGGCGGATGGCGTTGGACACGGCCTCGCGCAGGATGCGCGTGAGCTGCACGTGGGTGCGCGCGGGCAGCACCAGGTCGGGCGGCGGCTCGTCGGCCTGCCACTGCGCGGCCAGGCCGGCCGCCGCCAGCCGCGATACCGTCTCCGCGCGCCAGTCGGCCAGCACGTCGGCCGCACGGGCCGGTGCGGCGGTCAGGCCGCGCACGCTCAGGCGCATCTCGTCGAGCGCCTGGCGCGCCATGCCGGCCACGCGCTCGGACTCGGAGGCCTGCGCGATCGTCAGCAGCTTGGCGCCGAGGTCGTCGTGCAGGTCGGAGGCGATGCGCTGGCGTTCGCCCTGGGCGGCCTGGGCCGTGCGCAGCAGCGTGAGTTGCTCGTAGTTGCGCTCGATCTCGGCCGACTTCTCGGCCACGCGCTGCTCCAGCTCCTGGGCCACGCGCTCGGAGCGCCCGAGCGCCGCCGCGAACTGCTGGATCAGCCGCGCGCCGATGGCCACGAAGATCACCGGCATCGCGAAATGGACGAGGTGCACGCGCGGCAGATCGACCCAGGCGTTCTGGATCGCGATCTCGGCGCCGGCCAGCAGCGCGGCCAGCATCACCGCCGAGCCGATCAGCCACAGCTCGTTGCGCATGCTGCGCCAGGCCTGCCAGCAGAAGCAGGCCAGCGCCGCGATGAACTCCGCCACCACCACCGTGTACCAGAACGAGGCCACGCCGAACACCCGCTGCGGGCCGCCTAGCACCAGGCAGGCGGGCACCACCACGCACTGCGCGGCCAGCAATACCGTGACCCAGCGCCGGGACTGGCCCGCGTAATGCAGCAGGAACTGCACGCCGGCATAGATGGCGGGCGGAAACAGCGAGGTGATGAGGATCTCGGTCCAGACCCCGGGCAGCGGGCTGTCCTGCAGGTACAGCCGGATGCCGATCACGGCCCAGGCGATCTGGAACGCGCCGAAATAGCGGTAGTAGCGCTCGGCCGGCCGCATCAGGCTCAGCGCCAGCATGAACAGGCCGAACGACACCATACCCGCGCCGATGATCTGGGCCACGGTGACGTTCCAGAAATACTGACGCTCGTAGCGGTCGCGCAGCGGCTCCTCGGGGCCCAGCAGCACCGGCGACAGGCCGGTCTGGCGCTGGCGCGCCGTCACCTCGCCCTGGGCATAGCCCGCCAGGCGGATGTCCAGCCGGTTGCCCGTGGGCTGCAGCAGCCGCGCGGGCAGCACGAACAGCTGCGGGTAGTAGCAGTTGCGCGTGAGCGGCTCGCTCATGCGGCCGCCGCTGCCCAGCAGGGTGCCGTTGATCCAGACCTCCACGTTGGTGCAGGCGCGCTCCAGGTACACCGCCGGCAGGCTCAGGCCCGGGTCGTCGAACGTGATGCGGTACCAGGCGTGGCCGTGGAACTGCGGCCGCTGCGACCAGTCCGCCGGCAGGCTCTGCGTGCCGGCCTCGTACACCTCGGGCGGCGTGGCCGAGGGGCTCCACGACAATTGCGCCAGGTCGAACGTGGCGATGCCGTCCGGCCCCGCCGGCGCGCCGGCCCAGGCCAGGGGCAGCAGGGCCCAACACAGCAGCGCCAGCAGCCAGCCGCGGTTTGGCCCGACAATCAGGGCGTTGATCACTCTGCAAAAGCGCATCCCCTTGATTCTGCGACATTCATTCACGCCGCCCAACAACACCCGCCTCGGCCACCTGTGCGGGCCCACGGACGAGCACCTGCGCACCATCGAGGCGGCCCTGCAGGTCAGGATCGCCCACCGCCACGAGCAGTTCAAGGTCGACGGCGCCAAGGCCCGGGCCGAACGCGCGCTCGAAGTGCTGCAGGCGCTCTACGAAATCGCGGCGCGCCCGATCGACGCGGCCAAGGTGCAGCTGATGCTGGCCGGCGACGCGGCCATGAGCGAGGCCGAGGACGGCAGCATGACGCTGCACACCCGCCGCACCGACCTGCGCGCGCGCACGCCCAACCAGTCGGTCTACCTCGACAACATCGCCCACCACGACATCACCTTCGGCATCGGCCCGGCCGGCACCGGCAAGACCTACCTGGCCGTGGCTTGCGCGGTCGATGCGCTGGAGCGCAGCGCGGTGCAGCGCATCGTGCTCACGCGGCCGGCGGTGGAAGCCGGCGAGAAGCTCGGCTTCCTGCCCGGCGACCTGAGCCAGAAGGTCGACCCCTACCTGCGCCCGCTGTACGACGCGCTGTACGACCTGATGGGCGTCGAGCGCGTCAACAAGGCGTTCGAGCGCAGCGCGCTGGAGATCGCGCCGCTGGCCTTCATGCGCGGGCGCACGCTGAACAACGCCTTCGTCATCCTCGACGAGGCGCAGAACACCACGCCCGAGCAGATGAAGATGTTCCTCACGCGCATCGGCTTCGGCAGCAAGGCCGTGGTGACGGGCGACGTGAGCCAGATCGACCTGCCCAGGGGCCAGCTCTCCGGCCTGGTGGACGCCGAGCGCGTGCTCAAACGCGTCAAGGGCATCGCCCACACCCGCTTCACCAGCGCCGACGTGGTGCGCCATCCGCTGGTGGCGCGCATCGTGGATGCCTACGACGCCCAGCGCAAGCGGGTGGATGCTACAAAATAGATAGCACACTTCGTCCACCCCACCTGGACTTCCGGCTTAAATGACTCAAAAAAACTCCGTTTCACTGCAATTCGGCGCCTTTCCCGGCGCCCCGGCCCACCGCGCCCTGCTCAAGCGCGCCACCGTGGCCGCATGGGTCGGCCATGCGCTGGCTGCGCCCGGCGAGATCGGCGTGCGCATCGTCGGCGAGGACGAGGGCCGCGCGCTCAACCTGCAGTACCGCGGCAAGGACTACGCCACCAACGTGCTGACCTTCGACTACGCGCAAGAGCCCGTGGTCATGGCCGACCTCGTGCTGTGCGCCCCGGTGGTCGAGCGCGAGGCCCGCGAGCAGGGCAAGACGCTGGAAGCCCACTACGCCCACCTGCTGGTGCACGGCACCCTGCACGCCCAGGGCTGGGACCACGAGACCCATGAGCGCGACGCGCTGGAGATGGAGGCGCTGGAAATCCTGCTGCTCGGCGCACTGGGGTACGGCAACCCTTACTGAGGGATACTGGCGGACCGTTCATTGCCACTCCCAGGAGGCCCGCCATGCACACCCGCCACCAGCATCTGTTCAAGACCGACCTGCGCCGGCTGCGTCCGACCCAGATCACCGTGGGCTACGCCGAGGTCGAGCAAAAGCGCGGCCTGTGGAGCGGCATGGGCAAGGCCGAACGCCAGAAGTTCCTGGACAGCCACTGGTTCCCCGCGGTGCGCGGCCCGGGCGACAACTTCTACATCGTCGACCACCACCACCTGGGACGCGCCCTGCTCGAAGAGGGCGTGGACCAGAGCTTCGTGGTGCTGCTCAAGGACCTGAGCATGCTCGGCAAGGACGAGTTCTGGACCGTGATGGACCACCACCAGTGGGTCCACCCCTACGATGCCAAGGGCCGCCGCCGCACCGTGGCCGACCTGCCCAAGGCGCTGGACAAGCTGACCGACGACCCTTACCGCAGCCTGGCCGGCGAGGTGCGCCATGCCGGCGGCTTTCCCAAGGACGCGACACCGTTCGCCGAATTCCTGTGGGCCGACTTCTTCCGCCGCCGCATCAAGACCGCGCAGATCCAGCGCGACCCCGACACCGCCCTGCAAAAGGCCATGACGCTGTGCCACAGCACCGAGGCCGCCCACCTGCCCGGCTGGTCGGGCGAGGCCGCGCCCCTGGCGTCCTGACCCGGCGGCGACGCGTGCCATGAGCGACGCAAGCCCTTCGCGCCCGCCGGCCGGTGCCGCGCCCGCGGGGGGCAGTGCCTGGTGGCCCGACCTGCTGGCCGGCCTCTCGGTGGCCGGCGTGCTGCTGCCCCAGGCCGTGGCCTACGCAGCGATCGCCGGCGTGCCGCCGCTGCACGCCTTGCTGGCCACCCTGGCCGGCCTGTGCCTGTACCCCTGGTTCGGCACCAGCCGCTTCGCCATGGTGGCGCCCACCTCGTCCTCGGCGGCGGTGTTCGCCTCGGCCCTGAGCCTGGGCGGGCCGGCCATGGGCTACGCGCTGGTCGGGCTGACCGGCGCGCTGTTTCTCGCGGCCGCCGCGCTGCGCGCCGGCTTTCTTGGCGCCTTCATCTCGCGCCCGGTGCTGCGCGGTTTCGCCTGGGCGCTGGCGCTGACCATCGTGCTCAAGCAGTTGCCGCCGATCGCGGGCGTGCCGGTGCATGCCGCGCAGGTCGGGCCGCTGCTGTGGGATCTGCTGGCGCAGGCGCCGCATTGGCATCTGCCCAGCCTGGCGCTGGGCTTGGGCGCGCTGGCCCTGTGGCTGGCGCTGGCGCACGGCCTGCGGCGCTGGCTGTACGTGCCGACCTCGCTGCTGGTGCTGGCGCTGGGCGTGGCGCTGTCGGCCGCGTTTGGCCTGGGCGCGCGCGGCGTGGCGCTGGTGGGCGACATCGCCTGGCAGCCGATGGCCTGGCAATGGCCCGCCCTGAGCAGCGCGCAATGGCTGCATGCGATGGAGATCGCGCCCGCGCTGCTGCTGATTCTGTTCGCCGAATCCTGGGGCGCGGTGCGCTCGCTGGCGCTGCAGGGCGGCGACCGGGTCGACGCCAACCGGGAGTTGCTGGCGCTGGGCGCGGCCAACGTTGCCTGCGGGCTGGTGCAGGGCCTGCCGGTGGGCGCAGGCCTGTCCGCCGCCTCGGCCAGCCAGGCCGCCGGCGGGCGCAGCAAATGGGCCGGCGTGGCCGCCGCGCTGGCGCTGGCGCTGCTGCTGTGGCAGGCGCGGCCCGCGCTGGCCCTGCTGCCGGTGCCGGTGCTGGCCGCCGTGGTGGTGGGCATCCTCTCGCACGCCCTGTGGCCGCGCACCTTGCTGACCAGCCTGCGGCTGGGCGGCGACGCCTGGCTGGCGCTGGCGGCCGCCGCCGGCGTGCTGCTGGCCGGCGTGCTGTTCGGCATGCTGCTGGCCGTGGCGCTGTCGCTGCTGCTAGCGATCCGGCGCTTCGCGCAGCCGCTGGTCGCCGAACTGGGGCAGTTGCCGGGCACGCGCGACTACCTGGATTGCACACGCCATCCCGAGGCGGCCACGGTGGCCGGCACGCTCATCATGCGGCCCGAGGAGCCGCTGTTCTTCGCCAACGCCGAGCAGGTGTTCCAGCTCGTGCACCGGCGCGCCGACGCCGCGCAGGTGCGGGTCGTGGTGCTGAGCCTGGAGGTCTGCGACGACCTGGACAGCACGGCGGTGGAGGCGCTGGCCGAGTTCGCCGCCAGCCTGCGCGGCCAGGGCCAGTCCCTGCTGCTGGCGCGCGTCAAGGACCGGCCGCGCGCGGCCCTGGTGCGCATGGGGCTGGCCGGCGAGGCCGCCCCCGGCGGCGTGGCGCTGTTCTGGAGCGTGGACGACGCGGTGCGGGCCGCGGCCGCTAGGCCACCCGCAGCGGAATCGTCACCGGCCCGTCATTGACCAGGTGCACCTTCATGTCGGCCGCGAAGCGCCCGGTGGCAACCACCGGATGCGCGGCACGGGTCTGCGCCACGAAGTGGTCGTAGAGCCGCCGCCCCTCGCCGGGCGCCGCGGCGCCAGTGAAGCTGGGCCGATTGCCGCTCGAGGTGTCGGCCGCCAGCGTGAACTGGCTCACGATCAGCAGGCCGCCGCCGGTGTCCTGCACGCTGCGGTTCATCTTGCCGGCCTCGTCGGAGAAGATGCGCAGCTTGAGCAACTTGGCCAGCAGCCGGTCGGCCTGCCCCTTGCCGTCGCCGCGCTCGGCGCACACCAGCACCAGCAGGCCGGGGCCGATCTCGCCCGCCACCTGTCCGTCGATCACCACGCGGGCCTCGCTCACCCGCTGCACCAGCGCCAGCATCAGGCCAGCTCCCCCTGCGGCGCATGCAGCGAGCGCCCCGTCGCGCAGTAGAAAAGGATTGGTGGAACGCGCAGCGCGAAGCCTGGGGATTGCCTCATAGAAGATCCTTCTCGTCGTCGAAATGCGCCTCCACGTCGCTCGGCAGCAACTGGATGGTGGCGCGCAACCCCGGCACCGCGCTCATCAGGGCCTGCTCCACGCTGGTGCGCAGCGCGGCCGCGCGGCCCAGCGTCCAGCCCGCGGGCATGTGCATGTGCAGGTCCACGAAGCGGCGCTGGCCGGCGCGGCGCGTGGACAGGTGGTCGAAGCGGATGATGGCGATCTCGCCGCGGCGGTGCTCGAAACCGGCCAGCGTCTGGTGGATGGCGTCCAGCACCTCGGGCTCCACCGCCTCGTCCATCAGCCCCTGCGAGGAGCGCCACATCAGGTGGCCGCCCTCCCACAGGATGTTGAGCGCCACGCCGATAGCCACCAGCGCATCGAGCCAGAGCCAGCCCGTGAGCACCACTGCGCCGATGCCGACCACCACGCCGGCCGAAGTCCAGACGTCGGTGACCAGGTGCCGGGCATCGGCCTCCAGCGCGATCGAACGGTGCTCCCTGGCTGCGCGGAACATCACCCAGGCCAGCAGGCCGTTGAGCGCCGAGCTGACCACCGACAGGCCCAGCCCCCAGCCCACCGAGCTCAGCGGCTGCGGGGCGAACAGCCGGTGGCCGGCCGCCCAGATGATGCCGCCGGCCGCGCCGATGATCAGGATGCCCTCGAAGCCCGACGAGAAATACTCGGCCTTGTGGTGGCCATAGGGGTGCTCCTCGTCGGGAGGGCGCTGCGCGATGGTCACCATCAGCAGCGCGAACACGGCGCTGGCAAGGTTGACGAAGGACTCCATCGCATCCGACAACAGCCCCACGGAGCCGGTGATGTACCAGGCCAGCGTCTTCATCACGATGGTGACGAGCGCCACCACCACCGAAGCCCAGAGCAGGCGCCGCGGCGTCAGAAAGCGTGAAAGCGCGGGGGACGTCATGCCGGGATTGTGAACGATGGGCCGGCGGGTGCCGGCGAGGCGGCCCGTCATGCACAATGCGCGCATGCTGCCCGCCCTGCAACGCCGCGCCCCGTGGATCCTGGCATGGTGCGCCCTCACCCTCCTGGGTGGCGTGCTGCTGGCGCGCCTGGAACTGTCGCGGCTGCAGGACGCCTTCGAGACCGACGCGCGCATCGCCCACCGGCTGCTGAGCCAGCGCGTGGTGCAGCACGACGCGGTGCTGGCCACGCTGGCGCTGCTGCAGCCGGCCGGCGACGCGTCCCAGCCCGAGCAGCGCCTGCCCTCGGTCTACCCGCAGATCCTGAGCGTGCAGCGGCGCGACCGCGATACCTCCTGGCTCGATGCGCGCCTGGAGACGGCCGAGGCGCTGTCGCGGGCGCTGCGCCGCCCGGTGCTGGCCGGCACCGATCTCGCCCAGGGCCGCTACCAGCTGGTGCTGGCGGCCGAGCCGGCGAGCTATGCGCTGCTGGTGGACCTGCGGGCCACGGTGCCCTGGAGCGAATGGCCGATGGCGCCCGAAACCAGCCCGGTGCGCGTGACGCTGGACTACGCCAGCCAGACCTTCGTGCTGCAGCCGGGCCGCCTCCAGGGCGGCGGCTGGCGCCATGAATTCCACAAGCACCTGGCGGCCGACAGCCAGCCCTTCGATGTGGTGGCCGTGCGCCAGGTGGGCTGGGGCGAACTGCCCTGGGGCTGGATGCTGGGCTGGGCCGCGCTGGTGGCCGCCGTGCTGGCCGCGCTGCAGGGACTGCAGCGCCAGCGCCAGGAGCGCCGCCGGGCCGAGGAACTGCTGCGCCTGGGCCAGGTGGCGCGGCTCAATGCCCTGGGCGAACTGGCAGCCGGCATGGCGCATGAGCTGAACCAGCCCCTGACCGCCGTGCTGGCCAACACCCAGGCGGCCGGCCGCCTACTGGGCGACGATCCGCCCGAACTGGACACCGCCCGCAGCGCGATGGCGCAGGCCGTGGAGCAGGCGCGCCGCGCCTCGGAAGTGGTGGCCCGGCTGCGGCGCGCGGTGGAGCGGCCCGACCTCGCCACCCAGGTCCAGGCGGTGAACCTGCACGACGCGGTGCGCAACGCCCTCTATCTGCTCGAACCCGAATGCCGGCGCCGCGACGTGGCGCCCGAGGTGGAGCAGGCGGCCACGCCCGTGACCGTGCTGGCCGAGCCCGTGGCGCTGGAGCAGATCATCCACAACCTGCTGATGAATGCCCTGCAGGCGCTCGACCAGGTGCCGGCCCTGGAGCGCCACCTCGGCGTGGCGCTCAGCGCCGAAGACGGCCTGGGTGTGCTGACCGTCAGCGACAGCGGCCCCGGCATCGCCCCGGACGTGCTGCCGCGCCTGTTCGAGCCCTTCTTCACCACGCGCGAGGGCGGCCTGGGCCTCGGCCTGAGCCTGTGCGAAACCCTGGCCGCCGGCATGGGCGGCAGCCTGATGGCGGCCCACAACGCGCCTCGCGGCGCGGTCTTCCGCCTGTCCCTGCCCCTGGCCGCCGCCGTGGCGGAGGGCGCCTCATGAGCGCCTCGCTGTCCCCGGTGGTCCACCTGATCGACGACGACGAGGCCGTGCGCAGCAGCCTGGCGCTGCTGATCGGCACCGTGGGCCTGCGCGTGCAGGCCTGGGCCAACCCGCAGCTTTTTTTGCAGGACTTCGACCGCCAGAGCGTCGGCGCTATCCTGCTGGACGTGCGCATGCCCGGCATCAGCGGCCTCGCGGTGCTCGACACGCTGGTGTCGCAAGGCGTGGACCAGCCGGTCATCATGCTCAGCGGGCATGGCACGGTCGAGATGTGCCGGCGCGCCTTCAAGGCCGGTGCGGTGGAATTTCTGGAGAAGCCAGTCGATGACGAGCAGTTGCTGGAGGCGCTGCAAGGCGCCGTGCGCCAGCATGTGCAGTCGCGGCAGCGGAACCAGGCCGACCGCCAAGCGCGCGAGCGCTACGCCCAGCTCTCGGCCCGCGAGCGCGAGGTGCTGGGCCTGATCGTGGCCGGCCTCACCAACAAGGAAATCGGCCGCGCCCTGCAGGTGTCGCCACGCACCGTGGAAACCCACCGCGCCAACCTGTTCGCCAAACTTGGCGCCGAATCGCTGGCGCAGCTGATCCGGCAGTACGCGGCTCTGGTGGACGAGCCGCCGTCCGCCTGAAGCTTCCGTAGTTCTACGGAGCCCCGCGCGTAACCACACGCATGGTGCCGGCAAGGCGGGCGGCCTAAAGTTCTCCCACGGTTGATTGAACCGCATCCGCTCCAGGAGAACACCATGCACAAGCTCATCCAGGCCTCCGCCCTCGCCCTGTCCCTCGTCGCAGTCACTGCCGGCGCCCAGGCCGTGCGCACCGAAAAGAACATGTCGCTCGAACTGGCCAGCCAGATCGCCGCCGGCGCGGTGGCCGCTTGCGCCGCCAACGGCTACGCCGTCACCGCCACCGTGGTCGACCGCGCCGGCACGGTGCGCGCGGTGCTGCGGGCCGACAATGCCGGCCCGCACACGCTGGGCGCCAGCCAGCAGAAGGCCTACACCTCGGCCTCCGCCAAGAACACCACGCTGGCCATGATGGAAGGCGCCCAGAAGAATCCCGCGGCCGCCAACCTGGTCAACATCCCCGGCTACCTGCTGCTCGGCGGCGGCGTGCCGGTGAAGGTCGGCAATGAAGTCATCGGCGCGATCGGCGTCGGCGGCGCTCCCGGCGGCAACCTGGACGAGCAGTGCGCGAACGCCGCGCTCGACAAGGTCAAGGACCTGCTGAAGTAAGCCCCGGAGACTGGCCATGTACTCACCCTGTCAGCCCTCACGCCGGCACCACCTGGTGATGGCCGCGGCCTGCGCGCTCGGCGCCCTGGCGGCCTGGCCCGCCGTGGCCCAGGTGGCCCCGAGCGCGGCCGAGGCCGCGAACTACCAGGGGCTGCACGCCGCCGCCCGGCAGGGCGATGTCCCCCGGATCGCGAAGCTCGCCGCCGCCAGGGCGGACCTCAATGCCCGCGACAGCAACGGCCGCACGCCGCTGCACGTGGCGGCGTTCGCACGCCAGCGCGACGCCATCCGCGCGCTGGCCCAGGCCGGGGCCAACCTCAACCTGCTGGACAACGACCGCTACGACGCGGTGACGATCGCCTCCGTCGCCGACGACGAGGACACCCTGCGCCTGCTGCTCTCGCTCGGCGCCAGCGCCGCGCAGACCACCAGCCGCTACGACGGCACCGCGCTGATCGCCGCGGCCCACCTGGGCCACGACGGCGTGGTGCGGCAGCTGATCGCCGCCGGGGCGCCGCTGGACCACGTGAACAACCTGCACTGGACCGCCGTGATCGAGTCCATCGTGCTGGGTGACGGCGGGCCGCGCCATCGGGCCACGCTGCGCGCGCTGGTCGATGCGGGTGCCAGCCTGCGGCTGGCCGACCGGCAGGGCCGCACGCCCTTGCAGCTGGCGCAAGCGCGCGGCTACACGGAGATGGCCGAGCTGCTGGAGCGGGCCGGCGCCAGGTAGCCGACGCACGGCCGCGAGCCGTGCGGAGCGCTCAGGCGAGCGTGACCCGGGCGAACTTGCGCTTGCCCACCTGCACCACATAGGTGCCGGCGGCCAGCTTCAGGCCCTTGTCGCTGACCACGCTGGAGTCCACCCGCACGCCGCCGCCGTCGATCAGGCGGCTGGCCTCGCTGCCGGACGGCGCCAGGCCCGCGGCCTTGAGCAGCGCGGTAATGCCCAGCGGCGCACCGCTGAGCGAGACCTCAGGGATTTCGTCGGGCACGCCGCCCTTGCTGCGGTTGATGAAGTCCTGCTCGGCGGCATCGGCCGCGGCCGCGCTGTGAAAGCGCGCGGTGATCTCCTTGGCCAGCATCACCTTGGCATCCTTGGGGTTGCGCCCACCCTCCACCTCGGCCCGGAGCGCGGCGATCTCGGCCTCGCTCCTGAACGACAGCAGGGTGAACCAGCGCCACATCAGCACATCGGAAATGCTCAGGCACTTGGCGAACATGGTGTTGGCGTCCTCGCTGATGCCGATGTAGTTGTTCTTGGACTTGGACATCTTCTCGACGCCGTCCAGGCCCTCTAGCAGCGGCATGGTCAGGATGCATTGCGGCTCCTGGCCGTACTCCTGCTGCAGGTGGCGCCCCACCAGCAGGTTGAACTTCTGGTCGGTGCCGCCGAGCTCCAGATCGGACTTGAGCGCCACCGAGTCGTAGCCCTGCATCAGCGGGTACAGGAACTCGTGCACGCTGATCGACTGGCCGGTGGTGAAGCGCTTGTGGAAGTCATCGCGCTCCATCATGCGCGCCACCGTGTATTTGGCCGCGAGCTGGATCATGCCGCGCGCGCCCAGCGGATCGCTCCATTCGCTGTTGTAGCGGATCTCGGTTTTCGAGGGGTCCAGCACCAGACTGGCCTGCTTGTAGTAGGTCTCGGCATTGGCGCGGATCTGCTCATGCGTGAGCGGCGGGCGCGTGCTGTTGCGCCCGGATGGGTCGCCGATCAGGCTGGTAAAGTCGCCGATCAGGAAGATCACCTGGTGCCCCAGGTCCTGCAGCTGGCGCATCTTGTTGAGCACCACCGTATGGCCGACGTGGATGTCGGGCGCGGTCGGGTCCAGCCCCAACTTGATGCGCAGCGGCACGCCGGTGGCCTCGGAACGGGCCAGCTTGCGGACCCACTCGTCTTCGGGTATCAGTTCGTCGCAGCCGCGCAGGGAGACGGCCAGGGCCTGCCGAACCGAGTCCGTGACCGGGAATTTTGTAACAACAGCTTGATTCATAAGGGTTTTTTGGGAGGCGGGGTGGCTCGCCCCGATATACTGTCCATCATTTTGCAGCGGCGCCCTATTTTAAGTGGCGCGGTTTTTGCAGCCGAAGGTTGCGTCTCTTACCGCAGGAAACCTGCCCGCGGCGATGTAGGACAAAACCTCACTCTTTCCGGGGACAGATTTTTGAAAAACGGTTTCATTGCCGTTGGGCAGACTTTGCTGACCCAGCTTGCCGACACGATCCAGCGACACCCCAAACGCCTGACCGCCCTGGTCGCCGCCCTCCTGCTGGGCGGCGGCGGCGGCGCTTTTGCCGTGGCGTCCTTCGCGCCCGATCCCTCCGACCTGCCTGTGCGCGAGGTGCTGGAGGCGGTGCAGCCGCTGCCGCTGGTCGAGCAGGCCGAAGCGCTCGACACGCACCGCTTCAACCTCTTTCGCTCGGACCTCACCCGCTCCAGCGACACGGCCGACACCCTGCTCAAGCGGCTTGGCCTGAACGATGCCGCCGCGGCGGCCTTCCTGCGCAATGATGCCAACGCCCGCATCGGCCTGCTGGGCCGCGCGGGCCGCAACGTGACGGTGGAAGCCAGCGACATGAACGAGCTGCTCAAGCTCCAGGCGCGCTGGAGCCCCGACGATGGCGGCAACTTCCAGCGGCTGGTGGTCGAGAAAACCCCGCAGGGCTTTGCTTCGCGCATCGAAACCGCGGCGCTGACGGCCTCGAGCCGGCTGGCGGGCGGCATCATCCGCTCCTCGCTGTTCGCCGCCACCGACGACGCCCGCATTCCCGATGGCGTGGCGGTGCAGCTGGCCGAAATGTTCGCCGGCGACATCGACTTCCACCGCGCGCTGCGCAAGGGCGACCGCTTCTCGGTGGTCTATGAGACGCTGGAAGCCGACGGCGAGCCGCTGCGCACCGGCCGCGTGCTGAGCGCCGAATTCGTGAACGACGGCAAGACCTACCAGGCCATGTGGTTCCAGGAGCCCGGCCAGAAGGGCGCCTACTACACGCTGGACGGCCAGAGCCTGCGCCGCGCCTACCTGACCTCGCCGGTCGCGTTCTCGCGCATCACCAGCGGCTTTGCGATGCGCCTGCATCCCATCATGAACAAGTGGCGCGCCCACACCGGCGTGGACTTCGCCGCCCCCACGGGCACCCCCGCGCGCACCGTGGGCGACGGCGTGGTGGAATTCGCCGGCACGCAGAACGGCTACGGCAACATCGTCATCGTCAAGCACCGCGGCGCCGACAGCACGGCCTACGCCCACCTGAGCCGCATCAACGTGCGGCGCGGCCAGCAGCTCAGCCAGGGCGACATCGTGGGCCTCGTCGGCTCCACCGGCTGGGCCACCGGCCCGCACCTGCACTTCGAATTCCGCGTCAACGGCGTGTACCGCGATCCGATGACGATCGCCCGCCAGACCGAGGCCGTGCCGGTCTCGGCCGCCGCCCGCCCGGCCTTCGACAAGCTGGCCGCGTCGATGCGCGTGCAGCTGTCGTCGGCAGCCACCGTGCAGCAGGCCAGCGCCCAGTAGTCGCTGCGCAGCCCATGCGCTACCATGGGCCGCATGGCTGAGCTTTACATCGGATTGATGTCCGGCACCTCGCTGGACGGCGTGGACGGCGTCCTGGCCGACTTTTCTACCTCGAAACCCACGGTAGTCCGCCACGCATCGGCTCCGTTTGCTATCAATTTGAGAGCAGAACTGCTGGCCCTCAACAGCCCCGGCGACAACGAGCTGCACCGCGAGGCGCTGGCCGCCAATGCGCTGGCGCGCAGCTACGCCGCCGTGGTGCAGGAGCTGCTGGCCTCCGGCGGCGCAGCCCCCGCCCAGGTCCGCGCGATCGGCGCACACGGCCAGACGGTGCGGCATCGCCCGCAGGAATTCGACGGCACCGGCTACACCCTGCAGCTCAACAACCCGGCCCTGCTGGCCGAGCTCACCGGCATCGCCGTGGTGGCCGATTTCCGCAGCCGCGACCTGGCAGCCGGCGGCCAGGGCGCGCCGCTGGCCCCGGCCTTCCATCAGGGCGTGTTCAGCCGGCCCGGCCAGACGGTGGGTGTGCTCAACCTGGGCGGCATCTCCAACCTCAGCGTGCTCGGCGCCGACGGCACGGTGCTCGGCTTCGACTGCGGCCCCGGCAACGGGCTGATGGACCACTGGTGCCAGCAGCACACCGGCCAGCCCTTCGATGCTGGCGGCGCCTGGGCTGCCAGCGGCCAAGTCATCCCGGCGCTGCTGCAAGCCCTGCTGGCCGAGCCCTTCCTCGCCAAGGCGCCGCCCAAGAGCACCGGACGCGACCTGTTCAACCCGTCCTGGCTGCAGTCCCGGCTCGCCGGCTTCGGCACCGCCGCGCCGGCCGATGTGCAGGCCACGCTGGCCGAGTTCACCGCCAGCGCCTGCGTGGCCGACCTCCAGCGCCATGGCAAGGACAGCCAGCTGCTGATTGTCTGCGGCGGCGGCGCGCTCAACACCTACCTGATGCAGCGCCTGCAGGCCGGGCTTCCCGGCGTGGCGGTCGAGTCGTCGCAGGCCCATGGACTGCCGCCCCTGCAGGTCGAGGCGGCCGCTTTCGCGTGGCTGGCCCACCGCACCCTGGGCCACGCCAGCGGCAATCTGGCCAGCGTCACCGGCGCCGCCGGGCCGCGCGTGCTGGGCGCCGTCTACCCGGCCTGAGCGGCGGCCCGGCCGGCCTCAATCGGACAGGTCGGGCGCCTCCCGCGCCGCCGTGACCGCCCGGTCGGCCGGCGAGAGCTGCCAGAAGATCGCGGCCGAGGCGATCGTGATCAGCCCCATGCAGGCAAAGGTGGCCTGGAAGGCGCTCAGCGTCTGGGTCGGCCCGCCGCGCTCGAAATAGGCGGTGAAGGCCGCCAGCACGGCGCCCGCCGCGGCCACCCCCATGCCCATGGCCAGCATCTGCACCATCGACAGCAGGCTGTTGCCGCTGCTGGCCATGCCGTGGTCCAGGTCCTTGAGGGTGATGGTGTTCATGGCCGTGAACTGCAGCGAATTGACCGCCCCGAAGGCCGCGAGCTGAATGATGCGCAGCCACAGCGGCTGGTCCGGCGAGGCCAGCGCGAAGCTGGCCATGCCCAGCCCCACCAGCAAGGTGTTGACCACCAGCACCTGGCGGTAGCCGAAGCGCATGATCAGCGGTGTGGTCAGGCGCTTCATGGACATGCTGGCGAGCGCCACCGGCAGCATCATCATGCCGGCCTGCAGGGGCGAGTAGCCCATCGTCACCTGCAGCAGCAGCGGGATCAGGAACGGCATGCACGAGCTGCCCAGGCGCGAGAACAGGTTGCCCAGCAGCCCGATGCGCAATGTCGGCACGGTGAACAGCTGCGGCGAGAACAGCGGGTCGGGCCGGCGCAGGGCGTGCAGCCAGTAGGCCGCCAGGCTGGCCAGGCCGAAGATCATCAGCACCAGCACGCCGGCCTGGCGCAAGCCCAGCCCCGAGAGCCCGTCCAGCGCCAGCGACAGGGCCACCATGCCGAAGGCCAGCATCAGGTAGCCCGCCAGATCGAAGCGCGTGACGGCCATGCTCGGCGGGCCCGGCATGTAGCGCAGGGTCGCCACGCAGCCGGCCAACCCGACCGGCACGTTGATCAGGAAGATCCAGTGCCATGAGGCCACCTCCACCAGCCAGCCGCCGAGCGTGGGGCCGATCAGCGGCCCGATCAGGCCCGGGATCGCGACGAAGCTCATGGCCTGCAGGAAACGCTCGCGCGGAACGGTCTTGAGCACGGCCAGCCGCCCCACCGGCAGCAGCAGGGCGCCGCCCAGCCCTTGCACCACGCGCGAGGCCACCAGCTGGGTCAGGCTGTGCGACAGCGCGCACAGCACGGAGCCGACGACGAACAGCACGATAGCGCCGATGTAGACGCGGCGCGTGCCAAGGCGGTCGGCGATCCAGCCCGAGGCCGGGATCAGCATGGCCATGGTCAGCGAGTAGGCCACCACCACCGACTGCATGCGCAGCGGGCTTTCGCCGAGGCTGGCGGCCATGGCCGGCAGCGCGGTATTGACGATGGTGGCGTCCAGCGTCTGCATGAAGAAGCCGATGGCCACCAGCCACAGCAGGATCTTGAGGGACTGTTCTTGTTTCATGGCTTGAGGCGGGAAGAGGCGGCTCCCCGGCAAAAAGAAAAAGCCGCCCGAAGGCGGCTCGTGGCGCAGCGGCGGCGCGGGCTCACGCAGAGAAGCTGGAGCCGCAACCGCAGGTGGAGGTGGCGTTCGGATTCTTGATCACGAACTGCGCGCCCTGCAGGTCTTCCTTGTAGTCGATCTCGGCGCCGACCAGGTACTGGTAGCTCATCGCGTCGATCAGCAGCGACACGCCATTCTTGGTCATGGTGGTGTCGTCGTCGTTGGTGATTTCGTCGAAGGTGAAGCCGTACTGGAAGCCGGAGCAGCCGCCGCCCTGCACGAACACGCGCAGCTTGAGATCGGGATTGCCTTCCTCGGCGATCAGGTCGGCCACCTTGGCGGCCGCGCTGTCGGTGAAGACGATGGGGGCGGGCATGTCGGTCTGGATGTTGTCGGCGAGTGCGCTCATGGGGGGCTCCGGTGGGGACTTGGGCCAAATACTACTTCAATTCGCTCGGGAATCGCGCCTAGCCATTGTTTGCCGCCAGCTTGAGTGTGGGCTTTTCCTCGCCCTCGCCCATGGGGCGGAGCTGGCCGGAGATCACGGCCCCCTGGTGCATTTCCAGCGCCTTGTAGTGCACATCGCCCTCGATCCGGGCCTTGGGCTGCAATTCGAGCAGTTCGAAGGCATGGACCGGACCGCGCACCGTGCCGTTGATGATGACGTGATCGGCGTGGATCTCGCCGCTGGCGCTGGCCGACTCCGAGATCACCAGGATGCTGGCGCCCTGGGGGTTGGCGTGAATGTCGCCGACCACTTCGCCGTCCACGCGCAGGCCGTCGGTGAACGTGAAATTACCCTCGATCCGGCTGCCCTGTGCAATCAGGCTCTTGATCGGGGGTTGTTTTTTCTTGCCAAACATCGGTCACTCCTCAACGATAGGGTTGTGTCACAGCTTGATGCCCTGGACCGCGCGGGTGGCGGCACCCTCCATCACCTTGGCGGACACGCTTTTTACCACGGCCTGCGGCGGCAGGTCGATCACCCCCTCCACGCGGCGGTATTGCCTGAACTGCAGCGCCTGCGGGCCGCCGGGCAGCGACATGGTCCAGGGCTTGCCATCCTGGAGGCCGGTCAGCACCAGGTCCAGCCGGCCATTGAACTCCGCCACGTTGCGGCCCGGCTGGATCACCAGCACCTGCCATTTCATCTGGGACCCGGCGCCCCCGCCCATCACCTCGGCCTGCAGGCTGCGGATCGCCAGGCCTTCGCCGCTCGATGGAATGAGCTTCTCGAAGAAGCCGAGATCGTCGCGCAGGGCCCGGTTGTCGGCCTCGAGCTGGCGGATCTGCGCCGCCAGCCGCTCCTGCGCCGCCTTCTCGGTGGTCAGCAGGCTGCCGGAGGTGTTGGCCACCGACTGCGCCTTGTCGCGCGCCTCGCGCAGCTCGGCCACCTCGGTGCGCAATTTGACGAGTTCTTCCTTGGCGTTGACGTCGAGGCCCGCGATGCTCTTGCCGAATTCAAAAGCCCACAGCGCCACCGCCGCGCTGAAGCCCAGCACGATGGCGGCCACGATCCAGCGCACCGGCCAGGGCAGCGCGCTGCGCACGGCCATGCGCGGGGCGCTGATGGTCAGGCGGCGGCGGAGCAGGCGAAATCGCATGGAGCGGGGAGTCTAACAAAGGAAACCCCCAGGCTTCGCGCTGCGCGCTCCGCCTCCCCCCTTCAGGGAAGGGGGCGACGCCAGCGGCCTGGCGGAGCCAGTTCCGCGGCGCCCCCGCTGGAAAAAGGCACGCGCTCCGGGTCATGCGCGGCTCTCAGGCATGAAAAAAACCGCCAGGGCTTTCGCGCTGGCGGTTGTTCGGAAGGCTGTCGCCGTGCTTAACGCTTGGAGAACTGCTTGCGGCGGCGTGCGGAGTGCAGGCCGACCTTCTTGCGCTCGACTTCGCGCGCGTCGCGCGTCACGAAGCCGGCCTGGCTCAGGGCCGGCTTGAGCGTTGCGTCGTAGTCGATCAGGGCACGGGTGATGCCGTGGCGCGTGGCGCCGGCCTGGCCCGATTCGCCACCACCGGCCACATTGACCAGGATGTCGAAGGTTTCGGCGTGGTTGGTCAGCAGCAGGGGCTGCTTGGCGATCATGATCGAGGTTTCGCGGCCGAAGTAGGACTGGATGTCCTTGCCGTTGATCGTGATCTTGCCGGTGCCTTTTTTCAGAAACACGCGGGCGACGCTGGATTTGCGACGGCCGGTGCCATTGTTCCATTCACCAATCATCTCAAGGCTCCTTAGATTTCCAGCACTTTGGGCTGTTGGGCGGTATGCGGATGCTCGGCACCGCCGTATACCTTGAGTTTCTTGATCATGGCGTAGCCGAGCGGGCCCTTGGGCAGCATGCCCTTGACGGCCTTCTCGAGCGCGCGGCCGGGGTGCTGGGCCTGCATGTCGCGGAAGTTGGTGGCACTGATGCCGCCCGGGTAGCCCGAGTGGCGGTAGTACATCTTGTCGAGCGGCTTGGCGCCGGTGACGCGCAGCTGGGCTGCGTTGATGATGACGATGAAGTCACCGGTATCGACGTGAGGCGTGTAAATGGCCTTGTGTTTGCCGCGCAAACGGAGAGCAACTTCGCTGGCTACTCGTCCGAGGACCTTGTCGGTCGCGTCAATCACAAACCACTCGTGCGTCACGTCAGCGGGTTTGGCGCTGAACGTTTTCATGAGTTCTCTTTTACGAGTTGGTTTGGAGGCCCTTTTCCACGGTCGGTGTTCCTCTGGCGGGAATCTCTTAGGTGGGGTTGCACCCTTGCGGATGCCTTCGCCGCGGGGCCAAAAACGCTGCGAAGCCTTCAATTATATGAAACTTGCTCCCGCGTCGTCAAACGAGGCCCCACGAGGACTTATTTGTCCCAGTCGTACAGCGGCTTGCCCTTGTCGACGATGTGCACGGTGAACAGCTTGAGCGACTGCTCGCCCACGATCTTGTAGCCGCCGTGCATGACGTCGCGCAGGTTGAGCACGGGCGAGCCGGCGACCAGGGTCATGGGCTCCTTGCCGGGCACTTGCACCGTCGTGCCCTGGATCACATAGGCCGCCTCCACGCCGTGGTGGATGTGCCGGCCCAGCACTTCGCCTGTTTTGTACTCGCTCACGGAGCTCACCACCTCCATGCCCGGCGCGCCGCTGAGGTCGACGCGGCTGATTTCCTTGCGCGGCTGGAAATCGGGGGCCGGCGCCTGGGCCAGCGCGGCAAGCGGCACCAGCGTCAAGCAGGCACTCAGGGCTGCCAAGCGGCAGTGGGGGATCAGCGTCATGGGGAGCTCCTGTCGAGAGGGGTAAAAAACCAAGTCAACATCTAGAACTTAAAGCTTAATTCAGCGCCAGAAGCCCGACACTGGGGTTTGTACGCCCAGCGCCGATAATCGAGCCATGTTTTCCTACCGCCACGCCTTTCACGCGGGCAACCACGCCGACGTGCTCAAGCACATGACGCTGATTGCCGTCCTGCGCCACATGCTGCAAAAAGATGCAGCCCTGACGGTGCTGGACACCCATGCCGGCGCCGGCCTCTACCGGCTCGACGGCGATTACGCCACCAAGGGCGCAGAAGCCGTGGATGGCGTGCTCAAACTGTTCGCTCTGGCGGCCGGCACACCGGCAACCCCGCTATCCCCGCTGATCCAGGACTACCTCGCCTTGATTGCGGAGTTCAACAAGCCCGGCCGATTGACCGTCTACCCCGGCTCGCCCTTTGTGGCCCAGCGCCTGCTACGCGAGGAAGCGCGCGACAAGCTCAAGCTCTTTGAACTGCATCCGACCGACAGCAAGACGCTGGCCGCCAATATCGCCCAGCTGGAAGCGGGCCGCCAGGTTGCCGTGTCGCGCGAAGACGGCTTCGAGGGCCTGCGCCCCTTTTTGCCGCCGCCGTCCCGGCGGGCCCTGGTGCTGATGGATCCCAGCTACGAAATAAAGAGCGACTACATAAAAGTAAGCGCCTGCATACAAGAATGCCTGGTGCGCTTTCCCACGGGAGCCTACATGGTCTGGTACCCGGTCATTCCGCGCCCGGAGGCGCATGAGCTGCCTCGCCGCCTCAAGACCCTGGCCCGCCAGGCAGGCAAGCCCTGGCTGCATGCCGTTCTCAGTATCGGCCAGGGGCCCGAGATGGACCGCGTGACCTTGCCCGGCGAGCAGGCGCCGCGTCCGGGGCTCACCGCCAGCGGTGTTTTCATCATCAACCCGCCCCACACCCTCAAGGCCGGCCTGGCCGAAGCGCTGCCGCAGCTCAAGAAACTGCTGGGCCGCGACAAACGGGCGTCCTTCACGCTGGAAAGCTGAGGCGCCAATTAACCGACCAATTGGTCGGTTAATTGGTATACTGCCACCCAAGCCGCCCTCCTTGCGGCGCGGAGACTCACGCATGTATACGCAGTCGCTCGATATTCCGGACCCGTCTTCCGCTACCGCCCCGAGCGGGCTGCGGCCCGTTCCCGAGCCTGTGAGCGCGGAGACCGCCGCGCTGCAGGCGCGCTTTGACGCCGCGATCGACGCCGACCGCAAGATCGAGCCGCGCGACTGGATGCCCGAGGCCTACCGCAGGACGCTGGTGCGCCAGATCAGCCAGCACGCGCACAGCGAGATCGTGGGCATGCTGCCCGAGGGCAACTGGATCAGCCGCGCCCCCAGCCTCAAGCGCAAGGCCATCCTGCTGGCCAAGGTGCAGGACGAGGGCGGCCACGGCCTGTACCTCTACAGCGCGGCCGAGACCCTGGGCACCAGCCGCGACCAGATGCTCGATGCGCTGCATGCGGGCAAGGCCAAGTACAGCTCGATCTTCAACTACCCCACCCTCACCTGGGCCGACGTGGGCGTGATCGGCTGGCTGGTGGACGGCGCGGCCATCATGAACCAGGTACCGATCTGCCGCTGCTCCTACGGCCCCTATGCGCGCGCCATGATCCGCATCTGCAAGGAGGAGAGCTTCCACCAGCGCCAGGGCTTCGAGAGCCTGATGGCGCAGATGCAGGGCACGGCGGCGCAGCGCGAGATGGTGCAGGACGCGGTGAACCGCTGGTGGTGGCCGGTACTGGCGATGTTCGGCCCGCCCGACGCCGACAGCCCCAACAGCGCGCAGGGCATGCGCTGGGGCATCAAGCGCATCTCCAACGACGAGCTGCGCCAGAAATTCGTGGACGCCACGGTGCCGCAGGCGAAGATCCTCGGCGTGACCCTGCCCGACCCCGAGCTGAAGTGGAACGAGGCCACGCAGCGCCACGACTATGGCGCGATCGACTGGGACGAGTTCTGGGCCACCGTCAACGGCAACGGCCCCTGCAACAAGGAGCGCCTGGCCACCCGCGTCAAGGCGCACGAGGACGGCCAATGGGTGCGCGACGCCGCGCTGGCCCACGCCGCCAAGCAACGGACACGCACCCTGAAGGAGGCCGCATGAGCACCGCGCAGAACGAATGGCCTCTCTGGGAAGTCTTTATAAGATCCAAGCAGGGCCTGGAACACAAGCACTGCGGCAGCCTGCACGCGGTGGACGCGCAGCAGGCGCTGCAGATGGCGCGCGACGTCTACACCCGGCGCCAGGAGGGTGTGAGCCTGTGGGTCGTGCCCTCGGCCGCCATCACCGCGAGCGACCCCGACGACAAGGCCGAGTTCTTCGAGCCCATGGGCGACAAGATCTACCGCCATCCCACGTTCTACGAGATTCCCGACGACATCGGGCACATGTGATGCACGCGCACGTCGACTACCTGCTGCACCTGGCCGACAACGCCCTGGTGCTGGGCCAGCGCAACGCCGAATGGTGCGGCCATGGCCCGGTGCTGGAAGAGGACATCGCGCTGGCCAACATCAGCCTCGACCTGATCGGCCAGGCCCGCCTGCTCTACCAGCACGCCGCCGCGCTGATGAACGATGGCGCCACCGAGCCCGTGACCGAGGACACCCTCGCCTACTTCCGCGACGCGCACGAATTCCGCAACTACACCCTGCTGGAGCTGCCGCACCACGGCCCGCTGGCCGGCACCGCCGCCACCGGGCGCGACTACGCCACCACCATCGTGCGCAACTTCCTCTACAGCGCGCTGATGGTGCAGTTGTGGGAGGCGCTGCAGCGCTCGGCCGACCCGCAGCTCGCCGCCATCGCCGCCAAGTCGGCCAAGGAAGTGCGCTACCACCTGCGCCACGCGCGCGGCTGGCTGGTGCGGCTGGGCGACGGCACGGCCGAGTCGCACGCGCGCACGCAGGCCGCGCTCGACCACCTGATGCCCTACACCCAGGAGTTCTGGACCGTCTCGCCGGCCGAAGCCGAGGCCTGCGCCCATGGCGCCGGGGCCGCCGCCGCGGCGTTGCGCCCGGCCTGGGACGAGGCGGTGGACGAGGCGCTGCGCGAGGCCACGCTGCGGCGGCCCGCGCCGGGCGGCCACCTGCCGCGCGGCAAGGAAGGCCTGCACTCCGAGCACCTGAGCTACCTGCTGGGCGAGCTGCAGGGCCTGGCGCGCCAGCACCCGGAGGCCGCGTGGTGAACGCCGTCGCCCAGGCCTGGGCCGCGCTCGAGGCCGTGCCCGACCCCGAGATCCCCGTGGTGTCGATCCGCGAACTCGGCATCCTGCGCGAGGTGCGCCCGGACGGCGACGGCCTGGAGGTCGTCATCACGCCCACCTACAGCGGCTGCCCCGCCATGGATCAGATCGGCGACGACATCCGCGCCACGCTGGCGCGCGAGGGCCTGAGCGCGCGCATCACGACGCAGCTCGCACCGGCCTGGACCACCGACTGGATCAGCGACGCGGCCCGCGACAAGCTGCGCGCCTATGGCATCGCGCCGCCGCACGCCGTCGCTGCGCCGCAGGCCGGCCACGTGATCCGGTTTGCTCCTAAAAAGAGCACATCCGATGGCCCGCCGGCGCCGACCTGCCCGCATTGCGGCTCTCCAAACACGACCGAGACCTCGCATTTCAGCTCGACCGCCTGCAAGGCGCTGCACAAATGCCTGGACTGCCTGGAGCCGTTCGACTACTTCAAGCCCTACTGAGAGACAGAGCCCGCTCGATGTCCACGCCCCACTTCCATCCGCTGCCCGTCAAGCGCGTCACGCCCGACGCCGCCGGCTCGGCCGCCATCACCTTCGCGGTGCCGCCCGCGCTGCGCGACACCTTCGACTTCCGGCCCGGCCAGTTCCTCACGCTGCGCGCCACCATCGACGGCGCGGCCGTGCGGCGCAGCTACTCGATCTGCAGCCCCAAGGCGCGCTACACCCGGCTGCAGGAAATCGAGGTCGGCATCAAGCCGGTGGCGGATGGCGTGTTCTCGCGCTGGGCCGTGGCCCGGCTCAAGCCTGGCGATACGCTGGACGTGATGCCGCCCGAAGGCCGCTTCACGCCGCGCGCGCCCGGCGCGCGCCACCGCGTGGGTTTTGCCGCGGGCTCGGGCATCACGCCGCTGCTGAGCATCATCGCCAGCACGCTGGCCGACGAGGCGGACTCGCGCTTCACCCTGGTCTACGGCAACCAGCGTGTGAACACCATCATGTTCAACGAAACGCTGCAGGATCTGAAGGACAAGTACCCCGCGCGCCTCACGCTGATCCACCTGCTGTCGCGCCAGCCGCAGGAGGTGGCCCTGCTCAACGGCCGGATCGACGAGGCCAAGGTGGCCGAGCTGCTGGCCGGCGTGCTGCCGGCCGCCGGCATCGACGAGGCCTTCCTGTGCGGGCCCGAGGGCATGATCGCCGCCGCCGAACGCGCGCTGCTCGCGGCCGGGCTGCCGAAGGAGCGCGTGCACAGCGAGCGCTTCTTCTCGGCAGACAGTCCGGTTGCTACCAAAACCATAGCAAACAATGACCGGGCGACAAGGACCTCCGCCCCCAAACAGCATGAAGTGGCGCTGGACGTGGTGATGGACGGCAAGACCCACCACTTCCGCATGGGCGCGCAGGAGCGCGTGCTCGACGTCGCGCTCGAAGGCGGGCTGGACCTGCCCTACTCCTGCAAGGGCGGCGTCTGCTGTACCTGCCGCGCCAAGGTGCTCGAAGGCCGGGTCGAGATGGCGAAGAACTTCACGCTCGAGCCCTGGGAGATCGACCAGGGCTTCGTGCTGACCTGCCAGGCCCGCCCGCTCACGCCGCGCGTGGTGGTGAGCTACGACGAGCGCTGACGCCGCGCCCCCGCGCGCTCAGAGCGCGCGCCAGCCCTCCAGCGCCGTCCACGCCGCCGCCAGCACCAGCACGCCGCCCACGGAGCGGGCCAGCACGAGATTGCCGGCCGGGCTGCCCTCCAGCCAGCGGCGCGCGCCGCCCGCGCCCAGCGGCACGGCGCCATAGACCGCGGCCTGCGTGAGCGCGATGATCAGCCCCAGCAGCCCCGCCTGCTGCCAGACCGGGCCGCCCTCGGGGCGCACGAACTGCGGAAACACCGCGAGCATGAACACATAGGCCTTGGGGTTCATGAGGCAGGTCAGCATGGCGCGGCCGAAGGTGGCCGGCAGCGGGCGCGACGCGGTTTTCACCGCGCCGTCGAAGGCCGACGCGCTGCGCAGCAGGCCCCAGCCGATCCAGGCGATGTAGAGCACGCCGGCCACCAGCAGCGCATTGAAGGCCGCCGGAAACAGCTTGAGCACCACGCCCACCCCCAGCGCGCCCATGGCCGTGTGGCAGGCGCCTCCCGCCACGATGCCCGCCACCGCGCACAGGCCCGAGCGGCGCCCGTCCACCAGCGAGCTGGCCATGACGAACGCCATGTCCAGCCCCGGCAGCACGATCACGCCGAGCAGGATGATGAAAAACAGCCACAGCTGCGACAGGTGCAGCCCAGCCAATACGTCCATGGGAATCTCCTTGCGGTGGCGGGCCGCCAGCCGGCCCGTGGCAGGCGACTGTACGAGTCAATCAGGACATAATCAGCCCTGATTCAGGAATAAACTGCCCCCATGTACTCGCCCACCACCCGCGTGCTCACGGTGCTCGAACTGCTGCAGGCCCATGGCGCGCTCAGCGGCCCCGAGCTGGCGCGCCGGCTCGAGGTGGATGGCCGCACGCTGCGCCGCTACATCGCGCGGCTGGAAGACCTCGGCATTCCCGTGGTGGCCGAGCGCGGGCGCTACGGCGCCTACCGCCTGATGCCGGGCTTCAAGCTGCCGCCGATGATGTTCACCGACGACGAGGCGCTGGCCCTGTCGATGGGACTGCTGGCCGTGCGCGGCCTGGGCCTGGCCGACGCCGCCCCCGCGGTGCAGAGCGCGCAGGCCAAGCTCGAGCGCGTGATGCCCGAGCCACTGCGCCGGCGCGTGCGCGCGCTGGGCGAGACCGTGCGGCTGGACCTGTCGCAGCCCGAGCCGGCGGCCGACAACGCCGTGCTGCTGGCGCTCAGCGCCGCGGCCCATGAGCACCAACGCGTGCGCCTGGCCTACCGCTCGGCGCAGGGCGAGGCCAGCCAGCGCGAGGTCGATCCCTACGGCCTGGCCTGGCGCGCCGGGCGCTGGTACATGGCGGGCTGGTGCCACCTGCGCGGCGGCCTGCGCTCGTTCCGGCTCGACCGGGTGCAGCAGGTCGAGCCGCTGCAGGCGCACTTCAGCGCCCCGGCCGATTTCGACGCCGTGCGCCATGTGGCGCTGGGCATCGCGAGCCTGCCGCGCGCCATCGGCATCCAGGTCCTGCTCAAGACCGACCTGCCGACGGCGCGCGAGGAGCTGTTCGACGCCATCGGCCTGTTCCAGCCCTGCGAGGGCGGCGTGCTACTGCACAGCCAGGCCGACGACCTGGACTGGTACGCGCGCCAGCTCGCGCGGCTGTCGTTCGAGGTGGAAGTGCGGCAGCCGGACGAGCTGCACGCGGCGCTGCGCCGCTGCGCGCAGCGGCTGCTGCAGTGGGCCGAGGCCGGCCAGCCTCAGCCGCAGCGGGCGTGGTAGTTGTCCTCGAAGCGCTTGAGCTCGTTGCGCTCGCCCTCAGTGAGGTCGGTGCGGGCGCGCTTGGTCACCAGGATGCGCTTGGACTCGCCGCACTGCTGTTCGCGCAGGCTGGCGCGGTCCCGTTCGAGCTTCTCGGCCTGCCGGGCCTCGCCGCGCTGCTGCAGCTGGTCGCGCCGGTCCTGCCCGAGGCGGGCCGAGGCCTCGCTCTCGTTCTCGGCGCACTCGCGCCGGTAGTTCTTCTGCATCTCGGCCACCGTCTCGGACTTGAGCCCGCGCACCTGGGCCGTGCGGATCGCGTCATGCAGCGAGCTGCAGCGCGCACTCATGTACTTGAGATGGGCCGGCGCCTCGCCGACCTTCGGGATCGGCGCCTCGTAGCGCGGCGCGATGCCGGGGCCTTCCGTCGGCCCGTAATAGACCATGCCGCCGCTGTTGCAGGGCCGGTCGGACACCGTGGCGCCGCCGCGGCCATTGCTGCAGACATAGCGGCTCTGCGCCTGCGCCGCCGCCATGGCCACCAGCAGCGCGAGCGCGCCGCAGATCGCAAAAGACTTGTGCATTCCTCGCTCCCTCCCGGTCCTCATCCCGGCAAACGTTTGGATTACAAATGGTAACCCAGGCGGAATGCCTCAGAGCCGTGGATCAGCCGGCCAGCCCCAGGCGGCGGCAGATCTCCAGCGTGGCCGGCGCCTGGTTCATGGTGTAGAAGTGCAGGCCCGGCGCGCCGCCGCGGCGCAGCTGTTCGCACAGGCCGGTGACCACGTCCAGGCCGAAGGCCTTGATGGAAGCCGTGTCGTCGCCGAAGCTCTGCAGGCGCAGCCGGATCCAGCGCGGGATCTCGGCGCCGCAGGCGTCGGAAAAGCGCATGAGCTGGGTGGAGCTGGTGATCGGCATGACGCCGGGCACCACGGGCACCTGAAGGCCAAGCCGGCGCGTGTCGTCCACGAAGCGGAAGTACGCGTCGGCGCTGTAGAAATACTGCGTGATGGCGGAGTCGGCGCCGGCCTTCACCTTGGCCGCATAGGCCTGCAGGTCGGCCTCGGGCGACCTGGCCTGGGGATGGACCTCGGGGTAGCAGGCCACCTCGATGCGGAAGCCGCCGTTGCTCTCGGCCCGGATGAAGGCCACCAGGTCGCTCGCGTAGTGGAACTCGCCGCCCGCGCCGTAGCCGCTGGGCAGGTCGCCGCGCAGCGCCACCAGGCGCTTGACGCCCATGGCCTTGAGCGTGGCGAGCTGCTCGCGCACCGTGTCGCGCGTGGCGCCGATGCACGAGAAATGCGAGGCCGCGTCCACGCCCTCGGCCAGGATCTCGCCGACCGTGCCGAAGGTTCCCTCCTGCGTCGAGCCGCCCGCGCCGTAGGTGACGGAGCAGAACTCGGGCTCGAGCGCGTAGAGCTGCTGGCGCGCCACGCGCAGCTTGGCCGCGCCCTCGGGCGTCTTGGGCGGGAAGAATTCAAGACTGATGGGAAGACGCATGGCTTCCTCCTTGTGAATGGGTTGCGTACACAAAAAACTCGCGGTTGCCGTCGCCGCCGCTGATGGCGCTGTCGTACCAGCCCCGCACCTGCAGCCCGAGCGCGGCGCAGCAGCCGCGCAGGCGCTGCTCGACTTCGGCATACAGCGCCGCGTCCTTCACCAGGCCGCCCTTGCCGATCTGCGCGGGCTGCAGCTCGAACTGCGGCTTGACCAGCATCAGCAGCGCGCCGCCGGGGGCCAGCAGCGGCGCCAGCGCCGGCAGCACCAGCGTGAGCGAGATGAAGGACAGATCGCCGGTCACCAGCCCGAATTGGGCATCAAACTGGCCCGATGTCCTTGTCGCCTGGTCATAGTTTGCTATCAAAATCGAAGCGCTCAGCTCCCGCGCGTTGATTTTCTCGAGGCACACCACGCGCGCATCGGCGCGCAGCCGGGGATGGAGCTGGCCGTGGCCCACGTCCACCCCCACCACGCGCGCCGCGCCCTGCTGCAGCAGGCAGTCGGTGAAGCCGCCGGTGGACTGGCCCACGTCCAGGCAGGTCCGGCCCGACACCGCCAGCCCGGCCGCGGCCAGCGCCCCTTCGAGCTTGAGCCCGCCGCGCGAGACGTAGCGCGCCTCGGCCGTGTCGAGCAGTTGCAGCTCGGCCAGCGCGGGCAGCTCGTCGCCGTTCTTGGCCACGGGCTTCCACGCCCCGGCCGGCACGGCGCGCCACTGCACGCCCGAGGCGATCAGGCGCTGGGCTTGCGAGCGCGACGCGGCCAGGCCGCGTTCGACGAGGAGTTGATCAGCACGCACAGCAGGTCCAGAGGCCTGCTGCGTGACCCGATCTCTCGCGGGAGACACCGTCGGACCGGCTTTGCCGGACGACCGGTGTCGCCCCCTTGAGGGGGAGGCGCCGCAGGCGCTTCGGGGGTGTTAGTACCTGTAGGTGTCGGGCTTGTAAGGGCCGTTCTTGTTGACGCCGATGTAGGCGGCCTGCGCGTCCGTCAGCTCGGTCAGCATCGCGCCGACCTTCTTCAGGTGCAGGCGCGCGACCTTCTCGTCCAGGTGCTTGGGCAGCACGTAGACCTTGCCGGCCTGGTAGGCGTCGGGCTTGGTGAACAGCTCGATCTGGGCGATGGTCTGGTTCGCGAACGAGGACGACATCACGAAGCTCGGGTGGCCCGTGCCGCAGCCCAGGTTCACCAGGCGGCCCTTGGCCAGCAGGATGATCTTCTTGCCGTCGGGGAAGGTGATGTGGTCGACCTGGGGCTTGATCTCTTCCCACTCGTACTTTTCGAGCGAGGCAACGTCGATCTCGTTGTCGAAATGGCCGATGTTGCAGACGATGGCCTGGTCCTTCATCTTCGCCATGGTGTCGTGCGTGATGATGTCCTTGTTGCCCGTGGTGGTCACGAAGATGTCGGCCTTGTCGGCGGCGTACTCCATGGTCACGACCTTGTAGCCTTCCATCGCGGCCTGCAGGGCATTGATCGGGTCGATCTCGGTCACCCACACCTGGGCGCTCAGCGCGCGCAGCGCCTGGGCCGAGCCCTTGCCCACGTCGCCGTAGCCGGCCACGCAGGCCACCTTGCCGGCGATCATCACGTCGGTGGCGCGCTTGATGCCGTCCACCAGCGACTCGCGGCAGCCGTAGAGGTTGTCGAACTTGCTCTTGGTCACCGAGTCGTTCACGTTGATGGCGCGGAACAGCAGCGTGCCCTTGGCCGACATTTCGTTCAGGCGGTGCACGCCGGTGGTGGTTTCCTCGGTCACGCCGATGATCTGGGCCGACTTGCGGGTGTACCAGGTCGAATCCACGGCCAGCTTGGCCTTGATGGCGGCGAACAGGATGGTTTCCTCTTCGCTGGTGGGGTGGGCCAGCACCGACAGGTCCTTCTCGGCCTTCTGGCCCAGGTGCATCAGCATGGTGGCATCGCCGCCATCGTCCAGGATCATGTTCGGGCCTTCGCCTTCAGCGCCCTTGGCGCCGAATTCGAAGATGCGGTGGGTGTAGTCCCAGTAGTCGGCCAGCGTCTCGCCCTTGATGGCGAACACCGGCGTGCCGGTGGCGGCGATGGCGGCGGCGGCGTGGTCCTGCGTGGAAAAGATGTTGCACGAGGCCCAGCGCACGGTGGCGCCCAGGGCCTGCAGCGTCTCGATCAGCACGGCCGTCTGGATGGTCATGTGCAGCGAGCCGGTGATGCGCGCGCCCTTGAGCGGCTGCGCCTTCGAGAACTCTTCGCGGATGGCCATCAGGCCGGGCATTTCGGTTTCGGCGATGCGGATCTCCTTGCGGCCCCAGGCGGCAAGGGACAGGTCGGCGATCGCGCTGTCGGTGGCGGACGCGGGCTTGAGAACGGCGTTCATGGTTTTCTCTCCAGAGGCTGTGCTTGAAAAAACCACGTTCTGGGGAAGAAACTCACCTCACAGAAGCGTGGGCGAGCGTCGTTGCGGGTGTGGATCCGAGCCTCACGCCCCGTCTGACAACGGGGACGCTGCAACGCTCCTCGGAAGCCGCAATTATAAGCCGCCCGCTCGAGCGGGCGCAGGCAGGTCAGGCCGCCAGCACGAGCTGCGTCTGCGTCACGACGGCGCAGAGCCGGCCTTCGGCAGAGCGGATCGTCGTCTGCCAGACCATGGTGGTGCGGCCCCGGTGCAGTGCGATGCACTCGCCGGTGACCGTGCTGCCGACTTTCGCCGCGCCGATGAACTTGGTGCTGGAGTCGGTCGTCGTGGTGCGCTGGCCCTCGGGCAGGTTCGCGATCGTTCCCAAGGCGCCCAGCGTGTCGGCAAACGCCATGGACGCGCCGCCGTGCAGGATGCCGCCGGCCGTGCACAGATCGGGCCGCACGACCATCTCGGCCAGCACCCGCTCGGGCTGGAACTCGATGAGGCGCACGCCCATCAGGCCGGGAAACAGCGGCTCCAGCAGATGCTGGACGGATTCGAGCGAGAGCATGGTCACCTCCTGGAGCGCCCCGGCAGGGGCCGGGCGTCGGGCCCGCCCGGCACGGCGGCGGCGCCCTCCGGACGACTATAGCCGAGGCCGGCGCCGCCCCAAGGCCTTCCGCGCGCCGTGGCGCCCCCGCTGCCACGGCCCGGTAAAATCACGCCGATCCGGGCGCTGGCCCGCCTGCCTGCCTTTCGCGGAAGCGACCGCTTCCGCCTCACCCTCTGGAACCGTTGTGTCCTACGCCTCTGAAACCCGGCGCCGCCGGACTTTTGCCATCATCTCCCACCCCGACGCCGGCAAGACCACGCTGACGGAAAAGCTGCTGCTGTTCTCGGGCGCGATCCAGATCGCGGGCGCCGTCAAGGGCCGCAAGGCCAGCCGCCACGCCACCAGCGACTGGATGGAGATCGAAAAGCAGCGTGGCATCTCGGTGGCCAGCTCGGTGATGCAGATGCTGTACCGCGACCACGTCATCAACCTGCTCGACACGCCCGGCCATAAGGACTTCTCGGAAGACACCTACCGCGTGCTCACCGCCGTCGATTCGGCGCTGATGGTAATCGATGCGGCCAACGGCGTGGAGGCGCAGACGCGCCGCCTGATCGAGGTCTGCCGCCAGCGCGACACGCCCATCATCACCTTCGTCAACAAGATGGACCGCGAGGTCCGCGAGCCGCTGGACATCCTCGACGAGGTGGAGCGCGAGCTCGGCATGCCCTGCGTGCCCATGACCTGGCCCGTGGGCCAGGGCAAGAGCTTCGGCGGCATCATGAACCTGCGCACCCACGCGATGACGGTGTTCGAGTCGGGCAGCGAGCGGCTGCCGCAGGATTTCGAGACCATTCCGCTGGCGCAGCGCGAGGCGCTGATTCAGCGCTTCGGCCACGAGTTCGAGACCGCCGAGCAGAGCATGGAGCTGGCCGCCGGCGCCTCGCCGGCCTGGGACCACGCGGCCTTCCTCGCGGGCAAGCAGACGCCGGTGTTCTTCGGCTCGGGCGTCAACAACTTCGGCGTGATGGAGGTGCTGGACGCGCTGGTGGACCTGGCGCCGCCGCCGCAGCCGCGCGTCAGCACCACGCTGGTCAACCGCCAGCCGGTGGTGAAGGAGATCCAGCCCGCGGACAAGGACTTCGCGGGTGTGGTGTTCAAGGTGCAGGCCAACATGGACGCCAACCACCGCGACCGCATCGCCTTCGTGCGCATGGCCTCGGGCCGCTACACGCCGGGCATGAAGCTCAAGGTGCAGCGCACCGCCAAGGAGCTGCGGCCGACCAGCGTGGTCACCTTCATGAGCCAGCGCCGCGAGGCGGTGGACGAGGCCTACGCGGGCGACATCATCGGCTTCACCACCCATGGCGGCGTTCAGTTGGGCGACACCATCACCGACGGCGCCAGCCTGCAGTTCACCGGCCTGCCGTTCTTCGCGCCCGAGCTGTTCATGACCGTGATCCTGAAGAACCCGCTGCGCACCAAGCAGTTGCAGCAGGGCCTCGCCCAGCTCGGCGAGGAAGGCGCGATCCAGGTGTTCCGCCCCGACGTGGGCGGCCCGATGCTGCTGGGCGCGGTGGGCCAGCTGCAGTTCGAAGTGGTGCAGCACCGCCTGAAGACCGAATACGACGCCGACGTGCGGCTCGAAGGCTGCCAGTACACCGGCGCGCGCTGGATCACGGCCGACTCGCCGGCCGACCTGCGGGCCTTCACCGAGGCCTACCCGCAGCGCCTGGCGCACGACGCGGCCGACACCCTGGCCTACCTCTGCACCTCGCCCTACGACGTGCGGCTGGCGCAGGAGCGCTTCCCGAAGATCCATTTCCATCCGCTGCGCGAGCATGCCGGCCTGAGCCTGCAGAGCGCCGGATGACGAGGGATCTCCAGCCCCTGGCGTACTGGCCTGCCGAGGCGCGGCGCGGCATCGCCGGCGTGTTCACCGACATCGACGACACGCTGACCACCGGCGGCGCGATCACGCCCGACGCGCTGCAGGCGCTGGCAGACCTCAAGGCCGCGGGCCTGCACGTGATTCCGATCACGGGGCGGCCGGTGGGCTGGAGCGTGCCGTTCGCGCAGAGCTGGCCGGTCGATGCGATCGTGGCTGAAAACGGCTCGGTGGCGCTGATTTCAAGCCAAAACACGCCGATGTCCGCGTCGGGTGGTGATAGTTTGCTATCAAAAAGATACCAGCAGAGTGCCGCCGAGCGCGCCGCCAACTTCGCGCGCATGCAGCAGGTGGCCCTGCGCGTGCTGCGCGAGGTGCCGGGCGCGGTGCTGGCCGAGGACTCGCCGGGCCGCGAGACCGACATCGCGATCGACCACAGCGAGTTCAACCACCTGCCGCCCGAGCGCATCGCCCAGGCCGTGGCCCTGATGCGGGCCGAGGGCATGAACGCCACGGTCAGCAGCATCCACATCAACGGCTGGTTCGGCGAGCACCACAAGCTCGCGGGCGCGCGCTGGATCGTGCGCGAGCTGTTCGGCCGCGAGCTCGACGCCGAGATCGGCCGCTGGGCCTATGTGGGCGACTCGACCAACGACCAGCTGATGTTCGAGCACTTTCCGCACAGCGTGGGCGTGGCCAACATCGCGCGCTTCCTGCCCGAGCTGGTGCACCGCCCGCGCTACCTCACGCAGGCCGAGCGCGGCGCGGGCTTCGCCGAAGTGGCGCGCGCCCTGCTCTCCTCCCGGTAGCTCACGGCGAGCCGATGCCGCGCCGCGCGCGCATGGCCTGCCCGATGCGGGCCAGGTCGTGCTCGCCCAGCAGGCGCGCCGCCATCGGCAGCAGCTCGCTGTCCTCGCGCGCGATGTGGCGCTGGTAGGCACCGACCAGGGCCTCCACCTCGCCCGGCGGCAGCGGCGCGCTCTCGCCGGCCGCAATGCGCTCCAGCGGCTGGCGCACGCGCTGCCACGCCGTCTCGAGATCGCGGTGCTCCGCGGCCAGCCCCTCGGTCAGTTCGCGCAGGCACACGGCATCCGAGCCGGCCATCGACTCCAGCAGCGCGGGAAACAGGTCCTGCTCCTCGTCGGCATGGTGATGCAGGGCGGCGGTATCGAAGTAGCGCATCACGGCCTGCGCGGCCTCGCGCGCCGCGGCGTCGGGCCCGCGCTCGGCCACATGCGGCACCAGGCGCCGCAGCGTTGCGCACTGGCGCGCCATGCGCTCGTGGCAGGCCGCCAATAGCTGCAGCGGTGCCTCGGGCCCGGCGGCCGGCGACTCGAAACCCGGAAAGCTGCGGCTCGGCATGGCGCGCTTCAACCGGTGTGGCCCTCGGCGCGCAGCCGCAGCGCGGTCTGCTCCATGTACCGGGCCGTGGCGTCGCGCCCGATGGCATAGGCGCCCATCACGGTGCCCGAGGCGTCCTTGAGCAGGCCGAAGCTCAGGTCCACATACAGGCGGCTACCGTACTTGTGGCACGCGCGCGTGGTCAGCACCCGGCCTTCGTGCCGGGTCTGGCCGGCGCTCACGGCCTTGCGAAAGCCCTCGTTGTGCGCGCGCCGGAATTTCTCGGGGACGATGACCTCGAGGTTGCGCCCCAGCATGCTGGCGGCCTCGTAGCCGAACAGGACTTCGGCGCCGCGGTTCCACAGCCGGATCAGGCCCTCGCGGTCGGCGAAGATGATGGCTTCCTGCGACTGCTCGACGATGGCGCGGTACAGGTCCCAGCCGGCCGCTTCGGTGTAGGCGGGCATGCGCATGGCCGGCCCCTCAGGCCCCGGCCCGCGCGGGCAAGTCCACCAGGCGGGGCAGCGACTGGAGCTCGGCGCGGTGCTGGCGCGCCAGCTGCTCGATGCGCTGGTCGCCTTCGGGGGTCAGGCGGACCTCCACCCTCCGCAGGTCGGTCTGGCTGGCCTGGCGCTGCACCAGGCCCAGCGCCTCGCAGCGCGAAATGAGCGCCACCACGCCGTGGTGCTTGGCCTGCAGGCGCTCCGCGAGCTCCGCCACGGTGGCCCAGGAGCGGCCCGGAAAGCCCTTGACCTGCAGCATCAGCTGGTACTGCAGCGGCGTGATGCCGTGCTGGTGCGTCAGCTCCTCGCTGAAACGCAGGAACCGGCGCAGCTGGTAGCGGAACTCGGCCAGCGCCTCGAAATCGGCCTTGGCCATCCTGCGGCCGGGCGGCGCTGCTTTCGGTAGGGTCATTCGGCAAATATATCATGCCGTGATATAAATACAAGCCTGATGCGCTGACGCCATGAAGCTCAACCTCCTGTCGGACCTGCACCTGAGCCAGGGTGCGTTGCCGCGGCCGTGCAACGATGCCGACGTGGTCGTGCTGGCCGGTGACATCGCCCGGCCGGACGAGGCCGTGGCCTGGGCAAGCGGCTTCGACCGGCCCGTGCTCTACGTGCCGGGCAACCACGAGTTCTATGGCGGCAGCCTGCCGGGCACGCGCGCCGAACTCCGGCGGCTGTGCGCCGGCACCCGCATCGAGCTGCTGGACGACGAGGTGCGGGTCATCGACGGCGTGCGCTTCCTGGGCAGCACGCTGTGGACCGACTTCTTGCTGTTCAGCGACCCGGACGGGCGCAGCGCCTCGGTGGAAGCGGCGTTCCGCTTCATGCGCGACTTCAGCCGGATCCGGATCAGCGAGGACTCGGAGGCCCTGTTCACGCCGCTGGACGCGGCCCTGCTGTTCCGGCGCCACGAGGCCTGGCTGGCGCAGCGCCTGGCCGAGCCGCACGCCGGGCCGACCGTGGTCATCACGCACCATGCACCGTCGCCGCGCAGCATCCATCCACGGTTTGCCGGCTCGCCGCTGAATGCCTGCTTCGTCTCGAACGCCGAGCACCTGCTGGACGGCCGCCGCGCGCAGCTCTGGATCCACGGCCACACGCATGACAGCTTCGACTACACGGTGAACGGCACGCGCGTGGTCTGCAACCCGCGCGGCTACGCCCGCGGCGGGATCAACGAGAACGCGCGCTTCGACCCGGATTTCAAAGTCGAGGTCACCACCGGCTAGGGCCGCGGGAACGTGGCGCGCGCCACCGCCATCCAATGGACGGAACCCAAGCCATGCCACACCCCCTGCCCCACGCCCGGCCCGAACCGTCCGACCGCGCCACCGACGGCGAGCTGGCCGCGCGCGCCGCGCAAGGCGATGCGCGCGCCTTCGAGCACATCATGCGGCGCCACAACCGGCTGCTGTTCCGCACCGCGCGCAGCGTCCTCAAAAGCGACGCCGAGACCGAGGACGCGGTGCAGGAAGGCTACCTGAGCGCCTGGCGCGCGCTCGGCAGCTTTCGCGGCGAGGCCAGGCTCTCGACCTGGCTGGTGCGCATCGTGCTCAACGAGGCCCTGGGCCGGGTGCGGCGCCCTTCGGCCAAGGTCATTGCGCTGGACCTGGCGATGGGCGCGCCGCCGCCCGAACGGGAGCCGGAGGACGCGATGGAAGCCGATCACGACCAGCAGCCCGACCGCCTGGCCGCGCGCGCCGAAATCCGCCGCCTGCTGGAGGCCCGCATCGACGCCCTGCCCGAGGTCTTCCGCACCGTGTTCGTGTTGCGCGCCGTGGAGGAGCTGACGGTCGAAGAAACCGCCACGGCCCTGGGCGTGCCCGAGGCCACGGTGCGCACGCGCCTGTTTCGCGCCCGCAGCCTGCTGCGCGAGAGCCTGTCGCGCGACCTCGACTTCGCCATGGAAGACGCGTTCTCGTTCGCCGGGGCGCGCTGCGACCGCATCGTCGCGCGCGTGCTGGCCCGCATCGCCCCGGGCGGATCGCCTCCGTCCTTTCCTTGACCCACCAGGAGATGTCCATGTCCTTCCTCATCATGCCCAACCCCGCCGCCGCGCGGCGCCTGTTCCTCGGCCAGTCCGGCCTGGTGCTGTCGGGCGCCGCCGTGGCCCTGCTCTCGGGCAACGACGCGCCGGCCGCCAAGGCCGGTGACGACGGCGCCGGCGACGTGCAGATTCTCAACACCGCGCTGGGCGCCGAACTCGAGGCCATCGCCGCCTACCAGCTCGGCGCCGAAAGCAAGCTGTTGCAAAAGCCGGTGCTCGACCTCGCCGTGGGTTTCCAGGGCCACCACAAGGAGCATGCCGCCCTGCTGGCCAAGACCGTCGCCCAGCTCGGCGGCAAGCCGGTGGCGGCCAAGGCCCGGTACGACTTTCCCGCCGATACGTTGAAGTCGCAGGCCGACGTGCTGCGGTTCGCGGCAAAGCTCGAGCAGGGTGCCGTCAGCGCCTACCTGGGCGCGGTGCCGCTGTTCGGCAACCGCGACCTGGCCAAGGCCGCGGCCAGCATCCTGGGCGACGAGGCCATGCACTGGGCCGTGCTGCGGCAGGCGCTGGGCGAGGCCCCGGTGCCGTCGGCCTTCATGTCATGAACTGGCGCGGCCTCGGCCTGAGCACCGTGCTCGCGGCAGGCGTGGCCCTGCCCGCCGGCGCGGCGCCGGACGTGCTGCACGGCGAGCAGGTCTATGCCCGCTGCCAGGCCTGCCATGCCCTGGCCAGCGACCGCGTGGGCCCGCGCCACTGCGGCCTGATCGGGCGGCGCGCCGGCAGCGTGCCCGGCTTCGGGTATTCGCAGGCCATGAAGCACTCGAAGCTCACCTGGGACGAGAAGACGCTGGACCGGTTTCTCGCCAAGCCGCTGCAGATGGTGCCGGGCAGCAGCATGACCTATGACGGCGTGCCCGACCCGAAGGACCGCGCCGACCTGATCGCCTACCTCAAGCAGGCCGGCCAGTCATCCGCCTGCCGCTAGCGGCGCGCCGGCAGCGGCCCTGGCAATGAAAAACGGCCTGGCGCGGCCAATTTCAAGCCAAAACAGACCGATGTCCTTGTCGGGCGGTCATCGTCTGCTATCAAAATCATAGTTTCCCGTCAGCCGGGCCTTTGCTGCAGCGCGTGCATCACGGCGCGCCAGGCAAACACCAGGGCCGGCCCCAGCGTGACGCCGGGGCCCGGGTAGCGCCCGCGCATGATCGAGCCCATGTCGGCGCCGCAGGCGTACAGCCCCGTGATCGGCTGGCCGTCCAGCCCCTGCACCCGCGCATCCTCGTCGGTGCGCAGGCCCACGCTCATGCCGGCGTCGCCCGGCCACACCGTCACCGCGTAGAACGGCGGCGCGGCGATCGGGCCCAGGCAGGGGTTGGGCCCGTGGCCGGCATCGCCGTTGAAGCGGTTGAGCTCGCTCGTGCCCTTGCCAAAGTCCTCGTCCACGCCGGTCTGCGCAAAGCGGTTGTGGCGCGCCACCGTGGCCTGCAGCCCGGCGGGGTCGATGCCCAGGCCAGCCGCCAGCGCGGCCAGCGTCGGCGCGCGGTGCAGGTAGCCGGCGCGCAGGAACGGCTGCAGGCGCCAGGCGCCGGGGCGCACCAGGCCCAGCCCGTAGCGGCGCAGGAAGCCGGCGTCGCAGACCAGGTGCGCCGGCACGGCGGGCGCCTCGCCCGGGGCGCGCAGCATGGCCAGCACGAAGTCGTGGTACGAGTCGCCCTCGTTGACGAAGCGCTGCCCGCGCGCATCCACCGCGATCAGGCCCGGCTTGGCCCGGTCCAGCGCGAAATGCGGAAACATCTGGCGCGTGCCGTCGGCGTGCCGCAGCACCGAGACCGGCGTCCAGAACGCCGGCGTGCTGTGCCCGATGTCGTCGATCGCGGCGCCGACCGATTCCGCCAGCCGCAGGCCGTCGCCCGTGTTGCCCTCGAACATCAGCGAGTGCGTCTGCCCCGGCGCCGGCAGAAAGCGCTGGCGCCAGGCGGCCCCATGCCCGAAGCCGCCGCAGGCCAGCACCACGCCGCGGCGCGCCTGCACATGAACGTCGCGGCCCTCCTGCGACAGCGTGGCGCCCGTCACGGCGCCGGCTTCCTGGTGCAGCGCCTGCACGGCCACGCCGGTGCGCACCGCCACGCCGCGCTGCCGGAGGCTGTACAGCAGGCGGGCGATCAGCGCGTTGCCCATCACCAGCCGCGTGCCGCGCGGGTGGCGCAGCCGGTCCCTCGCATGGCGGCCCAGCAGGGCCAGCACATGGCGCAGCGCGGCGCGCGAGGCGAAGGGCCTGAGCAGCGGCGCGAGGTCGTCCTTGCTGACCGACATGCCGCCCAGCACCATCATGCTGCGCATCGGCGGGCGCAGCCGCGCAAAGTCGCGGCCCAGCAGGCGCCCGTCGAAGGCGCGGGCCACCAGCGCGCGGCCGCCGATGGCCGCGCCGGCATGCCGGTCGTGGTAGTCGGGATGGCGCACGGCGGGCACGAACTCCACGCAGGAATGCTGCGCCAGGTAGTCCAGCACCCGCGGGCCGGTGGCAAGGAAGGCCTCGCGCAGCTCGGCGCCGCTGTCGGTGTCGATCTCGGCCGCCAGGTAGCGGCGCGCCTGCTCCAGCGGATCGGCCAGCCCGGCCTGCCGGCTCTGGCTGCTGCCGGGAATCCACACCGTGCCGGCTGAGGTGGCGGCCGTGCCGCCGAGCTGGTCGCTCTTCTCGCACACCAGCACGCGCAGGCCCTCGATGGCCGCCACCAGCGCCGCCGTGAGCCCCGCCACGCCGCCGCCGATGACCAGCAGGTCAACCTCTTCAGTGTCCATGCAGGCCGCTCATCGGAGGGCGCCGCCCGAACCACGGCCGCGCCGCTTCGAGTTGCGCGCACAGGCGCAGCAGCAGCCCCTCCTCGCCATAGCGCGCCGCGAACTGGCAGCCGATGGGCAGGCCGTCGGCCGTCCAGTACAGCGGCACCGAGGCCGCGGGCTGGCCCGTGATGTTGAACGGATAGGTGAACGGCAGGTAGGCCGCCAGCTTGGCCAGCCAGGCCCGCACGTCGCTCGACTCGATGCCGAAGTAGCCGATCGGGCGCGGCGTCTGCGCCAGCGTCGGCGTGAGCCAGATGTCGTAGCGGCCGAAGAAGCCCGCGATGCGGCGCGCCTGGCGCTGCAGCGACTGCAGGTTGAGGATGTACTCGGCCGCGCCGTAGCCGCGGCCCAGCTCGGCCAGCGCCTGGGTCATCGGCTCCACCAGGCCCTGGCCGGGCAGGGCGCCGCCCGTGGCGCGCGCGATGTTGGCCGTGGTGTTGGCGGCGAACACCATTTCAAAGCCGCGCTCCACCGCCTGCGCGTCGTAGTCGGGTGAGGCTTCTTCCACCTCATGGCCCAGTTGCTCGCACAGGCGCGCGGCATCTTCCACGGCCGCCACGCAGGCGGCGTCCAGCGGCACGCCGGTGGGCGCGGTCTTCGCGTAGGCGATGCGCAGGCGCCCGGGCGCGCGGCCCACTTCGTCCAGGTAGGGCCGCTCGGGCGGCACCGCCATGTAGGGGTCGCCCGGCATCGGCCCGGCCACCGCATCGAGCAGCGCGGCGCTGTCGCGCACGCTGCGGCTCACCACATGCTGGTGCGCCAGGCCGTTCAGGCCCTCGCCGCCCTCGGGGCCGGCGGTGATGCGGGCCCGCGTGGGCTTCAGGCCGAACAGGCCGCAGCACGAGGCCGGGATGCGGATCGAGCCGCCGCCGTCGGTGGCATGGGCCAGCGGCACCATGCCCGAGGCCACGGCCGCCGCCGCGCCGCCGCTGGAGCCGCCGGGCGACAGGTCGGTGCGCCAGGGGTTGCACGTGATGCCGTACAGCAGCGATTCGGTGGTGGGCGAGAGGCCGAACTCGGGCGAGTTGGTCTTGCCGGCGATCACCAGCCCGGCGCGGCGCAGGCGCGCCACGATTTCGCTGTCCGCCGCCGGCATCTGCTTCGCGTACAGGCGCGACGACGAGGTGGTGGCCGCGCCCGCCACCGACGCCACGAGTTCCTTGACGAGGAAGGGCACGCCCTGAAACGGCCCCGGCGGCAGGCCGCGCGCGATCTCGGCGCGCGCGGCGTCGTACAGGGGCGTGACCACGGCGTTGAGTTGCGGGTTGTGCTGCGCGATGCGCGCCAGGGCAGCCTCCAGCAGCTCCTGCGGCGTCACCTCGCCCTGCTGCACCAGGCGCGCCAGCCCCAGGCCGTCGTGGTGTTCGTAGTCGTTCATGCGGTCTCCTTCGGGGTGGGGGGCCAGTCGGCAAGCGGCATGGGCGCGGTGCCCGCCAGGTGCGGCTCCACCGCGGAGCCGAAGCCCGCGCAGGCCAGGGAGCCGAGCGCCAGTTGCCCGCGCGTGATGCGCAGGCGCACCCGCCCGCCCTGGCGGTGGTAGAGGTCCGGGTGCGCCGCCAGATAGGCATCTGCCTCCGCCTCGGGGCGGCCGTTGAAGCCGTCGATGAAGTGGTGGGCGTTGCGCTCCACATGCGTGATGCCGAGCAGGCTCACCAGCGCGAGGTCCTGCTGCACCGAGAGGCCGGGCTGCGTGGTCAGGTCCTCGGCCGACATGAAGTACGTCTCGCGGCCCGCGGCCTGGTTCCACACCCGGCAGCGCGCCAGGTTCAGGATCGACTTGTAGAAGCCCTTGCAGGCCTTGGACGAGACGCCGGTGTAGCCCAGCGCGCGCGCGCGGGGAAAGGCCTCGAGGTCGCCGTCGGACTCGTCGATGATGACGGGCTTGTGGCGCGCCAGCGCCGCCACCGGCTGCGCCAGCGCCATTTGCCGCTTGATCGGCTGCTCGATCAGCAGCGTCGAGGCGCACAGTCGCTGCAGCGCCGGCTCGGCGGCCATGCGGCCCCATAGCGCGGCGATGGCCTCGGCGTCCTCGTACTGCTCGTTGCCGTCGAGCGTGACGACGTAGGGCTCGGCCAGCCGGTCGAGCACGGAGGCGATGCGGCAGAGGCGCTCCAGGTCGGCCTCGGCCTGGCCCGACACCTTGAGCTTGAAGTAGCGGTTGCCGTAGGCCGCCACAACCTCCTCCAGGGTCTCGGGCAGGCCGTCGTTGACGCGCGTGCCGCCCATCTGGTCGGCCGCCACGATCGGGTCGAGCAGGCCCACGGTGTGGCGCACCGCGATCACGGCCGAGGGCGCGAGGCCGCGCAAAAAGGGCGCCAGCGCGAAGTCCTGCAGATCGGGGGCGATGGCATGCGCGCGCAGGCCGGGCAGGTTGTGCTGCAGGGCCTGCCCGAAGCTCAGGCCCTCGATGCGGCACAGCGCGTCGAGCACGGCGCGGTCCAGCAGCGCCGGGCCGTAGCTGGCCACCAGCGGGTTCAGGCCGCAAGCGGCGCCGGCCTCCAGCAGTTCGCGGTAGTGGTGGGCGTACAGGTCGAAGGCGCTGAGCCAGGGCGCCACGCCATAGGCCTCGCCGGCCAGCTCCAGCGCGCGGCGCAGCTGGTCGTGGTTCTGCGCATCGGACAGCGCCGGGTTCTTGTCGAACCACTTGGCGCCCAGCGCCTCGGCGGCGTAGCCCGTGCCCTCGCGGCCGTCCTCGCGGCGCACGCGCACGCGCACGATGGCCTGGCGGCCTTCCGTCACGGTGATGACGCCGAAGCGAAACGGCAGGCGCAGCCGGTAGGGCGACTCGAACCGTTCGATCGACAAGACTTTCAGGCGGGGGGCAACGGACATGGGCGGTCGTTCAGTCAAGGGCCTCCAGCAGGCCGTGGAGGTAGCCGATGGCGCGCGCGGCAGCCGCGGGGCCATCGGGGTGGTAGTCGAAGGGCTCCACCGCCACCCAGCCGGCATAGCCGTGCTGGCGCAGCATGCGAAGAATGGCCGCGAAGCCGAGGCTGCCCTGGCCGGGGCCGCGCAGATTGGGGTCGTTCACCTGCACATGGGCCAGCAGGCCCGTGGGCAGCCAGCGCGCCAGCACCGCAGGCACCGGCTCGGCTTCCGCGCGCGCGGCGGCGCAGCAATCGAGCATGGTGCGCAGGCCGGGCTGGCCGATGGCCTGCACGATGGCGGCAGCCTCCGCCACGGTGTGGATGAAATCGGCCTCGGGCGGTGCCAGCGGTTCGATGCAGTAGGTGACGCCCGCGGCCTGCGCGTGGGCCGCCACGGCGGCGAAGGCCTCGATGCCGCGCTGGCGCGCCGCGGCCTCCCCGCCCGGCGGCAGGCGCCGCTGCGCGGGCGAGCCATGCACCAGCACCGAGCCGCCGAGGTCGGCGCACAGTTCGATCTGGCGGCGCATGGTGTCGAGCGTGCGGGCGCGCACCGCGGCATCGGGCGAGGTGATGGAGAGATCCGCCGGCTGGCGCAGCAGCCAGTGCAGGCCCGACACCGCGATGCCCGCGTCCTGCGCCGCGCGGCGCAGGCCGGTGCGCCGCACGGCCGACAGGTGCTGCGGCATCTCGCCCAGCGTGAAGGGCGCCACCTCCAGCCCCTGGTAGCCGAGCGCGGCCGCCACTTCGCACTGCCGGGCGAACGGCAGCGGCGCCAGCACCTCGTTGCACAGGGCGATGCGCACAGGGCCGGTCCTTCAGCGGCGCGGCCGGATCACCACTGCGGGCCGCTGCGCGTTTCGCGCCGGCCGGTGGCGCCCGAGAGTTCGGTGTAGAGCTCGAAGGACAGGCGGCCGAGCTCCGGATCGGCCCGCGTTTCAGCCGACCGGGGGCGCGGGATCTCCACCGTGCGGATGTTGGACACGCGGCCGGGACGCGGCGACATGACGACCACGCGGTCGGCCAGGAACACGGCCTCGGGAATCGAATGGGTCACGAACACGATGGTCTTGCGCTGGCCGCCCGTGCTGCTCTCGCCCCAGATGCGCAGGAGCTCGATGTTCATCTCGTCGCGCGTCATGGCGTCGAGCGCGCCGAACGGCTCGTCCATCAGCAGGATCGGCGGGTCCATGATGAGGGCGCGGCACAGCGAGGCGCGCTGCTGCATGCCGCCCGAGAGTTCGCCGGGCCGCTTGGCGGCGAAGTCGCCCAGGCCCACCATCCTGAGCAGCGCGAGCGCGCGCTCGCGGTACTGCGCGGGGTTGCCGCCGGACAGCTCCACCGGCAGCAGCACGTTGTCCAGCACCGAGCGCCACTTGAGCAGCAGGGCGGCCTGGAACACCATGCCGACTTTCGGGATCGGCTTTTCGACCGGCACGCCGTCCACCAGGATGCGGCCGCTGGTCACGGGGCGCAGCCCGGCGATGGCGCGCATCAGCGTGGACTTGCCGCAGCCGCTGGGCCCGACCAGCGCCACGAACTCGCCTTCGAGGATCCGGAGGGAAATGTCGCGCAGCGCTTCCACCGGGCCGCTGTCGGCCTGGTAGATCATTCCCGCGTGGTCGACCTCGATCAGGGTGCGGCCGCCGGGCGCCTCTTCCTGTGTTGCTGCTGCACTGCTCACTTCGGTTTCCTGGGTTGCTGTGGGATGGCGGCGTATGGCGCCTACTTGACGGCCAGCGGCATGGCCACCTTGGTGAAGAACTCCGTGCTGAACACCGTCTTGCAATCCACCTTCTTGGGCAGGCCCATGTAGGTGTTCACGATCTCGGTGGAGGCGCACATCTTCTTCTCGTCGATCCAGCCGATGCCGTTGTCGGCGTAGTTCTTGGTGCGCATCAGGTCGAAGCCCATCATCATGTTGGCCTCGATGATGGCCACGTCGATCTCGGGCACGCGCTTCTTGAAGATCGCCAGCGCTTCCTTCGGGTTGGCCATCACGTCGCGCCAGCCCATGTAGGAGGCTTCGAGGAAGGCCTTCAGCTGCTTGGGCCTGTCGGCCATGGTCTTCTCGCCGGCCATGATGGACATGGCGTACAGGTCGAAGCCATAGTCGGCCCACTGCAGCCGCACGGCCTTGCCCGGGCCCATGGCCTTGTCGTAGAACGGCTGGCCGGTGGTGTAGTCGGCCACGCCGTCCACGCGCTTCTCGGCGATCGAAGCCACCTTGGCGGTGGGCTCGATGTTGACCCAGGTCACCTTGGTCGGGTCGATCTGGTTCAGGCGCGCGAAGGCCGGAAAGGCCAGGCGCTGGCTGTCGCCTGGAGGCGCGGCGACGGTCTTGCCCTCGAGGTCCTTGGGCTTGAGCAGCGGCTTGTCGGCGTGGCTGAAAAAGGTCATCGGCGTCTTGTCGAACACCATGCCCACCATCTTCACCCGGGCGCCGCGCGAGGCGGCCGAGATGATGGGCACCGCGTCGGCCAGCCCGGCGTCGGCGCGGCCGGTGTCGACCTTGGCGATGGAGTCGCCCGAACCCTTGGAATTTTCCAGCGTCACATCCAGCCCGCGCTGGGCGTAGTAGCCCTTGTCCAGCGCCACCCAGTAGGCGGCGTGGTCGCCCACGGCAAACCAGTTGAGGGCGAAGGTGAACTTCTCCTTGGCCTGCGCGGAGGCAGCGGCCGGCATCAGCGCGAGAAGCGCCGCACAGGCGGCGGCAACGGGAACGGCGATCCTGGGAGTCATGGTGCTTTCCTTTCGGTGAACGGGATGGGGGAACGGTCAGGCTTTCAGCGCGGCGCCTCTTCCGCCCAGGGCGCAAGCAGGCGGGACAGGACGGCGACCAGGCCATACAGCAGCAGGCCCAGCACCGAGATCCACACCAGCGCGGCGAACGCGGCCGGCGTGTTCATGCTGCTCTGCGTGGTGATGATCACGTAGCCCAGGCCCTTCTGGGAGGCCACGAACTCGCCCACCACGGCGCCCACCACCGCGGACGTGGCGGTGACCTTGAGCGCGCTCAGGATGTAGGGATAGGCGTTGGGAATGCGGATCTTCATGAACACCTTCCACTTGGGCGCGCTGAACACGCGGCCCAGGTCCACCAGGTCCTGGTCGATCTGGGTCAGGCCCACGGCGGTGTTGATGACCACGGGGAAGAAGCCGATCAGCGCGCCGATCAGCATGTTGGGCAGGATGCCGAAGCCCAGCCACATCAGGAACAGCGGCGCGATCGCCACCTTGGGCAGGGTGTTCACGAACACCAGGAACGGCGTCAGCGCCCGCGAGATGCCGGGCGACCACGCAATGGCCATGCCCAGCACCACGCCGGCAACCCCGGCCAGCACGAAGGCGCCCAGGATTTCGACTGCCGTGATCCAAGTGTGGCTGAGCCAGGGGATCTCGTTGCTGACCATCGCCTGCAGCACCGCGTAGGGGCTGGGCAGCAGGTACTCGCGGATGCCGAACACCGAGACCGCGAGCTGCCACAGCAGGATGAAGCCCGCGAACAGGCCCACGGCAGGCAGGTAGTGCACGATCCACTTGACGATCTTGCTGTTCATGGCCTGCGCTCCTTCATGCCAGCCAGCGGCTCAGGCCGGCCGCCACGAAGGCGTCGTCGGCCAGATCGCCGTGCTGCGCGTACACGCGGTCGATCTCTTCCATCTGCCCCGGGCTCAAGCCCTCATCTGGATCGAGGCACCAGACGCCTTCCAGCAGGCCCTGGCGGCGCAGCACCTCGTGGCAGCCGGCGATGCAGCCATGGAAATCATTGGCGACGTCGAAGAACGCGCTGTTGCAATCGGTGACGCGGCTGTCCAGCGCCAGCATCTCGGCCGTGACGGCCGGCTCGCGGGCCGCCGCCTTGCATTGCTCCAGCAGGCGCACCGCACCCGAGGTCCAGACCGACCAGTGGCCAAGCAGGCCGCCGCGAAAGCGCACGGTCACCGGCTGGCCCTCGCGCATCACGGTGAAGGGCGTCAGGAGGTCGAGCACGATGTGGTCGTCATTGCCGGTGTAGAGCGTCACGCGGTCTTCGGCGCGCGCCTGCACCACGCCGTGCACCACGTCGAGCGTGCGGTAGCGGTGAAACGGCGCCACCTTGATCGCCACCACGTTCTCAATGGCGGCAAAGCGGGCCCAGAATGCAGCGCTGAGGTTCATGCCGCCGACGGCCGGCTGCAGGTAGAAGCCGATCAGCGGAATCTCCCGCGACACGGCCTCGCAATGCGCGATCAGGTCGTCTTCGCTCTGCCCTTTCATGGCGGCCAGGCTCAGCAGCCCCGCGTGGTAGCCCAGCGTGCGGGCCAGCCGCGCCTCGGCGAGCGCCTGCGCCGTGCGGCCGCAGACCCCCGCCACCATCACCAGCTGGCGCGACGGCGCCACCCAGCCGCGCGCCTCCTCCATGGCCAGGCGCAGCACCTCTTCATAGAGGCCGACTTCGCGGATCGCGAACTGCGTGGTGTGCACGCCCACGGCCAGGCCGCCCACGCCGGCATCGAGGTAGTAGCGGCTGAGCGCGCGCTGGCGGCGCACGTCGAGCTGGCGCTGTGCGTTGAGCGCGAGCGGGTGCGCCGGGATCGCCAGGCCCTGCTGCAGCAGCGCGCGTGTGTGTTGGATGTGTTCGGAGGTGAGGTTCATGGTTCAGCCAAATTCAGGACCCGCCAGAACGAACAGCCGGTCGTGGACGGATGCAATGGGAGCGGGCCCGAGCGCCATGCGCGCGAAGGGCCGCTGGCGGGCAAAGCCGTTCTGCGCCAGCCAGGCCACCAGCGTGGTCCAGCGCTCGGGCAGATCGAGAAACACGCGGCCGCGCAGGTTTGTCAGCGCGGTCTGCAGCAGCGCCAGCGCCGATGCCTCGTCCGCGGCCACCAGCGGCCCCAGCTGCGTGGCGCGAAGGCCCTGGCGCGCGATGACGAAACCGGCCCCGTCCTGCGTCATCCAGGCGCGGCTGCCGTCGCGCCGCAGAAAGTCGGCCAGCAGCAGGTGGCGGTCGCAGCCGGAGGCTTCGGCATCGAGCCGCCGGATGGCAGCCAGATCGTCCCTTGCCGCCTCCCGCACCGGCGGCGAGACGGGCGCCGCCGCCGGGGCCAGCCCGTCCCAGCGCGCCAGCTCGAAACCCGCCTCGAAGCCCAGGCGCTCATAGGCCGGGGCCCCGGCCGGCGTGGCGTCCAGCACCGGGGTCACGGACACCGATTGCAGGTACGCCACGCAGCGCTTCATCAGCGCGGTGGCCAGACCCTGGTGGCGCCACTCCTGCGCCACCAGCACCATGGCGACCCAGCCCATGCCGCCGGCATAGGGCAGCGCCGCCGCGGTGGCCACCAGCCGGCCCGCGCCGTCGCGGCAGCCGAAGACCCGCCCCTGGCTGACGAACAGCCGCCAGTCGTCGGCCGTCTGGTTCCAGCCCGCCGCATCCGACAGCGCGAGGCCGCCCGGCACATCGTCCGGGCCGAGGGCGACCGGAGTCAGCGCCTCAGAAATCACCATCCCGGACCTCGAACTTGGTCGGCTTGTTGAACACGGGCTGCTCGCGCTTGACCCAGTCGGCCACCCAGTCGAGCATGGCGCCGAGCGGCACCAGCGGATAGCCGAACAGCTTGCCCGCCAGCGTGGTGTCCGACAGCAGGGCGGTGGCCGCCTCCTGGCCGCTGATCTGCGCCGGCACGCCCAGGCGCGCCGCGAATTCGCGCACCAGCCAGCGCACCGAAATGGTCTCAGGACCGGTGCAGTTCACCGGCGTGGGCGGTGTTGTGCAGTGGCGCAGGCTGCGCAGCACCTGGGCATTCGCGTCGCCCTGCCAGATCACATTCACATGGCCCATGGTCACGTCCACGGTCTCGCCCCGGTGCACCTTGGAGGCGATGTCGAACAGCACGCCGTAGCGCATGTCGATCGCATAGTTGAGGCGGAAGATGCGCCCCGGTGTGCCGTGCTTGGACGAGAAATACTCGAACATGCGCTCGCGGCCGATGCACGACTGCGCATACTCGCCCAGCGGCGCAGGCGGCGTGCTTTCGCTTGCGCCCTGGCGCCCCACCGGCGTGAGGGGATAGATGTTGCCGGTGGAAAAACCGACGATGCGCGAGGTGCGGAAGGTGTCGGCCACCAGGGCCGGCACATGGGTGTTCATGGCCCAGGTCAGCGCCTGGTTGTCCTTGGCGCCGAACTTGTGGCCGGCCGCGAAGATGATGTTGGGCACGCGCGGCAGGGCCTCGATGGCCGCCCGGTCCAGCAGGTCGGCGGCGATCGTCTCGATGCCCCAGCTCTCCAGGCGCTGGCGCACGGCGGCGTCGCTGAAGCGCGCCACGCCGATCACGCGCTTGTGCGGCGCGGCGTTCTTGGCCAGGCGCGCGAGCGTGGGGCCCATCTTGCCGGCCACGCCGAGAATCATGATGTCGCCGTCCACCTGCGCCAGATCGTCGATCAGCGCCTGGCTGGGACGCGACAGAAAATCCTCCAGCGCCTCGACCGACTCGAACCTGGCGGGCAGGCGGGCCACGTCCAGCAGCTCGACGCTGCCGTGCCCCGGGCTCCCGGACTGCTTGCTTTGCATGGAATTCCCCGTTTCTCAAACTTGATGGGATGAGCTTATGGGGTTCCAAATCCCGTGTCAACCGTTTGGTTGAAAATTAAGGCAAGGGTATTTCAGCATGGACGCGCGCGCACCCGTTGGGGGATTTTTCAGGCCTGCAATCCGGCCATGGCGAACGAAACGACATGCCGGCGGTAGGCGCTGACGGCTTCGGCGGCTTCGAGATCGCGCCCGAAGATCGACGACAGGGTCAACCGGTTGGAGAAGAAGAAATACGACATGCCGGCCACGGAGACATACAGTTCCACGGGATCGACGCCACGGCGGAACACCTTGGCCCGGATGCCGCGCGCCAGGGTCTTGGTGATCAGCTCGATCAGCGGCGAATTGGTGTCGCGGATGGCGCTGGAGCTGCGCACGTGCGGCGCGCCCTGGGCGTTCTCGTGGTTGAGCAGGCCGATGAAATCCGGATGGTGCGCGAGGTAGTCGAACGAGAAGCCGATCAGTGTGGCCATGGCCTCCTCGGGCTTCATGTCGCCCAGGTTCAGGCTGCGCTCCTGGGTCCGGATCTCGGTGTAGACCACCTCGAGCGCCGTGCGGTACAGGTCTTCCTTGCTGCCGAAGTAGTAGTAGATCAACTGCTTGTTGACCCCGGCGCGGGCCGCGATTTCGTTGACGCGCGCGCCGGTCAGCCCCTTGGCGGAGAACTCCGCGCGGGCCGCCGCGAGGATGGCGGTTCGGGCAGCACTGCTGTCTGCGTCTGGAGGGCTGGGGTCGGCGGCGCGGCGAGAGGGCATCGTGTTCCTGCTGTTGTGTGTTTTGGCGGATTATCAACCCGCCCTCCCACACCGCCGCGCTGCCCGGCTTCTCTCACGCGCGCTGCAGCACCGGTGCCAGCGCGCGGCCCGTGTGGCTGTCGAGCTGCACCATCTGCTCCGGCGCGGCGGCGGCCACCACGCGGCCGCCTTCGCGGCCCCCTTCGGGCCCCAGGTCGATGACCCAGTCGGCCTCGGCGATCACGTCGAGATCGTGCTCGATCACCACCACGCTGTGGCCGCCGTTCACCAGGCGGTGCAACACGTGGATCAGCTTTTCCACGTCGGCCATGTGCAGGCCCACCGTAGGCTCATCCAGCACGTAGAGCGTGTGCGGCGCCTTCTGGCCGCGCCGCGTCACGTCGTCGCGCACCTTGCTGAGCTCGGTCACGAGCTTGATGCGCTGGGCCTCGCCGCCGCTGAGCGTGGGCGAGGGCTGGCCCAGCGTGAGGTAGCCCAGGCCCACGTCCTTCATCAGCTGCAGCGGGTGCGCGATGTTGGGCATGCTGGCAAAGAAAGCCACCGCCTCGTCGATCTCCATCTGCAGCACGTCGCCGATGCTCTTGCCGCGCCAGGTCACGGCCAGCGTCTCGGGGTTGAAGCGCGCGCCGTGGCAGGTTTCGCAGGGCACCTTCACGTCAGGCAGGAAGCTCATCTCGATGGTGCGCACGCCCTGCCCCTCGCAGCCTGGGCAGCGGCCCTCGCCGGTGTTGAACGAGAAGCGGCCGGGGCCGTAGCCGCGTGCGCGCGCCTCCAGCGTGTCGGCGAACAGCTTGCGGATCACGTCCCAGAAGCCGATATAGGTGGCCGGGCAGGAGCGCGGCGTCTTGCCGATCGGCGTCTGGTCCACTTCGAGCACGCGGTCCACGCCCTGGTAGCCGTCCAGCGACTGGCAACCAACCCAGGCCGGGCGCTTGCCCGCGGCATCGGCATCGCGGCCGGCCTTGGTGCTGCGCTGCTGCACCACCGCCTGCACGTTGTGCAGCAGCACGTCGCGCGCCAGGGTGGACTTGCCGGAACCCGACACGCCCGTCACCACCACCAGCCGCTGCAGCGGCACGTCCACGTCCACGCTCGCAAGGTTGTGCAGGCTGGCGCCGCGCAGGGTGAGCTGGGGCATGTCTTTGCTGACCTCGCGCCGCGCCGCCAGCGGGTGGCGGATCGCGTGCAGCAGGTAGCGGCCGGTGACCGAGTCGCCCGCCGCGGAGATGTCGGCTGCCGTGCCCTCGGCCACCAGCCGGCCGCCGCGCTTGCCCGCGCTGGGGCCGATGTCGATGATGTGGTCGGCGCGGCGGATGGTGTCCTCATCGTGCTCCACCACCACCAAGGTGTTGCCCTTGTCGCCGAGCTTGTGCAGGGCGTTGAGCAGGATGCGGTTGTCGCGCGCATGCAGGCCGATGGTGGGCTCGTCCAGCACGTAGCACACGCCCTGCAGGTTGCTGCCGAGCTGCGCGGCCAGCCGGATGCGCTGGGCCTCGCCGCCACTGAGCGTGGGCGCGCCGCGGTCCAGCGTGAGGTACCCGAGGCCCACCTCTTCCAGGAACTCGAGGCGGCTGCGGATCTCCGGCACCAGGTCGCGCGCGATGTCGGACTCGCGCCCCGTGAGCTTGAGCGTGCCGATCCAGGTCCGGATGTCGGCCACCGACTGGGCCGCGATGTCGGCAATGCCCACGCTGTGGCGCCCGGTGGCGGCCTGCGCACCGAACCGGACCGCGCGCGCCGTGGCGTTCAGGCGCGAGCCCTGGCAGGTGGGGCAGACCGCATCGGTGACGTCCTCGGCCTCGGGCTCGGCAAAGGTCTGCTCGCGGCCCTTGCTGTCGTCGTCGCGCACCGAATCGTCGAACACCTTGCGCTGCTCTTTCGTGAGCTTGACGCCGGTGCCCACGCAGTCGGGGCACCAGCCGTGCTTGCTGTTGTAGCTGAACAGGCGCGGGTCCAGCTCCGCATACGAGGTGGCGCAGACCGGGCAGGCGCGCTTGGTGGAGAAGGCCTGCAGCGTGCCGAGCGCCGCCGTGGGCGCGCCCGCCATCATCGCGGCGCGCAGCCCGGCCAGGTTGCTCAGCACGTGGACCACGCCCTTGCCATGCTCCAGCGCGGTAGCCAGCGCCTCGCGCAGCAGGGCCTCGTTCTCGGGCGTCACGTCCAGGCTGGCCACCGGCAGCTCGATGGTGTGCTCCTTGAAGCGGTCGATGCGCGGGAAGCCCGTGGTGGGCAGGAAGTTGCCATCCACCCGCAGATGGGTGTAGCCGCGCGGGCGGGCCCAGTCGGCCAGCTCGGTGTAGACGCCCTTGCGGTTCATCACCAGCGGCGCCAGCAGGCCGATGTGCTGGCCGCGGAAATTTTTCAGCAGCTGCGCCGCGATGCTGTCGGGCGTCTGCGGCTGCACCGCCGCGCCGTCGTGGATGCAGTGCTGCACGCCGAGCTTGACGTACAGCAGGCGCAGGAAGTGCCAGACCTCGGTGGTGGTGCCCACCGTGCTCTTGCGCCCGCCGCGCGACAGGCGCTGCTCGATCGCCACCGTGGGCGGGATGCCGTAGACCGCGTCCACCTCGGGCCGGCCCGCGGGTTGCACGATGCTGCGCGCATAGGCGTTCAGCGACTCCAGGTAGCGGCGCTGGCCCTCATTGAACAGGATGTCGAAAGCCAGGGTGGACTTGCCCGAGCCGCTGACGCCGGTGACCACGCTGAACTTGCCGCGCGGGATGTTGACCGACAGGCTCTTGAGGTTGTGCTCCTTGGCGTTGACGATCTGGATCGCGTCGTCGGCCACGGTGCGGGCGCGACGCGCGCGCACCAGGGTCTGCAGCGGCACGCCTTCGGCAGCCGTGTGCGAGCCGGCGCCCAGCGCCTGCTCGTACTCGCGCAAGGCCTGGCCGGTGTGCGAGCTCGCATGCTGGCGCACGTCATCCGGCGTGCCCTGGGCCACCACCAGGCCGCCGCCGTCGCCGCCCTCGGGGCCGAGGTCGATCAGCCAGTCGCTGGCGCGGATCACGTCGAGGTTGTGCTCGATCACCACCAGCGAGTGGCCCGCGTCCAGCAGCTTGCGCAGGGCGCGCATGAGCTTGGCGATGTCGTCGAAATGCAGGCCGGTGGTCGGCTCGTCGAACAGGAACAGCACGCCCTTGCGGGCCACCGGCTGCCGGCTGGCCGACGCGGTCTTCGCGGCCTCGGCCAGGAAACCCGCGAGCTTGAGGCGCTGGGCCTCGCCGCCCGACAGCGTGGGCACGGGCTGGCCCAGCTTCACATACTCCAGCCCCACATCCACGATGGGCTGCAACGCGCGGATCACGTCGCGGTCGTTGGCGAACATCGCGGCGGCTTCGCTGACGGTGAGGTCCAGCACGTCGGCCACGTTCATCACCACCGGGCGCAGCGCGCCCACCGGCTGGCGTTCGATGGTGATTTCCAGAATCTCGGGGCGGTAGCGCTTGCCGTCGCAATCGGGGCAACGCAGGTAGACGTCCGACAGGAACTGCATCTCCACATGCTCGAAGCCCGAGCCGCCGCAGGTCGGGCAGCGGCCGTCGCCGCTGTTGAAGCTGAACTTGCTCGCGGTGTAGCTGCGCTGCTTCGACAGCGGCGCGGTGGCGAAGATTTCGCGGATCGTGTCCCAGGCGCCCACGTAGCTGACCGGGTTGGAGCGCGCCGTCTTGCCGATCGGCGACTGGTCCACGAACACCACCTCGCTGAGATGGTCGGCGCCCAGCAGGCGGTCGTGCGCGCCGGGCGATTCGGTGGCCTTGCCGAAGTGGCGCATCAGCGCCGGGGCCAGCACGTCCTGGATCAGGGAGGACTTGCCCGAGCCGCTGACGCCGGTCACGGTGACCAGGCGCTGCAGCGGGAACTCGACCGTCACGTTCTGCAGGTTGTGCTCGCGCGCGCCTTCGAGGATCAGGCGCGGCGTGTTGTCGCTGACCATGCGCCGAAAGCCCATACCGATCTGCTTGCGGCCGCCCAGATAGGCGCCGGTCAGGGTGTCGGCGCGGCGCAGCGCGTCGGTGCCGCCGTCGAACACGATCTCGCCGCCGCGCTCGCCCGGCCCCGGCCCCATGTCGATGACGCGGTCGGCCGCCAGCATCACGGCCGGGTCGTGCTCCACCACCACCAGCGTGTTACCGGCATCGCGCAGGCGCAGCATGGCCTCGGTGATGCGGTTCATGTCGCGCGGGTGCAGGCCGATGCTGGGCTCGTCCAGCACGAACAGGGTGTTGACCAGCGAGGTGCCGAGCGCGGTGGTCAGGTTGATGCGCTGTACCTCGCCGCCCGAGAGCGTGCGGCTTTGCCGGTCCAGCGTGAGGTAGCCGATGCCGACATCGCACAGGTACTTGAGGCGGGTCGTGATTTCCTCGAACAGCAGCTTCAGCGCCTGCGCATCGCCGTCATTGGCCTGGTGCGCTGCATCGGGGCCCATGAGGTCGAAGAAGCGGCGCAGCCGGTCGATCGGCATCAGCATCAGGTCGTGCAGGCACAGGCCCGGCAGGGCCTCGAGCTGGGTGCGCGACCACTTCACGCCCACAGGCATGAAGCGGCGGCCCGGCTCCAGCACCGTGTCCGCGGCTTCCCGCGAGCCGATGCGCCACAGCAGGCTCTCGGTCTTCAGGCGCGCGCCGCCACAGGTCTCGCAGGGCGTGTAGCTGCGGTACTTGGACAGCAGCACGCGGATGTGCATCTTGTAGGCCTTGCTTTCCAGGTAGGCGAAGAAGCGCTTGATGCCGTACCACTGCTTGTTCCAGTTGCCTTCCTTGTAGCCCGCAGTGCCGTCCAGCACCCAGGCCTTCTGGTCGGCGGTGAGCTTGTTCCAGGGCGTGTCGCGCGGGATGCCGGCCGTCTCGGCATGGCGCATCAGGTCGTCCTGCGCTTCCTTCCAGGCCGGCGTCTGGATGGTCTTGATGGCGCCGGCGCGCAAGGTCAGCTTGTCATTGGGAATGACCAGGCCCCAGTCCACCCCGATCACGCGGCCGAAGCCGCGGCAGGCCTCGCAGGCGCCCACGGCCGAGTTGAACGAGAACATCGACGGGATCGGGTCGGTGTAGCGCAGGTCGCTCTCGGGGCAGTGCAGGCCCGTGGAGAATTTCCAGATCTCGGCCTCGCCCTCGTCGCGCAGGCAATAGACGCTCAAGCGGCCGCTGCCGCGCTTGAGGCCGGTCTCGATGGCCTCGATCACGCGGGCGCGCTCGGTGGAGCCCATGCGGAAGCGGTCGGCCATCACGTCGAGCACCTTGCGCGGCCCGGTCGGCGTGGCCACCTCGCGCTCGGCCTGCACGCGCGTGAAGCCGCTGGCCGAGAGCCATTGCTCGATTTCCTCGGGCGTGGCGCTGCCCGGCAGCTCCACCGGGAAGGTCACCACCAGGCGCGGGTCGCCTTGCGCGGCGGCCCGCGCCGCCAGTTCGGCATGGATCGAATCCGGCGAATCGTGGCGCACCGGCCGGGCCGTCTCGCGGTCGAACAGTTGCCCGGCGCGCGCGAACAGCAGCTTCAGGTGGTCGTTGAGCTCGGTCATCGTGCCCACCGTGGAGCGCGAGGAGCGCACCGGGTTGGTCTGGTCGATGGCGATGGCCGGCGGCACGCCCTCGACCTTGTCCACCGCCGGCTTGTCCATGCGGTCGAGGAACTGGCGCGCATAGGCCGAGAAAGTCTCCACGTAGCGGCGCTGGCCCTCGGCGTAGAGGGTGTCGAACACCAGGCTGGACTTGCCCGAGCCGCTGGGGCCGGTCACCACCGTCAGCTCGCCGGTTTGGATGTCGAGATCGAGGTTCTTGAGGTTGTGCTGTCGCGCGCCGCGAATGCGGATCAGTCCCTGCGTCATGGAGCCGGTCTTTCTGTAGTGTGGCGAAAGATTCTAGGCATGTGCGCGCGGCCAGCGCGCCATGTGGTTATCCGGGACTTTGCACAAGTCTCCTGTCAGTTTCTGTCACCAACAAGGGCTATTTCATGACACCCCGCGCAGGGGCCGCAAAGCGGGCCACTGGGGAAACGGCTTGAAGTGGCAGAAGCCAGCCCCCGCCAGGGAGGCAGGACGCCGGCGGCCGATGCGCTCAACTGTTGAGCGCGCGCTCGAGAGGCTGGAATTTTTCCGGGCCGACGGCCTCGCGGATCTTCGGCGCCAGCGCCAGCAGCTGCTCATAGCTGCCGGTGGCTTCCACCGCGAGATTGAGGCGAAAGCCCCGAAGGCCCAGGCTGGCCGTCAGCTGCGTGGCAATCGGATAGGCGCGCTGATAGCGCTCCTGCGCCGACGCCTGGCCACCGGCAGGCGCGGCGGCCGGCTCGGCAAGCGGAATACCCGGATCGCCCGGCGCCCCGGCCAGCAGGCCTGTCTGAACCAGGTACTCCACATCTTCGGCAGTCACGCCCAGGCCGGCCGTGGCCTTCAGCACCTCGACCAGGCTGCGCTTTCCGTCGAACAGAATGAAGGCGGACCGCTGCCGCGGCGTCAATGCGACGGAGCGGTCTTTCAGCGCCTGCTGCCCTGTCTCCGTCTTGGTGTATGGCATGGGTCCTGTTTCCTTGCGGAAATACTACCCCGCCCCGCGCTCGATTGCCAGCGCGGACCCTAGTCAATTTCCCGCATAGGGATAGTCAGGAGACTGCCGCCGGCGGCGCCAGGGCGCCGTGCTTTTCTCCGCCCATGTCGATTTCTCCTCCTTTCAACAGGACGAACAGCGCCAGCGCGGCAAAGATGACAAAGCCCACAGCAATCTTCCACATGATGAATCTCCAATCAAAAGTTCTCAATTCGTCTCGCACGTTTCGAAAAAAAGCCCTTGCAGCACGGTGCACCGCAAGGGCGTTTTCCGGAAACGGGGCCGAGGCGGCCCCCTGGCGAGCCCCTGGGCAACCAGGGAGCCCGCCGGCACGCAGGAGCTCAGTCCTTGGCGTAGATGTCGACGTCCTTGGTTTCCTTGACGAACAGCACGCCGATCACGAAGGTGGCGCCCGCGATGATGATCGGGTACCAGAGACCGTTGTACATGTTGCCGGTCTGCGCCACGATGGCGAAGGCGGTGGTCGGCAGCAGGCCGCCGAACCAGCCGTTGCCGATGTGGTACGGCAGGCTCATCGAGGTGTAGCGGATGCGCGTGGGGAACATCTCGACCAGCATGGCGGCGATCGGGCCATAGACCATGGTCACCAGGATCACGAGGTAGGTCAGGATCACGATCATCATGACCTTGTTCATCTTGGCGGGATCGGCCTTGGTCGGGTAGCCGTCGGCCTTCAGCGTGTCGGCCACGGCCTTCTTGAACTCGGCATCCTTCTTCTTGGCGTCGTCGGCGCTCAGGCCCTTGGACGAGTAGCTCGGGATCACCGTTTCGCCGATCTTGATGGTGGCCGGCGTGCCCGCGGCGGCGGGCGCGTTGTCATAGCTGACCGAAGCACCGGCCAGCACCTGCTTGGCAATGTCGCACGAGCTCGTGAACTTGGACGTGCCGGTGGGGTTGAACTGGAACGAGCACTCGGCCGGGTCGGCCGTCACCACCACCTTGTTCTTTTCCTGCGCGGCGGCGAGGTCGGGGTTGGCGGCCTTGGTCAGCGCGCCGAACACCGGGAAGTAGGTCAGCACGGCCAGCAGGCAGCCCGCCATGATGATGGGCTTGCGGCCAATCTTGTCGGACAGCGTGCCGAACACCACGAAGAACGGCGTGCCGATCACCAGCGCGGCCGCGATCATCAGGTTGGCCGTGACGGCATCGACCTTGAGCTGCTGCGTCAGGAAGAACAGCGCGTAGAACTGGCCCGTGTACCAGACCACGGCCTGGCCGGCGGTCAGGCCGATCAGCGCCAGGATCACGATCTTGAGGTTCTTCCATTGGCCAAAGGACTCAGCCAGCGGCGCCTTGGAGGTCTTGCCCTCGGCCTTCATCTTCTGGAAGGCGGGCGATTCGTTGAGGCTCAGCCGGATCCACACCGAGATGCCCAGCAGCAGGATGGACACCAGGAACGGGATGCGCCAGGCCCAGTCGCCGAAGGCGGCTTCGCCAACGCCGGTGCGCACGCCCAGGATCACGATCAGCGACAGGAACAGGCCCAGCGTCGCCGTGGTCTGGATCCAGGAGGTGTAGGCGCCGCGCTTGCCGTGCGGCGCGTGCTCGGCCACATAGGTGGCCGCACCGCCGTACTCGCCGCCGAGCGCGAGGCCCTGCAGCATGCGCAGGCCGATCAGGATGACCGGGGCGGCCACGCCGATGGCGGCATACGAGGGCAGCAGGCCGACGATGAAGGTCGACAGGCCCATGATCAGGATGGTGACCAGGAAGGTGTACTTGCGGCCGATCATGTCGCCCAGGCGGCCGAACACAATGGCGCCGAAGGGGCGCACGATGAAGCCCGCGGCAAAGGCCAGCAGCGCGAAGATGAAGGCCGAGCCCGCATCCAGCCCGCTGAAGAACTGCTTGGCGATGATGGGCGCGAGCGAACCGTAGAGGTAGAAGTCGTACCACTCGAACACGGTACCGAGTGACGAGGCGAAGATGACTTTCTTCTCCTCAGGCGTCATGGGCCTTGCGGCGGCTGTTGCCATGGTTTGTCTCCAAAAGTTGTTAGCCCCCGACGTGGGTGCCTGGGCGAATTCTTGGAGATGGCACTGACCCTGCTCTGACGCGAAACCAACCGGGGCTTGCACCAAACTGAATCAGTGCTGACGAATTAGGGTGAAACCCGAAGGTTTCATTTCGGGATGTGAAGAAAGGCTGCGTTCGGGCCGCTACCGGCTGCGCGACAGCCCCACGGGGAGCTGACACACGGTGTCCCAGGCCGGCCCATCGAACCACTCGTCGCCCTCGAGATAGCGGCGCAGCATGGGCAGCGCATCGAAGCCCCAGAACAGCTTGCCGTCCACCGCCAGGGCCGGCACGCCGAACAGGCCCCGTGCGATCGCCTCCTCGCCATGCGCCTTGAGACGGGCCTTGACCTCGGCGCCGTCCGGCACCAGCGCGGGCGCCAGTTGCGCGGTCAGCGCCTGCAGCCGCTGTGCGTCGGCCGCATCGGCGCCGCCGCGCCACACATGGCGGAACACCGTCTCCGTCACGTAGCGGCTGGGATGTCCGTCGTCGCTGCATGCCAGGGCCAGGCGCAGCAGGGCCAGAGGATTGAACGGATGGGCGGCCGGAAGATCCATCGGGATGCCATGGCTGTGAGCGAGCCACAGCACCTGACGGTAGGTCCAGTCGCGCTTGGACGCGATCTCCGCCGGCCCGAGCTGGCCGTGGTGCTTGAGCAGCGCGGCAAACAGCACCGGCTTGTAGCTGACGCTGTAGCTCAGCCCCTGCAAGGCTGCGGGCAGCCTCTCGAACGCGAGGTAGGCATAGGGCGAGATGAAATCGAACCAGAACGTGATGTGTTTCATGCGCGCCTCCCTGTGCCTCGGTGCATCCTGCCTCAGGCCTCGACCAGCCCGGCGCGCCGCTCGATCAGCGCCCAGACCGCGCGCTTGGCCTCGTCGTCCATGCGCGACCACCCTGCGATCTCGTCAAGGGTGCGGAAACAGCCCTCGCACAGGTCGCCGGCGGCGTCTGGGCGGGCGCCACCCGGCGCTGCCGGGCCTGCGGCGCCCATACGGCACACCGAAACGCAGGGTGAAAGCACATTCTGGGCTGATGTCCGCACCGCGCGGGCACGTTCAGCTATCAAATCCATAGCATTCATACGGCAACAACCACCTGCACGACATCCGCCACCGGGGCGCCCGTGAGGTGTTCGAGATCCCGCGGATGCAGCCTGAAGACGCCATGCGGGTGCCCGGCGGCGGCCCAGATCTCCTCGAAGCGGAACAGCTCGCGGTCGATCAACGTGACGGGCGGCGTGGCATGCGCAATGGGCGAGACGCCGCCAATCGTGAAACCGGTACGCGCCTTGACGAACTCGGCATCGGCGCGGCCGGTCTTGCCGATGAGCGCTTCCACTTTCTTCTCATCGACGCGCCGGTCGCCCGAGGTGATGACCAGCACGGCCGCGTCGTCCGACTTGCGCCGGAAAACGATGCTCTTGGCGATCTGGCCCACGGCAATGCCCAGCGCATCGGCGGCCTGCTGCGCAGTGCGTGCGGCGTCGTCGAGCATCACGGGCGAATGAGGGTGGCCCTTGGCCTGCAGGGCGGCCGCCACGCGCTGCACGCCTTCGGGCAGGGACTTGAGTTCAGCGCCGCACATCAGCCGTGTCTCTTGTTCAGGAGCGCCGTGGACGCGCGCGAATTCGGCTTGCGCTCCAGGTAGTCGCTGATGTACTTGCCGGCGTCGATCAGCCGGTCGAGGTCGATGCCGGTCTCGATGTCCATGCCATGCAGCAGGTAGACCACGTCCTCGGTCGCCACGTTGCCGGTGGCACCCTTGGCGTAGGGGCAGCCGCCGAGGCCGGCGGAAGAAGTGTCATACTGCCAGACACCCAGCTCCAGGCTGGCCAGGGTGTTGGCCAGCGCCTGGCCGTAGGTGTCGTGGTAATGGCCCGAAACGTCGTCCAGGCCGTAGTGCCGCAGCGCCGCCTCCAGGGCGCGCTGCACCTTGCGCGGCGTGCCGACGCCGATGGTGTCGGCCACGCCCACATGCTGCACGCCGATCTGTTTCATGAGCCGCGCCACCAGTTCGACCCGCTCGGGCGCCACCTCGCCTTCGTAGGGACAGCCGACCGCGCAGGAGATGGCGCCGCGCACATGGATGCCGTGTTCGCGCGCCGCCTGCACCACCGGCGCGAAGCGCTCGATGCTCTCGGCGATCGAGCAGTTGATGTTGCGCTGGCTGAAGGCCTCGCTGGCCGCGCCGAACACCACGATCTCGTCGGGCCTGGACGGCAGCGCGGCTTCGAAGCCCTTCATGTTCGGCGTGAGCACCGAGTAGCACACGTCGGCGCGCCGCTCGATGCCGGCCATGACCTCGGCGTTGTCGGCCATCTGCGGCACCCACTTGGGCGACACGAAGCTCGTGACCTCGATGTTCTTGAGCCCGGCCTCCTGCAGGCGATGCACGAGACCGATCTTGACCTCGGCCGGCACCGGCTGCTTTTCATTCTGCAGCCCGTCGCGCGGGCCGACGTCGACGAGTTTGACGCGGGAAGGCAGTTTCATGATGTCCTCAGTATCCCTTGATCCGGTCAACCCTGCCGGCCACCGGCTTTCCCTGTTCCAGATCCAGCATCTTGCGTGTGATCTGCGCGATGCTTTCCTCGCGCAGCGTGCGCGCCGAGGTGTGCGGCGTGACCGTGATTTTCGGGTGTTTCCAGAATGGGTGCGCCACGGGCAGTGGCTCGGTGCGGAACACGTCGAGCGTGGCCCCCGCCAGATGCCCGCTGTCGAGCAGTGCCAGCAGGTCTTCCTCGACCAGATGGGCGCCACGCGCCACATTGATCACATAACTGCCCCGCGGCAGGCGCGACAGCGTGTCGCGGTTCAGGATGTCGCAGGTCTCGGGGGTGAGCGGCAGCAGGCACACCAGGGTTCGCGCGCCTGCCAGGAATTCGTGCAGTTGTTCCTGGCCGGCGAAACACTGCACGCCCTCGAGCACCTTCGGCGACCGGCTCCAGCCTCGCACCGGAAACTCGAAATGCGCAAGCGCCTTGGCCACGCGCTGGCCCAGGACGCCCAGCCCCAGGATGCCGACGCCGAAGTCGGCGCGGACTGCCGGCCGGCGGTAGGACCAGGTGCCGGCCGCCACGTCCTCGGCATAGCGGTCGAGCTCGCGGAAATACCGGATCACCGCGTGGCTCACGAACTCCGCCATCTGCACGGCCATGCCGCCGTCGTCGATGCGCACCACCTGGGCTTGCGGCGGCAGCCGCAGCTTCAGCAGCGCGTCGACGCCAGCGCCAATATTGAAAATGCCCCTGAGCCGGGTCTGCTCGTCGAAGAACTGCTGGGGCGGCGCCCAGACCACGGCATGGTCGGCCAGCGCGGCGCCGGGCTGCCACAGCTCCACGGTGGCCTGCGGCAGGGCCTGGCGCAGGCCCTCCAGCCAGGGCTCTTGCTTGGTATCAGAACAGCAGAAAGTGATTCGCATGCCGCCAGTCTGCCATCAACCATGGGGCTCACGCCGCCAGCTTGAGCAGCTCCGCCCCTTCCACCACCTGGTCGCCAGGCGCATACAGCAGCTCCTGCACCACGCCGTCGGCCGGCGCAGCGATGGTGTGCTCCATCTTCATGGCCTCCATCACCGCGAGCGCCTGACCCTTGGCCACCTTGTCGCCAGCCTTGACGGAGAACGACACCACCTTGCCGGGCATGGGCGCCGTGAGCCGGCCGGCCTCGACATGGCTGTCGCCCGCATGCGCCAGCGCATCGATCACGGTCAGTTGCGTGGCGCCCTGGGCCATGAAGACATGGGCCGCTTCGCCATTGCGGTACACCCGGGCCACCCGGCGCTGCCCCGCAAACTCGACATCCAGCCCGGCCGCTGCGTCACGAAACGCCAAGGAGCCGGACGCGCCGCCCACCGCCAGGCGCAAGGCGCCGTCGTGCAGGCAACTCAGCTCGGCCTTCGCCGCCTCGCCACGGAACTCGAACTCGAAGCGCCGCAGCACCGCGCCGTGCGAACGCCAGCCGTCGCGCCGGCTGAACGGGTCGGCGCCTTCGGTGGCACGCTCATCGAGCAGCGTTTGCGCCACCACGGCCGCGGCGGCCAGCGGCAGGCCCACCGGCTCCTGGTGGAACAGCACGGCCTGCTCGCGCGGGATCAGCGCGGTGTCGAGGTTGGCCTGGGCGAACGACGGGCTCTTCACCACCTGGCGCAGGAACTGCACGTTGGTGGCCAGCCCGACGATGTGGGTCTGGGCCAGCGCCGCATCCAGCCGCGCCAGCGCCTCCTCGCGCGTCGCACCGTGCACGATCAGCTTGGCGATCATCGAGTCGTAGAACGGCGAGATGGCATCGCCCTCGCGCACGCCGTCGTCGATGCGCACCGCGCCGCGCTCGAAGCTCGTGCACTCGGGCTTGCGGTACACCCGCAGCGTGCCCGTGGCCGGCAGGAAGTTGTTGTCGGGGTTCTCGGCGCAGATGCGCGCCTCGATCGCATGGCCGTGGATGCGCAGCTCTTCCTGTTTCAGCGGCAGCGCCGCGCCAGAGGCCACGCGCAGCTGCCACTCCACCAGATCGAGCCCGGTGATGGCCTCGGTCACCGGGTGCTCGACCTGCAGGCGAGTGTTCATCTCCATGAAGAAGAAGTTCATGCTGCCGTCCGGCCGCTGCTCGACGATGAACTCCACCGTGCCGGCGCCCACGTAGTTCACCGCGCGCGCGGCCGCCACCGCGGCCTCGCCCATCTGTCGGCGCATCGCCTCGGTCATGCCGGGTGCGGGCGCTTCCTCCAGCACCTTCTGGTGGCGCCGCTGCACCGAGCAGTCGCGCTCGAACAGCCAGACGTAGTGGCCGTGGCTGTCGCCGAACACCTGGATCTCGATGTGGCGCGGGCGCTGCACGCATTTCTCGACCAGCACCGCGTCGTCGCCAAAGCTGTTGATCGCCTCGCGCTTGCAGGAGGCCAGGGCCGCGTCGAAGTCTTCGGCCTTGTCCACCGCGCGCATGCCCTTGCCGCCGCCGCCCGCGCTGGCCTTGATCAGCACCGGGTAGCCGATGCGGTCTGCCTCTTTTTTCAGCAGCGCCGGGGCCTGATCGGTGCCGTGGTAGCCCGGCACCAGCGGCACACCGGCCTTTTCCATGAGCTGCTTGGACTCGGCCTTCAGCCCCATCGCCTGGATGGCCGAGGGCGGCGGGCCGATGAACACTAGGCCGGCGTCGGCGCAGGCCTGGGCGAACTCCTCGTTCTCGCTGAGGAAGCCATAGCCCGGGTGGATGGCCTCGGCGCCCGTGGCTCGGGCCGCTTCGATGATGCGCTCCCAGCGCAGGTAGCTGTCCTTGGGCGCGCTGCCGCCCAGGTGCACCGCCTCGTCGCAGGCCGCCACATGCTTGGCGCGGGCATCGGCGTCCGAATAGACCGCCACGGTCTGAATGGCCATGCGCCGGGCCGTGGCCGCCACGCGGCAGGCGATCTCGCCGCGGTTAGCGATCAGGATTTTCTTGAACATGTCGATGGTCCTCTGCGGAGCTGGGCTTGAAACGGAAAGCAGGCGGAGCGCCCGGGTCGGGCCGGCCGCTGAAGATGCGCGCCAGACGGCCAAACAGTGATTTGAGGAAGCGCCAGCACAGGTGGATCAGCCACAGGCTCAGCACCAGCACCGCGGCCAGCACCACGCACAGCACCAATGGATGCGCCACGGCCAGCCAGAGCATGGCGGGGACGAGGCCGTCCTCGAACAGCGAGGCGCCGATGTTGCTGAACGGCTCGGGCGAGGTGTTGAGCGCCGCGCGCGTGGTGGCCTTGGCCGCGAGACTGGTCGCTGCGAAGCTGCCGCCGACCAGCGCCGCGATCACCGCGGTGATGCCGCCGTCCAGGCCGAACACGCCCGCGGCCAGTGCCGCGCCGGCCGGGACGCGGATGACCGTGTGCACCACGTCCCACAAGGTGTCGACGCCGGGAATCTTGTCGGCGAAGAATTCGACGAACACCATGAAGCCGCTGGCCAGCAGCACGGCCGGGTGCGACAGCAGGTGCAGCCCCGGCGGCAGCGCGACCCAGCCCAGGTAGCCAGCCAGCCCGGTCAGCAGCACCACGAGGTACAGCCGCACGCCGCTGGCCCAGCCTAGGGCACCGGCCAGGGCCATCAGTTGCAGGGTGTCGAGCTGGTTCATCGGTTCAGTCCAGCCAGGCCGGTTTTCGCTTTTGCAGGAAGGACTGCAGGCCTTCGCGGCCCTCGTCGCTGGCGCGGATGTCGGCGATGCGGCGCGCGGTCTCGGCGCGCAGCTCGGCCGTCAGCGGCGCGCCGGCCACGTCGCGCACCAGCCGCTTGCATTCGCGCACGGCCTTCGGGCCATTGGCAGCCAGGGCGGCCACCAGCTCAGCCACCTTGGCGTCCAGCGCCTCGGCGCCGCACAGCTCGTGCACGAAACCCAGCGCCTGGGCCTGCGCCGCGCTGAAGCGCTCGGCCGTCACCATGTAGCGGCGCGAGGCCTGCTCGCCCAGGGCCCGCGCCACATAGGGACCGATGGTGGCGGGCAGCAGGCCGAGGCGGGCCTCGGACAGGCAGAAGGTGGCGCCTTCCGCCGCCACCAGCACGTCGCAGATGGCGGCCAGGCCCATGCCGCCGGCATAGCAGTCGCCCTGGATCCGGCCCACGACGGGCACCGGGCACTGGTACAGGGTCCAGAGCATGTCGGCCAGCTTCTGCGCATCGTCGCGGTTCTGCTCCCAGCTGTAGTCGGCCATGGCGCGCATCCAGTTCAGATCGGCGCCGGCGCAAAAGGCCTTGCCGTGCGCCGCGAGCACGATGACGCGCAGGTTCTCGTCGCGCGACAGCGCGGCAAAGGCCTGGGTCAGCTCGGCGATCACCGCGTCGTTGAAGGCATTGCGCACCTCGGGCCGGTTGAGCCAGACCTCGGCCACGTGGGCGGAGGGCCGGCGGATGTCGAGGCTAGGATGAGTGGCAGTCATGGTCCTGAGGGCCTCAGTAGCGCTTGGCAACTTCCTCGAGCATGACCTCGGTGGCGCCGCCGCCAATGGCCAGCACGCGCGCATCGCGCCACAGGCGCTCGATCGCGGTCTCGCGGATGTAGCCCATGCCGCCGTGGAACTGCTGGCAGGTCTGCACCACCTCATTGACCAGCTCGCCGGTCAGGGCCTTGAGCATGGAGACCTCCTGCACGATGTCGCGCCCCTGGGTCACGCTCCAGGCGCAGTGGTACATGAACTGGCTCGCCGCGCGGGTCTTGGCATCGAGCATGGCCAGGCGCTGGCGGATGGCCTGCTTGTCCCACAGCGTGGCGCCGAAGGCCTGGCGCTGGCGCACATGGTCCAGCGTCATCTTCAGGGCCTGGGTGCAGTGGCCCACCGCCATCGCGGCCAGCGCGATGCGCTCGGTCTGGAAGTTCTTCATGACCGAGTAGAAGCCCTTGCCCTCCTCGCCCAGCAGGTTGCCGGCGGGAATGCGCACATTGTCCAGCACCAGCTCGGCGGTGTCGGATGAGAGCCAGCCGGTCTTCTTGAGCGCGCGGCCCACGCTGAAGCCGGGCGTGCCCTTCTCGACGATGAACATGGTCATGTCGTGGCGCGCCGTGCCGGTCTTGGCGGCAATGAAGTACAAGTCGGCGTGCACGCCGTTGGTGATGAACATCTTGGTGCCGTTGAGCACCCAGTCGTCGCCGTCCCTGCGCGCCGTGGTGCGGATGCCCGCCACATCCGAGCCCGCGCCGGGCTCGGTGATGCCGACCGCGGTGATCATCTCGCCGGCCGTCACGCGGCGCAGGTATTTTTCCTTCTGCGCCGGGCTGCCCGCGTGGTGCAGATGCGGGCCGGCCATGTCGGTGTGAACCAGCACGGTGATGATGAAGCCGGCGAAGGTCGATTGCGACAGCGCCTCGGCAAACACCAGGTTGGTCATGGCATCCGCATCGCCGCCGCCGTAGCGCTCCTCATACATCAGCCCCAGCAGCCCCGCCTGGCCCATGCGGCGCAGCACCTCGCGCGGCACCATGCCGGCCTCCTCCCAGGCCACACCGTGAGGCTCGACCTCGCGCGCAATGAAGCGCGCGATCTGCTCGCGCAGCAGCTCGTGCTCGGGGGTGGTGTAGATGCTGTCCATGGTCATTCATTCTTCCAGACGACGTCGTTATCGACAGCATAGAGGCGGCATGCGATCTGGTTGCGCCGGTTGCAGTTGGCCAGCGCCCGGCCCATCGGATCGTCGCCGCCCGAGGCCCAGCCGAAGACGCCGCCGGGCGCCAGGGCGAACGCGCGGGGCGCGGGCTTGAGCAAGAAGCCGCGGTAGGCCTCGCGGCCGCCCTCGCTCAGGTGCGGCACGCGACCGGCATCATCCAGCGCCGCGTAGCCGCTCGCAGGCGGCTGGTCGGGCCGATGGCCTCGGGCGAATTGCGGCTGCACCACGGCCGTGGGCAGGCCTGCCGCCGAAAGTTTGTCCTCGACGCGCTTCCACCAGATCGGCAGGCCGGCGTAGGCGCCAAACATGTGGTGAGCGTCCACCCCGAACGGGCCATAGGCGACCAGCTCGGCCTTGCCCCCCGCCGCCACATAGGCATCGAACGCGGGACGAATCACCGGCGGCGGGAAATAGCCGTCATTGGCGCCATAGAACCAGAGTGAAGGCACCCGGGTTTTGGCGCCATAGGCCGCATAGGCGTCCTGGAGGGCCAGTTCCCATTGGCAGCCCGCGGTGAACTTCAGCCCCCCCGCGAAATTCACGAAGAGCTTGAACCCCGGGTCGGGGCTCTGCGCGTAGGCCAGGGTGGTCAGGCCGCCGTGCGACTGCCCCATCATGACCATGCGCGTGGCGTCGGCCCAGGGCTGCCGGATCAGCCAGGACACGACGGCCCGCACATCATCGGCCTGCGCCTCGCCGTTGCCGGCAATGTTGCAGCCTTCGCCGACAGCCGAACCGCCGGACTTGGAGAAGCCCTCGCGCATCGGCACCACCACGGCATAACCGCGCTGCAGGAACTCGCGGACAGCCGGCAGGTAGCGCGCGCGCGGCTGCAGCCGGTTGTTGCCGGAATCCTTGCCGTGGTTGATCACGACCACCGGAAACGGACCGGCGCCCTGTGGCTTGAAGATCGTGGTCTCCAGCATGACCTGAAACACACGGTTGCTGCGGACGAATTCGATCGACTCGCCAAGCGCCGGGTCTGGCGCAACCTCCTGCGCGACCGCACATGCCCCCGCGAGCATGAGCACCGCGGCGAGACCAACAAGGCGAGTCCACATCATGCGCACGATCACATCCGGAACACACCGAATTTCGCCTCGGGAATCGGCGCATTGAGGCTGGCCGACAGGCCCAGCGCGAGCACGCGCCGCGTGTCGGCGGGGTCGATCACACCATCGTCCCAGAGCCGCGCACTGGCGTAGTAAGGATGCGACTGGTGGGCGAACTGGTCGAGCACGGGCTGCTTGAACTTCGCCTCTTCCTCGGCACTCCAGCTGCCGCCCCGGGCCTCGATGCCGTCGCGCTTGACCGTGGCGAGCACGCCGGCAGCCTGCTCGCCGCCCATCACGCAGATGCGCGCGTTGGGCCACATCCAGAGGAAGCGCGGCGAGTAGGCGCGGCCGCACATGCCGTAGTTGCCGGCGCCGTAGCTGCCGCCGATGATGACGGTGAACTTGGGCACGTTGGCGGTGGCCACGGCCGTGACCATCTTGGCGCCGTGGCGCGCGATGCCCTCGTTCTCGTACTTGCGCCCGACCATGAAGCCCGTGATGTTCTGCAGGAACACCAGCGGCACCTTGCGCTGGCAGCACAGCTCGATGAAGTGCGCGCCCTTTTGCGCGCTCTCGGAGAACAGGATGCCGTTGTTGGCAACGATGCCCACGGGCATGCCCTCGATGTGGGCGAAGCCGCAGACCAGGGTGCTGCCGAAGCGCGCCTTGAACTCGGCGAACTCGCTGCCGTCCACGATGCGCGCGATCACTTCGCGCACGTCGTAGGGCTTGCGCGTGTCGGTCGGGATCACGCCGTAGAGCTCCGTCGCCTCGTACAGCGGCGGCGCGGGTTCGCGCAGGGCCGCGTCGGGGCGCTTGCGGCGGTTCAGGCTGGCCACGGACTGGCGCGCCAGCGCCAGCGCGTGTGCGTCGTTCTGCGCCAGGTGGTCGGCCACGCCCGACAGGCGCGTGTGCACGTCGCCGCCCCCCAAGTCCTCGGCCGAAACGATCTCGCCGGTGGCGGCCTTCACCAGCGGCGGGCCGCCCAGGAAGATGGTGCCCTGGTTCTTGACGATGATGGTCTCGTCGCTCATGGCCGGCACGTAGGCGCCGCCGGCCGTGCACGAGCCCATGACCACCGCGATCTGCGCGATGCCCTGCGCGCTCATGTTGGCCTGGTTGTAGAAGATGCGGCCGAAATGCTCGCGATCGGGAAACACCTCGTCCTGGTTCGGCAGGTTGGCACCGCCCGAGTCCACCAGGTAGATGCAGGGCAGGTTGTTCTGCTGTGCGATCTCCTGCGCGCGCAGGTGCTTCTTGACCGTCATCGGGTAGTAGGTGCCACCCTTGACCGTGGCGTCGTTGCACACCACCATGCAATCCACGCCGCTGACGCGGCCGATGCCCGCGATCACGCCGGCGCAGGGCGCGTCGCCCTTGTACATGCCGTGCGCCGCCAGCGGCGCCAGTTCCAGGAACGGCGTGCCCGGGTCCAGCAGCATCTGCACGCGCTCGCGCGGCGGCAGCTTGCCGCGCGCCACATGCTTGGCGCGGGCCGCCTCGCCGCCGCCCTCGGCAGCCTTGGCCACCTGGACATTCAGGTCCTCCACCACGGCGCGCATGGCGGCGGCGTTGGCCTGGAATTCGGCGGAGCGGGCGTTGAGCTTGCTCTGCAATGCGGTCATGCGGTTTTCTCCTCTTGCAGGCTGAGTTGCGCCTTCATGGCGTCGCGGATCTTGAACTTCTGGATTTTGCCGGTCACGGTCATCGGGAATTCGGCCACGAAACGGATGTAGCGCGGCACCTTGTAGTGGGCGATCTGGCCGCGGCAGAACTCGCGCAGCTCCTCCTCGGCCAGCACCTGCCCGGGCTTGACGATGACCCAGGCGCACAGCTCCTCGCCGTACTTCGCATCGGGCACGCCCACCACCTGCACGTCCTGCACCTTGGGGTGGCGGTACAGGAATTCCTCGATCTCGCGCGGGTAGATGTTCTCGCCGCCCCGGATCACCAGGTCCTTGATGCGCCCGACGATGTTGACATAGCCCTCGGCATCCATGGTGGCGAGGTCGCCGGTGTGCATCCAGCCTTCGGGGTCGATCGCCTCGCGGGTCTTCTCCTCGTCGCCCCAGTAGCCGTGCATCACCGAGTAGCCGCGCGTGCACAGCTCGCCCGAGACGCCGGGCGCCACGGTTTTGCCGGTCTCGGGATCGATGACTTTCACCTGCAGGTGCGGCTGCACCAGTCCGACCGTGCTGACGCGCCGGTCCAGGGGCGTATCGGTGCTGCTCTGGCAGCTCACCGGGCTGGTTTCGGTCATGCCGTAGGCAATGGTGATTTCACCCAGGTGCATGTCCTTGACCACGCGTTTCATGACCTCGATCGGACAGGGCGAACCGGCCATGATGCCGGTGCGCAGGCTGGACAGGTCGAATTCGCCGAAGCGCGGGTGATCGAGTTCGGCGATGAACATGGTGGGCACGCCGTGCAGGCCGGTGCATTGCTCGGCCTGCACGGTTTCCAGCACCGTCAACGGGTCGAAGCCGTCGTTGGGATAGACGATGGTGGCGCCATGGGTCAGGCAGGCCAGGTTGCCCAGCACCATGCCGAAGCAGTGGTACAGGGGCACGGGAATGCACAGCCGATCGGCGGGCGTGAGCTTCATGGCCTCGCCGATGAAGAAGCCGTTGTTCAGGATGTTGCGGTGGGTCAGCGTGGCGCCCTTGGGAAAGCCGGTGGTGCCGCTGGTGAACTGGATGTTGATGGGATCGTCCGCGCGCAGGGTGGCGCCGATGGCGGCAATGCGCGCATCCTGGGGGTCGCCCCGGGCCATGAGCTCGGAGAAGCGCAGCAGGCCGGGTTCGTCGGCGCCCTGGCCGGCCTGGTCGATCCAGACGATGGTCTTCAGCTGCGGCAGGCGCGCGGGGCCGAGTTCGCGCAGCATGCCCAGGTAGTCGCTGGTCTTGAAGCGGGCCATGGTGACCAGCACCTTGCAGCCGACCTTGTTGAGCGCGTAGTCGAGTTCGGAGGTGCGGTAGGCCGGGTTGATGTTGACCAGGATCAGGCCCACCTTGGCCGTGGCCAGTTGCATGAGCAGCCACTCGGCGTTGTTGTGCGACCAGATGCCGATGCGGTCGCCTTTGTCCAACCCCAGGCCCAGCAGCGCACTGGCCAGCCGGTTGGCCGCCTGGTCGAGTTCGCCATAGCTCAGGCGCACGCCCTGGTGGCGCGAAACCAAGGCCTCGCGATCCGGCTGGCTCGCCGCCATGGCGGCGAAGAAGGCCCCGATCGGCTGCTCGATCAACGCCGGCCGGGTGTCGCCGCTGGCCTGGCTCTCTTGCAAGGGAGCGGAAGTCGTCATGGATGGTCTCCTCGAATCCCGCGAAGCGCAGGGCCAGCTTCAGGCCCGCCGCCCACGGCACCCACAGAGCATAAGGGTTGCGGCCCGTCGCCGCCAGATGCAAAGGTTGCAAATTGCGCCACCCATGGCACACTGCCTGCCATGCCCGCCGCGAGAACATCCACGAGCCCTGCCCGGCCGGCCCCAAGCGATCTGAGTACCGGCCCCGCCGTAACGCCGATGGCGCTGGTGGCCGCCGTGGTGCGGGCTTACCGCCAGTACGGCAAGGACCCCTCGGGGGCCTTGCATCTGGCACAGATCACGCCAGAAAGCGTGCGCGACCCGGCGGCGCGCGTCACGGCCCGGCAGATGGAGGCAGTGTCGGCCGCCGCCATGCAGGAGCTCGACGACGAAGCGCTGGGCTGGTTTCGCCGCCCGCTGCCCTGGGGCAGCTACGGCATGCTGGCGCGCGCCTCGCTGACCTCGCCCGACCTCGGCGTGGCGCTGCGGCGCTGGTGCCGGCACCACGGGCTGCTGACCGACGATGTGGTCTTCTCGCTCAGCATCACCGGACAGGTGGCCACACTGACCCTGGCCGAGCACCAGGACCTGGGCCGGCAACGCGAGATCTGTCTTGTGTACCTGCTGCGCAACGCGCATGGGCTGGCCAGCTGGTACATCGACTCGCGCATCGCGCTACTGGAGGTTGGCCTGCCGTTCGCCGCGCCGCCGCACCGCGATGCCTACGACACCATGTTCGGCACTGCGGTGCAGTTCGGCGCTGCACAGGCGCAGATCCGCTTCGATGCGCGCTACCTGCGCCAGCCGCTGCGCCGCGACGAGGCTGCGCTGCGCCAGATGCTGCGCCGCGCGCTGCCGCTGGCCGTGCTGCAATACCGGCGCGACCGGCTACTGGTGCAGCGCGTGCGCCAGCTGCTGGCCACGCAGGGGCCGCAGGCGCAGAACGCCGACACGCTGGCCGCGCTGCTGAACGTCTCGGCCCGCACCCTGCACCGCCAGCTCAAGGAGGAAGGTGCCTCGCTGCAGCAGATCAAGGACGAGGTGCGCCGCGAACGCGCGGTGGCGCTGCTGCACCGCACGCGCCGGCCGATCAAGCAGGTGGCGCAGGAGGTGGGGTTTCGCAACGAGAAGAGCTTCATCCGCGCCTTCCGCGGCTGGACCGGACAGGCGCCGGCGGCATTTCGCCGACTCGGCGGGCCGGCCGAGGCCTGACGAGCGCGAATTGCCGCCCCCGGCTCAGGGGGCAGGCACCAGCGAATGCAGCAGGGCCTGGAATTCCGGCGAGCGCCGCAGCACGTGGCGCCCGGCTTCGATCAGGCGCTCTACGTCCAGCGGCGCGATGCTGAAGGCGGTTGGAATCTGCAGCAGCGTCTGGCGGTCGGCCCATTCGGGCGCATCGCGCAGGTTGACCTGGATCACATGCACATCGGCATCGCGGGCAAAGGCATCGGAGCCGTCCGAAGCACCGCGGCGCAGCTCGTTCTTCCATTGCAGGGCCAGGTCGGTCAGGAACTCCTGGGTTTCCTGCGTGGCGCGCGCGCCCGCGCCGAACAGCAGCGCGTCGACCACCTGCGAGGTGCCGGGCACCTTGTCGCTGGCGTCGATGCGCTCGGCCGGGTCGCGCTCGGAATTCACGGTGATCAGCACCAGCTTGCGGATGCTGCGCGGCGAGATCTCCATCGAGCGCAGCGTGCCGCGCAGGCTGCCGCCAGCCAGCGTGCGGTCGAGCAGGCGGCGCACGCCGAGGTTGTCGGACAGCCCGCCGTCCACCAGATGGATGTAGGGACGCGCCTCGGCATCCAGATAGCTGCGCGCCTGCGAGCGGTACAGCCGCACCCGGTAGTCGTCGCGCGCCGCGGGCGTGGCGTCCGCGGCCGGGCCAGGCCCCGGGCGCGGGCAGGCGGCCGCGTAGTTCTTGAGCGTGAGCGGGCTCAGCACGATGGGCACCGCCGACGAGGCGGCCACCGCGAAGGACAGCGGCACCGTGTTCAGGTTGGAGCAGATCAGCTCGAACTGGTCCCAGGTGAACTCGAAGCCCGCGCCCAGCGACAGATCGGTTGCGGTGATCAGCAGCGCGGGATGCCCGGGGCGGCGTTCGACGTCGCCATAGGTCTTGCCCTGGTACAGCTCGTCGAGCCGGCGCGCCAGCATCTGGCTGCGGCCAAACCACGGCGAGGTCAGGTCGTACAGGTTGCCTGGCTTGAGGGTCTGGGTGATCAGGTTGTTCTGGAAGCTCTTGCGCAGGAAATCCCGTTCGAAACGGGGCAGCCCTTCGCTGCCGAAGGCGGCGTAATAGGCCGCGATGATGCTGCCCCCTGACACGCCGCTGATGACGTCGACCTCGTCCAGCAAGGTGCGCATGCGGCCGCCCTCCTGCGTGCGCGTGTTCTGCAGCTCGCTGAGCACGCCGTAGCCGAAGGCGGCCGCGCGGGCACCTCCGCCCGAGAGCGTCACCGCCACCAGCATGGACGGCGAGCGCGCACTGTCATCCAGCAGCGGCGCCCGCCCCTGCGTGACCGCCAGCGCCTGCTCCGGCGACAGGGGTTCGTTGATCCACGGACGGACCGAGGAGCAGCCCGCAGCCAGCCCGGCCAGCACCAGCACCCCCGACAACCGCAGCAGACGGCACAGGATGCGGGAGCTCGCCGGCATGCGCAGCCTCAGCAACCGAGCAGGCCGGGCAGCGCCTGCATGCTGGCGAACACCTGCACCGCACCAGCCTCGCGCAGGGCGGCCCCGTCATCCAGCGGCGCGTAGGCGAAGACGGTGGCACCGGCCGCAACGCCGGCCGTCACACCGGTCACCGTGTCTTCCACCACGGCGCAGGCGCGCGGGTCGGCGCCCAAAGCCCCGGCAGCAGCCAGATAGACATCGGGCGCGGGCTTGGAGCGCGGCTGCTCATGGCCGCTGAAGATGCGGCCATCGAAATACTGGATCAGGCCGACCTTGCGCAGCTGCAGCTCGACCTTGAAGCGGTCGGCCCCCGAGGCGCAGGCGATGCGGCCGCCATGGCCGGCATGCACCGCGTCCACGGCGTCGTGGATGTCGCGGATGGCCTGCAGGTCGCGCTCCAACGCCTCGTTGCGCCGGGCCCGGAAATGCGCCAGCCAGTCGTCCGTCACCGGCTGGCCGGTTTTCTCGGCGATCACCGCCGCCTCGTCCTTGACCGCCTTGCCGACGAAGAAGCGCATGCACTCCTCCAGCGTCAGCATCCAGCCGCGCTCTGCCAGCATGTCGCGCAGCACGCCGTTGGTGATGGGTTCGGAGTCCACCAGGACGCCGTCGCAATCGAACAATACCGCTTCGAATTTCACGTCACTTCTCGCTTCGGGGCCCACCGGCCAGAGACTGCCGTCAAGCAGGCCTCATGCCAGTGCATCGCCCTCGGTGTAATACCAGCGCCCATTGTCCCTGATGAAGCGGCTGCGCTCGTGCAAGCGCACCGCGCGGCCGGCCAGCCGATAGCGCGCGACGAACTCCACTTCGGCCTGGCCCTCGCCGGTGGCGCGGTAGCTGCGCACGTCCAGCCCCAGCCATTTCGCGCCCACGTCCAGCGCCAGCTCGGCCGGCCGCTGCGCCGCGGCCCAGGTGGCCAGCAGGTAGTCGGTGCGGCCCAGCACGAAGGCACTGTAACGCGAGCGCATCAGCGCCTCGGCGTCGGGCGCCGGCGTGCCCTCGAAGTCGTTCAGGTAGCGGCCGCAGCAGGCGGTCAGCGCCAGGGGCTTGCCGCCGGCGAGGCGGCCGCAAGGGCACGGCCCTGCGACGGGCCCGGAGTGCACGGACGCTGCAGGCATCAGTGGCCGAGCGCGCGCTGGATGATGATCTTCTGCACGTCGGAGGTGCCCTCGTAGATCTGGCAGACCCGCACGTCGCGGTAGATGCGCTCGACCGGGAAATCGCCCACATAGCCGTAGCCGCCCAGGGTCTGGATCGCGGCGCTGCAGACCTGCTCGGCCATTTCGCTGGCGAACAGCTTGGCCATGGCGGCTTCCTTCAGGCAAGGCCGGCCCGCGTCGCGCAGGCTGGCCGCGTGCCAGATCAGCTGCCGGGCTGCTTCTATTTTCGTAGCGCACTCCGCCAGCCGGAAGCCGACCGCCTGGTGGTTGATGATGGCGGTGCCGAAGCTCTCGCGCTCCCGCGCATAGGCCAGCGCCACGTCGAGCGCGCTGCGCGCCATGCCCACGCTCTGCGCGGCGATGCCGATGCGTCCGCCTTCGAGCGCAGACAGGGCGATGCGGTAGCCCTCGCCCTCCTGCCCGATCAGGTGGTCGGCCGGAATGCGGCACTGATCGAAATTGATCTGCGCCGTGTCGCTGCTGTGCTGGCCGAGCTTGTCCTCCAGCCGCGCCACCACATAGCCCGGTGTGTCGGTGGGCACGATGAAGGCGCTCATGCCCTTCTTGCCCGCGCCCTTGTCGGTCACGGCGATCACGATGGCCAGCTGGCCGTTCTTGCCGCTGGTGATGAACTGCTTGACGCCGTTGAGCAGGTAGCTTTCGCCGTCCTTCACCGCCGTGGTCCTGAGGGCGGAGGCATCGCTGCCCACATGCGGCTCGGTCAGGCAGAACACGCCCAGCAGCTGCCCTTGCGCCAGCGGCGTGAGCCATTGCTTCTTCTGCGCTTCGCTGCCGTAGCGCATCAGGATGGCATTGACCGGGCAGTTGGTCACGCTGATGGCGGTGCTGGTGCCGCCGTCGCCGGCGGCGATTTCCTCCAGCACCAGCGCGAGCGTCACATAGTCCAGGCCGGCGCCTCCCAGCTCTTCGGGCACGCAGATGCCGTAGGCGCCGAGCGCGGCCAGGCCGCGATGGGCCTCGCGCGGAAAGTGGTGCTCCTTGTCCCAGCGCGCGGCATGGGGCCAGAGCTGTTCCTGGGCGAAGGCGCGCACGGCGTCGCGGATCATTTCCTGGTCGGGGGTGAGCAGCATGGCGATTGACGTTGACGTAAGCGTCAATTATGCGCCGACCCCTGCCCGGCCCGTCAGAACTCCGAATGCCAGCGCACCGAGTAGACGTTGACCGGCCCGCGGTCCTGGTTGTAGCCAGGGTTGGTGATGCGCTGGAAACCCACCGAAAGCGCCGACTGGATGCGGCCGGCCCGGGTCGACAGCTCGGGCAGCACCCAGCGGTAGTAGGTCTCGAACACGCGCTCGGGCGCGTAGTTGAGCGCGCCGTCGCCCAGGAAGAAGCCCAGGCCGCCCGCGGCGAGGTAACGCCGATGGCTCTGCGAGATGGTGTTGACGGCCAGTGCCACGCCCACGCGGTCGTTGGCGCGGCCCCAGGCGGCGCCAGTGAACTGGCCACCGACCGAGGTCTGGCCGTCGATTTCGGTGAAAGCAAAGGTTTCCGCCTGGCCGTTGTTGCGGCTGGTGCGCAGGAACAACCCGGCATCGGGCCCGAGCGGCGCCTCGAGCGTCAGGCCCCAACCGGTTTTGGTCTGGTCGCGCCGCACGTCGGCCACATCGGGCACGCCGCCATTGGCCACGGCCAGGGCATCGGAGAAGCTGCCCATGCTGGCCCGGTTGCGAAACAGCAGCAGGCGAGCGCGCATCGGGCCGGCCGGCAGAGCGACGGGCAGGTCGGATTCGACCTCGATCTGGTCGCCATAGTGCCGGCGCAACTGCCAATCGAGCGGCAGGCCGTTGGATTCCCGGGGCATCATCACGCGGCCCGCGCGCACCGACCACTGCGGCGTGCGGTACTCGATGATCGCGCCGATGGTGTAGCCGCGCGCATCGGCCGCGTAGTCCCAGGCGCCGTGCGTGAGGAACGACCAGTTCATGAACTGCTCGCGCGGATCCTTGGCATAGGGGTTGTTGTCGAAGTAGTCGAGCAGCGAGAAGTTGCCCACGGTCAGCGTCCAGCGCCGGGCCGTGGCCTTGCCCCCAAGCTCGTTGAAATCGGGGTCGATGGTTTCGAGCTCGCCGCCTGCATTCCAGCGTTGCTGCAGGAACAGGCGGGCCTTGTAGAGCGTGAGATCCGGGCCCGAGGTGCGAGCAAGTTCGCCGTTGGAGATGCCCCCCGCGCCCGTCAGGTTGGACAGCGGCACACCCTGCGCCGCTTCCGGGTTGAAGTGCAGCTGGCCCCCCTGCCACAGGCGCAGGCCCAGGTCGCCGGTAGCGGTGAGCGAGTAGGAGCGCTCCCGGCTGGTCTTCAGGCTGTTGGGGCCGCTGTACCGGGCCTCGAACGCCGGCTTGGCCTGCCAGATGTAGGTGGCTTGCGCGTGAAAACCGAGGGCAGGCTCATCCTGGGGCTCATTTTCGGTCGATGCCCAGGCAGAGTGGGCGCAGGCAGCTATCAAAAATAGAGCACCCGACCAGCGGTATGCACTCGTTTTTCGGGTCATGGGGCGGCATTCTGGCATGGCCGCATGACCCCGGCGTGACACCGGGGCCGCCCCGCCGTGCGCCGGCAGGTGCGCAATCAGGCCAGTTCGACCGCCAGCGCCGTGCCTTCGCCGCCGCCGATGCACAGCGTGGCCACGCCCTTTTTCTTGCCGCGCGCCTGCAGCGCATGGATCAGGGTGACGATGATGCGCGCGCCCGAGGCGCCGATCGGGTGGCCCAGGGCGCAGGCGCCGCCATTGACGTTGACGATCTCGTGCGGCACCTTGAGTTCTTCCATCAGCGCCATCGGCACCACGGCGAAGGCCTCGTTCACCTCCCACAGGTCCACATCCTGCACGCTCCAGCCGATCTTCTTGAGCAGCTTCTGCACCGCGCCCACCGGCGCGGTGGTGAACCACTCGGGCGCCTGCGAGAACGTGGCGTGGCCGACGATGCGTGCGACAGGTTTTGCGCCCAGCGCCTTGGCGGTGGACTCGCGCGTGATCACCAGCGCCGCCGCGCCGTCGTTGATGGACGAGCTGGACGCGGCGGTGATGGTGCCGTCCTTCTTGAACGCAGGCTTGAGCGAGGGAATCTTGTCGAGCTTGACCTTGCCCGGGCCTTCGTCGACCGAGATCACGGTCTCGCCGGCGCGGCCCTTGACGGTGACCGGCACGATCTCGGCCTTGAACGCCCCGGACTCGGTGGCCGCCTTGGCGCGCTGCACGCTGGTGGTGGCAAAGGCGTCCTGCGCCTCGCGGCTGAACTTGTACTTCTCGGCGCACTGCTCGCCGAAGGTGCCCATGGCGCGGCCGGGTTCGTAGGCGTCCTCCAGGCCGTCGAGCATCATGTGGTCGTAGATGCGGTCGTGGCCGATGCGGATGCCGCTGCGGCCCTTGGGCAGCAGGTGCGGCGCGTTGGTCATGCTCTCCATGCCGCCGGCGACCATGACGTCGCGGCTGCCGGCCACGATCTGGTCGTGCGCGAGGATGGCGGCCTCCATGCCGGAGCCGCACATCTTGGACAGGGTCACGGCGCCGGTGGCGGCCGGCAGGCCGCCCTTGAAGCCGGCCTGGCGCGCCGGGGCCTGGCCCTGGCCGGCCATCAGGCAGTTGCCGAACAGCACTTCGTCCACTTTCTCGGGCGCGATGCCGGCGCGCTCGATGGCGGCGCGGATCGCAGCACCGCCCAGATCGTGCGCGGACAGGGAAGCGAAATCGCCCTGGAAGCCGCCCATGGGCGTGCGGGCGGCGCCGATGATGACGATGGACTCAGGCATGAGGGGATTCCTGGAAATAATTGACGTTTACGTAAACGTCAATTATGGCAGAAAACGACTTTGCCTTGCCGCGCCGCATCACCAGCGAACTGGCGATGCGGCGTCCAACGAGCTTCTGGAATCAGCGGTTCAAGCCAGCGAGCCGGCTTGGCTTATGCCTTTGCGGGCTAGGTGCTTGATGTCGCATCCGCTGCATTTTTCTGAAATGGGCCAGCGCCGGCCTTTTCGAGGCTGGCGGCCCCCTCTCCGGTACTCGTTGCGTGGTGGTTGGCGGTCATAAATGACGTCCATGTCGTTCCATTGTCAAGAGACGCTTGCCACGGAATGGGCCAGTTGAAGTCTCCGATACCGTAGGGGGCGTATTTTGTTCCGCTGGAAACGTTGTCAACGCAGTCCACTACGGCCCCGGTGATCGTGTGAGTTTGCCCGATCGCATGAGGCAGATTGTTGTACCCATAGAGCCAATTGGTGGCAGTTGCAATCGCCGCTCCCTCACGGAAGAGAACGCCAGCGTAAGACACGTTGTTCGGGCTCAGGTTGATCTGCCCCAGAAACCCCACCGACCAGGTACCTGTCGTATGGGAAATGCCGCTGGCCCCCGATCGGCTCATCGTGGCACTGGTCGGCGCTACGCCCAGCAGCTCCAGGCTCCCGACCTCGGTGCCCTGGAACAGACCGGATGGGATTTTTGCGCTCAAGCACACAGGGCCGGGGGTGGCTCCCATCTTGAGCACCGCGTGTCCATTGCCGTCGCTGGAAAGAATCGTGGCATCGCCCGCTTGCACACGCCAGGCAACACCGCCAAAGGACTTGCCGTCCAAATCCTCTGCGGCTTTGAGGAACACATCGATCTCCTCGCCAATGCCAAAGTGCACGAGGCTGCGCCCCGGGAAGTTGTCCCTTGGAAGGAAGCCCACGTCAAAGGCCGGCAGTTGCTGCACTTCCGAATTGCTTTTGGCAACGATGCTCCTGATCGTCGCCAATATCTCGGCATGGCGCGCCACGTCTTCGTCGTGGGGCAGATGGGCAGCAAGCAGCTCGTCAAGCGCATCGACATGAAAGCGGGGCCGCGCATAGGCACGCAGCAGGTAGCGTTGCCAGATCACCTGCATGCGCGCCTCCGCCTGCCGGAGCTGAAATTGCGCACGGTAGCAGGCGCCCGCATGGCGATTATTCTCGATCGCCTGCTCGTACTCCGCACGCAGACCCGGATCGTCAATCGCCTCGGGCGCCACGCCAGGCGGAAGACCGGTTTGCGCAGGTGGCGCAACTTTCAGCAGCGGCCGGTCTGCAGGGTCAAACGCCGCGTCCATGGCACCCCGTAGCCGGCTCCACGCGCGCAACCAGAATCCGGTGCGCTGCGGCAGCGCCAACAGGCCTTGCCCGCCATCCGAAGGCTCGGTCAAGCGCAGCACAAACGCAACTTCTTCCAGGACCGACAAGCGCTCGCTGCGCGACAGTGCCGCGAGCGCGCACTGCTGCACCAGGGTCTCTTGCGCACGCCAGTCTCCCAGATCAAACGTGGCCAGTTCGGTGCACATCGCATCCAGTGGATAAGGGTCCGCCGCATCCGTGCTGTGCCAATCCCGGATGGCTTCTGCGGCCCTGGATGTCAGGCCCGCGATGTCGCGGGCACTGCGCAGCATCTGGATTTTCTGGGCCAATTCAACACGCGCATCGCTTGACATGTGGCGTCGCTGCGCAGGAGACGACTCGGATGCCCAGAAAGATTCGTCCGATACCGTGAAGATGGTGTTCAGATTCCTGCTGGTCAGCGTGGCACTGGCCACGCCATGGACAGTCACATGCACATCGTGACTGGCGACTGCAGCATCCGTTGGCAGTCTGGTCTGCGCGTCCGGTTTCAATGTGTGTCGCTGAATGGAGCCTGTGCCTTGAGGCACAACATGAAATTCAACATCCTTGCTGCTTTTGTTGATCAGCAAAATACCCGTGGCGTTCATGGAAATACCTCCGTCTTCTGGGTTTGTGGTTTGCTCTGCGCCCATCCCTGCCCCGCTCTGGACGCTCCGTGCTGCGCCCGAACAGCCCTATAGACATCGGCGAATCCAAAAGAGGGGAAACAGCGCACCTTCCTGGACGAAGGAAGGTGCGCTGGACTGGCGTTCTACGCAGCGGTGAATACGTCTGCGCCCAAGCCGTTGTTGCTGCGGGTCCAATCAATCGTCACCGAGGTGGTGCCCGCGGTGAGTTGGTATGGCGTCATTGCCGAGTAGTCCTGCAAGGTGAAGTCGGTTCCGACCAGCGTGGGGTCGGCGGCCATGAAGTACAGCGTAGGCTCCAACTCCAGCGTCACCGTTTTCCCGTAGTTCACGATGTCGTTGGGAGCGGCCCCGACCACGACGACGGGCTGGCCCTTGTTGGTCCAGGTAATGGACAGGCTCGTGGTGGGTGTCGAGCACATGTTCAACACACCGGCTTGCGAACTGGCGATGGTGCCCTGGTTGATATTCGTGGTCGCCAGGATGGGCCCTTGGCTGTTGGGATTGGTCGCGGCAAACAGCTGCCCCGGATTGATCGCGTAAATCGGCGATGTGGGGCCGGGAGGATTGCCACTTGCCGAATCGGAGATCTGAACGCCAAGATCAATCTCATAGTTGAATTGCTGGCTTCCGTTCATGGCCGGGTTGAGATCCTTCCAGGCGAAGTACTGGTAGTTGGTGGATGCCTTGATGGGCTTCAGGAACACCAGTACGTGATTGGTGGTGTTCACGGAAAGCTTGTTATTGACAGTGAACGTTGTGATGACTGACATGAAATTCCCCTTAAAGCATGAGTTTTAAAAAAAGTCCCTATGAACCAGAGGTCGGTTTGTTGATCAGTCACGCCAACTTCTTGATCCGGTAGGAACCTTAATGGGGCCTTGGTGAAAAGATAAGTATCGTTACGGCAACCCGCTTGAAACTGTTACCGTAACAATGAGGAAGCACCCATCGACGGAAACGTGCGGCGCCTCACTTGCAGGCAACGGCCGGCAACAAGAAGCGCTTGAGTTCGCTGCAAATGGAAAGTGCCAGCTCCTCCTGTTGCGCAATGGCGAAGAAGATGTTTCTGTCAAACTGGCTGGACCACGCAACATGGCCGCGCGATACATCGACCAGACGCACAGAGGTCCTGATCCGCTCGTCGTCGATTCTGACGCTGCCTTCCAGCCGGTGGCGTATTGCGGTACTTATGGACTTCGTTGATTCAACGCCTTCGCCTCCCGATGCAGCCGCCGCCTGCACGGTGACATCGCCGCCAAACACGCTGAACAACTGGTGCACCAGTTCTTCCCGCAGACCCTGGGTGAAGCACATGCCAAGCGCGCAATGCGCAATGCACTTGATTTCATAGACGCTCAACCGGCTTTCGGCCTCTTCCTCTGAACCCGCCGATTTCGGGCGCCGGATGATGGGCACATAGGAGCCCAGTGGAATGAGGATTTCAATGTCTGCCGGGGACGGCAGAGAAGCGTAGTAGGCCTTCAGCCGCGCGCGCAGACGTCCCACCTGGACTCTTGCAATGGGGTCCTCTGCAGTGTTGTAGTCCGCTGCCTTTCGGTCAAACACCTCCATGCCGATGGCATATTCACTGACGCCTCGGACATCGCCTGACACCAGATGCTCCATCAAGAAATTGAACAGTCTTCGCATACGCGGCGACTTGCCAAACACATCGCTATTCAGAATAGATTCCCAGGCTGCTTGGATGTCAGCGATTGAACTGGAATCCCTATCCGTGAATTGCATTGCATTCATGAGTAAAGAAGTACCCTGGGTCTCAGAGAAAAATATACCGAACGCGTCAACTGTTTTTGGAGGCCGATGCGCAAAGTGCTTGCGCCCATGTGCGCAAAGCCATGCGTGGCGACTCCGGGCAGATGGCGCGGCGGAGGTTTTCCTGGCGGACAAGGGGGGTGGACGGTCAACGGAGCGGCGCGCCCTGCCCAGCGCACCCACGCGCCCGCACTCCGGGCGCAGCTGGCATGCAAGCGCTCCTGTTCTTCGAGAAGTCCATTGCACTGCGTCACCACAGCTCCCCATGGAGCGTGCGTGCGCATGCCATAGCGGCACCCCACTCTGCAAAGAGCCGGGCATATCTTTTTTTTATCAAGCGCCCCCCTATTTGGGGGGATTGTCAGCGATTTGCTCCGAATTCGCGCAATCTTTGCGCAAAGCAATCGCAAGAACACCCTGGACGGCAAGCCTTGCACCAAAACCGCTCACGCGTGCGCACCAGGAAATTGCCGGACAAGCCGTCCAGGCTGCCGTCGGGGGCAATGCGCAGGGCGCCATTGCCCCCGACCAGCAGCACCGCGACGGCCTTGGGCGCATCGGGCGTGCTTCATAGCAGGCGCTGCGTCATGCCGGCACGGATGTCCAGGGTGACCACCTCAATGGGCAGGGTCCAGGCCGTTGCCGCCAGCAGCTCCGGCAGGGCCGTGATCAGGTGGTGCCGCACAAGCGGTCTATCGGGGTGCCTCCCTGGCAAAGCGGTGCACAAAGCGCCGGTCACGGTCGTACGGAAACACATCATGCACGTGGCCGGCCTGGATGCGTTCCTTGTGGCTTTGCCAGAAGGCGGCGTCCAGCAGGTCGCTGTGGTGCTTCATGAAGACTTCGCGCACCGTGTCGTTGCCGAGCAGGAAGGGGCCGAAGGTCTCGGGGAATACATCCCTGGGGCCGACCGAGTACCAGACCTCGCCGCTCATCTCTTCTTCTTCGTTGCGCGGCGCGGGCACGCGGCGGAAGTTGCAGTCGGTGAGGTACTCGATCTCGTCGTAGTCGTAGAACACCACCTTGCCATTGCGCGTGACGCCGAAGTTCTTCCACAGCATGTCGCCGGGAAAGATATTGGCCGCCACCAGGTCCTTGATGGCATTGCCGTACTCGATCACCGCGCGCTCGACCTGCTCTCTCGCGCGCGCATCGTCGAGCCCGGCGTCGAACGCCTCCTGCAGGTAGATGTTCAGCGGGATCATGCGCCGCTCGATGTAGAGGTGCTTGATGATCACCTCCTCGTGGCCGTCACCGTCGCGGTCGGAGATTTCGAGCTGGCTCGGCGCGAATTGGCGGATTTCCTCGATCAGCGCGTCCTCGAAGCGGTCGCGCGCGAACGCCACCTCGCTGTACTCCAGCGTGTCGGCCATGCGGCCCACGCGGTCGTGCTGCTTCACCAGCAGATATTTGCCCTTGATCTGCTCGCGCGTCGTGTCCTTCTGCGGCGGGTAGTAGTCCTTGATGAGCTTGAACACGTAGGGAAAGGACGGCAGGTCGAACACCAGCATCACCATGCCCTTGATGCCGGGCGCGCTGCGGAACTTGTCGCTTGAGTGCCGCAGGTGGTAGAGGAAATCGCGGTAGAACAGGGTCTTGCCCTGCTTGGCCAGGCCCAGCGCGTTGTAGATCTCGTTGCGCGGCTTGCGCGGCATCAGCGAGCGCAGGAACTGCACATAGGCGCTCGGGATCTCCATGTCCACCATGAAGTAGGCCCGCGCGAAGCTGAACAGCGCCTGCAGGTCGTCCTCGCCGAACAGCGCGGCGTCGATCGCGAGCGGGCCCGAATCCCCGGGCGCCTGGCCCCGGCCGGCATCGCAGCCCGGCCCCGCGGGCTTGTGCAGGATCGGCAGCGCAAACGGCAGCTCGACGAAGCCGTTGATGATCTTGCCCACCACGTAGGCGCCCTTGTTGCGGTAGAACAGCGACGACAACACCTGGATCTGGAAATTGGCGCGCAGCTTCACGTGGCTGAGGCGCCCGCTCATGGCGTCCAGCACGTCGCCGGCGTCGCGCTCCAGATCCTCGAAGGCATGCTGCAGCTGAAAGTTGTCGATGATGCGCACGATGGTCTCGCGCAGCGTGGCCAGCGTCGGGTAGTAGGAGCGGTAGGTCGGCCGCGCCGCGGGCTCGTCGTTCTCGATGTACTCGGTGCTGACCGCCGGGCGCACGAAGATGAAGTCGTTGTGGAAGTGCGTGCGGTGCAGGATCTTGGTGGTGACCGAGTTGAAGAAGGTCTCGGCCAGCTCGGGCTGGTGGTGGTTCACCAGCAGCCCGATGTAGTGCAGCTTGATCTGGTGCCACACGTCCATGGGCTGCTCGCCGGCCTTGAATTCCTTTTCCAGCCGCATCACGCATTCCTTGACACGCAGGTCGTAGAACTCGATGCGCTCGCGCTGGGCGCGCTGCTGGCCATGCCAGTCGGCCGTTTCGAAGCGGTGCTTGGCGCGCGCGGACTCGGTGCGGAACAGCCGGTAGTGCCGGTTGAAGCCATCCATCATCGCCTTGGCGATATCATAGGCGAGGCTCGAATCCAGGCGCTGCGGGAACATGGCTTTCAGCGATAGGCAGCGATCACGCCTTCGACGGCGGCCCGGTACAGTGGTTCGATCGACTCGGTGCTGGACACCGTCATGTGCAGATCCTGCAGCAGGCCGTCGTGCACGCCGAAGGCCCAGCCGTGGATGCTGACCTTCTGGCCGCGCGCCCAGGCATCCATCATCACGGTGCTGACGCAGACATTGACCACCTGCTCGATCACGTTGAGGTCCACCAGGGCATCGGCGCGCTTCGCCTCGGGCAGGGCCTCCAGCAGCGTGCGGTGGCGGTCGCGCACGTTCTGGATGTGGCGGATCCAGTTGTCGGCCAGGCCGACGCGGGTGCCGCGCATCGCGGCCATCACGCCGCCGCAGCCGTAATGGCCGACCACCATCACATGCTCGACCTTGAGCACATCCACCGCGTACTGGATCGCCGACAGCGCGTTGAGGTCGGAGTGCACCACGAGGTTGGCCACGTTGCGGTGCACGAACACCTCGCCCGGCTCCAGGCCCGTGATCTGGTTGGCCGGCACGCGGCTGTCGGAGCAGCCGATCCACATGAACTTGGGGGTCTGCTGCTTGATCAGGCTCGTGAAGAACCCCGGGCGCTCGCGCTCCATCTGCGCGGCCCAGACGCGGTTGTGGGCAAAGAGCTCGTGAATGGATGTGGTGTTCATGCCTGAATTGTGCCTGCGCGTGCCGGCCGGCGTCACATCGTCTCGGCGAACAGCTCGCGGCCGATCAGCATGCGGCGGATCTCGCTGGTGCCGGCGCCGATCTCGTACAGCTTGGCGTCGCGCCACAGGCGGCCCAGCGGGTACTCGTTGATGTAGCCGTTGCCGCCGAAGACCTGGATGCCCTCGCCGGCCATCCAGGTGGCCTTTTCGGCGCACCAGAGGATCACGCTCGCGCAATCCTTGCGCACCTGGCGCACATGCTCGCTGCCCAGGGCGTCGAGATTCTTGCCCACGGTGTAGCAGTAGGCGCGCGCAGCCTGCAGCACGGTGTACATGTCGGCCACCTTGCCCTGGATCAGCTGGAACTCGCCGATGCTCTGGCCGAACTGCTTGCGGTCATGGATGTAGGGCACCACGTTGTCCATCACCGACTGCATGATGCCGATCGGGCCGGCCGCCAGCACGGCGCGCTCGTAGTCCAGCCCGCTCATCAGCACCTTGGCGCCGCCGTTGAGGCCGCCCAGGATGTTCTGTGCCGGCACCTCGACGTTGTGGAACACCAGCTCGCCGGTGTGGCTGCCGCGCATGCCGAGCTTGTCGAGCTTCTGCGCGATGGAGAAACCCTTCATGCCCTTCTCGATCAGGAAGGCCGTGACACCGCGCGCGCCCAGCTCGGGCTCGGTCTTGGCGTAGACCACCAGTGTGTCGGCATCGGGGCCGTTGGTGATCCACATCTTGCTGCCGTTGAGCAGGTAGTAGCCGCCCTTGTCTTCGGCCTTGAGCTTCATGCTGATCACGTCGCTGCCCGCGCCGGGCTCGCTCATGGCCAGCGCTCCCACATGCTCGCCCGAGATCAGGCCCGGCAGGTACTTGCGGCGCTGCTCGTCGCTGCCGTTGCGCTTGATCTGGTTCACGCACAGATTGCTGTGGGCGCCGTAGCTCAGGCCCACCGAGGCCGAGGCGCGCGAGATTTCCTCCATCGCGATCATGTGCGCGAGGTAGCCCATGTTGGCGCCGCCGAACTCCTCGGGCACGGTGATGCCGAGCACGCCCAGCTCGCCCATCTTGCGCCACAGGTCCATCGGGAACTGGTCCGTGCGGTCGATCTCGGCCGCGCGCGGGGCAATCTCGGCTTGCGCGAATTCGCGCACCGCGTCGCGCAGGGCGTCGATGTCTTCGCCGAGCTGGTAGTTGAGTCCTGGCAGGTTCATGGCTTGTCTCCGCAAATGAGGCGTTCAGTAGGTCTTGGGCACGGGCACCAGCGTCTGCTGCATCAGGGCGCAGTCGGAGGCCTGGCCGCCGGCGCCCACGTGCCGCACCTCGGCCGTGGTCACGATGATGCGCTTGCCCGCCCGCGCCACCCGGCCGGTGGCGCGTAGCTCGCCGCCCTGGAAGGCCGCGAGAAAGTTGATCTTGTATTCCACGGTGGTGACTTCCATGCCCTCGGGCGCCACGGTGAGCGCGGCATAGCCGCCCGCGATGTCGGCCAGCGCGCCCATGGCGCCGCCATGAAAGCCGCCCTGCTGCTGCGTCACCCGGTCGGAGTACGGCAGCGCGATCTCGCACAGCCCGGGCGCCACGCGCAGCAGGCGCGCGCCCAGGTGGCGCATCAGCCCCTGGCGGGCCAGGCTGGCTTCGACGCGGGCGAACAGTTCGGGATGGGAGTCCATGGCTTGATTGACGTTTACGTAAACGTCAATTATGGACTATTTCGACTTTTCCACCCGGGCCAGCAGGGCGCGGGCTTCCTTCTCGTGCACCTTGACCTCGTCGAGGTTGGCCAGCAGGTCGGCCATCTGCTCCTCGAGCTGCTTGCGGTGCTCGCCCAGCACGGCGAGGAACTTCTTGAGCTGCGGCCCGGTATCGCGCGGGCTGTCGTACATGTCGATGATGTCCCTGGCCTCGGTCAGCGACAGCCCCAGCCGCTTGGCGCGCAGCGTGAGCTTCAGGCGCGTGCGGTCGCGCGCGGTGTACACGCGGCTGCGCCCGCCCGGGCCCTCGCGCTGCGGCTGCAGCAGCCCCATGTCTTCGTAGAAGCGCATGGCTCGGGTGGTCAGGTCAAACTCTTTGGCGAGGTCGCTGATAGTGTAGGTGGTGGCCATGATGAAAAAGTTTGCATTACGCAGGCGACAGCGCGAAACCGCCGTCATCCCTACAATGCGCTCAACACTTGTGACGTTTACGTTAACGTCAATCCTACATGAACCTGCTCGAACAACAACTCCACTACCCCCTGGCCGACACCCTGCCCGCTCCGGGCGCCACGCTGGAAGTCGCCCCCGGCGTCCGGTGGATCCGCATGGCGCTGCCGTTCGCGCTGGACCACATCAACCTGTGGCTGCTGCGCGACGAGATCGACGGCCGCGCCGGCTGGACCGTGGTGGACTGCTGCATCAGCCGGGACGAATCCCGCGCCCAGTGGGAGCAGGTGTTCGCCACCCAGCTCGAAGGCCTGCCGATCCTGCGCGTGGTGGTGACCCACATGCACCCCGACCACATCGGCCTGGCAAGCTGGCTGTGCGAGCGCTGGCAGGCGCCGCTGTGGGTCAGCGCCACCGACTACAACTCGGCGCGCATCGGCTCGCAGAGCACCACCGGCTTCGGCGGCGAAGGCGCCGCCCGGTTCTTCGCCGCGCATGGCCTGACCGACCCCGATTCGGTGGAAAAGATCCGCGGCCGCTCCAACTACTACCCGAGCATGGTGCCCGACGTGCCGCGCAGCTTCCACCGCCTGATGGACGGCGCCACCGTGCGCATCGGCGGGCGCGACTGGCGGTGCATCAGCGGCTACGGCCATGCGCCCGAGCACATCGCGCTGTACTGCGACGAGATCAAGGTGCTGATCAGCGGCGACATGGTGCTGCCGCGCATCTCCACCAACGTCAGCGTCTATGACGTGGAGCCCGAGTCGAACCCGCTGAAGCTGTTCCTGGACTCCATCGACAAGTTCCTCCCCCTGCCCGAGGACACGCTGACGCTGCCCTCGCACGGCAAGCCGTTCCTGGGCCTGCACACCCGCATCCAGCAGTTGCACGACCACCACCGCGACCGGCTGGCCGAGGTACTGGAGGCCTGCGCCCAGGCGCCGCAGTCGGCCGCCGACGTGCTGCCCGTGCTGTTCAAGCGCAAGCTCGACCTGCACCAGACCACGTTCGCCATGGGAGAGTCGGTGGCACACCTGCACACCCTGTGGTTCGACGGCCAGCTGCGCCGCACGCTCGGCGCCGACGGCATCTACCGCTTCGGCGTGGCCTGAACCCTGCCAGCCGGCCGCGCTACCACGGCGGCAGCGCTTCGTCGCGGAGCTGCCCGCGCAACTCGGCGTAGTCGGGCACCACGGTGCGCACCGTGTCCCAGAAGCGCGGGCTGTGGTCCATCACGCGCAGGTGGCTGAGCTCGTGCGCCACCACGTAGTCGATGACGGACAGCTTGAAATGGACCAGCCGCCAGTTCAGCCGGATCGAGCCGTCGGCGCTGGCGCTGCCCCAGCGCGTGCCGGCGCTGGACAGGCTGAGCTTGTGCCAGCGCACCTGAAGCTGCGGCGCGAAATGGTTCAGCCGCTCGGTGAACAGCCGCTTGGCCTGGCGCATCAGCCAGGCCTGCACCGCATCGCGGATCTGCTCGGGCGCGGCCTGGTGCGGCAGGCCGATGTGCAGCGTGAGGCGCGGCACGCCGGGCAGCGCCTGGGCATCGGTGTTGAGCACGGCGCCCACGGCCTCGAAGGCATGGCGCGGATCGAGCACCACGATGACCGGCTCGCCCAGGAAGGGGATCGTGGTGCCGTCCTTCCACTCGATGCGGGCCGACTCCAACCGCTGCTGGCGCTCGCGTGTTTCGTCGAGCTTGCGCACGATCCAGGCCGACTTCTCGCGCAGCGCGGCGTCCACCTCGTACAGCGGCACCCATTTCGGTGCGCTGACCACGAGGCCGTCGGGCCCGACCACGAAGCCGATGGTCTTGCGCTTGGCGCGCCGAAATTCGTAGGCCACCCGCGAATCGCCCAGCAGTGCCTCGCGGTTGGCGCGCGGGTGGCGAAAGGCCGTGGGCGTCAGCACTTTGCTCAGCGGCTCGCCCGGGGCCGGCGGCTCTTTTGCTATTGATTCAGGAGCATCAGAAGACCGCTGCACCTGGACATCGGGCTGTTTTGGCTTGAAAACAGGCGCCGCCGCCGGCGCCAGGTCGTCGAACAGGTCGAGGGTGAACTGAAGCAGCCGGCGCATGCCCGCAGTCTATCGGTAAGCGTCCGGGTCGAGCCGGTGCATCTCGGCCTCGATCCAGGCCTCGACCTCGCGCATCAGTTCGTCGGGCTGGCGGCCCTCGCTCGGAATGGGTTTGCCGATGGACACGTCCACCACGCCGGGCCGCTTGATGAAGGCCTTGCGCGGCCAGACCTTGGCCGAGGTCACGGCGATCGGGATCACCGGCGCGCCGGTTTCCACGGCCAGCCGCGTGCCGCCGCTCTTGTAGGTGCCCTTCTGCCCGCGCGGAATGCGCGTGCCCTCGGGAAACATGATGACCCAGATGCCCTGCGCCAGCAGGCGCTTGCCCTGCGCCACCACTTTGTTGAAGGCCTGGGCGCGCTGGCTGCGGTCGATGTGGATCATGTCCATGCGGCCCATGGCCCAGCCGAAGAAGGGCACGTAGATCAGCTCCTTCTTGAACACGTAGGCCAGCGGGTGCGGCATGATCGTGGGCATCAGGAAGGTCTCGAAGGTGGACTGGTGCTTGACCAGCAGGATGGCCGGGCTGGTCTTGCCGGTGGGCAGGTTCTCCCGGCCGCTGACCCGCACCTCGATGCCCATCAGCAGGCGCGCGCCGTCGATCTGCCAGCCCAGCCAGCGCGCGGCCTTCCAGTACATCTGCTCGCCGCTGGACCAGAGCGAGGCGGTCACCATCCAGATGCCCCACGGAATCACGGTCACCAGCATCCAGAGGGCGTGCACTATCGAGCGGATCAAGGGCATTTGGAGTGTTTTCTACGGAAGGTCCAGGCGGCGCGGCCGCGGGCTGCTATCAAATTCATAGTGTTACGGAGCCGGCACCGGCGAGACCGGTGGCACCGGCGCCTCGCGCGCGATCACGAAGGCGGCGAACGCGGCCAGGTCCTCATGCACCCGGGTGCCCGGCGGAAAGTCGCCGGGCAGCGGCAGGCCGCGGTAGGCCGCGCCCTTGCCGGTCAGCACCAGGTGCGGCTCGCAGCCCACCGCCGCGCCGGCCTGCAGGTCGCGCACGCTGTCGCCGGCCGTGGGCACGCCGGCCAGCTCGATGCCGTAGCGCTCGCCGATCTGCTCGAACAGGCCGGGCAGCGGCTTGCGGCAGCGGCAGCCCTCGTCGGGGCTGTGCGGGCAGTAGAACACCGCGTCGATGCGCCCGCCGGCGGCTGCCAGCAGCTTGTGCATCCTGGCCTGCATGGCATTGAGCGACGCCACGTCGAACAGGCCGCGGCCCAGGCCCGACTGGTTGGACGCCACCACCACGTGCCAGCCCGCATGGTTGAGCTGCGCGATGGCTTCGAGCGCGCCGGGCAGCGGCACCCACTCGTCGACCGTCTTGACGAAATCGTCGCGGTCCACGTTGATGGTGCCGTCGCGGTCGAGGATGATGAGTTTCATGGGCGTCGGCATCAGGCCGCCAGTTTGGACAGATCGGCCACGCGGTTCATGGCCGCATGCAGCGTGGCCAGCAGGCCCAGGCGGTTGGCCCGCAGGGCCGGCTCCTCGGCGTTGACCATGACCTGGTCGAAGAAGGCGTCGACCGGGTCCTTGAGCGCGGCCAGGGCCTGCAGGTTGGCGGTGTAGTTGCCGGAGGTCCAGGCAGCATCGGCCTGGGGCGCTACGGATTTGAGCGCATCGCTCAGCGCCTGCTCGGCCGGCTCGCGCAGCAGGGCGTCATCGACCCGGGCATCCACCGCGCCCTCGGCCTTCTTGAGGATGTTGCCGACGCGCTTGTTGGCCGCGGCCAGCGCCGGCGCCTCGGGCAGCGCGGCGAAGGCGCGCACGGCGGCCAGGCGCTTGGGTATCTCACTGAGCCGCTGGGGCTCCAGGGAAAGCACCGCCTCGATCTCCGTTGCGAGATAGCCCTGTTCGCGAAGATTGGCAGCCAGGCGGTCGTAGAAGAACGGTGAAACTGCCGCCCAGACTGCATTCGCGATAAAAACGGGGTTGCCATCGGCGTCCGCGCTCGCAAACTTCCATTCCGTATCTTTCCATAGACGAGGGTCCGATGCAGCGGACAGAAAGTTCTTGAGCGGTACCTCCGTATCGGTCGCCAATAGCATCCGGATGATGCCAAGCGCGTGACGCCTGAGCGCGAACGGGTCCTTGTCACCGCTGGGCAGATTGCCGATACCAAACATGCCGATCAGCGTTTCAAGCTTGTCCGCCAGCGCGACGACGATTCCAGCCTGATTCCGCGGAAGTTCATCGCCCGAAAAACGCGGCTTGTAATGATCTTCGATAGCAAGAGCGATAGTTTCGCCCAACCCATCATGGCGCGCGTAGTAGCCGCCCATGATGCCCTGCAGTTCGGGGAACTCGCCGACCATGTCTGTCAGCAAGTCGGCCTTGGCTAACTGCGCAGCCTTGTCGGCAGCTTTGACAAGGTTTTCGTCGCCGAGCACGCCCGCAATACCGCGCGCTATCGCTCGCACGCGCTCAGTACGCGCCCATTGAGATCCAAGCTTGTTGTGATAAACCACTTTCGCGAGACCCTCGACGCGCGATTCAAGCGTCTTCTTGCGGTCCTGGTCGAAGAAGAACTTGGCATCGGCCAGGCGCGGGCGCACCACGCGCTCGTTGCCGCCGATCACGGCGCTGGCGTCGGCCGGGCGGATGTTGCTGACCACGAGGAACCTGTTCGTCAACCGGCCCTGCGCGTCGAGCAGCGGGAAATACTTCTGGTTGGCCTTCATCGTGAGGATCAGGCATTCCTGCGGCACTTCGAGGAATTCCTTCTCGAACTCGCAGACCAGCACGTTGGGGCGCTCGACCAGCGCCGTCACTTCGTCGAGCAGGGCCTCGTCCTCGATGGGTTGGACACCGCCACCGACGCGCGCGGCCGCGGCCTGGAGCTGGCGCGCGATCTCGGCCTTGCGCTCGTCGAAGCCAGCGATCACCGCGCCTTCAGCGGCCAGCGTGGCGGCGTAGCTGTCGGCCTCCTTCAGCACCACCGGGTCCACGGCCGCCTCGAAGCGGTGGCCGTGGGTGGCATTGCCGGCCTTCAGGCCCAGCGCCTCGATCGGCACCACGCTGCTGCCGTGCAGCGCCACCAGGCCGTGCGCGGGGCGCACGAACTTCACGTCGGTCCAGCCGTCGGCCAGCTGGTAGGTCATGACCTTGGGGATCGGCAGTTTGGCAATGGCCTCGGCCAGCGCCTTCTGCAGGCCCTCGGCCAGGGTCGCGCCCTGGACCGTGTTGTCGTAGAACAGCGCTTCGGCCTTGCCGTCGGGCGCGCGCCGCAGGCCGGCCACGGCCGAGGCCGGGTCGGACACGTCGGCGCCGAGCGCGGCCAGCTTCTTGAGCAGCGCCGGGGTGGCGTTGCCCGCGGCATCCAGCCCCACGCTCACGGGCATGAGCTTTTGCGACACCGCCTTGTCGGCGGCCTGCGCGGCCACGGCCGTGACGTGCGCGGCCAGGCGGCGCGGCGAGGCGTAGGCGGTAGCCTGCGAGCCGGCGCCCGCCAGGCCCTGGGCCTGGAGCTGGTCGAACAGCACGCCGCTGAAGGCGTCGCCGAGCTTCTTGAGCGCCTTGGGCGGCAGCTCTTCCACGAACAATTCAACAAGAAGGTTTTTGCTGGTCATAGTCACTTCAAATCAGTTGAGGACAGAGCTGCGCTTCGCTGGGTCTGTCCCGCAAAGTCTCACGCGGCCTTCTTCGTCATCTGCTCCACCCACTCGCGCGGCGCCATCGGGAAACCGAGGCGCTCGCGGCTCTCGTAGTAGCTCTGCGCCACGGCGCGCGCGAGGTTGCGGATGCGGCCGATGTAGGCGGCACGCTCGGTCACACTGATGGCGCCGCGCGCGTCCAGCAGGTTGAAGCTGTGCGCGGCCTTCAGCACCTGTTCATACGCCGGCAGCGCGAGCTGCTGCTCCATCAGGTATTTGGCCTGCTTCTCGTGCGCGCCGAACGCGGTGAACAGGAACTCGGCATCGCTGTGCTCGAAGTTGTAGGTGGACTGCTCGACCTCGTTCTGCTTGTAGACGTCGCCATAGCTCAGGCCTTCGGTCCAGGTGAGGTTGTAGACGTTGTCCACGCCCTGCAGGTACATGGCCAGGCGCTCCAGGCCGTAGGTGATCTCGCCGGTGGCGGGCTTGCAGTCGATGCCGCCGACCTGCTGGAAGTAGGTGAACTGCGTCACCTCCATGCCGTTGAGCCAGACCTCCCAGCCCAGGCCCCAGGCGCCGAGCGTGGGGTTCTCCCAGTCGTCTTCCACGAAGCGGATGTCGTTCTTCTTCAGGTCGAAGCCCAGCGCTTCGAGCGAGCCGAGGTACAGCTCCAGGATGTTGGCCGGCGCGGGCTTGAGCACCACCTGGTACTGGTAGTAGTGCTGCAGGCGGTTCGGGTTCTCGCCGTAGCGGCCGTCCTTGGGGCGGCGGCTGGGCTGCACGTAGGCGGCCTTCCAGGGCTCGGGGCCGAGCGCGCGCAGGAAGGTGGCGGTGTGCGAGGTGCCGGCGCCGACTTCCATGTCGTAGGGCTGCAGCAGCGCGCAGCCCTGGGCGTCCCAGTAGGACTGCAGTTTCAGGATGATTTGTTGGAACGTCAGCATATAGAGGGCAACGAGGGGCCCGGCCGGGAGGGGCGGGCGTCCAGGGCGCGGAAGACCCGCGTAAACCCTTGATTTTAGGGCTGTTCCGTGCGTTTACCCTCGAAGATCGAGGAGCAACGAATGACCGCACAACAACTGATCCTGAGCCTGGTGCTGGCCACCATGGTGTTTTCGGTGGCGCTGGAGCTGAAGGTGGACGATTTCCGGCGCGTGGCGCAGACGCCGCGGGCCGTGGTCTGCGGGCTGATTCCGCAGTTCATCCTGCTGCCCGTGGGCACCTGGGCCGCCACGCTGGTGCTGGACCTGCCGCCCAATGTGGAGACCGCCATGATCCTGGTGGCGGCCTGCCCCGGCGGCTCGCTGAGCAATGTGGTGACGCATTTCGGGCGCGGCAACACGGCGCTGTCGGTCAGCGTCTCGGCCGTGGCCAGCCTGATCGCGCTGGTGGCCACGCCGTTCAACTTCAGCTGGATGGTGGCGAGCAACCCGGTGACCGCGTCCTGGCTGCGCACGCTGAGCATCGACGCCTCCGAGATCTGGGTCAGCCTGTTGCTGCTGCTGGCGGTGCCGATGGCGCTGGGGCTGCTGTTCTCGCACCGGCTGCCGGCGGTGACGGCGCGGATCCAGAAGCCGCTGGCCAACTTCTCGCTGGTGGCGCTGCTGGCCTTCATCGTGCTGGGGCTGGTGCGCGAGCGCCAGCTGCTCACGCTGGGCCTGCTGCCGATGCTGCTGATCGTGGTGCTGCACAACGCCAGCGGCCTGTTCTTCGGCTGGGCCACCAGCCGCGTGATGGGCGTGAGCGAGCGCGACCGCCGCGCCGTGATGATCGAGGGCGGCATGCAGAACTCGGGGCTGGCCCTGGGCATCATCGCCGTGCAGTTCAACAGCGACCTGGGCATGGTGATCATCGCCAGCCTCTGGGGCATCTGGCACATCATCAGCGGGATGACGCTGGCCCTGCTGTGGCGGCGCCGGGACGCGCTGGGCAGCCTCACGGCCGCTTCACCTCAGACCTGATCAGCCCGGCGATGCCGCGGCATCGCCCGGGGGCCGCGGCGCCCGGCCGGGCCGGCGCCGCCAGGCGGCCAGCGCCACCACCAGGGCGCACAGGCCCCACAGCGGCCACAGCCCGCAGCGCGCCACCCACCAGGCATAGGGCGTGGTGCCGCTGCGGCCCTCGACCTCGCCGACCAGCACGCCGCGCGTGAGGCGCGCCAGGCTGTGCGTGACGCGGCCGCGGTGGTCGATGATGACGGTGGCGCCGGTGTTGGTGGCGCGCAGCATCGGGCGCTCGAACTCGAGCGCGCGCATGCGCGAGATCTGCAGGTGCTGGTCGATCGCCACGCTGTCGCCGAACCAGCCGATGTTGCTGACGTTGACGAAGATGGTCGGGGCCGTGGCCGGGTCGGCGAAGCGGGCGCCGAGCTCCTCGCCGAACAGATCCTCGTAGCAGATGTTGGGCGCCAGGCGCTGGCCCTGCCACTCGAACGAGGGCTGGCCGACGGCGCCGCGGTTGAAGTCGCCCAGCGGGATGTCCATCATCTCGGTGAACCAGCGGAAGAACATCGGGATGAACTCGCCGAACGGCACGAGGTGGTGCTTGTCGTACTGGTAGGGCGTGGCCAGCCCCGGCCGCAGCCCGATCACCGAGTTGGTGTAGCCGGTCTTGAAGCTGCCCAGCGGGATGCCGATCAGCGCGGCCTGCGCGCCGCCGGCGAAGCGGGCCTGCAAGGCCTGCCAGTAGCCCTCGGGCAGTTGCTGCGGCAGCACGGGCACGGCCGTTTCGGGCGCCACCACCAGCGAGGCGGTGGCATCGCGCATCTGCTCGCCATACCAGCGCAGGGCGGTGTCGATGCCGGTGCCGGCCTGGAATTTCTCGTCCTGGGGAATATTGCCCTGCAGCAGGGTGACCGACAGCGGCTGCGCCGCCTGGCCGCCTTGCGCCGCGGGATGGGTGGAGGTGAAGGCCGCGCCCCGGCCCCGCTCCGCCCCCAGGCCCGCCTGCACGCCCCAGGCCGCCAGCGCCACGAGGGCGAGCGCCACAGCCGGGCGCCAGGCCGGCCGCGCCGCGATGGCGGCGGCCGCGGCGCTCAGGAAGGCGGCCAGGGCGCCGAGCCCGTAGACCCCCACTCCCTTGACCAGGCCGATGAACGGCCCGTCGAGATGCGCATAGCCCCCGGCGCCCCACGGAAAGCCCGTGAACCAGCTGCCGCGCGCGAGTTCGGCCAGTGTCCAGAGCGCTGCAAAAACGATAGCGCGAAACGACCAGTGGGCGCGGACATCGCCGCGAAAAAGTGCTGAAAGTGCGGCGCAGGCGGTGGCATAGTAGAGCGCGAGGAAGCCGGCCAGCGCCAGCACCGCCAGGGCGGCCAGGACGGCTGGCAGGCCGCCGTAGGTGTGCATGGAGATGAACAGCCACCAGAACGTGCCGCTCAGCCAGGCAGTGGCGAACAGCCAGCCCAGCACCGCGGCGCGCCGGCCCGAGGCGCCCTGCAGCAGCCAGGCCAGGCCCGCCAGGGACAGCATCTGCAGCCACCACAGCGGCTGGCCGTCCCAGGGAGCGGCGATTGAGAGGGCCTGCGCCAGGCCGGCCAGCAGGGCCAGGACGAACGGGACGGCGAGGCGCATCAGCCGCTGGCGTCGTCGTCTTTGGCGGGCGAGACCTTGAACCAGCGCACCGCGCCGCCCTTGGTGTGCAGCACCACGAAATTGAGGCCGGCCAGCGTGAGGTATTCGCCGCGCTTGGGCACATGGCCCATCTCGTGGGCGATCAGGCCGCCGATGGTGTCGAAGCGGGTGTCCTGCTGGTCCTCGGGGTCGCTGACCTCCAGGGTCACGCCGAAGGCCTCGTTGACGCGCTCGATCGGGGTGTCGCCGCTCACGCGGTAGGTGTGGTCGGCCAGGCCGAAGATGTCGCCCTCGTCCTCGGCGATGTCGAACTCGTCCTCGATCTCGCCGACGATCTGCTCGAGCACGTCCTCGATGGTGATCAGGCCCGCCACGCGGCCGAACTCGTCGATCACGATGGCCAGGTGGTTGCGGTTGCCGCGGAAGTCGCGCAGCAGGTCGTTCAGGCCCTTGCTCTCGGGCACGAACACCGCCGGGCGCAGCAGCGCGCGGATGTTGAGGGCGGGCGCGCGCTGCAGCTTCAGCAGGTCCTTGGCCATCAGGATGCCGATGATGTTTTCCTTCTCGCCCTCGTACACCGGAAAGCGCGAGTGGGCGGTGTCGATCACCAGGTGCAGCAGCTCGTCGTAGGGGGCGTCGATGTTGACGAGGTCCATGCGCGGCGCGGCCACCATCACGTCGCCGGCCGTCATGTCGGCCATCCGGATCACGCCTTCGAGCATGACGCGGGACTCGGCCCCGATGATCTGGTTGTCCTCGGCTTCGGCCAGGGTTTCGATCAGCTCGGCCCGGGAGTCCGGTCCGGGGTGGATGAATTCGGCGAGTTTCTGCAGGAAGGTGCGCTTGTCTTCTTTTTCGGCAAGGCGCGCGGGGTGCGGGTCTGACACAGCCAGAGGGTGCAGGACGTGCGGTAGTTGAGGAACCTCAAGGATAGCGGATTCAGGTGACCCGCCGGGTTACCCGCCCGATTTGTGGCGGCCTTCGCGCATGCCGCGGCGCACTTCCTGCAGGCTGCCCAGGAAATCCCGGAACTGCTTGGCCTGCACCTTGAGGCGGTAGTCGGTCTGGGCGAACTGCTCTTCCACGATCTCGCTCACGCGCGTGTCCAGCGTGGCCGCGGGCAGGCGCAGGTAGGCCTCGGCCTCGGAGCCGTCGCGCTCCACCGTGGCGCCGGCGTTGCGCGCAATCTTGAGCATCGCGGTGTTCTCGCTCAGCGCGTGGATGAACATCAGGTCCACCCCCTCGTTGCGCGCATGGATCACGGCGCGGTCGAACAGGCGGGCGCCGTAGCCGCGCCCGCGCGCCGGCTTGAGCACGGACACGCCGAACTCGGCGCAGGACTTGCACTCCGGGTTGGTGGAGAACGCCAGGTGCGCCATGGCGATCAGCGCCAGCCGGCGGTTGTAGATGCCGAAGATGTCGTCGCGCTCGAAGTCCAGGCCGTCGACGTAGCGGCGCACCTGCTCGTCGTTGGCCGCGTAGCCGAAGCGCAGGTAGCGGTCGTGCGCGTCCAGCGCCAGCAGGTGGCTGGCGATGCGCTCGCGGTGGCTCGGCCCGATCGAGCGGATCGGCACCATCACCGGCGCGGGCCGGGGCTCGTCGGGCCGCTCCGCCGAGGGGCGCAGCAGTTCGAGGCCGGCGTCCAGCGATGCCTTGATCAGGTTTTTGGACTCCATGATGGGTTCAATATACGGGTTTTCCCTAGTGTCACCAACCCAAATCGTGTAACTTCGGCGGGAAATAGGGGCAAACGTCCCATTTGATGCCAAAAATCGGCAGAAGTCCAGGCCGGGTGGACATCGGCCGCTATCAAAAGCGTAGCGCCCGGTTGGCACCTGCGCTGCTTTTTTGGTGCCGGCAGGCCCTGACAGGCCCTACACCGGCACCGCCGTGGTGGCCTTGACGCGGTCCAGCACGAAGCTGGTCTTGCAATCCTCCACGCTCGGGTGCTTGAGCAGGGTGTCCATGATGAAGCGGCTGTAGTGCGCCATGTCCTGCACCACCACGCGCAGCAGGTAGTCCATGTCGCCGGTCAGCGCCGCGCATTCCACCACCTCGGGCCAGGTCTGCACGCTGGCGCGGAACAGATCCATCGGGTTGCGCTTGTGGCTCTCGGTGTGCTTTTCCAGCCGCACGTTGAGGTAGGCCGTGAGCCCCAGCCCCACGGCTTCGGGGTTGACCAGGGCCACGTAGCGGTCGATCACGCCCGCTTCTTCCAGCCGCTTGACGCGGCGCAGCACGGCGCTGGACGACAGGCCCACCTGTTCGCCGATGACGTCATAGGTCTCGCGCCCGTTCTGCTGCAGCCTGCACAGAATGGCCTTATCCAGCTTGTCGAGTGCAGAAATGGTGCTCATGGCGCAATTTTATGGATTTCCGGCATCCGGCCACCGGCTTATTGGGGATTGTCCCGATAGTGACAGCGTCAGCAAATTGCAAGAATCCAGCCTCAGAAAAAGCACGATCGTTCGTTTTATTTTCAACCCTGAGGAGACCCCCATGCCTGGATTCCCCGGCCACACCGCCCTTGGCCGCCTGCTGCGCCGCCTGGCCCTTCTGATCGCCTGCTCCGCGCTGCTCTGGGGCGCGCCAGCCCAGGCGCAAAGCGGCTACACCCAGACGCGCTACCCGATCGTGCTGGTGCACGGCCTGTTCGGCTTCGACTCGCTGTTCGGGGTCGACTACTTCTACGGCATCCCCGGCGCGCTGCGCCAGGACGGCGCTCGCGTGTTCGTGGCCCAGGTGTCGGCCGCCAACAGCACCGAGGTGCGCGGCGAGCAACTGCTGGCCCAGGTCAAGAACATCCTGGCCATCACCGGCGCGGCCAAGGTCAACCTGGTCGGCCATTCGCACGGCGGGCCCACCATCCGCTACGTGGCCGGGGTGGCGCCGCAGCTGGTGGCCTCGGCCACCTCGATCGGCGGCGTGAACCGGGGCTCGCGCGTGGCCGACCTGCTGCGCGGCACCCTGCCGCCCGGCACGCTGGCCGAGAGCGTGGCCAATGGCGCGATCAACGCGTTCGTGGCGCTGATCAACCTCGGCTCCGGCGGCTCGGGGCTGCCGCAGATGCCCACGGCCGCGCTGAACTCGCTGACCACGGCCGGCGTGGCCGACTTCAACCGCCGCTTCCCGCAGGGCGTGCCCACCAGCGGCTGCGGCAGCGGCGCGGAGCTGGTCAACGGCGTGCGCTACTACTCGTGGACGGGCACCCTGCCGGTCACCAACGTGCTGGACCCGAGCGACGGCCCGCTCGGCCTGCTGAGCCTGGTGTTCGGCGAAGCCAACGACGGCCTGGTGTCGGCCTGCTCCTCGCGCCTGGGCACCAACCTGGGCGAGTACCGGCAGAACCACCTCGACGAGGTGAACCAGATGCTGGGCCTGCGCGACTGGTTCTCGGTCGACCCGGTCACGCTGTACCGCCAGCACGCCAACCGCCTCAAGCTGCTGGGCCTGTGAACCGCGCCGGCACATGCACGGCCGCCGCCGGGGTCGCGCTGGTCGCGGCCGCGCTGTGGTGGGCCATGCGGGCCGCCGACCCGGCCGCGCTCACGGCCGGTGCGGGCCTTGGCGGCGCGCCGGCGGCCGCAGGCCTGGCCACGGGCGGGGCGCACCGGCCGGTGGACGCCGCCATGGCCCCGCGCCCCGGCAGGAGCGCCGCCGACGACCCGCTGCTGAGCCCCACGCTGCGCCAGGTCTTCGAGGAGATGCTGCTCGAAGCGGGCGAGGCGGGCGATCCGGCCACCCTGAAGCAACGGTTGACTGCCTTGGTGCCGGGCCGCTTCCCGCCCGGACTCGTGACCCGCGCCACGGCGCTGATCGAGCGCTATGTCGATTACCGCGTGGCCCTGGGCGGGCTGGCGCCGCCCGCCGACCCGCAGGACCCGCGCGCGCTGCGCACCCTGCTGGAGGCACGCCAGCGGGTGCGCGAACGCCATTTCAGCCCCGAGGAATACGACGCGCTGTTCGCACAGGAAGCGCCGTTGGACCGCTACACCCTGGCCCGCCTCGAAATCGAACGCAACGCCGGGCTGACCCCCGCCCAGAAGCAGGCGGCCCTGCGCGAGGCCGAAGGCGAACTCGGCGAAGCGGAGCGTGCCGCACGGAGCGCTGCCGTGGCCCATGTGGCGGTGGCGGCCCAGACGGCGGCCTTCGAGGCCCAGGGCACGAGCGACAGCGAGCGCTATGCCCAGCGGCGCGCCCAGTACGGCGACGACGCGGCCCGGCAATTGGCCCGGCTCGACCAGGAAGAACACGACTGGCAAGCCCGGCTCGCCAGCTATGCCGGCGCCCAGGCAGCGCAGGGCAGCAGCCCGGAGCAATTGCAGCAGTTGCGCCAGCAGCTGTTCACCCCGCAGGAGCAGCTCCGCGTCGATGCGGCCCTGGCCGCGCGCCGGCTGGCCAGCCCCGGCGGCTCGCCCGCTCGCTGACGGCGCCGCTGCGGGCGCGGACTCGCCTGGCATCCTGCCATCCGGCAGGCGCGAATCTCGCCAGAACGCATTTTTCATGCATGCAGTGTCTTTTGCGGGCCTGAATATGCCGGAAAAATGATGCCCCGCCGCTTTACAGTGCGTGGCATCCACCCACCCTGATCCGGAGACTCTTGCCCATGAATGCCCCGCTGCCGCCCCAAGCCACCTCCACCGCCGCCTGGGACAACCCCATGGGCACCGACGGCTTCGAGTTCATCGAATACGCCGCGCCGGACCCCAAGGCCATGGGCCAGGTGTTCGAACGCATGGGCTTCAAGCCCGTGGCCCGGCACCGCCACAAGAACGTGACGCTGTACCGCCAGGGCACCATCAACTTCATCATCAACGCCGAGCCCGACTCGTTTGCCCAGCGCTTCGCGCGCCAACACGGCCCCAGCGTCTGCGCCATTGCCTTTCGCGTGCAGGACGCCAAGTCTGCCTACGAGCGCGCGGTGTCGCTGGGCGCCTGGGGCTATGCCGGCACAGCCGGCCCGGGCGAACTGAACATCCCGGCCATCAAGGGCATCGGCGACAGCCTGATCTACCTGGTGGACCGCTGGCGCGGCAAGAACGGCGCCCAGCCCGGCGACATCGGCAACATCGGCTTCTTCGACGTGGACTTCGAGGCCCTGCCCGGCGTGAGTGCAGAAGAGGCGCTCAACCCCGTGGGCCACGGCCTGACCTATATCGACCACCTCACGCACAACGTGCACCGCGGCCGCATGAACGAATGGGCCGAGTTCTACGAGCGCCTGTTCAACTTCCGCGAGATCAAGTACTTCGACATCGAGGGCCAGGTGACGGGCGTCAAGAGCAAGGCCATGACCAGCCCCTGCGGCAAGATCCGCATCCCGATCAACGAAGAGGGCAAGGAGAAGGCCGGCCAGATCCAGGAATACCTGGACCTGTACCACGGCGAGGGCATCCAGCACATCGCCATGGGCTCGGACGACCTGTACCAGACCGTGGACCGGCTGCGCGCCGGCGGCGTCAAGCTGCTGGACACCATCGACACCTACTACGAGCTGATCGACAAGCGCATTCCCGGCCATGGCGAAAGCGTGGAAGCCCTGCACCAGCGCAAGATCCTGCTCGACGGCGTGGCCGGCAAGCTGCTGCTGCAGATCTTCAGCGAGAACCAGCTCGGGCCGATCTTCTTCGAGTTCATCCAGCGCAAGGGCGACGACGGCTTCGGCAACGGCAACTTCAAGGCCTTGTTCGAGAGCATCGAGCTCGACCAGATGCGCCGCGGCGTGCTGTCTGCCGCACAATGAAAGTCCCCCACTTCACCGGAGACTGAACATGCCCTCCTTCCACGTTGTTGCCGGCATGGCCGCGCTGGCCACCGGCCTGTCGCTGGGCGCCCTGGCGCAGAGCCCGGCGCCGGCCTCGGTGCTGGACACCGCCCAGAAAGCCGGCGTGCTGCGCATCTGCACGCCCGGCGACTACAAGCCGTTCAGCTTCCAGAAGCCGGATGCGAGCTTCGAGGGCATCGACGTGGACCTGATGGCCTCGCTCACGGCCAGCCTGGGCGTGAAGCCGCAGTGGATCAAGACGAGCTGGAGCAATCTGATGCCCGACCTGACGGCCGGCAAGTGCGACCTCTCGGTGGGCGGCATCTCGGTCACCACCGAGCGCCAGAAGCGGGCCTTCTTCAGCACCGCCTACATGGTCAACGGCAAGACGCCGATCGCGCGCTGCGCCGACGTGGCCAAGTACCAGACCGTGGCCGACATCGACAAGCCCGGTGTGAAAGTGATCTTCAACCCCGGCGGCAGCAACGAGCGCTTCGCCCGCGCCAACTTCAAGCAGGCGCAGCTCACCTTGCACCCCGAGAACCTCACCATCTTCGACGAGGTGCTGGCCGGCCGCGCCGACGTGTTCGTGACCGAATCGGCCGAGGCCATCACCCAGCAGAAACTCAAGCCCGGCCTGTGCGCGATCAACCCCGACAAGCCGCTGCAGTACGGCGAGATGGCCTACCTGCTGCCGCGCGACGACATGGCCTTCAAGGCCTACGTGGACCAGTGGCTGCACCTGGCCAAGGCCAGCGGCGAGTACCAGCGCGTCGTTGACGGCTGGTTGAAGTAATTCCAGACAAGCTCCCTACCAGGACCACGCCATGAATCCGTCGCCGCAACCAAGCCCCGCCAAGGCTGCCGCACCGGCGGCGGAACCCGTGGTCTATGGCCAGTCGGACCGGCCGCCGCGCGGCGACTACTCGCGTGCCGCCGCCGACTACACCTGCCCGCAGAACTACGCGGCCTACACCGCCGCCGACCACGACACCTACCGCCGCCTGTACGAGCGCCAGGCGGCGCTGCTGCCCGGCCTGGCCAGCGACGAGTTCATCGCCGCGCTGCCCAGCCTGGGCGTGAAGGACCACATCCCGCGCTTCGAGGAAATCAACGAGCGGCTGTACCGGGCCACGCGCTGGGAAATCGTCGCCGTGCCGGGGCTCATTCCCGAGGTGCCCTTCTTCACCCTGCTGGCCAACCGCAAGTTCCCGGTGACCGACTGGCTGCGCACGCCCGAAGAGTTTGACTACATCGTCGAGCCCGACGTGTTCCACGACCTGTTCGGCCACGTGCCGCTACTGTTCAACCCGGTATTTGCCGACTACGTGCAGCGCTACGGCCAGGGCGGCCTGAAGGCGCACGCCCTGGGCGCCTGCGAACTGCTGAGCCGGCTGTACTGGTACACCATCGAATTCGGCCTGATCCGCCAGAGCGACGGCCTGCGCGCCTACGGCGCCGGCATCCTGAGCTCGGCCGGCGAACTGCAATACGCCGTGAGAAGCGAAGAACCCCACAGAATCCCGCTCGCCCTCGAGCGCACCATGCGCACGCGCTACAAGATCGACACCTATCAGCAGACCTACTTCGTCATCGACAGCTTCCAGCAGCTGTTCGACATGACGGCGCCGGACTTTGCGCCGGTGTATGAGAGGGTGAAGGGGTTGCCGGAGTTGGCGGCGGATGCTTTGCTTTCCAATGATGAACGGCAACGCTGGGCAACAAAACCGACCTAGCCTCCCCTAAATGGAGGAGACGCAACTGGTGAGGGGTAGCCCCATCCCTATGCAATGACATCGCTTGTGTTTACACTGCATCTCGCACACATTCTTACGGATGTAACGCAGCATCAACATATCGACCCCGAGTAATTAAGGAGCATGAGCTATGGGCTTTTTTCTGAAAGAGCATGACATTCACGTTGCAGGCTTGCTGGATCAACTGAACCTACGCTTCGCCCCCCCGCAAGGTAAAGATACGCACTATGGCGGCATTGAGGAGATGGTTGCACTGCAGAAAGAGTTCAAAATCTTTAAAAAAGGACGGTCATTCAAAACTAGTATTGCAGTGCTCAACATCGGCGGCTCAAACAACGAACTGAAAAACCGGATGCATCAATACTTCGATAATCTCGGGAATCACGAATCAAATAAACCGAAGCAAAATGGTGATGTCGCCATTGTCAACGCCTTGATTAAAAATCTCTCTGCAAAAACCCCTTTACCTGTTTACTTCGCCTTTCATGACATGCGTGCAGAAAAAGGAAATACGCGGGTCTTGATTACTGATGTCAGCCGTCCTTTACCTTATTTCAAGAACGACTATCTGACCATTTCTTTCCCGACCATGGCTCCGAAAGCCGCAAATCCCGTAGCAAAAAAGAAAAGCACGCGATCAGTACCTAAAGCCTGAGCCCCCGCCACAGCTTGTACACAACGGTAGATCTCTTGCCTTCTCAAAAGGGGCTTGATGCACTGTACGTAGATATAGAGAATTACTACAGTGAAAGAGTAAGGACATATGGTGCCACCCCCCTCGGGGTCGATTGGACCTGTGTCCCTACTCAACAGCTACGCTTTGTTCAGCTACTGAAGCTTTGCAGTTTTCGCCGCACCGCCTTTTCACTCAATGATCTAGGATGCGGCTACGGTGCTTTGAAGCATTTTCTCTCTGATCGCTACCCTAGATCTCGAATAGACTATTTAGGAGTGGATATCTCTCCACTCATGATTGAAGAAGCCCGGCGACTGTGGAAGGCCCATGACAATACAAAATTTGTTATTGCCGACACAAGCCCACGGGTTGCGGATTACTCGGTTGCGAGCGGCATCTTCAATGTCAGGCTTTACCAACCTCTTGACTTGTGGATGCAATTTATTGAGCAAACCCTCACCAACCTGCATGCAACCAGCCGCCTAGGGTTTGCAGTCAACTTTCTCACCCAGCTTCCCTCTGGCATTACGGCCCGTCCAGAGCTATACCGATCCTTACCTGAGACTTGGGCACTCTATTGCACGCAGAAATTTAACTCACGTGTCAAAATTCTAGAAAATTACGGCCTGCGCGAATTCAGCCTACTGGTCAAGCCTCGGCTGTGATTCTTTAATGACTCTGGCCGCCCTTCAAGAGAGTTCTGCAACAGGCTTTTGCAGTCGCAATCGGGCAGTTATCAAGGGCGCCTCATAGATACTTGCACCTGTATCTTCAATAAGCTTCGCAGCATGGTCAAATAGTGATTCAGCCTCTACGGAGCGAGATAGTCCGTATTTCTCAATCAGCGTAGCACCGCAAGTAATCAATGCACGACATTCTGGCAGTCGGGTACATCGCTGCCTTGAGAGTTCAATCGCCTCTTTCGCTACTGACAGCGATTGCTCAATGTTGCCAGCATAAAAATGATTCTCTGCGAGATTTGCCAGAATCTCAGTTTCAAACTCCATTGCGACACGTGCCTGCCTCACCAATGACAGAGCTTCTGCCAGAACATGTACAGCCTCTTGGTGATCGCCGGCAATGCTCGCAGCATAGGCTCGGCAGCTCAAAGCAAAAACCCTCGGGTAAGGACTCGATTGCTTTTCAGCGATTTCGACGACATAAGAAGCGTGCGTCTTTGCCAGATGACGGTCATTGCGACACCATGCTAAATCCACATAACCATAGTGTGCGATCTGCAGAAGTACCGGATCACTGGAGGATTGGCCAATATCCAACATTTTCTGCAAGCAGCCTTGTGCTTCATCGAATTTCCCAAGACGAGCCAGGAGCCGCCCGCGCATACCCAACACCCACTGCTCTACACTGAAGCCTATAAATTCCAAGTCGAATTTATCAATATGCTTCATACCTTCAAGGGCGGCATCATTTGCAGCTAGGGCTTGCTTCAACAATCCGGCCCAGCCATATGCTTGGCTCAATGCAGCATTTAACGTAGCTTCTCGACCCAGATCAGACCCAGGCTGCAGCAAAGCAATTGCCTTCTGAATATGCTCAATATAGCCATCGGCTGGCCCCCCACTCGCCTGAAGCATCCGCGCCTCGACAACCAACAAAAGCTGAGTCAACCGGCTATCTACTTTCTGAGCAAGCTCCATGGCTTCTTTAATATAGGGTTGGGCTTCTTGCAGCGTCAGCCCTTCACGCCACCCTAAATTGGCGATCTGCCCTCCCGCCAATGCACGAAGACTATCTGCTTCGTTGGAGTGCGGGAGGCCCTGCAATAGAGATCGAACGTTGCGCCAATGCTTGATAGCTTGCGCTGGATTGGTGGAGCCCACCCATTGAGCAGCACGTGCCACGGAAGTCGCAGCCTTGGCAAACTGGCCTGCTGACTCGTAATGGTGCGCCACCAAAGCAGCAAACTCATTGCCACGATGACGGTAATAGTCTTCCATTGCCTCGGCAACAGTGGCATGCAGCGCCGTGCGACGAGATTTAAGCTGAGTGCTGTATGCGACTTCTTGAATCAAAGGATGACGAAATGCAAAGCGTAGCCCATCCTCATCAGGCTGAGGCTGCATCAACTCAGCAGCACATAGTTGGTCCAGTCCACGCGCCACGTCATCAATTGCCGAACCAGCTACTTGCTCCAGTACTACCAGTGGTATTTCCTTGCCAATGATGGCGCACATCTGCAATAACGTCTTGTCTGATTCGCTTAGCCGATCAATACGCGCCCCTACAACCGATTGAACATTGGATGGCAGCGTTCGTTCTATAGAGTCGATGCCGCTACCTGAGGCCCCAGGCTCACCAGAAAGCACCCCGCTCTCGGCCAGAGAACGCACCAACTCCTCTGCAAAAAAGGGATTGCCACCACTACGCCGAGCAATAAGTTCGCAGATATCCAACAACTCACGCCGATGGCTGATCAACTCGCGCACGATCTTGCTGGTATCTTCGCTGCTTAGTTCGGTCAGCTCAATCTTCTGAAAATGCGTAGCCTGCTGCCAAGTGGCGCCAAAAGTAGGCCTGTAGTTGAGCACCAACAGCATGCGAGTCCCGACAACCGCATCTACCAACGTACTGACAAAATCCATACTGGCCTCATCAAGCCAGTGCAAGTCTTCCAGCAACAGCAAGGTAGCCCCATTGCTCGGCTGCCTTACGAGATAACGCACGATAGTCAGCAGCCGACCATGGCGGGCTCTCGGATTAATCGGCGGCGGAGTTACGTCCGGATCAGCCACACCAAGAAAATCAGACAGCAAGGCGTGATCAATGTCGGTCAACGGCGCTACGTCCTGCGCGCTGGGCAGCGCTAGGCGCTGCGCGATCTTTTCGCGTGCGACGACGGCATTGTCGCCGTGGACAATGTAGAAGAAGCAATTGCGCAGCAACTCCAACACTGGCTGCAACGGCGTGGCATGGCCATATAACTGTGCGCGCACTTCGTGCACCACCACCCCACGACCTTGGCACCACTGCGCAAACTCGTAGCAAATGCGGCTTTTGCCTGTACCCGGCTCGCCCGACACGCCAATCACGGGCGCATTGCCATGGCGAGCCCGATGCAGGGCCAATTGCAACAAGCCCATTTCGCGGTCGCGCCCACGAAACGGCGTGCGCACACTCTGCCTCGCGGAGCCGGCTTCCGTCTTACCGCCCAACAGCGTATAGAGCGCGGTCTGCCCGGTGATACCTTTCAGCGAGTGCATCCCAAGTGACTGCACCTCATAGTGCTCGCACACCTGAACTTGGCAGACGTCGGTCAGACAGATGCACCCAGGATCAGCGCTAGCCATAACTCTGCTGGCCAAATGGATTGTCAATCCATGCACGCCAGAGCCGCGGGCACTGTCCCCAACCGCTGGGTTGGAAGCGACTTGGCCCGTGTGTATACCAACGCGCACGTTCAAGTTCTGCGCGTCATTCAAGAAAATGGCTTGTATGCGCAAGGCCGCCTCGCAAGCTAGGCGCGCGTGGCCCTCCAATGCCCGGGGAACGCCAAACAAGGCCATAAGGCCATCGCCCAGCGTACGTACCACCGTGCCGCCAAAGCGCTCCACTGCATCGCACATCTGCTGTACGGCAGGCTGCAGCCGCTCCATGGCTTCTTCTGGCCCCAAATCGGCAATCTGCTCCGTGGAACTGACGATGTCGGCAAAAAGAACTGTCGCAATCTTGAGTTCACCCCAGGCAGGTGGCGTGCGCACGGGCTCGTCAACTGGAGAAAACAAGCCAGCATCTGCTGGCAGCATTCCTTTGACTAACCCTCCCTGCACCGTCACGCTGGTGAGCCCGGTGCCGCAGTCACCACAAAAGCGCGCCGCAGGACTATTTTCGCGTCCGCAATGATGGCAGATCAGGGCAAACCGCGTCCCGCAGTTCTCGCAAAAGCGATTACTGGCAGGGTTCTCGGTATTGCAGGATGCGCATTGCATGATGTCGGGTCAGGCCTCGTCGCGGGAGCATGCGACGTCTTCATGAAAAATATGTGCAAAATACACAAGCTGCGATCAACAAAGCGCACAGCTTTTGTAAAGCTGCCGCCAGAATAACAAAAGGCCCGTTGCAAACAAGCAACACCCTGCCAAAACCCTGCGTCTTTAGCCTGTCAAATCACGCGTACTTTTTTCCAGGCGTGCTCTGTCGCCTGCACCTCGCGCGCTTTCGGACCATAGATCATGGCCGCGCCGTCGAGGGTTGCGTAGGCAAAGTCACGAAAACCTGTCCGCGAATCGATCATGTCCAGGGCTTGATACCAGACCGGCCCCAGCGTTTGCCAGGAATACCCGCCCAGCGCGTCGGCCGCAAGATAGAACGCGTGATTGGGAATGCCTGAATTGGTGTGGGTATCTCCGCCGTCGATGTACCCCGACATGTCGCGGGGCTGGTCGTCTTCGAACCAGGTGACCCGCCGGTCGCCGGGCGCCTTCAGGGAACGGATCGCGGCACCGTATTGAGGGGCAAGAATACCTTCACCCACCAGCCAATTGGCCTCTCGCACCGACTGCCTGGCGTGCCATTGTTTGACCATGCTGGCAAACACGTCGGAAATCGACTCGTTGAGCGCGCCAGCTTCCCCCTGCAGTTCAACCTTGCCCGCCTTGCGCACCACGCCCAGCCCCCCGGGCACCATGAGGTGCGTCAGCCCATGAGTCAGTTCATGGGCCGTGATGTCCAACGAATGGGTGAAGCCGATGACGTGGTCCGCGTGGCCATCGCCAAAGACCATCTGGCGGCCGGTCCACATGGCATTGGTGAAGTCGCGGCCGTAGTGGACCGTCGAGTCCACATGCATGCCCTGGCCATCGAGGGAGACACGGTTGAAAACTTCATGAAAGAAATCCAGAGCAATGCCGGTGTTGTCGTAGGCCTGGTTGGCCGACTCATCGGCCACGGGCGGCTCCCCCTCCTTGCGCAGGCGTGTCCCGGGTAGCCGGGTGCTGTTGCGCGCGTCAAACAGTGTGCGGTTCCGGCTGCGATTCGGGGTGCACATCAGAGCGGTGGCTTGCGGCTGAAGGCGGTCCCCTCGCATGGATTTGCATGCTTCGATGTGCGCGATCAAGCGTTCACGGTGCACGCCCTCCGTGCGCTCTGCCAGTTTGGACATCACCCGTGTGGGCAACGCAAAGCAGACACATGCATAAACCGGCACTTCTTCGCTGGACATGGCACCTCCTGATTCATCAGCAGGGTGCATTGTGCGTCAGCCAGGGCCCGGCGCAGCAGCGCAGGCCAATCACTTCACCACCTTGCGGGCAGTTTCTTCAACAGAGTGATGCGCTTGACGCCCAGTTCGAGATAACCGCCTTTTTCAAGGTCCTTGAGCAGGCGGCTGACCATTTCGCGCGAGGCGCCCACGCGGCTTGCGATGTCCTGATGGGTGATCTGCTGCAGCGCCACCGGCGCATTGGAAGTGGCCGGGCCTTCGTAGCTTTCCAGCAGGGAGACCACGCGGCCGTACACATCCAGCAACGCCATGCTGCGTGCCGTCTCGGTTGCGGCGCGGGCGCGCCGGATGACTTGTGCCACCAGATCCAGCGCAAACTCGGGCTCTTCGGCCAGGTGCTCCCTCACCGCCGTGCGGCTGACCACGGAGCAGGTGCAGGCGTCCAACGTCATCACGGAGGCCGAGCGCGGCCCACCGTCCAGCGACATTTCCCCGAAGTAGTCGCCCGCTTCGATGGTGCCGTAGGTGATTTCACGGCCCTCGGAGTCGGTGGCAAACACTTTCACGGAGCCTTGCAGCAGCACGTAAAGCGACTCCCCGACATCGCCTTCGGTAATGACGACGGTGTTTTTACGGTAATTTCGCAGCGAGCCGCGCAAGGCCAAGGCCCGCAGCCCCGGATTCAGGGTTATCAGCAGTTTTTCGTGATCGGCAAAGGAACTGGGCGCATTCATGGCAAACCTCTGGGCAGCACGCGCACTCTAGCACGCTGCCACGCCACGCACCCAGAACGGCCGACGGCTAGTGCATGGGGCCGCGCTGCAAGGCCGATGCGGCGGGCGGCAATACGGCCACCCGGTTGACCAGTTCGCGCACGCCGCTGGAGCGTGTCTTGGCGCACAGGCTGCGCACATGGCTGCGAATGGTGGAGACAGCCACGCGCATCTGCTGGGCGATCTCGGGGGTGGAATAGCCTTGGCACAGAACGGCCAGGACTTGCTCCTCGGTGGCGGTTAGCCCATGGTTGCGAGCAAAAAAGCAGAGCGTTAACGACTCATAGACGGCGGCGCGCGAGAAAAACAAGGCCACCCGCGCCGCCAGCCCGGCCTCGGCCTTCAACGGCACCGCGGCCAGCGAGAGGCGCACGCTGGCATCGCCAGGCAGGTTGATCAGGCTGCGCTTCCCTTCGGCCGCCCGGCTCAACGCATCCTGCAGGGTTTTGCCGTCCTCGAGGCTGTGAGCCTGCAGCAGGTTGCCGCGAATGCTCAGGACGCCGGTGCGCTCCATTTCAAGGTGCGCCGCCTGGTTGGCATACAGCACCACGCCCGTCAGGCTGGTGACCACCACGCCGCAGGCCAGCTCATCCACCACCAGGGCCAGCAGCTCGGGGCTGGCTCCCGGCGCAGGCATCGCCTCATGGCCCAGTGGCGAGCCCTCTCCCTTGTTGACCAATCCGCCATTCGGCAAGACTTCCATGATCCACCCCAACGTTTTGACTATCTGGGAGGAGCGTAAGGATTGTTGCAAGGCTTGGGCGGTGAATATCACCTTCGTCTTTGTGACAAATTAACAGTTTCATCGCGTGGAAAGGCGGCATCTGCGAGAGCCATTCCGACCGAAGAACGCTACAAAAACAATAGCACCTCAGGACCACCCATCAAGGACCTCTCGGGTTTTCCCCCATAAATCCTGAAGTTCGGCCACGCGCTCGGCGGCATCGGCCGGCAATACCGGGCCGGTTTTGGTTTCCACCTCCAGGCGGCTGCACGCAGCCTGGATGGCCAAGGCGCCTACGTTACCCGCGGCCCCCTTGAGGGCGTGGGCCGCGCGCGACAGCGCCTCGACATCATTGGCCGCAATCGCGGCTTCAATGGCCTGCAGGCGTTGCGGCGCATCGCTCATGAACAGGGTGACCACCTCGCGCGTCATGCTGCGGTCTTCGTCGTCGAACTCGCTGAATTCCTTCAGACGGCTGAAATCCACCAGCACGGAAACCGAATCCTCGCCCGCCTCCAGCGGCGCGGCAAGCACAGCGACGGGAGCCTCCGACGCAGCCCCTACTGCCCCGGCCCCCGTGCCGGACGGCACGGCAGCAGGCACCCACTTTTCCAGGGCCTGGGCCAGGGCAGACACCTGCAGGGGCTTGGTCAGGTAGTCGTCCATGCCGGCGGCCAGGCAGCGCTCCCGGTCTTCGTCGGAGGCCGCCGCGGTGAGCGCAATGATCGGCGGCGCCCTGGTGCCCCAGGCCACCTGGATCTGGCGGGTGGCCTGCAGCCCATCGGTGCCGGGCATGTGCACGTCCATCAGGATCGCCCCCAGGCGCTGCCCTTGCGCCATGACCTGCGCCACCACGTCCACCACCTCGCGCCCGTCCACCGCCGTGTGGATGTCGTAGCCCAGTTTGAGGACCATGGCACAGGCCACCTTCAGGTTGATGGCGTTGTCGTCCGCCACCAGCACGGTGGCGTGCTTGCGAATGTCCACGATGGCCGCCGGCACCTTGCCGCCGGCCGCATGGTCCGAGGCGATGCAGCGGGCAATGGTGTCGAACAACTGCGTCTGGCGCGCAGGCTTGAGCAGGCGCGCATCGAACAACTGGGCATTGCCATCGCCGACCGGCATGAAGCCCGAGCTCAGGAGCACCAGCGGAATGCCGCGCCATTCGGGCCGGCCCCGGATCGCCTTGGCCAGCGTGACGCCGTCCATGCCGGGCATGTGCATGTCGGTAATGATGACGTCGGGCAGCCAGGAGCCCGTCTGCCCCAGTGTGGCGTGCTCCATCCATTGCAGCGCCTCGGGGCCCGATTCGGCCTGGGCCACCTCCATGCCCCATAGCTGCAGCTGGCGCGTGAGGATGCGCACGTTGGTGGCGTGGTCGTCCACCACCAGCACCCGGCTGGCCTTGAGCATGCCGGTCTCGGCATGGGTGAAGACCGGCGCCATGTCGGCCACCGGGGCTGCCACGGTGAACCAGAACGTAGAGCCTTTGCCCGGCTCGCTTTCCACACCGATCTGCCCACCCATCAGCTCCACCAGCCGCCAGCAGATGGCCAGGCCCAGGCCGGTGCCGCCGTATTTGCGGGTGGTGGAGACGTCCATCTGGGTGAAGGCCTCGAACAGCGCGGCCTGGCGCTCCGCCGGGATGCCGATGCCGGTGTCGATCACGCGGAACTCGATGATCGCTCGGCCGCTGGCATCGTCAGGGCGGAGCCTTCGGGCCTGCACGGTCACCTCGCCGGTATCGGTGAACTTGACGGCATTGGTCACCAGATTGATCAGCACCTGGCGCAGGCGCGTGACGTCGCCCCGAATCGCCTCGGGCAGCCCGCCGGTGTCCGCCTCGGGAATATCGATGATCAGCTCGAGCCCCTTTTCGCGGGCGCGCGGGGCAGCGATGTCGCAGGCCTCTTCCACGGCGCCACGCAGGCTCAGGGGTTCGGCCTCCAGTTCGAGCTTGCCTGATTCGATCTTGGAAAAATCGAGGATGTCGTTGATCACTGCCAGCAACTGGTCGCTGGACAGCCGGATGGTCTGCAGGTAGTCGCGCTGCTCGGCGTCGAGCGGCGTTTCGGCCAGCAGCGTGCTCATGCCCACGACGCCGTTGAGCGGGGTGCGGATCTCGTGGCTCATGGTGGCCAGGAAGGCCGCCTTGGCGCGCGCGGCGCTCAGGGCCTCCTCGCGCGATGCCTCCAGTTCGGCGGTGCGCTCGATCACCCGGGCCTCCAGTGTCTCGTTGGCCTGCTGCAGCGCCAGCGCATCGGCCTGCACCTGGGCGCGATAGCCCTGCAGTTGCTCGGCGCTGTCGTGCAGCACCTGGGAGAGCTGGCGCACTTCGCGGATTTGCGTGGCCTGGTCGATCACCGGCACCTCGCCGCGGCCGAGCTGCTCGGCCGCCAGGCTGAGGCGCCCCAGGCGGCGGCCGATGCCGTGCGCGATGAAAGCGGCCACCAGCACGCTCAGCAGCACGAGACCCGCGATCACCCACAGCGATGCGTTCCAGGCCCGGGTGATGTCGGCCGTGAAGTCGCTCTCGGGCGCCGCCACCACCAGCGTCCAGCGCAGGCCCAGCGATTCGCCGAACGGGCGCTGCACCAGCATCAGCGCGTCGCTCCCCATGGGCAGGCGCTGCAGCTCGGTGTTGACCGCCACGGAGTCCGCGCTGCGCCGCGCCCAGGCGGCCTCCAGGGCCGCAAAGCCGGCCCGGATGATGGGGTTGGCGCTGTCGCGCGGGCTGCGGCGCTCCAACACCGCGCCAGCCTCGCGAAGCAGCGCGTCCCCGGCCGAGCTGGCGACCAGCGCCCCTTTTTCGTCCACCACGAACGCCGCGCCATGCGCGCTGATGCGCTGGGTTCGCAGCACATTGGCCAGTTGCTGCAGGTACAGATCGACGCCGAACACCCCTGCGGCAGAGCCGTCTGCGTCGTAGACCGGCTGCGACAGCGTCACCATCAGCTGCCTGCGCGAAGCCGATACCTGGACCGGCGAGAACACGCGGCCCTGCGCGCGCAGCGCGCCTTCGTACCAGACCCGGCTGCGCGGCTCGAAGTTGGTGCCCTCACCAGGCAGCGGATGGCTGCGGTCGCCCGGCTGGCGCGCCAGGTAGAACTTGCGCCCGGCTCCGCCCGGCCCCCGGATGCCGATCCGGACGCCATCGGCCGTGTTCTCGACGCCGAAATACTCGCCCCGCAGGTTGCCCCAATACAGAGCGGGCGCGTCAGGCGACAGCCGCGTGAGGGCGAACGCCATGGGCTCGAACTGCGCCGGGCTGTTGAGCCAGCCACGCGCCTGCTCGGCCTGCGCGGGCGTGAGGCGCTCGGGCAGCAGGCCGTTGAGCGCATCGTGCGCCTGGCGCAGATGCTCCTCGGTCCCGCTTTGCACCAATTGCGCGACCTGCGCGAGGATCTTCCCCGCCAGGTCTTCCACCGCCTGGGTGCTGCCGCGCGTCATCAGCACGGCCACCAGCAACGCCGGCACCAGGGCCAGCAACAACAGGCTCGCGCCCAGCAGATTGCGCAGGGAAAATTGCCGCATCGGCCCCCCCCGCGTCACAGGGCCAGCCCGGTCAGCTCGGCGGCATCGAGGGGCGCCGAGCGGCCAGGCAACTCGATCAGCGCGCGCCCACCGGTTCGCACGGCGCCGGTCACGCCACGCAGCATGGACACGCTGGCGGCAATGGCCCAGCCATGCGCGGGGGCCTGCTTCTGCAGCAGCATGGTCGCGCTGACGGCGTCCCCCACCGGCAGCGTTTGCGCCATCGTGTCGTGCAGCGGGTCCTGCAGGCGGGTCAAGGTCACCGCGCCGCTGTGCAGGGCCACGCTCACGTCGAAGCGCGGCAGTTCGTGGCCCGCGAAATGGGTGCGCAGGAACAGGCGCATGCGGTGCGCCGAATCCACCAGGCCCAGCGCCGCGCGCGCGGCGCGCAGGCCGTGGTTCACCGATTTCGTATCGGTGCTGTCCACGAACACGGCCAGCATGCCCTCGCCGACAAACTGCATGTAGCGAGCGCCGAACAGGTGCACCGTGTCGCCGGCGCTGCCGTAGAAACGCTTCACGAGGTCGCTGAGCTCGGCCGGGCTGAGCTGTTCCGCCAGAGCGGCGTAGTGCAGCATGTCCGCAAACAGCACCGTCGCCTGCTCGAATCGTTCGTCGCCGCTGTTGCCGTCGCCTGCCGGCCAGCGATCGCTGAGCTCCTTGGCCAGCCGCTGCTCGTACAGTTTGGCCAGCTTGTGCTTCTGGTCTTCGAGTGCAGTCTGCACGGCCGCGCCCACGGCCATGCTTTGCAGCGCGGCCTGCATGGCGCGCTTGTTGAGCTGGGCCGCGGCCGCCTCCCGCAGCTCGCCGGGCCGGAAGGGCTTGGTGATGTAGTCATCGGCCCCGGTGTTCATGCCCAGCCGCATGTGGCCGCGCTCCTGCAGCGAGGTGAGCAGGATCACGGGCGTGGCGGAGATCAGGGGGTTCTGGCGCACGGCGGCCAGCATCTGGAAGCCGTTCATGCCGGGCATCTGCACATCGCTGATGATCAGCGCCGGGCGGTGCTGTTCGACCAGCTTCAGACCCTGCTCCCCGTCTTCTGCGGTCAGAACGATGTAGCCATCCTTCTTGAGCACGGAGGCCACCAGCATCCGTGTGCCGGCGTCGTCTTCCATCACGACGATCATGGGCATGGTATTTCCTTCTATCCTTCTTGTGCGCGCGACGTACGACGGCCACGGCGATCTATCCGGCCACGGCAGCCCGTCGCCGCCCTCTTTCGTGAACTATCTCACACTGCAGTGATTATCGCCAGTGAAGCGGCCATCACGTCGGGCCGAAAAGCCAGGTCGACATGCGCCACGCCCTCAACCAGCCGGTTGTCGGCACCGGGCAGCGTGGCCGTGGAGGCCGGAAACACGATGTTGTCACAGTTGGAGTACCAGCAGGTGAAGAGCGCGTGACGGTGCGCCGGCTCATCCTGCCCGAGCTGGCGCAGCCAGTCGCTGCGCAGCCGCATCTGCCGGCCGTTGGGCATCGTGCTGAAGCGGCCCAGCCAGGTGCCGCGGTGCGGCGTTCCGATGGTGATGACGTGGTGCACCCGATCGTCCGCCGCCATGGTGCGCAGCCAGGCCCGCGCCGCCAGCCCGCCCATGCTGTGGCACACCAGCACCGGCGGCAATCCGGTGGCCAGGCTGACGCGGCGCACGGCCGCCTCGATCACCGGCACATAGTCCTCGATGGAGCCGAACACCGGCTCCAGGTTGACGGCGACGAAGGCATGGCCCGAGTCGCGCAGCCGCTGGAGCCACGGCGCCCAGAAACCACGGTTGCAAAAGAAACCATGGATCAGCACCACCCCTCGTTGTCCAGAAACAACTCCCGAGGGCAAGCCGTCGGGAATGGCGTTGGCTCGAAAAGGCTGGCGCCAGCAGAACACGCGGGGCGCCACCAGGGTTTCGCCCAGCCAGGCCCGGAACAGTGCGCCCCAGCCAGGACGAGGGGCCGGATCGACTCGGCTGATGAATCGAAGCGCTATGAATTCGATAGCTAGAAATGCCGAGTAGCCCAGGACCATCGCCGCAAAACCTGCCCAAGCCAGTGCCGGCGAGTGCGGCCACCACGCCCACAGCCAAACGACAGCCGCGGCGAGCAGCGACAGGGTGATGGCTTGCTGCAGTCGCGCCAGCATGCGGGCTCAGGCCAGTGCGGTGTCGCGGCCCGTGAGACGCTTCGCCAGGCCCTGGGCCAGTCGGTTGGCCATGCCGTAAATGGAGAGTTGGGGGTTGGCGCCGATGCTGGTCGGAAAGAGCGAGCCGTCATGAATCGACAGGTTGTCGATCTGCCAGTGAACCCCATCGGGCCGCGTGACGCCAAGCCGCTCGCTGCCCGCCAGACCGCACCCCCCCATCACGTGGGCGCTGACCACCTTGGTCAGCAGGGGCTTCATGGGCAACGCCTCCACCGCCTGCTTCGCCTGAGCCCAACGGGTGTAGGGCTCGGCCAGCTCGTGCACCGGCAGCACTTCGCGCGCGCCAGCGGCAAACTGGATTTCCATCATGGTCAGCAGGGCGCGGCGGGCGCCGTCCATCACAAAATCGGTCAGCGGGTAGTCGAGCACGGGTGAGCCATCGCCGCGCAGGCCGACCCGGCCGCCGGCCGACTGCTCATGGAAGCCGTCGCGCAGCAGCGCCAGCAGCACATGGGTCTGCGGAAACTTCCGGAACAGCTCGGCCTGCGCCTGCCCGTAGCCCGTGACGGTGGAGGCAAAGATCACGGGATGCAGCGGCGGCGCCTCGAGCTTGAAGCCGATCGGGCCGTCGACGGGCTGCGTTTCCAGAAAGTGGTCGCTGTAGATCGACTGCGGCGCCCCTTGCCAGCCCTGCACCGGCTGCTCCATCACGGCCGCGGACATCACCACCGGATGCAGGAAGGTGCGCATCCCCAGGCGGCCATGCGGATCGGGCGCCTGCGAGCGCAGCAGAACGGCCGGCGAGTTGATGGCGCCGGCGGCGAGCACATAGTGCTTGGCCACGATTTTGATCTCTGCCTTCGGCCCCTCGGCCAGGGCGCCATTGGCCTGGACCGCAGAGCACTGCAGGCCCGTCACGCGGCCATTGGCCAGCTCGAAGCGCTCGGCCCGCGTTTGCACCAGCAGCCTGGCCCCCTTATCCAGTGCCGCGGGAATCGTGGTGACCAGCATCGACTGCTTGGCGTTCGTGGGGCAGCCCATGCCGCAGGAACCCAGGTTCCAGCACCCCTTGACATTGCGCTGGATGGCTTCGGCGGGAATGCCGAGCTTCAAGGCGCCGCGGCGCAGCAGGTCGTTGTTCTCGTTGGGCGGGGTGAGCCAGGGGCCGATGTTCAGGCGCTTTTCGGCCTGCGCGAAGTACGGCGCCAGCGCCTCGGCGCTGTAGCCCTCCAGGCCGAAGTGCGCCTGCCAGTATTGCAGCGTGGACGCCGGCGTGCGGAACGAGCTGGTCCAGTTGACCGTGGTGGAGCCGCCGACGCAACGCCCCTGCAGGATGTTGATGGCCTTGTCGGCGGTCTTGCGGGCCGCGCTCTCCTGGTACAGCGAAGGGTAGGCCTCGGCCTCCTTCTGGTTGAAATCAGTGCTGCTCTTGAGCGGGCCTTCCTCGATGATCACCACCTGCAGGCCGGCCCGGGCCAGCAGCTCGGCGGTGATGCCGGCGCCGGCGCCTGAGCCGATGATGGCCACGTCGCAGCTCATTCGAGCCGGCAGCGCACCATGCGGGCCTCCCAGCACCTTCCAGCCGCGCTGGAGCCCGTCGCGGATCGGATCTTGCAAACTGCTCATGGATGTGGGTTCGGGTTCTGTCGTCAGATCTTCTGCGGCCCCGGATACCCCAGCAGGGACCAGGTGCTCGCATCCGAGAAATAGGCGGCGCCCACGATGTCGTGCAGCGCCTGGTAGGCCTGCTGGCGCAGGCCGAGGCTTGAGAAACGCATGGACTGCAGGGCCTGCTGGATGTCGGGCACAGAGGCGCTGGACCAGTCATCGCTCAGGCCTGCCATGCCACGCCGCCCGGCGGCCGTGGACAGCAGGGCCAGCAATTGCGACAGCTCGGCCTGCGCATGCGGGGGCAGCGCCAGCGTGAGCGCGTCGATGCGCTCCAGCAGGCCGCTCAGCGCCGCCTGCTGCGCGGCGGCCTCCGATGGCAGGCTGCCGTCGAGCAGCGCGCGACCCAGGCCGGCGCAGACACCGCGCCCCGCCTCGCTCAAACGCCCCTGCTGCAGACCCGGCTGCAGCAGCGCCACGGTGCCGCCCGCCACGGCCAGCACGACCGCGGAGGCCATGCCCAGCTTGAGCAGACTTCTTCTTTGCATGGTTTGACTATCGCATGCACCCGCGTTTTGCCGTAGAGCGCCCCGCCTAGATAGACTCGGGGTTTCCATGGACGCTGCCCAGACCATCCGCCACGCCGTCGCAGAGGTATCCCAGCTGCGACAGGCCTGCCTCATCCAGCCCGCACTGAGCAATGCCGTGGGCGAGGTCAAGCGCTTTCAGTCCCGGCGCTTCGCCGGCACGTATGCCGATCTGCTGCAGGGCGGCCCGTACCAGGCGGCAGCGGGCTTCTTTCTGGATGAGCTGTACAGCGACAAGGACTATGCCGAGCGCGACGCGCAGTTTTCGCGCATCGCCGGCGCCATGCAGCGGCTGTTTCCGACGCAGGTGGTCGCTACCGCCGTGGCACTGGCGCAGCTGCATGCCCTGACCGAGCAACTCGACCATGCCATGGGGCAGGCCTGGCTCGCCGACGCCAACACCAGCGCCTCCATGGCGGCGCGCTACATCGGGGCCTGGCGCACCGTGGCGCGCCGCGCCGAGCGCGAATCGCAGCTCAGCGTGGTGCTGGGCATTGGCCGCGAACTCGACCGGCTGACCCGCACACCCGGCCTGCGCCTGATGCTCAAGATGATGCGCGGGCCGGCGTCGGCCGGTGGCCTGGGCTCGCTGCAGCGCTTTCTGGAAGCGGGCTTCGACACCTTTGCCGGCATGCGCGATGCCGCGGCCTTCCTGCGCACCATCGAGGGGCGCGAGGCCGCGCTGATCGAGCGCCTGTTCGACGCCCCGTTTGTCGCCTGCGAGACCGAACTGCAACAGACCCTAGGACAAGCCCGGTAACGATTTATTCCTAACTCCTTCCAGAATCGCCGAAGAAGGAGTTTTGAATGAACAAGTTTTGGCTCAACAGCTATCCCGAGGGCGTGCCGCACGACATCGATCCGGCGCAATACCACTCGCTCACGCACCTGCTGGAAGAATCCTTCAAGAAGAATGCGGATCGTCCGTTCTCCGTCTGCATGGACCGCTGGATGTCCTACCGCCAACTGGATGATCTGTCCGTGGCGCTGGGCGCCTGGCTGCAGGCCCAGGGGCTCGAGCCCGGCGCACGGGTCGCCATCATGCTGCCCAATATTCCCCAGTTCGCCGTGACGATGGCGGGCATTCTGCGCGCGGGCTATACCTGCGTGAACGTGAACCCGCTCTACACCGCGCGCGAACTCGAGCACCAGCTCAAGGACTCGGGCGCCACCGCCATCGTCATCCTCGAGAACTTTGCCAAGACACTGGAGGAGGTGATCGACCGGACGCCCGTGAAGCATGTCGTGATGGCCTCGATGGGTGACTTGCTCGGCTTCTGGTATGGCACCTGGATCACCTTCGCCGTGCGCCACCTGGCCAAGATGGTGCCGGCTTACCGCCTCCCCCTGACCAACGGCCGCAAGGTCACGCCGTTCAACCGGGCCATCGCCGAAGGCACGGCGCTGAAGCTCAAACCCAACCAGGACACGCTCGACTCCATCGCCTTCCTGCAGTACACAGGCGGCACCACGGGCTTGTCGAAGGGGGCAGTGCTGACCCACCGCAATATCGTGGCGGCGATCCTGCAGGCCGAGGCCTGGTTCACGCCCGCGCTCAAGCGCGTGGGCGACATCCGCGAGGCCAACAACATCGCGGCGCTCCCGCTGTACCACATCTTCGCCCTGACGCTGGGCCTGCTGACCATCCGCTGGGGCGCACACCTGACGCTGATTCCCAATCCGCGCGACTTCGGCAAGTTCATCGAGGTGCTGAAAAAACGCCCGTTCCACATCTTTCCGGCCGTCAACACGCTGTTCAACGCGCTGCTGCAGCACCCGCAGTTCAAGACCATCGATTTTTCGAGCCTCTGCGTCTCCCAGGCCGGGGGCATGGCAGCCTCCGAAGGCACGGCCAAGGCCTGGCTCGAGGCCACCGGCTGCGCCATGGTGGAGGGCTGGGGCATGAGCGAGACCTGCGCCATCGGAACCAACAACCCCGTGACCAACAAGGCGTTCACCGGCACCATCGGCCTGCCCCTGCCCAGCATCGAGATCGCCATCAAGGACGACGACGGCCTGTCGGTGCCGCAGGGTGAATCGGGCGAGATCTGCATCAAGGGCCTGAACGTGATGGCCGGCTACTACAACCAGCCGGAAGAAAACGCCAAGGCCTTCACCGCCGATGGCTTCATGCGAACAGGCGACATCGGCATCATGGACGAGCGCGGCTACACCAAGATCATTGACCGCAAGAAGGACATGATCCTGGTGAGCGGCTTCAACGTGTTCCCGAACGAGCTGGAGAACGTGATCTCGCTGTGCCCTGGCGTGGTGGAATGCGCGGCCATCGGTATTGCAGACGACAAGCAGGGCGAAGCGATCAAGGTGTTCGTCGTCAAGAACGACCCAACGCTCACCGAAGAGGACGTGGCGAAGTACTGCCAGCAGAATCTGACAGGGTACAAGCGCCCGAAGTACATCGAATTCCGCGACGACCTGCCCAAGACCAACGTCGGCAAGATCCTGCGTCGGGAATTGCGCGCCATCCAGTGAGGCCTCGGGCAAAGCGGTATGCTATTGTTTTTATAGCTCGCTTTGCCCACCATGCCTGGACTCCCGCCTGGATTGATTGTTTTTGAGCGTGGCTGGCTGTCGGCCAACAACATTCTCTTCACGGGCCGCGAGACGACGGCCCTGGTCGACAGCGGGTATTGCACACACGATCGCCAAACAATCAGCCTGATCGAACAGTCGCTAGAGCAGCGTCCGCTGGACCTGCTGCTCAATACGCACCTGCATAGCGATCACTGTGGCGGCAACGCCGCGCTGCAAAACCGCTACCCAGGCTTGCAGACGCGTATCCCGCCGGGACAGGCACGCCATGTCAGGCATTGGAACCCTGAGGCGCTGAGCTACACGCCAACGGGGCAGCAATGTCCGCCCTTCGGCTTTCAGGCACTGCTGGAGCCGGGAACGGAAATCATGCTGGCAGACAGGCCCTGGCAGATCCACAGCGCACCTGGCCATGATCCGCATTCGGTCATCCTGTTCGAGCCGCAGTCACGTACCCTGATCTCGGCCGACGCCCTATGGGAAAACGGCTTCGGCGTGATCTTTCCCGAGCTTGAAGGAGAAAGCGCATTTGCCGAGGTTGAGGCCACATTGAACCTCATCGAATCCCTGGCGCCACAGACGGTGATTCCAGGCCATGGCCAGGTCTTCAGCGGAGTTGATCAATCCTTGGCCCTGGCGCGTTCCCGCCTCGCCGGCTTTCTGCGCGATCCGCGCCGGCATACCAACCACGCGGCCAAGGTGCTGCTGAAGTTCAAGCTGCTTGAGCTGCAGCAGATCGAGCGGGCGTCGTTCATCACCTGGGCGGTGCAAACCCCCTACTTCGGCGTGATGCAGCAGCGCCATTTCCCAGAGATGAGCATGCCTGCCTGGCTCGAGCAGCTCATGGCCGATCTGGTGCGCGCTGGTGCTGCAGCAGTTGAGGGTGAGATGATTCTGAATGCCTGAAATCGAAGCCTGAAAGCGAAAAAGCCCGCCTCCAGAGAAGCGGGCTTTTCGTGTTCCCCAAATGGAAACGCCCCATCAAGAGATGGGGCGTTTTCACTGCTGTAAGAGCCTGATGATGACCTACTTTCACACGGGAATCCGCACTATCATCGGCGCAGAGGCGTTTCACTTTCCTGTTCGGGATGGGAAGGAGTGGGACCACCTCGCTATGGTCATCAGGCATAACTTGTTGCCACCTTGACTGGGTCAAGGCGACCAATTCATAGAGCTAAATCAGCTTGTGTATTTTTGAATGCGTCACTTGGCATAACAACCTTGGCACGCAGGCCAAAGTTATAGGGTCAAGCCGCACGAGCAATTAGTATCAGTTAGCTTAACGCATTACTGCGCTTCCACACCTGACCTATCAACGTCCTGGTCTTGAACGACTCTTTAGGGGGCTCAAGGCCCCGGCAGATCTCATCTTGAAACGAGTTTCCCGCTTAGATGCTTTCAGCGGTTATCTCTTCCACACATAGCTACTCGGCAATGCCACTGGCGTGACAACCGATACACCAGAGGTGTGTCCACTCCGGTCCTCTCGTACTAGGAGCAGGCTTCCTCAAATCTGCAGCGCCCACGGAAGATAGGGACCAAACTGTCTCACGACGTTTTAAACCCAGCTCACGTACCTCTTTAAATGGCGAACAGCCATACCCTTGGGACCGGCTACAGCCCCAGGATGAGATGAGCCGACATCGAGGTGCCAAACACCGCCGTCGATATGAACTCTTGGGCGGTATCAGCCTGTTATCCCCAGAGTACCTTTTATCCGTTGAGCGATGGCCCTTCCATACAGAACCACCGGATCACTATGTCCTGCTTTCGCATCTGCTCGACTTGTCAGTCTCGCAGTTAAGCACGCTTATGCCATTGCACTATCGTCACGATGTCCGACCGTAACTAGCGTACCTTCGAACTCCTCCGTTACGCTTTGGGAGGAGACCGCCCCAGTCAAACTGCCTACCATGCACTGTCCCCGATCCCGATAAGGGACCTAGGTTAGAACCTCAAACACACCAGGGTGGTATTTCAACGTTGGCTCCACAAGATCTAGCGACCCTGCTTCAAAGCCTCCCACCTATCCTACACAGATCTGTTCAAAGTCCAATACAAAGCTACAGTAAAGGTTCATGGGGTCTTTCCGTCTTTCCGCGGGGAGATTGCATCATCACAAACATTTCAACTTCGCTGAGTCTCAGGAGGAGACAGTGTGGCCATCGTTACGCCATTCGTGCAGGTCGGAACTTACCCGACAAGGAATTTCGCTACCTTAGGACCGTTATAGTTACGGCCGCCGTTTACTGGGACTTCAATCAAGAGCTTGCACCCCATCATTTAATCTTCCAGCACCGGGCAGGCGTCACACCCTATACGTCGACTTTCGTCTTTGCAGAGTGCTGTGTTTTTATTAAACAGTCGCAGCCACCGATTTTTTGCAACCTCATTGGGCTCCCCTTGTACAGGTTCACCTACTAAAGGCACACCTTCTTCCGAAGTTACGGTGTCAATTTGCCGAGTTCCTTCTCCTGAGTTCTCTCAAGCGCCTTAGAATACTCATCTCGCGCACCAGTGTCGGTTTGCGGTACGGTCGTGTGTAGCTGAAGCTTAGTGGCTTTTCCTGGAAGCAGGGTATCACTCACTTCGGCGGCAAGCCGCCTCGTTATCACCCCTCATCTAAGCCCGGCGGATTTACCTACCAGGCACGACTACAGGCTTGAACCGGGACATCCAACACCCGGATGAGCTAACCTTCTCCGTCCCCACATCGCACTACACATCGGTACAGGAATATTGACCTGTTTCCCATCAGCTACGCATCTCTGCCTCGCCTTAGGGGCCGACTCACTCTACGCCGATGAACGTTGCGTAGAAAACCTTGCGCTTACGGCGAGCGGGCTTTTCACCCGCTTTAACGCTACTCATGTCAGCATTCGCACTTCTGATACCTCCAGCACGCTTTACAACGCACCTTCACAGGCTTACAGAACGCTCTCCTACCACTTGCAATAAATTGCAAATCCGCAGCTTCGGTAACTGGCTTAGCCCCGTTACATCTTCCGCGCAGGACGACTCGATCAGTGAGCTATTACGCTTTCTTTAAATGATGGCTGCTTCTAAGCCAACATCCTGACTGTTTTAGCCTTCCCACTTCGTTTCCCACTTAGCCAATTTTAGGGACCTTAGCTGGCGGTCTGGGTTGTTTCCCTCTTGAGTCCGGACGTTAGCACCCGGTGCTCTGTCTCCCAAGCTGTACTCGTCGGTATTCGGAGTTTGCATAGGTTTGGTAAGTCGCCATGACCCCCTAGCCTAAACAGTGCTCTACCCCCGACGGTAATACTTGAGGCACTACCTAAATAGTTTTCGGAGAGAACCAGCTATTTCCAAGTTTGTTTAGCCTTTCACCCCTATCCACAGCTCATCCGCTAGTTTTGCAACACTAGTCGGTTCGGACCTCCAGTACCTGTTACGGCACCTTCATCCTGGCCATGGATAGATCACTTGGTTTCGGGTCTACACCCAGCGACTGATCGCCCTATTCGGACTCGATTTCTCTACGGCTTCCCTATTCGGTTAACCTTGCCACTGAATGTAAGTCGCTGACCCATTATACAAAAGGTACGCCGTCACCCTTGCGGGCTCCGACTTTTTGTAAGCATGCGGTTTCAGGATCTATTTCACTCCCCTCCCGGGGTTCTTTTCGCCTTTCCCTCACGGTACTAGTTCACTATCGGTCGATGATGAGTATTTAGCCTTGGAGGATGGTCCCCCCATATTCAGACAGGATTACACGTGTCCCGCCCTACTTGTCGTTAGCTCAGTACCACACGTCTCTTTTCACGTACAGGGCTATCACCTGCTATGGCCGGCCTTTCCAGACCGTTCCGTTAAGAGTCGCGCTATCACTAACAGGCTCTTCCGATTTCGCTCGCCACTACTTTCGGAATCTCGGTTGATGTCTTTTCCTCGAGCTACTGAGATGTTTCAGTTCACCCGGTTCGCCTCGCACACCTATGTATTCAGTGTGCGATACCTTTCGGTGGGTTTCCCCATTCAGAAATCTCCGGATCAAAGCTTATTTGCCAGCTCCCCGAAGCTTATCGCAGGCTATCACGTCTTTCGTCGCCTATCATCGCCAAGGCATCCACCACATGCTCTTATTCACTTGACCCTATAACTTTGACGTTTCTTTTCAGAAACCAAAGCGTTTCAAGGAATGTGTCAGGTCTTTCACCTGACGCGTTATGCCGTCTTCAAATCGATTTGACTCGAAATTGAAGTTTCTTTTGACGCAATCAAAAAATTATGTTGCTGATGGCACGGTCTGCACTAAACCTTTACGAATGTGCAGTTTCCATCAGCAACGCTGATTCGACTCTATGAATTGTTAAAGAACAGCCGATTGATCAAGAGATCCTGATCAACAACAAAGAGGCCTCTTGCGAAGCATCTTTGGTGTTGAGAAAAGTATCGGAAATTGGTGGAGGATGACGGGATCGAACCGACGACCCCCTGCTTGCAAAGCAGGTGCTCTCCCAGCTGAGCTAATCCCCCACATCCTCTGGCGAATATCGGAAGATTTGGTGGGTCTAGTTGGGCTCGAACCAACGACCCCCGCCTTATCAAGACGGTGCTCTAACCAGCTGAGCTACAGACCCATGTCGATGGAATCGACTCTTCCAACAACCGATAAGTGTGGGCATTCAAATTTGATTGCAGTTTCCAGAAAGGAGGTGATCCAGCCGCACCTTCCGATACGGCTACCTTGTTACGACTTCACCCCAGTCACGAACCCTGCCGTGGTAATCGCCCTCCTTGCGGTTAGGCTAACTACTTCTGGCAGAACCCGCTCCCATGGTGTGACGGGCGGTGTGTACAAGACCCGGGAACGTATTCACCGTGACATTCTGATCCACGATTACTAGCGATTCCGACTTCACGCAGTCGAGTTGCAGACTGCGATCCGGACTACGACTGGTTTTACGGGATTAGCTCCCCCTCGCGGGTTGGCAACCCTTTGTACCAGCCATTGTATGACGTGTGTAGCCCCACCTATAAGGGCCATGAGGACTTGACGTCATCCCCACCTTCCTCCGGTTTGTCACCGGCAGTCTCATTAGAGTGCCCAACTGAATGTAGCAACTAATGACAAGGGTTGCGCTCGTTGCGGGACTTAACCCAACATCTCACGACACGAGCTGACGACAGCCATGCAGCACCTGTGTTACGGTTCTCTTTCGAGCACTAAGCCATCTCTGGCAAATTCCGTACATGTCAAAGGTGGGTAAGGTTTTTCGCGTTGCATCGAATTAAACCACATCATCCACCGCTTGTGCGGGTCCCCGTCAATTCCTTTGAGTTTCAACCTTGCGGCCGTACTCCCCAGGCGGTCAACTTCACGCGTTAGCTTCGTTACTGAGTCAGTGAAGACCCAACAACCAGTTGACATCGTTTAGGGCGTGGACTACCAGGGTATCTAATCCTGTTTGCTCCCCACGCTTTCGTGCATGAGCGTCAGTACAGGCCCAGGGGATTGCCTTCGCCATCGGTGTTCCTCCGCATATCTACGCATTTCACTGCTACACGCGGAATTCCATCCCCCTCTGCCGTACTCCAGCTATGCAGTCACAAATGCAGTTCCCAGGTTGAGCCCGGGGATTTCACATCTGTCTTACATAGCCGCCTGCGCACGCTTTACGCCCAGTAATTCCGATTAACGCTTGCACCCTACGTATTACCGCGGCTGCTGGCACGTAGTTAGCCGGTGCTTATTCTTACGGTACCGTCATTAGCCCTCTGTATTAGAGAAAGCCGTTTCGTTCCGTACAAAAGCAGTTTACAACCCGAAGGCCTTCATCCTGCACGCGGCATGGCTGGATCAGGCTTGCGCCCATTGTCCAAAATTCCCCACTGCTGCCTCCCGTAGGAGTCTGGGCCGTGTCTCAGTCCCAGTGTGGCTGGTCGTCCTCTCAGACCAGCTACAGATCGTCGGCTTGGTGAGCCTTTACCCCACCAACTACCTAATCTGCCATCGGCCGCTCCATTCGCGCAAGGTCTTGCGATCCCCTGCTTTCATCCGTAGATCTTATGCGGTATTAGCGTAGCTTTCGCTACGTTATCCCCCACGATTGGGCACGTTCCGATGTATTACTCACCCGTTCGCCACTCGCCACCAGGATTGCTCCCGTGCTGCCGTTCGACTTGCATGTGTAAGGCATGCCGCCAGCGTTCAATCTGAGCCAGGATCAAACTCTATAGTTCGATCTTGAATTTTTTCGCCCTCAACCTTTGACAGTCTCGAGCAACTCATAAAAACGGAATTGAAGTGAACTTCACTTCTATTCTCATGAGCGTTTTTAAGTGACTTGCACTTAGTTCCGAAGAACTTGGCAATCGCCTTCAAACGCCCACGCTTATCGGCTGTATGTTTTTAAAGATCCGCCGCCTTCCAACTTCCGTTTTCTGCGACTGCTTGCTGTGATCAGCGAAGCCTTGAATTATAGCATGCTTTCAAACACACTACAAACGCTTTTGCGTTTTCTTCAGAACTAGCGGCTAGTTCTGAAGAAAACGCCCCATCAAGAGATGGGGCGTTTTCACTGCTGTAAGAGCCTGATGATGACCTACTTTCACACGGGAATCCGCACTATCATCGGCGCAGAGGCGTTTCACTTTCCTGTTCGGGATGGGAAGGAGTGGGACCACCTCGCTATGGTCATCAGGCATAACTTGTTGCCACCTTGACTGGGTCAAGGCGACCAATTCATAGAGCTAAATCAGCTTGTGTATTTTTGAATGCGTCACTTGGCATAACAACCTTGGCACGCAGGCCAAAGTTATAGGGTCAAGCCGCACGAGCAATTAGTATCAGTTAGCTTAACGCATTACTGCGCTTCCACACCTGACCTATCAACGTCCTGGTCTTGAACGACTCTTTAGGGGGCTCAAGGCCCCGGCAGATCTCATCTTGAAACGAGTTTCCCGCTTAGATGCTTTCAGCGGTTATCTCTTCCACACATAGCTACTCGGCAATGCCACTGGCGTGACAACCGATACACCAGAGGTGTGTCCACTCCGGTCCTCTCGTACTAGGAGCAGGCTTCCTCAAATCTGCAGCGCCCACGGAAGATAGGGACCAAACTGTCTCACGACGTTTTAAACCCAGCTCACGTACCTCTTTAAATGGCGAACAGCCATACCCTTGGGACCGGCTACAGCCCCAGGATGAGATGAGCCGACATCGAGGTGCCAAACACCGCCGTCGATATGAACTCTTGGGCGGTATCAGCCTGTTATCCCCAGAGTACCTTTTATCCGTTGAGCGATGGCCCTTCCATACAGAACCACCGGATCACTATGTCCTGCTTTCGCATCTGCTCGACTTGTCAGTCTCGCAGTTAAGCACGCTTATGCCATTGCACTATCGTCACGATGTCCGACCGTAACTAGCGTACCTTCGAACTCCTCCGTTACGCTTTGGGAGGAGACCGCCCCAGTCAAACTGCCTACCATGCACTGTCCCCGATCCCGATAAGGGACCTAGGTTAGAACCTCAAACACACCAGGGTGGTATTTCAACGTTGGCTCCACAAGATCTAGCGACCCTGCTTCAAAGCCTCCCACCTATCCTACACAGATCTGTTCAAAGTCCAATACAAAGCTACAGTAAAGGTTCATGGGGTCTTTCCGTCTTTCCGCGGGGAGATTGCATCATCACAAACATTTCAACTTCGCTGAGTCTCAGGAGGAGACAGTGTGGCCATCGTTACGCCATTCGTGCAGGTCGGAACTTACCCGACAAGGAATTTCGCTACCTTAGGACCGTTATAGTTACGGCCGCCGTTTACTGGGACTTCAATCAAGAGCTTGCACCCCATCATTTAATCTTCCAGCACCGGGCAGGCGTCACACCCTATACGTCGACTTTCGTCTTTGCAGAGTGCTGTGTTTTTATTAAACAGTCGCAGCCACCGATTTTTTGCAACCTCATTGGGCTCCCCTTGTACAGGTTCACCTACTAAAGGCACACCTTCTTCCGAAGTTACGGTGTCAATTTGCCGAGTTCCTTCTCCTGAGTTCTCTCAAGCGCCTTAGAATACTCATCTCGCGCACCAGTGTCGGTTTGCGGTACGGTCGTGTGTAGCTGAAGCTTAGTGGCTTTTCCTGGAAGCAGGGTATCACTCACTTCGGCGGCAAGCCGCCTCGTTATCACCCCTCATCTAAGCCCGGCGGATTTACCTACCAGGCACGACTACAGGCTTGAACCGGGACATCCAACACCCGGATGAGCTAACCTTCTCCGTCCCCACATCGCACTACACATCGGTACAGGAATATTGACCTGTTTCCCATCAGCTACGCATCTCTGCCTCGCCTTAGGGGCCGACTCACTCTACGCCGATGAACGTTGCGTAGAAAACCTTGCGCTTACGGCGAGCGGGCTTTTCACCCGCTTTAACGCTACTCATGTCAGCATTCGCACTTCTGATACCTCCAGCACGCTTTACAACGCACCTTCACAGGCTTACAGAACGCTCTCCTACCACTTGCAATAAATTGCAAATCCGCAGCTTCGGTAACTGGCTTAGCCCCGTTACATCTTCCGCGCAGGACGACTCGATCAGTGAGCTATTACGCTTTCTTTAAATGATGGCTGCTTCTAAGCCAACATCCTGACTGTTTTAGCCTTCCCACTTCGTTTCCCACTTAGCCAATTTTAGGGACCTTAGCTGGCGGTCTGGGTTGTTTCCCTCTTGAGTCCGGACGTTAGCACCCGGTGCTCTGTCTCCCAAGCTGTACTCGTCGGTATTCGGAGTTTGCATAGGTTTGGTAAGTCGCCATGACCCCCTAGCCTAAACAGTGCTCTACCCCCGACGGTAATACTTGAGGCACTACCTAAATAGTTTTCGGAGAGAACCAGCTATTTCCAAGTTTGTTTAGCCTTTCACCCCTATCCACAGCTCATCCGCTAGTTTTGCAACACTAGTCGGTTCGGACCTCCAGTACCTGTTACGGCACCTTCATCCTGGCCATGGATAGATCACTTGGTTTCGGGTCTACACCCAGCGACTGATCGCCCTATTCGGACTCGATTTCTCTACGGCTTCCCTATTCGGTTAACCTTGCCACTGAATGTAAGTCGCTGACCCATTATACAAAAGGTACGCCGTCACCCTTGCGGGCTCCGACTTTTTGTAAGCATGCGGTTTCAGGATCTATTTCACTCCCCTCCCGGGGTTCTTTTCGCCTTTCCCTCACGGTACTAGTTCACTATCGGTCGATGATGAGTATTTAGCCTTGGAGGATGGTCCCCCCATATTCAGACAGGATTACACGTGTCCCGCCCTACTTGTCGTTAGCTCAGTACCACACGTCTCTTTTCACGTACAGGGCTATCACCTGCTATGGCCGGCCTTTCCAGACCGTTCCGTTAAGAGTCGCGCTATCACTAACAGGCTCTTCCGATTTCGCTCGCCACTACTTTCGGAATCTCGGTTGATGTCTTTTCCTCGAGCTACTGAGATGTTTCAGTTCACCCGGTTCGCCTCGCACACCTATGTATTCAGTGTGCGATACCTTTCGGTGGGTTTCCCCATTCAGAAATCTCCGGATCAAAGCTTATTTGCCAGCTCCCCGAAGCTTATCGCAGGCTATCACGTCTTTCGTCGCCTATCATCGCCAAGGCATCCACCACATGCTCTTATTCACTTGACCCTATAACTTTGACGTTTCTTTTCAGAAACCAAAGCGTTTCAAGGAATGTGTCAGGTCTTTCACCTGACGCGTTATGCCGTCTTCAAATCGATTTGACTCGAAATTGAAGTTTCTTTTGACGCAATCAAAAAATTATGTTGCTGATGGCACGGTCTGCACTAAACCTTTACGAATGTGCAGTTTCCATCAGCAACGCTGATTCGACTCTATGAATTGTTAAAGAACAGCCGATTGATCAAGAGATCCTGATCAACAACAAAGAGGCCTCTTGCGAAGCATCTTTGGTGTTGAGAAAAGTATCGGAAATTGGTGGAGGATGACGGGATCGAACCGACGACCCCCTGCTTGCAAAGCAGGTGCTCTCCCAGCTGAGCTAATCCCCCACATCCTCTGGCGAATATCGGAAGATTTGGTGGGTCTAGTTGGGCTCGAACCAACGACCCCCGCCTTATCAAGACGGTGCTCTAACCAGCTGAGCTACAGACCCATGTCGATGGAATCGACTCTTCCAACAACCGATAAGTGTGGGCATTCAAATTTGATTGCAGTTTCCAGAAAGGAGGTGATCCAGCCGCACCTTCCGATACGGCTACCTTGTTACGACTTCACCCCAGTCACGAACCCTGCCGTGGTAATCGCCCTCCTTGCGGTTAGGCTAACTACTTCTGGCAGAACCCGCTCCCATGGTGTGACGGGCGGTGTGTACAAGACCCGGGAACGTATTCACCGTGACATTCTGATCCACGATTACTAGCGATTCCGACTTCACGCAGTCGAGTTGCAGACTGCGATCCGGACTACGACTGGTTTTACGGGATTAGCTCCCCCTCGCGGGTTGGCAACCCTTTGTACCAGCCATTGTATGACGTGTGTAGCCCCACCTATAAGGGCCATGAGGACTTGACGTCATCCCCACCTTCCTCCGGTTTGTCACCGGCAGTCTCATTAGAGTGCCCAACTGAATGTAGCAACTAATGACAAGGGTTGCGCTCGTTGCGGGACTTAACCCAACATCTCACGACACGAGCTGACGACAGCCATGCAGCACCTGTGTTACGGTTCTCTTTCGAGCACTAAGCCATCTCTGGCAAATTCCGTACATGTCAAAGGTGGGTAAGGTTTTTCGCGTTGCATCGAATTAAACCACATCATCCACCGCTTGTGCGGGTCCCCGTCAATTCCTTTGAGTTTCAACCTTGCGGCCGTACTCCCCAGGCGGTCAACTTCACGCGTTAGCTTCGTTACTGAGTCAGTGAAGACCCAACAACCAGTTGACATCGTTTAGGGCGTGGACTACCAGGGTATCTAATCCTGTTTGCTCCCCACGCTTTCGTGCATGAGCGTCAGTACAGGCCCAGGGGATTGCCTTCGCCATCGGTGTTCCTCCGCATATCTACGCATTTCACTGCTACACGCGGAATTCCATCCCCCTCTGCCGTACTCCAGCTATGCAGTCACAAATGCAGTTCCCAGGTTGAGCCCGGGGATTTCACATCTGTCTTACATAGCCGCCTGCGCACGCTTTACGCCCAGTAATTCCGATTAACGCTTGCACCCTACGTATTACCGCGGCTGCTGGCACGTAGTTAGCCGGTGCTTATTCTTACGGTACCGTCATTAGCCCTCTGTATTAGAGAAAGCCGTTTCGTTCCGTACAAAAGCAGTTTACAACCCGAAGGCCTTCATCCTGCACGCGGCATGGCTGGATCAGGCTTGCGCCCATTGTCCAAAATTCCCCACTGCTGCCTCCCGTAGGAGTCTGGGCCGTGTCTCAGTCCCAGTGTGGCTGGTCGTCCTCTCAGACCAGCTACAGATCGTCGGCTTGGTGAGCCTTTACCCCACCAACTACCTAATCTGCCATCGGCCGCTCCATTCGCGCAAGGTCTTGCGATCCCCTGCTTTCATCCGTAGATCTTATGCGGTATTAGCGTAGCTTTCGCTACGTTATCCCCCACGATTGGGCACGTTCCGATGTATTACTCACCCGTTCGCCACTCGCCACCAGGATTGCTCCCGTGCTGCCGTTCGACTTGCATGTGTAAGGCATGCCGCCAGCGTTCAATCTGAGCCAGGATCAAACTCTATAGTTCGATCTTGAATTTTTTCGCCCTCAACCTTTGACAGTCTCGAGCAACTCATAAAAACGGAATTGAAGTGAACTTCACTTCTATTCTCATGAGCGTTTTTAAGTGACTTGCACTTAGTTCCGAAGAACTTGGCAATCGCCTTCAAACGCCCACGCTTATCGGCTGTATGTTTTTAAAGATCCGCCGCCTTCCAACTTCCGTTTTCTGCGACTGCTTGCTGTGATCAGCGAAGCCTTGAATTATGACACGTTTTTTTAAACTCTGTCAAATTTGAGGGTTTTTACTGATTGCCTGAAAAACCCTTCAAACCACCAACTCCTCACTCCGCGATTGGGTCCTGCCAGCCCTGAAGCCTGCACCCCGGAGATCCGCCAAACACCGTTTGTTGAATCTCATCAGCGAAGCCCACGACTATAACACGCAGATTCGCCGCTCGGCAAATCTTCTTCACAAAATTATCCGCAGGCCTTGCTTCACGACGCCAGCGGCAGGCTCCTGGCGCGCTGGCCTGTCAGGACGAAAAGTGCATTGGCCAGCGCAGGCGCCAGCGGCGGCACGCCCGGCTCGCCAACACCGCCGGGCGGGCGCCGGCTCGGCACCAGCCAGGTCTGCACCTGCGGTGCCTGAGCCAACTTGACCATGGGGTAGCTGGGGAAGTTGCTTTGCTGCACCACACCCTCCTGGATGTCGACCCGGCCATAGAGCGCCGCCGACAGCGCGAAGATGACGGCGCCCTCCATCTGCTGCGCCACGATGTTGGGGTTGACCACGGTGCCGCAGTCGACGACACAGGTCACCCGATGCAGACGCGGCCGGCCCTCCTGCAGCGACAGCTCCACCACCTGGGCCACGATGGAGCCGAACGACTCGTGCAGGGCCACGCCCCGGGCCCGTCCAGACGGCAATGGGCCGCCCCAGCCCGATTTGTCCGCCGCCAGGTTGAGAACCGCCAGGTGGCGCGGCGCACGCTCCAGCAACTGGCGGCGCAGTGCCACCGGGTCCTGCCGGGTTTCGGCGGCCAGCTCGTCCATGAAGCATTCCGAGAAGAACGCGTTGTGCGAGTGCCCGACCGAGCGCCAGAAGCCCACCGGCACACCCATCTGCGTGGCCACGTGCGCCATGTGCTGGTTCGCCACCCCGTAGGGCAGATCGAACAGGCCTTCGGCCGTGGTCTTGTCAGGCATGTCGACCGGCCCCGCCAGGGCAGGCAGGCCGCGCTCCATCCAGCGCGGCGTGATGGCATCGCCCGCCGACTTGATGCTCAGGCTGGTGATGCCGCCCTGCGCGTCCAGCGCCGCGCGCAGCCGCGCCACATGCATGGGGCGGTAATAGTCGTGCGTGGTGTCTTCCTCGCGCGACCACGCCAGCTGCACCGGTCGGCCACCGCACTCCATCGCCACGCGCACCGCCTGAGCCACGTAGTCCACCTCCAGCCGGCGGCCGAACCCGCCGCCCAGCAGGGTCACATGCAGGGTCACGCGGTCGACTGACACACCCGCCACCTGAGCCGCAATGGCGCGGCACATCTGCGGCACCTGGGTCGGCACCCAGACCTCCACCCGGCCCTCGCGAACCTGAGCCGTGCAGTTCATGGGCTCCAGGGTGGCATGCGCCAGATAGGGCGCGCGGTACCAGGCCTCCACCGTGCGGGCCCCCTGGCGCTCGGCGGCTGGCGCATCGCCTGTCTCGTAGAAGGTAAAGCCTTTTTCCGTGCGGACCGCGGCTTCGAGCTGGCTGTCGATCCGGCGCGAATCCAGCGGGCCGCGCGGGCGCTGCTGCCACTGCACCTCGACGGCCTGCGCGCCCTGCCGGGCATGCCAGGTGGTCCGGCCCACGACCGCGAAGCCGGCCGTCGAGCCGGCATAGGCCGGCAGGCGCACCAGCCGCTCGACGCCGGGCAGGGCCAGCGCCGCAGCCGGATCGATGGCGCCGGGCGAGCCGCCCAGCATCGGGCACAGCCGGATCGCGGCAAACACCAGGCCGGGCGGCCGCACGTCAAGGCCGTAGGTCGCCGTGCCGTCGACCTTGGCTGGCACATCGAGCCGCGGCGCGGGCTGGCCGATCAGCGTCCAGTCCTTGCGGTCCTTGAGGGTCACGGTGCCCGGCGGGGTGGCGGCAGCAAAGCGGGCCAGCTCGCTGTAGCGGGCCGTCTTGCCCGAAGGGTGCGAGATCACGCCGTCGCGGACCGACAGCTCGTCCACCGGCAGCCGCCACTGCAGCGAGGCGGCGCCCAGCAGCGAGGCCCGCGCCGTGGCGGCCGCGGTGCGCAGCACGACCCAGGCATCGGCTACGCTGGAAGATCCCCCGGTGGCATTGATGCCCAGCTCGCGCGCGATCTTGGACACCGTCCATTCGCCGGCCCGCACCTTGAAGGGCCGCGGCTCGGCCTCGCTCTCCAGCGGATGGAATGGCAGGCTGGCCACCAGCATGGCCACGTTGCCGTAGATCGTGTCGGCCCCGGCCTGCTCCAGGCGCACCCGCCCCAGCGGCACGTCCAGTTCCTCGGCCACCAGCATGGGCAGCGCGGTGTACACGCCCTGCCCCATTTCGCTGCGCGGCATGGCCAGCACCACGGCGCCGTCGGCCGCGATCTTGATCCAGCCGTTCAGAGCCACGGCACCCTCGGATGGCAGCATCAGGCCGGGCGAGCCCAGGCGCGAACGCGCCGGCAGCAGGCCCCAACCCACCACCAGGGCGCCGGCCGCGCCGGCCGCGCTCAACAGCCAGGCACGCCGCCTCATGACTGCCGGCTCCGCGCCCGGGCAGCGGGCGCTGTCGCGGCCCGAGCCACGCTGCCCGACGGCGCCGCGGTGCCGGCGGCGCGATGGATCGCGGCGCGCACCCGCTGGTAGGTGCCGCAGCGGCAGATGTTGGTGATGGCTTCGTCGATGTCGGCATCGGTCGGCCTGGGTTTCTTCGCCAGCAGCGCGGCGGCGGCCATCAGCATGCCGCTCTGGCAATAGCCGCACTGCGGCACCTGCTCCGCGATCCACGCCGCCTGCAAGGGGTGCGGCTGCTCGGGCGTGCCCAGGGCCTCGATGGTCTCGATGCGCCGGCCGGCGACCGTGGACACCGGGGTCACGCAGGAGCGCACCGCCTGGCCATCGATGCGCACCGTGCAGGCGCCGCAGGCGGCCACGCCGCAGCCGAACTTGGTGCCGGTCATGTGGAGCACGTCGCGCAGCACCCACAGCAGGGGCATGTCGGGATCGGCCTCGGCCTGGACCGGCCGGCCGTTGATTTGCAGTTCCACACCCGCCTCCTTCAGCGTCGTTTTCGTGTCCGGACGACTATATAGAGACTGCGTGGCCCGCGATAGGGGGAGCCCTCCACAAGGGCGGGCAAGAACGGGGCCGGGCGGTGCACTATGCGCGCCTGCGCCGACCGCCCCTACTTTCGGGTGCCGCCGACGGACCGCAGGATGCGCAGGAAGCTTTCGAGATGGGGGTTGGCATCGGCGTCCCGGTGGCCCAGATACAGGCTGGACACGGCGTCCTTGTCGAGGATGCGGCTGTAGAGGACGCCTTCGAGCTGGATGCACTGCGTGTCGTGCGGCACGATGGCGACGCCAAAGCCGGACGCGACCAGGCCAATGATGGTCGACGCATCGCGGGCCTCCTGCATGATGGACGGACGGAAGCCCGATTTGGCGCAAAGGTCCAGCACCTTCCAATAGAGCCCGATCCCCGCATCCCGGGGGTACACGATCAGCGGCACCTCCTTGAGCTCCCGGATGTAGATGCCCTTGCCCTGGGTCAGCACGTACTGCTGCGGCATCGCTGCAACCAGGGGCGCCGAGTACCACTCCTCTATGGTCACGCCCGTGGGCACACCGACATTCGGCTTGCGCAGGACACCGAGGTCCAGCGAACGCTGGTGAATGGCGTCGAGCTGGTGCAGCGAGGGCATCTCCATCATCTTCAGTTCGACCGAAGGAAAGGCCTCCTGGTAGTTCCGGATCGCCAGCGGCAGCGCCCGGGTCAGCATCGAGGAAGCGGTGAAACCGATGGACAGTTTGCCGACCTCGCCCGAGGCCGCGCTCTTCACCTCGTCCTTGGCCGACTGCACCGAGGCCAGGATGGCGCGTGCCCGGTCCAGGAAATGCCGCCCCGCCTGCGTCAGGTAGACGCGCCGCTTGTCGCGCTCCAGCAGCTGCACGCCCAGCTCCTCCTCCAGCCCGCGGATCTGGGTGCTCAAGGGGGGCTGCGCGATGTAGAGCCGCTCGGCGGCGCGGGTGAAATTCAGCTCCTCGGCGACTGCGACGAAGTAGCGCAGGTGGCGAAGTTCCATGATACCTCCGGGATATGACAGGCCATCCTGATTAAGTATTTCCGAATATAACTGCCATTCTCTACGATTCCGCCGGTGCAAGACAACCAGCCTCGTCGATCTGCTGCGGGCGCCCCGGCCCTGGGCATCGGCCCGGGCCTGAGGATGCACGAGGGCTGTCCGCGTTTCTCGCCCAGCGCCGCGTCTGACCCGTCCATACTTTTTGGATATGAACTCGGACGCACAACCAGTATTGGAATTCTCCCTTGCCGGTCCCTAGCATTGCCCCAAGCCCCCAAAGAACGGAGACACCCATGAAGTACCTGCGACTGTTATCAACCCTTTTCGCCGCCTGCATCGGCATGGCGGCAGTCCCTGCCCACGCACAGAAGGACAACTGGCCTTCCAAGCCGATCAAGATCGTCACGCCGACCCCCGCCGGCGTGGGCTCCGACGCGTTCTCCCGGATGTACGCGGACAAGTTGTCCAAGGCCCTGAAGGTGCCGGTCGTGGTGGAGAACAGGCCGGGCGCACTGTCCACCCTGGGGGTGGATGCGGTCGCCAAGGCGGCGCCGGACGGCTACACCATCCTTTTCTCCACCGGCAACCCCTTCACGATGGCGCCGTTCCTGCTGTCGAGGCTGCCTTACAACCCGGAGAAGGACTTCATCCCGGTGACGCAGATCTTCCGCGGCGGCTCCTTCCTGGTCGTCAACAAGGACGTCCCGGCCAAGTCCCTGCGCGAGCTGGTCATCATGGCCAAGAGCCAGCCCGGCAAGGTCACCTTCGCCTCGTACGGCCCGGGCACCACGTCGCACCTGGGATTCGAGCTGTTCCAGGATGCCGCCGGCGTCGAGATGCTGCACATTCCCTACAAGCAGGGCGCGATGGTCGATGTGATCGGCGGCCAGGTCATGGTGGGCTGGGAGCCGCCGGTGTCCGCCCTGCCCCACATCAAGTCGGGCAAGGTCCGCGCCCTGGCCTACACGGGCAACAAGCGCAGCACCGTGCTGCCCGACGTGCCGACACTGAACGAGGTGTACCCCGGCTTCGAAGTCTTCACCTGGGTCGGCGTCTGGGTCCCCGCGAACACGCCGCCGGCGATCGTGCAGAAGCTGTACTCGGCCCTCAGCGCGATCACCAAGACGCCGGAGATGCAGCGCTACATCGACGAAGCGGGCAACGAGCCCACCGGCCCGACCCCCACCGAAACCGCCGCGGCCATCAAGCGCGAGGCGCAGTTCATGGGCAAGCTGATCAAGGCGAAGAACATCAAGCTCGACTGAGCCGGAGGGCCGGCATTTCAAATCAGGGAGCAGCCACAAGAGCTGGTTTGGAGGATGTCATGGGAATGAATCTCGTGCGGCGCGGGGTGCTGGCCCTTGTGTTCAGCCTGTGCATGGGAGCCGGCGCGGGCGCCGGGCAGATCGTGGTGGGCCAGGTCGCGCCGCTGACGGGCCTGGAAGCGGCGCAGGGCCGCTCCTATTCGGCCGGCATGCAGCTGTATTTCGAACAGGTCAACAAGACCGGCGGTGTCAACGGCAACACCCTTCTGCTGGTGCGAAAGGACGACGGCGGCCGGCCCAACGAGACGGCGTCGGTGACGCGCAGCCTGATCCAGGAGCACCGCCCGCTGCTGCTGGCGGGCTACTTCGGGTCGCAGAGCGTGACCAACCTGGTGAGCTCCGGCCTCCTCGAGAAGGAGCACCTGGCCCTGGTCGGCTACCGCTCTGCGGACCTGCGGCCGGAGACGCCGGGCCTGTACAGCGTGCGCGCGTCGCTGAAGGACGAGATCGGCAAGATCATCGAGCATGTGGCCACCGTCGGGGTCAAGCGGCTGGCCGTCGTCCACGAGCAGGGGCCGGCGGGCACGCTGGTGCTGGCCGTGACCGAGCAGGCCGCCCGCGAAGCGGGCGCGGCCATCGTCGCGACGGGGAGCTACCCCGCGGGCACGGTGAAGACGGGTGCGGCGGCCCAGGCGATCGCGCAAGGGCAGCCGCAGGTCGTCATCGTGGTCGCATCGGCCGCGGCAACCGCCACCTTCGTCGAGCACTACAAGCTGCTCGGCGGGCGCGCCCAGATCTTCGCGCATTCCGAGGCCGACATGGAGCAGTTGGCCCGGCAGCTGTCGGAGGAGCAGATGCAGGGTGTGGCAATCGCGCAGGTCACGCCCAATCCCTACAAGCTGTCGGGCGCGCTGGTGCGCCAGCTGCAGGACGCGCTGCAGAAGAAGGGCGACGAGGGCACGCCCCTCAGCTACGCCATGATGGAGGGCTACATCAACGCCAAGGTCATCGTCGAGGCCGTGCGCCGCGCGGGGCCACGCCCCAGCCGCGAGGCGTTCGCCGCCGCGCTGGAGAGCCTGCAGCAGTACGACCTGGGCGGCTACGTCGTCTCGTTCAAGCCCGGGTCGCGCACCGGCTCGCACTACGTGGAGCTGACCATCATCAGCAAGGCCGGCCAGATACGGCAGTGACTATCCATACATTTTTAATATCGATGAGCATATGGAAGTTGTATTTGTGTGTATTGATGACCTTGTCTACGATTCGAAACATCTCTGCTGCAAGGGCCGTATCCGCAGCAGGGAGCACATCGAAACCGGGGGCAGCAGCCCTCAAGCACATCTAACCTGACGGAGACTAATCATGAGCGACTATCGGCGCCTTTCGGGGCTTGCCGCGGGCATTCTTTTGGCTTGCGGTGGAGCAGCGGCGCAATCGAGCGTCACGGTGTACGGGGTGATCGACACCTACATGGGCAAGAAGCAGCTGGCCAGCGCGAGCGGCGCGCACACCACCAACGTCGACGGCGGCGGGCTGACGACGTCGTACTGGGGCTTCCGGGGCAGCGAAGACCTTGGAGGCGGGTCGAGCGCGATCTTCGACATCAGCGGCTCGTTCCGGCCCGATTCGGGCGATTTCGGGCGCTACACGGGTGACACCGTCTTCTCCCGCTCGAGCTGGGTCGGACTCCAGGGTGGCTGGGGCTCGGTGCGCCTGGGCCGCATGAGCTCGCCGAACTTCCTGCTGGCGATCCGCCTCAGCCCGTATGCCGAGTCCACCTCGCTCGGGCCCTACCTGCTTCACACCTATGTCGGGGGCCAGCCGCTGGAGGCGGCGGTGGCCTCGGGAGGCCCCGCGGCGGTATCCGACTCCGGCTACAGCAACGCGGCCACCTACGCATCGCCCAAGCTCAATGGCTTCCAGGGCACGCTGGCCTATTCGCTGGGAGAGGTGGCCAACAGCAGCAACGCCAACCGGCGCATCAGCTACAGCCTGACCTACGAGAACGGGCCGCTCTTCGCCGGACTGGGCGGCGAGCGGGTCCATGCGCCGACGATGCCGGCGCCCCCGGCCGTGCCCGCGGCCAACCAGAAATCCCAGCAGAACACGGACCAGTTCGGCCTGTCCTACGACTTCGGCGCCGCCAAGGCCTTCGTGTCGCACAGCCGCACCGACATCGACCTGCCCGCGCCCCGCAACCGGCGCTTCCGCACCTCGCAGATCGGCACGTCGATCCCCGTGGGCACCGGATTCATCCTCCTGTCGGGCGCCAGGACGACGAGAAGCGAAACGGCCGTGGCGGATGTCAAGCGCTCGACCTACAGCCTGGGCTACGACCATTTCCTCTCCAAGCGGACCGATCTCTACGTGGTGGCCATGCGGGACCAGGTCACCAACCTGCAATCTGGCACCACGTTCGTGGCGGGCGTGCGGCACCGCTTCTGAGCGCCCGGCGATAGCCTTCCCGCGCCCCAGGCCCACCGCCCGGGGCGCGGTGCAGCCGAGTGGCGCCGGGAGGCTCGCAGGCCGGCTTTCGACCCCCGCGGCAGGCGAGGTCACGCCGGCACCGGATAATCACCGGCTCCCATGGCACTCATCACCCTACTCAATGCGCAACTGGCCTTCGGCCACGTTGCCCTGCTCGACCACACCGACTTTGCCCTCGAATCCAACGAACGCGTGGGCCTGATCGGACGCAACGGCGCCGGCAAATCCTCGCTGCTCAAGATTTTGGGCGGGCTCGAAAAACCCGACGACGGCACCTTGCAGCTGCAGCAGAACCTGCGCATCGCCTATGTGGCGCAGGAACCGGTGCTCGACCCGGACGCCACAATCTTCGAGGCCGCCAGCGCCGGCATCGCCAACGTGATCCGGCTGATCGATGAATACACCCACGGCCAGGGCGACCTCGACGCGCTGCAAGGCGCGATCGAGGCACAGGACGGCTGGAACTGGGAGCAGCGGGTGGAGGAAACCCTGCACCGCCTGCACCTGGACCGCGAGGCGCGGATCAGCACCCTCTCGGGCGGCACCAAGAAGCGCGTGGCCCTGGCCCAGGCGCTGGTATCGCAGCCCGACGTGCTGCTGCTCGACGAGCCGACCAACCACCTCGACCTCGACTCCATCACCTGGCTGGAAGACCTGCTGATCGACTTCAAGGGCAGCGTGGTCACCATCACCCACGACCGCTCCTTCCTCGACCGCGTGGCCACCCGCATCGTCGAGCTCGACCGCGGCCAGCTGCGCTCCTACCCCGGCAACTTCGCGCAGTACCTGCTGCAGAAAGAGGAGCAGCTGGCGCAGGAGGCCGTCATCAGCGCCAAGGCCGACAAGCTGCTGGCGCAAGAGGAGATCTGGATCCGCAAGGGCGTGGAGGCGCGCCGCACGCGCAGCCAGAGCCGCATCAACCGGCTGGAGGCGCTGCGCGCCAACCGCTCGGCCCGGCGCGAGGCGCTGGGCAGCGTCAACATGGACCTGGCCTCGGGCCAGTCCAGCGGCAAGATCGTGGCCGAGCTGACCGACGTGAGCAAGGCATTCGGCGACAAGACCATCGTGCGCAATTTCAGCGGCACCATCCTGCGCGGCGACAAGGTCGGCCTGATCGGCCCCAACGGCGCCGGCAAGACCACCCTGCTCAAGCTGATCCTGGGCGAGCTCGCGCCCGACAGCGGCAAGGTGCGCCAGGGCGCCAACCTGCAGGTGGCCTATTTCGACCAGATGCGCGAGGCGCTGAACCTCGACGCCGCGCTGGAGGACTTCATCAGCCCCGGCAGCGAGTGGATCGAGATCGGCAACCAGCGCAAGCATGTGAAGAGCTACCTGGGCGACTTCCTGTTCTCGCCCGCGCGCGCCACCTCGCCGGTGCGCTCGCTCTCGGGCGGCGAGCGCAACCGCCTGCTGCTGGCGCGGCTGTTCGCGCGGCCGGCCAACGTGCTGGTGCTCGACGAGCCCACCAACGACCTGGACATCGACACGCTGGAACTGCTGGAAGACCTGCTGCAGAACTACGATGGCACGGTGTTCCTGGTCAGCCACGACCGCACCTTCCTGGACAACGTGGTCACCAGCACCCTGGCCTTCGAGGACGACGGCCTGTGGCGCGAGTACGAGGGCGGCGTGCAGGACTGGCTCACGCAGTCGCGCCGCGCGCGCGAGATCGCGCAGGCCGCCAAACCGGCCGCCAAGGCCCCGGTTTCGAGCCAAAACACGCCACAGTCCACATCGGGCGGTCAAAGCGTGCTATCAAAAAAGAAGCTGAGCTACAAGGAGCAGCGCGAACTCGACGCCCTGCCCGGCCTGATTTCCGCGCTCGAGCAGGAACAGCAGGCCGTGCAGGCCGAGCTGGCCGACGACACCCAGGGCAGCATCTACCTGCGCGATGCCGACCGCGCGGCGCAGCTCAACGCCCGCCACGCCGAGATCGAGAACGAGCTGATGGCGGCGCTGGAACGCTGGGAGACGCTGGGCAGCGGCGCCTAGGAGCCCGCCGCCCCGAGCGGCGTGGCGGGTTGCGCTACAGTGGGCCTGCCCCCGAGTGAGCCCTCCTCCGACGCCGCCATGCCCCTCCACCTTCGCCGCCCGGTCCTGTCCACCGCCCCGTGGCGCTGGCTGGGCCTGCTGCTCCTGGCGGCCTGGCTGGCCGGCTGCGCCAGCCTGCCGCCGCCCGGGGAGCGCCCGGTGTCCACCGCGCTGGCCGACCCGCAGGACACCCGGCTCGGCCAGCTGGTGCTGGCGCGCCAGGCCGCCGACGGTGCCCACCACCCCTCGGGCTTTCGCCTGCTGGTGAACGCGCAGCTCGCCTACGCCGGCCGGCTGGCGCTGATCGAGGCGGCCCAGCAGACGCTGGACCTGCAGTACTACGCGATCCACGCCGACAGCAGCACCGAGCGGCTGCTCGAGGCCATGCGCGATGCGGCGCGCCGCGGCGTGCGCATCCGCATCCTGCTGGACGACTTCAACACCGTGGGCCCCGATGCCCAGGTGCTGCGGCTGGCGCACGAGCCCGGCGTTCAGATCCGGCTGTTCAATCCGCTGCCGGGCTCGCGCCATTCGCTGGTCGGGCGCGTGCTCGGCTCGCTCGGCGAGATCTCGCGCCTGCAGCAGCGCATGCACAACAAGCTGTTCATCGCCGACAACGCCATCGGCATCACCGGCGGGCGCAACCTGGGCGACACCTATTTCGGCGAGAGCGCCGACAGCAACTTCGTCGACGTCGACGTGCTGGCCGCCGGCGCCATCGTGCGTGACCTGTCGGCCAGCTTCGACAGCTACTGGAACAACCAGCTGGCCTATCCGGTGCAGGCGCTGGTCTCGCGCGCCGAGCTGGACGCGCTGCAGGCGACCGAGCCCGCCACCCCGGCCGCGCCCCCGCCGCCAGCCAGCGCCACCGCCACCGTGCTGCCCGACACCGCCCCCGCGGCCGACCCGCTGGCAGCCCGGCTGGAGCTGCAGAAGATCACCCTCACCTGGGCGCCCGCCATCATGCTGGCGGACAAGCCCGACAAGATCGCCGCGGCCGACGAGGAGGCCGACCGCGAAGATACGTTGGTCGACGGCCTGCTGAACCTGATGGCGCAGGCGCGCCGCGACCTGCTGATCATCTCGCCCTACTTCGTGCCGGGCTCGCGCATGATGGCGCTGTTCGCCGACCTGCGCGCGCGCGGCGTGCGCATCCGCGTGCTGACCAATTCGCTGGCCTCCAACGACGCGCCAGCGGCCCACGTAGGCTACGCGCGCTACCGCACCGCGCTGCTGCGCATGGGCGTGGAGCTGTACGAGATGCGCAGCGAGCTGCCCAACCCGCACCGCGCCTTCGGCTCGTCGGGCAGCGGCGCCGGCAGCAGCTCGCGCGCGATGCTGCATGCCAAGCTGCTGATCCAGGACACGCGGCTGCTGGTGGTGGGCTCGATGAACCTGGACCTGCGCTCGCAGCTGCAGAACACCGAGATCGCGCTGCTGATCCGCAGCCCCGCCATGGCGCGCGACACCGCCGCGCTGATCGAGCCGCACCTGCTCGACAGCGCCTACCGGGTGGAACTGCGGCCCGACGGCGGGCTGCTCTGGCATGCGCCGCTCGGCTCGGGCGCGCCCGACACCACCCACGAGCCCGACACCAGCCTGGGCCTGCGGCTCATGCTGCGCCTGATCGCGCCGTTCGCGCCCGACGAGCTGCTGTGAGGCGCCGCCTCACGGGCGCCGCACCATCTCGGCGTACTTCTTCCAGAACGCCGCGTCCTGCGTGCTCGCGAAATTGATCCGCATCAGCGTGCCGGGCTTGCGCCCCGCATGGAACAGCGAGCCCGGCGCCAGCAGGTAGCCCGCGTCCAGCATGCGCAGGGCCAGCGCGTCGGTGTCCACCCCCGTGTCGACCCAGCCGAACAGCCCGGCCGGCTCGGCGGCAAAGGTGCAGCCCGCGGCCAGCGCCAGCTTCACGCTGCGCGCGCGCGCCAGGTCGAGCCGGGTGCGGATGCGCTCGGCATGGCGGCGCAGCTGGCCCTGCTCGATGCACCAGGCCAGCGCCTTTTCCAGCAGCGCGGGGGTGGTCAGCGTGGCCAGCAGCTTGGTGTCGAGCAGGCGCTCCGCCAGCGCCGGCGGCGCAGCCAGGAAGCCGATGCGCCAGTTCGGCGCCAGGATCTTGGCGAAGCCGTTGACGTAGACCGTGCGCTGCAGCCCGTCGAGCGAGCTCAGGCGCGTGGCGTGGTCGGGCGCGATGTGGCTGTAGGTGTCGTCCTCGACGATGTGGAAATCGTGCGCGTTGGCCAACTGCAGCACCCGGTGCGCGCTGCCCGGCGTGAGGCAGTAGCCCGTCGGGTTGTGGAACACGCTCACGCTCACGAACAGCTTGGGGCTGTGGACTTCGCAGTAGCGCGCCATTACCGCCAGGTCGGGCCCGTCGGCGCGGCGCGGCACCGGCAGGATGCGCATGCCCATGGCGTCGAGCCGCGCGAACTCGATGGCCCAGCCCGGCTCCTCCACCATCACCGGGTCGCCCGCGCGCAGCAGCGTGCGGCTCACAATGTCCAGCGCATGGGTGGCGCCGACGGTGGTGATGATCTGCTCCGGCGCGGCCGGCACGTTGAGCCCCGCGAGCTTGTGCGACAGCGCGCGGCGCAGCCCCAGGTCGCCGGCCGGCTCGCCGTACTGCAGCGAGAACTCCTGCAGCGCGCGCGTGCCCGTGACCTTGCGCACCGCCGCCGGCATGAAGGTGGTTTCCAGCCACTCGGGCGGAAAGGCGCCCATGCCGGGCTGCGGCTTGTCGCTCGGGCGCTGGAACATGCCGCGGATCAGCGCCGTGGCGTTCATCGGCGCGCGCGGCCCCGGCAGCTCGGTTGCTACCGAATTGATAGCATCCGAAGACCGCGGCTCGCGGACCTGTGCCATTTCCCGCACGAAAAAGCCGCGATTCTTGCGCGCCTCGACCAGCCCCTGCGCCAGCAGCTGGTCATAGGCCGCCACCACGGTGGAGGGGCTCACGCCCTGCGCCTGCGCGCACTGGCGCACCGAGGGCAGCCGCGCGCCCGGCGCCAGCAGCCGGTCGCGGATGCGAGTGGCAAAGCGCGAGGCGAGCTGCTCGGTCAGCGACTGGGAGGAAGTTTTCGTCAGCATCGAGAATGGGTGTGTGGTCACGAAAACCAGTACAGTTATGCGACTGATCCGCCAAACTGTACTGGTCGTGTACTTCCTCCAAAGCATAAAGTGAAGTGACTGGATTGGCAAGCATGACCCCTGAAGAACTCCTCACCCTGTTCGTGTTCTGCACCGCGATGAGCTTTTCGCCGGGGCCCAACACCACGCTATCCACCGCGCTGGCCGCCAACTTCGGCCTGCGCCGCGCGCTGCGCTTCTGCCTCGCCGTGCCCGCCGGCTGGACGCTGCTGATGCTGGCCAGCGGCCTCGGGCTGGGTGCGCTGGTCACCGGCGCGCCGGCGCTGCGCTGGGCCGTCAAGCTCGCGGGCGTGGCCTACATGCTGTGGCTGGCGTTCAAGCTCAGCGGTACCCGCCAGCTCGCGCAGGTGGAGGCCTCGAAGCTCGACATCGGCTTCTGGCAGGGCGTGGGCCTGCAGTTCCTCAACATCAAGGCCTGGATGCTGGCGCTCACGCTCACGGCGGGCTGGGTCGTCAACGCACTGGGCCAGCCCGCGCCCAACCCGGGCCAGCGGCTGGCGATCATCTGCGCGGTGATGCTGCTGTTCGCCTTCACCAGCAACTTCACCTATGCGCTGGCCGGCTCGCTGCTGCGCCAGTGGCTGGCGCAGGGACGGCGGCTGCTGTGGTTCAACCGCGCGCTGGCCGCGGTGCTGGCGGCCACGGCGGCCTGGATGGTGACGGTATGAGCCCCGCCACCGCCAACCCGGCGCTGCAGGGCGCCCGCGCGCAGCGGCAGGAGACCCGCGGCCTCTGGCTCGGGGTGCTGGGCGTGACCATCTTCGCCTTCAGCCTGCCGATGACGCGGCTGGCCGTCGGCAGCGCCGAGGCGCCGCAGCTCTCGGGCCTGTTCGTTGCGCTGGGCCGGGCGGCGGTGGCGGGCGCGCTGTCGGTGCTGTTCCTGATCCTCACGCGCGCGCCGCGGCCGCAGCCCGCCGACGGGCTGCCCATCGTCATCACCTCGCTCGGCGTGGTGTTCGGCTTCCCGCTGCTCACCTCGGTCGCGATGCGCCATGTGGAAAGCGTGCATGCCAGCGTGATGCTGGGCGTGCTGCCGCTGGCCACCGCCGCGGTCGGCGCGCTGCTCGCGCGGCAGCGCCCAAGCATGGGCTTCTGGCTCTGCGCGCTGGCCGGCAGCGCGCTGGTGATCGGCTTCGCGCTGCTGCGCCACGAGCCGGGCGCGGCCGGCCCGGGCCTGCAGTTCGCCGACGCGCTGCTGTTGCTGGCCATGCTGTGCGCGGCCGTCGGCTATGCCTATGGGGCGCGGCTGTCGGCGCACCTGCGGGCCGACCACGTGATCTGCTGGGCACTGGTGGTGGCGCTGCCCATCACCGTGCCGGCGGCGCTGCTCACCTGGCCGGCGGTGCCGGTGCGCCCCGCCGCCTGGCTGGGTTTTGCCTATGTGAGCCTGTTTTCGATGTGGCTCGGTTTTTTTGCCTGGTACCGCGGCCTGGCGCTAGGCGGCACCGTGCGCGTGAGCCAGGTGCAGCTGGTGCAGCCGTTCATGAGCATGGTGTTCTCGGTGCCGCTCCTGGGCGAGTCGCTGGACGCGGTGACGGTGGGTTTTGCGCTGGCCGTGATCGCCTCGGTGTTCATCGGGAAGAAAATGCCGATACGGCCGGCCTGACCGCTCTCTGGCCGGCGAGGATTGTTGTGTGACCGGGGCCGCCCCAAGGCGGCCCACCCTGGAGAAAAGTGAAATGCCCTGGAAACTGTCCGCGCGTGCGGAAAAAATGAACCCCTCCGCGATCCGCGAGATCCTCAAGGTCACCGAGAAGCCCAACATCATCAGCTTCGCCGGCGGCCTGCCCTCGTCGCGCACCTTCCCCGTCGAGGCCTTTGCCGAAGCCTGCGCCAAGGTGTTGCGCGACGACGCGCCGGGCGCGCTGCAGTACGCCGCCAGCGAGGGCTACGGCCCGCTGCGCGAGGCCGTGGCCGCCTCGCTGCCCTGGGCGGTGGACGCCTCGCAGGTCCTGATCACCACCGGCTCGCAGCAGGGGCTGGACCTGGTGGCCAAGGTGCTGATCGACTCGGGCAGCCGCATCCTGGTGGAAACGCCCACCTACCTCGGCGCGCTGCAGGCCTTCACGCCGATGGAGCCGCAGGTGGTGGACGTGGCCAGCGACGACAAGGGCGTGGTCGTGGACGACCTCGCCGCCAAGGCCGCGGACGCGCGCTTCCTCTACCTGCTGCCCAACTTCCAGAACCCGACCGGGCGCAGCATGAGCGAGGCGCGCCGCACCGCGCTGCTGGCGCGCGCCGCCGAGCTGGGCCTGCCGCTGATCGAGGACAACCCCTATGGCGACCTGTGGTTCGACCAGCCGCCGCCGCTGCCGCTGAGCGCGCGCCACCCGCAGGGCTGCGTCTACCTCGGTTCGTTCTCCAAGGTGCTGGCGCCCGGCCTGCGGCTGGGCTACATCGTGGCGCCGCCGGTGCTGTTCCCCAAGCTGCTGCAGGCCAAGCAGGCGGCCGACCTGCACAGCCCCGGCTTCAACCAGCGCATGGTGGCCGAGGTCATCAAGGACGGCTTCCTGGAGCGCCACGTGCCCACCATCCGCGCGCTCTACAAGACCCAGCGCGACGCCATGCTGGCCGCGCTGGCGCGCGAGATGCAGGGCCTGGGCGTGCAGTGGAACACCCCGAGCGGCGGCATGTTCCTGTGGGCCCGCCTGCCCGAAGGCCTGAGCGCCATCGAGCTGCTGCCGCGCGCGGTGGACAAGGGCGTGGCCTTCGTGCCCGGCGCGCCGTTCTATGCCGGCCCGCCCGACGCGCGCACGCTGCGCCTGAGCTTCGTCACGGCCAGCGTGGCGCAGATCGACACCGGCATCGCGGCTCTGGCGGCGGCGATCCGCGAAGCGCGGGGAGCCTGAACATGCTGCGCCTGTGGGGCCGCCTGAGCTCGATCAATGTGCGCAAGGTGGTATGGACCGTACAGGAGCTCGGCCTCACGCACCAGCGCACCGATGCGGGCGGCCCGTTCGGCATCGTGCAGACGTCCGGCTACCAGGCGCTCAACCCCAATGCGCTGGTGCCGCTGATCGAGGACGACGGCTTCACGCTGTGGGAATCGAACGTGATCGTGCGCTACCTCTGCGCCCGGCATGACCCGGGCGGCCTCTGCCCCGAGGGCCTGCAGCCGCGCTTCGACGCCGAGCGCTGGATGGACTGGCAGCAGACCACGCTCAATCCCGCGGGCCGCGACGCCTTCGTGCAGCTGATCCGCCAGCCCGGCGGCCGTATCGACACGGCGCGGGTGGCGCAGTCGGTGGCGGCCACCGAGCCGCTGCTGGACCTGCTGGACGCGCACCTCGCCCGGCAGGCCTTCCTGGCCGGCGAACGCTTCACCATGGCCGACATTCCCGTGGCCTGCGAAATCCACCGCTGGTGGGGCCTGCCGCAGCCGCGCCCGGCGCGCCCCCACCTCGAGCGCTGGTACGCCGCGGTGCAGGCCCGCCCGGCCTCGCGCGGCGTGCTCGACCTGGCGCTGGCCTGACTCTCCTTCCTTTCATCCCGATCGCCCGACATGACACAACGCCCCTTCCGACAAGTCGATGTTTTCACCGGCGTGCCCTACCGCGGCAACCCGCTGGCCGTGGTGCTGGACGGCGCGGGCCTGAGCGACGAAGCCATGCAGCGCTTCGCGCACTGGACCAACCTTTCCGAAACCACCTTCGTGCTGCCGCCCACCCAGCCTACGGCCGACTACCGCGTGCGCATCTTCACGCCCGGCGGCGAGCTGCCGTTCGCCGGCCATCCCACGCTCGGCACCTGCCATGCCTGGCTCGAGGCGGGAGGCACGCCGCGCGCCTCGGCCGGCGGCACCATCGTGCAGGAATGCGAGGTGGGCCTGGTGACGCTGCGCCGCGACGGCGCCCGCCTGGCGTTCGGTGCCCCGCCGCTCAAGCGCAGCGCCCCCAGCCCCGTGCTGCTGGCCCAGGTGGCGCGGGCGCTCGGGCTGCGGGCGCAGCAGGTGCAGGCCGCGCAGCTGCTGGACAACGGCCCGGTCTGGCTCGGCCTGCTGCTCGACCACCCGCAGACCGTGCTGGAGCTGCGGCCCGACCACGCCGCGCTGAAGCACCTGGGCGTCAAGGTCGGTGTGGCGGCGCCCAATGGCGACCGCGGCGCGGCGTCCATGGCCCGCACCTGCGCATCGGAAGACCTCGAGGTGCGGGCCTTCGCCGCCCCCATCGGCGTGCCGGAAGACCCGGTCACCGGCAGCCTCAACGCCAGCCTGGCGCAGTGGCTGATCGCCGACGGCCACCTGCCGCCGTGCTACGTGGCGGCGCAGGGCGCCTGCCTGGGCCGCGCCGGGCGCGTGCACATCGAGCGCGACGAAGCCGGCCAGGTCTGGGTCGGCGGCGAAACCGTCACCTGCATCGCGGGCAGCGTGGAGCTGGCATGAACGCCGAGCTCGACCACCTGGTGATCGCAGCCGACTCGCTGGAGCAAGGCGTCGCCTGGTGCGAAGCCACGCTTGGCCTGACACCCGGCCCGGGCGGCGAGCATCCGCTGATGGGCACGCACAACCGGCTGTTCAGCCTGGCGCACGAGCGGTTTCCGCGCGCCTACGCCGAGATCATCGCGATCAACCCCAAGGCGCCGCCCCCCGGCCGCACCCGCTGGTTCGACCTGGACGACGCGGCGCTGCAGGCCGCCGTGCGGGAGGCGCCGCGGCTGGTGCATTTCGTGGCCCGCACGCCCGATGCGGGCGCGGCCCTGAAGGCGCTGGCGCACCACGGCATCGACCGCGGCGCGCTGCTGCCGGCCCTGCGCGAAACGCCGCAGGGCACGCTGCGCTGGCAGATCAGCGTGCGCGAGGACGGCCAGCGGCTGTTCTACGGCGCCCTGCCCACGCTGATCGAATGGGGCCCGGTGCACCCGGCCGACGCCCTGCCGGACTCGGGCGTGCGCCTGCAGTCGCTGCGGCTGGCGCATCCGCGCGCCGACGACCTGCGCGCGGCCCACGCCGCCCTCGGGCTGGAGGGCGTGGCCGTGGACCCCGGCACGCCCAACCTCGCGGCCACGCTGCTCACGCCGCGCGGCCTGGTCACGCTTGAATCGAAAGGACTGTGATGTTTTCATTTCAGGAACTCGCCTGGTTTGCCCTCGCTGCCCTGATCCTGGTGCTGACGCCGGGCCCCAACATGATCTACTGCGTCTCGCGCACCCTGTGCCAGGGCCGCGCCGCCGGCCTGGTGTCGCTGGGCGGCGTGGCGCTGGGCTTCCTGGTGCACCTGATGGCGGCCTCGCTGGGCCTGACGGCGCTGCTGCTGGCGGTGCCGCTGGCGTTCGACGCCATCCGGCTTGCCGGTGCGGCCTACCTGCTGTGGATGGCCTGGCAGGCGGTGAAGCCCGGCGGCGCGGCGCCGTTCGAGGCGCGCCTGCTGCCGCAGGACCCGCCGGCCACGCTGTTCCGCATGGGTTTCATCACCAACCTGCTGAACCCCAAGGTGGCAATGTTCTACCTGTCGTTCTTCCCGCAGTTCATCCACCCCGAGCGCGGCTCGGTGCTGCTGCAGAGCCTGGCGCTGGGCGCGATCCAGATCAGCGTGAGCGTGGCCGTGAACGCGCTGCTGATCCTGGGCGCCGCGGGCATCACCGCCTTCCTGTCGCACAGCGCGGGCTGGCTGCACGCGCAGCGCTGGCTGATGGGCAGCGTGCTGGCCGCACTGGCCGTGCGCATCGCCTTCACCGAAAGAAAATGATGTTCAGCCGCGACGACGTCGAGACCGCCCGCGCCACCGTCTATGCGGCCATGCCGCCCACGCCGCAGTACGCCTGGCCGCTGCTGGCGCAGCGGCTGGGGCTGACGGTCTGGGTCAAGCACGAGAACCACACGCCGGCGGGCGCCTTCAAGGTGCGCGGCGGCCTCACCTATTTCGAGGCGCTGGCGCGGCGCCAGCCCGAGGTGCGCGGCGTCATCAGCGCCACGCGCGGCAACCACGGCCAGTCGGTCGGCTTCGCGGCACGCCGCCACGGCCTGGCCGCCACCATCGTGGTGCCGCACGGCAACTCGGTGGAGAAGAACGCGGCCATGCGCGCCCTGGGCGTGACGCTGCTGGAGCATGGCGACGACTTCCAGGCCGCGCGCGAGCACGCCATCGCACTCGCCGCGCAGCAGGGCCTGCACATGGTGCCCTCGTTCCACCGCGACCTGATCCGCGGCGTGATGAGCTACTGGGTCGAGTTCTTCGAGTCGTTCGAGCGCGGCCAGGCGCCTGACGTGGTGTTCGTGCCGATCGGCCAGGGCTCGGGCTTTTGCGCCGCGGCCGCGGCGCGGGCCCACACCGGCGCGCGCTCGCGGCTGGTCGGCGTGGTGTCGGCCCATGCCACGGCCTACCTCGATTCGTTCCGCGCGCGCCGGCCCCTTGAGGCGCCTGTCACCACGCAACTGGCCGACGGCATGGCTTGCCGCGTGGCCGATGCCGAGGCGCTGGAGGTGATCCTGCGCGAGGCCGACGACGTGGTGGCCGTGACCGACAACGAGGTGGCCCAGGCCATGCGCGTGCTGTTTGCCGATACCCACAACGTGGCCGAGGGCGCGGGCGCGGCGGCACTGGCCGCCGTCATGCAGCAGCGCGCGCGCTGGCAGGGCCGGGCCGTCGGCATCGCGCTCTCGGGCGGCAACGTGGACAGCGCTACCTTCGCCCGCGTGCTATCAAATCAATAGCTGCCGTCGCCCCTGCGACAAGGACATGAGGGCGATCGGGTTCAGAATTCCGGCATGGGAACCCTCTACCTTGTGCGCCACGGGCAAGCCTCGTTCGGCGCCGACGACTACGATCAGCTCAGCGCGTTGGGCCAGCAGCAGAGCCGGCGGCTGGGCGAGTACTTCGCCCACAAGGGCCTGAGCTTCGAGGCCGTGCTGACCGGCACGCTGCGCCGCCATGCGCAGACCTGGCAGGGCATCGCCGAAGGCCTGGGGCAGCCGGCCGAGCCGCGGCTCTGGCCCGGCCTCAACGAGTACGACAGCGAAGCGGTGATCGCCGCCATCCATCCGCACAAGCTGGAAAAGCCCGACTCGCCCGAGATGTACCGCCACCACTTCCGGCTGCTGCGCGACGGCCTCGCGCAATGGATGGCCGGCGTGGTGAGCCCCAAAGGCATGCCGAGCTACAACGAGTTCGTGGCCGGCGTCACCAGCGCGCTCGACCATGTGCGCACGCAGCACGAAGGAAATGTGCTGATCGTCTCCAGCGGCGGGCCGATCGCCACCGCCGTGGGCCATGTGCTGGGCACCAGCCCCGAGACCACGATCGAGCTCAACCTGCGCATCCGCAACAGCTCGGTCACCGAGTTCGCATTCACGCCCAAGCGGCACATGCTGGTGACCTACAACACCCTGCCGCACCTGGACCACCCCGACCACGCGCAGTGGGTAACCTACGCCTGAGCGGCCGAGCCGCGCGCCCGAGAATTTGGTTACCGATCTTGCGCCTCGGCCGGAGGTTGTAAGTTGATGCGCCAGTACCATGATTTTTTCGCAAAGGAAACCCATGGCACTGCAATCACCGTTCTTTGGCAAGCGCGAACCGGACGCGTTCAGCCCGCGTCAAACCAGCCCGCACAGCACCCAGGGCGCCGGCGCTGCCCATGCCGCGCAGGCCACGGCCGCCGCGGCGGCTGCCGCGCCCGTTGCCGCCGCACCGTCCACGGCAGCGGGCAGCGCCGCCAAGGAAGGCGGCAGCAAGCTGACCGTCGGCCCCAACATCAAGCTCAAGGGCGTCGAGATCACCGACTGCGACACGCTGGTGGTCGAGGGCCTGGTCGAGGCCACGATGGATTCGCGCGTGATCCAGATCTCGGAGCATGGCGCCTTCAAGGGCTCGGCCGAGATCGACATCGCCGAGATCCACGGCGAGTTCGACGGCGACCTGACGGTGCGCCAGAAGCTGGTGATCTACGCCACCGGCAAGGTCACCGGCAAGATCCGCTACGGCAAGGTCGTGATCGAGGAAGGCGGCCAGCTCGCGGGCGAGATCCAGTTCTCGCCGGTCCACGGCAAGCCCGCGGCGCTGGCCAAGCCGGGGCTGCACGCCGCCGCCTGAGAGCGGCACGGCCGACGGCAGCGGCTACAGCGCCGTCGGCCAGCCGGCCGGCGTCTGGATCGCCGGCAGCTTGACGCCCAGCACGTCGAACAGCAGCTTGGCGTTGGAATACTCGTAGTAGTTGCGGATCTTCCCGTCCTGCATGCGGAAGGTGTGGAAGTAGCGGTTCTCGTAGGTCCTGCGCTCGCCGTAGGCCGGATAGTAGATGCCGCCCGTGCCGTCGGACATCACCAGGAACAGGTTCGGGTCCTGGGTCTGAAAGATCACGTTGTTGTTGAAGACGTAGTCCGGGAAGTAGTCCAGGTTCCACTCCGTGCACTGGCGCGCCTTGGCCTTGCCGAACAGCGCGGGCATGCCGGCGGCACCGCTGGTGCACTCGTCGCCGTCGATGTACAGGTCCCAGCGGCGGCCGCGCTCCTCGACCGTGCGCGCATCCACATACTGGCGGATGGCGGCGATGTTCTTCTCGCGCAGGGCCTCGTCGCCGGCAGGGATCACGTCCGGACCAGCGGGGTTGCTGTACTGCGGGCGCGGGTAGGCGTCGTAGGCGGCCTCCTCGGGCGTGTGCCCGGGCCAGCCGGGCGGGCCTTGCAGCGCCGGGATCTCGATGCCGAGGGTCTTGTACATGCCCAGCAGGTTGGAGTATTCGAAGTAGTCTTTCATCCGGCCGCCGCGCATGCGGATGACGTGGAAGTAGACGTTGTCGTACTGCCGCTCGCCGCCGTAGGCCGGGTAGTTGATGCCGCCCGAGCCCTTGGACATGACGCAGTAGTAGTCCGGATCGGTGGACTGGAACACGATGTTGTCGTTGAAGACGTAGTTGGGAAAGTGGACCAGGTTCCACTCGGTGCAGCGGCGGGCGATGTCCTTGCCCTGGAGCGGTGCGCCGGCGACGGCGCCACTCGTGCAGTCGTCCACGTAGAGGTCCCAGCGGCGACCGCGCTGCTCGGGCGTGCGGGCGTCCACGTACTGGCGGATGCAGTCGATGTTCTCGGCCCGCTGGGCTTGGTCGGCCTGGGAAATGATGTCCTTCTTGCTCATGACGGTTCGATTCCTTGAAAGAAAAAAGTGGGAGAGGTACCGCTGGCCGCGCGGCCAGCGCGCGGGCCCGGCGGCGGATGCATCAGCTCTGCTTGAAGGGGTTGTTGTGGCGCACGAAGAGGTCGGGCCGATCGGGCGTGTACTGGTCGGTGATGACGTCGCCGCCACGGCAGTAGTCCACCGTCTCGCGAAAACGCGTGATCATCCCGTCCTTCAGCTCGAACAGCAGCACGTACCAGATCTCCACGTCGTGGCCTGGCCCCTTGCCGCCGGGGGCGAAGATCTGGCCGCGGCCGACGGCGGGCACGAGGAAGGAGTTGGGGTCGCCGGGCGTCTCGTAGATGGTGCCTTCGTAGAAGCCCCAGATCGGAAAAGTGTCCGGCGTGGCCATGCACCAGGCGCGGCCGTTCAGGTTCAGGTGCGCGCCGTCGCGCACGAACATCTCGACCTTCGAGTCCGGCGTGAACAGGGCCGCGCGCTTGGGGCCGCGATCGGGGCCGCGCAGCGCCAGGAAGGCCTTGACGGTGTCGCGGTTCTTGTCTCTGAGAGCGGAGTCATCCATTTTTCAAATCCTTTCGGTTCAACGGATCGGGGGGTTGGGGACGGGGAGGAGAAAGAGCGGGCACGGCGCGGCCCTCCGGGCACAGGCCCGGCGGTACGCAGAGGGTGTATTCAGACCGGCAGGCCGCCTGGCGGGTTGCTGCGGGGCCTGCGTCGCCCTGGCAGCCCCTGGAGGGCCAGCACGACGAAGGGAATCAGGATGAGCAGCGAGGACAGCGCCGCGATGGCGGGGTCCACCTGGTTGCGGATGTTTTCCCACATCTTCAGCGGCACGGTCATCATGCGCGTGCCGGCGATGAAGCTGGTCAGCACCACCTCGTCGAAGGAGTGCAGGAAGGCCATCAGCAGGGACGACAGCAGCGAAGACGCCACCAGCGGCACGACCACGCGGCGGAAGGTGCGCCAGCGGCTGGCGCCCAAGCTCTGGGCCGCCATCTCCAGCCGCTCGTCGAAGCTGGAGAAGGCCGCCACCATCAGCACCGTCACCAGCGGAATGCTCAGGCAGGTGTGCATGATCACCACGCCGACCATGGTGCCGAACAGGCCCATGTCGGAGAGCACCGCGAAGGCCCCCAGCGCCGTCACCACGCTGGGCACCACCATCGGCGCCAGCGCCGCTCCGTAGATCACCCGGCCCGCCCGCGTGCCGCGCAGCCGGGCGATGCCGTAGGACGCCAGCGTGCCCAGCAGCATGGTGAGCGCCGTGCTCGCCAGGGCGATCTTCAGGCTCAGGCCGCCGGCCAGGGCCCACTGCTCGTCGGACAGCAGGAAGCGGTACCAGCGCAGCGACCACTGCTGCGGCGGAAACGCCAGGCTGTCCTGCCCGTTGAAGGAGGCAACGACGACGATCATGCTCGGCAGCAGCAGGTACAGGCACATCAGCACACCGAAGAGCACCAGCAGCCAGCGCGCCTTGAACCGGCCGCCGCCGCGGCGAACGCGCCCGGCACTGCACCGCCAGCGGCGGCGGCTGAGCGCGACGGCCACCCGCTCCAATCCCAACGTGTGCATGAACAGGCGCGCCAAGGCGCCTGGCTGCGGGCGCGGCTCGCGCCGGCGCACCGCGGCGAACACCAGCACGGTGCCGGCCAGCAGCACGAAGGCGATGGCGGCCGACAGGCCGTAGTGGGTGGCGGTCTCGACGTTGGCCGCGATCAGGTTGCCCAGCATCAGGTCGCGCGAGCTGCCCAGCATGGCCGGCGTGATGTAGAAGCCCAGCGACAGGATGAACACCAGCGTGCAGCCGCTGCGGATGCCCGCGTAGGTCTGCGGCAGGTAGACCGTGAGGAAGCTGCGCAGGGCGCCGCCGCCCAGTGCCTGGGTGGCCTTCCACTGCATCGGGTCGATGCCGCGCATGGACGCGTAGATCGGCAGCACCAGCAGCGGCAGCATGATGTGCACCATGCCCACCGACATGCCGAAGCGGTTGTAGAGCAGTTCCAGCGGATCGGCGATGAGACCCAGCCAGCGCAGCGCCGAGTTGATGGCACCCTCGTCGCCCAGCAGCACGACCCAGGCGTAGCTGCGCACCAGGAAGCTGGTCAGGAAGGGAATCACCACGCACAACATGGCCAGCTTGCGGGCCATGCTGTGCGCCTGGCACAGGAAGGCCGCCATGGGGTAGGCCAGCAGCAGCGTGACCAGCGTGATGATGCCCGCGATGGAGAAGGTGCGCACCGCGATCATCCGGTTGACCGGGTTGAACACGGTGGCGTAGTCCGCCAGCAACAGCTTCGGAAAGCCCACGCTCAGGCCGGCAATCCGCAGCAGGGGATAGAAGAAGAACACCACCAGCAGCAGCAGGGCAGGCAGGGCCAGGGCCCAGGCCACGGCCTGTCGGGACGGGTTTTTCATGGCGTTCGCGGGGATGGAGGGGGCGGAGAGGCGCCGCAGGGCTTACTTGGTGATCCACTCGTTCCAGCGCTGCGCGATGCGGTCGGCATTGGTCTTGCCGTCCGCGCCGATTTCGCTGTACCATTCCTGGTTCATTTGGTAGGCGAGCTTGCTGTTGTCGGGGTAGGTCACCATCTGCTCGGCCAGCTCCTTCGGGATGTGCTGGAAGGCGTCCGGGTTGGCCGGGGCATAGCCGGTCAGCTTGGCGAATTCGGCCTGCCGGTCCGGACGCGTGGCGAAGCTGATGAACTCATAGGCCTCCTTTAGGTTCTTCGAGCCCTTCGGGATGGTCCAATACAGGCTGATCGTCTTGGCCTGGTTCCACACGATGCGCACCGGCTTGTTGGCCTGGGTCAGCGCGATGAAGCGGCCGTCGAAGCCCATGCCCATCGCCACGCCGCCGCTCTGGAAGAGCTGCATCTGCTCGCTGCCCACCTTCCACCACTTGCGGATGCTGGGCTTGATCCTGTCCAGGCTGCGGAAGGCGCGGTCCACGTCCAGCGGGTAGAGCTTGTCCATCGGCACGCCGTCGGCCAGCAGGGCTTCTTCCAGCGGGCCCTGGATGCCCAACTCGGCGTTCTGCAGGGTGCGCGTGCCGGGAAACTTCTTCACGTCCCAGAACTCGGCCCAGTTACTCGGCGCGGGCTTGCCGGCCGGGAACCTGGCCGCGTCCAGGCCCAGCACGAAAGCGTAGTTGAAGTACTGCACACCCCAGGGCTTCTTGGCCTCGGCAGGCAACCTGGCCATCAGGGCCTTGTCCAGCTTGCTGTAGTCGATGGTTTCGAGGACGCCCTGGCGCGCCAGTGGGATGCTGCCGGCCCCGGTGTTGCCGGCCAGGTCGAAGTCGATGTTGCCGCTTTCCTTCTGGAGCATGTACTTGGCGGTGCTGACCTGGTCGCGGATCACCCGGACCTTGATGCCGGTCTCTTTCTCGAAGGGCTCGACGAAGGCCTTGGTGACGCCTTCGCCCAGCACGCCGCCGCCCGCGATGATGGCCAACTGGCGCGTCTGCGCCACCGCACAAAGCGCCAGACCGAAACCCACTATGAGCGCGACCGCGCCCCGATTCGCAATCATTCTGATCATCGTCATTTCCTAGTTGAGGGATGAGTCGGCACCGAAGACGCGCACGTCATCGGCATGGAAGGACATCTCGGCGAAATCTCCGATTTGAAGCACCGCACCGCGGCGCGAGCGCACGGACTTCGCCACGAAGCTCTGCCCGGCGACGGCGATTCGGTAGATCAGCGCATCGCCGATGAAGGACACCTGGGTCACACGGCCCCGCAGCCCGCTGCTGGTGCCGGCGCCATTGCTGCTGCCGCGAATCTGAAGCGCTTCGGGCCGGATCATGATCCGCACAGCTTCGCCGCTGCGCCATGGCCGATCGCTGGCCACCTCGACCGTGCCGGCCAGGGTGGCGACCTGGAGCCGATCACCCGCTTGCTGCTCGACCACGCCATCGATGAAGTTCGCCTCGCCGATGAAGCTGGCGACGTAGATGCTGCGCGGGCGTTCGTAGATGTCCATCGGCGCGCCGACCTGGGCGATCCGGCCATTCTGGAGCACCACGATCCGGTCGGACAGCGTCAGCGCCTCTTCCTGGTCGTGGGTGACGTAGATGATGGTCTTGCCCAGTTCGCGGTGCAGATCCTTGATCTCGACCTGCATTTCCTGGCGCAGCTTGCGGTCCAGCGCGCTGAGCGACTCGTCCATCAGGATCAGCGGCGGGTCGAACACCGTGGCCCGGGCCAGCGCCACGCGCTGCTGCTGGCCACCGCTCAACTGCGAGGGATACCGATCCTCGAAACCCGCCATGCGCACCCGCATCAGGGCCGTCCTGATCAACTCGCGCGCGCGCGCCTCGGGCACGCCGCGCGCCTTCAGCGGGAAGGCCACGTTGTCGCGCACGGTCATGTGAGGGAAGAGCGCGTAGCTCTGAAACACCACACCCTGGTTGCGCCGGTTGGCCGGAATCTGGTCGGTGCGTTGCCCGTCCACCATGATCTGCCCCGCGCTCGGCTCGGTGAAGCCAGCCAGCATCATCAGCAGCGTGGTCTTGCCCGAACCGCTAGGCCCGAGCAGCGAGATGAACTCGCCACCGGAGATCTGGAGGCTGATGCCGTTGACGACCGTGAGGCTACCGTACTGCTTGGTGATGTTGCGGAATTCCACGGCGCCAGGGCGCGCAGCGGGCGCCGCCGACGGCGTGGAGGATCGGGAGTCGTGGCTCATGCAGTCTCTCGGGCGGGTTGCAGTAGAAATCGGCGTCACGTGTTTTGTGACGGCATTGTGAAACGCAACCCAACTCCTGTCGGCGCAATTTGCCTATCAGCTGATAACCGCTTCATCGGCGGCGTCGATGACCTGCATGAACTGCAGTGCCGTGCGCGGCGGGCTGTTGAGCGCCACCGCCACGCAAATGCGCAGCAGCGGCACGTCCAGCGGCCGGAATTCCAGCCGGACCAGGCCGCTGCCCGTCGCAGGCACCCGCACCATGGCCTGCGGCACAAAGGTCGAGCCCGCGCCCGCCACGGCCAGCACGAGCATCGTGGTGCGGTTGATGCCCAGCGCGCCGATGCACGGCTCGATCTGATGGTGGTGAAACGCTTCGCGGATGTATTCATGCCCATGCGAAGGCAGCAGCGGGTCCGCCAGCACCAGGGGTTCGTGTGCCAGGTCCTGACAGGTGATCAGCGTCCGCGCCTCCAGCGGATGCCCGGGCGACAGGGCCACGCTCCAGCGGTCCAGCCAGGCGTCGCGCACGGCCAGCCCCTCGTTGGCGGACAGGGGCAGGGTCAGTGCTAGGTCCACGTCGCGGCGGCGCACGGCGCGAGCGAGGTCGACCGAGTCCCCCTCCACCACATCGAGTGCGACTTCGGGAAAGCGTTGCGAAAAGCGCGTCAGCGCGCGCGCAAAGTACAGGGTGCAGGCCTCCTCGCACAGCCCGATGCGCAGGCGTCCTGCAACGCCCAGGTTGCGGCGGGCCGCCTCTGCCAGCATGTCCTGGTGCGTGCGCAGGATGCGCTGCGCGTCACGCACGTAGTGCTGCCCCGCGGCGGTCAGGCGCCGGGCCTGCGGCCCCTTCTTGTGCACCAACTCGAAACCCAGCTCCTTTTCCAGCGCGGCCACGTGATTGCGCATGGATTCCCAGTCGTGGCCAGCGTCGACACCGCCATGGTGGGCAAATTCCACAAAGTACTGGAGGCGGCGCAGGTTCACGGGCGAGCGGGCGGGGTATAGGTGAAGTTGCTGGTCGCTTGGCGCAGTTCCTCCCAGAGTTCGCGCACGCCGGCCGACGTGCGGTCGCCCAGGGACAACGCCACGATCTTGAGCGCCGGGGCTTCGAACGGCACGCTGTCCGTGCAAGGCAGGCGCATGGCCCCCACCGTAGGCGGCACGAAGGTGGCGGCCACACCCGAATTGACGAGGATCAGCATGGTCGAGCGGCGCAGCGCACGGAACCGCACGTCGGGCACGACCTTGGCACGCTCGAACGCCCGCTCGATCAGGTCGTGTCCGCCCGCCAAGCTCTGCCGCACCCCCAGCACCAGCGGCACGCCGGCCATATCGGCAGGGACCAGCCGCGCACGCGCGGCCAACGGGTGGCCTTGCGGCAGCAGGGCGAGCCATTCCTGCGCCCAGAGTTCGGTGACTTCCAGGCCGTCCTGTCCAGGCCCGTCGATGGTAAGCGCCAGATCAACCGTCCCTCGGCGCACCGCGTCAGGCAGATCCAGCACCGGCAGCTCGATGAACTGGAACGCCATGTGGACGTGGTGCTTTTGCAGCTCGCGGAAAGCCACCCAGTAGCCGCTGGTGGAAGCCACCTCCTCGGCAATGCCCACGCGCACGGCGATGGCCTTGCCCCTGGCAATGCTCATGGCGGAACGGCGGGCGGCACGCAGTTCGGCGAGCAGCGTGCGGGCGGCTTCGCGATAGGCCTGGCCGGCGGGCGTCAGCCCCACCAGGCGCTGCTGCTCGCGAATCACGAGGGGAAAGCCCAGCTCGGACTCCAGCTCCTGCAGCTGCGAAGTCACCGCAGGCTGGCTGACTTTCAGCTGCCTGCCCGCTTGCCGCAGGTTGAGCTCCTGGGCGACCACGAGAAAGGTCTCTAGCTGGCGTGCGTCCATGGCCGAAGTTTAGGACAACACATCGCCTAGGCCTGCCACACGCCATAGCCGGCCTCGCGCAGGCCGATGGCGAGTTCCACCTCCATCTCGCGCGCGCCCTCGTAGGGCATCGGGTTGTACATCGCGTACAGCCCCGGCAGCAGCCGCACGCCATAGTCGCGCACGAAGCCGTTGGCCTGGATGCCGGCCTTGTGCTTGTCAAAGCGCACATCGGGGTCCAGCCCCGTCATGCCCACATACACGAACGGTTTGCCCAGCTCGTAGTCGGGGTTGGCCCGGCGAAAGCGCGCCACGTTCCAGACCTCGTCGGACAGCAGCACGACGTAGACGTGGTAGTGATGGCGCCGGCGCGGACTCGTCCCCATGGCCGCCGATGGTACTGCGGCGGGGCTTGCCAATTCATAAATATGTTTATGATAATCATATTGATGAAAAGAGACCTGACCCACCGCTTCGGCTTCCTGGTCAACGACGTGGCGCGGCTGTACGGCCGCCATTTCGACCAGCTCGCGCGCGAGCAGATCGGCCTGTCGCGCGCGCAGTGCCGGCTGCTGGGCGCGCTGGCGATGCAGGACGAGCCGATGTCGCAGGCCGCGCTGGCCGAGCGGCTGGACCTGAGTGCGATGGCGGTGGCCGGCCTGTGCGACCGCATGGAGGCCGGCGGCTGGGTGCGCCGCGCCGCCAGCGCGAGCGACCGCCGCATCAACGAGATCCACCTCGAACCCCGGGCCGAGCTGGCGCTGGAGTCGGCGCTGGCGATCAGCGACTCGATCCACGCGCGCGCGATGGCCGGCCTCGATGCGGCCGAGCGCGCCCAGCTGCTGGCGCTGCTGCGGCGCGTGCATACCAACCTCGCGGCGCTGGCCAGCGAGCCGGCGGCCTCATGAGCGCGGCCGCGGCCGCCGTGCCGATGCCGATCGACCCGTCGCGCGTGCGGCACCGCGGCATGATCACGGTGTCGATCATGCTGGCCACCATCATGCAGGCGCTGGACACAACCATCGCCAACGTCGCGCTGCCGCACATGCAGGGCAGCCTGCAGGCCTCGCAGGACCAGATCACCTGGGTGCTGACCTCCTACATCGTGGCCGCGGCCATCGCCACGCCGCTGACCGGCTGGCTGTGCGCGCGCTGGGGCCGCAAGCAGGTGTTCCAGATCGCAGTGGTCGGCTTCACCATCGCCTCGGCGCTGTGCGGCATGGCCTCCACTCTGTGGGAGATCGTGCTGGCGCGGCTGCTGCAGGGCGTGTTCGGCGCGGCGCTGGTGCCGCTGTCGCAGGCCGTGCTGCTGGACATCAACCCCAAGGAGAAGGTCGGCCAGGCGATGGCGATCTGGGGCGCAGGCATCATGGTGGGCCCGATCCTCGGCCCCATGCTGGGCGGCTGGCTGACCGAGACCTACGACTGGCGCTGGGTGTTCTACATCAACCTGCCGGTCGGCGTGCTGGCCTTCTACGGCATCGCGCGCTACCTGCCCGAGAGCCGCCCCAAGGCCGAGCGGCTGGACCTGTTCGGCTTTGCCACGCTGAGCCTGGCGGTCGGGCTGCTGCAGATGTTCCTCGACCGCGGCGAGCAGCTCGACTGGTTCAACTCGGCGGAAATCCGCATCGAGGCCGTGGGCTCGCTGCTGGCCTTCGCCTTCTTCGCCGTCCACACCTGGACCGCCCGCGACAGCTCGTTCCTCAACCGCGCGCTGCTGCGCGACCGCAACTTCGTGATCGGCGGGCTGTTCGCCTTCATCGTGGGCATGATCCTGTACGCCACCATGGCGCTGCTGCCCACCCTGCTGCAGGGGCTGCTCGGCTACCCGGTGATCTACACCGGCGAGGTGATGGCGCCGCGCGGCATCGGCACCATGCTGGCGATGGTGCTGGTGGGGCGACTGATCCACCGCATCGACGTGCGCGCCATCATGGCGCTGGGCTTCACGCTGACGGCGGTCTCGCTGTACCAGATGACGCGGCTGACGCTGGACATGGACAGCAGCCTGGTGATCATCTCGGGCTTCATCCAGGGCCTGGGCATCGGCTTCACCTTCGTGCCGCTGAGCGCCGCAGCCTTCTCCACGCTGGCGCCGCACCTGCGCAACGACGGCACGCCGATCTTCAGCCTGCTGCGCAATATCGGCTCCAGCGTCGGCATCTCCATCGTGCAGGCGCTGCTGACCGAGAACACGGCGCGCGCCCACGCGCAGCTGGCCGCGGCCATCACGCCCTACGACGCGGCCGTGCAAAACCTGCCGCCACTGCTCAACCCGCAGACGCCGGCCGGGCTGGCGGTGCTGAACCTGGAGATCAACCGCCAGGCCGCGATGATCGGCTACCTGGGCGACTTCAAGCTGATGATGTGGCTCACGCTGCTCTCGCTGCCGCTGCTGCTGCTGATCCGCCGGCCGCGCCAGGCGCCGGGTGCAGACGCCGGCCCGCCGGTGGACGCGCCGCACTGAGCGGCACTGGGCGCGGGCGGCCGCGTCACAGCGGCAGGTCGGCCTTCTTGAGCGTGCGCAGCACGAAGCTCGACTTGCTGTGGCGGATGCCCTTGATCTTGTAGAGCCGCTCGCGCAGCAGGCGCTCGTAGTCGCGGGTGTCGCGCACGGCCACGCGCAGCAGGTAGTCGTAGTCGCCCGACACCAGGTAGGCCTCGATCACCTCGGGAATGGCGGCCAGGGTCTCGCCGAACTTCTCCAGCGTGTTGTCGGAATGGCTGTCCAGCGTGACCTGCACCAGCACGGTGTCGCTGAGGTCCAGCGCCTGCGCGTTCAGGCGCACGGTGTAGCCCTCGATCACGCCGGCCTCCTCCATCTTGCGGATGCGGCCCCAGCAGGGCGTGGGGCTCAGGCCCACGGTCTGGCCGATCTCCTGCAGGCTGGCGCGCGCATTGCCTTGCAGGACTTTGAGAATTTTCCGATCCATCTTGTCCATGAAGATGGATTATCTTTAAATTCTCATAATCAAGAAAATCCTTCCAAATAGGCCGCCATTTTCCAGAAAAAGAGAAAACCTGTCGGCCCGGCCGGGCGGATACTTTCATCACTACGGGCCCGCTTACCGGCGGGCCTTGTACGGCAGGCACCGCGGCGGGTTACCGCCCGCCGCGGTGCCCGGCCATTCAGGGCGCCCGCCGCCCGGCCTCTACAGCCTTCCGCCCCTCATCGCACGCCGCCCCCGCAGGGCAAACCCTCGCTTGTGCCGCGGTGGGGCCGTTCGTACACTGGGCCGCTTTCCCATCTCCCCCGACTCAGCGAAAGGTCCCCCATGAAAGCATCCCTGTTGCGGGCCGCTGTGCTGCTGGCCGCGAGCCTGGCCGCAGCCGCCAGCTCAGCCAGCGCCGACACCCTGTCCAAGATCGCCGACAGCGGCAAGATCGTGCTCGCCTACCGCGAATCGTCCGTGCCCTTCAGCTACCTGGACGGCCCCGGCAAGCCCATCGGCTTCTCGGTCGAGCTTTCCAACGCCGTGGTCGAGGCCGCCCGCAAGAAGCTCAACAAGCCCGCCCTGCAGGTCGAGTACCTGGCCGTCACCTCCCAGAACCGCATCCCGCTGGTCGTCAACGGCACGGTGGACCTGGAATGCGGCTCCACCACCAACAACACCGCGCGCGCCAAGGACGTGGCCTTTGCCATCAACCACTTCTACACCGGCACGCGCCTCTTGGTGAAGAAGAGCTCGGGCGTCAAGGACTACGCCGACCTGGCCAACAAGAAGGTGGCCACCACCACCGGCACCACCAACTACCAGGTGATCCGCAAGTACAGCGCCGAAAAGAGCCTGAACTTCGACATCCTGCTGGGCAAGGACCACGCCGACGCCTTCCTGCTGGTGGAGACCGACCGCGCGGCGGCCTTCGCGATGGACGACATCCTGCTGTTCGGGCTCAAGGCCAACGCCAAGAACCCGGGCGAGTTCGACGTGGTGGGCGAGTCGCTGCAGGTGGAGCCCTATGCCTGCATGCTGCGCAAGGACGATGCAGCCTTCAAGCAGCTGGTGGACGACACGATCATCGGGCTGATGAAGAGCGGCGAGTTCGAGCGGCTGTACACCAAGTGGTTCATGGCGCCGATTGCGCCCAAGGGGGTGGCGCTGAATCTGCCGATGAGCCCTCAGCTGCGGGACAATCTCAGGTCGCCTAGCGACAAGCCGGCCAATTGAGGCGGGGAGGTGGTTTGCAGGAGGGTTGGGGCGATTTTCCAGTTGAATCGGGCTGATGTCCTTGTGCTGCGGTCGTTTCTTGCTATCGATTCAGGAGTTCTTTGCTCTTTGTCTTGGGTGGTTGGTTCGCCTGCAGGCCGGGTCTCGGCCCGGCGGCCGACTCACTTTCTCTTGCTTCGCCAAGAGAAAGTAAGCAAAGAGAAGGCGAGCCGGGTTCGTCGGCCCTGCGCTTCGCTTCGGGCACGCTGCGCTGCTCGGGCCGGGCGGGAGGCTCAGAAACTCGCCCTGCGGGCTCAAACATCTTCGCCTCTTTTCCCGCCCGCCCCTGCGTTGCTCGCCTCCTCACAACGGCGGTGGGAAACCAACTCCCCCTCTCATTGACAGGACGCGCCATGGCGCGTTCTTGTGGGCTTCGGTCTTTCTCCCCCACGCCGTCCTGACATGGCCGAGCAGCGGAGTGCCAGGTGGATCAGGGCTGGCGTTGTCTGAGCGAAGCGAGTTTAGCCAGACCCCACCTGGCGCGAGCAGCGCAGGGAACCCCGAAGGGGCCATGACTGCGGCTCGCCTTTCTTTTGCTTACTTTTCTTTGGCGAAGCAAAGAAAAGTAAGTCGCCTGCCGGGGCGAGTCCCGGCCTGCAGGCGAACCAACCACCCAAGACAAAGAGCAAAGAACTCCTGAATTCATAGCAAGAAACGACCGCAGCACAAGGACATCCGGCCAATTTCACTCAAGAATCCGCAACAAACGCCCCAACCCCAGTCCCCCTCACCGCGGCAGATACGCCGTCGCCTCAACCTCCACCAGCACCTCATCTCCCGGCAGAAAGCGCGACACCTCCACCACCGTGCTGACCGGCGGCTCGCCCGGGTAGAACAGCCCGCGCACCCGGTTGTAGGGCGCGTAGTGACGCAGGTCGGTGAAGTACTGCACCAGCTTGACCACGTCGGCCATGCTGCCGCCGTGTTCGGCCGCGAGCTGGCGGATGCGCTCGAGCACGAACCAGCTCTGCGCCACGATCGGGGCCTCGAAGATATCGACCGACATCTGGCCCGTCACATAGCCCAGCGGGCGCAGGGCCGCGCGCGCGGCCTCGGGAATGTCGTCGTAGCTGCGCACGGCCTGGCGGCGCACCGGGTCGACGGCCACCACGCCGCTCATGAAGACGAAATCGCCCACGCGCTTGGCGGCCAGGTAGTTGGCCATGGGCTGGCCCATGGCGGGAGCGGTCGATGCAGTTGCAGTCATTTGAGTTTCTCCAGAGTGCGCGCAACCTTGGCGAGAAAACGCTCGCAGTCGCGCTCGGTCACATTGTTCATGTCGTGCAGTTGCAGCCAGGTGGTCTTGCAGCGCGCCGCGAACAGCGAGCGCAGGCCGCGCGTGAACAGGCGCCGCCCGGGGTCGCCCATCACGCGCAGCCACCACCAGGGCGAGCCGCTGGTGGTCACCACCGTGAGGCGGCGCACATGCTGCATGGCGGGAATGGCGCGCTGGCCCTTGGCCAAGGCCGGCCGGAAGGTCACGCCCGGCAGCCAGACGCGCTCGAACCAGCCCTTGAGCACGGCCGGCGGGCCGTACCACCAGGTGGGGTAGACGAAGACCATGTGCTCGGCCCAGCGCAGCGCGTCCACATGCGGCTGCACCCGGGCCTCGAGCAGGCCGGGGTTGCTCAGGTAGGCCACGCGCTCCTCGCGTGTCATCACCGGGTCGAAGCCTTCGGCATAGAGGTCGAGCAGCCGCAGCTCGTGGTGGGCGCGCTGCAGGGCCTGCACGGCGGTACGGTAGAGGGCAGTGTTGAAGCTTTCAGGATTGGGATGGCAATGGACGACCAGGGTGCGCAAGAAAAGCTGCCGTTCGCGCTGGGCCTTGTGGACTGCGGCCCAGGACAGGCCTGCCGAAACATCGGAGGCCGCCCGTGCGCCATCGGCAGGCTCGGTTCGCACGGGGGCCGGGCATCAGGGCCTCACTTGCCGGTCAGCTTCTTGCGCACGTCCACGCCCACGCCCTTGCCCACGAACTGCGTGGTGGCGACCTTGGACAGGTCGACCTCGCCCGCCTTGTAGAGGCCAGCCTTGACCATCTTGTCGTAGAAGTCCTTGACGCGGGCCGCGTGCATGGTGCCGATGCCCTCGGTCAGCGAGTCGCCGCTGTCGACGACGCCGAGCTTCTTCATGAGGCCGAGCGAGCCGGCCAGGTTGGCGTCGGTCATCTCGGGGTTGGCCTTCTTGATCATCTCGTTGGCGGCCTTGTTGTCGCCGTAGAGGTAGTTGGTCCAGCCCAGGATCGAGGCCTCGACGAACTTCTTCACCGTCTCGGGCTTGGTCTTCACCAGCTCGGCGCGGGTCTCGATGGTGGTGGCGTAGGTGGAGAAGCCGTTGTCGGCCAGCAGGAACACCATCGGGTCGAAGCCGGCCTGGGCCTTGATGGAGAGCGGCTCCTCGATCGAGTAGCCCTGCTGGATCGACTTCTTGTCGGCCGCGAACGGGCCGATGTTGAACATGTAGGGCTTGACCGCCTCATCCCTGAAGCCGTACTCGGCCTTCATCCATTGCCAGAAGCTGAACTGGCCGTCCTTGCCGATGAAGGCCGTGGGCGCCCGGGTCAGGTCCTTGAAGCTGGTGTAGCCCTGGCCCGGGTGCGCGAACATGGCCTGCGGGTCTTTCTGGAAGATCGCGGCCACCACGATGGTGGGCACGCCGTTCTTCACGTTGTCGAAGCTCTGCAGCAGGTTGCCCGCCATCAGGAAGTCGATCTTGCCGGCCGGCAGCAGCGGGCGGTTGTTGACCTGCGGGCCGCCTTGCTGGATCTCGACGTCCAGCCCGTATTTCTTGTAGGTGCCGTCGGCCAGCGCCTGGTAGAAGCCGCCGTGGCCGGCCTGCGCCTTCCAGTTCGTGGCAAACACCACCTTTTCCTGCGAAAAAGCGGCGGAGGTCCCCGCCAGCAGGGCAAGGGCAGCTATGGTTTTAATAGCAAACGGCTTCATGGTGCGGTTCCTCGGGTGGGTCGTTCTGACGAGGGCACGATGCTTGCACAAAACATGCCCGGCGGGATCAGGGTTTTTTCTCAGGGCCGCGCGTATTCTGGCAGCCAGCCGCGCGTCTTGCCAGGGTTCATCAGGCCGTGCGGATCGGCGATCTTCTTGAAATCGATCTGCGCGGTGTCGATGGTCTTCATGCCGCCGTCCTCGATGGTGATGACGTGCGCGTCGAACACGCCCACGCCCTGGGCCTCGATGAGCTGCTTGATCTCGGCCAGCCGCTCGGCGTCGAAGTAGCTCACCAGGGGAATCGCGAACACGCCGTACTCGCCGTAGGCCAGCGAGAACTCGTGGTGCCAGTAGATCTCGTGGCCGAACTCGTGCACCAGCGCCATCGCCTGCGCCACGCTGAAGGGCTGCGGGAACGCGAGCTGCATGTAGGTCCAGGCCTTGTCCTTCTTGAGCGCCATCAGCGTGGTGTGGTTGTAGGCGCATTCGTAGGCCGGCAGCAGCTGCGCCGCGGCGATCTCGGCGTCGGTCATGGCCAGCGACAGGCGCCCGCCATGCTGCGCCACCAGCGCCTCGAAGGCCGGCAGCCCGGCGGCGGCGACCATGGCGAAGATCGCGTCGTGGCTCTCGGGGAAATACTCGCCGTACTGCGTGTAGTAAGGCGCAAAGCTGCGCTCCACCGAGGTCAGCAGCCGCAGCGGCAGGTCGGGCCGCATCGCGGCCTGGCCGAAACGCAGCGCGGCCTCGTAATCGTCGAACAGCGCGATCACGTGGCGCCAGTCCTCGGCCGGCGCCAGCTTCACGTCCATCTCGGTGATGATGCCGTTGGTGCCGAAGGCGTGGTGCACCTTCTGGATCTCGGCGTCGCGCAGCTCGATCAGACGCGGCGCCTCTTCCAGCGTCATGACCTGGATGCGCGTGACGTTGCCCGGGTCCTTGAGCACGCCGTGGCGGATCGAGCCCACGCCGCCGAAGCCGCCCGAGATGAAGCCGCCGATGGTGGCATCGGTCAGCGTCGAGGGAAACATCAGGATCTCCTGGCCGGTGGCGCGCGCCGCCTGCTCCAGCCGCTCGATGATGCAGCCGGTCTGCACCGTGGCGCTGCCGGGGCGGACCTGCACCGCGTCGAGCCGCAGCGTCTCGATGATGACGCCGCGCTCCATCGGCACGCACTGGCCGTAGTTGCCGGTGCCGCCGCCGCGCAGCGTCACCGGCAGGCGCAGGCGCGCGCAGGCGGCGGCCACGCGGCGCAGCTCGTCCATGTCCCTGGGCTGCACCAGCAGGTCGGCCGTCTTGTCCTGCAGCAGCTCGGTGAGCACCGGGCTGTACCAGTGGAAGTCCTTGGACTTGCTGCGCAGCAGGCCCGGGTCGTCATGCCATTCGATGCCCGCAAGCGCCTGCTTCAGGCTCTCGATCCTGTCGTTCATAGGGTCTGTCCGTGGCGGATTACCGTGCGCCGGCGGCCAGCGGGCGTCAGCAGCTCGTATTCGTTGCGGGCGGCCAGCAGCACCAGATCGGCCGGGCAGCCCTCGCGCAGGCGGCCGTCCCAGGCCAGGCCGAGCGCGCGCGCCGGGCTGGCGGTGATGCTGTCGAGCCAGTCCATGGCTGGCGCCAGGTGGGCCACCTGCACGCCGAGCTGGAAGGTCTCCAGCAGGTCGTAGCTGCCGTAGGGGTAGAAGCCGTCGGCCACGTTGTCGGTGGCGATGGAGGGCCGCAGGCCGTGCTCAGCGGCTTCGCGCAGCCGCGTGATGCCGCGCTCCACCGGCGTGCGGTCCCATGCGCCCTGCAGGTACAGGTTGGTGGTGGGCAGCGCGACCAGGTGCAGGCCGGCCGCGGCGCAGCGGCTCAGCGTGTGCAGCGCCTCGGGGTTGTGCTGCACCGACAGCGAGCAGGCATGGCCGCAGGTGACGCGGCCCTGCCAGCCGTGCTCCAGCGTGAGCTCGGCGATGCGGTTGAGGCCGGTGGCGTCGCGGTCCAGCCCTTCGTCCACATGGAAGTCGAGCGCCAGGCCGTGAGTCTTCGCGAGCTCGAACACGCGCCGCAGCTTCCGCTCGATCTCCTCGTTGCGGTAGACGAAGGCCCCCAGCACACCGGGACGGCCCGGCGCTTCGGTATTGGCCTGCGCCACCGCGTGCGCGATCGCCTCGCCGGCGACCGCGTCGTCGAACACGTCCAGCGGCGTGAGCGAGACGAACTGCAGCTCGACGCGGCCGCGCCACTCCTCGCGCAGCGCCAGCAGCACGGCCAGCGACAGCGGCGTGGCGGGGCCGCCCCAGTCCAGGTGCGTGCGCAGCGCGCGCGTGCCGCAGCGCCAGGCGTCGTCCAGCGCACGCGCCATGCGCTCGCGCAGCGCCGGGCCACTCCAGCGCGCACGGTGCTCGGCCATGCGGGCGATGGCGGCGAACAGGTCGCCCTGCACCGCCCCCACCTCGTGCACGGTGTAGTTCTTGTCGATGTGGGCGTGGGCGTCCACCAGGCCGCTCAGCAGCGTGCCCTGGGCCGGCCCGGCCACCGGCCGGATCGAGGCCACGCGGTCGCCGTCCAGCGTCACGTCGAAGGCCTGTTCGGGCGGCGCCTCGGTTTCGAAGCCGCGCAGGCGGCGCGGCAGGTTCACGGCAGCAATTTTCATCGGTCGGTCTTGACTTCGGACTCGTGCCATTTGCCCAGCAGCAGGCGCGACAGCACGTTGAAGATCAGGTAGATCGCGATGCCGGTCAGCGACACCAGCACCAGCGCGGCGAACATCTTCGGGATCTCGGTGCGAAAGCTCGCCTCCAGGATGCGCGATGCCAGGCCGGTCTCCTTGCCGGCCGCGCCGGCGGTGAACTCGGCCACCACCGCACCGATCAGGCTCAGGCCGCCGGCCACCTTGAGGCCAGCCATGAAGTAAGGCAGGGCCGAGGGGATCAGCAGATGGCGCAGCGTCTGCCAGGGGCTGGCGCGGTACAGGCTGAACAGGTCGCGCAGGTTCAGGTCAGCGCTGCGCAGGCCCATCACCGTGTTCGACAGGATCGGGAAGAACGCCACGATCCAGGCGCACAGCAGCAGCGCCGCCGTGGTGCTGGGCACGAAGATGATGATCAGCGGCGCGATCGAGATCACGGGCGTGACCTGCAGCACGATGGCGAACGGGAACAGGCTCAGCTCCACCCACTCGCTCATGGCGAACAGCATGGCCAGCAGCACCCCGCCGACCACCGCGAGCGCAAGCGCCCAGAAGGTGATCTTGATGGTGAACATCCAGCTGCCCAGCAGCGAGCCGAAGTTGTCCCACAGCGTGGTGGCGATCAGCGAAGGCGCCGGCAGGATGTAGTGCGGGATCTGGTTGATGCGCACCACGGCCTCCCAGGCGCCGAGCGCGAGCAGGAAGATGACGATCGGCAGCGTGGTGCGGATCCAGGGCCGCCGCGTCAGCGGCACGCGGCCCTCCACGGTCATGATGCGCTCAGTCATGGCGCCTCCGCCGGGCCGCTGCGAAACGAAAGGGGGCGTGGGAGTTCAATGGTCACCTCCGGCCGAGTGCAGGGCCTGCGAGACCTGCACGCAGAGTTCGTTGTAGCGCGCGGTGGTGCGGAAGGCATCGCTGCGCGGATAGGGCTCGTCGATGCGGATGTCGGCGATCACCCGGCCCGGGCGCGCGGCCATCACGATGATGCGGTTGCTCAGGTAAACCGACTCGTAGACGCTGTGCGTCACGAAGATGGTGGTGAAGCGGTTGGCCTGCCACAGCGCCAGCGTGTCGTTGTTGAGCTTGAAGCGCGTCATCTCGTCGAGCGCGGCGAAGGGCTCGTCCATCAGCAGCAGGCGCGGCTGGGTGACCATGGCGCGCGCGATCGAAACGCGCATCTTCATGCCGCCCGAGAGTTCGCGCGGGTAGACCTCGGCGAACTGGGCCAACCCCACGGTCTGCAGCGCCGCCTCGACCTCGGCCCGCGCCTCGGCGCGAGAGCGCCCCTTCAGGCGCAGCGGCAGCCAGACGTTGTTGAAGACCGTGGCCCAGGGCATCAGCGTGGGCTCCTGGAACACGAAGCTGATGTCGTGCGAATGGTCGGCCTGGCCCGGGCCGCCCCAGGCGATGGTGCCGCCGGTGATGGGCGACAGGCCCGCGATCATCTTGAGCGCCGTGCTCTTGCCGCAGCCCGAGGGGCCGAGGAAGCTCACGAACTCGTGCTCGCCGATGGCGAGGTCCATGCCCTGGAGGGCCAGGGTGCCGTTGCCGTAGCGTTTCTCGAGCTGGCGCAGCTCCAGCAGGGGCCGGTGGCCGCCCGCCGTGGTGGTGGTGCTCATGGCCAGAGCGCCTCAGACGGGAATCGTGGGCCGGCTCACCAGCGTGGACAGCGGCAGCCGCGACACTTCCTGCAGCATCAGCGACAGCTGCACCGCCGCGGCGTCGATCACAGCCCGCCCCTTCTCGGCCGTGGCCAGCGTGGCGTTGCCGGCCGCGCCCATGGCGTTGTAGTCCTGCACCTGCCAGCCGAGCTTGGCGCTCCGGCCGTTGCCCAGGATCGGGAAATCGGCCGCGCGCACGCGGGCGCTGGAGTCGAAATCGCGCGCCTGGGCCATGTCCACATAGGGCGCCGAGGGCGTGGCCAGCATCATCGAGGTTTCCATGTCGCCGGCGTGGATGCCGAAGCGGTGCTCCTGCGCGGTGAACAGGCCGTCCACCTCGGGCGGCAGCGGCAGCGTGAACCAGTTGCTCGAATAGACGATGAGGTCGTGCTTGACGCGCAGGTCGCGCCCCACGATGTCCATCACGCTGACCTGGCCGCCGTGCGAGTTGAGCAGCACCAGCTTCTTGAAGCCGGCGCGCGCCACGCACTCGCCCAGCTCCATCCAGACGCGGATCAGGGTTTCGGCCGACAGCGTCAGCGTGCCTGGAAAGCGCAGGTGCTCGTTGCTCTTGCCGACCTGCTGCGTGGGCAGGAACAGCACGGGCAGGTCATCGGGCAGATGCGGCAGCGAAGCCGCGACCACGCTGTCGACCAGGGTGGTGTCCACGCTCACCGGCAGATGCGGGCCATGCTGCTCGATGGCGGCCACCGGCAGCACGGCCACCGCCTGGGCAATTTCGGGCGAGGCCTGCAGGCGCGCGAAATCACGCGCCGACAGATCGGCCCAGTAACGGGATTTGAGTTTCATAGCCCTCCATTATGTTGGAGGAGGCTATGCGATGCGTGGCCCGCGCCCCCCATGGCCGCCCCGTGCCGAGGGGCTTGGCCGGGGAGCGCCCGCCTCCTTCAAGGGCCGGCCGGGCCCCTGGGATCAGCGGCGATCGCGGTCGCGTCGGCCGTGATCGCGGTCATGGTCGCGCGGGCCCCGCTCGTGCCAGCCGGGATGCTCGTGCTGGTAGCGTTCGCGGACCCAGCCCTCCTGCACGAAGTACACCGGCTGGTTGCAGGCGCCGTAGCGCGCGCAGTAGCGCGGCCAGTTCTGCTGGTACAGCGGCGGCACATAGAGGTAGATCGGGCGGCGCGGCACGGCCAGCACCGGCGGGGGCGCCACGATGATGGGCTGGGCATTGATGACCGCCGGCTGCGGATAGGCATTGATGTCGATCCGCCCATAGACGCCGGGCTGGTTGATCCCGATGGAGACGCCCACCTGGGCGGCGGCCAAGACGGGGACGGCAGCCAGAGCCGCCAGCAACAGGGCAAAACGGGGCTTCATGGCATTCCTTCGCGGGTGGTTGTACACGCTTCTGCAACGTGGGCCCGGCCCCGGGCGCCGACCGCCATGGCTGAGGTTTACCTGCGGTTACCGGCCGTTGCCCGCCGGACACCGAACGCCCGCGCCGGCGGTCCTAGTCCGCGCGGATATTGGCGTCGCGCACGACCTTGCCCCAGCGCTCGTACTCCTGCTGCACGAAGCGGGTGAACTCCTCCATGGAGATGGGCTTGATCTTCGGGCTGGAGGCGGACGCGAGGAAATCGGTGAAGGGCTTGCTCGTGACGGCCGTGTCGAGCGCCGACTTCAGCGTGCGGCGCACGTCCATCGGCGTCTGCGCCGGCACGAACAGGCTCAGCCAGCCGTAGAGCACATAGTCCGGCAGCCCGGACTCGGCCGCGGTGGGCACCTCCGGCGCGAACTCCGAGCGCTGCGCCCCGGTGACGGCGATGGCGCGCAGCTTGCCCTCCTTCACATAGGGCAGCAACTGCGGCAGCGCATCGTTCATGGCCTGCACGCGGCCGGCCAGCAGGTCCTGCAGCGCCGGCGCACCGCCTTTGTAGGGCACGTGCGTCATCTGGATGCCTGCCTTGCTCGCCAGCAGTTCCATCGCCACGTGGGTGGTGCCGCCGCTGCCGGCCGAGGCGTAGTTGAGCTGGCCCGGATGGGCCTTGGCATAGGCGATGAATTCCTGCAGGTTCTTCGCCGGCACGCTCGGGTGCACGACCAGGATCATGGGGCCGGAGCCGAACAGCCCGATCGGCGCCAGGTCCTTCATCGGATTGACCTGCAGCTTGCTGTAGGTGTGCGGGTTGATGACCATCGGGCTGATGTGGCCCAGCAGCAGGGTGTAGCCGTCGGGCTTGGCATTGGCCGCGACGGCCACCCCGATGTTGCCGCCGGCGCCCGGCCGGTTGTCGATCACGATGGGCTGGCCCAGCACGGCCGACATGGCGTTCATCGCGGCGCGCGCCGCGTTGTCGGCCGCGCCGCCCGCCGGGTAGGGCACGATCATGGTGAGGGGCTTGTTGGGGTAGTTCCCCTGTGCCAGGGCTCCGAGCGGTGCGGCGGCAAGCGCCAGGGCCATGGCGGTGAAGTGGCGGCGATTCATGGTTGTCTCCTCAAGGTAGGGTGCGCCGGCCGGCCAGAAGCCGTGCAGCTTGACGGCGTGAGCGGCCGGCATGGGTGTTGCTCTCGATGCAAGTGGACGGGCGAAGGCCGGCCTTCAAAGGCCGGTCGTCTTCATCAGCCGCTCGGGGTAGCGCTCGCCCTCGATCTGGATGGCGGTGGCGGCCGACTGGATGTCGGCAAGATCGGCGGTGGTCAGCACCACCTCGACGGCACCCAGGTTTTCCTCCAGCCGGTGCAGCTTGGTGGTGCCGGGGATGGGGACGATCCACGGCTTTTGCGCCAGCAGCCAGGCCAGCGCGATCTGGGCCGGGGTGGCGTTCTTCTCGCCGGCGATCCGCTTGAGCAGATCGACCAGCGCCTGGTTCTTCTCCATCGCCTCGGCCGTGAAGCGCGGCAGGATGTTGCGGAAGTCGCCTTGGCCCAGCGGGGTGTCCTTGCTCATCGCGCCGGTGAGGAAGCCCTTGCCGAGCGGGCTGTAGGGCACGAGGCAGACCCCCAGCTCCTCGCAGGCTTGCAGGATGCCGTTGGTCTCGACGCCGCGCGTCCACAGCGAATATTCATTCTGCAACGCGGCAATCGGCTGCACGGCATGGGCGCGGCGCACGGTCTGCGCGCCCGGCTCCGACAGGCCGAAGTGCTTCACCTTGCCGGCGGCGATCAGGTCCTTGACCGCACCGGCCACTTCCTCGATGGGCACGTTGGGATCGACGCGATGCTGGTAGAACAGGTCGATCTGCTCGACGCCCAGCCGCTGGAGCGAGGCGTCGGCAACGGCCTTGATTTGCTCGGGCCGGCTGTTGAGTCCCGCCTGCTTGCCATCGACGATGTTGAAGCCGAACTTGGTGGCGATCACCACCCGGTCGCGCATCGGGCGCAGGGCCTCGCCCACCATGTCCTCGTTGGTGTAGGGGCCGTAGGCCTCCGCCGTGTCAAAGAAGGTGACGCCGCGGTCCACCGCCTGGCGGATCAGCGTGATGCCTTCCTGCCGGCTGAGCTTGTGGGCGTAGCCGAAGTCCAGCCCCATGCAGCCATATCCGAGGGCCGAGACCTGAGGTCCGTTGTTTCCGAGGGTGCGCTGTTGCATTGATGTTTTTCCTTTCAAAAAGAGTCAGGGCGTCTCAGTCGGCGCGGATGTGGGCGTCGCGCACGACCTTGCCCCAGCGCTCATATTCGGACTGGGCGAACCGGGCGAACTCCTCCATCGTCATCGGCGGCGCCTTGGTGCCGAAGGATTGCGCCAGGAAGTCGGTATAGGCCTTGCTGGCCATCGCCTGGTCCAGGGCGTCCTTGATCTTGCGGCGCACCTCGATCGGCGTCTTGGCCGGCGCCCAGATGCTGAGCCAACTCGACAGCACATAGTCCGGCAGGCCCGACTCGGCGGCCGTGGGAACCTCGGGGATGTACACCGAACGCTTGTCGCTCGTCACGGCAATGGCCCGCAGACGGCCGTCCTTCACATAAGGCAGGAGCTGAGGCAGGGACTCGACCATCACCTGCACCCGCCCGGTGAGCAAATCCTGCATCGCGGGCACGGCACCCTTGTAGGGAACATGCACCATCTGCGTGCCGGCCTTGCTCATGAGCAATTCCATCGCCACATGCGAGAGGCCACCGCTGCCGGCCGAGGCGTAGTTGAGCTTGCCCGGATTCGCCTTGGCGTAGGCGATGAGCTCCTGCAGGTTCCTGGCAGACACGCTGGGGTGCACGACCAGGATCTGCGGCCCGCCGGAGATGAGCCCGATGGGCGCCAGTTCCTTCATCGGGTCCACCGGCAGTTGCGAGTACGTATGAGGATTGATGACCATCGGGCTGATGTGCCCGAGCAGCAGGGTGTACCCATCGGGCGGCGCCTTGGCCGCCGCGACCACGGCGATGTTGCCGCCTGCCCCCGGGCGGTTGTCGACGATGATGGGCTGGCCCAGGGTGGGCGATGCCGCGTTCATCGCGGCACGCGCGAGTTCCGTGCCCGCGCCGCCCGCCGAGAACGGCACGATCAGCGTGATGGGCTTGCTGGGGTAGCTCCCCTGTGCCAGCACCCCCAGCGGGGCGGCGGCGCAAGCCAGGGTGGCGGCGATGAAGTGGCGGCGGTGCATGCTTGTCTCCTTGTGTTGTGGCGCGCTGACCGGTCAGAAGCCGTAGAGCTGCGCGGGGTTGTCGACCAGGATCCGGCGGCGCACCTGTTCGTCAGGCACGCAATGGCGGAAGAACGCCATCAGGGCCTCTTCGTCGGGCACGAACCCGGCTGGCGGAAAGGGATGGGGCCAGTTGCTCGCCCACAGCAGGCGCTCGGGCGCTTGCGCGGCCAGCGCGCGCACCAGCACCGCCACGTCCTGCAACGCCTGCGGCCCCGCCAGGCAAGCCGAGGATTCGTAGGGCGCCGACAGCTTGACCCAGCAGCGGCCGGTGCCGAGCAGGCGCAGCAGCGACTGGAATGCGGGGTGGCCCGTGTCGGGCGGCGGCAGGAACTTGCCCACGTGGTCCAGCACGAAGTGCCCCGGCAGGCGCAGCAGGCGCTCCTCGACCTCGGGCAGGGTGCGGCCATCGAGCTGGATGTTGGCGTGCCAGCCGAAGGCGTGCAAGCGCGGCATCAGCGTGTCCAGCGCCTCCAGGCCCAACGCGCCCCAGCGTAGCGCGTAGAAGCGCTGGGCGCGAACACCGGCGCGCGTCATGCGCTCCAGCGCATCGTCCGTCACGTCCGCGGGCACCACCGCCACCGCGCGGGCCGCGGTCCCGAGCGCCTGCAAGGCGCCCAGCATGACGGCGTTGTTGAACTGGTAGGCGTTCGGCTGCACCAGCACCACGCGCTCCAGGCCCAGCGCGGCCTGCACGCGGCGGTAGTCCTCGACCGAGAAGGCGCCGGGCAGCGGCGGTCCGCCGGGCTCGGCGGGCACCCGCGCGTCGTAGATGTGCACATGCGTGTCGCATGCGCCGGCGGGCAGCGCCCCGCGAGCGGCGGTCATGCCGGGGGCCCGGCGCGTGCGGGCAGCGGGGCGGGGTTGTCGAACAGTTCCTCGTGCACGAAGGCCCCGCCCTGGAAGGCTTCTCCGCGTGGATCGGCGGCCGGTGCGTTCGCCAGCACCGCCTCGGCGAAGGCCTCGCTGTCGTCCTGCGGCCGGTAGCCCAGGCGGTGGGCGTTGGCGTTGTCGTACCAGGAGCGCCGGTTGCCCGACACGCCGTAGACCACTTCGAAGCGGATGTCCGGATGCTCCAGGCCGATGGCCACGAGCTGTGCCATGTCGCGCGGGCTCAGCCAGATGGCCAGCCGCCGCGCGTCCAGCGGACTTGGATTGACGTTGCCGATGCGGATGCACAGTACCTCCAGGCCGTACTTGTCCGCGTACAGGCTGCCCATGGCTTCGCCAAAGACCTTGGACACGCCGTAGCGGCTGTCGGGCCGCATCGGCACGCGGTGGTCGATGGTCTGATCGCGCCGGTAGAAGCCGACCGCGTGGTTGCTGGAAGCGAAGATGAAGCGGCGCACCCCCGCGCGGCGCGCGGCCTCGAACGCGTTGTAGCAGCCCGCCACGTTGGCGCTGAGCACGTCTTCCCAGGCGCCCTCCATCGACAGGCCGCCCAGGTGCACCACGGCCTGCACGCCCTGCATGGCCGCGGCCATGTCGTCCAGGCTGGCCAGGTCGGCACAAACGAAGCTCTCGCCCGCCTGCAGGTCCGCCACCGGCCGCAGGTCGCACAGCCGCAGCGCATAGCGGCCCCGCAGCTCGTGCCGCAGGTGGGTGGCGATGCCGCCGGCCGCGCCGGTGATCAGCACCGGGCTCATCGGCCCACCTCCATGCCCCGCACGGCGCCGCGCGCCTCTTTCGGCAGGGGACTCATGCCGCGGCCTCCAGCACGGCCTGGGCCCGCGCCCGCGCTTCCTCGGCGCGTGCCACCGCGAGCCGGCTCATGCGCGCGGCCAGTTCGCGCTGGCGCTGCGCCTGCGGGCCCAGCGTGTCCATCCATTCGGGCGGCAGCGCGCCGGCACCCGCCAGCGCGCCGGCCACCGCCCCGCCCATCGAGGCGATGGTGTCGGCGTCGCGGCCGAAGTTGGCGCCGTAGATGATGGTCTGGCGTGGATCGCCGTCCGCCAGCAGCAGCAGGGCCAGCGTCACCGGCACGGTTTCGCGCGAGTCGGTGAAATGGGCCGGCGACGCCGCCGCCTCGCGGGCATGGCGCGCGCGGAAATCCTCGTAGCCGGCACTGGCGCGCGCCAGCTCCAGCGTGCGGACCAACGCGTCGCGCATGGGCCGGGCGCTCTGCGGCGGCAGGTAGCGCACAGCCGCGTCGAGCACGGAGGCCACCGTGGCGCGCGGCGAGAACGCCTCGGCCACAGCGGCGGCCATCGCGCACGCACCGTCGCGGCAGTGGTTGTGGTGGATCAGGCCGGCCAGTTCGAAGGTCTCCGCCACCGCCTGGCGCGGGTTGCCGGCGTTGACGATGCCCATGGGCGAAATGCACATGGCCGAGCTGCTGCTGGCCATGTTGCCGATGCCGGCATCGCGCGGCGCCACGCCTTCGCCGCGCAACTTCCAGAAGGTGCTGAGCACGGGCGCGAAGAACAGCTTGCTGTCGATGAAGGTGTCTGCGTGGCGCAGCCAGTCCTCCGCCCACAGGTCGGCGCTGGCGTGGCCGCCCGAGCGCTCCAGCGTTTCGCACAGGATGTGCTTGAGCAGGGAATCGTCGGTGCCGTCGCCGGAGAAGGTCGTGACCCAGCCGAATCTCCGGTGGATTTCCTCGTGGCTGAGTTTTTCGGTGGGCGTGCCCATGGCGTCGCCGATGACGCCGCCGGCCAGGCAGCCCAGCACCTTGTCGAAAAGTTGGGAAGAGGGGTTCATGTGAAGCGCTCGCCCGGGGGCGAGAAGTGACGGTGAAAGACAGCGGGAAGTTTAGTGGCGGCCTCCGCGCGCGGTGTAACGTAACGGCAGGCCTTCATGCGGCCAGCGCCAGCGTGGCCGCATCGGGAATCTCGAAGCCGCCGGCCGAGAGGTCGGCCTGCAGCAGTTGCTGCCGCCCGGCATCGAGCGCCACCAGCGGCGGGCGCACCGCCGCCCAGCCCGCGTCGCCCGACTGCCAGGCAATGGCGGCCTTCATCGCGGCGATGAGCGGATGCTTCTGGAACAGCGCGCGCGTTGCGTCCAGCGCGGCCTGCTGCGCCGCTGCGTCAGGCGACTGCCACTCGCGGTACAGCCGCAGGATGGCGGTGGGATTGACGTTGCCGGTCGCCGTGATGCAGCCGGCGCCGCCCGCACGCATGGTCTGCAGCAGAAAGGTTTCGGAGCCCGCGAACACGTCGAAGCCCGCGGGCCGGAACTCCCGCAGCATGGCCTCGGTATGGGCCCAGTCGCCGCCGCTGTCCTTGACCCCGGCGATGGTGCCCGGGTAGGCCTGCAGCAGGCGCTCGATCAGCGCCAGCCCGAGCGGCACCTGCGTGACGGGCGGAATGTGGTACAGGTAGATGCGCAGCCGCGGGTCGGCCACCGCCTCGATCACGCGGCTGAAGAAGTCGAACAGCCCGTCGTCGCCCACACCCTTGTAGTAGAACGGCGGCAGCATCAGCACGCCCGCGCAGCCCGCGGCCACCGCATGGCGGGTCAGCTCGATCGCGTCAGACAGGGCGCAGGCGCCCGTGCCCGGCATCATGCGGCCGGCCGGCAGGCCGGCGTCCAGCAGCGCGTCCAGCAGGGCGCGCTTTTCGCCCAGAGCCAGCGAATTGGCCTCCGAGTTGGTGCCGAAGATCGACAGGCCCACCCCCTGCGCCAGCAGCCAGCGGCAATGCCGCACGAAGCGCGGCGCGCTCGGGGAGAGGTCGGCGGCAAACGGCGTCAGCACCGGCGACATCACGCCGCGCAGGCGCGGCGCGGCGGCGCCTGCGCGCGGATCGCTCAGGTCGGCCTGCGCGCTCATGACAGCGTGGTCCAGCGGCCGTACCTGGCCACTTGCGACTCGTCGAAGCCGAACCCCAGGCCGGGCGTCTGGTGCAGCACGACGCGGCCTTCCCGGTGCTCGAGCTGGCGGTCCAGCAGGCGGCGGAAGTTCAGCACCTGGTCGTCCCAGAAGTACTCCACGTAGCGCGCGTTCGGCGTGGCGGCCACGAGCGGGGCGTGCAGGTCGTGGAACCAGTGCGGGCACATCTGCACGCCATAGCTGGCGGCCGTGGCCGCGATGCGGCGCCATTCGGAGATGCCGCCGCACACGGCCGCGTCGGTCTGCAGGATCGCCGCGGCGCCCTGGTCCAGCAGTTGCTTGTGGTACCAGCGGCCGTAGCCGATTTCCGCCGTGGCGACCGGGATGCGGGTCAGCCGCGCCAGCCGCGCATGGCTCTCGATGTCGTCCGGGCCGAACGGCTCCTCGATGAAATAGGGGTGGTAGGCCTCGATGCGGCGCAGGTACTCCATGGCCTGCACGGTGTCGATCCAGCCGTTGTTGCAGTCGAGCATCAGCTCCACCTCGGGGCCGACGGCTTCGCGGGCCGCACGCACGCGCGATTCCTCGCCCTGGGGCGACCAGCGGCCGGTCTTCATCTTCACGGCGCGAAAGCCCATGGCGACGTAGCCCGCCATCTCCTCGCCCACCGCCTCGGCGGACTTGCCGTCCAGGTAGTAGCCGCCGCTGGCGTAGGCCGGCACGCTGTCGGGCTCCACCGCGCCCAGGTACTTGTGCAGCGGCAGCTGCGCGCTGCGGGCGTTGAGGTCCCACAGCGCGATGTCCAGCGCGCTGAGCGCGCGCATCACCGTGCCCATGCGGCCCTGCAGCAGGGCCTCCTGGTACATGGCCCGCCACAGGCCCTCGACCGCCGACGAATCCCGGCCCAGCAGCACGGGCGCCAGCAGCTCCTCCACCGCCACGCTGAACAGCCGGCCAGCGGCGCTGCCGACGTAGCAGAAGCCGATGCCTTCCACGCCGTCGGCCGACCGCACCTTGACCAGCCCGTAGTGCCGGGCCGTGACCGTGCGGTTGGAAAACGAGGTCACCTGGTCCAGCGGCACCGCCGCTGCGCACACTTCGATCGATTGAATTTTGGGCAAAGCCATCTCCTTGAACAGCCGCGATTCTTCGCGACGGATGACATCGGAACAAGCGGCTTCCAGCATCATCAGAAGATGGAATTTCCATCTTCTTCAAGCCGCCCGTCTAGAATCGCGGCAACTCATGGACTCGCGTTTTCTCGAAACCTTCCTGCTGGTGGCGGAGCTCGGCTCCATCGCCGAGGCCGCCCGCCGGCTCGACCTGACTCCGGCCACGGTGGCGCAGCGCCTGTCGGCGCTGGAGGCCACCATCGGCAGCAAGCTGGTGCTGCGCTCGGGCCGCACGGTGCGGCCCACCGTGGCGGGCCTGCGGGTGCTGCCGCGCGCCCACGCCGTGCTGCGCGAGCTGCGCGACCTGAAGTCCGCCGCCTCCGAGACCGCGCTGCCGGCCGGCCCGCTGCGGCTGGGCGCCACGCCCACCGCGCTGACCGGCATCGTGCCCGGCGTGCTCAAGCGCTGGGTCGAGGCCTACCCGCAGATCGAGATCTACATCGAACCCGGCGCCACGACCGCGCTGCACAGCCGCGTGATGGACGGCGAGCTGGACGCGGCCATCCTGGTGCAGCCGCAGTTCGAGCTGCCCAAGACCGCCGCCTGGCACACGCTGCGCCGCGAGCCGCTGGTATTGCTGACGCCGTCCAGCCTGCGCGTGACCGACGTGCTGCAGACGCTGGCGCGGGAGCCGTTCATCCGGTACGACCGCCATGTGATCGGCGGCCGCATGGCCGACGAGTACCTGAGCCGCAAGGGCATCCACCCGCAGGTGCGCTTCGAGCTGGACGGCATCGAGAACATCGCCCGCCTGGTGGCCGAAGGGCTGGGCGTCTCCGTGCTGCCGGACTGGCCGGTGGTCGGCCTGCCAAGCCAGGCCGTGGCCAAGTGGCCGCTGCCGCGCCCGCGCCCGGTGCGGACGGTGGGCGTGCTCTGGCTGCAGGCGACCGTGCGCGCGCCGCTGGTCAAGGCCTTCGTCAGGCTGGCGGGGCCGGCGCCGCGGGCGCCGGCCTGATCCGCAGGGCGGCAGGAGCCGCCAGCTCTACGTCAGCGCATGCAGGGCCGCGCGCACGATGCTCGCCGCGTCCACGCCGAAGAAGCCGCGCAGCGCGGCGCGCGTGTCGCTGCGGCCGAAGCCGTCGGTGCCCAGCGTGAGGTAGCGCCGGCCTGCGGGGATGAAGGCGCGGACGCTCTCGGGCACGGCGCGCACGTAGTCGGTGGCGGCGATCACCGGGCCCTGGCTGGCCTGCAATTGTTCCGTGATGAAGGGCCGGCCGGGTTCGGCCTCGCCGGCCAGCGCGCGCTGCTCGCAGGCCTGGCCGTCGCGCGCGAGCTCGCTCCAGCTGGTGACGCTGAACACCTCGGACGCAATGCCCCGGGCCGCCAGCTGCTGCGCGGCCTGGATCACCTCGGTGAGAATGGCGCCGGAGCCCAGCAGCGTCACTTTTTGAAGTGTTTTCGGGCCGATGTCCTTGTCCTGCGGTCCTGGGTAGCTACCAAATTGATAGCAGCCGCGAATCACGCCGGGCGCCGCGCCGGCAGGCAGATCGGGCTGCGCGTAGTTCTCGTTCATCAGCGTGACGTAGTAGAAGACGTCGCGCTGCTCCACCAGCATCTCGCGCATGCCCGCGTCGAGGATCACCGCCAGTTCGCCCGCGAACGCCGGGTCGTAGGCCTTGCAGTTGGGGATGGTGGCGGCCACCAGGTGGCTGCTGCCGTCCTGGTGCTGCAGGCCCTCGCCGCCCAGCGTGGTGCGGCCCGAGGTGGCGCCGAGCAGGAAGCCGCGCGGGCGCTGGTCGGCCGCGGCCCAGATCTGGTCGCCCACGCGCTGGAAGCCGAACATCGAGTAGTAGATGTAGAACGGCAGCATGGCCAGGCCGTGCACGCTGTAGCTGGTGGCGGCCGCGGTCCAGCTCGCGATGGCGCCGGCCTCGCTGATGCCTTCTTCGAGGATCTGGCCGTCCAGCGCCTCGCGGTAGCTGAGCACCGAGCCGATGTCCTCGGGCGCGTAGCGCTGGCCCACGCTGGAGTAGATGCCGACCTGCTTGAACAGGTTGGCCATGCCGAAGGTGCGCGCCTCGTCGGCCACGATGGGCACCAGCCGTTGGCGGAACGCGATGTTCTGCGGGCCCGGCGTCGTGTCCTTCAGCAGGCCGCCGAGCATGCGCACGAAGGCCATGGTGGTGCTCATCTCCTTGCCGCCGGCGGCCAGCGCGAACTGCGCATAGCCTTCCAGCGCTGGCACCGGCACGGCGTCGCAGGCGGTTTCGCGGCGCGGCAGGTAGCCGCCGAGCGCGGTGCGGCGCGCGTGCAGGTACTGCATCTCGGGGCTGTCGTCGGCCGGCTTGTAGAAGGCCAGCGAGGTGGCCTGCGCATCGCTCAGCGGCAGGTTGAAGCGGTTGCGGAACTCGATCAGATCGGTGTCGTCCAGCTTCTTCTGGCTGTGCGTGGTCATCTTGCCCTGGCCCGCGCTGCCCATGCCGTAGCCCTTCTTGGTGTGGGCCAGGATCACGGTGGGCTGGCCGCGGTGGGCCGCGGCGGCGGCGTAGGCGGCGTGGATCTTCACGAGGTCGTGGCCGCCGCGCTTCAGGCGGTCGATCTGCTCGTCGGTCAGCCCCATGGCCAGGCGCGCGAGGTCTTGGTTCTGGCCGAAGAAGTTGTCGCGGTTGAAGCGGCCGTCCTTGGCCGCGAAGGTCTGCATCTGGCCGTCCACCGTCTGCGCGAAGGCGCGCGCCAGCGCGCCCGTGACATCGCGCGCGAACAGGCCGTCCCAGTCGCTGCCCCAGACCAGCTTGATGACGTTCCAGCCGGCGCCGGCGAACAGTTTCTCCAGCTCGTCGATGATGCGGCCGTTGCCGCGCACCGGGCCGTCCAGGCGCTGCAGGTTGCAGTTGACCACCCACACAAGGTTGTCCAGCTTCTCGCGCGCAGCCAGCGTGAGCGCGCTCATGCTCTCGGGCTCGTCCATCTCGCCGTCGCCGAACACGCCCCAGACCTTGCGCTGGCCGCAGTCCAGCAACTGGCGGTGCGTGAGGTAGCGCATGAAGCGCGCGTGGTAGATCGAGCTGATCGGGCCAATGCCCATCGAGCCCGTGGGGAACTGCCAGAAATCGGGCATCAGCCAGGGATGCGGGTAGCTGGAGAGCCCGCGCGCGCCCTGCCCCGCGGCGCTGGCCGGCGCCGTGATCTCCTGGCGGTAGTGCATCAAGTCCTGCTCCACGAGCCGGCCTTCGAGGAAGGCGCGCGCGTAGACGCCGGGCGCGCTGTGCGGCTGGAAGAACACCAGGTCGCCGCGGTGCCGCCCTTCGCCCACGCCCTCGCGCGCATGGAAGAAATGGTTGAAGCCGGTCTCGAACAGGTCGGCTGCGCTGGCATAGCTCGCGATGTGGCCGCCGAGTTCGCCATAGGCCTGGTTGGCGCGCACCACCATGGCCAGCGCGTTCCAGCGCATCAGCGAGGCCAGGCGCTCCTCGATGGCAAGGTCGCCGGGGAACACCGGCTGCCGGTCCACCGCGATGGTGTTGACATAGGGGCTGTTCAGTTCGGGCACCCAGCCCGTGCGCGCCTCGCGCGCCAGCCGCGCGAGTTCGTCCAGGATGAAGCGCGCGCGCTCCGGCCCCTCGCTTTCGATCAGCGCCCGCAGGGCATCGCGCCACTCGGCGGTTTCCTGGGGGTCGGCATCGTCATTCATCGCGGCAGGCAGCAGGGAAGACCGGGGCAAGGGAGCATTCATACCCGGCACTTTAGGCAAGCGCAAGCAGAATGGGCTGCGTGAATGCGCCTCTTCATCCACCATACTCAGCATTAAATGCCTTGAAATACCTAAAATCAAGCATATGAAACTCGACACCCTCGACCTGCGCATCCTGGCCGAACTGCAGCGCGACGGCGCGCTGTCCAACGTGGAGCTGGCGCGCCGGGTGCATCTCTCGCCCTCGCCCTGCCTGGCGCGCGTGAAGGCGCTGGAAGCCGCGGGCGTGATCGACCGCTATGTGGCCATCGCCAGCGCCGCGGCGCTGGGGCTGGGCCTGTCGGTCTTCATCTCGATCAGCCTGAAATCGCAGAACAAGGAATCGCTGGCCGAGTTCGAGCGCCGCATCGCCGAGCATGACGAGGTGATGGAGTGCTACCTCATGAGCGGCGACAGCGACTACCTGATCCGCGTGGCGGTGGCCGACATCGCGGCGCTGGAGAAGTTCATCCTCGAGCAGCTCACGCCGATCCCCGGCATCGAGAAGATCCGCTCGAGCTTCGCGCTCAAGCAGGTGCGCTACAAGACGGCGCTGCCGCTGCCGCGCCACGCGGGCTGAGCCACCGGCGGCGGCTGGCCGATGTCGCCGAGCCGGCGCCCCACTGCACGTACGGCGCGCACGGCACGGCGTGCTTCACATGACGGCGTTGCCGCTGCCGGCCTAAGGCCGGCAGCGGCACCGACACGCCCCCCTGACAAACTCAAATCAACTCACGCCGCGGTCTGCTTGCCGCGTTGCCGGATGGCGCGGCCCGACACCACCCAGTAGATATAGAGCAGGACCGCCGCTGCGGTCACGAACACCATCAGATCCAGGTCGCGGCCGCCGATCTTCCAGGCGCTGGCCGGCGCCTCCGCCGTGCAGACCAGCGTGACGGCCGACATGCCGGTGTAGTGCATCGCGCACACCGCCACCCCCATCACGAACGCGGCCATGATGCGGTGCCGCAGCGTCGTCAAATTGAACGCGAGCCACAGGGCCGCCGCAGCCGCCACCACCGCGATGGCCACCGACAGGCCGATGCGCTCGACGTCCCAGCTCATGCTCGCCCGCAGGTTCATCGCATACATGCCCAGGTAGTGCATGACGCACACACCCAGGCCGGCCAGGATGCTCCCGGCGACCCAGCCCGGCACGCCGAAGCGCCCGCCGCGGCCGGTCAGGTACAGCGCCGCGCCCGAGATGACGATCGCCGCCACCAGGGACACGGCCGTGGGAATCAGGTCGTACGCAACCGGCACCCCGGTGCGGTAGGCCAGCATGCCGATGAAGTGCATGGACCAGATGCCGATGCCGCCCAGGGCCACGGCGGCGGCCGTGGCCATGCCCTTGTCGAGGGTGCCCTGGGGCGTGAACATGTGTTTGGCGCATTGCAGCGCCGCCAGAGAACCCAGCACCGCCATGATGTAGGACAGCACCACCGCTCCGATCTGGTACTGAGGCACCAGGACCTGACCCACTATTGGATTCATGACACACCTCCACGCCCGCCAGCCGATTGACACCGCGCGGCGGCCACCGTGTGCTGGCCCGGCCGCGCTCCATGTTTCAAACAACCTGATGCTTTTCCAGCACCTTGAAATTCATTGTAGGAACCGCTGCGGCCCGCCACAACGGATGCCACCCTGGCCGAACCGCATATTGACGCGGCGCTCAAAAGCGCAGAAGCGAGCCCGTCCGCGGGCCCGCCTTATCATGCCGGCATGACCCACGACCTGTTCCGCGAAGACGCCTACCTTCCCGAATGCACGGCCACGGCAACGGCCGTCGACGCGCAAGGCATCGTGCTCGACCGCACGGTGTTCTACCCGCTCGGCGGCGGCCAGGCCGGCGACAGCGGCTGGCTGGTGCTGGCCAACGGCACCGAGATCGCCATCGCCGACACGCGCAAGGGCAAGGACGCCGAGGGCCGGCCCACGGCCGACATCGTGCACCTGCCCGCGCCGGGGCAGGAGGCGCGGCTGGCGGCGCTCAGGCCCGGCACCGCGCTGACCGCGCGCATCGACTGGGCGCGCCGCCACCGGCTGATGCGCTTTCACACCACCACCCACCTGCTGTGCCACCTGGTGCCGCAGCTCGTGAACGGCTGCTCGATCACGCCCGACTACGCGCGGCTGGACTTCAACATGACCGATCCGCTGGACAAGGAGGCGCTGACCGCCGGCATCGCCGCGCTGGTGGCCGCGGCGCACCCGGTGAGCGTGGGCGCCATCACCGACGAGGAGCTCGACGCCAACCCGGCGCTGGTGAAGAGCATGAGCGTGCAACCACCGCGCGGCACAGGGCGCATCCGCACGATCCGGATCGGCGCCGCGACCACGGACGCCGAGCGCATCGGCGCCGAAACCCTCATCGACTTCCAGCCCTGCGGCGGCACGCACGTGGCCAACACGGCCGAGATCGGCGCCGTGGTGGTGACCAGGATCGAGAAGAAATCGGCCACCACCCGGCGCGTGGTGCTGGGCTTTGCCTGAGCCGCCTCCGGAACTTCGCCCCCGCCAATGGCTCCCACCCTGTGATGAATTTCGCCCGACTCCTTGTTGCTATCACTTTGATAGCTGCCAGCCTCCACCCCACCTGGACCTGGGCCCAGAACAACCCCAAATCCGTGGTCACGACAGAGCAGGTGCGTGCCGAGCTGATGGCGCACGCGCCCGACGGCGTGGAGCCGGGCAAGACGGTCTGGGTCGGCCTGCAGCTCAGCCACCAGCCCGAGTGGCACACCTACTGGAAGAACTCGGGCGACTCCGGCCTGCCCACGCAGCTCGAATGGACCCTGCCGCCCGGCGTGATGGCCGGCGACATCGCCTGGCCCGTGCCCCGGAAGATCCCGATCGGCACGCTCGCCAACTACGGCTACGAGGGCACGGTGCTGCTGCCGGTGCCGCTGACCATCACGCCCGACTTCAAGCCCCCGCTGCTGGCCGACACGCTCGACGTCAAGCTCAAGGCCTCGTGGCTGGTGTGCCGCAAGGAATGCATCCCCGAGGAAGGCGAGTTCGCGCTCAAGGTGCCGGTGAAAAGCACCACCGCGCTCAACGGCGCGGCCTTCGACGCCGCCTTCGCGGCCCAGCCCCGGCCGGTGCTCGCGGGCACCGGCGGCATCATCCCCGACAACCAGGCGCGCATCGAGGGCCAGACCCTCCACCTCTCGGTGGCCGGCCTGCCGGTGGCGCTGCGCGGCCAGACGCTGGAGTTCTTCCCCGAAACGCCCGAGATCATCGAGACGGCGGGCCGCTGGACCCAGGCCTGGCGCGCCGGCGTGTGGACGGCCGAGGTGCCGCTGTCGCCCCAGCGCGCCGGCAGCCCCTCCGTGCTGCCCGTGGTGCTGGCCGCCGCTGGCCAGGGCTGGCGGGCCGAGCTCAAGGTGGCAGGCACCTGGCCGGCCGTGGCCGCCGCGGCCGGCGTGTCGCCGGCGCTCGACGCGGCGCTGCAGGCCAACCGCGCCGCCGCCGCCGCGCCGGTGGCCAGCGCCGGCCTGCTGGCCACGCTGCTGGGCGCCCTGCTCGGCGGGCTGATCCTCAACCTCATGCCCTGCGTGTTCCCGGTGCTGGCGATCAAGGTGATCCGCTTCACCCAGCAGGCCGACGACCGCGTGGGCCACCGCATCAGCGGCCTAGCCTATGCGGCGGGCGTGATCGCCGCCTTCCTCGCGCTCGGCGCCGTGATGCTGGCGCTGCGCGCCGCCGGCGAGCAGCTCGGCTGGGGCTTCCAGCTGCAATCGCCGGCCGTGGTGGCCAGCCTGGCGGCGCTGTTCACGCTGATCGGCCTGAATCTCGCGGGCCTGTTCGAGTTCGGCCAGTTCCTGCCCAGCGGCGCCGCCGCGATGCAGGCCAAGAACCCCGCCGCCGACGCCTTCCTGTCGGGCGTGCTGGCCGTGGCCATTGCCTCGCCCTGCACCGCGCCGTTCATGGGCGCCTCGCTCGGCCTGGCCATCGGCCTGCCGGCGCCGCAGGCCCTGCTGGTGTTCGCCGTGCTGGGCGTCGGCATGGCCCTGCCCTACCTCGCGGCGAGCTGGATTCCGGCCGTGGCGCGCCTGCTGCCGCGCCCCGGCGCCTGGATGAACACCTTCCGCCGCTTCATGGCGTTCCCGATGTTCACCACCGTCGCCTGGCTGGTCTGGGTGCTGGGCCAGCAAAGCGGCATCGACGGCGCGGGCGCACTGCTGGCGCTGCTGGTGGCCCTGAGCGCGGTGCTCTGGGCCTTCACCCAGGTGGGCCGCGCGCGGCTCGTGACCGCTACTATTTCGATAGCATCCTTTGCCCTGCTGGCCTGGACCTTCGGCCCGAATGTCGTCAAATCAGCGGACAGCGCGCCGGTCGCGGCGACGGCCGCCGGGCGCTGGCAGCCCTGGGAGCCGGGCCGCGTCGAGCAGTTGCTGGCCGCCGGCCAGCCGGTGTTCGTGGATTTCACCGCCGCCTGGTGCGTGACCTGCCAGTACAACAAGAAGACCACGCTGGCCCACCCCGAGGTGCTGGCCGACCTCGACGCCCGCAAGGTGCAGATGCTGCGCGCCGACTGGACGCGCCGCGACCCCGCCATCACCGCCGCCCTTGGCCAGCTGGGCCGCAACGGCGTGCCGGTCTATGTGTACTACCAGCCGGGCCGCGCCCCGGTGGTGCTGTCCGAGGTGCTGAGCGTCGCCGAGGTGCGCGCCGCGCTCGCCAGCCTCTGAGGCAGGCGCGCGCCGCCCCGCCTATCATCGGCGCATGAACTCCACCGAGATCCCGCGCCTGCTGCGCGAATGCCGCACCATCGCCGTGGTCGGCCTGTCGCCCAAGCCGCACCGCGACAGCCACGCCGTGGCGCACTACCTGCAGGCGCACGGCTACCGCATCATCCCCGTCAATCCGAACGCGCGCGAGGTGCTGGGCGAGACCGCCTACGCCAGCCTGGCCGAAGCCGCGCGGCACGCCACGATCGACCTGGTGGACGTGTTCCGCCACAGCGAGGAAGTGCCGCCGGTGGTGGACGAGGCCATCGCCATCGGCGCACGGGCCGTCTGGCTGCAGCTGGGCATCGAACACGAAGCCGCCGCCGCGCGCGCCCGCGCGGCCGGCCTGCAGGTGGTGCAGGACCGCTGCATCAAGATCGAACACGCCGCGCTGGCGGCGCGCGGCCTGCTCTGAGCGGCGGTTGAGCCCTGGCGCCCGCGGGGGCATCGTCGCCAAACGCCGCCATCGGTGGTAGTGTTCGAGAGGCTGGCGCCCACCGGCGCCCCGAGCCCCCAGGAGTTCCCTCATGCAGCGACGCCACGCCTTTGCGCTTTCCCTCGCCGTCTCCTCCGCCCTGGCGCTGTTCGGCGCCGCGCCCGCGGCCTTCGCCGCTGCGGCCCTGGGCCAGCCCGCGCCCGACTTCAGCCTCAAGGACACCGCCGGCAAGACCGTGCGGCTGGCCGACTTCAGGGGCCGCTACGTGGTGCTCGAATGGACCAACCCCGGCTGCCCCTTCGTGCAGAAGCACTACAACAGCGGCAACATCCCAGCCACGCAGAAGGACGCCACGGCCCGCGGCGTGGCGTGGCTGTCGATCAACTCGACCGAGACGGCCAGCGGCGACTACCTCGAGCCGGCCCGGCTGGCCGCCTGGTACCAGGCGCGGCAGTCGGCGCAGACCGCCGTGCTGATGGACGAGGAAGGCACCGTGGGCCACGCCTATGGCGCGCGCACCACGCCGCACCTGTACATCGTCAACCCGCAGGGCGTGCTGGTCTATGCGGGCGGCATCGACAGCATCGCGTCGGCCCGCGTGGACGACCTCAAGACGGCCACCAACTACGTGCGCCAGGGGCTCGATGAAGCCCTGGCCGGCAAGGCCATCAGCCAGGCCGCCACGCGGCCCTATGGCTGCAGCATCAAGTACAAGAGCTGAGCCCGAAGCCTCCCGCCCCAGGGGCAGGCCGGCGGGCCGATGCCGGGGGCCGCTTCAGCGCGTCACTGCGTCGCCGCCGGCACCGTGGTGATGGATTCGCGCAGGATGCCGCCGCCGGCGACGCTGCCGCTGATCTCGGTGTGGCCGCGGGAAGCGTCCTGGCCCATCACGCGGGCGCGGCATTCGGCCAGATCGGCCTCGCCGGTCCGTGAAAAGGCCTGGCAGCGCGCCAGCGCATTGCGCTCGCGGGCCGCGGCATCGGGGTCGGTCAACCCGTTCTGGCGCGCAGCCTGCAGCGCGGCGCCGGCCTCGCGCAGGCAGTTGGCGCGCGGCGTCGCCGACGCGCTGTTGCAGGCGGCCACGTCCTCGCGGTAACGGGCCTGGGCGTCGCTCGGGGCGGCCTGGGCCGCCAGGCTCGCACCGAAGGCGGCTGCCAGCAGGGCGGCGCGCGCGGCCCGGCGCATGATCTCGATTCGCATGATCGCTCCTGAGACAAGCTGTGGGACTTTCAGCTTAGGCGGCGCCTGCCGCCCGCGGTGCCAGCCAGCGCCTATTTACCTGTAGGACGGCTCCGACGCTGCTGGCCAGGCCGGCGCGTGGGCGACAATCGGGGCATGTTTGCCCCGCTGAAAAATGACACTTTCCTGCGCGCCTGCCTGCGCCAGGCTACCGACCACACCCCCGTCTGGCTGATGCGCCAGGCCGGCCGCTACCTGCCCGAGTACGTGGCCACGCGCGCGCGCGCCGGCAGCTTCATGGGGCTGGCCACCAACCCGGACCTGGCCACCGAGGTCACGCTGCAGCCGCTGGAGCGCTACCCGCTGGACGCGGCCATCCTGTTCTCCGACATCCTGACCGTGCCCGATGCCATGGGCCTGGGCCTGTCCTTCGCCCAGGGCGAGGGCCCGCGCTTCGCGCACCCGGTGCGCGACGAGGCCGCCGTGGCGAAACTCGCCGTGCCCGACCTGGAGAAGCTGCGCTACGTGTTCGATGCCGTCACCTCGATCCGCCGCGCGCTCGACGGCCGGGTGCCGCTGATCGGCTTCTCGGGCAGCCCCTGGACGCTGGCCTGCTACATGGTCGAGGGCGCGGGCTCGGACGACTACCGGCTGGTCAAGACCCTGCTCTACAGCCGGCCCGACCTGATGCACCGCATGCTGCAGGTCAACGCCGACGCCGTGGCGGCCTACCTCAACGCGCAGATCGAGGCCGGCGCCCAGGCCGTGATGATCTTCGACAGCTGGGGCGGCGTGCTGGCCGACGGCGCGTTCCAGGCCTTCAGCCTGGCCTATACCGCGCGCGTGCTGGCCCAGCTCAAGCGCACGCACGACGGCCAGGTCATCCCGCGCATCGTCTTCACCAAGGGCGGCGGCCTGTGGCTCAAGGAGATGGCCGCGCTCGACTGCGAGGTGCTGGGGCTCGACTGGACGGTCAACCTCGGCCACGCGCGCGCCCTGGTGGGCCACGCCAAGGCCCTGCAGGGCAACATCGATCCCAACGTGCTGTTCGCCCCGCCGGCGCAGATCCGCGACGAGGTGGCGCGCGTACTCGACAGCTTCGGCGCGCCGCACCAGGGCGCGGGCCCAGGTCCCACGCACATCTTCAACCTGGGCCATGGCATCAGCCAGTACACGCCGCCCGAGCATGTGGCGGCGCTGGTGCAGGCGGTGCACGAGCACTCGCGCCGGCTGCGCGTGAAATAGTTCCAGGCAGCCGTCACTGGGACTAATTCGCAGCTTTTGTCCAGTTCAGAAATAGTGCCGCGGCCCTTGACTTATACACAAAAGCTGTGCTGCGGCGCAGTAAAAAGGACAGGCCGCCAGCCCCCTTGCTACAAAACCCATAGCGCATCCAAGTTATTGATTCATAAGGAAATCATCGTTTGCTTTTTTTGCGGGCAATCCAGCCAAACGCTTGATTTTCAAGGCTTCGCGGCGCATCGCGGCGATATATCAACAAAGTTATCCACAGAAAACTTGGATGACCTTCAAACCTTTTGCAAATCAACGACTTAGGCGCTATTTCGCCAGTTCACTTCAAAACATGCCCCCAACCTCGGCCATTGCATGAGCTTCTGGCTTTCCATCGCCGTCCAGACCCCGGCCCACAGCGCCATCGCCGGGCCGCTGACCTACCGGAGTGAGTTTCCACTCACGCCCGGCAGCTTGGTGCGGGTGCCGCTGGGCCAGCGCGAGGTGCTCGGCGTGGTGTGGCAGGCGCTGGACGGGCCCGGCCCCGAACAGGCCGGGCGCGACATCCGGCCCGTGGCCGGCGTGCTGGAGGGGCTGGCCCCTCTGAGCGCGAACTGGAAACAAATGGTTTCGTTTGCAGCAGCTTATTACCAACGCGCGCTCGGCGAAGTGGCGCTGGCGGCGCTGCCGCCGCAACTGCGCGACCTGAGCACCGCGCAGCTGGCACGCCGCCTGCGGCGCGATGCTGGGGCCGGCCCGGTGGAGCCGCCGGTTGCTACGGATTCCATAGCACTCAATGACGAGCAGGCGCGGACCCTTGCCACTTTTGAGTCTGAAAACGGGCCCTTCCTGCTGTTCGGCGCCACCGGCAGCGGCAAGACCGAGATCTACCTGCGCGCGGTGCAGGCGCTGCTGGCCCGCGAGCCCGAGGCCCAGGCGCTGGTCATGGTGCCCGAGATCAACCTCACGCCGCAGCTCGAGGCGCGCTTCATCGAGCGCTTCGGCTCCGCCGCCGTGGTTTCGCTGCACAGCGGCATGACGAACCCGCAGCGCCTCAGGAGCTGGCTGGCCGCGCACGGCGGCGCGGCGCGCATCGTGCTCGGCACGCGCATGGCGGTGTTCGCCTCGATGCCGGCGCTGCGGCTGATCGTGGTCGACGAGGAGCACGACCCGAGCTACAAGCAGCAGGAAGGCGCGCGCTACTCGGCGCGCGACCTCGCCATCTACCGCGGCCGGCTCGAAGGCGCCAAGGTGCTGCTGGGCTCGGCCACGCCCTCGCTGGAGAGCTGGCACCACAGCCGGCCGGCCGCCGGCGACGAGCCGGGCGGGCGCTACCGCCGCCTCACCATGGCCGGCCGCATCGGCGGCGGCGCGCTGCCGCGCGTGCGCCTGGTGGACATGAACCTGCAGCCCAGGAAGACCGTGTTCTCCGCCGCGCTGGTCGAGGCCATCACGCAGCGCATCGCGCGCGGCGAGCAGGCCATGGTGTTCCTGAACCGGCGCGGCTACGCGCCGGTGCTGCACTGCGCCGACTGCGGCTGGAAGAGCGAGTGCCCGCACTGCAGCGCCTACCGCGTGTTCCACAAGATCGACCGCACGCTGCGCTGCCACCACTGCGGCTTCACCCAGCGCGTGCCGCGCGCCTGCCCGGACTGCGGCAACCTCGACATCGCGCCGCTGGGCCGCGGCACCGAGCGGCTCGAGGAGCACCTGGCCGAGCTCCTGGCCGGCACGCGCCGGCCCGACGGCCAGCCGCTGCGCATCGCGCGCATCGATGCCGACACCACGCGCCTGAAGGGCGCGCTCGAATCGCAGCTCGCGCAGGTGCATGCGGGCGAGGTCGACGTGCTGGTGGGCACGCAGATGATCGCCAAGGGCCACGACTTCCGCCGCATCACGCTGGTGGCGGCCGTCAACCCCGACGGCGCGCTGTTCTCCAGCGACTTCCGCGCGCCCGAGCGGCTCTTTTCGCTGCTGATGCAGGCCGGCGGCCGCGCCGGGCGCGACGCCGACTACGCGCGCCTGAACGGCAGCGCGAGCGAGATGTGGGTGCAGACCTTCCACCCGCAGCACCCGCTGTTCGACGCGCTGCGCCGGCACGACTACCCGGCCTTTGCGGCGCAGCAGCTGCAGGAGCGCGGGCAGGCCGGCATGCCGCCGTTCAGCTTCCAGGCGCTGGTGCGGGCTGAGGCGCGCACACAGGAGGCCGCGCAGGGCTTTCTGCAGCGCGCCAGCGAGGCCGCCGCCGGGCTGGCCGGCGCCGACCCCATCACGCTCTACCCGCCCGTGCCCATGACGATCCAGCGCGTGGCCAACATCGAGCGCGCGCAGATGCTGGTCGAGTCGCCCTCGCGCGCCGCGCTGCAGCGCTTCCTGGCGGCCTGGCACCCGGTGCTGCACGCCGAGCGCGACCGCGCCGTGACGCGCTGGGCGGTGGACGTCGATCCGCTGGCGATCTGAGCCTTTTTCAAGCCAGATCGGCCAGAGGTCCGCGCCCCGCGGTGCTTTGTTGCTCCTGATTCAGGAGCAAACCCGATGCCCCGAGGCGCTCAGGGCAGGCTGCTGCCGTCGCGGATGCGGTGGATCTCGGCGATGTCCACCACCCAGACCAGGCCGTCGCCGATCTGGCCGGTGCGGCAGGCCTCGACGAGGGCGGCGCGGATCGGCGCCACCATGGCGGCCTCGGCCAGCACGCAGACCATCAGCTTGTCGGAGAAGTCGGTCAGCTCCTCCTTGACCGTGCGCTTGTCCAGCGCGGCCGGGGCCGTGAAGCCCTCGGCGCGGAAGATCGTCACACCGGGAAAGTTGGGGATGGCGCGCAGCGCCTCGCGCAGGCGCTCCAGCCGGCTCGGGCGCACGATGGCGCGGATTTCCTTCATCGTCATCTCAGTTCTCCTTCGGGGTCATGCTTCAGCGGGCTTTTCGTCGAACCAGCGATAGAGCGTGGGCAATACCACCAGCGTGAGCAGCGTCGAAGAGATCAAGCCGCCGATCACCACGATGGCCAGCGGCCGCTGCACCTCCGAGCCCGGCCCGCTGGCGAACAGGAAGGGCACCAAGCCCAGCAGCGCCACGGTGGCCGTCATCATCACGGGGCGAAAGCGCTGCACGCAGCCCTCGCGCACGGCGGCAGCCACGTCCAGGCCGTCCTCGCGCAGGCGGCGGATGCAGGTCACCAGCACCACGCCGTTGAGCACCGCGATGCCCCATAGCGCGATGAAGCCGACCGAGGCCGGCACGCTCACGTACTCGCCGGTGACGAACAGGCCGATCAGCCCGCCGATCGAGGCGAACGGCAGCACCAGGATGATGAGCCCGGCCAGCTTGACCGAGTTGAACAGCAAGAACAGCAGGAAGAAGATGGCCGCGATGGTCAGCGGCACGATCACCTGCAGCGTGCCCATGGCGCGCTCCATGTTCTCGAACTGGCCGCCGTACTTGAAGTAGTAGCCCTCGGGCAGCTTGACCTCATGCTCCACGCGCTGCTGCACCTCGGCCACGAAGCCGCCGAGGTCGCGCCCCTCGACGTTGGCGCCCACCACCACGCGGCGCTTGCCGCCCTCGCGGCTGATCTGCGCTGGCCCGTCCACGAGCTGGATGCGCGCCAGCGAGTACAGCGGCACCTGCGCGCCGTCGGGCGTGGGCAGCAGCGTGTTGCCGATGGCCTCCACCGACTGCCGCGCCTCGAGCGGAAAGCGCACCACCACGCTGTAGCGGCGCTCGCCCTCGTAGAGCGTGGTCACGTCCTTGCCGCCGATGGCGCTCTCGATCAGGGCCTGCACGTCGGCCACGTTGAGGCCCTGGCGCGCGATCGCCTTGCGGTCGATGTCGATGGTCAGCGCCTGCTGGCCCGACAGGCGCTCGATGCGGATGTCGCGGCTGCCGGGCACGCTCTTCAGGATGCGCGCCACCTGCTCGGACACGCGCTTGAGCTCACCCAGCTCGTCGCCGAACACCTTGATGGCGAGCTGCGAGCGCACGCCCGTGACCATCTCGTCCACCCGCTCGGAGATCGGCTGCGACAGCACGATCTGCACGCCCGGGATGCTCGAGAGGCGCTGGCGGATGTCCTCGTCGATCTCGTCCTGCGTGCGGCCCGATTTCGGGTCCAGCAGCACGATCGGGTCGGACTCGTTGGGCCCGGCCGGGTCGGCCGGCGACTCGCCGCGCCCGAGCTTGGACACCACGCTGAGCACGCCCGGCACCTCGGCCACCTGCTTCATGGCCGCCATCTCCATGCGGATCGACTCGTCCAGCGAGATGCTGGGCACGCGGTTGATCTGCGGCGTGAGCGCGCCCTCCTTCATGGTCGGCTGAAGGATTTGCCTAGGAACGGGAACAGCGCCAGCGAACCCAGCAGCAGCAGCACGGCGGCCGCCAGCGTGACGCGGTGCTTCGCTGTCGCGCCGTCCAGCAGGCGCAGGTAGTGGCGCTTGAGGAAGGCGATCAGCCGCGTGTCGTGGTCCGCGCCGCCCTTGAGGAAGTACGAGCACAGCACCGGCGAGAGGAACAGCGACACCGCCAGCGACACGGCCAGCGAGATCGCGATGGTCAGCGCCAGCGGCGCGAACATCTTGCCCTCGATGCCCTGCAGCGTCATGAGCGGCAGGAACACCAGGATGATGATGGCGATGCCGAAGATGGTGGGCGTGGCCACCTCGGTGGTGGCGGCCAGCACGGTGCGCACGCGCGCGCCCATGCTGTCGCCGGCCTGCCCGAGCTTGTGGAACACGTTCTCCACCACCACCACGGTGGCGTCCACCATCAGGCCGATGGCGATGGCCAGCCCGCCGAGCGACATCAGGTTGGCCGAGATGCCATAGCGGTTCATCATGATGAAGGTGGTCAGCGGCGTGATGATCAGCGTGGCCACCACGATCAGGCTGGAGCGCACGTCGCCCAGGAAGATGAACAGCACCACCACCACGAGGAAGATGCCCTCGATCAGCACCTTGCCCACGGTCCACAGCGCCGAGTCGACGAGGTCGGTGCGGTCGTAGTAGGGCACGATCTGCAGGCCGCCGGGCAGCATGCCCTTGGTGTTGATCTCGGCCACGCGCTCCTTCACGCGCGTGACCACCTCCTTGGCATTGCCGCCGCGCATCATCAGCACGATGCCCGAGACGCCCTCGGTGTAGCCGCCCTTGATGATCGCGCCCTGGCGCACCTCGGCGCCGAGCTGCACGGTGGCCACGTCGCGCACGAACACCGGCACGCCGGCCTGTTCCTTGACCACGATGTTGCCAATGTCCTCCAGCGTGCGGATCAGGCCGACGCCGCGGATCAGGTACTGCTCGGTCACCTGCGGCAGGATGCCGCCGCTGGCGTTGGCGTTGTTGGCCGCGATGGCCTCCACCACCTGGCGCACCGACAGGCCGTAGTGGCGCAGCCGCCCCGGGTCCACCAGCGCCTGGTACTGCTTGACGTAGCCGCCCTGCGAGTTGATCTCGGCCACGCCGGGAATGGAGCGCAGCAGCGGCCGCACCACCCAGTCCTGCACCGTGCGGCGCTCGGCCAGCTCGGCCGGGGTCAGCGCGCGCTGGCCGTCGTCGGGCTTCTCCAGCGTGTACTGGTAGACCTCGCCCAGGCCGGTGGAGACCGGCCCCAGCACCGGCACGATGCCCTGCGGCATGCGCGGCGTGACCTCGATCAGCCGCTCGGTCACGAGCTGGCGCGCGAAGTACACGTCGGTGGCCTCGGTGAACACCAGCGTGATGATGGACAGCCCGCTCTTGTTGAGCGAGCGCATCTCCACCAGCCCCGGCAGGCCGGTCATGGCGATCTCCAGCGGCACGGTGACGAAGCGCTCGATCTCCTCGGGCGAGCGCCCCGGCGCCTCGGTGGCCACCTGCACCTGCACGTTGGTCACGTCGGGAAAGGCGTCCACCGACAGCTTGAGCGCCGCGCGCAGCCCGAAGCCGCACAGCACCAGCGCGAGCACGACCACCACGAGCCGCTGACTCAGCGCGGCCCGGATCATGGAAGCGATCATGGGCTTACTCCAGCTCGGCGCGCTTGCGCTCGTTGTTCAGGTGAAAGGCGCCCTCCACCACCAGCTCGGTGCCCTCGGCCAGGCCGCCCAGCACCGGGCGCAGCCCGCCGCTGGCGGCGCCCAGCTCGATCGGCGCCAGGCGGTAGCGGTTGTCGGCCTGCTTCACGAACACGTGGTCGCGGTCGTTCTCGCGCACCACGGCCACGGCCGGCACGGCCAGCGTGCGGCGCGCCGCGCCCTCGATGCGCATAGTGGCCAGCATCTGCGGCTTGAGCTCGCGCTGGGCGTTGTCCACCTGGGTGCGGATGGTCACGCTGCGCGTCTCGGGCGACACGGTGTCGCCCACATGCACGATGCGGCCGGCGAGCTGGCGCCCGGCCAGCGCCGGCACCTCGATCTCCACCGCCTGGCCGGCCTGCACGCTGCGCGCGGCCTGCTCGGGCAGCGCGCCCACCACCCAGACGTTGCCCAGGTCGGCCACGGTGAACAGCGGGTCGCCCGGCTGCGCCACCTGGCCCGAGCTGAGCTTGCGCTCGATCACCACGCCGGCCAGCGTGGCCACCACGGCCGCGTGCGGGTGCAGCGTGCCCTGCTCGCGCAGGCGCTCCACCGCCCCGCCCGGCAGGCCGATGAGGCGAAGCTGGTCGCCGGCGGCGCGCAGCTCGGCGCGCGCGATGGCGAGTTCGGACTCGCGCCGCTGCTGCTCGGCCGAGCCGATCACGTCGGCCTGGATGAGCTGGCGCGCGCGCTCCACGGCACGCTCGGCCTGGGCCGTGGCGGCATGGGCGCGCAGGTAGGCGAGCTGGGCCGTGGTCAGCTCGGGGCTGGCCACGCGCGCCAGCACCTGGCCCGGGCGCACACGGTCGCCCACTTCGGCCAGCACCTCGGTCACGCGGCCGGTGACGGAGGCGCCGATGCGCGCGACCAGGCGGTCGTTGGCCTCGATGCGGCCGGCCACCTCCTGGATCGGCGCGATCTCGGCCGTGGACAACGGCGCGGTCTTGAAGCGCGCCGCCATCCCGGGCGGCACCACGACCTCCATCGGGTCGGCCGGCGCGGCAGCGGCCGCAGCCGGCGGCGGCGCATCCGAACGGCCGCAGCCGGCGAGCGTGAGGGTCAGCAGCATGAGGCCGGCCAGGGCCAGGGCGGACACGGCCGCCCGCGGGCGCGGCCGGGCCGGGGACAAAGAGGAATCGAAGGTCGAGGACATGGCGGAAAGCGGTTGAGGAAGAAAAACGGGGGAGGACGGGAGAGCGAGCGTCATGGCGCGGCCTCGCTCACAGCGGCCCGGGCGGCTCGGCATGGCGGCCGGCCAGGAATTCGAGTTCGATGCGGGCGGCCTGCTGCTGGTAGCGCGCCTCCAGCAGGTCGGCGCGTACCGCGCGCAGCACGCGCTGGGCGTCCAGCACGTCGAGGATGCCGCGCTCGCCGAAGCGGTAGGCGGCCTCGGCCACGCGCAGCGCCGCCTCGGCCTCGCGCACCGCGCCCTGGCTCAGGGCCTCGGTGCGCAGGCGCGCCATCTCCAGCGCCTTCCAGGCCTGCAGCACCTGCTGGCGCAGCTCGGCCTGGCGGCCTTCGAGCCGGCCGCGCGCGCGCTCCAGCTCCGAGGCGGCCTCGTCCACCGGGCCACGGCGCTGGTCGAGCAGCGGGATCTGCACGCTCACGCCGATCATGTTCTGGCGGATGTCGGGCTCGCGCGTCTGGCCGTAGCGCAGTTCCAGGCCGGGCCAGCGGCTGGCGCGCGCGCCCTCGAGCTGCGCCTGCGCGCGGTCCACCTCGGACTGCAGCAGCCGCAGCTCGGGGTGTTCGCCCGGTTCGAGGCGCTGCAGCGCGGCCGCGTCGATCGCGTCGTCCAGCGACAGCACGAGCTGAAAGCGCGCCGGCAGTTGCCCGGCGGCCAGCCGGTTGAGCGTGAGCTGGGTCTGCTCGGCCAGCAACAGCGCCGACTGCTCGCGCTGGCGCGCGTTGATGATCTCGGCATCGGCCTTGATGATCTCGTAGCGCGCGGCCTCACCGCTGGCCACGCGCACACGCACGCGCTCGCGCACCTGCTCCAGCAGTTGCACCGCGTCGCGCGCGGCCTCGGCCTCGGCCTGGCGCAGCACCGTCTCGTAGGCGCGCAGCTTGACCTGCGCCACCAGCGCGTTGCGCGTGACCGCGACCTGGTGCTGGCTGCCGCGCTCGCCGGCCTGCGCGGCCTCGACACGCGCGCCGCGCAGCGACGGGTTCTCCAGCGGCTGGGCGATGGCCCAGCCCTGCACCGCGCCCGGCGTGGCCGAGGGCAGGCGCTCGCGGTTGCGCCCGCTGCTCCATTCCAGCCGCGGGTTCGGCAGCGCCGAGGCGCTGAGCACGCTGGCCGCCGCCGTGACGCGCGACTGCTGCGCGGCGCGCAACTCTGGGTTGTGGGCCACCACCGTCTGCACCACCTGGGCCAGCGGCAGCCGCGGCGGCTCGGCCGCGCCGGCCGGCGCCGGGGCCTGCGCCAGGCCCGGCAGGGCGGACATCGAAAGAACAAGGACGACGGGGACAAGCAGGAAGGATCGAGACACCATGGGCATACCTGCCGCGCTGTGCGGCAACCGGGTTGGGATTGCGAAGCGCCGCCGCGCCGGGTCACGGGCTGGCAGCGTGGAGCGTCACCGGCGCACGAACCCGGGCTGGGGCCGCAGCGCACGCAACGCCGTCCCGCGCGGCGCCAGTGGGCGCGCGCAGGTCAGGGCTCAGGACGAGCCGGGCAGAGAAAGAAAGAGGGGGGGGAGAAAGGCGGCGCGGCGGCTCAGGCCCGCAGCCGCAGAGCGCCACTGGGCGGCCGCAGCGCCGCGCGCAGCCAGGGGTCGGCCAGCGCCGCCACGGGCGCCTGGGGCGGCTCCCGCACCGCGAGCACGCCGACCGTCCTGCGCGCGGGCACGCCGAACAGCTCGGTGCGGTCGTCGTTGGTGACCGGCGGCTCGTTCAGCCGCGCCACCTGGCGCGCCGTGAGTTCGGGCTGCTCCAGCTCGCCTCCGCCGGCCTCCAGCGCGTCGAGCTGCGCCGCATCGGCCGCCAGGATCTGGTGCACGGCAGCGAAGTGCGCCGCCTCCTCGTCGTCGCCGGCCGCCGGCCACGCCGCGGCCTCCACGGACCAGAGGATGGCCGCGAACAGCAGCAGCGACAGCAGGAAGGACGGCGCCAGGCGCATGGACGGGTTGGAGAGGAACGAGGTGATGAAACGTCAGGAAGCAGGGCCCGTGCCAACGGCAGCGGGCAGGCTATTGTGGCCAGAAGTGGCCCGGAAGTTCCCCTGCTCGGTGAAAAACCCGATGGTGGTGATACACCATCGCTGCTAGGCACCACTCTGGCTCAAGCCGCTATTTTTTGAATCAAATCCCGCCGATGTCCAGATGAGGCGGTCATTGTTTGCTATCTATTTGGGAGCATCCACGAGCAGCGAGACGGCCGCCGAGAAGCTCAGGAAGGCCAGCGCCGTGGACACCAGGATGATGCGCGCGATGCGTCCGTTGTTGGCGCCGAAGCGCTCGGCCAGCAGCGAGACGTTGCTGGCACTGGGCAGCGCCGCCACCAGCACCATGACGGTGAGCGCGAAGCGCGACAGCGGTGCACCGAGGTAGAGCGCGACCGTGCCCACGGCCAGCACCAGCAGCGGGTGCATCACCAGCTTGGCCAGCGCCAGCGGCACGTAGTCGATCCATGGCACGCGCTCGTGCGTGTTCATCTGCGAGCGCGCCAGCACCGCGCCGATGGTGAACAGCGCCACCGGCGAGGCCGCGTCGGCCAGCAGGCCCACGGTCTGCATCACCGGCCCCGGCAGCGTCAGCCCGGCGGCCGAGGCCAGCGCGCCGAGCGCGATGGACCAGGGCATCGGGTTGGTGGCCATGCCGCGCAGCGCATGGCTCGCGGCCACGCGCATGCCGTGCGTGCCCGCGCTGTCCAGCCGCGACAGCGCGATGCACAGCGAGCTGGTGATCACGAGGTCGATGGCGATGGTCACGATCGCAGGCCCGGCGGCCTGCGCCCCGAGCAGCGCCACCAGCAGCGGCACGCCCATGAAGCCGGTGTTGGGAAAGGCCGCCACCAGCGCGCCGAAGGCGGCGTTGTTCCAGTTGATGCGCTCGCTGCGCGTCATGACCATGGCCACCGCCACCATCGCCAGCGCGCAGGCCAGGTAGACCCCGAACACACTGGCGTCCAGCAGCTGCGCGATCGGCGTGGCGGCACCGAAGCGGTACAGCATGCACGGCAGCGCGAAATACAGCACGAAGACGTTGAGCCCGGGAATGGCCGCCTGCGGCAGTACGCCGCGGCGCGCGGCCAGGTAGCCGCAGAGAACCAGCGCAAAGAACGGGAAGGTGATGAGCAGGACGGCGAGCATGGCGCAGCATTGTCTCAGCCCGGCGTGCCATCCGGCACGCGCGAGGCGGCGGGGGCCCTTGCGCTCAGAACGTGTTCACGATCTCAGACCCGGCCCAGCAGGTTGAGCCGCACGTTCGCCAGATGCTCGGCCAGCCGCTGGCGCGCGGTGTCGGCGTCGCGCTGCTTGAGCGCCTGCACCAGCGCGCGGTGCTCCTGCTGGTAGCGCGCGCGCCGCTCGGGCGTGACGCTCTTTTGCTTGAGCAGGCCCCACTCGCCGCGCTCGCGCGCCTCGGTCGCGAGCTGGAACACGCTCACGAAGAACGCGTTGTGGGTGGCCTCGGCCAGCCGCTGGTGCAGCGCGCCGTCCCAGTGCTCGAACTCGGCCAGCGTGGGCGCGGCCTCGCCCTGGCGGCAGCATTCCTCGAGCGCCTCGAAATCGGCGGCCGTGGCCTTGCTCACGATCAGATCCACCAGCAGCGGCTCGAACAGCAGCCGCGCCTCCATGAGTTCGGCCGGGCTGATCGCCGAGGCTGCGCTCGGGCGCGGCGGCAGCCGCTCCCGCACGCGCTCGGCCACGTAGGTGCCGCTGCCCACCGTCTGCTCGATGAAGCCCGAGGCCTTGAACTCGCGCAGCACGCGGCGCAGCGCCGAACGGCCCACGCCGTAGCGCTCGCACAGCTCGCGCTCGGTGGGCAGGCGCTCGCCGGGCGCCCAGCGCCCGTTTTGCAGGCCATGCAGCAAGGTCTGCCGCAGCGCTTGCGCCGGATCGACGGAAAACAGGGGGTTGGCGGCAACGGACATGGAGGAACCGGGGTGATTGGTTTGAATTGGTTCGAACCGATTGGACCATGCGCCCGCGCCTGGCGTCTAGGGGTAAACACCATTGGTCAACATCCATCCAAATTGATCCAATACAGAACCAATTGAAACCAATCGAGCAATCCTGGAGTCTTCATGAAAATCGGACGCGTTCTCTGGAACGGAGCCCCCCGCCTGGCCCTGATCGACGAGCCGCAGCAATCGGCGCTGCTGGTCGAGGGCGAACTGGCGAACCACCCCAACCCGGTGCTGGCCGTGATCGAGCGCGGGCTGTCGGCCGCGCAATTGATGGCACTGGGCACGACGCCCGTGCCGCTGGCCGGGCTGGCTTTTCTGGCGCCGCTGTCGGCGCTGGTGCGCAACGTGTTCGCGGTGGGCAAGAACTACCATGACCATGCGCTGGAGTTCGACAAGAGCGGCTACAACGCCACCACCAGCAGCGCGTCGGCCATCCCCACGCACCCGCAGTTCTTCAGCAAGGCCACCGGCACGCTGGCCGGCCCGCGCGATGCGGTGCGCTTCGACCCGGCGCACACCGCCAGCGTCGATTACGAAGGCGAGATCGGCGTCGTGATCGGCCGGCGCTGCCGCAACGTCTCCAAGGCCCAGGCGCTGGACCAGGTGTTCGGCTTCGTCGCCCTCAACGACGTGACGGCGCGCGACCTGCAGAAGAACCACGCGCAGTGGTTCCTCGGCAAGTCGCTGGACACCTTCTGCCCGCTCGGCCCCTGGATCGGCACGCCCGAGAGCACGCCGATCGAGACGCTGCGCGTGCGCACCTGGGTCAACGGCGAGCTGCGCCAGGACGCCCCGATCAGCCAGTTGATCTTCGACGTGCCGACGCTGATCGAAACCCTGTCGCGCGGCACGACCCTGCTGCCTGGCGACATCCTGGCCACCGGCACGCCCGTGGGCGTGGGCCTGGGCTTCAACCCGCCCCGCTTCCTGCGCCATGGCGACCGCGTGCGCGTGGCCGTCACCGGCCTGGGCGAGCTCGACAACCCGATCGAGGCGCCCTGAGCGCCCACGGCACAGAAACCCTGAGGAGACACACCATGATCCAACGCCGCACCGCCCTGCACCTGCTGGGCCTGAGCGCCCTGTCGCCGCTCCTGGCCGCCCCGGCCCGGGCGCAGGACAGCTACCCCAACCGCCCCGTGAGCATGCTGGTGCCGTTCCCGCCCGGCGGCGTGGCCGACACCGTCGGCCGACCGGTGGCCGACGCCATGGGCCGCGCGCTCGGGCAGAGCGTGGTGGTGGAGAACAAGGGCGGCGCCGGCGGCGGCATCGGCATGGCCCAGGTGGCCAAGGCCAAGCCCGACGGCTACAGCCTGCTGATGGCGCTGTCGTCCATCGTGGTGCTGCCCGAGGCCGACAAGGTGCTGCAGCGCGCCCCGCTGTTCACGCTGGACCAGCTGCGCCCGGTGGCGCGCTTCTCGGCCGACCCCACGGTGCTGGTGGTGCGCGGCGACAGCCCCTGGAAGACCTATGCCGACTTCATCGCCCACGCCAGGGCCAAGCCCGGCAGCGTGACCTTCGGCTCCTCGGGCAACTACGGCACCATGCACGTGCCGATGGAGCAGCTCAAGGCCGCGACCCACACCTTCATGCTGCATGTGCCCTACACCGGCGCCGGCCCGGCCGTGCTGGCGCTGCTGTCGGGCCAGGTGGACGCGCTGTCCACCGGGCCTTCGAGCGTGATGCAGCACATCCGCGCGGGCAAGTTGCGCGCGCTCGCGCACTGGGGCGAAGGCCGCCTGCCCATGCTGCCCGAGGTGCCCAGCCTCAAGGAGCTGGGCGTGCCCGTGACCTACTCGCAATGGGCCGGCCTGTTCGCGCCGGCCGGCACGCCCGAGCCGGTGATGGCCAAACTGCGCCAGGCGGCGCGCGCCGCGGTGGACGACCCGCGTGCCAGGCAGAACCTGGCCACGGCCGGCAGCAGCTTCCAGTTCCAGGATGCGCCCGAGTTCGAGCGCTTTGTGCAGGCCGAGGCGCTCGCCATGGCGGCGCTCGTCAAGCGCATCGGCCGCGTGGACTGAAGCCGCCCGGCCCGCCAGCCGGCGGGCCGGATGCGCCGTTCTGCGGCATTCGCACCGGCTTTTCCCCTCTTTTCCAGGCAACGTCCGCCTTCCTCGCCCAATCGCCCGCCGCCACGCCGGCAGGCGGACTGCCGCCGTTACACCCCGCAGGTATCATCGTGCGCTTTGCCTCCCACGCACGATGTCCGCTGGCCTGAATCTCGCCCAACAAGAAGCCGTCAACTACCTGCATGGGCCCTGCCTGGTGCTGGCGGGGGCCGGTTCGGGCAAGACGCGGGTGATCACCCACAAGATCGGGCGGCTGATCCAGGCCGGGCTGGAGCCCAAGCGCATCGCGGCCATCACCTTCACCAACAAGGCGGCCGCCGAGATGCGCGAGCGCGCCAAGAGCCTGATCGGGCGCGACGCCAAGCAGGTGGTGGTTTGCACCTTCCACGCCCTGGGCGTGCGCATGATGCGCGAGGACGGCGCGGTGCTGGGCCTCAAGCCCCAGTTCAGCATCCTGGACAGCGACGACGTGACCAGCATCCTCAAGGACTGCGGCGGCAGCACCGACGCGGCCACCGCGCGCCAGTGGCAGTGGGCCATCAGCCTGTGGAAGAACATGGGCCTGAACGCGGCGCAGGCTGAAGCCCAGGCCAAGGACGACAACGAGCGCGTGACCGCGCGCATCATGGCGCGCTACGAGGAGCGGCTCACGGCCTACCAGAGCGTGGACTTCGACGACCTGATCGGCCTGCCGCTCAAGCTGCTCAAGGACTTCCCCGAAGTGCGCGCCAAATGGCAGGCCGCGCTCGGCCACGTGCTGGTGGACGAATACCAGGACACCAACGCCACCCAATACGAGGTGCTCAAGCTGCTGGTGGGCGAGCGCGCGCGCTTCACCGCGGTGGGCGACGACGACCAGTCGATCTACGGCTGGCGCGGCGCCACGCTGGACAACCTGCGCAAGCTGCCGGTCGATTTCCCGAACCTCAAGGTCATCAAGCTGGAGCAGAACTACCGCTCCACCAGCGCCATCCTGCGCGCAGCCAACAACGTGATCGGGCCCAACCCCAAGCTGTTTCCCAAGACCCTGTTCTCCGAGCTCGGCGAAGGCGAGCCGGTGCGCATCGTCGATGCCGACAACGAGGAGCACGAGGCCGAGCGCACGGTGGCGCGCATCCAGTCGCTGCGCGCCGGCACGGATGTCTCCACCAGCGGCGGGCAGCACAAGGCCTTCCGCGACTTCGCCGTGCTGTACCGCGCCAATCACCAGGCCCGGGTGTTCGAGCAGGCGCTGCGCAAGGCGCAGATTCCGTACAAGGTCTCGGGCGGCCAGAGCTTCTTCGACCGCGCCGAAATCAAGGACCTGTGCGCCTGGTTCCGCCTGTGGGTCAACAATGACGATGACCCGGCCTTCCTGCGCGCGGTAACCACCCCGAAGCGCGGCATCGGCCACCAGACGCTGCAGAGCCTGGGCGTGTTCGCCAGCCAGTACAAGCTGAGCCTGTTCGAGGCGCTGTTCTCCAGCAGCCTGCCGAGCGTGCTGTCGGCGCGCGCCGTGGGCGGCCTGCACGAGTTCGGCCGCTACGTGAACGACCTGGAGTTCCGCGCCCGCCGCACCCTCGGCGCCGAGGATGCGCGCGCCTTCCTGGCCGACTGGCTCAAGGAGATCGGCTACGAGAAGCACCTGTACGACGGCGAGGACAGCGAGAAGCTGGCCGCCTCGCGCTGGACCAACGTGATGGAGTTCTGCGACTGGATGGCGCAGCGCTGCGGCGGCCAGATCGACGACGCGGCGGGCGTGAGCAACTCCAGCGAGGTGAAGTCGCTGCTCGAAGTGGCGCAGACCATCTCGCTGCTGTCCACCATCAGCGAGCGCGAGAAGGACCAGGACGTGGTGACGCTGTCCACGCTGCACGCCGCCAAGGGCCTGGAGTGGCCGCACGTGATGCTGGTGGGCGTGACCGAGGGCCTGCTGCCGTTCAAGCTCGGCGACGAGGACAACCCCACCGGCCGCGCCGACGGCCCGATGAGCGAGGGCCTGCTGCAGCGCCTGCAGGAGGAGCGCCGCCTGATGTACGTGGGCATCACCCGCGCCCAGCGCTCGCTGGCCGTGAGCTGGACCAAGCGGCGCAAGAAAGGCCGCGAGATGGTGGCCGCGCAGCCCAGCCGCTTCATCGCCGAGATGGCGCTGGAGAAGGCCACCACCCGCGAGGACCCGCGCGAGAAGCTCAAGGCGCTGCGCGCCGAATTCGCCAAGAAGGCCCAGGAGAGCGCCGCAGCGGCCGAGGAGCGCGTCGCATGAACGGGCGGAATGCTCTCTTTTTGATAGCACTCAACGTCCTCTGCACCTGGACCTTGGCCCAAAACGCAGCCCCAAATGCGCCAGCGGCGGCCTGCCTGAAGGCGGCCGAGGTGAACCACCTGCAGCTGTACGGCCTGTGGCGCGCCGAGTTCGCAGGCGAGCCCCAGGGCGCCGTGCTGCAGCTCGAAAAACACCCCGAGTTCGCCGAAAGCGTGAAAGGCACGATCCGCCGCGACGGCGCGCAGGCACAGGTGGTGGGTGATGTCGACGAAGGCGTGTTCACGCTCGAGGAATCGATCGACGGGCGTAACATTGCGGCCACCTGGAACGGCCAGGTGGTCGAAGCGTCATGCGGCAAGGAAATCAGGGGAACATGGAAGAACACCGCCAACGGCGCCGAGCGCGCCTTCATCCTGCGCAAGCAGCCGGGCTGGCAGTAGCCGTCGCCGGCAGCGCCTGCGCCGCCCTCCTGCTGCCCGGCCCGGCGCGGGCCCAGTCCGCGGCCGACGCCGCGGCGCCCGGCTGGCAGCAGTGCGCCGCCCTCGGCCACGACAAGGACGCCCGGCTGGCCTGCTTCGACCAGTGGGCGCGCCAGCAGGCCAGCGAGCCGCGCGCTGCCACCGCGGCTTCGGCGGCCACGGCCGCAGCCATGCCACCCGCCCATACCGACCCCGGCGCCGAGCGCGCAGCCGAGCAGGCCGTGGCGCTGAGCGCCGGCACGCGCAAGACCGATTGCCGCAACCCGCAGGCCAGCGACCTGTCGCGCTTCTGGGAGCTGGAGGAAGCCACCGACTGCGGCACCTTCGGCATCCGCGGCTACCGCCCCCTGAGCCTGTCATGGATCGGCTCCAACAGCGTGAACACCGCGCCGAGCTCGCCCAGCCCCGGCCACACCGCGTCCTACCAGCCCTACCAGCGCTACGAAACGCGCATCCAGCTCTCGGTGCGCACCAAGATCGCGCAGGGCCTGCTCACGCACGACCAGGAGCACGCCCGCGACTCGCTGTGGTTCGGCTACACCCAGCAAAGCTACTGGCAGCTCTTCAACGGCGCGATCTCGCGCCCGTTCCGCAACACCGACCACGAGCCCGAGATCATCTACATCTACCCGACCGATGCGGAACTCGGCCACGGCTGGCGCCTGCGCTACAGCGGCATCGGCGCGGTGCACCAGTCCAACGGCCAGAGCCTGCCGCTGTCGCGCAGCTGGAACCGCGTGTACCTGATGGCCGGCATGGAAAAGGGCGACGCCTTCCGCCTGCAGGGCCGCGTCTGGCAGCGCCTGCGCGAAAGCGCGGCCGATGACGACAACCCCGGCATCAGCGACTACATTGGCCGCGCCGAGGTGGCAGGCTTCTGGAACCCCAACAAGACCAACACCTTCGGCATGACGGTGCGCCACTCGCTGAGCGCCGACGCGCGCGGCTCGGTGCGGCTGGAGTGGCTGCGCACCCTGGGCAACGCCGAAACCAGCGGCCTGCGCTTTCACACGCAGATCTTCAGCGGCTACGGCGACAGCCTGGTCGACTACAACCGCCGCCGCACGGTGCTCAGCGTGGGCCTGAGCCTGGTGGATTTCTGACCGGCGACTCGCGCTAGCGCTGTTCGAGCCGGTCCAGCCGCAGCCGGTCGCGCTCGTCGGTCAGGCGCCAGGCCGCCAGCAGCGAGGCGCCGGCCACGCCGAGGAAGCTACCGCCCACCAGCAGGAACATCAGCAGGATCTGGTAGCGCGCGGCCAGCAGCGGGTCCATGCCGGCCAGGATCTGGCCCGTCATGATGCCCGGCAGCGTGATGATGCCGGCCGCGGCCATCTGATTCATCGACGGAATCAGCCCGCCGCGCACTGCCTGGCGCACGATGCCGCCGAACGCGGCATAGCGGTCGTCGCCCAGCGCCAGGCGCGCCTCGATCGCCGCGCGCTCGCGCCACACCGCGGTGAAGACGCTGTTGAGCGCGAGGCTGGCCGCGTTCATCACGTTGCCCAGGATGATGCCGGCCAGCGGGATGGCGTGGCGCGCGTCGTACCAGGGCTCGGGCCGCAGCGTGGTGATGAGCGCCAGCACGGTGATGGCGATGGTGGGCAGCGCCACCGAGGTGCCGCCGACGACGTAGTGCCAGCGCCCGGCGAAGCGGCGCTCCTGCCGCGAACCCACCTCGTAGGCCGCGGCGGCAATCATCGCGGCCGCGATCAGGCCGGTCAGCCACGGCGACGACAGGGCAAACACGGCGCGCAGCACCAGCCCGACCAGCAAGAGCTGCACCACCATGCGCACGGCCGCCCACAGCAGGGCACGGTGGATCGACAGCGCGAGCACCAACGACAGGCCGGCGCACAGCAGCACCAGGGTCGATGCCAGGGCCAGGTCGAAGGCGGTGACGGGCAGGGCATTCATGCGCGGGCCTCTTCCGCCAGCCCCTGCCGCGTCATGCGCAGGCGGCGATCGTGCAGGCGCTGCGCCTGCGCCTCGTTGTGGGTCACCACCAGCAGGCCCATGCCCTGCTGCTTGAGCCGCTGGAAGGCGGCCTCCACCTGCAGCGTGGTGTCGGCATCGAGCGCAGACGTCGGCTCGTCCAGCAGCAGAAAGCGCGGCTGGCGCACGAGGGCGCGCACCATCGCCATGCGCTGGCGTTCGCCGGTGGAGAGTTGCGAGACGGGCTGGTCCAGCAGCTTGTCCGCCAGACCGAAATCCGGCAGCAGCGAGCGCACCGCCTCCAGGTCATCAAAATGCGCGCGGACACGGTCGGCCCACCAGCCCGGTTCGGCCGCCACATAGGTCACCTGCCGCCGCCACGCGGGGCCGCTCATGCTGCTGCGCGAACAGCCGTCGAGGCTGACCTCGCCGCGGCAGGGGTCCAGGTCGGCCAGCATGCGCAGCAGCAGGCTCTTGCCCACGCCCGAAGGCCCGGTCACGACCGTGCAGCGGCCGGCCTCGAGCTCGAGATCGAATGGGCCGACGACGGCCCCGGCCAGTTGACGCGCAAGGAGTGCCATGAACGCCCGATTGTAGAAACACCCGGAGCTTGAGCGAATGCCGGAACGAAATTGAAGAAAAGCCCGGCAAGCCGCGCCAAGGCTCATCTGTGCTCTGTCGCCCCCATCCGCAAGACCAAGTCGACAACGCCGCCTTCAGGGCAAGGAAAAGAGCATTCGCGCCGCGGTGAGCGCGAGAAAGGCCGCAAACATGGCGCGAAGAGCACGCTCGTTCACTTGCCGTGTGAACCGGGCGCCCCAGGAAACCGCAACCGCACTGGCCGGAAAGATAAGGGCCGCCGCCACCCCATTGACATAGCCAAGGCTTCCGGGCGGCACGCGGACATCACCCCAGCCGCCGATCATGAAAGCGATCGCCCCCGGCAACCCGATCAGCGCTCCGAGCGTTGCTGCCGTCCCCACGGCGACCGGCATCGGCGTGCGAAAGGCATGGAGCACGGGCACCGTCAGAGTGGCGCCCCCAATGCCGACCAGCGTGGAGACCGATCCGATTGCGGCTCCGATCACGCCTGTGCAGAACCGGCCCGGCAAGCCGTTGCCCAGCTTCACGCCGGTCTTCAGCATCATATTGAGCGACACCAAAGCAGCGGCCAGTACGAAGCCGAGGCTAAGCGCCCTGTTGCCAAGATGACCCGATACGGCTCCGGCCAGTGACGCGCCGAAGAAGATCGGCAAAGCGAGCCGCTTGACGATGGTGCGATCGACGTTGCCTCGCAGCCAATGGGCACGCGCGCCCAGCAGCGAGGTTGGGACGACCGCGGCCAACGCAGTCCCGACCACTAGATGCATCCGCACCGCCGGGTCGACCCCCAGACCCGTGAAGGTGTGATAGAGAATGGGAATGACGATGAGCCCTCCGCCGGCGCCGATCATCCCGCCGAGGAAGCCCGCCACGAAGCCCGCGCCCAAAAGAACGGCACCGAAAACCAGCATCGTGCCCACGTCGGCCATCGGCATCAGCAGCGCCCGAACTCACGGAACTGAAAATCGTGGGGAGACTTCATGCGCCCCAGGCAGGCACGGTCACTGCTTGATGCCCTCGACCTGGATCAGCAGCCGCAGGTTGTCCGGAAAACCGCGATCAATGCCCCACACCATGCCCCATTGGCTGCGCGTGATGGTTGCCTCGAAATCCCCGCCGCAAACTTCACGCTTGAGCATCTTGTTCTCGAAGCAGGTGAAGCGAAGCGCCTTCAGCTTGACCGGGTTGGTCTTGCCCACGAGCGTGAGATTGCCATTGACCTCCACCACCTTGTCACCGCTGAAGACGAAGTCGTCGGCTGTGAACTTGGCAGTCGGGAACTGCTCCACGTTGAAGAAATCCTTGCCCTGGAGCTGCTTGTTGAAAGGCGCCACTCCGGTGTTGATGGAAAGCATATCCACGGTCAAGTCGACACGGCCTTTCTGAGCCTGGGGATCGAACTCCACGGCCCCTTCCTTCCTGTCGAACCGGCCGCGGTTGGTCGAGATGATGTGGTCGATCTCGAAGATGACGTGCGTGTGCAGCGGATCGAGGTTGTAAGTAGCCGATTGGGCCCCCACGCAGGCCGAAGCCGCCAGGAGAGCGAGCAGGAGTTTTTTCATGAGATCCGCCTGTTGATTAAAGCGCTGCCATGCCTGACAGCGCGAGCTTGAATTTCACCTGGACCTCATTGGCGACCATCGAGGTGTCCGACCACTCTCCATCGCCGATTTTGAAATCCAGCCGTTTGATCGTGAATGCGCCGGTGGCGAATGTCACCGCGCCGCTCTTCGTCAACGTCACCGGGACACTCACGTCTCTGGCGGCGCCCTTGATACTCAGCTTGGCCGCCACCTCGTATTTGCCGCTGCCCGCCGCCCTGATGGCGGTGGACTCCAGGCTGGCTTGCGGGAACCGTGCGGCGTTGAACCACGGGGCCTTCGCTGCCTCCTCGTCGGTCTCCGGTGCGCCGAATCGGGCGCTGGCGGTATCGATGACAAAGGCCACCTTGCCGGTATCAGGCTTCTTCGGGTCGAAGGCGATGTTCCCGCTGAACTTCGTGAAACGCCCTTCAACCGGTACACCGAGCTGCCGGATGGTGAACGCGATTTCGCTTTGGGCCGATTCAATCTTCTGCGCCCACGCCGGTGCGGCGGCGACGAGGAAACCAGTGACGGCGGCAACGATCCACGGCTTCATGGTGCTTGCCTTCCAAATACACGGGGCAGCATGCGGAACAGGATCTGGTCGCGGTCCAGCCATTGATGCTTGCAGACCGCCGCCACGTGCAGGGCGATCACCGCGCCCAGTGCCAGGGCCAAGCCGACATGAAGCGCCTTGAGCACCTCCGCGAGGGACCGGTCCGGCGCCACCAGGTCGGGTAGCGGGAGCACACCGAACACCACCACCGGAAAACCGGACGCGGAACTGTAGGTCCAGCCCGCCAGCGGCACCGCCAGAAAAAGCGCGTACAGCGTCCAATGCGTCAGATGTGCCGCGTGGCGCTGCCAACCGGGCATGGGCAGATCAACCGGCGGGCGATGCGTTGCGCGCCAGAGCACTCGCACCAGCGAGAGCGCCAGGATGGTGATGCCCAGCCACTTGTGCCAGTTATAAAGCTTGAGCCTGGTCGGCGAAAGCTGCAGGCTGGTCATGTAGACCCCCATCGCGATGGCGCCAAAGATCAACAGCGCAGCCAGCCAGTGGATCGCGATCGCCGTCGACGAGTATCTGTTGTCCGTCTTCATCAGGTATTTCCAATACGGCGAATCCTATGGCTCCGTATCGATACTTGGAAATACTGCTTTTATATCCACCGTGATACTTGAAACGTATGCAATTCAGTGGCGCCACGCCAGTTGCGTCTTACCCCTGACGATGCCTGCCAGGACGCGCAGTTTGTCAAATACCCCGCGCGTTGCGATCTCCACTCCACCGACTTTCTGCATCATTCCTGACGCCGCGGCTGTCGTAGTCGAAGCGCATCGATGCTGGACGCGGTGGCAGCGCCAACGTTAAAACGAGCACCTCAATGGCGAAGCGCTCCAGATTCATCGTCCAATAAAGACTGGTATCCGCTTTTCACGAAACGCCGCCTGCGCCTCCTTGGCATCTTCGGTCTTGGCAATGACCGCGGTCATGTCTTGCTCATAGCGATAGCCGTCACGCAAACTCATGTCCTCGATCACATTGAGCGTGTGCTTTCCCATGCGGGTAGAGACAGGGCTCTTGGAAGCGATCGTCCTGGCCAATTCGAGTGAGAACGGCATGAGCTGATCTGCCGTGGTGCAAGCCTCGACAACTCCCTGGCGATAGAGCTCTTCGCCGGAAACCCGATAGCCAGTCAGCATCATGCGGCGAAGTCGCGAATGGCTGAACAAACGCATCGCATGGCGACATCCACCCAGCAAGCCCACATCCACTTCAGGCAGGCCCAGAAACGAACTCTCCGAAGCGACCAGGATGTCAGCAGACGCAGCCATCGCGAGGCCCGATCCCAGCGCAGCGCCGTTCAACGCAGCAATCACGGGCTTTGCACACTCACGAATGGCGTGAAAACACTCACGGGTACGCCGCGAATGTGCGGGCAGATCGCCGGGGCCCTTGATCACTTCGGCGCGTCCCTTGAGATCGGCGCCGGCGCAGAAGCACTTGCCGGCACCAGTGAGAACGACCGCGCGAATCTCATCCATCTCTGAAATACGATCCAGCGCGAGCGTGAGCTCGTCATTCAAAGTCCGGGTCAAGGCATTGACCGGTGGGCTGTCCATCGTGAGAACGGCCACGTAGTCAGCGATCGTCACTCTCAGTTGAGTCAGGTCTTCCATATTGCATGTTCCAGTGCAGTAGCGTCGGTTCAGTCTAGCGACGCGTGGGCGAGATGCGCATCCCCTGATTCGCACAACTGCTTTGCGAGATCACGCATACCGGCTCATGGAGTCATATATCGGGGTCGCCTTTCGCGCTCCGTACCCGGATGTGGTCTGGGCGGTCTCATAACCCGCCTGAGCGGGCACCACTCTGGCGGGCCCCTTCTTGCTGCGGTGCCTGTGCTGATCGCTCAAACAGGAACCACCAGGGTCTTGCGAGCCTGCAAGCCTGTCACCACGCTGGAAATCTGAAGCTCGTTCTGCAGGCCGCCCATCGCCACGTAGTGGCGGTCTGTGTTGTTCAACGTATCGCGGGGCTGGGTTCGCCCGGTGTACAGCGGGTTGCTCAGCACGGTGGTGTTGATCGCCTCGGGAAAATACAGCTGTCCCGTGTAGGCGGTGGTGTCGCCGACTGCCGCCCCCGGATAGACCTTCACGTGGATATGTGGCGTGCGGGTTGCGTACCACGACGGATAGATGACGCGAAACCGAACGAAACCGCGTTCGTCGGTGACCTGCACACCGCGGAGGAATTTCTGGCTGAGATCCTGCTCGGGGTAATGAGGGGCCTCGGACGGCACCTGGCCAAGGGGAACTGGAGCATACCCAGGAACGTCCGGATTGACGTTCGGATACTCGGAGTACATCCCGCGGCTGTCACAGTTCCAGATCGCCACGGCAGCACCTACGAGTGGCGAGCACGCGGAATTCTGAACCGCCAGATCGATGTCGAGGACGACTCCCGTGCGGTCTTCCCGTAAATCACTGCGCACCAGATTCAGGGCTGTATAGAAGGGTCCCGTTCTTCCGTCGGGGCTGAGGATGCAGGAGCCAGCCAGGGCCGATGAGCTGGCACCGCTTGCTGCAATGCCCCATGCGGCCGATGTCAATGCGCCGCGAACCATCAGAGAGCTCGCAAAGGCGGATAACCTGACCAACCCATTGCGGCGACTCATGTCGATGACCTCTTGGGCGCGCTTGTTCTCAATTTTTTTGTACATTCGTATGTCCTGTTGGCACCACTGCGAAATTCCCCCCTGCAACGACGACTGCGGGAGCAGTCATCCGCAGATGACTCTCGGCGCCCAGTGGGATGACGCCGATATCAGGATTTCCTTGTTGAACGAACATGGCAAGTCGCAGCCCGAGCCGCGGCAAGAACAGCCGCCGCAGCGCTCACAGATCCTTTCAGCAGATTGGTGTGACGCTCAATACGGCTTTCCTCGTGTCGTGTGCTTTGCTTGGCATGCTGATCACGCACTCTAGAAGCAGCCACGCAATAGGCCAATGCCTCGCTTGCCATAGCTGCTATGTGGCGAGTGCGGCCCGGGTGCGCGCCTGGGAAACGCATCCACGCGCCGCCGCCTGCCGCATGCGGCATACGTTGTGGTTGCCCAACGGATGGGGGTTCGGAGCAAATGCGCCAACGACGCAAGCGGTCCGGAATGCCGGTTTCTAGTCGTCCAGGATCGCGACCGCCCGGGTCCATCCTGCCGACGCGCCCTTCACCTTCACCGGGAAGCAGGCGATGCGATACCCGGATGAGGGCAGCGCCTCCAGGTTGCCCAGCTTCTCGAGGTGGCAGTAGCCGATATGTCGGCCCGCCTTGTGGCCCTCCCAGATGAGACCGGCATCGCCGGTTTCCTGGAACCGCTCCACCGTGTAGGCGAATGGTGCATCCCAGCTCCAGGCATCGGTGCCGGTGAGGCGGACACCGCGCTCCAGCAGATACATCGTGGCCTCCAGCCCCATGCCGCAACCCGATGAAACGAAGTCGTCGTGACCGTAGCGCGCGCCAGCGGCAGTGTTAACCACCACGATGTCCAGTGGTTTCAGCGCGTGTCCGATGCGCCGAAGTTCGTTTTCGACGTCTGCCGCGGTGACCACATAGCCGTTCTCGAAATGACGAAAATCGAGCTTGACCCCTCGCTGGAAGCACCAGTCGAGCGGCACCTCATCAATGGTGATCGCCCGCTCTCCCCCATTCATCGTGGGATGAAAGTGGTAGGGCGCATCGAGGTGAGTGCCATTGTGGGTGTTCAACTGCACGCGCTCGAAGGCCCAGGCCGCCCCGTCAGGAAGGTCCTCGCGCGTCGCACCGGGAAAGTACTTCAACATCGAGTCCGCGGAGCCATGGTGCTCGAAGTAAGTGATCTTCGGCGCTAGGTGCGGCGGATCGGAGAGCACGTCGTTCTCCAATGGGATCGAGATGTCGATGATTCGGCTCATCCTCAGTTCTCCGATGTTGGCTGAATTCTGCCCGCGCAGCTTCCCAAGCCGATGCGGCGGTAGCCTGGCCGTTCACACCAGGCCACAAGCGTGACCTCATCCCCATCTTCCACGAAAGCACGCGACTCTCCGCCGGGCAGCTGGATCGGCCTAGAACCGCCAAAAGTCAACTCGAGGATGCTGCCCTGCGTGCCCTCTTCCGGCCCCGAGATGGTGCCGCTTCCCAGCAGATCGCCAGGACGGAGATTGCAGCCGTTGACGGTATGGTGCGTGACCATCTGCGCGGGTGTCCACCACGCATCGCGGGCAAAGGCGGCGCGGCTGATGCAGACAGGTGGCTCTCCTCTCATTCTCATGGTTTCGGTCTGCAACAGGGTCTCGATGCGGATATCGAAAGCACCGCTCGACTCGTTCGCCGTGGAGTGCAGGTAGCCCAATGGAGCGGGGTCGTCTGACGAGCGAGGGGCCAGCGGCGCACGGAAAGGGGCCAGCGCGTCCAAGGTGACAACCCAAGGAGAGACGGAGCTGCTGAAGTTCTTGCTCGAGAAGGGGCCAAGCGGCTGGGACTCCCAGGCCTGAAAATCTCGAGCCGACCAGTCGTTGAGGATGGAGACGCCCACCAGATGTGCCTCTGCGTCGTCAAGGGCAATCCGCCTGCCCAATGCGTTCCCGGCGCCGACATAGAAGCCGAGTTCGACCTCGAAGTCGACCTTGCGGGAAGGGCCGAGTTCAGGGGAAACTTCGGGAGTCGGTCGAGTCTGCCCGATCGGCCGGGGAACGGGTGTACCGCTGACAACGATGGATGACGCACGACCGTGATAGGCAATGGGCAGGTGCTTGAAGTTGGGTAGAAAAACCTGGCCCGGTCGAAAAAGACGGAACGTGTTCATCGCATGGTTCAGCGATGAAAAGAAGTCCGTGTAGTCACCCACGTCGCAGGGAAGACCGAACTGGACCTTCGCCAGTGGCTGCAGCGGCACCTCGGACTGACGTGCGTATCCGGCTTCAAGCAAGGTCCAGGCCGAATGCCGCAGCGTGGCCATCGCCTCTCGTCCCAGCGCGAACAGCTCGTTCAAACGCGGGCAGGTGAGCACGTGCGCGACCCGCTCTGGCAGTGCCTCGAACAGGCCCAAGGCCGCGGCCTGGCCAAGGTCCAGCACCTGGTCTCCGATGCCAATACCAGGTCGCATCGCGGCATCCGGTGCCGGCCGAAACACGCACAAAGGAAGATTCTGAAGCGGAAACTCGCACGAATCGTCGTTTGCGGCGGCAACCCAGCTGCGCGCATGCGGATCGTGGGTGTGATCGAGGGAAGTGCTCATATTGCAAGGAATCATCAGTTGATCCGGACGCCGCTGGCTTTTGCGATCGGCGCCCATTGCGAGGTTTGTGTGCGCAGGAACGCCTCGAAGGCGTCCGAGCCCCGGTTGTCGATCTGCAGGCCGAGCTTGGCAAATTGTTCTTTCAGTCCGGGCTGCGCAACGATTTGCGCCAACGCGTCGGAGAACTTGCGCAGGATGGGCTTCGGCGTTCCAGAAGGCGCGAAGACGCCATAGACATTGACCGCCACAACGTTCGGGAATCCGGCTTCGGTGGCCGTCGGAACTTGTGACAACAAGGGAGAGCGTTGAGTATCGGCCACGGCCAGGATCTTCAGCTTGCCCGACTCTTCCATCGCAAGCACAGCCCCGAGATCCGCCGTAAGCATGTCGATCTCGCCAGCCATGAGCGCGGTCACGGCGGGAGCGCCGCCACGGTAGGGAATGTCCTCCCACTTGAGCCCGGCATCACGTGCCAGCAGCGTCGCCACGAACTGCGTGATGGTTCCCGGGGCAGACAGTCCATGGTTCAACCCGCCAGGCTTGGCCTTGGCATAGCTGACGAACTCCGGCAAGGTGCTCTTGCCCAAGGCTGAATTGACGACAAACACATTCGGCGACCGCGCGACAGCGGCGACCGCGACCAGGTCCTTGGCCGGGTCGAAGGGCAGCGTCGCGACGCTGGGCAGCGTGGTGCGGCCGCCAGCACCTGCCAACAGCACCGTGTAGCCGTCGGCCGGGGCCTTGGCAACGGTATCCCATCCGATGATGGTTGCCGCGCCGCCCTTGTTCTCGACAATGACTTGCCGTCCCCATTGCTCTGTCAGTTTGGCTGCAATCGCGCGTGCGATGGCATCGACAGGCCCCCCGGGACTGAACGGGACCACGATGCGCACCGGTCGCGTTGGATAGCTGTCGGCCTGGGCGACCGCCACAGTCGTCATGCCACTCAGGCACGCCAGCAGAAAGAGACGACGGAGCGTCTTGGTCATGGTTGTCTCCTAAAGGTTTTGCGATTCAGAATCATGGTTCGAGCGTCCGGATCCAGGCGATGATGGCCTCGGCCACTGCGGCAGGCTGTTCGGGTATCAGCGCATGGCCCGCGCGTGGAATGACTCGCACCGTCACCTTGTCGCCAAGAACATCCTTGAGCTCATTGCGGGTAGCGGCCGGTCGCCAAGGGTCCTCCTCCCCCTGGATATCCAGGATCGGGGAGTTGCTCACTGGCCACCAGACATCTTTGTTCGGCGCAGCGCCCGCCTTGCGATAGACCTCTCGCAACTCTGGATGCCAGCCCTCGAGCCAGGACGAGGCGTCGTTGCCAGGAGCGAACATCGAAAATTGCAGTTGCGTCAGCCGCTCATCCCTTGGCTTGCCGGGGTCCGCCGCGATGGCAAGGGATTCGACCATTCCTTTAGGAAACGTCTTCGCCGCAGCGCCCAGCACCACAACGCCCCGCACGCGTGACGGATAGCTCATGTCGGTAACGCGTGCAACGAAATGCCCATAAGCGTGACCCACGATCACCGCGCGCCCCTCGCCCAGTTTGTCGATCGTGAAGGCGACGTCGCGTGCCAAGACGGAAAGATCGAGACCTTCCAACGGGCCGCTGCTGCGCCCCATGCCCCGCGGCTGCGGCCGCAGCACCCGGTACCCGGCCTGGGCGATGCGCTGCGCGATGTCGTCGAAGTCGAGCGAGTCGCGCTGCGAAGAGGGCAGCAGCACAACGGAGGGGCCGATCCCGTTGACGAGAACTTCGATGGCGACATCGCCATCGTGCAGCAGATCCCGGCCATGGACAGGCTCGGGCGTCTGGGCGACAGTTGCGGTCGCCGGAAACACCAACATGGCAGCAGCGGCAGCCAGCGCGAGGGCGAAACCCGGGCGAAGCCAGGGCACGCGGGCAAGGGGCATGATTCTTGTCTCCTTCGGCCCGTCTTCGGATGATTGGGGCTCGCTTTGGACTCTATGCGACAGCGCCCTGGCAAGCCAGCCCACAGCTTCTCAAGGCTGAGTTGCCGATGGAGTCATACCGCTGGGTATGCCCGACGGGGAATGGCAGGATTGCGTCCCCGTGTGTAGGCGGCACGCATCGCCCTTCGTAGAGTGACTGACCCTCGAATCGCCGAAAGAAGTTTGTTGATGTCCACCAAAGCAGGCCCCCTGTCACATGTCCGCGTGCTCGATCTGAGCCGCATTCTTGCCGCCCCATGGGCGGGGCAGACCCTGGCCGATCTCGGAGCGGACGTGATCAAGGTCGAGCGCCCCGGCAGCGGAGACGACACGCGAGGCTGGGGCCCGCCCTACCTGCGGGACGCACAAGGCCAGGAAACCCGCGAGTCGGCGTATTACCTGACCGCGAACCGCGGCAAGCGGTCCATCACCTTGAGTCTGGACAAACCGGAAGCCCAACAGATCGTGCGAGATCTGGCGATGCGCTCTGACATCGTGCTCGAAAACTACAAAGCCGGCACGCTGGCACGCTATGGGCTTGATGCGGAATCCCTGCGCAAGCTGAATCCGCGGTTGATTTATTGCTCGGTGACCGGCTTTGGACAGACTGGGCCACGGCGTGACCAGCCGGCCTATGACTTCCTGATCCAGGCGATGGGAGGGCTCATGAGCGTGACAGGAGAGCGTGATGGCCGACCAGGCGGCGGTCCGCAGAAGGTGGGCGTCCCCATCGTCGATCTGATGACTGGCATGTACGCCGCAGTCGCAGTGCTGGCGGCGCTGGCACGCAGGAATGAAACCGGGCTCGGCGAAACCATCGACATCGGCATGCTCGACGTGCAAGTAGCGGCATTGTCGAACCAGGCGATGAACTACCTCATCTCGGAGCGAGTCCCAGCGCGCAACGGAAACGCGCATCCCAATATCCAGCCTCAGGATGTCTACGCATGCGCTGACGGTGACGTGATTCTCGTCGTCGGCAACGACGGACAGTTCTCAAAGCTCTGCGAGGTGCTGGGACAAGAGGCCTGGACCCAGGACGAACGCTTTGCCCTCAATGCGCAGCGGGTGCGCAATATTTCAATACTCGCACCCTTGCTGCGCGAGCGCCTCTTGACCTGGAAGCGGGAGACGCTCATTCAAGCCCTCGATACGGCCGGCGTACCATGCGGGCCGATCAACTCCGTGGCAGAGGTTTTTCAGGATGCTCAAGTCCTGTCGCGCGAACTTCTACGCAAGGTGCCGCATCCCTGCGGTGTCGATGTTCCCCAGGTCGCCAATCCCATGCGTTTCGGAGGCGCCGCCTTGTCCATGCCTGCGGCACCTCCCCAATTGGGGGCGCACAGCGAGGCGATTCTTGCCGAGTTGGGCTATAACAGCGCGGACATGGCCATGCTGCGCGCAGAGAAGGTGATTTGATGAAACTCCACTGGTCTCCGAAGTCGCCCTACGTGCGCAAGGTGATGGTATGCGCGCACGAACTGGCGCTGACGGAGCGAATCGAACTCATCCGCAGCGTAGCAGCGATGCTGAGGCCCAATGAGCGCCTGATGCAGGACAACCCGCTGTCCAAGATTCCGACGATGGTGCTGGACGACGGTTCGACGCTGTTCGATTCCACCGTCATCTGTGAATACCTGGACACACTGGCAGGCGGCAATCGCCTGTTTCCGACATCGCCCGAGTACCGCTGGCCCGCGCTGCGCTGGCATGCGCTCGGCGACGGCCTGCTCGATGTCCTCATCCTGTGGCGTAACGAGCGCGAACGCGAAATCCCCCTGGCATCTTTGATGATGGCCTTTGATTTGAAGACGCGAACCACGCTGAGCCTCCTCGATCGGGAGGTATCGCAGTTGAAGCGGGCGCCGTTCTCGATCGGCCACGTGGCGATCGCCTGCGCGTTGGGCTACGTCGACTACCGATTCGACGCGCTCGGCTGGCGCGACATCGCACCACGACTGGAAAGCTGGTACGACGAGTTGCGTGAGCGCCCTTCTCTTGCGATGACCACCCCACGCGACGCCCCACCTTGACACTCGGCGGTCGTGTCGTGGGCGTCAGCCGTAGAGTGATTCGGGATTTCCCGTCAGGATGGAATCGATCACGCCAACGTCACCCACCCAATGCTTGAAGGTCTGGAGCAGATGAGCTGCATCAGGCTGGGGGTTCACGCGCAGATGAGGCCAATCACTCCCCCACAGCAACCGCTGCGGGTTGGCCTTTACCAATTCGTCGTGAAATGGGCGCCCCGCTTCCAGATCGGTCATGCCAGGCACGTTGCGGTAGAGGCACAGCTTGACCCAGGCCTGGCCGTGCTCAAGCAACGCGAGCAGACAGCGAAAACCTGGATCATCCGGGCTGGCCGTCACGTCGAAACCGCCCATGTGGTCGATGACCACAGGCACGGGCAAGGCCTTGAGCTGCGCGGCGATCGCCGGCAGGCTGGCACAGTCGGTCCAGAGCTCGGCATGCAAGCCGGCGTCGGCCAGCGCACCGGACATCTGGAGAAGGTCTTCAAACGATGCGCTGCCGCGAAAGTTTGCACCGGCACCTGGACGGTGGCTGAAACGGGCCGCGCGAACGCCCTTGCTCCGGAGCCCGCGCAGCAACTTCGATGCGCCTTGACGCATGACGACGACGCCTCGCAGGGCCGGATACGCAGCCAGGATATCGAACAACAGGCCGTGGTCCTCGCCGTAGGCGCTAGGCTGCACCAGCACGCCATGCGAGAGCCCCATTCCCCGCAGAAGCGCCAGGTATTGCGCGACCGGCGCTTCGGGCGGCGTATAACTGCGGTCGGCTGCGAGCGGATAGCAACCATAAGGGCCGAACAAATGGGCGTGGCAGTCCCAACCGCCTTTCACGGCGAGTCCTTCTGCGGCAGCGGGAACGCCGGCGTCTCACCCTCTGGCAGTGGGATCTCCTGGGCGTTGAGCATCATGGCGACCATCGTGTAGTAGCCCACCAGAGCCGTGAGTTCGACGAGCGCGCGCGTGCCCAGGCATGCCAGGGCGCGCGCGTGGGTACCATCGGAAACGGAGTTCGTGGCATTCAGCTCGCGCGCGTACTGAACGACCACGGCCTCGTCCTCCAAAAGGCTGGAAGGAAGGATTTCGGCCAGCAGGGCTTCGATGACCACGGGCGAAATACCGACCTTTTCTGCTTCGCTCTTGTGGGCATACCATTCGAAGGGCGAACGGCAGGCTCGTCCTGTGACCAGGATGGCGAGTTCGGATTGACGAGGTGTCAACGCCGTGTTGTAGCGCAACAGTTCGCCCAGCGCCTGCCAGCGGTCGGCCAGCTCGGCGCTGTGCAAGGCCGCACGAAGTGGCCCCTGGATCTTGCCGCGGCGCCCTCCGACGATCTTGTCGTAGACGCGCCGCTGCGCTGGATCCATGGTCTCCGGTGTAGGTAACGAGATTCGCGGCATCAATGGTCACCAGACGACAGGCTGCGGCGCAAGCCCTGACGACAGGTTCGCCGCAAAAAAAGGCCTCAACTTCGAGACTGCGGCGCTGACGTGCTCGTCCTTGTCGTAGAGGCTGACATGGGTCGCGCCCTCGATCCAGAAGACCTCCTTCGGCTCCCGAGCAGCGATGAATGCCTCACTGGCCATCCATTTCGTCACGGCTTCCGTGCCGACGATCATCAGCAGCGGGCGCGGCGAGAGGAGGTCGATGAAGCGGAAGGCGTCGAAAGCGGCCAGTCGATCAACGCTGTTCCAGGTGAAGGCCTTGGCCGAACGCGGATGCTGCGCGCGATCGCTGCAATAGTATTCCCAACCTTCGAACACATGCCGGCCGCCCGCTCGTGCCTGCTCTTCATTGGCCGGAAAGATCGGGAACATCCCGACCCCTTCGCCCCGCACCTCAGCGGTGCGCGCCTTGGCGGCAGCGTCAAGCATGGTCTGGATGACGGCAGGCGACTGCGTCCCGTCCGGGCCATGGCGGAACTGGCGAGCGATGTCCACGCCGCTGATGGTCGCCACAGCCTTGATGCGATGATCGACAGAAGCGGCCGAAATGACATAGCCGCCCGAGGCGCAAATGCCCAGGGCGCCGATCCGATCCGGATAGACAGCGTCGTGACCACTCAGGAATGACACCGCCGCCTTGATGTCCTCGACGCGGTGCGCAGGATCTTCCGTCCCGCGCGGCATGCCTTCGCTTTCTCCCTGGTAAGCGGCATCGAAGGTGAGGGCCACAAAGCCCAGCCCGGCGAGGCGCTGCGCATAGAGTCCGGCGGTCTGTTCCTTCACCCCGCTTGCGGGATGACTGACGACGATCGCGGGGCGTGGTCCGTTGGCGTCCCCTTCAGGGGTGTAGAGGTGTCCCGCGAGCACCAGTCCTGCGCTGTTGATCTTGACGTCTGTCCTCATCGGTTTTTTCTCCCGTGCACTCATGAACGCAGGAAGGCGAGGACATCGGCATTGAAGGCCGCGGGATCGACCTGGGCGAGACCGTGGCTGCCACCCTTGTAGATCTTCAGTTGCGCGCCCTTGACGATCTTCACCGTCTTTTCGCCGGAAGCCGCGATCGGCACGATCTGGTCGTCATCGCCGTGGATGACGAGCGTCGGCTTGTCGATCTTCTGGAGGTCGGCGGTGTAGTCGACTTCCGAGAACTCGTGGATGCAGTCGTACTCGGCCTTGATGCCGCCCTGCATGCCCATCAGCCAGAACGATTCGCGCAGGCCGTCATTGACCTTCGCCCCCGGCCGATTGAAACCATAGAAGGGAATTGTGAGGTCCTTGAAGAACTGCGACCGGTTGGTCGCCGTGCCCTTGCGGATGTCATCGAACACTGCAAGCGGCGTGCCTTCCGGATTGGCATCGGTCTTCAGCATCAGCGGCGGGACGGCGCCGACGAGAACCACCTTGGCGACGCGCCGCGAGCCGTGACGGCCGATGTAGTGCACCACTTCGCCGCCGCCGGTCGAATGCCCGACCAGGACCAAGTCGTTCAAATCAAGCTTTTCAATCAGCTCGGCGAGATCGTCGGCGTACTGGTCCATGGTGTTGCCGTTCCACGGTTGATCCGACTGGCCATGACCGCGTCGGTCGTGGGCGATGACGCGATAGCCGTTCTGGCCGAAGAACAGCATCTGCGCCTCCCAGGCATCGCCGGCGAGCGGCCATCCATGCGAGAAGAGGATCGGCTGTCCCTCTCCCCAGTCCTTGTAGGCGATCCTGGTTCCATCCTTGGCCGTGATGAAGGTCATGTTTCAGCTCCTTTGAGACACACTGTAGGAGCTCGGTCGCAGGCAACCAATGCCTGGGATGTCATACCTGGTTTGCACTTATGCCGCCCCCCGGAGGGCCGGAATGCCACATCCCGCGCTTGGCCATGTCATTGACGATGGCGCTGATTTGCGCTGTCACGGACAGTACCGCCCGACTTGGCCCTTTGGTCTTGTTCAAAGCCATCGAGATGATTCGCTGCAACGGCGGTGAGACGATCTTCGCCGCCTGAAGGCGGCCTTGGGCGCGCTCATTCCAGACGGCGTGGAGTGGAAGCACGGTGTAGAGCTTCTCATGCTCGACCAGTAGCTTGAAGAGCTGCAGCGAATCGGCCTCCATCGCAGGACTCAGGGTAATTCGCTCCTGGCGCGCCATGGCATCCAGTGCGGCTCGCAAGCCATTGGGTGCGCTCGGCAGGATGAGTGGCAGTTCATGCAGCGCCGCGAACGGCACCTCGGAACTTGCAGTCAACTCATCGTCTCTGCAGCCGATGAGGTAGCTGTCCACCATGGCCATGGCTTGCTCCTGCTCGGGCGGCGAGGCGCCGTATCGGTAGAGAATCGCAATGTCGATGCGTGCATCGGCCAGCCACTCCTCCAGTTGCCTACTTGAACCTTCAAACACCCTGAGCGTCACGGCCGGATGGCGCTCACGCATGGCGGTAAACAGCCGGCCGATGAACGAGACACTGATCGATGGCAGCGATCCAACAATCACCCGGCCAGCGGGCTCCCGCGCCTCGCCCAGAATGTCCCTCTCCAGAGCCTCAGCATCTTCGAGCAGCGCCCTCACCTGCGGAAGGATTTTGCGCCCGACGTCGGACAGTTCCACGCCCCTGCCGGTGCGACTGAATAGCCGCGCGCCGCATTCGCGCTCCAACGCATTGAGCTGGCGACTCAGGAGAGACTGGTTGCTGTCCAGGAACAGCGCCGCTCGCGTCAGGCTTCCAAGCTCGGCAATCGTCAGGAAGGTTCGCCACCGATGCAGATCGCCGGTAAGTGCCAATTGAAAGTCTTTAGGTCTGGTGTTCTGCATGGAGCTCAATCAGGGCATTGATTTCGTGATTTTCACCTCATGAAGCGCGGCGAGCTAGGTGTGGGAAATCGGGAGAGATGCAATCGTCGAGCGGGACGGTGTTGAATCCACCGCTGCCCGACCTCAGCGCCGCATCGTAGATCTCGGGCCCTCTGAATGGGAATGGCAACGCGACAGTCGATGGCATGGAACAGATCCTTGGGTCACAGAATTTTTCATGTCTCCTACGGTGGACACTCCATTCACGGATGAGGGGCCTGCAACCGGCAGGGTGAGGTCGTCCGAGCCATCCGCAAGCCGCGCCGGCGCACCCGTCTGCTCGCGCCATCCGGCGTCGCGCGAGCTCACCAAAGATGAACCTCAAGCCTCATGCTTCAGGAGTCAGGCCCGCCTTACTCTTTGTAGGCCTCAACATTGATGCTGAGCTTGACTTCGTCGGATACGGGCCCGACAAACGCCTTCATTCCGAAGTCGCTGCGTTTGAACACCGCAACTGCGTCTGCCCCGCACATTTCCTTGCGCGTGAAGGGATGAGGGCCGCATTTGAAGGCTGTGATCGAGAGTTTCAGCGGTTTTGTGACACCCAGCAGCGTCAAGTTTCCCTCGATAGCCTCGAGGTTGTCTCCGCTGAAAACGAGCCGGCTTGACTTGTAGGTAGCCTCCGGGAATTCGGCGACATTGAAAAAATCGGCCGAGCGCAGATGCTCGTCGCGGGAACGGGGCCCGTAATTCTTGGTCGCCCAGCTTCCTGCCTCATGCTTGGCATCGCCCGTGGTCAGAGACGCCGTGTCGATCTTGACCTCGAGCGCCCCTGTCCGCGTTGATCGATCGACGGTGATCTTGCCGCTCATGCGGTCAAATCGACCTTGAATGGTGGACATCCCCAGGTGATTCACCGCGAAATGCGGGTACGAGTGCACAGGGTCGATGCCATAGGTTTCGGGAGCAGCCGCTGCAGCGAGCGGAAGCAGCGCCAAGGCCAGGGCCAGTTTTGATCGAGTCATCAGATAATCTCCAGGACAATAAAACGGCCAACGGCCGCGACAATGGTCATTGACGTGTGTGGACTACCGGGTGCTGACCCAGGCCATCACTCCCGCCGCCACAACCGGTACTCCAGCAACCAAGCCCGCCATGGCACCACGTCGCCATGCCGGCGCAATATGCGCCAGGACAGGCCAGTGCAGCACCCAGGGCACGGCGATCAAAGGAAGCAAAGCCCACCATGACAAGTCGCCTGTAAGCGTCGCGAGCAAGCCAATCAGACCGGCTGCCACTGCGGCGACTTCCGCCACCCACAACGCAGTGGCCGTATCTCGTCCCTGACCTCGAGCCAGACGTTCCAACAGTACGGCACCAGCGCCTGTGCCAACAGCAATGCCGATCTGGCCGAGCACTGCCGACGAGCCGAGCACCGCAAGCGCACCTGCGCCCAAAGGAAGCCATACCGCCGCCACTGCAGACCGCACGCCTTCGCGTGGCATCGCCCCCGCGGACAGCATCAGGGCCACGACGTACACAATCGACACCGTGGCGACAGCGAGACCCTTCATGGACGGCATTTGCAGCAGCAGCCGTTCGAACACCCATAGAGTCCCCACCGCGCTGAACACCGCGAAGATGGTCGATCGATGCCACCACCTTGACGACTGAAGCAAGAGTCCAACGATGGGCCACAAGCCGGCAGCAGCCAGCACGACAAGCACCATCTTGCGGGTTGCCGTCATGCTCTCGAGCGAGAACCCGACGCTGAGCGAGGCAGCGACCAGCAGCGCAGCCCCCAGCGCCAGGACCTGCCAGGCACCACGCAGCCAGAGCGCCACGACGAGCGCGAGGGCAAAGGGTGCGAGTGCGGCCTGCACAGCAGGGTGGGCCATGAACAACTCGACATCACTCATTCGCCGCCCTCGATGGGTTGGATACCGAGCCGCACGGCGTTCTCCTTCAAGATCAGCGGTTTGACCTTCTCCCTGAAGCCGGCCTCGTCGAAATCCTTCATCCAGCGCTCCGGAGTAATCAGCGGGTAGTCGCTGCCGAACAGCATGCGGTCCTTCGACAGCGTGTTCGCATACTGGACCAGTTGGGGTAGAAAGTACTTCGGGCTCCAGCCCGACAGATCGATCCAGACGTTGGGCGTGTGCAGCGCCAGCGACAGCGCCTCGTCCTGCCATGGCCAGCTCGGGTGGGCGACGACGATCTCGATGTCGGGAAAAGCGATAGCGACATCCTCGAGCAGCATCGGGTTGCTACTCTGCAATCGCAGCCCGCCACCGCAGCGCATGCCCGAGCCGATGCCTGAGTGGCCACTGTGGAAGATCGCCGGCAGTTTGTGTTCGGCGATCACCTCGTACAGCGACCAAGCCATCCGGTCGTAGGCGATCTCCTCGTTCGGAATGCGGCGGCGGCCGAGCTGGCTTTCGCTGTCCACCGTGAACATCACCAAGCCGATCTTGCGCTCGCGGTAGTAGGCGACGGTCTCGTCGATGGTCGGCCGGCGGCTTGAACCGAAGTACTTGTCGGCGGCGCGGTCGTACTCCTCGCCGTAGTTGTCGAAGGGGTTCCTGCACGACACCTCGGCGTGCGTGTGGACATCAATGGCGGTCAGCTCGGAAACCCTCATGGCAGGCGAATATTGTACAAATGACAATTTCATTGTACATTCGTTCAATAAACTTTTGCAACACCCTCATTCACCCATGACTTTTGAACCCGCCACCGGAGTGCTCGCAGGCCTCGATCACCTGCACATCGAAATCTCGGGCAAGGTCCTGCACCTTCGACTGAACCGCCCCGCCAAGCGCAATGCGCTCAATGACGGTCTGATCATGCAGTTACAGACCGCGTTCACGAACCTCCCCGCGGATGTATCCGCCGTGATCCTCAGCGGCGAGGGCGAGCACTTCTGTGCAGGCCTGGACCTGTCCGAACTGACGGAGCGCAATACTTTCGAGGGCGTGCTCCATTCCCGGGGCTGGCACGCGGTGATGGACCAGATCCAGTTCGGACCCGTGCCCGTGGTCAGCGTGCTGCACGGCGCGGTGGTCGGCGGCGGGCTGGAACTGGCCAGCGCGACGCACATACGCGTTGCTGAGCACAGCGCCTATTACGGCTTGCCCGAAGGCCAACGGGGCCTGTTCGTGGGCGGCGGCGGCTCGGCACGGGTTCCGCGGCTCGTCGGTGTTCACTGCATGACGGACATGATGCTCACCGGCGCCGTGATCGATGCGCATGAAGGTTGGCAGCGCGGCTTCTCGCGCTACCTCGTGCCCGATGGAGCCGGCTTCGCTAAAGCCTGCGAACTGGCCGCAAAGATCGCCGGCAACGCACCTTTGTCGAACTTCGCGGTCGTGCAGGCCTTGCCGCGCATTGCGGACATGCCGCAAGGCGATGCGCTGTTCGTCGAAGCATTGATGGCGGCGATCGCGCAGGGTGACGCTGCCGCCAAGCAGCGTTTGCGCGCCTTTCTTGAAGGCCGAGCCGGGAAGGTGGTCAAGCAATGAATTCGGCTCGCTACCGCGGCGCGCGCGTCGGCGGCTGCCTGTCGGCCGAGGTAGAACAAAGGCCGGGGGGCGAGGTCCTCCTACGCTCGACGGAGCCGCTCGGCGACTTTCCCCGCCGCCTCAGCGACCGGCTGGAGCACTGGGCTCGCACCACCCCGGACCGCGTCCTCGCCGCGCAGCGCGATCCCGCGGTCCCGGGCGGCGGTGACTGGCTGCACGTGACCTACGGCCAAATGCTGGAACGTGCCCGCGCCGTCGGGCAAGCGCTGCTGGAGCGCGGCGCCGATGTCGAGCGCCCGCTCGCGATCCTTTCGGGAAACGACCTCGAGCACCTCACGCTAGCGATGGGCGCCATGTGGGCTGGCGTGCCGTGGGTGCCGATTTCACCGGCCTACTCATTGCTCTCTTCCGATCACGCCAAGCTGCGCCATATCTTCGATGTGACCACGCCAGCGGTGGTGTACGCATCCGATCCGTCATATGCCTCGGCGATCAAATCCGTGGCACCCAGCGAACGCGCGGATGTTCACGTCGTCCTTGGCACGGGGACGCTGCCAGACCGTACGACTACCCTCCTGTCGGACCTGTTGTCCGCGACACCGGGCGCTGCCCTTGATGCCGCGCATGCGAGTACAGGGCCTGACACGATCGTCAAGTTCCTCTTCACCTCGGGCAGCACCAAGCAACCCAAAGGTGTCGTCAACACGCAGCGCATGTGGTGCGCGAACCTGCAAATGCAGGCGCAGTGCATGGGTTTTCTGGCCGATGAACCGCCCGTGCTGGTCGACTGGCTGCCATGGAACCACACCTTCGGCGGAAACCAGAACGTTGGCTTGGTGCTCTACAACGGCGGAACGCTGTACATCGACGAAGGCAAGCCCACGCCTAAAGGGATCGCGCAGACGATTCGCAATCTGCGCGAGATCGCTCCCACGGTGTACTTCAACGTCCCCAAGGGCTTCGAGGAGTTATCGCTGGCCATGGAGCACGACGAGATCCTGCGCAGTTCGCTGTTCAGTCGCGTGAAGGCGTTCATGTTCGCCGGTGCTGGCCTCTCGCAGTCGGTGTGGGATCGGCTCGACCGCCAGGCTGAGGCCACTGTCGGCGAGCGCATCCGCATCATCACGGGCCTGGGCATGACCGAGACCGCTCCGAGCTGCCTGTTCGTCGTTCAGCCCGGCGCCGGCTCCGGCCATGTAGGACTGCCCTGCCCCGGCGTGGAGGTCAAACTGGTCCCCAACGCCGAAGGCAGCGGCAAAACGGAGATCCGCTTCCGCGGCCCCAACGTGATGCCCGGCTATTGGCGCGCGCCGGAACTCACGGCAGACGCCTTCGACAGCGAGGGCTTCTACCGTACCGGAGACGCCGTGCGCTGGATCGACGATCGCAACCCGCAGCGCGGGCTGGCCTTCGACGGCCGGATCGCGGAGGACTTCAAGCTCTCCACTGGGACGTTCGTCAGCGTCGGCGCGCTGCGCGCCCGCGTCATTGCCGAAGGCGATCCGCTGGTGCAGGACGTGGTCGTAGCCGGGCTGAACCGTGACGATATTGGCCTGCTGGTCTTTCCCCGGGTGGACGAGCTTCGGGCCCGCTTCGGTTTGCCCCTGTCGATGTCGGCGTCAGACGTGCTTGGACAGGATGGCGTGCGCGCGTTCTTTCAGGCCATGCTCGACCGCCTGTGGGCGGCCGGCACGGGCAGTGCCAACCGCCCGGCGCGGGCCGTGCTGCTCGCCGACCCGCCCCAGATCGACCACGGCGAGCTGACCGATAAGGGCTCGATCAACCAGCGCATGGTCTTGGCGCGGCGATCGGCGCTGGTCGAGCGGATGTACGAAGCCCGGCACGGCGGCGTGCTACTGCCGGGGCGCTCTTGAAGAAGCAAGAGACACAAGGCACGGAAATCAAAGATCAAGCCGCAGTCATCACTGGTGGCGTTTCAGGGTTGGGGGCTGCCACCGCACGAGCACTCGCCGGCGCAAGCGCCCGTGCAGCCATCCTCGATCTCAACGACCTCGTCGGAACGTACAACGTCTGCCGCCTGGCCGCAGTCAGATGGCGGCACTCTCTCCGGCCACGGGAGACGGCGAGCGGTCATCGTCAACACAGCGTCGGTGGCAACCTTTGACGGCCAGGCCGAAGAAGGCCTATGCGGCCAGCAAGGGCGGTGTGGCGGCCATGACGCTTCCGATGGCGCGCGATCTGGCGCAACACGGCGTCCGCGTCTGCACGATCGCACCCGGGCTGTTCTCGGCGCCGCTGTTGAAGGAGTTGCCCGAGGCTGTCCAGCAAGGCTTGGCTGCATCGATTCCCTTCCCGCGGCGGCTCGGCGAACCGGGCGAGTTCGCCTTGCTTGCGCTGCACATCGTGACCAATACATCCCTCAACGGCGAAGTGATTCGCCTGGACGATGCACTGCGCATGGCGTCACGCTGAGGATTTCCCAACAAGATCGACCAGGCTGCTGAAGCGCAGAGACTTCCTGGGCGCCCGATCGCTGGCGGCTTAGCCGCTGTCCGCGGTGTCCCAGACCGCCCAGCTCTTGGAGACGGTGCGCAGGCGAGTTGGATGAGCCAACCGCGGCCATGCGCCAGGCCGAGTTTGTACGGTCGTATAGTGTGGTGCCCGCCATGCGTAACAATGGCGTACTGCCCAGCCACTCTCAGCCCATGCCTCCCAAAAAGCCACAGCCCAAGCCAGAAGCCGCCAAATTGATACCAGTGGCCCCACCTCCGCGCCGCATTCCCGTGGGGCGATCGGCGCAGCGTGAGCCGCAGCCGGACCGACGGACCAATATCCTGCTCGCCGCCGAGAAGCTGTTTGCCCTCAGGGGATTCCATGCGGTTTCGATACGAGACATCGCCTCCGAAGCCAGCGTTCCCATTGCACTGGTTGGCTACTACTACGGCGCCAAGCATGAGCTTTACCATGCCATCTTCGAGTCCTGGAGCCCCGCCATCGCCGCCAGGCTCGAGGCACTGCGCACGGTATCCAGCGACCCCGATCCACACTCGAGGTTGAAGCGCATTCTGGATGCGTTCGTGAGTCCGCTTGTCGCCCTGCACCAGCACCCCGAAGGGCAGTACTACGCGCTGATGGCCGCCCGCGATCTCGCGGCCCCGACCCCGGAGGCAGACCGCGCGCACCACGAGTTCTTCGACCCGCTGGCCAACGCCTTCATCGATGCCTTGATGACGACGGTTCCGCAGGCCAGCCGCGGGCGCGTGGCGTGGTGCTACCAGTTCATGCTCGGTGCTCTCTTGCACTTCCTGACCGACCAGCGCGTCGAGAGGCTCTCGAATGGGGAGAATCGCGCGTCTGATCCGGCGGCGAAGGAAGAATTGCTCGCATTCATCGCTGGCGGGTTCCACGCGGTGCTCGACAAACCCAGTGCGCAGGCGCCAGTGCCGCACAGGCCGGCGCGGCGCGGCGCATCCCGTGGGTAGTAAATAGCGCGAAGACGCTGGCTCTTCGCGAACCTCGGACCACACTGCGCTTCACTTTTTCAGAGGCGGCGCCGTTACCAGCGCCGCCTCTCAGGCGAAGCCTCATCCCTAAGCCGGGCCCCCTTGGCCGCGACGCACGCAGGAGGGTCGCCAAGCCTGCAGCGACCCTCCTCACATCCTCGGGTAAACCCCATATCTTGATTTATACGATCGTACAATATAATTTGTACGATCGTACATCATGAGAGATGTCTCGTAGCGCTGCAGTCGACAACGCGTGATCCAAGTGCTGTCGTTGTGCCGCCCCTGGGACGCCACAGCGGCATGGATAGGCAGATCGACAAGCAAAGGGTTGCCCTCGCGTCGGCACCAGGCACTAGGCAGCTCTCTCTGTGAGTACGTCAGCGTGGCATTCGCCGCACTCGCGGCCATGCCATCCATTGACTTGCATCAAGGAGACAACATGGACTTCCTTCGCACCCTGGCCCTGGCCGTATCACTGCTTGGCGGCGCCGCACTGGCCCAAACCAAGATCACGCTCGGCTACACCGCCGTCCCCGATTTCGCGGCAGCCTTCATCGCCAAGGAGCGCGGCTTCTTCGAAAAACGGGGCCTGGACGTTCAGCTCCAGCTCATCACGCTGACGTCCAACGTACCGCCCGCGCTGGTCTCCAACTCTGTACAGATCGGCGGCACCACGCCGGCTGTCTTTCTCCAAGCCGCGGACAGCGGGCTAGACCTCGTCGGCCTCGCCAGCGGATCGCTCTACGACAACACGAAGAACTCCATCGGCGTCGTCGTGCGATCGGATGCAGGCATCCGGGAGGCCCGGGATCTGGTGGGAAAGAAGGTCGGTGTACCGGGCTTGAATGGAACCCTGCACGTGCTCGTGCGCCGCTGGCTGTCCATGCACGGCATCGATGCCAAGCTCGTGAGCTTCATCGAAGTGTCTCTTCCGCAGATGCCTGACGTGCTGCGCGGCGGGGGCGTCGACGCCGTGGTGACGGCCGAACCGTTCATCGGCCGCATGCGTGCCGGCGGGATCGGCGTACCGCTGCAGGGCTTCGCGCCAGAGATGCCCAACGGCTTCTCTACCGTTGTCTACACCGCGACGCGCAAATGGGCCAGCAGCAATGGCCCCGCCATACAGGCCTTCCGCCATGCTCTCGCCGACGCCGTTGCCTACGCCCAGGCCAACCGCAGCGAGGCCTACGCCGACCTTGGCAAGTACTTCAAGGTGCCGCCTCCCGTGCTGCAGGCTACGCCTTGGCCACTGCTGGCAAGCGACATGACCGACGGCCACCTGCGCTTCTGGGTCGACACGATGCGTGAGCAGGACATGCTGAAGAAGCGGCCGACGGTCGGCTCGCTGATCGCCAAGTGAGAAAGTCATGACCGCTGCCCTCGCCCGCGACACGCGCACGGCGCCCCAGCACCTGGCCCTGGTCCAGGAAAGCCCGGACAAGCCCCTGATCGCCTTCGACGACGTGGCATTGGATTTCGGACGCCGCCGGGTGATCAACCGCCTCAGCTTCACGATGCGTCGCGGGGAGTTCGTCTGCGTGATCGGCCCCTCGGGCTGCGGCAAGACCACGCTGCTGCGTCTGCTGACCGGCCTCGTGCATCCCACTGCAGGACAGGTGCGGCGCAATGGGCTGCCCGTGACCGGGCCCGCGCAGGACGTCGCCATTGTTTTCCAGGACTACGCCAAGGCCCTGCTGCCGTGGCGCACGGTGACCGGCAATGTCAGCCTGGCGTTGGAGGCAGCCCGCGTGCCGAAGGTTGAGCGAGCCGACCGCATCCAGGCCTTGCTGAGTAAAGTGGGATTGGCGGCACACACCGACAAGTACCCGGGACAGCTGTCGGGCGGCATGCAGCAGCGCCTGCAGATCGCCCGGTGCCTGGCACAAGAGCCGGCCGTGCTGTTGATGGACGAGCCTTTCGGTGCGCTCGATGCGATGACGCGCCAGACCTTGCAGGACGAGATGCTGCAATTGGTCGAGGCCGCGGGCACCACCGTGCTCTTCATTACGCACGACCTGGAAGAAGCCATCTACCTGGGCGACACGGTGCTCGCGCTGCGGACGAACCCGGGCGAGCAGTCCAGCCTGGCGCAGACATTCCCGGTTCATCTCGACCGGCCCCGCAACCAGCTGGCCACGCGCGAAGCCCCCGAGTTCCTGCGCCTGCGCCGCTCGGCTTTTGACTACATCAAGGAAACGCACGCATGAGCTGCCAAAGGACACTGGAGCCGCGCCACGCATCCCCGCTGGAGGCTCGTCATGAAGCCTGACGCACGCGGTCTGATCGTCCCGCTGTCGCTGCTGGCGCTGGCCGAGGCCGGCATGCGGCTCAGCGACGTGCAAAGCGATGCGCTGGCCCGTCCCACGCAGGTGGCTGCGGCGCTGTGGCAGGCGCTGGTCGATGGGAGCATCTGGCTCGGTTCCTGCCAGACCTTGTGGGCAGCCCTGTCGGGTCTGATCCTGGGCGGCGGACTCGGCCTGCTGACTGGCGTTTGGTTGGGCCTGTCACGCCCTGCGGCTCAAGCCTCGGCCCTGTCCGTGGAGTTGCTGCGACCGGTGCCTTCGGTAGCGTTGATTCCCGTGTCATTGCTGATGTTCGGGTTCGGTTCCGCGATGGAGATCGCCGTTGTCGCCTTCACCTGCTTCTGGCCGATGCTGATTCTCACCCAGGCGGCCATCCGGCAAGTCGATCCGCGCCTGCTGGAGGTGGCGCGAGTCCTGGGTTTCTCTCCCTTGGCGCGAGTGGGCAAGATCGTTCTTCCGGCGGCGCTGCCGCGTATCTTCGTGGCTTTTCGCCTGAGCGTGGGCATCGCGCTGGTGGTCGGGGTCACGGTCGAGATCGCCGCCAACCCGCAAGGCCTGGGTTATGCCTTGATGAGCGCGCAGCAGAGCTTGCGCCCAGACCTGATGTTCGCACTCGTGGTGTGGATCGGGCTGCTGGGCTGGGGTGTGAGCGCCGGGCTCCTCGGCCTGCAGCGCAGATGGTTCCGTCATTCGCTTTCCGGCGCCCCGGGAGACCAGCCATGATCAGCACATCCTCGCGCTGGAGCGCCGCCGTGTCCAGCATCGCCGTCACATTGGGTCTGCTCGGCGTCTGGGCCGTTGTGGCTAACCGTGAGTGGGTGTCGCCGATCTTCCTGCCAGCCCCCCAGGCCACATTTGACGCGCTGGTCCAAGGACTGTCGCACGGGGAACTGTTCGGCCTTACCTTGGGCACGATCAAGCGCATGGCCTATGGCTGGGCCCTGGCCTCCCTGATCGGTATCGCACTGGGGGCGTTGATCGGCACCTCGGCCACGCTACGGGCCTGGCTGCAGCCTATGCTGGAGGTGATCCGCCCGCTGCCAGCCTCCGCCATCATGCCGATCGCCATCGCCCTGATCGGCCTATCCCCGGCGATGGTGCTGGTGGTGATTGCCTTCGGTGCGGTATGGCCGGTCCTGCTGGCCACTGTCCACGGCTTTGCCACCATGGAGCCCAGGTTGCACGAAGTTGGACGCGTGTTGAGGCTGTCGCCTCTGGCCTTCGTCTTCAAGATCGGTCTGCCCAATGCATTGCCCGATGCGCTGGCGGGCATGCGCCTGTCGCTCACCGTCTCGCTGATTCTCGCGATCGTCGGCGAGATGCTGGCGTCCCAGCAGGGCCTGGGCCAGGCCATTCTGCAGGCGGCGCGCGCCTTCCGGTCAGCAGAGCTCTTTGCGGGCGTCGCCCTGCTCGGTGTGATCGGCTTCGCCAGCAACGCGCTTCTCGGCGCGGCTGAGCGCCGCCTGCTTCGCTGGAAACAACCCTGAGGTCCCACCATGAAACGCCGCTTCATCGACATCTCGATGCATCTCGAGAATGACATTCCCTCCGATCCCCCCGGCCTGGGTCCGAAGATCCAGTACATCGATCATCAGATGAGTTACGGGGATCTGGCGCAGTTCTTTCCCGGCCTCAAGCGCGAAGATCTGCCCGACGGCGAGGCTTGGGCCGTTGAGGATGTGCAACTCAACACCCACAACGGCACCCACCTTGACGCGCCTTGGCACTTCGCATCGACCATGGATGGCGGCGAGCGTGCCATTGCGATCGACGAGGTCGATCTGAACTGGTGCTTTCAGCCAGGGGTGAAACTGGATTTCCGCCATCTGCCCGATGGCTATGTGGTGCAGCCCGCCGATGTCGAGGCCGAGCTCGATCGCATCGAGCACCGCCTCCAGCCGCTAGAGATCGTCGTTGTCAACACGCGTGCGGGCAGCGCCTACGGCACGCCGGCCTACACCCGCGCTGGCTGCGGCATGGGCTACGAGGCCACGCTGTACCTGCTGGAGCGCGGCGTGCGGCTCACCGGCACGGATGCCTGGAGTTGGGACGCGCCCTTTGCCTACACCGCAAAGAAGTACGCCGAGACGGGCGATGCTTCATTGATCTGGGAGGGCCACAAGGCCGGGCGCGACATCGGCTATTGCCATCTGGAAAAATTGCACAACCTGGAAGCTCTGCCTGCCGACGGCTTCTTCATCAGCTGCTTTCCCGTGAAGATCCGCGGCGCCTCAGCCGGCTGGACCCGCGCCGTGGCGATCTTCGACGAAGCCTTGTGCGCGAACTCGCCATGAGTCCCTAGAGCGCCTCGCGCCCCCCGACCACCATTCCGCGCTCATGGCGTGCGTGCCCCGCACTCACGCCAGGGAGCGGCTTTTTCTGAAACCCTGACTTTTCTTTCATCTACCAACCCAGGAGACACCCCCGTGAATTACAAGACCCCACTCGCTGCAATGCTGCTGGTTTCGACCAGCGGCCTCGCCATGGCCCAGTCCAGCGTGACCATGTACGGCCTCGTCGACGCCACCCTCGGACGCTTCAAGGGCGCTGCCACCGGCGTCAACGCGCTCGATCAATCTGTCACCCGGCTGGATGGCGGCGGCCTGTCGACGAGCCATCTCGGCTTCCGGGGAACCGAGGACCTGGGCGGCGGCCTCAACGCCATCTTCGACCTCTCGGCGTTCATCCGCAACGACACCGGCGAAGTGGGCCGCAGCGATGCGATCGGACCACCTGTCAATGTCGGGGCTGACCCGTTCTTTTCTCGTTCCAGCTGGGTCGGCCTCGCCAGCCGGGATTGGGGCACCCTGCGAGTCGGCAACATCACGACGCTGCTTTTCCTCAACTCGATCACGTCCAACGCGTTCGCGGATTCGACGGTGTTCGGTCCCCTGAACCTGGTCACCCACATCGGTGGCCCGCAAGCGGGCGGCACCGCCTGGACCAACCAGGCCACCTACGACAGCCCAAGCCTCTCGGGCGTGAGATTCAGCGTGGCGCGCAGCCTGCCCGAGGGCCAGGGCGGCGGCAACACCGGCGCCCGGCTGAGCTACGACCAGGGGCCCCTGGCCGCCTCGTTCGCCTGGCAGTCGGTCAAGAAAACCCCGTTGACCTTCGCCGATGGCACCACCCCCAATCATGTGAAGACCTGGATGCTCGGCGGATCCTACGACTTCAGCGCCGTGAAGTTGTTCGCGCACGTCGGCCGCATACAGAACAACGGCACCGACGCCGCTCCCCAGGACGTCGGGTATCGCGTGATGGAGGTCAGCGCCGCCATGCCCGTGGGCACCGGACGCTTCCTGGCCGGCTACGCGGTGCGCAAGACCAGCGACACACCCACGCCCGTGCCCGGCACGGCCGCGGGCGGCAACGTCAAGCGGGCGGTACTGACCCTGGGCTATGACCACTATCTCTCCAAGCGCACCGACCTGTATGCGGTCGTCATGAATGACAGAACAGAGACCCGCACCTTGCCGGCCCCGCCGTCCATCGTCAAGGCCAGCGGGACCAGCTTCGGCTTCGGCATTCGCCACCGCTTCTAGTCCGATCAAGGAGGCCGGCAACGGCCTGTCGTCACAGTCAATCGAGCAAGTACGCGGCCCCCCAAATGGTGCCGCCCCTTTTTGGAGAATGACGATGAAACCCATGCGATCGACCCGCCGGCACTGGCTCCGGTGCGCGGCCACCTTCGCGGCCAGCGGGATCGGCCATCCGCTGGTCCGCGCACAGACCTCTTCCGCCATCGTGCTCGGCCACACCTACCCGGCCAGCGGCATCTTCGCGGACACTGCTATGGAGATGAAGACCGCGATCGACGGTGCCATCTCGGCCGTCAATGCGGCCGGTGGCATCGGCGGACGCCCAGTGCGCGTGGTGTCGCTGGACGACGGCTACGACCCGCAACGCAGCGTCGCCAATGCCGAAGCGCTGCGGATCGAGCATGGCGCCGTCGCCCTGCTGGCACCGGTAGGAGCACCCAATCTGGCGGCGCTCATGCCCTGGGCCGAGCGTCAGCGTATTCCGCTGATCGGGGCACGCAGCGGCGCCGACAGCCAGCGCGGGTACCACCGCTATGTCTTCTTCGTCATCGGAAGCTTTGGCGACGAGGTACGGCACATCGCGCGCCATCTCGACACCATCGGCACGCGCCGGATCGCCATCGCCACGATGGACAACCCGACAGGCAACGACATCGCCCGCCAGTTTTCCGCTACTGCGCAGGAGCACCGCCTGCAAGAGCTTGCGTCATTGCGCTTCGATCTGAGCGGCAAGAACTCGGGCGAGGTGGCTCGGCGCCTGGTCGAGGCCCGTCCTCAGGCCGTTCTGTTGGCCGGCGGCGGCGAAGGTGCCATCGCCGTCGTCGGAGCACTGCTGGAGGCCGGCCTGCCGGCCTCCACGCTCTATTGCGTCTCGCTTCTGCAACCTCAGCAACTGCATCGCCGCCTGGGTGATCGCAGCAACGGCATTGTCTTCACCCAGGTCGTGCCACAACTCGACGACCGGCGCCTGCCGATCATGGTGCAGTACCGCCAGGCGCTGCAAACAAGCCCTGGTGCGCGAGCCACGTCGTTCGGCTTCGAAGGCTACCTTGCCGCCCAGGTGGCCCTGCGCGGCCTCGCCTCCACGACGGGACCTGCGACGAGCACGGCATTAGCCTCTGCCTTGGAACGCCTGGGTACTTTTGAGGTCGGGGGCGTTCGTCTGCAGTATGACGGCAGCAGCCATCATGGGACGCGCTATGTCGATCTGGGCATCTTATCCCGCGGCCGTGTGACACGTTGAAAGACATGTACATGAAGCATGAGCAGCAGCGGCGATGGCAGTGGTTTCGTGAAGGGTAGCGGTGTTCATATTGAAATCTCCTACCCCGTACCGGGACGTTGAATGAAGAGATGAAAAGGGGGAGTGCTTCAAGGTGTCGGCATCTGCACGCGCGGCTCTCCTGTGGTTCCCACACCAGCCGGACTCCAAGATTCGGAGTCCGGTATTGGCTTCGGTGAATTCGGCGCAGTGACCTGGGCTGGTTGCCGTTTCCGCCGTCTTTCCTGAGTTCATCGCCCATAAAAGGCCGGGCTGGCGAGAACTAGCCGTCAAGGCACCAAGCGCGGGGGATTGGGGCCGCCCGCAACCTCCGGCGAGGACACGGCCCTGCGCGCCTTGACGGCCAAGCACCGACAGCTACGGTCACGAGATCAGCGATGAAGGAGGGGAAAGACGGAAACCCGGCCAACAGCCAGAGGGGCGACGAACCCACGGCCACGCGGCGAGCGCCACAGCGTGCTGCAAGCACGCGTAGCTGGAGATGAACAAGCGCGTAGCGCGCATCGGCACCATGCACAGACCAATCACCTTCGTCGAAACGATTTTGACCTTCGTGAGTTTTCCGCCATGTACTTCGCAGGAGAAATCGTCGAGACTCTCGATCGATTGACGCCGTTTGGTCAGCGAGTTCTGAAAGGTCACATCAGAGACGACCTGAAGAGCGAGACAGTCTTTGCCCTGCTGCATCTCAAAGTCGAGATGCAGCAGGGCAAAACTGCTAGAGAATGGATTCAATGTTGAGTTTTTCGATATGGAGAGGACTTGACAATGCGATCTACGATCCCCAAGAGAGACCTTGCGCGACGAGGCCGAATGTAAAAGTCTTTCCGCAGACGCTAGCCGAAAAATACATAGAAAGAACTTCTACCGCCTCATAGCGCTGATCGATCAAAATCTTGTTCAATGTTTGGTTTCAGCACGGCGTGAGATCGTGGTTGTCAGGCGCGACATTCAGTGGAAACCGCCATCGTGGGTCCTCCCAAGTCTGACCTTTGCCGATGGAAAATCTCAGAACCTCGCATTGCCCATGTGAAAGCCCTGAAGGCAGCTGACTTGCTTCACGTTACCCTGCATGGCTTGCGCCGCGCGTTCAACACCTTGTCGGAGTAGTGTGAAGTTCCGGTCGGCGTGGCTGCCCAGATTCAAGGATGCAAACCGTCGGCCATTGCCGAAAAACATTACCTTCGCAGACCCCTGGATCTGCTTCACAAGTGGCATGACCAGATTGAGGCCAGGTTGCTGGAGCAGGCCGAGATAGAAAATCGCTTGCAAACATCGGAGCGCCAATGAGCACGGAAACTCAACACACCGCAGACAAAGTAGTACAAGAGTACTCTCGGATCAATGAAACGATCATGAAATTCTTCTGGCGCCAGCAGTGGACGATACCAATGGGTGCCATGTTGGTCAGCGGCATTCTTCCCAGCGCGAATCACCGAAAAGTCCCTAAAACGGGGCGCCAACTCAAGAACCCGAACTTGCCCGCTTCGCCTCACCAGCTACGCCAGGCACGCGACGTGGTGGAACGATGGATCGAGGACCACACGGTGGACTCCATCGACGGAGCAGAAATAGCGCCCACCGAAAGCACACCTTTGGGTTTCGTGATCTGGTGCGACGAATACTATACCTCCCAACCTAAGTCGCTATCACCATCTTGGCTTGACTATTTCCTCGGTCTTTTTAAAGAGCCAAAAAAAGATGCCGCCTTGGTCCCCGCTCCTATCTTGCTGGTTGAGCGAGCGCAAGAACTGGAGAAGCGGGATGAAGATCGGAGTCGTACGGACAGAGTTAGCCGAAAGGGCTCCACAGGGAGAGTCTGCCTGATTGAGAACGAGATCAGGATTGCCCAGAGAGAGTCCAGGCGACCTCTTGATCCGTATGAGGTCTATGACATGCTGAAAAAGCTAGCCCAAAGAAAGCAATCCGATGGTAAACCCGCGTACTCTCGCCTGCGATGGTCAGAGCGAGAACATTTGCAACAGCTTGGGGATACGGGCTGGAAGAACTATAGCTTCAAGGCCTTGCAAAAGTTCATTGATCCCCAAAAGAAGGAAAAGCGCACAGCTCAAGAGCAGGCGCGTCGTGCGAAAACAGCGTAGATCAAGGATTACAAAAGGGGCAGTCGCGTCGAGAATTTAGGGATCATAGAACCCTATGCCCCCCCTTCTCTGGGAAACTTCCGAACCGCAATCAATACTGACTCCACGTCTTGACGCGGAGCCAGAAATTCCTTCAAGGGGGTGACCTAGCCCCGGCTCCAACAAGGCGCACGACACGCTCAAAATTTGGAGTTTCCATGACCATCCATCCGCCTCAGCAGTGCTCGCCCGATCCCTACCGCTTGACCACGGAAGAGTTCGCCGCCAGTTTCCTTGTTCAACCGCAATCCGTGCGCAAGCGTCACTGCACGACCGGTTCCCACCACGGCGCTCGTCCACTTCGGCACCCCAACAAACGCTTGCTTTGGCCTGACGACGCCATCGCCGCGCTCGTCAACGACAAGCAAAAGGAGGGCAAATGACCATGGCACCTTTCATGCCCTTTCTCCCCCCGTTTCCCTCTCACGCTCTTCCTGCCACCCTTGGCCAGCTTGCAAACGAACTTGGCGTGAGCGGCGTTTCTTCGTCGATCATTGGCCCACAGCTTCTTGCATTCGCTGCGCTGGCAACGCAGGGCTGCGCGGACATCGCCTGGCCCGACGGCAAGACCATGCCTCTGGGGGCAAACTTCCTGTTGGTAGCACCTTCAGGGGCTGGCAAAACTCGCGTCTTTCGAACCCTGATTGAGCCGGTTGAGCGGTTCCTCGAGGGCTTCGCAGCCGAGCCTCTGGAGACGCACCCCGGCCTTCTGTTGGAAGACGCAACGCGCGAGGCCATCTTGCTTGCGCTCCAGGCGTGGCCGATGGCGGGATTGTTCACCGACGAGGCCGGGCAGCTCAAACGCCTGCTGCGGGAATCCCCCACCTTGGCCAAGCTGCTCGACGGCACCACACTCCGCAACGCGCGGATTTCCACGGGCCGCATGGCCCTCACGGGACACAGACTCGTGATGTTGCTCATGGAGCAACCCGCGATTTTTGATGCTCATCGTGTGTTATTGGGAGCAAGCAGGGGCGGGGTTGGCCTTGTGAACCGCTTCTTGGTCGCAGCCACGGGCGACTTGCCTGAGCACAGGCTAGCACCGCACTCACGGACGCACAACCACGTTTCAGCACGGTATGGGGCGCGCATCACCGATTTGCTGACGATCACGGTGCGCAACATACGCGCAAAAAGGAAAGCGCTGCCTTGTATCGGCCTGACGCCCGATGCCCTGAAGTTTCTCGATACGGTCGATCGCGATGTTCGAGCCCTCTGCGCTCCTCGCGGCGAATGGCATCCGCATGCCGAGTACGGCTCCCGTCATGTGGAGCGCCTGTTGCGGCTGGCCGGAACGTTGCACGTGTTTGAGCAGGGTCCCGAGGGCGAAGCCTCCCTCGAAACGGTGCAGACCGCCGACTGGCTCGGTCGCTGGAGCGTTCTCGCGTTCCAGCATCTGACCTACGAGCCTCCCAAACGGACGCGGGCTGAGGACGACGCCAACAAGATCGAGCAAGCGCTTCGCGCAATGGCGAACCCTTTGCTGGAGGCGAATTGGCCACTCAGGGTGCTGCGCTTCAGCGCGGTCAATCTGGGCCTGACCAAGGCCCGCTTTGATCAGGCCCTGCCCGTCTTGGCGGGACAGGGACGCGTCTCCGTTGTTCGTTACGGACGCGAGGCGCGGGTGTTGCTGCCGCCCATGCTATTGCCCTCGGTGCACCCGCCCGGCGTGGGTTTTTATCGCCCTTGATCTGGTGGCGGCTGCCTTCGAGCAGTTGCCAGCGATTCCGATGGTGCTCGGGTGATGCAGGAAGCTCTAGAGATATACCCACTCCCGCCTTAGAAGCCAATTTCCACCTATTTACGAGGGCTTCTCAAGCTTTCGCTACGTATCTTTATTTTTGGTGGATTTTGGCTTTATTGAGATAAATACCAATTCAAAAAACAACAGCAAAGGGTAATTTTGTGAACAATTTAAATACCTTTGACAGCTATGTGCTGCATAGCGCAGATGGTAGTTTGTGGCTTTTCGCGAGCCACTTCAAATGGATTGAAAACATCATGGATTTCATGCGCATGACTATCTACAAAAATGATACTTTCTACAAATCAGACAAAAACAGCTTTGGCAATCAGGTTAAGAAGATTTCGAAGCTTGGGAAGCATCTGCATAACCTGCATCGCTACGCACAAACTCAAACCATTGGTTACAGCTATCATCCGCTACTAAATTTCTTCTTCCAGCAGTACCACCAACACATGATTAAGAGCTGTGCTGGGTTGGTTTATTGTGAAACCGTGAAAGAAAATAGTACTGTTGCCGATATTTTTGATGAATTCGTTGCAGTGATGCGAGAAGTAGCTGTAAAAATTAAACTCAGAAAAGCCATCGCAAGCTGGGAAAGTAAGATCAATAAAAATCTTCAGCGAATTAATGAACTGGAATTCAAGCTATTCAACTCTTACCCACAGCTTTGTGTTATTCGGCTTGACCTCTACCATCAAGAACGAAAATTTCTTCCTGAGCAAATTAAAGTATTTGTGAATAAAGATCGGGAATGCAGTTATATTGATCTCTCTGATGGAGTCGTTTCCTCTGTTCCACGGGCTGTTCGCGTACCTATTGAGGTCGTACAGAAAGATCGCGAACACTTATTTGCAAATATGAAGGGCAAGCCAGACTTGTTCCGGTATCTCAAAGGCTACGTCTGGCGAATCGAGTTCACACCGAGAGCTGGCTACCATCTCCATCTCGTACTTTTTTTTGATGGCTCACACGTCAAGGACGATCAAGGGCTAGCGACAAAAATCGGGGAATACTGGCGGGACAAGATTACGCAAGGTGATGGTTATTTCGATAACGTTAACATGCGCCGCAAGGAGCGTTGGGGTGGGACGTGGGTTCTTGGACAGATCGGCCACTGGGAACTTGAGAAGCGGGCCAACCTGCGCCGATATGTTCTTGGCTACCCGTGCAAAACGAACCAGCTTGTCCAGGTCATGCCGAAGAAGGGAACGCACCTATTTGGCTCAGGACTGGTGAATCGGCGCAAGCTCGAACAAAGAGGCCGCCCCCGCCATTAGGGGCGAACTACGCCCAACCACCAGCGCGGCGAAGATGTTTTGGCATATCCGAAATTGTCAAACCCGTTGTCAAGCAAGGGGGTTTTCAAAACAGCATCCCCAAGGTTGTGATGCGGCATTGAAGCCGGGTGAAGAGGCCAGAGAGTTCAAAACAGGTCCGACGACGGTCCTCAGGACTCTGCTTGACTATGAGCCAGCTTTGCCCGCTTGGAGGGCTGTGCTCCCTGGATTCGAGGTAAGTGGGGCAGCGCTATCTGTAGCGCCATATTTACTGCATTGGCGACGACTCAGTGTCGCATAGTGTTCAAGTGCAATAGGATTTTTTGATTAATTTAAGTTTTATATATAAATAATCAAATATATATTAGTTATATCTCAATCCCTGCATTCGATCAAATAAACTGATATGGATCAGTTATTCGTGATATTTTTAATCACCAGCAAAACTGATCGCCGCTCTTATACATGAGTATTTTCAAGCAACCTCCTCATTAAAATTTGAAATTCGCCAAGCAGAGAGAATTCCAGTCGCACTCGCAAGCGCCAAAGCAGTATTTTGACGGCTGCGAAAATCTCTCGCAACCGAAAGATGATGAACCAAATGAGGCAGATGAGAGTCAACCATCCGCATGAGCACAGATCTTTGTACTCGACTCATTTATTTCTATCCGCTTGTGATTTGTATATCTCGAGTACGGTGTTTTTAGATGAGTTTTTTGCTACAGCATCCGAACTTCCGTTTTCACCTAGACTCACTAAGAGAATTTCCAAGGCTTGCCTGCATTCTGCAACTACAGCGTATTATTCACTCTGTAGCATGAAGTTTTGAGTCTTACACAAAAATTGCACGACATCCTTATATAGGTTTTCCAGGGAAATTTGGGCAACAATACCGAAACACACAGATACTTAGAAACTACCACTAAGGACAGCAATTTCGCCCACTCAATCAGGTTGACCTCCTTGTATATCTCGCAGTCCATGCGCTTTAAGCTCAAGGGGCCTATGGCTTGAATGTAGAGGTTTATTTTGAAAATCAACCCTCCCCCGCTTCGGATTTCCTCTAGAGCTGCCAATTGACTCTTACCTAACATCAAATCAAATTGCAGAGACTCTCGGCGATTACACTCGGTGATTGAGATATACCCATTTTGGCGATGACCTGCTCGGTTTAGTCGAGACAGCTATTCCGAGAAGACGGCGGGTTGCGGTTCTGTGCGGAATTCCTGTTTGAACTGCGCCGGGGTCAAGTATTGCAGGCTGCTGTGGGGGCGTACTTCGTTGTAGTGATTGCGCCAGGCTTCGATCAGGACAGCGGCTTCGCGACGCGAGCGAAACCACTCGATGGACAGACACTCATCGCGAAACTTACCGTTGAAGCTCTCGTCGATGCCGTTCTGCCAAGGCTTGCCGGGATCGTTGAGCACGGTGGCAATGCCCGAGCCTGAGATCCACTCCAGGATGACCTGACTGACAAACCCCGGCCCGTTGTCCGAGCGCATGAACAGCGGCGCACCGCGCAGGCTGACAAGGCGCGACAACACCTCGATCATCCGCCTGGAACGAATGGCACCAGCCAAATCGATAGCCAGAGACTCGCGGGCGTATTCGTCCACGACCGTCAGGCACTTTATCTGCTGACCGCTGGCCGTGGTGTCGAAGACGAAGTCGTAGGCTCAGACCATGTTGGCTTTGAACGGCGTGTGGATGCGCGCACGCACGAAGGCCAGCTGCTCGCGTCGAGCCAGAGGACTCACCGTTTTTTGCATTGATCTCCTTGAGGATCTCGAGGCCCAGATCTCGCTCGGCAAGGAGCTTCTTTAGCCGGCTGCTCTCAAGCTCCAGGGCCTTCAGACGCTTGACGTCGACCGATTCCATCTGACCGAAGTGTTTGCGCCAGGCATAGATGGTGGCGTCGCTGACCTTGTGCTTCTTGGCGGCCTCGGCCACCGTCGTGCGATCTTCTTCGCGCAGGATCGTGATCATTTGCTCTTCTGAAAATCGACTTTTCTTCATGGGCTTCTCTTCGGGCGGGAGCCATCTTCCTAGAAATCAATGTCTCGGAGAAACCGGGGGCAGGTCACCACCACCTCAACTGGCATCCGAGTTACCCCCAGGCCGACAGATCTTGGCCGACTATACCCATCCACTATCCAGCTCAACCGCCTCCTCTAGCCGTCAAAGAAATCACACACACCCCCAACAAACCGCAGTGCCCCTCGCCCTGCTCATCAAGCTTGAATGATGAATCGGCCTGCAAGCCCTCCACCCTGGTACTTACCTCTACTCAGATTGAAGGACCCCGAGGCAGCTGCACTCCACACGCCCCCGCGGAGCTGGAGCCGCTGCAACGCGATCCCCTTCCTATCCCCTTTCAACCCCATATACCTTCCTTGAGCAGTCCCCCCGACTGATCCACGGCAGGCCCTTTCTCTCTTCTTCTCCCTTCACCCCAGCAGACCTCCAGCCCCTGTGCGCCACAAGCGCCCAGGGGCTGTTTGCCGTCTGCTCGCCCCATGGCCTGCCGTGTTCCCTCACCCCCCTTCAACTCCAGGAGCCTCTCCATGCAATGTCCCCACTGCCGTTCCACCCAGATCACCACCCGAGACCTCGCCCGCAAAGCCGGCGGCACCCTGGGCACCGTCGTTGGCACCGCCAGCGGCATGGCCGGCGCCCTGCGCGGCGCCCAGATGGGTGCCACGGCCGGCGCCCTCGCCGGCCCCGTCGGTCTTGCCCTGGGCTCCCTCACCGGCGCCCTGCTCGGCGGCCTCATGGGCGGCGCCATCGGCCAGCAGATCGGCACCACCACCGGCGAGTACGTCG